>CAWFVW010000013.1:0-306180 GCA_963819395.1 uncultured Acidobacteriota bacterium
ATTGGTGACTCGTGACTGGTGAAAACCAAAGCGATCCCGATCGATGCGGTGGCTGAGAGTCTTAAAAAGTTCTGGTTCGAGACGAATTTGCAGAAACCCGAAGCAACAAAAGCCTATTCAGTTGCAAAGCTTGAAAGCTCGGGAGTTGAGAGTTTTGCTTTTACGAAAAACTCTCAACTCCCGCCTTTCATACGATTTTTGTATTTCTTGAAATTGACTTTCCTGGTGGCCATATCGCGGGGGTCACACCCGTTCCCATCCCGAACACGGAAGTTAAGCCCCGCTGAGCCGATGATACTGCACGGGTAACTGTGTGGGAACGTAGGTCGCTGCCAGGATATTTTTTCAAAACGGCCCGCCCCGATCCTATCGGGCGGGCCGTTTTTTGTTCTGCTTGGCGCGCGACAACTAGTTTGTCACATCAAACCTATCTAATTTTTGCGCATGCTATACTGTCGTGCTAGGAATTTCACGGTGAAAGCCATGTGCGATTTCACGGTTATAATCGAACGGGATACAGATGGTTATTTGGTAGCCTCTGTCCCAGTCCTGCGCGGTTGCTACACGCAGGCAAAGAATCTCGACACATTGATGGAACGCGCGCGCGAAGTGATTGAACTATGCCTCGAATCTGGCGAAGAAGTTGACGATTCCCTCGAATTTGTCGGCATACAACAAATCTCCGTATGACATTCCGGCCCCGCACCGAGGGCAGAATACTTATTCCCTGAATATTGAAATGGGAGCGTATGCATGATCCCGCGCGTCACAGTTTTGGCCACGCTTCATGTTGTGCAAGGCGCGGAGAAGCGGCTCGGAAACGTGCACGACCCGATGTATGTGGCGCTGCTCAACAAATTGCTGATTTCAGAAGAAGTGGATTTCATTTTCGAGGAAGCCTCGGGGCTGGGGCCCACGATTGCCGAAGAATTGGCGCTCGAGCGACTGGCGTTCGGCCATTACGTGGATATTGACCCGGCGAGAGGCGAGCGGTTGGAATACGGGATCCCGGCCAACTCGAGCGAACCGAATATGATTGGGTCGCCTCCCACGGTGGCGTTTGCGAATTGGCAAATCCTCGAAGTGCACGCGAAGCGGGAAGAACTCTGGCTGAAGCGGATGCAGCAGCATGAATTCCAGAGCGCCCTCGTCATCTGCGGCCTCGTCCACCTGTTGAGCTTCGCGTTTCGCCTTCAGTCCGCGAACTTTTCCGTCCAGGCAATCAATTACGCAAACTGGCAGCGCAACCCGCTCTAGGCCGCGTACCCGGCCTGCGATTGTCTATATCTCCGGGTGCCCTAGGTTTCCGTATTCGTCACCTAAGATTCTCTTTAGCAGCATCAAATTCTCTTTTAGGTACTCAAGTCCCTGCGAAGTCATTTCCCACACGCCGAACCGAGAGTGTTTTTGAAGCAAGCCTTCGCGGATCATATTCTTTCGTTGGAACGATGCTCGATTTCGCCAGCGGAGGTCCCCGCAACTTCTCAACTTTTCCAAGTCTCGGGGCTTAAGTTGATCGCTCAGCTTAATTTCGACCTTATTGAGCACTGCGTCTCGTGTCGCGGCACCGCCCAGTTCGTAGAGGGACTCCAAGATAGGAAAGGTAAAATTCTCGTGGGGAGTTGTCGCAGCGTCGCTCGATAAACGGGTTGTAGGTCCAAGTGCCACCTGGCCTCCCCTGACAAATCCGATCTGTCTGGCATTTATTCGATCAGGTTTCTGTTCAAACTCATCCAAAGATGCTGCAAGTCGTTCCAATCTCGACAGTTCGTCGAGAATTGGCGCGCTCTGTTTCCTGAGTACCTCTAACTTTTGTCGCACTTCGTCACGCAGCTCAGAGATTCGATCAGGCTCCATACTCCTCCCATCTGCCATAATAACTTACTTACTGTAAGTAATTGTATTTGTCAACAGGATTCTCTCCGTAAATGTTGACACTGAATCTGATATCGCATATGCTTAAACATATGAGGACGACCATCAATCTGCCTGACGATCTGATTCTTCAGGCCAAAAAGGCTGCGCTGGAAGCGGATACTACTTTAACCGAGGTTATTGCGAATGCTTTGCGCGAAGCGCTCCTGAAGGGACATCGAAAGAAGCCTCGGCGGAAAATCAAGCTAACGACGTACGGCGAAGGCGGAACTTTTCCGGGAGTGGACCTGGACGATATGTCCTCGGTGCTCGATTTGATGGATGGAATTAGTGGTCCTCATCGACGTTAACATTCTCGTGTACGCGCACCGGCCTGATGCAACCGATCACGCTCGCTACCTGGCGTGGCTGCAATATGCTCTTAATTCCGAGGAAATTTGCGGGCTTTCCGAGTTGGCGCTTTCTGGAATGGTCCGGATCGTAACCCATCCGCAGATTTATCCCAAACCCACGCCCATTGATCTTGCCCTCAATTTCGCGCAAGAACTCCGCGATGACGAAGGAAGTGTCATTGTTTCTCCAGGAGCGCGCCACTGGGAAATTTTCACGCAATTGTGCAGGGCAGCGGGAGCCAAAGGAAATTTGGTAAGCGACGCATACTTCGCCGCGCTGGCCATCGAATCGGGAGCGGAATGGATCACCGCGGACCGCGACTTTGCCAGGTTTCCCGGCCTGCGTTGGCGCCACCCCCTCACTTAATTTCCTTTACCATCGAGACGAAGAAGCAAGAACTACTTGGTATTGTGGAAATGATGCTGAAGAGAGTATCGTAGGCTCACCGTTTAGATTGAAAGCCCTGGAGGCAACCATGTCCTTTGTCAATGACCGTCCGTCCCGCCGAAATTTTCTTTTGGGGGCGGCGCCTGCAATCGCCGGCGGGCTGGCTCTATCAAGCGCCGCTGCCGAGGCATTTGCGCAGCCCGCGGGCGCGAGGGAAAAATCCGACGCCTCGAACGAAAAAATATGGAGCAATGAATACTGGGCGCAAAAAGGCGATCTCAAGCTTTACATGTTCCGCAAGCGCGTGGGCGCGCCGCAAGCGGGCAAGCCTGCCCTGCCGGTGCTGTTCCTCGTTCACGGCTCTTCCATGTCCTCGACGACATTTGACGTGAACGTTCCGGGGCACGGCGAATATTCGATGATGAATGTGTTCGCGAGGTATGGATATGACGTCTGGACTATGGATTTTGAAGGCTACGGGAAATCGTCGCTGGGCCAGAGCAATTCCAACGTCGCGGATGGCGTGGCGGACCTGAAGGCCGCGATTCCAGTTGTCGCAAAAGAAACTGGGTTGCAGAAATTCCACGTCTTCGGCGAATCCTCAGGAGCATTGCGCGCCGGCGCGTTCGCCATGGAGCATCCTGAGCTTATTAACCGCCTGGTGCTTGCCGCGTTTACGTACACCGGGGAAGGTTCGCCCACGCTGGCCGACCGGGCCAAGCAGGTGGAGTTTTACCGCACGCACAATCGCCGCCCGCGCGACCGGGAAATGATTCGCAGCGTTTTCACCCGCGATAAGCCGGGCACATCCGATCCGGCGGTCGGAGATGCATTGGCCGATGTCGAACTGAAGTTCGGCAATGACGTCCCGACAGGCACGTATCTCGACATGACGGCCAACCTGCCGATCGTCGTGCCGGAGAAAATAAAGAATCCGCTGCTGATCGTGCGCGGTGAATTTGACGGAATCGCGACCGAAGTGGATCTCATTAATTTTTATACCAAG
Source organism: uncultured Acidobacteriota bacterium (assembly GCA_963819395.1). Classification (GTDB taxonomy): domain Bacteria; phylum Acidobacteriota; class Terriglobia; order Acidiferrales; family UBA7541; genus Palsa-360. The sequence continues at coordinate 3,662 of CAWFVW010000013.1, forward strand.
CTCACCGTTTCGGACCGGCAATTCATCGTCCTGCCCGGCCTGGCTCATTCCCTGTCGTTGGGGCTCAACCGCGAGCTGTTCTGGCACACCATGCGGGCGTTCCTGGAAATGCCGCCTCGCGTCGACGGCTTCAGGAACAGCTAGACGGCCTTCGGATCAGCCGCGGCACAAAGGCCACGCTTCGTTGACAAATGTCTTCGACCTTGGGTCACGCAAAGGCTGCCCGCCAAAATACAGGGCGGCCGCTACATAACCCACTTCATTGCTGTTGTGGTGGCACTCGCTGCTGTTGATCCGGCTGCTGCGGGAATTGCTGCTGCGGCGGCATGACGGTCCCAGGAACCTGGCCGGGCTGGCCTACGCCCCCAAATGGCCCTCGGCCTCCCGGCTGCTGCGGCAGGTTCGGATTGGGCGCCCCGGGTTGACCCGGTGGCGGGCCGCCCGGTGGCAGGGGCGGTGGCGCACCCGCTGGCGGAGTGGCAGGCTCTCCGCGCCCGGCATACACCGCCGGAAACTCGCGCGGCGGCAGGCGCAAGGCGCGAGGGGTCACAAGAATAAGCAATTCCGTTTGCTGAATGTTAGTAGTGTCCTCGCCAGTCAACAGCCCAATCCCCGGCTCCGTCGAGGTCCAAGGCAATCCGGCGGCGGTTCGAATGGAGCTCGATTGAATTATTCCGGATAAAACTGAAGTTTCGTTTTCACGCAGACGGATCGTCTGCTCGATGTTCCGGTTGCTCAGGATGGGAATACCGTTGATGCTCGACCCCGTAAGGCTCTTGATGTCAAATTGAAGTTGCAGCGTGACTTCATCGCCGGCATGCAGGCGCGGCGTGGCCTTCACTTTCAATCCCAAATCCTCAAACGTGGCCGATGGATATCCGATTTGCGATGCCGATGGATTCCCCGAGGATTGCACGGTGTTGAGCATGACCGTTGCTGTAGCCGCGGTATTATTCGCGGTTACCAGATCGATCGTGTTGTCATCATTCAGATCGGCGGCCGCCAGCGCAACGGGAGAATTTCCCGTGGGCAGGGAAATGGGCGTGTTGAAAGTTCCGTCTCCATTCCCAATCAGCACACCCACATTGTCCGCTGATTCATCCGCGACCGCGATGTCCGTGTTTGTCCCGGTGAAATTCGCGGCGACGATTCCGGCCGGGCCAGACCCGGTGGAATAAGTTGTTTGCGCAAGGAATGTGCCGTCCCCATTTCCCAGCAAAACCGAAGCGGTGCCGTCCGCTTTGTTGGATACCGCCAGATCGGCATGGCCATCGTTGTTGAAATCCGCCGTAGCGATGCCCGAAGGTCCGCCACCTGTGGCAAGGGTCGTTTGCGACCCAAACGTTCCATCGCCTTTGCCAAGCAAAATGGAAACTGTGTTGCCAATAGAGTTTGTAACCGCCAGATCCACGTTTCCGTCGGCATTGAAATCGGCAGTCGTAATCGCAGACGGCGACACGCCCACGCCGGGTGGACTGGTCTGATTGGACGGCGTGCCGAACGTCCCGTTTTGCGTTCCATTTACCTTGTTGCCGAGCAGAATCGTTACCGTGCTGGCGTTCGTGCCGTCACCTTGGTTTACTACGGCGAGGTCGGGCTGCCCGTCGCCGTCGAAATCCTGCGCTATAAGGGCGACAGGATTGCTTCCCGCCGGATAAGGCACGGCGGTCTGGAAGGTGCCGTCCCCGTTGCCCAGCAGAACCATCACTCTGCCGTTGGCCATATCCGTCACGGCGATATCGATGTTGCCGTCATTGTTGAAATCGCCTGCGGCGATCGCCGAGGGGCTCGATGCCGTCGCGCCCACCGGAATCGCGATGACCGTCTGCGCGGCAAACGTGCCGTCGCCATTTCCAAGAAGGATCGAGATCGTGCCGTCGGATTGATTCGCTACCGCCAGATCGGGATGGCCGTCTTTATTGAAATCCGCGATGGCCACCGAGATCGGGCCATTGCCAACGGCGTAATCCGTTCGCGGCAGCGTCAAGCCTGTGAGGAGCGCCTGGGAGAGTGCCGACGTGGTCGAGTTCAAATCCGAAGAGAGCAGTCCAAGATCGATCGGATAACGGTCGCCGACAAAAAACGACGCCGGTTTTCCGTCCTGCGCGCGCAACAAAATGCGCTGCGCGCTTCGCACCGTGCTGAGTGCCGTGCCGAAATTCGCGGTGACGCTGGGCATGGTGGCGAGAAAAATGGTTTTTCCTCCGCCGAATGCGATCAGGGCTGGGAGAGCCGAGCCCGACGCCGAATTCACGGCGCTGCTCCCGAAAATCGTCTGGAGAATTTGAACCAGCGTCCCGTTGTTCTGCGCCGCCTGCAGCTGCTGGATTTCGGACAGCGTCAGCGCGGATACCGTCGTGCCACTGGGCGGCGTGATTCCCAACTGGGTCGCGTTGGTGCGGTCGACTTCCAGGATTTCGATGTCCAGCATCAATTCGCCGTGGGGCTGCTCGATCTGTTCGAGAAGCGTCTGCGCGAGCGCCACGTTTTGCTCCGTGCTGCGCACGGTGAGCGTGCGCGCCGCCGTGTTCAGCTGCGTCCGCGAGATGCCGGTCATCTCGCGAATCATCCGCACCTCTTCATTCATCTCGTCCGGTGTGATGGCAGACGGAAGCACGAGTTCCTTTTCCACCTCGAGCGCGTAATCCCGCTCTTTCTGCGGGCTGTCTTCGGTGACAAACAAGGTGTGCGCGTCCACAACGCGGGTGAAGGTTTTCGTCTGGCGCGAGAGCACCATCACCGCCGTGTCGAAGTCCAGCTCCGGAACTTGAAAGCGAATCGCGCGATCGGGCAGATCGCCGTCGAACACCATCTTCACGCCGAATCGCTTGCCGATTTCCTCATAAGCGCCTCGAATCGTGCCTCGATAATCGAACGCCTGCGTGCCGGGAGTGAGGATCAGGCGGGGCAAGCCGCCGAGCCGCGGCCCTTTCTCCGGCTCCATTTCGGCAGGACTCGGCGTCAATTCCGCCAGGCGCTCCTGCGCAACTACATAGTTGGGATCGATCACCAGCGCTTCGTTCAGCAGCGCGCGCGCAGCGGGAATATTCCCGGCAATGGCCTGGCGTTCCGCGCCATCGACGAGCGACTGGATGACTTGAAATCGCGCGTGTTCCTTCAAGATTGCATACTCGCGATTCGAAGGATCGTACGTTGCCGCCTCGTTATACGACGCAAACTCCGCTTTCCAATCGCCAGATTGTTCCGCGCGGCGGCCTGCCTGAAAAGCTTTCCGCGCGCGGCCCTTGTCCGGTTCGGGAAGAGGCGTGGATGGCTTTGCAGCCTGTGCCGAGGGGGCTGCGGGCACCGCAGGGCCGCCCGAAGTTTGGGCCAATGCCGGAGCCACGGCGAGCAATCCCGCAAAAGCGATTGCCGCAAATCGCCCCAAAACGGTGGCGAATCGGTTCGCTCGGCAACGAATTGCGAGGTGGCATCGGGGCTCAATCATGGCTAGAATCATGTAGATGCCTATTCTACCGTCAGGGGACGCACCGGGGCGGTAGAAATTTGAAATTTCAAATTTGAGAATTCAGATTTGGGATTTTATCGATTGAAATCAGCGGCCTTGACCGAGGCGGATAGGGCCGTGTACACTTGTATTTCCAGTTGCGAATGAGTTGCAACTAGAGGGTGTCCCCTTCGGGCCCCACCCTGGGTCGAGGCTTCGCCTTTGTGGTGAAAGGTTCGTAGGGGCACGGCATGCCGTGCCCCACGAACCTTTGAAGCAAATCGTTTAGCTGGCGAGTAACACTTAAGGACTGCTTTTTGCTCTCTTCTTTTCTCATCGCTCTTCGCGAAGGTGTCGAAGCCGCCCTGGTTGTCGGCATCGTACTGGTTTATCTGAACCGCACCGGCCGCGCGAATCTGGTGCGCTGGGTGTGGGGAGGCGTAATCGCCGCGGTTGTTTCCAGCCTGGCCGTCGCTATCGCGCTGGAGCGCTGGCAGGTCAGCGAAGACGGATTTGAAGGGGTGCTGCTGCTGGTCGCCGCAGTTTTTGTCGTCACCATGATCGTCTGGATGAACCGCGTGGCGCGGCACCTGAAAACGGAAATCGAAAAACGCGTCGAAAAACACGCGGCGAAGACCGAGTTTTCCGCAGGAATTGGTCTCGCCAGTTTTGTTTACCTCATGGTGGTGCGCGAGGGCGCCGAACTGGCCCTGATTCTGCGCGCCGTGGAGCTCTCCAGGGAAGGCCTGGCCGTCTGGATCGGAACGCTTCTGGGCCTGGGCGTTGCCGTCGCCGTGGGCGTCTTCTTTTTCCAGGGGACGCTGAAAATTTCCCTCGGGAAATTTTTTTCCGCGACGAGCACGATTCTCATCATCGTCGCCGTGCAATTGGCGCTGACCGGCGTTCACGAATTGAGCGAGGCCATGTGGCTGCCCTCCAGCCGCGTCGAGATGGCCTACGTCGGCCCGATCGTCCGCAACGAGTTTTTCTTTTTTACCGTGATTCTCGGCGCGGCGGCGCTTCTTGTCCTGCGGGAATGGATGTCCGCGCGCGGGCGGGCCACGGAGAACGTGCCCGATGCCGCGGAACGCCGCCGCCTCGAATGGGAACGCCGCAAGCAGCGCCGCTGGGCGTTCGCTTCGGCCTTCACCTGCACCGCCGTCATCCTGATTCTGGCCGCGGAATTCGCGTACACGCGCGTGACCGCGACGACCGAGGCCAAGTCGATCCAGTCGGATAGCGGCGAGGTTCGAATTCCCCTGTCCGAGGTCAGCGACGCGAATCTTCACATTTACAGCGTGGATGCGAGCGGAACGAGCCTGCGATTCATGGTGATTCGAAAGCCCAACGGCAGCTGGGGCACCGCGCTCGATGCCTGCCTGATCTGCGGCATGGCCGGATATCGCCAGGATGGTTCGAACGTCGTGTGCCGCAATTGCGCCTCCGCCATTTACATCCCGACAATCGGTGAAGCGGGTGGATGCAATCCCGTCGGCGTGCCCTCGCGCACGGAAAATGGCGCGCTGGTGATCGACGTTTCGAAACTGACCGAAGCGAGAAGCCGGGTTTCTAATTAGCGAACCTGCATTTTTCAAGTGTCCGCGATGGATTTTTTTGAACGCAGGTTCTGAGTAGCGCGAGCTTCAGCCTGCGGGGTTTAGTCCTAGCAAGGTCCAAAACCCGCAGGCTGAAGCCCGCGCTACTGAGACGCGACTTGAAGGTTTAGTGAGTTATTCAGGCTAGAGTTACCAAATCATGTTTCTTCGAATCGTCAGCGATTCCTTCACGCGAAAGCCGCGCCGGAAAGTGCTCACGGCGGCGGCGCTCGCGCTTGGCATGGCCGTTGCGACCGCGACGCTTGAGGTCGCTCTCGACGTAGGCGACCGCCTGGCGCGGGAATTTCGTTCCCTTGGCGCGAATCTGCTCGTTACGCCTGCGTCGGACACGCTTCCGCTTGAAATTGGCGGGGTCGATTACCGGCCCGTGGATGCCGGCGCCTACCTGCCCGAAGGCGATCTCGGCAAATTGAAGACAATTTTCTGGCGCAACAATGTCGTGGGGTTCGCGCCGTTTCTCGATGTGCCCGTGGCGATTGCCTCGGCAGGTGCACAACCGGATGCGCATGAGGAATTGATCGGCACGTGGTACAGCCACACGGTTCCGGTTCCAGACGAGCAGCAAATTCGTGACGGGAGTTTCAGCGACCGATCCGTGGTGGCACATCGATGGCCGGTGGTTTTCCGATGCCTCCGAGGAAGCCGTGGCGGGCGTGGCGCTGGCGCAGCGCCTGAATTTGCATGCGGGCAGCAAACTTGATATCAAGGCAGGCGGCCAGTCGCGCACGCTGACGATCACAGGCATCGTTTCCACCGGAGGCCGCGAAGACAACGCGATTCTCGCGCCCTTGAAAATCGCTCAGGATCTCGCCGGCCGTCCCGGCGAATATCGGACTCTGCTGGTCAGCGCGCTGACGAAACCCGCGGACGCATTTTCCGAGCGCGATCCCGCGACGATGACTCCGGTCGAATATGACCGCTGGTATTGCAGCCCGTACATCTCCTCGATCTCGCACCAGATCCAGCAGCAGCTTCCCGGCGTTGAAGTGCGCGCGATCCGCCAGGTCGCCGAAGGCGAGGGGCGGATTCTGACTCGCGTCGGCGGCCTGATGTGGATCGTGACGATCGCCGCATTATTCGCGGCGGCGCTGGCAGTAGGCGCGACATCCGCGACCACCGTGCTCGAGCGCCGCTCGGAAATTGGATTGATGAAGGCGCTGGGCGCGAGCCATCGCGCCGTCGGCGCATTTTTTGTTGCCGAGCAATTGTTTCTTGCCCTCGTCGGCGGCGTCCTGGGATACGCGCTGGGAATTATTTTGGCGCGCGCACTCGGTATTGGAATTTTTGGAGTCGCTCCCGAGCTTCGTTGGATTCTGCTTCCGATCGTTCTGGTCCTCGCGGCAGTGGTCGCGCTGCTGGGCAGTCTCGTGCCGCTTGGGCGTGCTTCGCGCGTCGATCCCGCTCCCGTGTTGCGGGGAGAGTGAGGACGTGGCGAGCCGCTCGATGTTCCTGCGAATCTTATGGAAGTTGCTCGGCGCGAGCCGGGGCCGCCTTGCTGTGGCCCTGATCGCGCTAACGAGCGGAGCAGCGGTCTGCTCCGCGCTGCTCAATGTCAATCTGGACGCGGAGCGGAAACTGACGCAGGAATTCCGCACGCTCGGCGCAAATGTGGTAGTCGCTCCGCCGGCCGGAAGCAGCGATGCAGCGCTCGCCGATGCCGCCGTTCTGGACCGCATCGCCGCATTGCACCTTCCCCGAGTCATGGCCGCCGCGCCCTACCTTTACGTGGCGGCGAATTCCGGAACGCAGCCCGTAATTCTGGCGGGAACCTGGTTTGACCAGGTCGCCAAAATGAATTCCTGGTGGAAGCTTGAGGGCGGCTGGGTATCTTCCCGCGATGACCACGAGCATTGCCTCGTAGGCTTCACCGCCGCGCGCCAACTCGGGCTCGCGCCCGGCAGTTCGGTGCACTTGCGCTCGGGAGATCACGACATCTCCCTCACGGTCGCGGGGATTGTTACAACCGGCGGCGCCGAGGATAATCAAATCCTGACGAACCTTGATTCCGCGCAAGCCCTTGCCGGTCTAACCGGCCGCGTGAGCCTGGTGCAATTGAGCGTTTCCGGTACTCCGTCGGAGATCGAGGCAGTTACTCGCACGCTCGCCGGCAATTTGCCGGGCCTCGAGGTGCGACCCGTGCGTCAAATCGCCGCAGCCGAGGGCACGATCCTGGGGCGAATTCGCGGATTGATTTTCTGGACCATCGCGCTGATTCTGGTTCTTTCGATGCTCGGAGTGCTGGCCTCGATGGCGGCTCTGGCGATGGAGCGGCGGCGGGACGTAGGCCTGATGAAAGCGCTTGGCGGCACCGTGCCGCGCATCATGCGTCTGTTTCTCGCCGAGGCCGGCGCACTGGGCGTGGTGGGCGGCACGCTTGGGTTTTTGGTTGGTGTTGTGCTTGCACGATGGATCGGCGAGCGCATTTTCGGCGTCGTCATTTCGCCGCGCTTTGAAGTCTTGCCTATCACCATTGCACTGACGGTCGGCGTGGCGCTGGCCGGAGCGTTTCCGTTGCGCCTGCTTGGGCGCGTGCGCCCGGCGGAAATCTTGCGAGGAGAATGATGGCGCCGCTGGTCCAGGTCGAGCAACTCGAAAAGCGCTTCGGCGAAGTCCGCGCGCTGGACCGCGTGAGCTTCGACGTGGAGGCGGGCGAGTGGATCGCCATCATGGGCCCGTCCGGCTCGGGCAAGACGACGCTCATCAACATTCTCGGCGGCCTCGATCATCCTACCGGCGGCCGCGTGGTTGTCGACGGCCTGGAAATCGGCAACCTCGGCGAACGAGAATTGACGCGCTACCGCGCCGATAAAATCGGCTTCGTGTTTCAGCAATTTCATCTGGTCCCATACCTCACGGCCGTCGAAAATGTGATGCTCGCCCAGTATTTTCACAGCATCACCGATGAAAAAGAGGCCGCGGAAGCCCTGGCGCGCGTAGGCCTCGGCGACCGGTTAAATCACATCCCTGCGGAGCTTTCCGGCGGCGAGCAGCAGCGCGTGGCCATCGCCCGCGCGCTGATCAATCAGCCGAAAGTGATTCTCGCCGACGAGCCCACGGGCAATCTTGACGAGGCAAACGAGGCGGTCGTCCTGAAACTGCTGCGCGAGCTGCATGCCGCGGGGCACACCATTCTGGTCGTGACCCACTCGCAGGCCATCGGAAATCTCGCCGACCGCCGCGTGGAGCTCGAACACGGCCGCCTGGCCCGCATCAGCGCCCCATCTCTCGCAAAGGAGTAACGCAGCCGAAGCCATGCCCATTCCCATCGATGCGCGAAGAAAACCGGCCAGCGTAAAAGTGCACGTGTCCTCTGGCGCGGGCGTCGACATCACCTGGGCTGACAGCCACTCCAGCCACTACGATTTCGCCTATCTCCGCGAAGAGTGCCCCTGCGCGATGTGCAACGACGAGCGCATGAAAAAAGCGCAAGGGCAGGAAAAAGACCTGCAACTGAGAAAAGAAAATCCCTCGGCCTCGACTGCCCCGCCGCTCAGCTCGCCGCTGCTCCCCATGTTCAAGCCGAAGCTCACCGCAAAGGCCGCTCACGCCGTCGGCAACTACGCCCTGCAGATTGATTTCAACGACGGCCACACGGCCGGAATCTTCAGTTTCGATTTCCTGAGAACCATCTGCCCCTGCCAGGAATGCGCCCGCGAGTACCGCTCCAGCCCTGATCTTTAACCCCATTTGAATCCAATCAGTTAAGATGGTAACTCCTCGGCAACAGGACCCGCTTCTTGCTCGGACTTCCGCCCACATTCTCAAGTATCCTTTTAATTCAGCCCCTACCGGAGGATCCCGTGTCGTCCCATCCGTACGCAGCCGCACAGCAGCGGCGCAGCAAACGCATCGATAAAGCAATACCACTGGTTGTAGGGGGCGTCGGAGCCATGCGCGAACCCTATCAGGAACTTGTCACCACTCTGTCCGTCAACTGCCACGGCTGCACCTACCAGTCGAAACACGAAGTCATTCAGGGCGAGACGGTCTACCTGGAAGTCAAGCCGCTGAACGAAGGCTCGGCCGGATCTTCCAGCCGGGCCAAAGTGAAGTGGGTGCAAAAGCTCGGCGGAAAGGAGAAATTCTTCCAGGTAGCCGTCGAACTGGAGAATTACGGAAATATCTGGGGCATCCCCTCCCCTCCCGACGATTGGTTTCCACCCAGGCTGCAGGAAGCGATTGAAGCTGCCGCCTCCGGACGGGAGTTGAAGGTAGTGGCGAGGAAAGACCTGCCGGCATCACCGGCCCCGGCGCCGAACACGAGTTTGGACCGCGTTCCACAAGCCGAGCGAAGCCCTGTGGCGGCCCCTTCGGTTGCGCCCATCGCGCAACTGATGGTTGGCCTCGGCGAGCAGATTCAAATCATGGCGCATGAAGCGGCGGCCGCGGCTCTCAGCAAGGAAAAGGGCCGGCTGCTGGAGGAATTTCGCGCGCAAATGCGAACCGAGGCGGTCAAGACCATCCAGTCCACCATCATGGCTTCCAAGGAGGTCATTGCCCGCCAGGCCATGAAGGAACTGAGCGAAGCGCATGAGGCCGGCGTCCGGAATAATTACGCGGTCTGGTTGAAAAAGATTGAGCAGGATACGGAAAGCGCCCGGCAGCACATGCTGGGCCAGGTCAAGGAAGTGAACCGGAACATCGAGGGCCTTGCGGCCAGCGCGACCGAGCGCGTGCAGCGCAACATGGAAACGGCGCGCAGTGAAGCCGTGGACCGCTTCGTATCCCGCCTCCGCGAGCAGGTTGCGCCCATGCTCGTGGACGCGAAGAATTCCATCCAGAAACTGGAAGTCTCTCAAACCACATTCAAAAAGGAATCCGAGGCCATTTATACGGGTCTCGAGAACCAAATGGAATTCAGCGCCAACGAGAGTTTGGCCAAGGTCCAACAGGAATTGGATAAAAAAACCGATGCAATCGCCGTCAGAACCAACGATACCCTATCGAAGCTTTGCCAAAATTTCGAGAAAGCGGCGCAGGACAATGTCGTGTCGCTCCTCGCGTCACTGGAAAGCCAGATGACCAGAATTCTGCAGGAACGAGCGGCGGACGTTTCGCGCGATTTTTCAACCGGCCTCGAAGGCTATACGCGAAACTATCTTGAGTCGATCGGCAAATCGATCGCCGAAATTCCGCAGAAAATGCCCGTTCGCTAAGGACTCGGCTCGCCTTCCATATCCGAATTCTCGTTTAGTCAGTCATCTGTTCCGGCTGGAGGGGCGGTTCCGGGGCCCTCCTTTGGATTTCCTTCGCTTCCTATGAATGCCGAGTAGAATCTCGCGCTCCTCCGGTTCCAATTCGCGCCCAACTTCCTCCTGAAAGATCACTTCAATCGGCTTCGGATTTTTGCGTGAACCTTCCTTGCCTTCCGGCTCCGGTGGGATCTTTTCCTGTTGCGCCGCGCCAGTCTCGGTTCCCTGCCGGTTGGGATCGCCCCTTGTCTTGCTGCCCGGCTTCTTCCCGCTCGCTTTCCTCGAAGATTGACCGCGTTTTCCCATTGTTCCGCTCTCCCTTCGAAATCATCTTGAGCAGGGCGAGCGTGGACGGATATGCGCGCGGTCACGGACCCGCGTGATGTTAATCACAAAGTAAAAATAACTAAGATTTAAATGTGCGGCGGCGGGAGCGATTCGTTTCGCTGAGAAGTTGCAAGATGCTGCGGATCTCGCGTCGAAGCGCCTTTTCGATCCGCGCCGATTGACGCTCCCCGCGAGCGACTCGGCTCACGTAGGAGGGATCGACCCGCAGCCTGCGGGCAACCCGCGCGTAAAGTCCCCTGAGCTGGGAGGCTAGATTCAAGGCGGGCGGGTAAAACCTGGCAGGCACCGGCGGGGCTAGCAGGCGCCTCCGGTACCTGCTGGGAAGCAGCAAGTGTGAGCTAACCCGTCTGAGCATGAGTTACACTACCCTCTTTCGCATCGCAAGTATACATTTGAGCCCGAAACACGATTGGATTCAATGAGCGGGGTCCGGCGTTCGCCCGGCACCTTCTTCCTTGTACTGCCAATCTGGAGATTGGTTTTCCCAAGCTACATCGCCACGCGATTTTTCGTTCACCCCGATCGCCCAAGCTGGCACGGAAAGTGTCCTGTCCGTTCGCTTCCTCATCGTAGCCGAATCGCCGGCCAAATTTGAGCTAGACGTGATCGAGTCCCGTGGCCACGCAATCCGCATCGAGCGGAGCAGGAGCGATTCCCGCGGCCTGGCCCATCAGGTAAAGGTAGGTGGTCAGATGATGCATGCATGGGATGGAGGACTTGATCTGATTGGGCAGTGGATTTAATTCGTACTGTGTGTTGACGTGCTCGTACGGCAAGGGCAGGATCGGCGGCAATTTCGGCACCAGGTCCTGGCGATTCGCGATTCGGTAGCTGGAAGGAATCGCGGCGTTATAAGAGCCGGCGAAGAGATGTTCCCCGGTGCGCGGGCTCGCATACGTATACGCCACAGGCGTGCGGCACGAGGTGTTCAACCCCACATCGAGCGTGAGCAAGGTTGTCAGCGCTCCTCCGAGGCTGTGGCCGCAGACCGTCACGCTGCCGGCTGCTCCGGTGTCGAGATACCCTTTGATCGCGTCCTTTGCGGAGGGCGAGCCGTTGGCTTTTCCAATTCTCAGCGAACGGTACACGGTGGTGAACCCGTCTTCGGTGTACCCATGGCTGCCGGAAATGGGAGACGGCACCATCAGATATGAAGCGTCATGCAGCCATTCCAGGATCGAGTCCGTACCCCGAATTGCCGCTACCAGTTCCTTCGCGCCGGAAACAGCCAGGAAACCAAAGGTCACCACGTCTCCCAAATGTGGATCGATGTCCGTTGCCAGATCGTCTCCGTAGATGGTTTGAAGAAATGTATAACCTGCCGTCTTGATTTGGCCGATTTCGTTCGGCCCGTAACTGCCCGCCGGCTGAACCGACTCGGCGATTCCCACGAGCCCTGCGTATTGGATCGCGATATTCCAGTTGATTGGCAGCATGCATGCCTCCTGCGGAAAATAGGAACGCAACCCCTCCAATTCGGAAAAGCAAACGAAGCATCTTGAAAGCCTCGGCGTTCATACATCCGGCAACTTGAGATGCAAGGGTATATTTTCTCAGGGACGCATTTGCAAGCAAAAATAAGCCGGAGAATGGCTTTCCGCGTGGACACTCCCTCATAAAGATGCCATAATGAAATCTTTATACATTCTTTACGTCTTATGTCATCGACACCTGCGGGCCAAAGACCCGAACCTACTCCCTTAATAACCGTACCTCGCGTCATTGTGGCCACGACGGCCATGCTGACGTTCATTTCCTTTTGGCGCGCGGCCGCCATTGTTTTGAACGACCTGGCATCCTCCGCCTATTACGCCGGCGGCGAGTCCGAGAGTTTCATCGGGAAGTCGGCGCCCTGGTTCATCCTCGGCGTCATGCTGTTTTCCTACTGCGTGCGCGCGGTTTACGTGGAGAGCTGCAGCATGTTCGTGCGCGGCGGCGTGTACCGCGTGGTCAAGGAAGCGCTGGGCGGGAACGCTCGCGAAATTTTCCGTTTCGGCGCTGATGTTCGACTATGTTCTGACCGGCCCGATCAGCGGCGTTTCCGCGGGGCAATACCTGGCCGGGCTTGCTCAACGAAGTTGTTTGCCTACTTTCACACTGGGCATCGTGCTTTCGGAGAATTCGACGGCCGCGTTTTTCGCCGTCCTGGTCACGCTCTTTTTCTGGTGGGAAAATATCAAGGGCGTCCACGAATCCAGCGACAAGGCCCTGAAAATCATGCAGGTCACCACGGTGATGGTGGTCATGCTGATCGTGTGGTGCGCGTACACCATTTGGGTTCGCGGCGCGCAACTCCCGCCGTTTCCCACGCCTTCCAATATTCAGCTGGACAAGCGGTCTCTCGGCTGGCTTTCCGGCAGCCAGATCGTGCACATGATTCCGATGATCGCCGTGTTTGTCGGCATCGGACATTCCGTTCTGGCGATGAGCGGCGAGGAATCGCTCGCGCAGGTGTATCGCGAGATCGAAGCTCCCAAGCTGCCGAATCTGAAAAAGGCGGGCTTGATCATTTTCATTTACAGCCTGCTCTTCACTTCCCTCGTATCGTTTTTCGCGGTGATGATCATTCCGGACGGCATACGTGGCAAATATCTGGAGAATCTGATTGGCGGCTTGTCCATGAGCCTGGTCGGGCCCGTTCGCGTTGCGGCTCGCCTTTCATGTGTTCGTCGTCGCGGTGGGAACGCTGATCCTCGCGGGCGCCGTGAACACGGCCATCGTGGGATCGAACGGCGTGCTCAATCGCGTTTCCGAGGATGGCGTGCTGGCCGACTGGTTCCGGCAGCCGCACCGCAAATACGGCACGTCCCATCGCATCATCAACATCGTCGTGCTCTTCCAGATCCTGACGATCATCGCCAGCCGCGGCGATGTGACGTTTCTCGCCAACCTGTACGCGTTCGGCGTGATCTGGAGTTTCACGATGCAGGGGATCGCGGTGCTCGTGATCCGCTACACGCATCCCGGCGATCGCGAATACCGCGTGCCTTTGAATTTTCATCTGTTCGGCAGGGAAATTCCACTTGGGCCTGGCGCTGATCACGCTGATCTTATTTCTGATCGCGATCGTAAACCTGTTCACCAAGCCGAGCGCGACCGTCGCCGGGCTGATTTTTTCGTTCGTCATGTTCGGCGTGTTCACGGTATCCGAACGAATCACGCACAGAAATCGCGGCGCAGCGCACGTCGAAATGGATCAGTTCAACGTCGCGGCGCAGGAAGAACTCACCCGGCAATCCGTCGGGGTGCGGCCCGGGAGCGTTCTGGTTCCGGTCAGCAATTATCACGCGCTGTACCACTTGCAGGCGGTTCTGGACCGCGTCCGGACGGAGCGCCGCGACGTCGTCGTGATGCATGTGCGCCTTCTCCGCCGGTCGGCCTCGGGATCGAGCGAACTCGAAGCCGAGCAGCTATTTGGAAGCGTCGAGCAATTCCTGTTCACGAAGGCCCTGTCGCTGGCGGAAAAGCGCGGCAAGCCGATTCGTCTGGCCGTCGTCTCCGCCAATGACCTGTGGGGCGGCATCCTGAATGCCGCGGTCAAGCTGGAAGCCAGCACTATCGTCCTGGGCCGCTCGGCGAAGGCGTCACTCGGCCGAAGAGGCCAGGGAGATCGGCCTCGCCTGGGAGCAGCTCCCCGATCCGCGCCCGCAATTTAATCTGGAAATTTTCACGCCGGGAGGGCAGCGCGAATTTTTCCTGCTCGGCCCGCACGCGCCGAATCTCACTTCCAACGAAGTGCGCCTCGTGCACCGTCTCTGGCTGCGCTTCAGCGATCTGGTGTCGCCGGACGAGATTCACCATCACGACGTGGTCCACTTCGCCCTCGATGAAGTGATGAAGGAATTGGAGGAAGGCAAGGAAGCCGATGTCGCCGCCCGCCTGAAGGAACACATCAATAAGAACAAGGCCGCCCACCCGAAGCCAATAGTGGCGCATGCTTCAGCTTGTGGATTTTCCGCTCGGCACCATCAGAAAAACCACAAGCTAAAGCATGCGCCACTGGGAATCGCCCTACGCTGGACGAAGTTCCGACGTGCAGTGCGCGCACTTCGTCGCTTTGGCCGGCACGGTGCTCAGGCAATAGGGGCAATCGCGCGTTGCGGGCGCGGCTGCGGGAGCCGGCTTCGGCGCCAGGCGATTCACCTGGCGCACCAGCAGGAACACGGCGAACGCCACGATCAGGAAATTGATGACGGTATTCAGGAACAGGCCGTAGTTGAGCGTCGCCGCGCCCGCCGCCTTGGCCGCCGCGATCGTGGCGTAATGCGTGTCGGACAGGTTCACAAACAGATTTGAAAAATCGACGTGGCCGAGGAGCCTCCCGATCGGCGGCATCAAAATATCCTGCACAAACGAGTTGACGATTTGCCCGAACGCCGCGCCGATGATGATGCCGACGGCCATATCGAGCACATTCCCGCGCATCGCGAATTCCTTGAATTCTTTGAGCATGGCACATTCCTCCGGCTTGCGTGAATTTGGCCGCAGACTAGTCCGCCCGCAGCGATAACACCGCGGCCAGGATCCCGCGCAGCGCCAAAATCATTCCGGCGGCTGCAAAAACCATTCCCACCCGGCGAAATTCCACAAACACGAGCGACAACATCATCAATCCAACCAGGATCAGCGAAGCCCCGCCTACTTGCGCGACGGTGCGATCCGATGTTCTCGCGCCGCGCGCGCCGTTTTGGCCCAGCGTGCGCGCGCCCCAGTAAATCAGCACCGCGCCGAGGCCCAGCCAGGCCGGGCCTCGCGGGTTAAAATTTCCAGGGTCGAGCCGGCCGCTCAATCCGACCCAGACCAAAAATCCGCCGAGCAGGATGAAGATGAACTCGGTCATCATCCGGAACAAATTGGCCGGGTTTAGCATGCTGGCTTCGGGCCGGTCAGGCCCGTTCGATTCTCACGGATTTCAATTCGACGGGTTGCTTCGGCTTGTCGTTCGATCCGCGCGGCAATTCCGAAATTTTGGTGGCCACATCCATTCCTTCGACCACCTCGCCGAAGATGGAATGCTTGTTATCGAGCCAGGGCGTCGGCGCGACGGTAATGAAAAACTGGCTGCCGTTCGTGTCCGGGTCCGGCGTTGGCCATGGAAAGTTTTCCCGGCTTGTCGTGCTTCAGGGACGGATGAAACTCGTCGCCAAAGCGATAGCCGGGATCGCCGGTTCCGGTTCCCAGCGGGCATCCGCCCTGAATCATGAATTGCGGAATCACGCGATGGAAAATGAGTCCGTCGTAAAACGGGCGCTTCACTTTTTGCCCGGTGCTCGGGTCCTTGAATTCCTTGGTGCCTTCCGCGAGGCCGACGAAATTTCGCGACGGTCTGCGGCGCTTCCTTTTCGAACAGACGAATGACAATCGTCCCCTGCGAAGTATCGAACACGGCGTAAGTGCCTGGTGCGCGGCTCAAGATCACCTCCCATGGATGGCAAAATGCGCTGGCATTATCACCCATTCCGGGCGGCGAGGCCAGCGTTGCACGCGAAAAATGGCTGCGGCGATTTTATCGAAGCGCACGCCCGCGCCGGAGTGCTAAACTTCCGTCCTTCGCGGGTTGCATCGCGGCGTCGTGCTGGTGAATCCAATGGCAGGCAGGGAGAAAACCACTTGAACAACGTCATTATCATCGGGAGCGGTTGCGCCGGACTGACGGCCGCCATCTATGCCGGGCGCGCCAACTTAAAGCCTGTCGTGATCGACGGCTACGAGCCGGGCGGGCAGCTTTCGCTCACCACCATGGTTGAGAATTTCCCCGGATTTCCCGACGGAATTCTCGGGCCGGACTTGATCGAAAACATGCGCAAGCAGGCGCAGCGTTTCGGCGCGGAATTCAAGTCCGGCGCGATCACGGACGTGGATTTGAGCAAGCGGCCGTTCAAGATTACGGCGGGCAACGACACCTATGAGACTCTTTCCTTGATCATCGCCTCGGGCGCGACCGCGCGCCTGATGGGCCTCGAGTCCGAGCGCAAACTGATCGGCTACGGCGTCTCCACCTGCGCCACCTGCGACGGATATTTTTTCCGAGGCAAGGAAATCGCGGTGGTCGGCGGCGGCGATTCGGCCATGGAGGAAGCCAATTTTCTTTCGCGGTTTGCCAGCAAAGTGTACCTCGTGCACCGGCGAAAGGAATTTCGCGCGTCAAAAATCATGGTCGATCGCGCGCGCGCCAATGAAAAAATTCAATTTGTCACCCCGGTCGTCGTCGAGGACATTTCGGATGTAAGCAAGGGCGGCGTGGAATACATGACGCTGCGCAATACCGAAACGAATCAAACTTCCAAGCTGGACGTCGAAGGCGTGTTCATCGCCATCGGCCACGAGCCCAACACCAAAGTGTTTCAGCGGCAAGCTGGACATGGACGAAAACGGTTACCTCATCACGCATCACGGCAGCCAGACCAAGATTCCCGGCGTGTTCGCCGCCGGCGACGTTCAGGACCATCACTACAAGCAGGCCGTGACAGCCGCCGGCTCGGGCTGCATGGCCGCGATCGACGCCGAGAAATTTCTCGAGGCCCCTCCGGACCGCTGAAATCGCTCTTCATTTCACCGCGCTGCCGGCACAATTCCCATGTTACGCGCGCTGCTGCTCGAACTCGCCAAAAGCTCCCGGCTTCGCCGCTGGATCACTTCCAATGGCACGACGCGCCGCATGGCCCGCCGGTTTGTTCCCGGCGAGGACCTGGCCCCTGCGATCGAAGCGGCGCGAGCCTGCAACAAAGCCGGAATGACGGTGAGCCTGGATCACCTCGGCGAAAACGTGGTCACGCGCGAGGATGCGGAACGCGCCCGCGCCTCCTACACGGAGGCGCTGGAGCAGATCGCGGCGGCGGGAGTCGAGGGAAACGTCTCTCTCAAGCTGACGCATCTCGGCCTCGACCTCGGCGGCGAATTCTGCGCCGAGCAATTGCGCGCCGTCACCAGCCGCGCGGAGGAACTTGGAAATTTTGTGCGCGTGGATATGGAGGGCTCGGCCTACACCGACCGCACCCTGCGCATGGTCAAACAATTCCGCGCGGAAACCGCTGCCATGGGAACCGTCATCCAGGCGTATCTCTACCGCAGCGAAGAAGATATTCGCGAATTGCTCGAGATTGGCTGCCGTATCCGCCTGGTTAAAGGCGCCTACAAAGAGCCCTCGCAGATCGCCTTCCGCCGAAAAAAAGATGTCGACGCAAATTTCGTAAAGCTCATGAAGATTCTTCTTCCGAGCGGCATCTACCATGCCCTGGCGACGCAGGACCCCAAGATGATCGAAGCCGCTATCCGATTCGCCGCCGAGCAAAACATCACCAAGGACAAATTTGAATTTCAGATGCTCTATGGAATTCGCACGGATTTGCAGAACCGCCTGGTGCGGCAGGGATATCGCGTCCGCGCTGTACATTCCGTTTGGCAAGGATTGGTTTCCATATTTCATGCGGCGCCTGGCGGAACGCCCTGCGAATCTGCTGTTCTTTGCCAGGAATTTCTTCCGCGGGACAGCGATAGTTCTTAGTGGCGCATGCTTTAGCTTGTGGAGGTTCGTCACAGCAAGAGCCAAACCTCCACAAGCTGAAGCATGCGCCACTGGCCTTGCCGAACGGTTATGAGCGAAAATCAAATTATGCGCGCAATGATTTTCGATCAACCGGGCCAGCCGCTCTCCCTCCGCGATCGCCCCGTGCCTGAGCCACGAGGCCGCCAGGTTCAACTCCAGATTCTTGCCTGCGCCGTATGCCGCACCGATCTGCATGTGGTCGACGGCGAACTGCCGGATCCGAAACTTCCCCTCATCATCGGCCACGAAATTGTTGGCCGCGTGACACGCGTGGGAGACCAAGTCAAGCCTCCTTTCCGTGGGCCAGCGCGTCGGCGTGCCGTGGCTCGGCTGGACGGACGGCGAATGTTCCTATTGCCGCGCGGGCCAGGAGAATTTATGCGTAAAAGCGCTGTTCACAGGCTACACGATCGACGGAGGCTACGCCGAATTCACCGTGGCCGACGAACGGTACTGCGTCCCCATTCCCGAATCCTATTCGGATGCGGCCGCTGCGCCGCTGCTTTGCGCGGGATTGATCGGCTACCGTTCGCTCGCACGCACGGGCGACGCAAAACGGCTGGGCATTTACGGATTCGGCGCGGCGGCGCATATCATCGCCCAGGTGGCGCGTCATCAAGGCCGCAGCGTGTACGCGTTCACGCGCCGCGGCGATGAAAAAGCGCAGCAATTCGCCAAAGGTCTGGGCGCGGCCTGGGCGGGAGCTTCGGACGAGCATCCCCCGGAGGAACTGGACGCCGCGATTATTTTTGCGCCCGTCGGCGCTCTGGTTCCTGCCGCTCTGGCCGCCATTCGCAAGGGTGGAACGGTCGTTTGCGGAGGCATTCATATGAGCGACATTCCCTCATTTCCCTACGAATTGCTGTGGGGAGAGCGGTCCGTCAGTTCAGTCGCGAATCTTACACGAAAAGACGCCGCGGAATTCATGGCAATCGCGCCTAAAGTTCCGGCACATACGACGACGCAACCATTCCCCCTCGACAAGGCCAATGACGCGCTAAACGACCTGCGCAGCGGGAAATTGCAGGGAGCGGCTGTGTTAATGTGCAACGAATCGAGCTAAGATTAAACCCCGCAGGCTGAAGCCCGCGCTACTGAACGTGATATACTTTTCGTGAGGAGAAACCGGCTTGTGCTGTTGCCGGTTTGGTGATATAAAAATCAACTTTCCA
Source organism: uncultured Acidobacteriota bacterium (assembly GCA_963819395.1). GTDB lineage: Bacteria > Acidobacteriota > Terriglobia > Acidiferrales > UBA7541 > Palsa-360. Next base: position 22,984 of record CAWFVW010000013.1, read on the forward strand.
TGAAAATGTAGCACCGATTTTGGTTATTTTAAGCTACAGATACCCCTCGAAGGAGAGTCTCGATGGCGTACGTAATTGCTGAGCCCTGTGTGGGAACCAAGGATACCGCATGCGTGGATGTTTGCCCGGTCGATTGCATCCACCCGCGGAAAGATGAGCCGGCATTTGAGTCCGAGCCGCAACTGTACATCAGCCCGGTGGAATGCATTGATTGTGGCGCGTGCGTCCCGGTTTGCCCGGTGACAGCGATCTTTGCTCTGGAAGATTTGCCGGAGAAGTGGGCTAATTTTACTCCGATCAACGCGGACTGGTATACCAAGCAAGGCTGATCCAGACCGTCCGAAAACGGCAACTTGTCCGAGCGGGTTTTCGTGCGGCGTTCCTTTCGCGGAAGAAGGGCGCCGCATTCTTTTTGGGCAAGTTCGATCACGTCCTGGTTCGACGGTAGAGTCGCGGCAGGACGGCGATCCTAATTCATTTTCTCGGGCGCCTGCCGGCAAGCATCTTCGTCTCACCGCCGTAGTTGGAAACCTGGCGCCGGGCATCTCTTCTCCGAGAATACCCAACCGGAGCCGGAGCAGAGGAGCCTCATCTTGTCATCCACGCGAACGCCAAAACTGGGAAGTCGAAGCAGGCTTGGCAAGCACAGCGGAGCCGGAACTCAAGATCAAGACTAACAGCGTGCCCTGCCGTGGCAACCATCGCGGGGACTGCGACGGCCGTTCCGCCGCACCTGTTGACGCGCGAAGTGGTGAAGAACCGCATGGGGACGTGTTTTCTCTCGAAGGCACGAGGCTGGAGGCGATTCGCAACGTGATCGACAATTCGCGATCGACCAGCGCCACAGCGTGTTTCCGGTGGAATACATCGATCGAGCCGCGCCCGCTTGTCGCAGATCAATGCGGAGTATCAGCGAAAAGGCCGTCGAACTCGGACTGGAGGTGACGGCGCAGGCGCTGGCGCAGGCCGACATGTCGCCCACCGACGTGGATCTGTTCATTACTGTGTCCTGCACAGGCGTGATGATTCCTTCGCTGGACGCCTACATCGCCACGGAAATGGGATTTCGGTCCGATGTGCGGCGGCTGCCGATCACAGAACTCGGCTGCGCGGCTGGCGCCGCGGGACTCGCGCGCGCCTGGGAATATCTGACCGCGTTTCCGGATCGCACGGCGCTGCTCGTCGCCGTGGAGATTCCCACGCTGACGTTTCAGCGCAAGGATTTTTCCCAGGCGAATTTGATTTCGGCGGTGCTGTTTGGAGACGGCGCGGCGGGCGTGGTCGTCACGGGCCGCGAAGCGTCCGGGCCGCGCATCATGGCGTCGGAAAGTTTTCTGTTTCCCAATTCCCTGGACGCGATGGGATTCGATTTGCGCGATTCCGGATTCCACATCGTGCTTTCCAAGGATGTGCCCGCAATTGATCCGGGAGAGAGTCAAGGGACTGGTCGGAAGGATTTCTGGCGCGCCAGGGTTTGCGGCAGGAGGATATTTCCGCGTTTCTTCTCCATCCCGGCGGGCAAAAGCTGTTGTCCTTCATGGAAGACGGAACTGGGCCTGAACCGCGCCGACACGGAAATTTCCTGGGACGTGCTGCGCCGCTTCGGCAATCTTTCGAGCGCCAGCGTGCTGTTCATTTTGAAGGAATGGCTGGTGCGAAGAGAAATGCCGTCGGGGAGCTACGGCCTGCTGATGGCCTTCGGCCCGGGATTCACGGCTGAGATGATTCTGCTGCAATGGCCATGACGTATTGTGTATCTCGCCCTGCTGGTGCTCGTTGGGATTGGGCGGCTTGCGGAATTGGGGATTTCCCGCCGCAACCAGCGGCAGCTCGAAAAACAGGGCGTTCGAAAAATTCCCGAACCTCATTTTCGCTGGATGGTGATCGTGCATGGCGGCGTCCTTGTGTGCGCGGGCGCTCGAAGTTCTGCTCCTTCATCGGCCGTTAATTCCCGCGCTGGCCGATTCCGATGGCTGTGCTGTTTGTTCTCGCCAATCTTCTCCGCTGGTGGGTGATCCGAACGCTGGCGGTGCACTGGAACGTGGAGGTGATGGAATCGTCGCGCGTGGGAGTGGTGACTTCCGGGCCCTATCGCTGGGTGCGCCACCCGAATTACGTGGCCGTGGTGATGGAAATCTTTTCGCTGCCCATGATCCACACGGCCTGGATCACAGCGATCATCGGAACCCTCGGAGATCTCGAGATATTGCGCCGCAGGATAAAAGTCGAAGACGGCTTCCTCATGTCGAATCCCGACTACCGCGTGGCCATGGGCGAGAAACCAAGATTTTTCCCGCGATTGTTCAAGCGGCACTCGAAAGTAACCGGAGGAGAGCGGGCCGCGTGAACCCCGGGAACGCCAATCTCCCGATTGGCGTTCCCAGGCGATTTGGCTAAGTCAATCTCGCAAGGAGCACGAGTTACTGGGAGCCTCTGTGCCCTTTCTGTTGCCCGATCCGCGGCGGTTTCCTCGTTTCCGGAATTTCTCCGGCCTCCATAGCGGCAAGCCATCCTCGCACGGCTTCGCGGAGCGCCTCAATTTCCAGTCCGCCATGAACTTCGGGGAAACAATCGAGTTTCAGCAGCCCAGCCTGTAATAAGTTTCGCGTCCCGAGCAGGTTTGCACGGGAATAGTGGTGAAACGCGGCGGCAACTTGAATCAGCCCCTGAAGAAACTTTTTGTCCGGCCTTGGCGTTTCGAGCCACACTTCCTCCCAATGCTCATGGGCGTCATAGAAATGCGCGGAATTGAACGCTTCAAGTCCTTTTTGATACAGCCGATCTTTTTCATGAGAATTCATGTGTATTTTGGGCCTTCATGCACATGGAACGATCAATACGGCATCATAGCAGACGCCCTTGGAAGTCGTCCTAAGGCCCCGGGTCGTCGCAGTTAGTAATCGTGACAATCGCCGATTTGAATTTCTCCCTTTGTCCCGACCCGCGCTATCATGATTGGCCTGCGCGGCCGCGAGGTTCTTGCTTGCCGAAATTCAACTTGGTTTTGCTCATTCACGCGCACCAACCTGTCGGCAACTTTGACGACGTGATGGAACGCACCTACGAGCGTTCCTACCTGCCGTTTGTCGAGTGCGTGGCGCGCCACCCGCGCGTTCGTCTAGGCCTGCACTATACCGGTTCTCTCCTCGAATGGCTGGTCGAAAAGCATCCCGAATATATTCAGCGGGTCGGCGCGCTCGTCGCGCGCGGCCAGGTGGAGATCGCCGGGGGAGGATTTTACGAGCCGATTCTGATCGCTATTCCGCACGAAGATCGAATCGAGCAGATTCGGCGCTTGAGCGATTTTGTCGAACAACATTTTGGAAAACGGCCCGCCGGCGCCTGGCTCGCGGAACGGGTCTGGGAGCCTCAATTGCCCGCGGCGCTCTCGGAAGCCGGAGTGGAATACACGCTGGTCGACGACAGCCACTTCCTTACGGCGGGGCGCGAAATTCCGGAACTGTTCGGCTATTACATCGCCGACGAATGCGGAAAAACGGTGAAAGTGATCCCCGGCTTGCAGGAACTCCGTTATCTCCTCCCCTTCGGCACCGTCGAGGATACCGTCGCGTTCCTTCGCCGGTCCGCGAGCGACCATCCGGGCGGAATGGCCTCTATGGGCGACGACATGGAAAAATTCGGCGCCTGGCCGCATACCTACGAACATTGCTATCGCGACGGCTGGCTCGACCGTTTTTTCAGCGCCATGGAGGCGAACTTTGAGTGGCTGGAAATGGTCCCGCCCGGGGAAGCGCTCGCGACGCATGCCCCGATGGGCCGCGTGGACCTGCCCACGGCCTCCTATACGGAGATGATGGAGTGGGTATTGCCTACTTCAGTTCGCCTGAAATTTCACGCGCTGCTCGAGGAATTTTCGGCCCGGCCCGATGTTCGGCGTTTCCTGCGCGGCGGATTCTGGCGCGGATTTTTCAGCAAGTATGCCGAGTCCAACCTGCTGCAAAAGAAAATGCTGCGAGTTTCCTCGAAACTGCGGAGCGGCGGAGGGAAAGGCGTAAGAAAGACCGCCAGGGTGGAGCAGTTGCGCGCCAAAGCGCTCACACACCTGCTGCGCTCGCAATGCAACGACGCGTACTGGCACGGAATTTTCGGCGGGCTTTACGCCCCGCACCTGAGGACGGAATTGTGGCGCGAGTTGGTCCGGGCCGAGACGATTGCCGACTCCCTTCATCACGGCGCAAAGCCCTACCAGACGATGACGCAGCTGGATTTTGACGCGGACGGCAGGGAAGAAATCGAGATTACTTCACCAAAATTCGCGGCCCTGATCAAACCTTCGGATGGCGGCACGCTGGAAATCCTCGATTTTCGCCCGAGCGCGGTGACACTGATCAATTCGCTCCAGCGGCGCGTCGAAGCCTACCATTCCAAATTGCAGAACGCGGCCACCTTCGCCGCCAAGGTCGCCTCGATTCACGATCAGATGGTCGCCAAGGAACCTGGCCTCGAAAAACGGCTGAAGTACGACCGCTGGGCGCGAAACTCGTTCCGCCTCCTGCTCTTTGCGCCGGAGAAAACGCACGCGGACTTTGAAGCCCTGCGACTCGAAGAGAGCGCCGCGTTCGCGGGCGGAGACTACATCGTGGACCATGCGGGCGCGGAGGAGATCAAGCTGTCCACGAGCGCGCCCTTGCGCCAGGTGATCGCGGGCGTGGATCCGGATCGCATACTGTGCGCGGCGAAGGTCCTGCACTTCGAAAATAACGAGCAGGGCTTCGATGTTCGCTGCCGTATTGAACTTGCGCCCAAGGGGCCCGCGCCTCTCGACTCTGGTTCCGGAGGTCCCGCTCAATTTACCGTGGGATTGGAAATGGTGGTCAATCTGCTGGCTCCGAATGTGCCCGACCGCTATATCGAATTTGCCGGCGGCAGGAAGCTTCTGGAATGGGGCGGCGTGGTCGACGGACCGCGAGTGCGCCTCGTGGATGAATGGCAGGACGTGGCCGTGGAGATTGAAGCGCGCGGCGCAAGCGAGTTGTGGATCTCGCCGATCGAAACGGTTTCGGAATCCGAGGAAGGATTCGAACGCGTCTACCAGGGATCGCAAATACTGGGCGTTTGGAATGTGAAGCTCGATGCCGCACAACCCTGGAGCGCCGAAACCGTGATGCGCGTAACGGCGGCGCGCAGCGCCTAAGTGGCGCATGCTTTAGCTTGTGGCTTTTAGTGCTTGCAAGCATTAACCCGCACAAGCTAAAGCATGCGCCACTTGGTGTCACCCCGCGATCAGCAGGCTCTCCGCGAAAGGCCACTCGGTATCGATCCACTGCGCATCGCAGCGAAAACCGTTTCGCGCCGCCATCGCTGAAATATCCTCGGCTCGGTATTTGTGCGAGCTTTCCGTCCAGATGGTTTCGTCCTTCAAAAAGGAAACGCTGCACGCCGAGCGCGGGATCGTGACGATCTGATCGCGCGTCGAGCGCAAGTGCATTTCGACGCGCTGCTGCTGCATGTTGTAGCGCGCTTCGTGCCGAAACGCCGTAAGGTCGAAATCCGCGCCCAGTTCGCGGTTGATCCGTGCCAGTAAATTCAGATTGAACGCGGCGGTGACGCCGAGAGGATCGTCGTAGGCCGCGAGCAATTGCGGTAGCGGTTTTTCCAGATCCGTGCCGAGCAGCAGCGCGTCGCCGGAGAACAGGATGCGGCGCACCTCGGTAAGAAAACGCTCGGCGGCGTCGCGATCGAAATTACCGATCGTGCTTCCGAGAAAAAGCACCAGCAGGTGATCCTCTTCGCCGCGCCGTGCCGCGGCCGCCAGCAGCCCGTCCAGATAGGGCCGCTCGAATCCGACAATGCTGACGCATTCGATCTGCCCGAGTTCGCTCTCGCAACGGGCCAGCGCCGTGGGAGAAATTTCAATCGGGCAATACGTCGTCGCGCACTGGCGCCGCGCGAGAGCCTCCAGCAGCCATCGCGTTTTCCTTCCGCTGCCGCTGCCCAGTTCCGCGACCAGGACCTGCGGCTCCAGGCGGGAGACAATTTCCGAGGCATGGCGGTGCAGGATTCGCTCGTCGGCGCGCGTCAATCCATATTCCGGCAGGACGCAAATCACTTCGAACAGCGCCGAGCCAATCTCATCGTACAGAAATTTTGACGGCAGTTCTTTCTGTCCGGGGCGGCACAACCCGGCGCGAACCTCGCGCGCAATATCCGGTCCCGAATGTTGAGCGATCACCGCGGTAGCCATGGGGTTTCCTCGATTCCATTCATTTGTACCTACGTCGAACACTGACGCTTATGTAGGGGCACGGCATGCCGTGCCCCTACATAAGCGTCAGTGTTCGACGCAGCGAAACTTGGCGTATACATACGGGTAATGCGGCTGGAACCAGTTGCGGAACGACCGACGCAACATGCATGCAGCCGTGCGCGGCGAGCCGCCCTTCATCACAAAGTGTTTCCCATCGAAAAAATTCGCGGAATACCCCGGATAAAATGAAAATGCTTGAAACCCTGGAAAGGGCGCAAACGGAGTGCGCGTCCATTCCCAGCCATTTCCCACGAGATCGGCGACGCCGAAATCGCTGTTGCCCTCGGAGTACGATCCGGCGGGAACCGGATCCCAGCGCTCGAAATCAAAATTCCCGCGCCGCGCGGCCGGGGCGTCCGATCCCCAGGGGTAGGCGCGTTCGCCGCCGCTGCGAGTTCCGCAAGCGGTGCGATGCCATTCCGCTTCGCTCGGCAATTCCTTTCCCGCCCAGCGGGCATACGCAGACGCTTCATCGTGGCTTACATACACAGGCCAGTCGAGCGGCATGGGGATTTCCGCGAACATCGTGCGATAGCGCCAGGAATCGCCGCAAGGAATCCAAAACGACGGGTAGCGATGCTCCTGGGAAGTGATCCATTCCCATCCGGAGTCGCTCCAGAGGCCGCGGCGTTCATAGCCGCCGTCGCGCATGAATCGCAGATAGTCTCTGTTGGTGACATTCAAGACGTCGATCGCAAATGCAGGGACTTCGACGCGGTGCTCCTCGAATTCATTGTCCCAGCCAAACGGCGCGTGTTCGCCGCGATCCAATCCCAGCGTGGCAATCCCGGGGGGGATCTCCACACAACGCTGGCCATGGGCCTTCGGCGAAAGCGGCGGGGGCGAAGGCTGGCTCAATTTGCTGTCCAGGGGCAACTGGTGCAGCATGTAGCAGAGCGTTTCGGCATGCATGAGGCGGTGCTCGATCGCGACTTCGAGCAGGCGGCCGTTTTCCAGGTGCGCAAGACTCGGATCTTTTGCGCCGGCAGAGCAGATCGCAGCGTGCAACTGGTCTCGAAGCCGTTGGTTGTATTCTCGAATCTGGCCAACCTTCGGCCAGTCCTTCGGTTCATCTGTAGGCAAGCCACCCTCTACAGGGTCGATGCCAAAGGCGAAAAGCTTGTCAAAATCGGGGTCAAAGGAAGATAGTCCCAGTGGTTCACTGAGAAGGTTCCAGTCGAACGCCTCCAAATGGCCCAGGTAGAAAATAATCCGGTGGCGTTCCGGGACAGGGCGGTCGTAAAGTGCTTCCGGGCGAACGACTTTAAAGAGCTCGTCGCTGTGCGTTCGCGCCTCTTCAAGTCGAGAAAGGAGTTGTTCAACCCAGGTGGATTTTGCCACTGCTGGCGGATTCATGGAGTTCCCCCGGTCAATCTGATATGCCCTGCAGTGGGCCAGGAATCCCGAATTAAGGGAAGTCGGGACACTGGAGAACGCAATTGTTTAGATGCTCCGCAAGGGGAAGTCAATGCATGGATTCTTGTAGAAGCAGAGTGACGGCTTTGAGGATACGGAGGCATTAGCGCGTGACTTCGCTAAGTGACGGATTCCAAAATGGATACGCCCTGGAGTTTCGCGCCACGTCGTATCGGCTGCCGTCCGGCGCCACCCTGATCTCTGGCTTGAATCTCCAAATTGCCCAGGGCGAAACGCTCATTCTGCTCGGCCGCAGCGGCTCAGGCAAGACCACGACGCTAAAGCTCATTAATCGCCTCCTGGAGCCCACCGAGGGCGAAATCCTCATTACCGGGCGTCCCAGCGCCTCCTGGGACCCTATCCAGCTGCGGCGCGGGATTGGATATGTCATTCAGGACGCCGGGCTTTTTCCTCATTGGACTGTCGAGCGAAATATCGGCCTCGTGCCGGCACTGGAGCGCTGGCCGGAAGAGAAGATCCGGGCGCGCGTGAGGGAGATGCTCTCTCTGGTCGGCCTGCCGCCTGAGGAGTTTGCGAAACGCCGTCCCTCCGACCTCTCGGGCGGCCAGAGGCAGCGCGTGGGGGTGGCCCGGGCCCTGGCGGCTGACCCTCCTATCTTGTTGATGGACGAGCCTTTCGCCGCGCTCGACCCCATCACCCGCACCGATCTGCAGAGAGAATTTCGGGCGCTGGCCCTGCGCCTCAAGAAAACAATCGTATTCGTCACGCATGACGTGCGAGAAGCCCTTTTCCTGGGCACACGGATCGCCCTGCTCGATCATGGGCGGCTGGTTGGGGTGTACGCCCCTGCGGAGTTTCTCAAAGCTCCTGAACCGGAGATTCAAGCTTTTGCCGCCTCTCTGGATTCGGGCGGGCCTCACGAGGGGGTGCAATGAACTGGTATGAATTCTTCCTGCGGAACCGTGGGGAGGTCTTTGAACGGTCCCTTGAGCATATTGGCCTCGTCGGCGCATCGATGGCGATTTCGCTCGCTATTGGATTGCCGCTAGGAGTTGCTCTGGTTCGCCGCGCAACGCTGCAGCGCTGGGTTGTCGGTGCCGCCAATGTCGTACAGACGATTCCGAGCTTGGCGCTCTTTGGATTCCTGATCCCGGTGCCCTGGATCGGCGGCATTGGGGCCAGTACGGCCATCGTGGCGCTCTCCCTCTATGCGCTGCTGCCCATATTGCGCAATACCTGCACCGGGATCGCGGAGGTTGACCCGGCGGTGATCGAATCGGCGCGCGGCATGGGGATGACTCCGCGGCAGGTGCTTTGGCAAGTGCAGTTGCCGCTGGCGGCTCCTGTCTTGCTCGCGGGGATTCGCGTAGCGACCGCGATTTGTATCGGCGTGACCACGATCGCGGCGGCGATTGGCGCAGGAGGCCTGGGAGTTTTTATTTTTCGCGGACTGGCGATGGTCAACAATCAGGTCATTCTGGCGGGCGCGATTCCCGCTGCATGCCTGGCGATCGCGGCCGATTCGGGATTGGGATACTTCCAGCGGAGCATCGCCAGGAGATGATCTGCCGCCACATTTCGTCGCGACGTTGTAGCGCCGGCGTCCCGCCGGCAGCTTTTCAAATTTCACCTCGCGAAAGAATGCCGGCGGGACGCCGGCGCTACGAAAACCCCGCGTGCCATCGCGACACGTCCCATGCTCAGTTGGTTACTCGAATTCAATTCGGAAAAACCAGCGTTGGCGCATTGCTGCTGTGTTTTTGCGCTTTGCTGTTTGGCGCGCGGCTGCGGCAAACGCGGCGGGGAAACCATTGTTGTCGGGTCGAAAAATTTCACCGAGCAGATTGTGCTCGGGGAATTGTTTGCGCAACAGATTGAGGCGCATTCAGCGCTGCGCGTGGAACGGCGGCTGAATCTCGGCGGAACGTTTATTTGCCACGATGCGCTCGTCTCGGGAAAGATCGATCTCTATCCGGAATACACGGGCACGGCGCTCACGGCCGTCCTGAACGATCCTCCGTTCAGAATGATCCTTCGCGAAGTATTGCGCCGCGTGCAGGAAGAGTATCGCGCGCGGTTCAACGTGGAAGTGATGCCGCCGCTGGGCTTCAACAATACATTCGCGATGGTGGTGCGCGGCGACGACGCGGACAAGCTGCATCTCCGCACGATTTCCGACATCGCGCCTTACGCCCCGAAATGGCGCGCGGGGTTCGGCTACGAATTCATGGAGCGGCCGGACGGATATCGCGGCTGGATGGCGGCGTACGGGCTGCATTTTGCCGGCGCGCCGCGAATTCTTGACCTCGGCTTGCTCTACCGCGCGCTCGCGGACAAGCAGGTGGACCTGGTGGCCGGGAACTCGACCGATGGAGTGATCGCGTCGCTGCATATGGTCGCGCTCGAGGACGACCGCCATTATTTTCCGCCGTACGAGGCCGTGCCGCTGGTGCGCCGCGCGACGCTCGAAAAACATCCCGAGGTGCGCGACGCGATCGGCGCGCTGGCGGGGAAAATATCCGTGGACGAAATGCGCCTGATGAATTACGCGGTCGATGGCGAGCATCGCGATCCCGCCGAAGTCGTTCGCGCGTTTCGCAAAGCGAAGGGATTGTGACTAGGTAGCGCCGGCTTCATGCCGGCGAGTTTCTCGATTTGTGGAAAGCGATCGCAGAGTCGTGCGGGACGTTGGCACTACGGAAACGCGCCACCATCGCCGAGATTGGCATATCTCAGAAATTGAATCATCATCAATCTATTGCGGAAGTTGCTCCGGACAAATCGTCGTCTGCTAGAGTGCGTGCGTATGCCAAACACCGTTTTTCGACCAGGCGGGCGCGGAAGAAATCGAAGACCACGCACGCGTCCTTCCCCGGAATATGACCATCGACAGCCGAAAACTCACGCGTTTTGCGAAGGCCCTTCGCGGCCGGCGGATTGGCGTGGCGGGCGACTTCATGCTGGACCGCTACGTGTGGGGTTCGGCCACGCGGCTCTCGCCGGAAGCTCCGGTTCCCGTCGTGGACTTCGCGAACGAAAGCCAGGTGCTGGGCGGCGCGGGAAACGTGGCCGCGAATCTGGCCGCGCTTGGCGCCACGGTGTTTCCATTTGGCGTGGTCGGAGAGGATGAAGAAGGGCGCGCGATCCGGTCGCTTCTGCGATGCGGCGGGAATGACGACGAAGGGAGTGGCGGCGGACGCGTCGCGCGTCACGACCGTAAAGACGCGCATCGTCGCGCGGCATCAGCAGATCGTGCGCGTGGACCGCGAGCGGCGCGAGCCGCTCAGCCGCGCGCTCGAAGACCGCCTGGTGCGCGCGATCAAGGCCGCGCTTCCGCGTCTCGATGCGCTGGTCGTTTCGGACTATGACAAGGGAGTGGTCACCGACTCGCTTGCGGATCGCGTGCTGACGGAGTGCCATCGCCGCGGCGTGCCCGCGCTGGTCAAGCCGAAGACGTCGCGATTGTTCGCCTATCGAGGCGCGAGCCTGATTGTGTGCAATGCAAAAGAAGCCGGATTTTTTGTCACCCGCTCGCTCGAAGACGACGAGTCGGTCGAGCAGGCGGGGCGAGCCCTGCTGGCGCATTTCGGATGTTCAGCCGTCGTGATCACGCGAGGTTCCGAGGGGCTCAACGTGTTTGAAGACACGTCGCCGAAAGGTTTCCATGTTTCGGCGACGAGCAGCGAGATCAGCTACGCGCGCGTGGGGCAAGCGGGAGTCGATCGCTCCGCGCACGGGCGCCAGGTATTCGACGTGACCGGCGCGGGCGATACGGTGCTTTCCGTGCTTGCGCTTGCCGTCGCGGCGCGCGTTCCGATTCGCGAGGCCGCGGTTCTGGCCAATGCCGGAGCGGGCGTGGTGGTGGGGAAACTGGGCACTTCGACGGTTACGCCCGGACGAGTTGTTCGCCGCCGTGCGCGATCTCAAGTAGCGACGGGCTTCAGCCTGTCGGGTTTCGGATCTGTCTGCCCCAACGCAAAGTGCAAAAGCCGACAGGCTGAAGCCTGTCCTACTTACGGCGGGGGAAAGCTCATCGACTGGTCGGAGCGCTCGACCCAGAGCTGCACTTCGCGGTTTTGCGCGGACTTTATCGTTTCTTCCGGCTTTGGGAAACGGGTCGTACGCGCTGATCTCGACGACGATCACCACGCCGGTGCCGCCCTTCGGCGGCACTTCCGCGCTTTCGATCCGATAGGTTTTGATCGGGCTGTAATAGCCGTTCGGTCCCCAAAAACTGAGGAAATCCTGGTAGGAAAAACTCGCGTGCGGATGCCAGATCTGGTAGGCCTGCTGCGTATCTCCGGTGACGACCGCGTGCATGAAGTGCTCGACCGTGTGTTTTTCCGTGGTGTAGCGCAGGAAATACCACACGCTCGCGCCGAGCAAGAGAGCCAGCGCCACTCCGCTGATGACGTAGCGCAGGGCCTTCGATTTGGGTTCTTCGGCGCCGGCGTCGAGTATTCCCATGAACGTTTCTCCTCCTCGCATGCTAAATCTGCCTCTTGAAGAAAGCAACGGACAGGCTGACCAGCACAACGGAAAATCCGGTCAGGATAAGAATATCCGAATAGATGCCCGAGAATCCGGTATTTTTCAGGAGCAGCGCCTTGAGCGCGTGAACGGCATAGGTGAACGGATCGATGTAGGAAATCCACCGCAGCCAGACCGGAAATCCCTCGACCGGATAAATCGCTCCCGAAGGAAAGTACAGCAGCGTATTCAGCACGCCAAACATCGCGCGCGGCACGAGCGGATCGCTGACGCGGACCATCAGCAGAAACATGAAACTGATCATGGCCACCGAAGTCGTGCCCAGCACAAACATGAGATAAAGCAACCGCACCGGATCCCACAGGCGGTCGATCCCCGCAATCAGGCCGCCGATGATGGTGATCGTCGTTCCGGCCATCAGTCCCTTGATCGCTCCGGAAAAAATAAGACCCAGAATCAGTTCGGTTTTCGTGATCGGAGTGACCAGGTAGCCTTCATGCAGGCCGCGCGATTTGTCGTCGATGAACGTGATGCCCCCGCCGATCATGGCCACGATGAAAATGGACATGGCAATCGAGCCCGAGAGCAAATACTTGATGTACTCGATGTAGGGATACAGTTCGACGACCTGCAAATCCACGAGAGGATTCAGGCGCGGCAACGGGACAGTCAAGCGCTGGCCCGGCTGGAACGGGTTCAGTCCCTGATTGATGTCCTTCACCAGATCCTGCATGCGCGTGAGGATTTCGGAGGTGACGAAATTGTCCGTGTTGTCTTCGATAAAGGCGATGCGCGGGCGGTTTCCCTGGTCGACGCGCCGCGAATAATCCACGGGAATGTAGACGACGGCGCGAACGAATCCCGCGCGCAAATCCACGATGGCATCGGAAACCGAATTGTAATTCTCCACCTGCATCGTTTGCGGCCCGGCCACGATGGCGTCAAAGCGTTCGCGGAGGTCGCGCGAGTAGACCGTGCGGTCCTCGTCCACGACCGCGATTTTATCCCTTGATTTTTCCGCCGAAGGCGTAGCCGAGCACGATGAGCTGCATCAGCGGAAAAATCATGGAGCTCATCATCAGCGCGGGGCTGCGGAGGAATTTCCGCATGTCGCGTTCGATGATGGCGGAGATGCGCTGGAATTTCATGCGGTCTGGATTTCAGGTTCTCCTGATTGATGCGCTGCTGTTCCGGTTCCGAGATTTCGGAATTTCGAGATTTCGGAGGTCCGGGCTTTAGCCCGGACGTTCAGGTCTGCGGCTTCGCGGGCTTCAGCCCCTGAAGCTTCAGGGCCTAAAGGCCGATTTACTTCGATACCTATCGGCCGACCTGAAGGTCGGCCCTCCTAAAAAGCAAATTCGAACTCCGCTGCGCACCTCTATCAAACATCTTGCGATTTCAGGCCGTTCCTTATTTGTACAAATGGCTCACGTCGCGCTTCACGTTTTCGGAGGCCGCGTCGCGGAGTTGGCGTCCCGTGTAGTACAGGAACACGTCGTCGAGCGTCGTGCCCTGCACGGAAACGCGCCGGACGTTTACGCCGCGGTCGCGCGCCAGGTCCATCAGTTCGCGCACGGTGAGCGGGCCGCTGGTCGTCGAGATGTGAGTGATGCCGTCATGATCGGCCACGCTCGCGACTCCGCTCGAGTTTTTCCAGGGACGCGTTCCAGTCCGCGGGCGGATTCTCGAATTCCGCTTCCACGATATCGACGGCCGGCACGCTGTCCTTCAATTTTGCGGGCGTATCGAGGGCCACGAGCACTCCGTGATCCACGATCGCAATCCGGTCGCAGAGCTTGTCGGCTTCATCCATGTAGTGCGTCGTCAGCAAAATGGTCAGGCCCGCGGATTCTTTCAATTTGGTGATCATTTCCCACACGGCCGTGCGCGACACCGGGTCGAGGCCGGTGGTCGGCTCGTCAAGGAACATGATTTTGGGCGAGTGGACGAGGCCGCGCGCGATTTCGAGGCGCCTGCGCATTCCGCCGGAAAAACTGCCAACCAGTTTGTCGGCAAATTCCGTGAGCCCGACGGATTCCAATAATTGCGGGATCAATCGCTCGCGCTCGGCGCTTGTCAGTCCGTAGAGCTTCGCGTGGATCATCATGTTTTCGCGCGCGGTCAGTTCCGGATCGGACGTGAGCGCCTGCGGGATCACGCCGATGGCGTGGCGAACGCCGTCGGCGTCGCGTGACCACATCGTGCCCGCCCACGACGGCCGTCCCGGAAGTGGGCGGCGTCAGCGTCGTCATCATGCGAATCAGCGTTGTTTTTCCCGCGCCGTTCGGCCCGAGCAGGCCGAAGATTTCGCCCGTGTGCACCGTGAAGCTCACTTCCTTCACGGCCACGAAATCGCCAAACTGTTTTTTCAGTTTCGTGACTTCGATCGCGTTGGGGTCGGTGGTGTTCATTTCCGTGATGAATGGGGCTCTTGGAGTCAATGCCCTTTTCGCGTAACAGCTTGCGGTTAAGTGGCAGCAGGCTTCAGCTTGTGGAGGTTTTGATCCTTGCAAGGTCCCGAAACCCCACAGGCTAAAGCATGCGCCACTAAAGCCCGATCCTTCGCCACCAGCTTTGCTCCGAAGGCAGGGGCGGCAACAGGACCGTGGCGGTCATGCCGGACATGAGCGTTCGGCCTGTGTTGGGGATGGCCACTTTAATTTCAAATGTTTTGATGTCGCGCTTGGTGCGGCTGACGTCGCGCTGCGTCGCAAAATCGCTTTCCACGCCTTTGAAAATCACGGTGCCGTCCAGGATGTTGCCGGAGGGGAGTTGAACTTTGATCGCGCTGATTGAGGCCGACGCGGTCGATATAAGTTTCCTCCATATCCGCCTGCACCCAGAGATGGTCCACGTCGAGAACTGTCACGATCGGCTCGCCCACTTGAATCACTTCGCCCTGCCGCGCGGCGCGGACGGAGACGATGCCGTCCAGCGGCGCGTAAATTTTTGTGTAGCCGAGGTGCACGTCCGCCGTGGCTTTATCGGCGCGCGCCTGCTGCAGCTGGGCGCGCGTCGCGGCCAGATCGCTTTGCTGCACGTCGAGTTGCTTGCGATTGGCGGTGGCCACGGCGACTTGCGCCTCCGCCGCGCGCACCTGGTCCTCGAGAGATTTGACGGCCGCGTCGGACGCCTGCATCGCAGCAAGAGCCAGATCGCGGTCCTGCGCGGCGGCCACACCGGCGTCGAATAAACTTTGTTCGCGTTTGTAGGTCGTCTGATCGCGCCAGAGATTGGCCTGCGCCTGCGCGAGTTGGGATTTCGTGGACGTCAGATGTGGCTTCGGCCTGGCTCACGGAAGCCTTGGTTTGATCGTCGGTCCAGCTGCGCGTGCCCGCCGCGGAAATGACTTTGTTCTCCAGCATGTGGATATTCGCTTCGGCGGAATCGCGCGCCGTGATCCATTCCGCCGGATCGACTTCCGCGATCAAGTCTCCTTTGTGGACTTGCGAGCCTTCATCCACGGTGAGGCGGATCATGCGGCCGGCGATTTGCGAGCTCACGATCACATCATTGCCGGTGACGATTCCGGTGAGCGGAATTTCCTTCCCTCGCGGCGTGGTCGTCAGGTACACAACCACGGAAATGGCGAACAGCACGCCGACAAAGACGAAAAATTTGGACATTTTCATAGGGCGCGGCCGCGTGGGTGTGCAGGGAGTGTTCATATCCGGCTGAGCAGTTAGTTTACGGTACGGTCTTCGGAGCCACAAGGAATTGCGTGACGGCTGCGTGTTCATGGCAGTTCGAGTGGCGCATGCTTTAGCTTGTGAGGTTTGTCCTTTTCGAAGATTAAGCGACAAACCTTCACAAGCTAAAGCATGCGCCACTTGGAATCGCTATTACGGATTCGGCTGGGGCGCCGGCGTGCGCGGACTGGCCGCAACGGCCGCGCATGCCTTCGCGGAATTTCTCGCGCTCCTCGGGCGTCATCTGTTCCCAGCGCCGCCTCATCTCGCCGCGCCAGCCGAACCCGCCGCGCCCGGGCCGGAATCCGCCGAAGAGCAGCCGCCCCAGGACCATCAATCCCACGGCCTGCCAGAACGTAATGGCACGAAGTCCGAACAGTCCCGGCATCAGATAGTTCCACAAATGCGTGACCACGAAACCGAAGACCGTGAAGGCCACGATTACGATGGCCACGACTTTCAATACCCTCAAAAACCTTCTTCCTCTCATGTTCATTCTCCTCATTTGCTTAAAAAATCGTCGTAGATGGATTGCAGCCGCCGCCGAAGATAAAGAACAGCGTGATGTTTGCGAGAGAGCAGAGTGTTGACGCTGACTCCCGTTTCCGCGGAAATTTCCTTGAAGCTGAGCCCCTCGAATTCGTGCGCGAGGAACACTTCGCGCTGCTCTTCCGGGAGTTCGTCGAGCGCCGCGTCGAGTTCTTCGAGCAGGATGCTTCGCGCATAGGCGGCCTCCGGTCCCGCATCAGGCGATGGAAGCAATTCTTCGAGCGACAGCGAATCGCCGTCTTCGTCGTCCGGATCTGTTATCGGCGGAAAACGGCTCCGGCTTTTTCTTCCGGAAGCGGTCGATGATCCGGTTGCGGGCCACGCGATACAGCCACGCGCCCACCTGCTCGATGGGCTTCATCAACCGGTAGGCTTCGATGAGTTCGTAGAAGACGTCCTGCAAAATGTCTTCCGCGTCGGCCTCATCGGCGACGCGCCTGCGAATGAAATTGCGCAGCCGGCCCTGTTCCCGGCCGATCGTCTCGGTGAGCCGCTCGTCTTGCTCAGCCATGATCCAGTATGTGCTCGCTGCCTTGTCCATCTACACAATGAAGACGTTTGAGCGGGCGAAAATATTGCAACGAACACGTAGGGGCAGGCATGCAGTGAACTACAGTGAACAATGCATGCTACGCGGTGAAAGGAAGGGGCTTACGCGGTTCCCTTGGCGGCCGCTTCGAGGGCGTCGCCGATGAGGATCACCGGCTTCCATTCCTCCAGAAACGCCGCGCCGAGGTTGTTGTAAAACTCGATGGCCTGCTTGTTCCAGTCCAGAACTTCCCAGCGCATGCAGAAATATTTTTCGCGCCAGGCGATTCCGGCGACGTGCTTGATCAGAGCCGTGCCGATGCCGTGCTTGCGAAAGGCGGGCCGCACAAAAATGTCGTCCAGAAACAATCCGGCGCGCCCCTGAAACGTGGAATAAAAATCGAAGAACATGGCGTACCCGACAGGTTCGCCGTCCCATTCGCGCGATGACGGCGCGGAATTTCGGGTGCGGGCCGAAGCCGTCGCGCACGAGGTCCTGCTTCCGTCGTGCTCACTTCGTGCGCGAGATGCTCGAACTCCGCGAATTCGCGGATCATCGCGGCGAGCAGCGCGGCGTCATCGACGGTGGCAGGGCGAATCGAAAGCATCGGCATAATCCTGAATACTGCGTTTCCGAACGCGCCATTATAGACTAGCGCGAGGCGCGATGTCGCCTGAAAGAGACTTGAGTAGGACAGGACAGTTGCCAGCCGGTCGAGCATTTGTCCGCCGGGCGGATACCGGACTTGGAAAATACTGAATCAGGCTGTGAAGCGCTCTCCTACTAAGGGTCGGAACGCGTACCGCACATTATTCGCGCTCGAGGCTACGTCAATACACCTGGACTTTGCTCACGCTGCCGTTAACGAACGTGAGCACCCAGCGATGGCCGTCCTTCAGATAGAACCAGGTTTCGGAAAACGTGCTGTCCGTTGTGTCATTGATTTTTTTCTGTTCCGGATCGCCGAAACTCATCTGCACCATTTGGTAGGTCATTCCTTCGACCACGGTTTTCGCTGCGATCGCGGTCTGGATTTCCTGGGGAAAGGCCTTGGCTGCCACTTCCGTTTGAACTTTGCTGACATCGAGAACGCGCGACATGAAGTTGAGAAACGCCTCCGGCGCAAGGTCGCGGTCCGTCACGTTCGTCATGTAGCGGAAATTCACGCGGGAACCTCCGGCGCGCAGGTAGCCGGCGCCTACTTTGTTCGCGTGATTGGCGCCGCGGCGTCCCTCGCCGCCGCCACCCAGATGAATTTCGACATGGTCGCCGTCCACCTTCACGTCCGTAATGGTTTCCCATTGCTGAGCTTCCACGCCGACGCCTTTGGACTTCAGCTCCTTGCTCATTTCGCCGAGATCCAGCCCTCGGTCGTCCACGCGCTTGCCGTGCGGGAGCGACAATATAGACATCCAGGCCTTCTTTGGTGGCGGGCAATTCGACAAGAGGCTTGACTTCCTTCCCAACAACAATTTGTCCAGAGATTCCTTCGTCTGTTTGGAAACATCGGCGAAAGTCAGCGCCGGGAGAGATCAATGCCAGAACAACCATGAGGGCCGCGAATTGCCACAGAGTCAACTTTTTCAATGTTGTTCCTCCTCGTTGAATGCCCGCGTTATTGGACACTCCAACTTTCTCAAGCGGGAGGCGCGGAACTCAATGAGCGGAAGGGCCTATCTTGGTTGGACTTGGGTTCTAGTACTTTTCAAGCAGCGCTTCAGCTTGCGGAGTTCGGTCGTAGTAAGACCAAAACCCCACAGGCTGAAGAGCCTGTGAGAGAAACTTGGTTCCGGTTCATGTAGCGCCCGCCTTTAGGCGGGCATCTGCGTGATTCCAAAGTGCCCGCCTGAAGGCGGGCACTACAAATACGTGCCGATTTCAACTTCTCAAACAGCCACGGAAGCATGCGCTACTAAAATCGTCTATTCGATAGCGGTTGAGGGAGACGTGGCAGGGAGCTCAATCGTATATTTCGTGCGCTGCCGTTCGCGGTGCTGCGCCAGCGCGAGCTCGATCAGGCGGTCGAGCAGCTGCGCGGTAGGGCAGGCCGGAAGCTTCCCAGAGTTTCGGGTACATGCTGATGGAGGTGAAGCCGGGGATGGTGTTGACTTCGTTGAGCAGAATGCTGTCCCGTGCGGTGCTCGAGGAAGAAATCCACGCGGGCCATGCCCAGCAAATCGAGCGCGCGGAAAGCGCGCACGGCGTATTCCTGGAATTTTTTCACCTGGGCTTTGGTCAGCTTCGCGGGGATCAGGAGGCGCGTGCCTTCCTCCAGATATTTCGCGGCGTAATCGTAGAATTCGCGGTGCGGGATGATTTCGCCCGGAATCGACGCCTTCGGATCTTCATTGCCCAGAACGGAAAGTTCGATTTCGCGGCCGCGGATCGCTTTCTCCACCATGATTTTTTGCGCGAATTCGCCGGCGAAGTCCATGGCGGTGGCAAGTTCTTTCGCGTCGTGCGCCTTGGTCATGCCCACGGAACTGCCGAGCGTCGCCGGCTTCACGAAAACGGGGAATCGGAATTTCTTGCGAATCTCGCGGAGAATTTTCGCGCGCGACTTTTCCCACTCCGCGCGCGGAATCGCGAGGAATTCTCCCACCGGCAGCTTGGCCTGCAGGAACAATCGCTTCTGCACATCCTTGTCCATGCCGACGGCGGAGCCCAGCACGCCTGAGCCGACGTAGGGAAGCCCGGCGAGATCGAGCAGGCCCTGAACCGCGCCGTCCTCGCCAAACGTGCCATGCAGCACGGGAAACACGACGTCCACATGCAGCGCCTCGGCGCGCGAATCACTCGCAGGAACGAGCGCCGCTACATTTGGGTCGGCGGAGAGCATTACGCTTTCACCCGTGCGCAGCACTTCGCCGAGCGCGGGTTTACCCTGAGCGCCCTCTGCGAAGGGCGGAAGCATCTTGTGCGCGGCGGTTCCGGCCAGCCATCTGCCGTCCTTCGTGATGCCGATGGGCACCGCTTCGTATTTTTCGGGATCGAGCGCGGAAATGACCGACGCCGCCGAGATCAGCGAGACTTCATGCTCGCCGGATCGCCCGCCGAAAAGTATGCCGATGCGTAGCCGTTTTTTTTCCATAGTCATGATTGATGTGGACCGCGACGCCTCAGTGGCGCATGCTTTAGCTTGTGAAGGTTTAATTCAATGAAGTACCAAAACCTCACAAGCTAAAGCATGCGCCACTGGCGTACTACAAAATCTTCTTTCCTAATCCGGACAGGACCATTTCAACGCCCAGTAACGCCGTCTGATTATGCAGATCGATCACCGGATTAATTTCGACGACTTCGAGCGACACCATCGCCTCGCTGTCCGCAATCATTTCGAGTGCCAGGTGCGCCTCGCGATAAGTCACGCCGCCTCGCACCGGAGTGCCCACGCCGGGCGCGTCGTCCGGATCGACAAAATCCAGATCGAGGCTGACGCCCACGCCGTCGGTGTCGTCGCTCACAAAGCGCAGCGCCTCGCTCATCACGTCGCGCATCCCGCGCTCGTCAATATCCCGCATGGTAAAAACGTGAACGCCGGATTCTTTGATCAAGCGGCGCTCCTTGGGATCGAGATCGCGCACGCCAACCAGGCAGACATTGCGCGGCTCGACTTTCGGCTTGTAGCCGAGCAGTTCGACAAGTTCCGGCGCGCCGTAGCCGATAATCGCCGCGAGCGGCATGCCATGAATGTTGCCCGAAGGCGAACTGTCCGGCGTGTTCATGTCGCCGTGCGCGTCCAGCCACAGATACCCCACGCGCTTCGATTGCCCGCGAAAATAATTCGACACTCCCGAAAACGAGCCCACCGCGATGGAGTGGTCCCCGCCGAGCACCAGCGGAAAGTAGCCTTCCGCGAGCGTGCGCTCGGTCATTTCCGCCAGGCCGCGGCACGTTTCGGCAATTTCATTCAAGTACTTCGCGCGTTTTTCGCCGTAGTGCTGCTCCTCGGGCTGCTTTACGCTCACGTTGCCTATATCTTCGACCGTGTGGCCGAGCGACTTGAGCCGCGTTTGCAGCCCGGCCACGCGCAGCGCCGAGGGACCCATGTCCACTCCGCGGCGGCTCTGGCCGAGGTCCATCGGTACTCCGATGATGCGAATTTTTTGCGCCATTTTGGCTGCCGGTCCGGCTTGCCCCAGTTGGGGCTCGCCCCCCACGCGGGCGGGATTAGCGGCGTGACTAAGGGTACACGCGGTAGATCATGCGGGGAAAGGGAATGACTTCACGAATGTGCTCAGTTCCGCAAATCCAGGCCACCGTGCGTTCCAGGCCTAGGCCGAAGCCCGCGTGCGGCACACTCCCGTAGCGGCGCAGGTCCAGGTACCAGCCAAACGACTCCTCCGGCAAGTTGTGTTCGCGGAGCCGCTTCAGGAGCAAATCGTAGTCGGCGACGCGCTCGCCACCGCCGATAATTTCGCCGTAACCCTCGGGCGCGAGCATGTCAAAACCCAGCGCCAGGTCGGGCCGCTCCGGGTCCGGCTGCATGTAGAACGCCTTCATTGCGGCGGGATAGCGATGCACCATCACCGGGCGGTCGTAGGCACTGGATAGGATCGTCTCCTCGTCGCCGCCGAAGTCGTCGCCCCACTTCGCGGGGTTCCCTTGCTTCTGAAGAATTTCAATTGCTTCGTCGTAGGTGATGCGCGGAAAGGGAGCGGAAACATTTGCGAGTTTGGAAGTGTCGCGGCCAATCGTTTCGAGTTCCCTCGCGCGGTTCTTGAGCACCGATTGCACGACGTGGCTGACCAGCCCTTCGCCGAGTACCATCATGTCTTCCAGGTGCGCGTACGCGGCCTCCGGTTCGAGCATCCAGAATTCGGTGAGGTGCCGGCGCGTCTTGGATTTCTCGGCGCGAAAGGTCGGCCCGAAGGTGTAGACCTTGCCAAGGGCCATGGCGGTTGCTTCGACGTACAGTTGGCCGGACTGAGTCAAATAAGCTTTCTCTTCGTCGATGTATTGCACTTCGAACAGCGTGGTCGTGCCTTCGCAGGCGGCCGGCGTGAAAATGGGCGCTTCAGTGAGGATGTAGCCCTGCGAATCCAGGTATTCGTGCGCCGCTCGCACCGCTTGCGCACGGATTCGCAGGATCGCTGCCTGGCGAGGCGTGCGAATCCAGAGATGGCGGTGGTCCAGCAGGAAATCGACGCCGTGTTCCTTGAGTTGGATCGGGTAGGGCGTATCGTCCGGCACGCGCTGCACGACTTCGATTGCGGTAATCTGGATTTCGAACCCGCCGGGCGCGCGCTTATCGGCATGGATGCGGCCTGTGACAATTACGCTCGATTCCTGCGTCAACCCGCGCAAGCGTTCGAACGCCGCCGGCTGGTCTTTCAGCGAGACGACGCCCTGGATCGTTCCCGTGCCGTCGCGAAAAATAGGGAAGAGGAGTTTCCCCGCTTCGCGCAAATTGTACAGCCAGCCGCGCAGAGTGACTTCCTGCCCGTCATGTTTCCCCACATCTTGAATCGTGACTACCGGCATTGGCTTCGCTTTTTCCCCAATTAAGTTCTGAGCTGATCGAAATCGAGATTTGGTGGAACAGGCTTCAGCCTGTGGGTTTTGGTTATTGCGATCTCCGCCCGCCCAAAACTCACAGGCTGAAGCCTGTTCCACTTGCCGCTACGCGCGCGCCTCTTCGAATTTATCGAAAACGCGGCTAACGCCTTGTAACGTTTCCGAGAACGCCTGCACGTCGGTGGAACCTGCCGCGGCTGCCGGTTCTTTCAATTCGAGAACGAGGGGTGCTTCGGGCGGAAGCGCCGCCAGCGTGGCGCTCCAGTCGATCGTTCCCGCGTAGGGCAGCAGATGCTCGTCGCGCACGCCGGCATTATCATGCAGGTGCGTGGTCACGACGAAATCGCGGACGGTTTCCAGCGCCTCCCGAACGCCGCCCTCGAGATGGGCGTGGCCGGAGTCAAAGCAAATCTTCACGGTCGTGAGGCGCGTCTGCTCCAGAAAATTCTTCAGATTCGCGGGAGTGGCCATTTCGCCTGGAGTATTTTCGATGGCAATCGTAACGCCGCGATGGCGCGCGAACAGGGACAGGTGTTCGAGAGAACTGAACGCGGCATCCCATTTCCGTTCGTCCGGAACATCGCGCGAGCGCGCCACATGCTGCACGCAATAGCGGAAGGGAATGTGTTCCACCAGGTCCAGCGCGCGCTTGATTTCGTCGACCGCTTCTTGACGGCGCAAGCGCTCAGGATCGCAGATGGAGAGCGGCGCGCCGCTTTCCCGCGAGAGATGAAAATCGCGCGTGGTCGGCGAATGGATGGAATGCAGCGTGAGATTATTTCCCGCGAGCCACGCGGCCAGTTCGTGCGCCTCCTCGCCCGAGCGGTAATCGAAATGCCCGCGCGAGCAAAACAGCTCGATCGCGGTGGCTCCCGCGCGCGCCACTTCGCCCACGAATGCAGCACTCAGCTTCTTATTCACAAAAAGATACGTGGAGAGAACGCGTTGCATCGTCACAATGTGCGGGCCTTGCGCCTCGAAATAATTCCGACTCTATGCGAAGCATCAAATCGCGTCAAGGCAAGCCCCCCGGCCGCCAAACGGTGGAGTAATACTCAATGTGATCCTTGGGGTCGTGCGTTTTTTTGGGACGCTACTCTTCGAGCAAAAACTCGGCGTCGGCAGGGCCGGGAATTAATCCGGCGTCGACGCCGCGCTTCAGGAATTCATGAACGGCCTGGCGGCCGCGCGGGCCATAACCCAGCGTCCATTTGTTCACGTACATTCCGATAAATTTGTCGGCCATCTCCGTTTCCATGTCTCGCGCAAATTGCATGGCGTAATTGACGGCCGCTTCGCGATGATCGAGGGCGTAGGAAACGCTCTCATGAATGGCGCGCCCGATCTGCAGGCCTATCGTTCGCCCGAGCGCGCGCCGCACGGCGTTCCCGCCCAGCGGCAGCGGTAGTCCAGTTTGTTCGACCCACCACTGCCCGAGGTCAACCACCTTGTGCAGTCCCATCTGAGGAAAATACAGCTGCCCCTCGTGAATCAATAAGCCAGCATCCACGACAGAGTTCTTCACCGCGTCCAGTATGTGATCGAAGGCCATGACCACCGGCTCAACTCGCGGCTCGTAGAGCCGCAAAGCCAGATACGCGGAGGTCTGCAGCCCCGGCACGGCGATCCTGCACTTTTGCAGCTCTTCGCGCTTCATCGGGTGCTGGGAGACGACGATCGGCCCATAGCCTTCGCCAAAGCTCGCCCCGCAATCCAGCAGCACGTACTTGTCCCGCAAATAGGGGTAGGCGCCGAAGCTAAAAGCCGTCACGTCATAGATTTCCTGTTGTGCGGCCTTGTTGAGCGTCTCGATATCGGCGAGCACATGCGAAAATTTCAGCCCAGGAGTGCGCACCTTGTTCGTCGCCAAACCATAAAACATGAAGGCATCGTCGGAATCCGGCGAGTGCGCCAGTTTGATGTCCGTGGTCTTGCCGGTAGCTGGTTTCGTGGGCATTGCGTTCTACGATCTCTCCCCTTCTGCGTTCTCTCCGGAGCGGCGAAGCCACTGCAGAGTCACTTCGGCCCGCTCACTTTACGGGCACAATGGAGTCTCAGGATAACCGGCGCCACACCCGCGTCACAGAGAGGGACATCTGAGGCGGATTCCACGTCGGAAGAACCCGCACTTTTGAGTGCAGAAGGGTAGCATACTCGGGGTTGCCGGACAATTGGGGCGCGCCAAGTAGCACAGGCTGAGTACTTGTAGCGCCCACCTTCAGGTGGGCATTCTTAATACAAAATGTCCACCTGAAGGTGGGCCCTACATATCGGCCGCGAGGCGGGCCATCGCGGTTTCAAAGGAAACTCTTCCATCGAGATACGGCAGCCAGTACAAGTCCAGCAATCCGCGAAAGTGCTCCCACGAGCCGGAATAAAGTCCGAAGCGTGCCGCATAAGGAAGGTACCCCGACGGCCCGTTCCTCTGCTCGTTCGTGAACGTCATGGTTCCATATTCCACATCGCGGCGCACGATTTCGCCCGTGGTATAGAACAAAAGCGCGTGCCAGAAATCCCGCGGGATGGGTTTGTCGCGCTCGCGGAATTCGTGCGCGATGGCCGCGTTCACGGCGCCCGCCAGCGCGTGGGAAGCTTCGTGAAAAAGGACTTCAAAACCGTACACGCCTCGATTGCGCGGATCGTGGCTGGAAATCGTGAGGTGGATGGGATCGAGCAAAGTGTATGCGCCAAATGGGCCTGCGTACCAGACGACATCCACGCGCATCTTCTGAGAAGGCCACGGCCTCTGGTACACGTCGGCCAGTTGCCCGGAAAGCTCGACGCCCATTTTCTGGATCATCGGCGCAACCTGGGCGATCCATTCGCGGTTGGCGCGATCCTGCTGCTCCCACCAGTGCGCGCGATAAACAGGGGCGGCGCGCTCCAGGGCTTCGACCAGGTCCTGCCGCAATCCGGATTTGCACAGCGGCGTGGTTTTCCCTTCCAATTCCGTGCACCCCTCCATCGCCGACAGTTGGTTGTTGATGATCTCCATGTCACCGTTTAGCAGAAGGTCGCGGCCCGCCAGATCTTTCGCATAAAACGCAACGGCATCCTGCCAGGCACGGATATCCGCCGCCGGAAAATCGATCAACGATACGGGAAGTTCGTCCGGCTGCGCCGCTCCCCGCGTGGTTTCCGACGTGGACGAATTTCCCTTCAGCAGACGCGCCTGCAAGTAAAGAAAGTGGTGCAGGTTCACCCAAAAACCGCTGTGCATTTCAAATACAGGGAGTGGTGACTCGGGGCCGGAAGATTGCGTGACTGAAGATTGACTCGAACCGTAAACCTGCGCCGCGCTCGCCGCCGCTGATCCTGCCGCGGCCGCCAGCAGGAGTTGTGCGGTCAAAATGATTCGCAAAAACTGATGGCGCCGGCGAGGGGGCATGGCTGAACCCGCCATGTTATCGCCAAACCCGCTATTGGTGCCAGACTTCGGTAGCAGCCAATCCAGGAGTCGTCGAGCAAGGGGTGCCGCACCCTTGTGGGGTTCAAGGGTGCGGGTTTTCGCCTCCGTCTAGATGTTTTTCCCCGCGACAGATTCCTTTTTATTTTATTTCCGGCGGGCGCGCGATTGCGCGGTCATCGAAGAAAAACCCGCACCCTTCACAAAATTCGTGAAGGGTGCGGCACCCGATTCGGTCGCTTGTAAAGTTGCGCGAAAGCGCGAAACTTCAACGAAACATCTGACGCAACAATCTCGC
This sequence comes from uncultured Acidobacteriota bacterium, assembly GCA_963819395.1. Classification (GTDB taxonomy): domain Bacteria; phylum Acidobacteriota; class Terriglobia; order Acidiferrales; family UBA7541; genus Palsa-360. The sequence goes on from CAWFVW010000013.1 coordinate 49,108, forward strand.
GCCTTCGCTGTCGGTGATGATTTTCCTTCGAACGAGCAATGTGATCAGTTCATTCACGACCAAACGCATATTCGCGTTCGTATCCTCCACCTCAACCTCAGCTTCGACATTTGATGCCGGAGACTCCGGCGCCCGTTCGCCGCTCAGATCGGCGATCCAGGAAAGCAAGACCTCTTGATGCTCGCGCTTGATCCCGGTAAACGCGAGCCCCATCCCCATTTGGACTTGGGCGTAGGCGACGACAGCCTCCGCCTCGAATTTTCGATTTTCGCGCTCCATGCGCACCCTTACAGGTGCGCCCACCGGGAAAGGAGAAAGCGTATCGATATAGCAGCCGCCCCGGCCCAGATCGGAGCAGCGTCCTGTCACGCGCGCTTTCGATCGAGGTTCGTCGACTTCAGCCGCTGCCGAAAAGGGAAATCGAACCTGCGCTCGTCGCTCGGAATCGCCGCTCTTTGCGGTTTCCTGCGGCAAAGGAGCGGGGAACACGATCGGCATGTCGGATCGCTCGGACATTTTGCACAAATTCCTCGCGGGAGACACTTCCGCGCAGGCAATCATTTGAACGGGGGATTCCGCGCACAACTCAACACGGCAATCGGAAGGGAGTCCCAATTTTCTGCCCGGCGCGAATCGGATGCAAGTGGATAATTCGCGGTGTGTGACACAAGCGCGAATGCGTTAAGAGGGGCCGATGCGCGGATCGGCGGAGGTCGCCACGCCGCCCTGCTTGTCTGCGCCGCGCAGGTTCCCGGACGAGTCCAGGAAGAACGAGCGCTTACCTGTTTTGCCGTAGTCCTTGGGGGAGGAGGAGAGAGAGAAGGTCTCCGCTTTAATCGCATCTTCTTCCGCCAGTCCGCCGTGTCCTGGCAAAATCGTGTACCGGATGGCGTAACCGTTCTTGTCGCCTTTGGCCAGATCAGCGTCAAGCAGGCTGGCCGCTTCCGGTGAAACTCCGTTTGGCGGCGCGGGGCCAAGCAGGGCGAGGGTGTCGGGCAGTTCTCCGTACGCGCGCCGGTAGGAGTCGAGCGCCGCCGCGACGGAACGCAAATCGGCGATGGCTGCGTCTTCGGCTGCGTCCAAATCGGCCTGTTCCCATTGCTTCGCCATTGCGGGGACATCGAGCAGGATGAGCCCGACGGAAAGCAGCTTCCAGCTTCCGCCTTCGCGCACGAAGCCAAAGGTGATTTTGCGCGGGTCCTCTCCGGGAATCGGGATTTCCATCGGCACGTACGCCAGATTCTCGCGCACCTTCGTTTCTCCGAGGCGCATTTCCGTGGTGTAGCTCGGGCTCTCGCAGCGCACAATCTTTTGGCCGTTGGTGCCGGTGGAAAGCAGCACCCTGCCCGGTTCTTCGAGCAGCACAAATCGCTTCATCATCGCGGTGCGCTGCGCGCCGGGAAGGCCGCGGAAGGCAGCGGCGTTGTCCGCCGTAAGCGAAATGGCGAAGGCCGGGGAGTCCTGGCGGCAAGCGGCGGAGAGCGCATTGGAGAGCGCCGTTTCGGGGTTCGGCAGCGTTTGTTGCTGCTGTTGCGCACGCATCTTTGGAGTTAGAAGCAAAGCGAATAATGCGAGCGCCAGAAGGGCGGGCTTCAGCCTGTCTGGTTTTCTGTCGCCCGGCGCAAAGTCAAAACCAGACAGGCTGAAGCCCGTCCTACAATAATTCACCCTGCTCATCACGATTTCGCTCCGCGCAGTATTTCCGCGAGATTTTGCGTGAATTTGGATCGAGGGATTACGTCCATGCACCCCGCCGCGCGCGCCCGTTCCGCCAAATCCGTCTGCACATGAGATAGAAACGCGATCACACGCCGCGGGTTGCCTTGCCCGTTCGCCGCACAAAGACGCTCGACGGCATCCAGCGCCCCTTGCCGCGCATTCAAGTCCACCAAAATGAGCGCCGCCGGGCTCCCCGCCGCCGCTTTCAGAAGTTGCTCCCCGTTCGCCGCGGTTTCCAGCGTGACGCCGGTATGTTTCGCCGTCTCGTGCACCTTGGCCAGAAAAAATAAATCGTCAATCAGCGCAATCGCATCCGCCATGAATTTCCATCCTCACAAATATTCGCCTTTCCCATGTACCATGCGCGCCGTCGCAATACAAGCCCAGGCGTCTCCGGTTTTCTCAGGGTTCCTCTGTGTCCTCTGTGTTAAAGCTTTTTTCCCCTTTAAAGAAGGCAAAGACTTAACACAGAAAACACAGAGGAACCCGGAGAAAACCGGAGACGGCTGAGACGCTTTCGCAGCGGATCGAAATGAGTTACAAAGGACTTCTGTTATGGATTCATTGGAACTAAAAATCCTTGCCGCCTTCGATGGTCCGCGTGCACGAACTCTCTCGGAATTGGGAGATCCCGCGATCGTGAAGGTTGCCGTGTCTCAACTGGTCGAGCGAGGATGGTTGCGCCCCGCGGAAACCCCGGGTACGTACGCGCGCACGGAGGACGGACGCTTGCAACTCGCTGCCCCGCGCGACGTCACGATTTACTCGCGCCCCGGCTGCCACCTTTGCGAAGAGGCCAAGGCGCAAATCGCTCCGTTGCTGAGGGAATTCGGCACACACCTCACCGAAATCAATATCGACGAAGACCCGGAACTGCGCGCGCGCTACGACTACGACGTCCCGGTAATTTTTTTAGGCGTGCGAAAGGCCGCCAAGCATCGCGTCGACCCTGCCCAATTCCGGCGCCAGCTGCGCGACGCCGTCTCGAAATGACGCGTCTGCAGAATTCCTCCAGCAACAAACAATCTATCTTGTTTAGTGACCCGTGACAGGTTTCACGCCTACGGTCTTGTCCGGAATATCGCCCACGCGGCCTTTGACGCGGTCGTAGACGGACACGAGCGAAGTCGAGCCGAGGGCTTCGTTGTAGTAGGTGGGAACGCCAAGCGCGGTTCGCAATTCTTCATTGAATTTGCGCATGTTGACGAGTTGCTCGGCGTGCGCGGGGAATTTTCTGCCGTCGTCGGTGAGCAGGAATTTCTGGTAGCCCGCGTCCCACAGGCGGACGAACTGGCCGTTCAATAGGACCGTCGGGAGAATCGTCATCGTGTAGTGATCGTCCGAGGTGCGGCGGAATTCCGCGCCGCACCCGTACTTTTCGACGCGCATCACGCCGCCCGTGCTGCTCACGATGAAGCCCGCGGCTGAAAGGCCATCCATCAACTTGGCCGGGAACTTATCTTTCACATTCCACATAGATTTTAAGAATACGGGCGGCGGGATAAGCTGTAAAGCCAAATGTCACCTGGGTTGAGAACACGCCGTGATCTCTCCGTGCCCCTCCGCATTTCTCGGTGTTCTCTGTGTTGCGCTTTTTCCGAATTAACACAGAGAACACCGAGAAATGCGGAGGGGCACGGAGAAGGCATGGGGGCGCGAAAGTCCGAATCGCGGCTCGGTGGAAGCAAGAATCGGCAAAGATTATGCTAAATTAGCGGGATACAATGGAGAGGGTCCGGCATCTATAAGACGCGGACGCGGCAAATGAACACGGCAAAAACCCCGCTTTGTGGCGAAGCATCGGCGAGCGCCGGAACGATAGGCCGCAATGTGATTGATTGCATTGGCAATACACCGCTTTTGCGTCTCGAGCGCCTCGGCCCGAACTATCCCCATGTGGAGTTTTATGGCAAGGCGGAGTGGTTCAACCCGGGCGGCTCGGTAAAGGATCGGCCGGCGCTGGAAATGATTCGCGAGGCGGAACGCTCGGGGCAGCTGAAGCCGGGCCAGACCATCTTGGACGCGACCAGCGGAAATACAGGGATCGCTTACGCCATGATTTCCGCTGCACTGGGCTACCGCGTGAAACTTTGCCTGCCGGCGAGCGCCAGCGAGGAGCGCAAGAAAATTCTAAAGGCTTTTGGCGCCGAGCTGGTCATTACGCCGGGTGATGAAGGTTCCGATGGAGCAATCTTGCGCGCGAAGGAAATTATCGCCGCCGAGCCCCGCGCGTATTTTTACATGGATCAGTACGGCAACCCGTCCAATTGGCGCGCCCATTACAAGACCACCGCGAACGAAATCTGGGAACAGACCGGCGGACGAATCACTCATTTCGTCGCCGGGCTCGGCACGAGTGGAACATTCGTCGGCACCACCCGGCGCCTCAAGGAACTGAATCCCGCGATTCGCTGCATCAGCCTGCAGCCCGACGCTTCCTTCCACGGGCTCGAAGGATGGAAGCACATGGCGACGGCCATCGTGCCCGCCATTTATGACCCGAAGCTTGCCGATGCCAACCTGGAAGTGGGAACGGAAGAGGCATATCGTTTAGTCAAGCGGGCCGCGCGCGAAGAGGGATTGCTGCTGAGCCCCAGCGCTGCCGCCGCTCTAGAAGGTTGCTTTAAAATAGCCGGGACGCTCGGGCCGGACGAGCGCGCCGTCATCGTCACAATTTTCCCGGATTCCGGCACAAAATATTTAAGCGAGCGTTTCTGGGACGAAGTGTAGCGCCCGCCTTCAGGCGGGCATCTGCGTGAATCCAAGATGCCAACCTGAAGGTTGGCGCTACAATTGTTGTTTAAACGGAACATTTCATGCTTCTGCTTGCGAAAAATTTGGAGCAGGAAATCCGCGACCACGGGGCCAAGGATTATCCGAACGAGTGTTGCGGAGCAATGCTCGGAACGGATGGCGACGCCGGGAGGGAAGTCCGCGCGCTGTTTCCGCTGATCAACCGGCGCGACGATTCCCCCCGCAACCGCTTCTCGATCACGCCCGAGGATTTTCGCGCGGCCGAACGCGCCGCAGCCGAACGTGGACTCGACCTCCTGGGGTGGTATCATTCCCATCCGGACCACCCTGCCTGGCCCAGCGAATTCGACAGGGAACATGCCTGGCCGTGGTACAGCTATGTGATCGTGAGCGTGGATGGCGGCGTCCCCAAGGATTTGACATCCTGGCAATTGGAGGATGACCGCTCCAAGTTTCAGCCGGAAGTGGTTGTGCCGGAACGGGTTGCGGGCCAAGGCAAACAGGGCTAAGCTACCCGCCTGAACCTTGAGCTGCTATAAAAGCATCCGATGTGGTGATTTATTTTGCGGGCGGCAAGATTCGTTTCAAATGACGGGCGTATAGGGATAAGAGCAAGGGTAAGGAAACAAGGCTAAGAGAATAAGGGTGAGAAAACAAAGGCAAGAAAACTGGGGTGCCGCACCCTTGCGCCTTTCAAGGGTGCGGGTTTTCGACTGCTTCAAGAATCTGTCGCCTGAAACCAACAAGGGAGAACCGACCGTATGGCCGTAAAGGTTATGATTCCAACTCCGCTGCGCCAATTCACGGGAAAACAGTCCAGTATGGAGTGTAATGCGGCCACGGTGGGCGAAGCTCTCGGCAGCCTGACGGGAACGTATTCCGAATTGCGGAAGCATCTCTTTACCGATGAAGGAAAGATTCGCAGCTTCGTGAATGTTTACTTGAACGACGAGGACATCCGCTTCCTCGACAAGGAAAATACGAGAACCAAGGATGGCGACACAATCAGCATCGTGCCCTCCATCGCAGGAGGTTCCGGGGTTCGCGCGAAATAAACTGAGGTTGTCATTCCGAGCGGAGCGAGGAATCCCTCCTTTTTTGGATCGGTGACTGGATAGATTCCTCGCTTCTCTCGGAATGACAGCTCTTTGAGTTTCAAGAATTTAGAGGAGACAGTCCGTGGCGATACCGACTGACACCATGCGGCAAGAAGAAGTAAAACTTTCCAAGGAAGAGATTCAGCGCTACAGCCGGCACCTGATCATGCCCGAGGTGGGGATGGAGGGGCAGCTCAAGCTCAAACGCTCCCGTGTACTGACGATCGGCACGGGAGGTCTGGGGGCGCCGCTCGGCCTGTATCTGGCCGCTGCCGGCGTGGGCCATCTGGGACTCGTGGATTTCGACGTTGTCGATTCCTCGAATCTGCAGCGCCAGGTGACGTTCACGACCGCGGACGTGGGAAAACCGAAATCCGAAGCCGCGAAGGCGCGCCTTTCGGCGCTCAACCCGGCGATCGAGATCGTATCGTATGATACGAAGCTGACCAGCGACAATGCGCTGGATTTATTCCGCGATTACGACATTATCGTGGACGGCACCGATAATTTTCCAACACGGTTCCTGGTCAATGATGCCTGCATCCTGCTCGGCAAACCGAATGTGTATGGCTCGATTTTCCGGTTCGAGGGGCAGGCGACCGTCTTTGGTTATCCGGACGGGCCGTGCTATCGCTGCCTGTATCCTGAACCTCCCCCGCCGGGTCTCGTGCCTTCGTGCGCGGAGGGCGGCGTCCTCGGCGTGCTACCCGGAATTGTCGGTTCGATCCAGGCCATGGAAACGATCAAGCTGATTCTGGGCACGGGAGAGCCACTCGTCGGGCGCCTGCTGCTTTTCGACGCACTGGCCATGCGCTTTCGCGAACTGAAATTGAGGAAGAATCCGGATTGCCTGATGTGCGGAACTCACCGGACGATTAACAAACTGATCGATTATGAGGAATTCTGCGGAATTCGTGGCGAGGAGGCCCCTGCAATGACCGACGGTATCCCTGAAATTACGGCGACGGAATTAAAAGCGCGGCAGGATCGCGGCGACAAATTGTTCATTCTGGACGTGCGCGAGCCGCACGAATATCAGATTTGCAACTTAAATGGAAAGTTAATTCCGCTCGGAGAGCTGACGCGCCGCGTGAACGAGCTCGATAGTTCCGTCGAAATGGTCGTGCACTGCCGCAGCGGCAAGCGCTCGGCCGACGCCATCCATTTCCTGCAAACGGCCGGCTTCAAGAAGCTCTGGAACCTGAAGGGCGGCGTCCTGGCCTGGGCGGATGAAGTCGATCCGAGAATGCCGAAGTATTGATTCTGAACAACTCACAGCCTGTTCATTCGGACCATTCAGGAGCACAGATGCCGCCTACAAAGATTACAGTCCGCAATGACGGCCCCTTGCGCGTTGAAGGGCCAGTAGAATTAGTGGATATGGAGGGGAAGCCCTACGGCCTCGGAGGCCGCGAGTCGATCGTGCTCTGCCGTTGTGGCCACTCCGCCAAGAAGCCATTTTGCGATGGCTCTCACAAAACCGCAGGTTTCCAGGACAAACAAGAAGCAAGAGACCTTCCGCCCCCGCTTCCCAAGCCCTAAAGCCAATCCCAGCAACATTATAGATTTCTAATACTCGGACAAGCCCCAAGCTGGCACTAGTGTCAAATTCGCCACTAGTGTGTGCCAGATTGGGAAGGCAGTTGGAGTAGGGGTCACATTTCTATCCATTCTCCAGGAACGGCGTGACGGCATCGGCCGACCTCCCGACCCGAGGAATCTCCAACCTGTTTATTATCAATGTGCTCCAGAACGGCAATCGACCTTGCCAATTAGGCTGCAAACTTGCTCCTCATTGTTGCGAAGTAAAAATTAGGGCTCATGGAACTGCTCAACTGGGGGAGCGGTGAGTGTGCTGACTCAAATTCGGGAGTACTGTTGGCGCCTTCGTTGGTTTCTCGGAGTTCTCGGCGCCGTCGCGTTCGTGGCGTTCGCTGCCTGGCTGCGCCAGCTTCCATATCACCTCTGAGCCCATTCTCTATTCCTACCTTCAAATTGTCGGCAGCCTGCTTTGCTTCACGTATGCCGCCAACGCCCTGGTGCGGTTCCGCGGCACGCATGACCGCCTTACGTTGATTTTGGCATTTGGATTCGTCCTTTCCGGAGTGATCGAAACCGCCGCGACATTCAATTTCTATGACATTTTGGCTACGGGCGCCTTGAGCCAGTCGCACGTGCCTCTCGCGTGGATGGTGAGCCGAACCTTGTTGGCCCTGGTGCTGATAGCGGCTCTGATTGTGGAGCGCCGGGTACCGAATTCGCGCGAGCCGGGGCGGGAAATTGCGTCGCGCTGGTGGTGGTTGTCGTCGTGGCTTACATGACCAGCGCTGCCTATTTTGGGTCTCCGCTGGAGCCGGGCATGCACCCGAAGGCTTTGATTTCCAGGCCCGGGGATCTCCTGCCGGCCATTCTGTTTGCCATTGCCGCCATTGGATTCAGCCGCAGATCGCGGCGTCATGCTTTCTCCAGTTGACCGCGCTTTTTGCGTGGCTCTGTGGATGAACGTTGCGTGCCACGTTCTGGCCACGCAATCCGAGCGGCTGCTCGACGCGCCATTCACGCTGGCCCAATTCCTGAAAGTGGGCAGCTATGCCCTGGTCCTGGGCGGGGCGCTGCTGGACAACGCGCGGTTATTCGAACAGGTCCGCCAACTCGCTGTGACGGACCCGCTGACGGGACTTTCGAACTACCGCACGCTGATCAATGTCATGGAATCGGAAGTTCAGCGCTCGCGCCGAACCGGCCGGCCGTTTGCGGTCCTGCTGTTTGACCTGGACGGGTTGAAGACAATCAACGACGAGCACGGGCATCTGGTCGGAAGCCGCGCCATCTGCCGCCTCGCAAGCGTTCTGCGGATCCATTGCCGCGCGATGGACACTGCGGCGCGGTATGGCGGCGATGAATTTGCCGTGGTGCTGCCGGAAGCAGGCGATGAAGCGGCCGCCTCCGGTAAGCCGGCGCATCTGTGAGCGCCTGGCCAAGGATGGGGAGTTTCCGAATGTCACGGTGAGCGTCGGCTCCGCCGTATTTCCGCGAGACGGGGAAACGATTGAGGGACTGTTCAACGCGGCGGACCGGGCGCTTTATGGAATGAAGCGACACCCGGACGGAATTCGCGCGCTGGCCCGCATCGCGGCCTGTCTGTAAAGAATACCGGTGTAACTCCGATGCGGGGGAGGGCCCGCCGCATCACTGGGGGAAAAGATGGCACAAGCTTATGGAGTTGAGCGACTTGAAAAAAGAATCCCGATGACGGTGGCAGTCCATATTTCCGGGCTTGCAATCCGCCTCCCAAGTTGAAACGACGTTCACCGAGGACGTCAGCTCACGGGGGCACGGGTTCCAAGCGTGCGCCACTGGCGGCGCCAACGAAACAGTGAACTTCGAATCGTTGCCCGGCGATTTCCACGCTCTGGCGCGCGTGGCGTACTGCCGCCCGCACCGAGAAGGGTATGTCATCGGACTTGAGTTCCTAGAGCCCAGTGGCCGGTGGGTGGTTAACGCCCCAGTCGGCTCAGGGAAACCGCTGCAAGGATAGGAGGGACACGCGAAGGCAAACAACTGGCGTAAGGTAGTACCCAGGAGCGCCTGACATTCCGCGGGAACGGGATGACAGGCGCTTTTGGCTTTTCTCATCCACATTTACCCACGCGACTTCAAATCAGGGTTCGCTGCCACCAGATGTTCATACATCCGCATGGTTTCCTCGACCATATCGATCTTCGGAGAACCGGTTGATGGCAGTCTCGCGGGCGTCATTGCCGAGGCGAACTGCTTCCTCGGGACGCGAAACCAGACGCGCCAGGGCGGCCGCCAGCGCCGCTGGGTCGAGTGTTTTCACCAAAAGGCCGTTCTTGCCGTCCACGATCGCCTCGGGATTTCCGCCGCGATCGAATGCGACGACCGGAAGTCCGTATGCCATGGCGGAAAGCATGGCGCAGGCCAACGGCTCATGATGAGAAGGAAAAACGAATAGATCCGTCGCGGCATACACGCTTTCAACGTCGGTGACAAAGCCAGGAAATTTCACCAGCTCCTTCAAGCTCGAGTTGAGCGACGAGCACTTGCAGGCTGGCTTTTTCCGGGCCTTCTCCCGCAATGAGCAAAATGCATTGTGGAAACTTCTCGCGCAACTCCGCAAAAGCGCGAAGCAGGAGCGCGTGTCCTTTTTCAGGGACCAGTGCGGCGACATTGCTGAGGCATACGCAATCCTGCGAAATCCCGAAACGGTTGCGCGCGAGGTCACGATCCGCCTGAGAAACCTGCGCGGGAATTTCCACGCCCACGAAAATCACTTCGACTTGTTTGAGGGCAAGCCACTCCCGCCATGGATTTCTCGACGAAATCCGAAACGGCGACGACGCGGCTGGCCGCGCGATAGCGCGCCAGGGAGAAGGAATCGGAAGATAGCGGAAGTTCCACGCGGCGGGAAACAATCACGGGAACGAAGCGGTGCGCCCGCGCCAGCCATGCGGAGGTGAGAGCGTGAGGTTCGTTGGCGTGAACGATATCCACCCGGCGGGCTCGCACCAGCCGACGGATTGCCAATGCAGCGGCAAGGCGCCTGAATTTTGGGGAGATCTCATGGACGACTGCGCCCGCTTGCCTCGCCCTGCTTGCCAGCAAGGAATCCCGAAGCGCGATCAATTCCGGAGCGTGGCCGCGCTTGAGCAATCCGCGCAGGAGCAGAAGCGCCTGATCCTGCCCGCCGCGAAAGTCCCGGCCGAGGTCCACTACCAGAGGGCGCACCCTCAAGCCTCGCCGTGCTTGGGCCACGGTCGCTCAGTCAGCTTTTCGCCTGTGAGCAGGCGGCCCAGTTTTCGATACTTGGTGTAAATATATTTTGCGGACATCCAGGCGATCAACCAGCCGCGCCGGCCGTCGAGCACGCCCAGCTGGAACACGAGCTTCTGAAAAAATGTCCATGGGGGAGCGACGATCATCGCGGCGCGCCAGCTCCTGCGGCCCTGCGCGAACATGTCTTCCGCCGCCATGTTCGTATAGGCCTCCACTTTGGCCTGGTGCTCGGCAAAGGAACGCACGGTGTAGTGGAACAGATGTCCTTCCAATCTTCCGACCGGTTCGTCCGCCTTGCACGCGCTCATGCAGAGCGCCGACAAATTTTCCCTTATCGCGCCGGTAGAGAAAAATTTTGTACTCCGGATACCAGCCGGAATGGCGAATCCAGCCGCCCAGATAATTCGTCATGCGGGAGAAGGCGTAAGCGTTTTTGTCAGGGGATTGCTGCTTCCACGCGAGAATCGAGGCGCGCAGTTCGGGGCTCAATTCCTCGTCGCAGTCGATGGAGAGGAGCCAGTCGTTTGAGGAAAAGGAAGCGGCAAAATTTTTTTGTTCGGCAAAGCCGTTCAGTTTGCGGGAATAGACGCGAGCGCCATGATTCGCGGGCGATTTCACAGGTCCGGTCCGTCGATCCCGAGTCCACGAGAATGATTTCATCGGCGATTCCCGCAAGCGAGGCGAGCGCGCGCGGCAGGTCCAATTCCTCATTGTATGAAATCAGGATCGCAGTCAACGGGGGCATCGGGAATCCGGAACGCCAGGCAGCGCAAAAAATACAGGCCCGCGCCGCAATTATGCCATGCCCGCGCTTCGCAATGCCGCCGTTTTTCCATCCGCCTCGCGGGCGGATTTGAACGGATCGATGGATGACGGAGGAGCCATCGCGATCGAAAACGAGCACTTGGCCGAAAGACAGGGATTCAACCAGGGAAAGTCCCGAGTCAGCCAGGTGCTGAACGCATTTGAGCACGCCAAGCACGCCGATTAATTCGGGATGGACTTCCAGAACCACCCGATGCACCGATGACAGATTCGCGCCGGCGAAGACTTCCTTTTCAACACCCTCGATATCGCAGACGAGGACATCGGGTCGAATCTCATCCACCGCATCCTGAAATGAATCGGCTTCGATCAGGATTTTTTTCGATCTCTTTTTTGGAAAAACGGATGACGCCGTGAAGCTGCGGCGCACGTGAAACTCGCAAACGCCCTTTTCCCTGGCAATTGCTTTGTTGCGAATTTCCACGCGCACGCCATTTCGCCGAACATTTTTTTCCGCGAGCGGAGCAATGGCGGGGTCCGCTTCATAACCCACGACGCGCCCACTGCCCGAGGCTTTCGCCGCCGCGATCGACGTCAAGCCCAGGCCCGAACCCAAATCCAGAACGGTGTCCCCTGAATGAACTAGGTTGCGCACGAGGTGGGCTTCGGCGGTTTCGTATTCATTTTTCCGCAGGGATTTGCGCACGCTTCGCGAGACCTGGGGGCCTGGGGCTTCGATGACAATGTCCCCCACGACGAACTCAGCGTTGCGGCGTTCCTGCCATTGTTTGAGAATCGGTACGCGAAGAGCCCAATTGCGCCAGGCGGCCATGCTGATCCTTCCATCCAGGCGGGATCGCCCGCCCGAAAATTGGGAAGGCCGCCCGACGGAACGAGTATACGGTCTTTTGATTGCCACACAAGAAGGGTGGAAACAAGCGGCGGTCAGCGCGGCGCGGCGAGCTTTGGCGTGACACTTACCAGGACCACGGAAGTGCCGATGCGGAATTCAGACAGGTGTTTCAACTCCGCGACGCGGACGCGTTCGTCGGCAAGGTAGGTGCCATTGGTCGAATCCATATCGCGCAGGCGGATGACGTCGCCCTTGATCTCAATGGCGCAGTGCCAACGGGAGATTTCCTTGTCGTTGATGACGATGTCGGCATCGGCTCTTCCAAGAACCACTCGGGGTTTCTCCACTGGAAACACCAGGCCGCGGGAGGGACCGGCGATCACGGAAAGTGCGATCGCTTTTCCGCTTGGCAGTTGCAAGGAACTCACTTCGTCGCCACTATTTCCGGCCAGCCAGGGCGCACCGGCGCTGCGCGCAAACCCCGGCAGAGGAGTCAGGACCTGAGTTGCATCGGGGCTTGGGGGAACATCGACGACCGTGCTTACCCCGCATTTGGCACACTTGAATTGCACGCGGGGGAGTCCCACCAATTGCGAGTCCGGGAGGGAGTGCTGGGCGCCACAACTGGAGCAAGCGGCTTTCATTGGATCCTGCGGGTGCGATCTCCACTTATTTGCTGAATGCGCCAAACATGGCGAAGTCTTGTAGCGCCAACCTTTAGGTTGGCATTTTTTGCGCATCTCCGATGCCCGCCTGAAGGCGGGCGCTACATAAACCCCGAAAGCGTTTTCATCGGGACTGGCAGAGCACAGTCATGATCGCTTCCCTTTCTAATTTAGCATGCTTGATTCAACGTCCAGCAGGCTTCGCGCGCCATGTTTCGACATGGGAACTATCCTCACAAATGGCTGGTACATAGGGGGTTATGCGCAAAGGAGCCTTACCAGGGTGGCGCATGCAGAAATTGGATCTTCCGCACAAATCTTGGGCTTGCGCGGCGGCGGAAGAGGGGAAGGTTCGCTCTACTGCACGAAACCCACGTTGGGGACCGGGGTCGGCTCTGGGACATCGCGGATGGGGCCGAACTGCTTTTCATAGCGGCGGATATTTTCTTCGAGCGCACGCATGATTCGCTTGGCGTGGCCCGGGCTCACGATCACGCTCGAAACGAGCTTGCCTTGCGGCACGTTCGGGAAAACGTAGATGAAATGTACTGTGAATTCTTCCGCCGAATGGTGAAACATCACAAGGTTGGAAAATTGCCCGACTAATTCCTTTTCATCCGCCTTGATTTGAACTTGCACCTGCTCGCTGCCCGGTTGCGCCATGGGTTCCTCCATTCCAATTTCGACACTACCATATTCCACGCGGCCTGGGCAGGAGCAACGTGGATCGAGGTTTCGCGGTTTTTTGTGGCGCATGCTTTAGCTTGTGGGGGGTAGACCTTGTTAGGACCAAAACCTTCACAAGCTAAAGCATGCGCCACAACAGCCTCAAAGCACACCAATGCGGCATTTGGATTGACTCGTGGATTCGTTAATGCTAGTTTATGTGAGATATTTATCTAGGTTAACTATGGCTGTGCCTCCCTTAACTCCAGTCTCCGCCGACGCCATCTCCGGCGCCGGCCATTCGGACGAAACAGGGTCCGTCGCGCACATCCATCTTGGCTCGAGAGAAAGTTCCCCCTCGCTTCCAGAGTCCTACCGCAGCGTTCCGATTCTCGCCAACGCTTCTTTCTTTAGAAAAATGATTGCGTTCGCGGGCCCCGGCTACCTCGTGGCAGTCGGTTATATGGACCCCGGAAACTGGGCGACGGACCTGGGGGGCGGCTCGAAGTATGGGTACACGCTTCTCAGCGCCGTGCTGATTTCGAGCCTCATGGCGATTTTCCTCCAGGCCCTTTCCGCGAAGCTTGGCATTGCGACGGGACGCGACCTGGCGCAGGCTTGCCGCGAGCATTATTCGCGCAGGACTACGGCTGTGCTCTGGGTGCTTTGCGAGATTGCGATCGCGGCGTGCGATCTGGCGGAAGTGCTTGGGTCCGCGGTGGCGCTGAAGCTGCTGTTCGGGCTGCCGTTGCTCGCGGGCGTCTTGCTGACGGGGCTTGATGTGCTGCTTGTTCTGGCGCTGCAAGGGCGCGGGTTCCGGGTCCTTGAGACGCTGGTCATTACGCTAATCGCGACGATTGCAGCGTGCTTCGCGTATGAGATTTTCTTTGCGCGGCCTTTGTGGATCGAAGCGGCGCGAGGGTTCCTGCCGACCGCCGAAATTTTGAAGGACCGCGAGATGCTTTATCTCGCGATCGGCATATTGGGCGCCACCGTGATGCCGCACAATTTGTATCTCCATTCGAGCATCGTGCAGACGCGTGCCTTCAACCTGAATCCGGAGGGAAAGCGCGAGGCGGTCCGTTTCGCCACGCTCGATTCCACGCTGGCGCTCGGCTTTTCTCTCTTCATTAACGCGGCCATCCTCGTTCTGGGGGCCGCGGCATTTCATACGCGCGGCATGAACGACGTCGCGGACATCAGCCAGGCCTACCAATTGCTGACGCCCGTGCTGGGCGTGAGTTTCGCCAGCGTGCTGTTTGCCGCGGCGCTGCTCTGCTCGGGACAGAACTCGACGCTCACGGGGACGCTCGCCGGGCAGATCGTCATGGAGGGATTTCTCCACTGGCGATTGAAACCCTGGCTGCGGCGGTTGATTACGCGGTCGTTGGCGATCATTCCGGCGGCGATTGTGATTGGAGTGATGGGCGAAGGGCGCGTGACTTCGCTGCTCATCCTGAGCCAGGTGATTTTGAGCTTCCAGTTGCCGTTTGCGGTGGTGCCTCTGATTCAATTTACCAGCGACCGCTCCAAGATGGGCGAATTCGCGAATGGGCCGGTTACGACGGTCTTTGGCTGGTTTATGGCCGCGGCTATCATCGTCCTCAACGCGGCGCTTCTCTGGCTCACGTTTGGGGGGAAGCTCTGAGTAGGACGGGCTTCAGCCTGTCTGGTTTGATTGTGCAAGGAGCGGCAGAAAACCAGACAGGCTGAAGCCCGTCCTACTTTGCTTTATCAGGTGAAATAAGTCCTGTCTTGTGGCAGAATTTTTGCTGCCTCGCCAAATCTCGATTCAAATGGAGACATGGGAATGAGTGGAGTCAATCAGGGAGCATCTTTGTGGCTGGCGCGCGCAACCGGCGCATGCCTTGTTCTTGGATTGTGCGTATTTACGTTTGGACGCGTGACCGCGCAGGAGACGGCCCCCGCGCCCTGGGTTGCGCCGGATGACGCAAAGAAGGTGAAGAATCCAATCCCGCCCACTCCGGAAACTCTGGCCGCCGCGCAGCAGCTTTTTACCGATAACTGCGTGCTGTGCCACGGCGAGAAGGGCATGGGAGACGGCCCCGGCGCAAAGACCATCAAGGTGAAGCCGGCGAACTTTACCGATCCGAAGATTCAGGCTTCGGAAACGGATGGCGGGCTGTTCTGGAAAATGACCAATGGCCGCGGTCCAATGCCTTCCTGGAAGGACGATTTGACGGATCAGGAGCGCTGGCAGCTCGTAGGCTATATCCGCAAGCTTGGCAAGGACGCCGCCAAGAAGTAAGCGGAGTGACGAAGCAGAAAAAACAGGGGCGGGGCGTCTGCGAAATGTCTCATATATTACAGCCGCGCCCGGAATACCTCTCCTACTTGACTGCCGACAGGGCCTGCGCGATTTCCTTCGTCTCCGGCACGTTGGGATAATCGTAATTCTTGAACCAGGCGATTTTCCCGGCCTTGTCGATGATTACGATGGCCCGCCCCGCGACCCCTCTTTCCGCCATGTATACGCCGAACTTTTCGGCCACAGCGCCTCTCGGAAGAAAATCGGCAAGGAGCGGGTAGGTGATGCCCAGCTTTTCGGCGAAAGCCTTGTGCGCCCACACGCTATCCACGCTGAGGCCAAGCACTTGCGCGTCGAGCGATTCAAATTGTTTCAGGTCATTGACGAAGCAGGCGTGCTCGTTCGAGCAAAGCGGGCTGAAATCGAGCGGGTAGAAGACCAGCAGGACGTTGCGCCGGCCCGCAAAATCGGAAAGCTTGATATCTTTTTGCGACTGGTCTTTCAGGGTGAAGTCGGGAGCGGGCTGCCCTACGGCGATCGGCATGAGGCCTCCTAAAATCTTGAAATGAAAGATAATTCAGGTGCAGGTCGCGAACGGCTTTTTATAGCACAGACTTCACAGGTTGCGGAAAAACTCAAAACTCTGTCATTCTGAGCGAAGCGAAGAATCTCTCCTTGTTTCTTTTCTTATACTTAGATCGAAGAGAGATTCTTCGCTTCGCTCAGAATGACAGAACAATGCTTTTTTCCGCAGCCACTTCAGTCTGTGGGTTTCCGTTCCAGCTCCACAAGGCAAATTTGCCAAGGCCCATCGAAAATCCACAGGCTGAAGCCTGTTCCACATAACTGCCTATAATAGCGGATTTTTTCTAGCGCCGTTCCGGATTCTGGTAACATCGCCGCGACATGCCGCGCCTTTCCGTGGACCAGGCCTATCCGGGGATTTCGATTCGCCCGCACTCTCGCCGATTGTGGGCGCGGCTGATGCGCTATCCCGCGGAGTGCATCCATCTCGAAAACGGGCACCACTGGATGGCCACGTTCATCCCGGATACGCTGTACCTTCGAGGGAAACCTCGCGCTCGCCGGGATCCCGTGCGACCGGAAGTTTCGGTCTGCTTCGATTGCCTGGCGGGCTTGCTGGAGGCGGAACTGGCGGCTCACCCGACCCGTGTGGTCGCGTTTGAGCCGGACGGCGAGACGTTCACGCAATATTTTTTCCTGGGTAAGGAGGATTTTGACGCCGCGGGCCTGCGCTCCGAAGTCGCGGCCGCGATCCTGACGCGCCTGGAAGAACTGGTTGGCGAATGCAGCGACTGCGGCAAGCCGGCCACCTGGCTGTGGATTTCACGGCGGGAAGTCTCCAGCCTGGACCAGACGGAACGGATCCAGGCTTCGCCCGGGGCGTTGTTCTGCGCCAAGCATGGGGCCGCGAAATTGTGCGAGGCGCTGGGAAAAATAGAAGAGGCGAATCTGTTTTACATCAATGCGCCCTATGGGGACGCCGGCACGTATGTCTGGATTTGAACACCGGGCGCGGGCTGCGCTTGTTCAGCCCGAGTTTCGAGGGGCACCCCGCCATCAAAAATGACGCTGCGCGAAATTGTCGATAAATATCTGGCCATCGCGGGAGGCTTCGCATTCCTCGCCCCGCTCGCGGATTTTGGCATGGAGCGCAGCGAGGTCGAGCGCATTTTCGGGGCGTTCGACGAGGATTACCACATCAGCCGCTTCTTTCACTTCAGCCAGGTTTCCGGGCCCGCCTATTTGATCAACGGATTCGAGCAGACGCACATTTCGATCGACGAGGAAATTCAGAGCATTCTTTAAGTAAGTAGGACAGGCTTCAAGCCTGTCTGCTTTTTGCCCGCGCAAAATTCAAAACCAGACAGGCTGAAGCCGCGTCCTACGAATGCCTCTTCCACAGCCAGTAGCCCAGGCCGCAGACGAGCAGGATCGGCAGTGAGCTCATCACCACCGTCATTCCGAAGTAGGTTGCGGCGGTTTTGGGGTCGCCGACCATGCAGGCGGGGCAAGCCGAAGCTGCGGCGGGGATCAGTGACGCGACAGCCGCGGCGGTGAGGAATCGCGCTTTAAGTTTCAGATTCCGCACAAGCTCTCCTCTCACAAATACACTCGCAAGTAGATCACGGGCCACAGAAGAACCACGAAATACCAGAATACCTGAGTGGCCGCGAACGTGGAAGGCGCAAGTGTGCCGCGCCGCATCGGGAAATAAATTGCGGTCAAAACCGCGATGGCGACCACGGCATGGAGCGCGTGAGCGCCAACGATCAGGTAGAAAAACGCGCCGTGGGCGCTGGAAGTCATCGTCAGCCCTTCGCGGAGCAGCGCGACCCATTCCACTCCTTGCAGCAGGACGAAGGCGATTCCCGCGGCGATGGCGCCCGCGAGGTAGCCTGCCGCCTTTTCGTAGCCGTCGCGCGCGCGGCGGTTTGAAAGAAATAGCAGGACGCCGCTGAGGAGCAGGATCGCCGTGTTGAACGCCGTTCGCTCGACCGGCAGGCGGGGCTGGCCGGCAGGAGGCCATACGCCGCCCAGCACCGTGGCGCGCGCAATCGTGTGGGCGCT
This sequence comes from uncultured Acidobacteriota bacterium, assembly GCA_963819395.1. Classification (GTDB taxonomy): domain Bacteria; phylum Acidobacteriota; class Terriglobia; order Acidiferrales; family UBA7541; genus Palsa-360. The sequence continues at coordinate 67,285 of CAWFVW010000013.1, forward strand.
CATCAGCGCGGCGAAAAACATGATTTCCGCGACGACGAAAATAATCATGGCCAGTACGGAATTGGGCAGCCGCTTTGCCGCGTCCGGCGCGGGAGCCGCCTTTCGAGATTCGATGGTTGCGGTTGGGCTACTCATGTTTCGCCGCCGCGGCGGGCCGCGCCGGTTGATTTGCTGAAGGGTTCGTCCAGTGCAGGCCGCTGTGATTCATCACATCGGGCGCCACGCCGGCGAATAGAATGGCGATAAAGAGGAGGCACATGATCAAAAGATACGGCACCCAGCGCTTCTCGACATTGACGTGCATGAAATTTTTGGCGACGAGATATGCCTTGGCGATGGCAACTCCGAAGGCCGCGATCAGGAGCACCGCGCGGACATGGGACATGGACCCAATGAGGCTCACGATGAGCAGAGCCACCAGGATGGCCCAGATCTTGACGTAGTTGGGATGTTGGACGTGAGCTTCAGTCGTCATTTTTCCTCACCGGGCATGCTCACCGGGCGATGTACAGCAACGGAAACAAGAAAATCCAAACGATGTCGACGAAGTGCCAGTACAGCCCGATACATTCCACGCGCTGCAATTCCTGATTTTTGGCCGCGTCCGCCGCGACGATCAGCATGATGATCATTCCCGCGAGCACGTGCAGGCCGTGCAGCCCGGCCAGCGTGTAATAGAACGCCCAGAATCCGCCCGAGGAAATCACGAATCCTTCGCGGATGTCGAGCGTCCATTCGTATCCCTTGATGCACAGGAAAATCAATCCGCCCAGCGCGGTCAGGCGAAGCAATTTCGCGGCTTTGGGGCCATCGTGCGCGTCTGCAGCCTTGTGAGCCAGCACCGCGCACAAGCTCGAGGTAAGCAGCACGAACGTGTTGAGCGCACCCGCCCAGGTCAGGGTGTGCGACGCGGACTCGGCCCATTCCGGGTGGCCAATGCGATGCATGATGTAGGAGGCCAGCAGTCCCCCGAAAATCACGATTTCCGAGGCGATCACCCACCAGGTAATCAGGCGCGCGGTCGGAATTCCGGTGCCGCTTCGGGTATTGGCAATCGGCTTGGCGCTCGTGCTCATGAGTCCTTTTCTCCGACGGAAAAGCCTAATCGGGAACGTTCTGCGGCAAAAAGTCGTCCGCGCGGCCCGGCAAGCCGTATTCATATGGGCCGCGGTACACTGTCGGCATCTCGGCAAAATTTCCGTGCGGGGGCGGCGAAGGAACCGTCCACTCGAGCGTCGTGGACCGCCACGGATTCGCGCCCGCGCTCTTGCCGTTGCGCAGGCTCCAGAAAAAATTGAACAAAAAGACCAGTTGAAACGCCAGCATGAAAAGCAGAGCAATGGTGGACGTTGTGCGCAAATGCTGCAGCGCGGGCCGCGATTGCTCCGCGAACAGGGCGTAATTGTAAATGCGCCGCTGGTCGCCGGCGATGCCGGTAATGAACAGCGGAATGAAAATCACATTGAAGGGAATGACCGTGCCCCAGAAATGGATTTTTCCAAGCGTCTCGTTGAGCATGCGGCCGAACATTTTCGGATACCAGAACGTCAGCCCGGCGAAGACCGCGATGATCGCGATCGGCACAAAAGTGTAGTGGAAGTGCGCAACCAGGAAATAGGTATCGTGCAGATAGATGTCCGTGCCGGAGGAGCCGAGGAAAATTCCGGTCACGCCGCCGATCATGAACTCCGCGATAAAGGCCAGCGCCCAGAGCATGGGGGTGTCCAGGTGAATCGAACCGCCATACAGTGTCGCGATGTAAAGGAACACCATCTCCGTAACGGGGACGGAAATGAGCAGCGTGGTTACGGAAAAAATATTAGCCATGCGCGGATCAATCCCGGCCACGAATTGATGGTGCGCCCAAACGACAAAGCTTAGGAAACCCACGGCCCACGTTGTATAGAGGACGGTTTTGTACCCGAATATTTTTTTGCGTGAAAATACGGCGATGATTTCCGCCACGATTCCCATGGCCGGAAGCAATACAACGTACACCTCGGGGTGCCCGAAAAACCAGAAAAGGTGCTGCCACAGGAGCGGATCGCCGCCGCGCGTAGGGTCGAAGAAGCCGGTGGACATCGTCTGGTCAAACAGAAGCATAACCGCGCCCGCGATCAAGGGGCCCGCCGAAGCCATGAAGACGATGTTGGCCAGGATGATCATCCAGATCAGGATCGGGATGTCGTACATTTTCATGCCCGGCGCGCGGCTGTTCATAGCGGTAACAGTGAAGTTGATGCCGCCTAGCAAAAACGCGACGAATTCGAGAGCGACCGCGAGCAGCCAAAGCGTGGCTCCGATCGGCGTCAAATTGTAGGCGCCGCTCGCGGAGAGCGGCGGGTAGGCGGTCCAGGCGCCGCCAAATGGGCCGCCCTTCACCAGAAACGAGCTCAGAAGAACAAGGGCGCTCAACAGGAAAATCTGATAGGAGAGGCGATTGATTCGCGGGAACGCCATGTCGTCGCAGCCGACCATCAGCGGGATCAGAAAATTGCCGAAGGCGGCGATGAGCACCGGCATGGCCACCCAGAAAATCATGATGCTGCCGTGCATGGTGACGAGGGCGTTGTACCTGCCAGGCGTAACCAGGCCATAGCCCGGAACATGCTGATTGGGAAAGCCCAACTGCATGCGGAAGACGTATGCGAAATATCCGCCGATCATGGCCATCGCCATACCCGTAAATAAATACTGCATGGCAATGATCTTGTGGTCCGTGGAAAAGAAGTATTTCTTAAAAATTCCCGGCTCGGCGTGCTGAACTTCCGTGCTCATCGCCGCACCTCCGCCATCGTCGCCGCGCCATCGGTGGCGGACGCGGGAGCCGCCTGCTGGTCAGCCACGGCCGGATTGGAATTCCGAATCAACCAGGCGGCATGGGCCTGGGGAGTCTCGACAATCACTCGCCCCGCCATCAGCGCGTGTCCGATGCCGCACATCTGCGTGCATTGAATGTCATAGGTGCCGACGCGATTTGGACGAAACCACCCGCTGATCGTCCGGCCCGGCAGCGCATCCTGCTTGAGGCGGAATGCCGGGACGGCAAAGCTGTGAACCACGTCTCGTGACAAGAGTTCGAAGTGATACGTGGTATTCACGACCACATGCAATTCGCCCACGGTGCGAATGTCATCGGCCGTGTCCAGGACTCCGTCAGGCCCCGGTTGCTGGAAGCTCCAGGCCCATTGCTGGCCAATCACGCGCACGGTGGCGTTCGCGGGGGGCATCACTTGCTTGATGTTGTACCAGACCGTGATCGCGCCGGCGAGGATGACGATATCGCAGACGATGATGATGTAGTGAGGGATGGAAATCCAGCGCTTCAGATGCGGTTCTTCCCCGGTGATGTACTGCGTCGGGCGGCCGTCTTTCGCGCGAAACTTGAAGACCAGGCCAAACATCATCGTCTCGGCGGCGATCAGCCAGAAGCCCACGATCACAGCGATCAGGATGAAGAGATGATCGATACTGTGCGCGTAGGACGATGCTGCTGTTAGGTACCGCTCCAGCATGGAAGCTCCAGCTACCGGATTAGAATGATTACTCCCGCAATAAAAGCCAGCGAGCCCGCTACGATGATCCAAAAAACAGTCTTGGCCACTTGATCCGGCGAAGTCTCGGCATGATCCATGAAATGAGTTTCTCCCGTCCTTCGGGCCTAGGGTTTGAGCGTTTCGGTATAGGCGACGACATTCCGGATCGCGTCTTCGTCAGGAAGCGCCCTCGCCATGGGGCGCATCAATCTTCCTTCGCGATCTTTTGGATCGGTGCCGCGAACGCCGCTCCTGAATTTTCGAAGCTCCGTGGCCAGATACCAATCGTCCGTTCCCGCGATCCGCGGCGCGCCCAGGTCCTGATTCCCGGCGCCATTGTCGCCGTGGCAGGCCGCGCAAGTCGCGTAGAACGTCTCGCCGGCTTTCGGATCGCCGGGAAGCGTCGAGGCGTGCGGCGACAGGAGGCAGTGTCTCGACGTAATGAGCCACAGCCTTTACGTCTTCCTCGGAAGGCAGGCTGAGCGCCATGGGGCGCATGCGCATGCCTTCGACATCGCTGAAATGCATGCCGCGAACCCCGGCTCGAAATTTATCGAGCTCTCTTTCGACGTACCACGATTTCATCCCCGCGATATTCGGTGCGCCGATTGTGGGATTGCCCGATCCGTCTGAGTTGTGACACGGGACGCAGGTCTCGAAAACTTCCTGGCCGCGAGTGGCGGCGTCGGTTGCGCCCATGCGGCATCCGGTGAGATTCAATCCTGCAATCAGGAGCAGCGCCATCCACAGCGCGACGCGACAGGACTCGGGTCTTTGAGTTTCACTCATGCTCAATCGAAAAGGAGAGGACAAGTGGCGGATATTAGCAGCCGTCCATATCGAAGACAAGCTGAAGTTGGAAGAAATGCGAGAATAAATTCGGGGATTTAGTTAACAAAAATTAGAAAACATTTAGGTTCGCACTTCCTGGGGACATTGGATGTGATGCGAGTCACAAAACGAGACTATTTCGGGGCCACGGCCATTCGCTGCAGGCGTTCGCCCAGGCGGGTGTGTTCCTCTTTGATCCCTTGCGGCAGGCGATCGCCGAATTTTTGGAAGAAGGTCCCCACGTCGGCATGCTCCTTGGCCCAATCGGATGGATCGACTCGCAATAGTTCGGTCATGGTTTCTCGGGAAACGTTGATGCCGTCGAGTGTGATCGCGTTCGGAGTGGGAACCGCGCCGATGGGAGTTTCCGTTGCAGGGGCCGTTCCTTCAATTCGTTCGAGCATCCACTTCAGGACGCGGGCATTTTCGCCAAAGCCCGGCCACAAGAATTTTCCGTCGGCGCCTTTGCGAAACCAATTCACGTGGAAAATTTTTGGCGGGTGCGGAATTTTCCGCCCCATTTCGAGCCAGTGCCCGAAATAATCGCCCATGTTGTACCCGCAGAAGGGAAGCATGGCCATCGGGTCGCGCCGCGTAACGCCCACCGCTCCGGTGATGGCCGCGGTTGTTTCCGAAGCCATTGTCGCCGCGACGTAGACGCCGTGCTGCCAGCTCATCGCTTCGTACACGAGGGGAGCGAGCCTCGCGCGGCGTCCGCCGAAAATAAATGCCGAGATGGGCACTCCGGCCGGATCTTCCCAGCGCGGTGAAATCGAAGGCGCCTGAATGGCCGGCACGGTGTAGCGCGAATTGGCCTGCGCGGCGGGGCCGTTCGAGGCCGACCACGCGCGGCCCTGCCAATCCAGCATGCCGGAGGGGACCGCGTCGCTCATCCCTTCCCACCACGGCTCGTGCTGCGAAGTCATCGCGACATTGGTGAAGATCGTATTTTTTTTCAGCGCCGTCATCACATTCGGATTTGTTTTTTCATTCGTGCCTGGAGCCACGCCGAAGAATCCTGATTCGGGATTGATTGCATGCAGATAACCGTCCGACCCAACCTGCATCCAGGCGATGTCGTCGCCCACGGTCCACACGCGGTAGCCCTCATTTTCAAGGGCTGAAACCATCATGGACAGATTGGTTTTCCCGCAGGCGCTGGGAAACGCCGCCGCCATGTAAGTCACTTTTCCCGAGGGGTCTTCCAGGCCCAGGATGAGCATGTGCTCGGCCATCCAGCCCTGCTCGCGCGCCATCGAGCTCGCGATGCGCAAGGCGAAACACTTTTTCCCCAGCAGCGCATTGCCGCCGTAGCCCGAGCCAACGCTCCAAATCAATTTTTCTTCGGGGAAGTGCGCGATGTAGCGGCGGTCAGGATTCAAATCTCCGAGAGAATGCAGGCCGGGAACAAAATCCGAGGAATTGCCCAGGCGGTCCAGCGCAACCTTTCCCATGCGGGACATGATGCGCATGCTTGCGACGACATAAGCGCTGTCAGTGACCTCGACTCCGATGCGGCTCTGCGGCGAATCCGTGGGGCCCAGGATGTACGGAACAACGTACATCGTCCGGCTTTTCATCGAGCGATCGAACAATCCGCCGAGAGTCTGTTTCGCTTCGGCGGGCGCCATCCAATTGTTGGTTGGTCCCGCGTCATCCCGGTTCTGCGTGCAGATATACGTTACTTTTTCCGTGCGGGCCACGTCCGTGGGATCGCTGCGGTGGAGGATGCAGTTCGGGTACGTCTTCTCATTCAGGGGAAAGGTCTGCCCCTCGCGAAGCAATTGCTCCTCAATGCGCGCGGCTTCCCCTTCCGATCCATCGCACCACTGAATTTGCGCGGGGTGCGTCAGGCGGGCAACCGATTCCACCCACTGTTCAAGGGGCGTCGACACGAAACCTCCTCCAAAGTTATTCGGCATGCCAGCGAAAATGTTTATGGCTGGAGGAACACTGACCAGCAAATCAGGCAGCAGACACACACCGAAACAGAAATTCTAAGGCACGAATGAGGCAAACGCAAGTTGCCGGCGAAAGTGAATGTGCCGTGAAATAAGATTCGGATTCTGTTCGAATTTGAAACTGTGGAAAGTAAAGCCACATGGAAAGGAGGCCGATGAAGGAACACAGGGCGCCGAAATTCATTTTATGGTAGTTCCGAAGGGGGGTAACATCACCGGGTGGGCGCCCGGCCGGTGTCACAGGGCGTGCCTATTTATAGCGGCTGTCCTTGAGCGATACCCCTTCCCATTGAGTTTGTCATGCGGCTCCGAAGGCGATCAACAGGCGTTGTGACGAACATCACAAACGGCAGTGAGGCTAGTCACAGATGAACGCCTGGCAGGTGTGCCAAAAATGTACCTGCACGTTATTCGGTTTACGACTCTCAGTACCCTGCGAGGGAAAAATGTTCGAAGGAATCACCAGAAAATTCAGAGTTGGCGCCATCGCACTTCTCCCGTTGTTCCTGTTCGCACTCCCTCATTCCGCGGCAGCGCAGTCCGACGGCCAGAAGCTTTTCGACACGAACTGCGCCAAGTGCCACGGCCCTGACGGGAGCGGCAATACGGTGGTCGGAAAGGCGGTCGGAGCCAAGGATCTGGGTTCCGCGGAAGCAAAGAAGCTGACCGACGCCGAAATACATACGCAAATTGATCAGGGCAAAGGGAATATGCCTCCTTTCGGAGGAACCCTGAACAAAGGCGCAAATTGACAGTTTGATTCCAATCGTCCGCGGGTTTGGCAAGAAGCCAGCGGCCGGCAAGAAGCCAAGTTAAGGCCCCTATTCAGGCGGCCTTTCAACTAGCTGCCATTATTACGTGGTGAAACGGCCTGTGGGGGGTCGACAAAGCGCCCCCATGGCGCCGGCAAGCGGTCACTGAGCCGCTCCAGTAGAGGTGTGTCGATTTTTGAAATTTAGGACGAAGAAGTGAATGGGGAGGAAGGAACATGAATGATCAAAAGAAGTGGTTGCGTGCAATTTTTGTCGCCGTGGCATCCCTCATAGTGTTTATTGCTCTATTTCTACAGGTGCCGACGGCTTCCGCGATCCCGAGCTACGCGCGGCAGACCGGCTTTCCGTGCAAGTCCTGCCACTATATGCCGCCGGAACTGACGCCCCTCGGTCGGGCCTTCAAGCTGAATGGCTACACGATGACCGGGAAGCCGACGGTCACATCGCCCGGCAAGGGTAACGAGAGTCCGCTGAACATCCTGGAATCATTCCCGCTTTCCGTTTTATTCGACACTTCCTTTACCTCATTGAGATCTCCGCAACAGGTTCCTCAATCGTCTGGAAGTCCCCTGCCTGCGCAGAACGGCAGTTTTCAGTTTCCGCAGCAAGCCTCGCTCTTTTTGGCGGGCGCGTGGGCCACGCACGTCGGCAGCTTCGTCCAGGTGACCTATACGAGCCAGGGCGACCATTTTACCTGGGATAACTCAGACATCCGCTATGCCAACGCCACGAAACTTTTCAAGAAGGACCTCGCGTTTGGAATCACACTGAATAACAATCCCACCATGGAGGACCTCTGGAACAGCACACCGGCATGGGGTTTCCCCTGGGTGGGCAGCGATTGGGCGCCGGGACCAACCGCCGGGGCCATAATCAACGGCGGTCTGGCACAGGACGTGGCGGGAATCGGCGGGTATGGGATGTGGGACAACCACCTGTATTTCGCCGGAACAGTCTACCGCTCGGCGCATATTGGCGCGACGCAGCCGAATACAGGGGTTGGAGCAACCGTCAATATCCGGGGAGTCGCACCGTACTGGCGACTGGCCTGGCAGCAAAATTCAAAGACCAACAACCTTATGGTTGGCACCTACGGAATCCACATGAAATCGACGCCCGATGGCATCACCGGCCTGGAAGACGGGTATACCGACTGGGCGGCCGATTTCCAGGACGATTTGACCATTCCCAAATTCCGGGGAGACGTCATTTCCTTCCGAGGGTCGTACATCCGCGAAAATTCATCGCTTCTCTCGACCTTCACGGGTGGAGGAGCAAACTTTGTCCAGCATCATCTCAATACTGCTCAGGTGAACGCGGAGTATCACCTCGGCGACAAATATTCGGCCACCGTCGGATATTTCGACATTACCGGAACACCGGATCCCCTGCTCTTCCCGGCAGGCCCTGTTTCCGGAAATGCAAACGGCGACCCGCGCAGCGCCGGATTCCTCGGCAATATCTCGTGGTGGCCCGTTCAGAATATCGGCCTCTCGTTTCAATACACCGGCTACACGCGATTCAACGGGGCGGCCACAAACTATGACGGCGCGGGACGGAATGCCGGTTCCAACAACGCGGTTTATTTGGTCGCGCGATTCGTTTTCTAGGATCCTCGGAAAATAAACGCGAGCTTTCTCGATTTTGGTTCAAAGCATCAATCAGCAGGCCGGGCTCGGCGCGCGATTCACCGAACCCGGCCGCTGCATTCATCTTCAGGGCACACGCCGCTCACGGTTGCTACTGCGCTTGGAATGAAATGGCGATGAACGACGTCCATCAACTTTTTCAGGCTTTCGTTGCTCCGGCTATCTTTGTGTCGGCGGAGGGGCTGCTGCTCCTGTCTCTCAACGTGCGCTTGATGGGAATCGTAAGCCGGCTCCGATCGTATCTTCGCGAAAAACACCACGCCGTGAAGCAAGGCCGCCTGGCCGAGGCAGAAGCTTACGCCTCGCAGATCTCGTCGATTGAAAATCGGGCGGAAATGATTCGCCGCTCTTTTGTGCTCACGCTGTACGGCCTGGTTGGGACAATCGCCGCCTGTTTGCTGCTGGGCGCGGGCCTGTATTGGCAGCGGGCCGAAGCGGCGGCGGCCATGGTTTTCGTTCTCTCCATACTGAGTTTGTTGTGGGGCATGGTCTACTACGCTAGAGAAGTGAAAGTAGCCTTAAGTTCGGTGCGAGAGGAAGCCGCCGATTTCCGGTTCATGGACGTTCAGGACGAGGCCGATGCTTCCGAGGAGGAATTGCGTCGGGGGATGTAGCACTAAGTGGCGCATGCTTTAGCTTGTGGGGTTTTGGTTCTTCTTCGAATTCGATACAAAACCCCACAAGCTAAAGCATGCGCCACTTGGGACTCCCTCAACCCCCTCCTAAATTTACCTTGGGTGTTGACTCGCCCGATTTCGCCGCGATCGCGGCGCGGATTTTCGGCAGCGCCGCACGCGCCGCCGCTTCTCCCGCGGCCATCAACTCCGAGGTCTTGTCGAAGTCATCCCAAAGAAAATCCTTCACCACCGGCTCGATAATGATGTCGGCCGTGGCTCTCCACTCCAGGTCCGCGTGGCGCTGCAAAATGGCAAAGGAAAGGCCGATCACGTCCACGATGCTTGAGGGCGTGCGGTTGTTGGCGGCCTCGAGGAACACTGCAATGACGATGTCGGCCCCAATGCTCCGCGCTGCGTCCACCGGAACCGGCGCGGCGAGGAATCCATCCACGAGCATGCGGCCGTCAATCTCCACCGGCACAAACATTCCGGGATACGCGCACGAAGCTCGAAGCGCCGGGCCCAGGGGTCCGTGGGAAAAATAGACGGCCTTCCCCGTGCCCAAATCGGTCGCCGCGATCGCCAGCGGAATTTTCAGGTCTTCAAACGTGCTCACGCCCAGATATTTTCGCGGGTAGTGCTCCAGTTTCTGGTTCGAAGCAAGACCCAGCCAGGAAAGCTTCCAGCTGCCGAAATCCTTGAATCGAGTAGCCAGCGCCTGCCGTTCGATTTCCGGAATGGTGTGGCCGCTGGCGTAGGAGATGGCCAGCAAGGCCCCTGCGCTGGTTCCGGTCAGGTAATCCACCGGGATGTTTTCATCCTCTAGAACGCGCAGGACGCCGAGGTGGGCGATGCCCCGCGCGAAGCCTCCGCCCAGCGCGACTCCGATGCGGGGCCGCTCCGGCGGCTGGGCAGGCGGTTCGGCATACGCGAATTCACGAACACGCTCAACCGCGCCCTGAAGCCAGGTCAGAACCTTCTTTGAATCGCGCTTCGTCATTGGTGGAATATTACAAGGTTAACCCGAAACCGGATGCCTCGCGTTTCTCGTTGACCCCGGTTTGTCGCTTCTGTAACCTGCATGGGCGCCCGAAGCAATCAAATTCGATCTGATCCGCCGCGCAGGATCGCGAATCAGCGGATCAATGACGAACCTAACCTAACAGACATGCCCAAAAGAGCGATCGAAAAAGTCGTGGTCCTGGGAGCGGGCACTATGGGCGCGCGCATTGCCGCGCACATTGCCAACGTCGGGGTCTGGTGCGCGCTGCTGGATATCGCGCCGGGGGAACTTACTCCCCAGGAGCAGAAGCGCGGGTTGACCCTGGAAAATCCCGAGGTGCGCAACCGTATCGTTCGCGCGGGGCTTGCCGCAGCCGTCAAGGCCCGGCCCGCCGCGTTTTTCACGCGCGGCCTCGAGAATCGCATCGTCACCGGCAATTTCGAGGATGACTTGAAACTTTGCGCCGAGGCGGACTGGATCGTCGAAGTCGTCGCCGAAAATCTGGAAATCAAGCGCGCCCTGCTCTCCCGCGTCGCGCTGTTTCGCAAGCCCGGCACGATCGTCACCACGAATACCTCCGGCCTGCCCGTGCGCAGCATCGCCGAGGGGATGCCCGAGGAGTGGCAGGAGCACTGGGCGGGCACGCATTTCTTCAATCCGCCGCGGTATCTGAAACTCGTCGAAATTATTCCTGGAATGGTGACGCGGCCCGAGGTGATCGAATCGCTCACGGAATTCTGCGACCACAAGCTTGGCAAGGGCGTCGTGGTGGCCAAGGATACTCCGAATTTCATCGGTAACCGCATCGGAACGTTTTCCATGCTGAATGCGATCCGGCTGATGAATGAACTTGGCATGACCTTTGAGGAAGTGGACGCCTGCACCGGCCCCGCGCTCGGCTGGCCAAGGTCGGCGACGTTTCGCCTCGCGGACATCGTCGGCATCGACGTCCTGGTGCATGTGGTCCGCAACATTTACGAAAATATTCCGAACGACGAATCGCGCGAGCTCTACCGCGTGCCACCGCTCCTCGAGGAGATGGCGCGGCGCGGGTGGCTGGGCGACAAGACGGGCAGCGGTTTTTACAAGCGCGTGAAAAAGCCCGGCGGCGAATCCGAAATCCTCACGCTCGATCCCGTGAAAATGGAATACCGCCCGCAGCAGAAGGCGCGCTTTGCCTCCGTCGAAGCGGGGAAAGCCATCGAAAACACGCGCGAGCGGCTGCGCATGCTGGTGGGCCCCGTGCTCGAAGGAAAAGAAGGCGACAAGGCGCAGAAATTTATCTGGGGCGTGATTTCTGGCATGTGCCTCTACGCTGCGCGCCGCGCGCGCGAAATTGCGGACTCGATCGTGGATGTGGATCGCGCCATGCGCTGGGGCTTTGCCTGGGAGCTTGGCCCGTTCGAGTCGTGGGACGCCATCGGCGTCGAGCCCATGGCGAAGCAGCTGGAAAAAGAAGGCAACGCGCTGCCGCCGCTCGTCACCGAGATGCTTTCCTCCGGAAAGAAATCGTTCTATGAGTCGGCGCAGGGCGAGACGTCGTATTTCGATTTTGGCGTCAAGTCATACAAACCCGTCCCGCAATCCGAAGGAATCATTATTTTGAAATCGCTCAAGGAGCGCGGCAGGGAAATCGAGAAAAATTCCGGCGCAAGCCTCGTCGATCTCGGTGACGGCGTGATCTGCTGCGAATTTCACTCGAAAATGAACGCCATCGGCGGCGACTTGCTGGCCATGATCCACAAGGGCCTCGCGCGCCTGCGCGCCGATTTCAACGCCATGGTGATCGCCAATCAAGGCGAGAATTTTTCCGCCGGCGCGAACCTGATGCTCATCCTGATGACCGCGCAGGAGCAGGAGTGGGACGACCTGCACCTCGCCGTCCGCCAGTTCCAGAACACCACGCTGGCCATCAAACATTCGCCGAAGCCGGTGGTCGTCGCGCCGCAGGGCCTCGCGCTCGGCGGCGGCTGCGAAGTCGTGCTGCACGGCACGCGCATTCACGCCGCCGCGGAAGCCTACATCGGACTCGTCGAAACGGGCGTCGGCCTGATCCCGGCCGGCGGCGGCACGAAGGAAATGATCATCCGCGCGAACGAGCGCGCCGAAGGGGAAGAAGATCTCGACCTGTTCCACGCTTTAAAACCCGTATTTGAAAACATTGCCATGGCGAAAGTTTCGACATGCGGGGAAGAAGCGCGCGAGCTGGGCTACCTGCGCCGCGCCGATCTCGTCGCCATGAATCTCGACCGCCTGATTGCGGACGCGAAACAAACCGCGCTCGGCCTCGTCCGCGGCGAATGGCGGCAAACCGCGCCCTCGCCTGGGGAGCCGTCGATCCGCGTCCTCGGCGAGGAATTTAGCGCCGCCGCGAAACTCGCGGTATACATGATGCTTCGCGGCGAATATATATCGGAATACGATGCATTGGTCGCCCGCAAGCTCGGCCACATCCTGGCGGGCGGCGCGCTAACATCATCGCAGCTAGTCAGCGAGCAGTACCTCCTCGACCTCGAACGCGAAGCCTTCGTCTCCCTCTGCGGCGAACGCAAAACCCAGGAACGCATCGCCCACACCCTAAAAACCGGCAAACCCCTGCGGAATTAACACGTTCTATTGGAGAAAGTTTCGAGAGAGTTTAGATTTTTTCTAGGAGTTCCAAGTATCGTTCCCGTGAAATCTTCGCAGTGCGCAGGACATTCTTGATAATGAATATGGGCAGCTGGTCGTAACGCGGAACCACGGCGGGCCGCTCGATTCCAGGCTTTGTGAACACCATATGGTCTCCACGTTCCCGTGAAAGCGAAAATCCTTCTATTTCCAACACGCGCACAAGCTTGCGAAAGTGAATTGGAACGATACGCGGCATGCCAAACTTCTCAGGAAGCGAGGGGGACAGCTAATCGGAACTTGGCGCGTGCGATGATCCTTCGCGGGCGGTAGCTCTTACCACGTTTCTCAAAACCTGACTCGGCCAGGATTACGTCGAGCGTTCCCATTCGTGAGCACTCTTCCAGAAACAGGCTCACTGCCTCACGCAATCGGGTCCGGGCTTCGGCGACGGAATCGCCGCAACTCGAAACATCGAGTTCGGGGGAGTAGCTCACGAAGGTCGGCCCTTCTTTCCAAACGTGGGCGGTAAAGTCGATTTCGGGGAGCGTTGTCCGGTTCTTGCGGAGTGCTCGCGTCATAGTAATTCAATTATAGTCTGGTCCGCCTGCGACACCAAAATGTAATCGATCTCGGAGGTGACTTTGTTTGCGGCTCGAGACCTCGAACAGCTGCCCGCCGCAAATGCGGGCGGCCACTACAAAATCACATGCCGCGGACGGAGGGGGCACGATTCCCCTTGGGCATCGTAAAGCGTCATAATACTTGGCGGGGACGAATCCCGTGAGACCGATCATCCGCATTATTGCGAGGGCTTTGTTTCGTGCAGGCGGATTGGGAGTGCTGACGCTGGGCGCGGTGGATTCGTCGCCTCTTGTCGTGCCGCTGGGCAACGACCTGCTTGTGCTGGCGCTGAGCGCGCGCTATCACGATCGCATGCTTTACTACGCGGTGATGGCCACGCTGGGATCGCTGATCGGGTGCTTCGCGACGGACTGGATCAGCCGGAAGGGCGGGGCGCGGCTGAAGAAGGTCGCGCCGGGCGAGCGCCTGGGGAATATTCAGAGCCTGGTGCGAAGCGGGCCGGGTGGATGCTTGTGGCGGCGTCGCTCCTGCCGCCGCCATTTCCCTTTACGGCGATTGTGGCGGCTGCCGCGGCGTTCCATTATCCGCGAAAGAAACTTTTGAGTTTTGTGGGGGCGGGAAGATTCGCGCGCTTCCTGATCGAGGGCGCGCTGGCGATTCACTACGGGCGATGGATCATCCGGCAGGCGAGATCGCCGATGCTCGAAGACGTGATGATCGCGCTCATCGTGATTTCGATCGCCGCGAGCGTCATTTCCATCTACCAGTGGAGCGAAAAAAACAAGCGGACTGCTCAGCAGGCGGCGTAACGCGATTCGAGTAGGACAGGCTTCCAGCCTGTCGCTTTTCTGCCCCGCGGGCAATACGAAACCAGACAGGCTGAAGCTGCCTCTGGTCTGGCTACTTCGGGGCAATTCAATCGATACATTCTTCAGGGCATGGTCGACGGCGTCCTGCGCGGCGACCTCATTGCGGCTGTGGTCGGTGATGGAGTCGAATAGTAGCTGCGTCGGTTCGGTGATTTAGTTGATTGTTGTATTCGTCCGTGATTTCTGCGGCCATTTGCTCGAGCACCTTGTTGGATTCGGCATTCAGATCCGCGCCGCTGACTTCCACTTGTCTTCCTACATAGTTCGAAGCGATTCGCGCGGCAAGCTGGTCGGCGGACTGATAGTAATATTCGGAAATCCGGCGATGGCCTTCTTCGTGTTCCGTGACGTGCGGGGTCACGTCGGCGGGCACCCAGATCGTGAGGTTGAGTTGTAGAGTCACTTTCACCTGGGTGATGGTAAGCGTAGCGTGCGTGGCGTCCGCTCGCCGAACCTGCCCGCTGACATTGGCGTTGCTGATGAAATCGGAATCGCACTCCGCGTTTTCTCCCACAGGCAGAGGCGGCATATCGGATGGCGGGTTCGCGGGATCAAACGAGCGGCTGGCGAAATTGACCGGCTGCTTGATAATTGTGGGCGCGGACGTTTCAGTACGCTCGCGCCGCGAGGCGGCGTCGTGCCAACTGAGCCATCCGAGGATCACCAATCCCAGCAATAGGATAAGCACAAGGACGCGGCGCAAGAGAAGCGTTGCCTCCTGTTTCCATTTTCCGGGGAGCACAGCTTCGGAACTATGATTTCGTGGCGGCGGATGACGCGAAAGGTACTGTCGCCAAGCAGCACAGGCATCCGGCGGGGCGTACCTGCGCGGGGTTTGCCAACGTCGCTACAAGGCTAGCTCGCGCGCGCGACCTGCAAAACCGCACAGGCCCGCCTCGGCGGATGCCTGTGCGACTAAAAATTTATAAATCATCATCGGAAAGCCGGCGGCCATGGCCGTTCGATTCGAGCCAATGGTAGAGATGGACCTGGTACAAGTAGGAAGCGACGATTTCCTCGCCGAGCTCGTGCGTCTCAACGCACAGGAACGGGACGCGCAGCCCCGCGAGCGTTGCGACGAGCGACTGCGTGATCTGGTTCGGATTTGCGGGGCTGTGTTCGTAGCGCGATTTCACCTGGCTCAGCGCGGCGGTGATAACCAGCAGGCGGTCGGGAAACGCGCTCATGCGCCGCAGGCGCGCGACGAAGACGGAACGTTCCACGTGGAACGAACGCACCAGGTCGCCCAGATCCTTCCGCTCGACGACGCACGTATCTTCCAGCCCGGCTATCGAGTAGTCGCCGATTTCGAGAGGCTTCTTTTCGATTCCGGAAAACCAGCCGGAAAAACGTTCGAACGAAAACGGGTTCTGCTCGCGCGTGTCGACGACGATTGCGGGCTTGGGCGTTCGAATCTGCGTGCCGCCGCGCTCGGCAATGACGGGCAGCGCGGGATGAGCCACGGGCAGCGCGGTCATCTGCCATTTCAGCGGCGAAGTGATCAGTGTGCGGCGGCGTCGCATGGAATCGAGGACAGCTAGCATAGCACGCGGATATCACTCCAAAATCCCAGGCGCATATATCGGCGAGGAACAAACGGCTGTATACTCGCCGCTGCCGGAAAGCCAAAAAGGAAATTCGTATTTCCGTTGCACGCTCGCCGGATTCCTGGAGGAGAAAACTCATGAGACGGAACGGCTTGGTCGCTTTCATTGTTGCCGGGGTCGTTTTGTTATGGGTGATTCCGCAAACCTCCAGGCCAGTCTTCGCGCAGACGCCACAGGCAGAGGCCCCGCACATCGGCGAGGGCGGTTTGCCTCAATTCGAAAAGGACCTCAGCTTCCCAAAAGTTCCTTCGAAATGGAGGATGGGGTTTGGGTCCGACGTGGCGGTGGACGCTCAGGATCACATCTGGATCTTGAGCCGCCCGCATAGCCTTGCGCATCCACGATCAACGCCGCCTGATCTGGTTTCCATTCCGGCGCCGCCCGTCATGGAGTTCGACAACGAAGGCAACTTTATTCAGGCCTGGGGCGGGGAAAGCGGGCCCGGATATCAATGGCCTTCGAACGAGCACAGCATCACCGTGGACTACAAAGGCTTCGTGTGGATCCTCGGGAACGCGGACGGCAAGATGAACAATCCCGCGAGTCTCCCGAATGACAATCAGGTGCTCAAGTTTACGAGGGACGGCAAATTTGTGATGGCCATCGGCAAGAGCGGCCAGACCGGGAGCAATGCCACCGAAGTACTCAAGGGAGCGACCAGCGTCCGCGTTTATCCCAAGACGAACGAAGTCTTCGTGAGCGACGGGTACGGGAACAGCCGGATCATGGTGTATGACGCGGATACAGGTCAGTTCAAGCGTATGTGGGGTGCGTATGGCGACAAGCCTTTAGACATGGACCAACGTCCTCCCGTCGCGCCTTCCAAACCGAACGAATTGTGCCCCATGGTGTGCGGCATATGGTCGACGTACCGGCAATTTTCGTTGCCGCACGATATAAAGTTTTCGAACGACGGGCTCGCGTACGTGGCCGATCGAGGGAATAAACGGGTGCAGGTGTTCACGCCCGATGGAAAATATGTCGCTCAGCAGTTTGTCGGGGCGGACAACGAGTTGCCATTGCAGGCCAGGTCTGTGGCATTCTCCCCTGATCCTGAGCAGCGGTTTTTATATGTCGCGGGGTCTCCGGACGTGTACGTGTTGAATCGACGAACCCTTGAAGTTCTCGGGTCATTCAACATCGGCTCGCCGCAAGGGGATCCGCCCGGCCATCTGATCAATGTCGATCACGAGGGCAACGTCTACGCGGTCCAGGCCGAGCTCAGCGGCGCAGACGGGCATAGCGGGGGCGCTGGGGCCTACAAGTTCACGTTAAAGGGGTATGCGCCGAAAGTTTCCTGTCCACCTTGTACATCGACCAAGCGTGCGCAGTAATCAGTAGTACGGTTCAGCAGGGGGCGCTAGTTGCTTTTTCACCTGGAAGGGCATCCAATTGCTATGGTCGGTTACACGCTTCACGGACCACGAATCACCCGTCAATTTTAACTAGAATCGAGCCAATAAGATGAGAGACGCCGTCATCGTAAGCTCCGTCCGCACGCCGGTTGGAAAAGCGTTCAAGGGCTCACTGCGCTCGACTCGACCGGACGACCTTGCCGCAATTGCCATGAATGAGGCCATCCGGCGCGTGCCGGGGCTTGATCCGAAAGACATTGAGGACGTGATTCTCGGCTGCGCCATGCCCGAGGGAGAGGCGGGGATGAACGTCGCGCGGATCGCCAGCCAGCGCGCCGGGCTGCCTGCCGAAGTTCCGGCCATGACGATCAACCGCTTTTGCTCTTCGGGGTTGCAGTCCATTGCCATGGCTGCGGAGCGGATCATGGTCGGCCACGCCGACATTATCCTGGCCGGGGGCACGGAATCGATGAGCATGGTCCCCATGGGGGGCAACAAGATTTCTCCGAATCCCTGGCTGATGGATCACTACCCGGATGCTTATCTCAGCATGGGACTTACGGCGGAAAATTTGGCGAGGAAATACGGCATTACGCGCGAAATGGCGGATGAATTTTCACTCGCCAGCCACAAGAAGGCGCTGGCGGCCATTGCCGCCGGAAAATTTAATGACGAGATCGTGCCGGTCGAGGTGCAGACCACGGTTGTCGCCAATGCGGTGAATGGACACGCCACAAAGGCTAAGACGACGCTCACGACTTTCGCAATGGACGAAGGGCCGCGCGCCGACACCAGCATGGAGGCTCTGGCAAAGCTCAAGCCTGCGTTTCATGCACGTGGCACGACTACGGCCGGGAACAGTTCGCAGACGAGCGACGGCGCGGCTGCGGCAATCGTTATGAGCGCCGAACGTGCGGCTGCCTTGGGCGCGAAGCCCATGGGGCGCTTTCTCGGATTTGCGACTGCCGGAGTGCCGGCTGAGATCATGGGCATTGGGCCTGCTTTTGCGATTCCCAAAGTGCTGAAACTGACTGGGTTGTCGCTCGATCAGATGGAAGTGATTGAGCTGAACGAGGCCTTTGCTGTGCAGTCTCTGGCGGTGATCCAGGAGGCCGGGATTGATCCTGCGCGCGTGAATCCTAATGGCGGGGCCATCGCGCTTGGGCATCCGCTGGGGTGCACCGGGGCTAAGCTTACGGCGTCTATTTTGCGGGAGATGGAGCGGCGCAAAGCGCGCTATGGGATGGTTACCATGTGCATCGGCGGGGGGATGGGGGCGGCTGGAATTTTTGAGCGGATTGCCTCTTAAAATTTAGGCAAAGGCTTTTAACACAGAGGACACTGAGGGGACCGAGAAAGGCGGAGAATTGCCCTTTCACCGGGTTCATTTACGGCGGGACCACGCTCCTTACCGGATTAATAAGTACGCGCCGTACCCTAGCCCTACTCCCAGCAAGGAGCCCACGACTACGTCGCTTACGAAATGCATGCCTAGGATTACTCGCGATATGGCGATGCTCACCGATAGGGCGAGCAAGGCAGCTTGCAACTGGGGATAGAAGATGCACAACGGGATCGCGATGGCGAAGGCGCTCATCGCGTGGCCTGACGGGAAGGAAAACTGGTCGGGCGGGAGCACGTTTGCCCAGCAGTGCGATTCGAGCTGGCAGGGGCGCTTTCTCTTACTGGCTTTCTTGATAAAGCGGAACAACACGACGGTCGCGGCTTCGGCGGAAGCGCTGGCTGCGAAGGCCATGAATCGCATTTCACCTCCGAACAGGAGCAACGTGATCCCGACCGAATACCAAACCCAGCCGTCTCCGAGGCGCGTGGAGGCGATCATCCAGAAGCGAAGCCATCGCGGGGCTCGCCAGCGATGGACCTTGCGCATGACTTGATAGTCGCGGGCTTGTATGAACTCCCAGACCATTCTTGGGGCGGTCATGGCTGCACCTCATTTCCGCAAACTGCAAATCTTCCGGCGGCTTTCAGTAGCGCGGGCTTCAGCCTGTGGGTTTCTGCCATAACACTAAAGTCAAACTGCACAAGCTAAAGCATGCGCCACTTGCATGCCATCTGCTTCTGGCGGACCGGCATCGTCTCCAAGAGATCCTTGGGGGCGGGCCGGGGGCCGTTAATGGCTGAGCCCCAGCGGCGAATAAAGCGTACATCGACAAAGTAGTCCACGGCGACGCCCACCGGCACAAGAGCGTACGAGCGGGGCAAGAGCCATGGTCCACGGAGTGTGGCGCATCATTTCACCGCAGAGCAGTACGATGTCTCGCGTCAATTTCCAGTAGCCGCCCGATTCGCCGCAGAGGCGGCCGTTTCCTGCGCGCAGGCCGGCGAAAAATTCTTCCTTGTTTCTTGCGCCCGGGACTTCGGTGTACGTCGTGCCCACCGAGGCCAGCGCGTGTGCGTCGCTGCCGGCCACCTGGGTCTTGCATCGCTTCCAGGCAAAGTCGGAGGCGTGCTGGTTGGCGGAGGCCAGCATCTGGCCGTTGCGGGCTTCTACGGCGGGAAAATATCCTGAAAACCATTCGTAGTCATCCGCGTTTCGGCTTCCGGTAACGGAAGAAAATACGTGATTTATCGTGAAAAACAGCCGCTGCTCGGACAGGTAGGCAAGCAGGCGAATGATGTCCGTTCGCCGGCGATTGATTTCGACGTGCTGGCGATCGGTAATGTCGTACACGCCGACGTGGGCCTCCGTGCCGCTCGGCATGCGGCAAGTTACTTCTTCACTGACAAAAAAATCCGGGTGGCGGCGCAACTCCTCCGCGCCGCTGATCGAATCGTGATCTGTAAGTGTGATCAGGTCCATGCCGCGCCGGCGCAGCGTGGAGTAGACGTCGCTCGGAGCACTGTAGCTTTCCCGAAAAAAATGGCGCAGGATAGCGACAGGCAGGGTGCCTGAGTGAATCGAGTGGACGTGCAGATCGCATCGCATTGTGGAAAAGTCTCTCAAAAAGACTTTGCTAACTTGTTACGCAATGTTGAATAAACCGTAACAAAAGTCTGTTACTAATTGAACACAAACAGGTTAACGGACGAGGGGGTGCAACGGTAGATGGCAGACGGAATGTCCGGCCCGCAGGACCGCAGACGCCGCATCCATCTTGTTTTCTTTGACGCAGGCGGAGGCCACCGCAACGCCGCTACCGCGTTGCAAGTGCAGATTGAGAAGCTTGGCCTGCCGCTGGACGTGTCCCTGGTAAACCTTCAGGAAGTGCTCGATCCCCTGGATATTCTTCGCAAACTGACCGGAATTCGCATTCAGGACATGTACAACAAGATGCTGCGGCACGGCTGGACCTTGGGCAGCCCTCAGCTTATGCGCGTGCTTCAAGTTGTCGTCCGAACCTACCACCGGCCCTCGGTGAAGGTGCTCGAAAAGTTCTGGAAGGAGCAGTCGCCGGACATGGTGGTTTCGCTTGTGCCGCACTTCAATCGCGCGTTGCGGGAGAGTTACGAGAAGGCGTTTCCGGGGCGGCCGTTTGTTACGGTTCTTACGGACCTGGCGGACTATCCGAAGCACTTCTGGATTGAGGCTGAGTCGCAATACATCGTTTGCGGAACCGAGCATGCGGTTGAGCAGGCTCGCGCGCTCGGGCACATGGATGGCACCGTCTTCCGGACCTCGGGGATGATCCTGCATCCGCGCTTTTATGAGGCCGTCGCCGTGGATCGGGCCGCGGAGCGAAAAAAGCTTGGCCTCGATCCCAGCCTGCCAACCGGGATTGTGCTGTTCGGTGGGTACGGCACCTCGAAGATGCTGGACATATTGCGGCAGATCAACCGGTCTTCCCTGCAGGTGCAGCTCATCCTGATCTGCGGGCGGAATGAGAAGTTGGCGGAGGCGCTGCGGAGGGAACCCTCGCGGATCCCCATCCACGTGGAGGGCTTTACCACGCAGATCCCTTATTTCATGGCGCTGTCCGATTTTTTTATCGGGAAGCCGGGGCCGGGGAGCATAAGCGAAGCGCTTTGCAAGCATTTGCCAGTGATCATCGATTGCAATGCGTGGACGCTGCCGCAGGAGCGCTACAACGCGCAGTGGGTGCGTGAGAAGCAAGTCGGCATCGTGGTGCCCAGCCATCGCCAGGTGGCAGGGGCCGTGGCGGAACTATTGAAGCCGGGCGAGTTTGAGCAATTTCATGCGCGCACCGCTGCGATGGAAAATCGCGCGATCTTCGAGATTCCGGCAATCTTCGAGAAAATCCTGGACGGCAATGTGAAGAAGGGCCTGGTGGAGTCCGAAAGCAAAATTTGAAATTTCAAATTTGAGATTTCAGATTGGAACCTTAAATTCAAAATCGAGAAGCTTGATTCTAATGGGATTCTCCGGGTGGTCGGGGCCAGTTGACGATAATCCCGTTTCTCAGGACTTGGCACGACGCTCTTCATGCTCGTGATTCTTCCTGCGATTGGCACATGCGGTATGTGATGTGAGCCGCTCGCGGGTTCAGGCGTTCTTTATTGAACGGAAGTGAGCTGGTTACTCAAACTCCGCGACTCACAGCATCCGCACAACGCTAGCAAGAGCGCTCGAAGTGGTGGTGAAGTTTGGTTATTTCGACCACAATCCGGCGCACGGCATCACCGTGATGAGGTCTTCTTTCGGGCGTCGGTGTATGAGTCAAGCTTGGCTCTCGAACAGTTCGGTCCTGGGAATTGGCCTTCTAAACGACACTATTCGCCCGTTCCGCTCAATGGCACAAAAGCGGGCATAGACGCATTCGATCTGATCGCCAGTATTGCGGGGTACGACTTCGCCATCGTAGGAGTAAAGCTAACCGAAAATTTACAAGACCCATTGACCTCGACAGCCTGGTTGCATGTCTCCACGCGCCCAGTCGGGCCGGGCGGCGGCTGAATGTTGCCTCCTCCTCCGCAACCAAGGCACACGGCCAAAAGCACCGTCAAAGCGATCCGCCGACGCCACCCTCCCTGCGTCATGCCCGTGGCCAGCAACAGGTAGCACACCAGTACGTACACTAGAGTGATCCACCCGCCAAACCCTCGAAAATCGAATATCATTGCCGTGGATGGAGGCGGAATGGTATATGCCGGGTCCGAAGTTTGCCCACCGCTGATCTGCAAAGGTAACTCGCCGCAATTGGTTATAACAATCTCTTGCGTTGAAGTTGCCCCGACCGCTTCTCCACCAAACGCAATACCGAAGATCGTCGCAGTAGGAGGTATTGGCCCCGGAATAAGTGGAACGCATATCGCGGGAGCTTGAACTGACGGATCAATCACGGCGGAAAATCCATATAAATAATCGACGTCCTGTGGCGGAGCAGGCACCGAAGCGATATAAGCGCCAGGGCTTGCGTACATTGTCGACCCGTTGACGCCCGCTACGTGTGCATGGTTACTAGCGTCTAGGGATATGCTGACGCTCTGTGCGCCCTGTGAGAGGTCCCCGAGGAAGGTGGAAAAGGTGAGGCTCGCCAGATGGCTGTCCAGTCGAGCCAGAAATCCGGGTAGCGTAAAGTTGCTTGTGGCTGGAACTGATTGCAGTGGGTGGACCATTGGAAAGTCATAGTCATTCGTCGTTCCACCCAGCCAGAGATTTCCGGAGTTGTCGAAGGCGATGGCCGTGACGCTACTACCTCCTTGGCCTCCGAATTGACCTAATCCATGTATGAAAGTCGAATAGAGCAGTTGCGAACCGTCAGCGCTCAATTCGCTGATGAATGAAGCAACCGCCTGGTTGGGTTCTTGCGTCGGCTGATAAGCATTGCTGGTAGTTGGAAACGTCGTTGGCGCATTCTTTCCCGCAACAAACGCTTCTCCATTCCCATTCACAGTAATCGCTGTTGGTTGTGCCTGGGTCCCGAGGAAGGTCGAATAGACGAGAGCGGAACCGTCAACCGAGAGCTTGGTCACAAACGGGGCCGTGTTGGGATTGACCTGGCCGGGGATTTGGTTCTGATAGGCATTACCGGTAATTGGCCAGAGAGCCCCGGCCGATCCTGTAATGTAAGCGCTTCCTAGCGAATCGACCGCAATAGCTGAAACAGCGCCACCCCCGCTTTGAGTCGTCGATCCGTTATTTAAGAGCGCACTATAGCCAAGGTTCCCGCTGGGAAGGAACTTCGTTACATAGCCAATGGCATTTAAGCCCATGGGCTGCGGGTCACCGTTGTCCAGCGCACCGGGGGTTACTGGAAAAGCCGGCGAATTCGTGTTTCCGGAAACGTACGCGTTGCCGTTAGGATCAACCGCGATGCCATTAACATAGGTGTCGCTGGTTTGATCGGCTTGCGCCCCCCCTCCTAGCAGGCTGGCGTAGTTCAGGGACGATCCATCAGGAGAAAGCGAAAAAACGTATGCAT
The DNA here is from genome assembly GCA_963819395.1 of uncultured Acidobacteriota bacterium. Classification (GTDB taxonomy): domain Bacteria; phylum Acidobacteriota; class Terriglobia; order Acidiferrales; family UBA7541; genus Palsa-360. The sequence continues at coordinate 91,025 of CAWFVW010000013.1, forward strand.
ACCATGACCCGTTACCCGCAAAAACCGTAGCCTCTACAGGGTTTTTTAGCGGGACATTTGTCGACTGCATTGCGACGGCGACAAGGGCGTCCCCATTCGCGTCCACGGCAATTCCGCCGAAGGGCTGGCAGGAATCTCCAAAGTACGATGCGTAGAGCAGTTCCGTCCCCGTGGGATTTAGCTTGAGTACCCCGACAGCACCGTCTGAGGCCGCTCCACTCACGTATGTGTTCCCGGACGCATCGGTTGCCACGCCGAAAGTGTAAAAAGGCGAGTTTGTTAGAAACGTTTCATAGCTTAGTACGGGATCAATTATCAAAGGTTTCGATCGGTCATAGTTGTCAATCGCAAAGCCGATCTCGTTCCTGGCCAGCAATGTGAATCGACCGCGCCGAAATTCTTTTCCCCGCTCCGACGTTTGGTACACGTCGGGAGAATGAAAGATCAAGTTTCCATTCGCCAGTGCGATTTTCAAGGAGCCATCAGGTCGCACCGAAATTTCGCGGGCTCCGCGCGCACGCATGCGTATTTGGCGGTAGTCGGCAAAAGGAGCCACCATAAAGTCATGTTCGAGGTGAGTGCCGTTTCCATAAAAGAGAAGGTCAATCCCGGGATATATGTCCGAGTACCGGACTTGCCTGAAATTCGGAATATGTACGTGCCAGCTCGAAGGGTTCCGGCCCGGGAAATAATTGGTCTCGCTCTCGGTTTGCTCCAGAGGAGTAATGCGTGCCTTCCGATCACCCTCAATTAGCTCTAGTCTTAAGGTTGCCCGTTCTCTGGCCGACGCAAGACTTAGGTCGACTTCAGCTGGAAGCATCTCTAGGTAGAGACTGCCGGAGCGAGCGAGAAACTGCGCTCGAAACCCTGCCTGACCTTGATTCTGCTCGAAGTTGATGGGAAGCTGCTCGACCGATATTTCGGTTCTTTCTGCAGTGGACGTTTGAGATAGAAGAGAACCGCCGCAAAGCAGTTGAACAAAGCACGCGGCGATTAAGGGCAATTTATATTGGAAGCGCACGGACACCTCCGTCACATTGGTTGAAAGCGAGGATACCAATTGCAAGTCCTACTCTGAAAGTGCCCAGTCTGACCAAGAAACCGAGCACAATGGTTGCCTCAGTTGATAAGAACAATACCGCATTTCACCGCACAATTGCCATATTTGTACATTCCACATTGAGATAGTGGCTGCTCAAATGATTCAACTGGGAAGGTTTGTCCGCGCTTGGCTGTATCGAGGTGGCCAAGTCCTGGTAAGTCGGCTTATCGTCATCTGGCTTTTTTGGGCTTTGGCCAGGGGAGAACGTTTCGGGTCGGACCAGCCCTTCGCGCAGCCAGTGACTAGGACTCCACGGCGCAGATCACCCGACTAAACTGCTGCGACCAAATTCACCTCCGGCGGGACAGCGGAGTTCAGGCCACGTGAGTTGCTGAGTCGACCTTAGGGCAGGCGGTTCACGAACCACGCCTCGCTAAACTTCGGGCAAGCGAATCACCAGTTACGATTCACGAATCACATCTTTTTCTTCACGCGCAAATCGTGGCCGGTCATTTCCGCGGGTACGGGGAGGCCGAGGACGCCGAGCAGCGTGGGCGCAATATCGCGCAGCGAGCCGCCGGGCGCGAGCGGGCCGACTGCCGTCTTCCGTGGCGATGATCAGGGGCACGGGATTCGTGGTGTGGTAGGTGTGCGGGCCGCCGGTTACCGGGTCGATCATGGTTTCGGCGTTGCCGTGATCGGCGGTGACGATCCAGGCGCCGCCGCGCGGCTGCAGCACCTGGCGGATGCGGCCCAGGCATTCATCCACGGCTTCCACCGCTTTGATCGTGGCTTCCAGTTTTCCGGAGTGGCCCACCATGTCGGCGTTGGCGAAATTCATGACGATGGCGTCGAAGTCGCCCTTCTCGACGGCCTTCACGACCGTGTCGGCGATGCCCGCGGCGCTCATTTCCGGCTTCAGATCGTAGGTGGGGACTTTCGGCGACGGCACCAGAATGCGTTCCTCGCCGCCAAACGGCTTTTCGATGCCGCCGTTGAAAAAATAGGTGACGTGCGCGTATTTTTCGGTTTCGGCGCAGCGCAGATTTTTCAGATTTTGCTCGGCGAAAACTTGCGCGAGGATGTGCGCGATTTTTTCGGGCGCGATCACGTAGCGCAGCCAGGGCCAGGCCTTGTCGTACTGCGTCATGGCGACGTAGAAAAGATTTGACGGGCGCTTCGGGTCGGCGAATTCCTTGAAGCCCGGCTCGGCGATGGCGCGCGTCATCTGGCGGGCGCGGTCGGCGCGGAAATTGAAGAAAATCACGGCGTCATCGTCGCGAATCGGCCCGGCAGGCGGCGCGGAGGGCGAAGCGCTCGCGGCGATCACGATCGGCTCGACGAATTCGTCGGTCATGCCGCGTTCGTAGCTGCGGCGCATCGCTTCGACCGGGTCGGCCGTTTTCACCGGGGCGTCGCCGTGGACGACGGCGCGATAGGCGCGCTCGACGCGCTCCCAGCGGTTGTCGCGGTCCATGGCGTAGTAGCGGCCGGTGAGGGACGCGATGCTGCCCGCAGCCGATCTCGCGGATTTTCTGCTGCAATTGCTGGATGTAATCGACGCCGCTGTGCGGCGGCGTGTCGCGCCCATCCATGAAGCAGTGGATGAAGACGCGCTCGACGTGCTGCTCGCGCGCCATCCGCAGCAGCGCGAACAGGTGCTGCATGTGCGAGTGCACGCCGCCGTCGCTCAACAGGCCCAGCAGGTGCAGGTTGCGCGCGCGGCCCCGCTCCATGGCCTCGACGAGCAGCGGCTGCTTGAAAAATTCGCCGTTCGCGATCATCACGTCGATGCGCGTGATGTCCATGTGGATGATGCGCCCGGCGCCCATGTTCATGTGGCCCACTTCGCTGTTGCCCATTTGCCCTTCGGGCAATCCGACGGAGGGCCCGGACGTCTGGATCAGCGTGTTGGGAAAATCCTTGAGCAGGCGGTCGTAATTCGGTTTTCGCGCGAGGGCAATGGCGTTGCCCTTGGTTTCGGCGCGGTAGCCCCATCCATCGAGCACGGTCAGTACAATCGGTTTCGGTCGTTTTGGCATAGGCGATCAGAATTCATGATGCGGTTGAAGGTCCCAATCGACTGGCGCCAGCGGCAGGATTATCTCATCATCTGCTAGAAAAACGGGCTAGAGAAACGGGTTGCGGATTTCAAGATCATCAAATTTCTGCCCATTTTGGAAGTCCTCGCTATATAAGATCCCGCACTTTGCCTCCAGCGCACCAGCGACGATTAAGGCGTCATACCACTGCACATGGAATCGCTCGACAATCTGAAGAGCTCTATGAAATAGCGCGGGCGAAGAGTGAACGTCGCAAAGCGGACGCAAGAACTGACGAAAGGAAATGCTCGGCTTCCTCGAGGTGCATCGGCTCCGGAAAGCGCCTATGGGCGACGTTGAAGAATTCCTGCACAACCTGGTAGCTGATCACGCCTTTCCCGGTTAGTGAGGCCCTCGACGGATCAGGCGATCCGCCACTTCGGCCTTTTGCGCGGACGATTGATCAAACGAATAGACAAAAATGTTGGTGTCGAGAAAGAATCTATCGTTCATTCATTTCGTCGCGAGTATACGGCGGGTGCAAGCGAACGGTTCGCCGGAGCCGCTTCATCAGGGCATCGTATTCCTCGGCCTTGCCTGCCTGCTGGGTGAATTGGACGAGCCATTCGCGGAATGCATCATTGAGGGTGCGCTTTTGCGCCCGGGCGAGTTGACGGGCCTGCTCGATGAGTTCTTCGTCGGCACTGAGGGTGATGTTTTTCATACGAGAACAGTGTACACGATTTTCGTGTACACTGACAATAGGTTTATTTTCGCGCGAGGGCGGCCCGGCCCGGAAACTTCGCGGCGGCGCCCAATTCTTCCTCGATGCGCAGGAGTTGGTTGTACTTGGCGACGCGGTCGGTGCGGGAGGCGGAGCCGGTCTTGATTTGGCCGGTGCCCATGGCGACGACGAGATCGGCGATGAAGGTGTCTTCGGTTTCGCCGGAGCGGTGCGAGACGATGGAGGCGTAGCCTGCCTTGCGCGCCATTTCGATGGCTTCGATGGTTTCGGTGACGGTGCCGATCTGATTGAGCTTGATCAGGATGGCGTTGCCGATTTTTTCGGAAATGCCGCGTTGCAAGCGCTCCGTGTTGGTCACGAAAAGATCGTCGCCGACGAGCTGCAGTTTTGCCGCCCAGTTCGGCGGTCATGATGTTTCCATCCGGCCCAATCGTCTTCGGCCAGGCCGTCTTCGATCGAGACGATGGGGAATTGGCGGACCCAATTGGCCCAGAAACTTGGTCATCTGTTCCGAGGTGCGCGCGGACTTGTCGGATTTCTTGAAGACGTATTTTCCGCTGGCTTTGTCGTAAAACTCGCTCGAGGCGGGATCGAGCGCGATGGCCACGTGCTCGCCGGGTTTGTAGCCGGCCGCGGTGATGGCTTCGAGGACGACTTCGATGGCTTCGTCATTCGATTTCAGGTTGGGCGCGAAGCCGCCTTCATCGCCGACGGCGGTCGAGTAGCCGCGCTTGTGCAGCACCGCTTTCAGGCGATGGAAAACTTCGACGCCCATGCGCAGGGCTTCGTCAAACGTTTTTGCGCCCACGGGCATGGCCATGAATTCCTGCAAGTCCACGGAATTATCGGCATGCGCGCCGCCGTTCAAAATGTTCATCATCGGGCACGGGAAGCGTGTTGCCGGAAGGGTCGCTCGAATACGCGCGAAGATACTTGTACAGCGGCTTGTGCGCCGCCGAAGCGGCCGCGCGCGCCGCCGCCATGGAAACGGCGAGGATGGCGTTCGCGCCGAGATTTCCTTTGTTCGGCGAGCCGTCGGTTTCGATCATGCGGCGGTCGAGCGCGCGCTGGTCGGAGGCATCGAGGCCGGTGACCGCGCGGGCGATCTCGCCATTCACATTAGCGACGGCCTTGAGCACGCCTTTGCCGAGGTAGCGCGATTTATCGCCATCGCGCAACTCGATGGCTTCGTGTTCGCCGGTGGAGGCGCCCGAAGGGCACCGCGGCGCGGCCGAGCGCGCCGCCTTCCAGGATGACGTCCGCTTCCACCGTGGGATTGCCGCGCGAATCGATGATCTGCCTGCCATGCACCCGCGCGATTTTCGTCGACATGCCGCCTCCTGGATGAAAACCTAAACCGATTGCAACCACAGATGCACACGGATGAACACGGATAAGAGCGTCAGGGGCTAAAGAGGCTGTGTGGGAACTCGTGTTCGGGCCATGTAGCGCCCGCCTTTAGGCGGGCATCCGCTTGATTCCAAAGTGCCCGCCTAAAGGCGGGCGCTACACAATCTTGCCATTCTGGAGTTCTCACACAGACTCTAAAGCCCTTCCTTTTCAACTTCCCGAACGGCGCGGCTGAAGCCGCGACCCACAAAGCCCATTTATGAAATTGCTTTCCTTTATTTTCCGGCATCAATCATTCATTTAGTTTCCAACTTCTAACTTCCATTGTTCTCACTCCGGCTCTTCGATCATGGATTCTTCGCGGACGACTACTACGATGCCGCCTTCGGTGACGTGGTAACGCTGGCGGTCGGCTTCGAGGTCGTAGCCGATTTCGGCGCGCTCTGGAATCGTGACGTGGCGGTCAATGATGGCGTTGCGGACGCGGGCATGGCGCCCGATGGTGACATGATTGAACAGGATCGACTTTTCGACTTCGGAGTAGCTGTTGGTCCGCACGTCGTAGCCCAGGACGGAGCGATTCACGCGGCCTCCCGAAATGATCGACCCTCCGCCTACCATGGAATCCAGGGAAGCGCCCATGCGATTGGGATCGGCGAAGACGGTTTTCACGGGGGGATATTGGTGTTGCCAGGTGCGGATGGGCCAGGTTTTGTCATACAGATTAAAAATGGGCGAGACGGAGACCAGGTCCATGTTGGCTTCGTAATAGGCCTCGATGGTGCCGACGTCGCGCCAATATTGCGCGCCAACTTTATTTTCATCGATGAAATTATAGGCGTACACGCGGTATTTCGAAAAAATGCGCGGCAGGATGTCGCGGCCAAAATCGTGCTTGGAATTGGGATCCTCGGCATCCGCGAGGAGCGCGGGAATCAGCAACTGCGTGTTGAACACGTAGACGCCCATGGAGGCGTTGACCATGTCCGGATGCAGATGCGAGCGCTTGGGAGACACGGGCTTTTCCTCGAAGCCGACGATCCGCCAATTTGCGTCCGTTTCGATTACGCCGAAGCGGCCGGCTGCCTCAAGCGTGGGAACCTCGAACGTCGCCACGGTCACATCGGCGCCGGAGTCCACATGCTGCTGGAGCATTTTCTGGTAGTTCATTTTGTAGATGTGGTCGCCGGACAAGATGATGACGTAGCGGGAATGTTCGCTGCCGATGGAATAAATATTCTGGTAAACGGCGTCGGCGGTTCCGAGGTACCAATTGGTGGAGACGCGCATCTGCGGCGGCAGGACTTCGATGAATTCGCCGAGTCCCAGCAGTTGCGACCAGCCCTGGCGCGTGTGGCGGTTTAAGGAGAGCGCCTTGTACTGCGTCAGGACGAAGACGCGGCGGAGATCGCTGTTAATGCAGTTGGAAAGCGTGATATCGATAATGCGGTAGACGCCGCCGAAGGGCACAGCCGGCTTGGCCCGGTCGCGTGTGAGCGGCCAGAGCCGTTCACCCTGGCCGCCGGCCAGCAGAACGCCGATCGCATCGCGCATCAGGGACATGAGCGCATCTTTCCGCCCCGTCCAAACCGCCGGGGGCTGAGGGCAGGGGCCCCGATATTCTAGCAGGTAGAGGGGAAAGTCCCATACTCGACTGCCCGGAACCCTGCCTGATGCAAGGCCGGGAGTTGAAAAACAATGCTTGACTTCGGTGGGCGGGTCCGCTAGAAGTGATTGCCAATAGGCTGTTTTTTATACGAGTGGACCTCTCTTAGTACTTATGGTTAATAGCCATCATTGCCACATGCATCGGAAGGACGGTGATTTTTAAGTGGCTGAAGTCAGCATTCAGGAAGGTGAGTCCCTGGAAAACGCATTGCGCCGGTTCAAGCGTAAAGTGCAACAGGAAGACATCATCAAGGAAATCAAGAAGCACAGTTATTACATGAAGCCTGGTGAAAAGCGCCGCGCGAAACAGGCGTTATCGCGCAAGCGGCTGCGCAAAAAGCAGCGGCGGGAGTTGGACTAACCTCCCTCAGGCAGGCATGACGACCCGGGATTTTCCTAAGCACCCTCGGACCAGTCGGAATTGGGACCCACGTTCATCCCCGGCGTATCCCAGCGGGATCTGACAGGGCCGGGTGCCGTGGGCTCTCCAACCAGCGTGGAGCCTCGGAGACGCGTATGGAATATCACGATAAGGTCCTGAAGTGCTCGGAATGCAGTCAGGAGTTTGTCTTCACCGCCGGCGAACAGATGTTTTTCGCCGACAAGGGCTTCAAGAACGAGCCCAAGCGGTGCAAGGACTGCAAGGCCAAACGCTCTCAGAGCCCTGGTCCAAGTGCAGGCGCCAATAGCTTCCAGCGGGCGGAAACCAAGACAACCTGCTCGCAGTGCGGGAAGGAAACCACAGTCCCTTTCCGCCCGACGCAGGGACGGCCTGTGTTCTGCCGCGAATGTTTCCAGCAGCGGCGGACCATGAGCTCACCGGCATAAATCGAGGGAGGGAGACGCGGTTGCTCCATGCTGCCTGATGTGGCGGCGCCGTGAATCTCTCCCTTGTTTTGCATCGGGATATTACACGACCACTCTGCCGTGAACCCACCTGCGGAACTCCCTCCTGATTTTTGCATGGCTTCACGCTCGCATTGAGTGGCGCATGCTTTAGCCTGTGATGGTTTGTTCTTGCGGACCCAACCTCCACAAGCTAAAGCATGCGCCACTGGGCTTCATTGAATCTTGCGCAACGCGCGTTTAAGATGGGCGGCGAGTCTGCGCGGGTCTTTGCCTTACAGCGAGTGGCGCGCGCCAAATTTCGGGAAGAACGGGAAAATGAAAACATCATTGTCGGACTCGGCTGTTCAATCTGTGCTGCGAATCCTGGATGGGCCATCCGCCGCCTTCGCGCGGCGCTATCCTGGTGAAACGGGGCGCCGGCAGCCTGTGCACGTCGTGTATGGCGGCGCGCATTTGTTTCGTGCAGGAATCTCCAGGAGGCTGGGCGAGCTGGCGCTTGCGACACTTGGAGAATTCGCGCCCGATGCGTTCACCTTTGCACGCGCGATTGGATTGCCGGGAGTGGAGGCGCTTCCGAAATCCGGCAAGCAGGCTGCCGCGGCAGAGCGGCAATTTGCCAGGGCTCCTGAAAAATTGCGGTTCGAAAATCGCGCCGCATGGATGGCGCTGGCGGTCTATGGCCGCGTCCTGGAAAAGTTGAGGCGCGAGCCGGTTGAGGATTTCCGGATCGACTTTGAGGACGGGTACGGGAATCGCCCCGATGCGGAAGAGGATCAGCATGCGAAGCTCGCGGCCGAGGAAGTTGCCAAGGGTTTCCGCGAGGGAACGCTGCCGCCGTTTATCGGGATTCGGCTGAAGCCGTTCTCGCCGGAATTGCGCGACCGCAGCATCCGCACGCTGGATCTTTTTGTGAGCGCGCTGTGCGAGGCCACGGGCGGACGCCTTCCGGCCAATTTCGTCGTCACGCTGCCCAAAGTGGTGATTCCCGAGCAGATGGCCGCGCTCGCGCAACTGCTTCGAGGCGATGGAACCAGCGCTGGGCCTGCGAAAAAAACTCGCTGCGATTCGAGATGATGATCGAAACGACACAGGCGATCCTCAACGAACGCGGGGAATCGAGCTTGCCTGGATTTCTGGAAGCAGTCGGCGGGCCGCTGCATCGCCGCGCATTTTGGAACATACGACTACACGGCGAGTTGCAGCATCACAGCCGCATATCAAGTGATGGACCATCCTGCCTGCGATTTTGCCAAACACATGATGCAAGTCGCGTTTGCGGGGACGGGAATCTGGCTTTCCGATGGCGCGACGAATGTTCTTCCTGCGCCGCCGCATCGCGCGGAAAAAGGGAAGCGGCTTACGCGCGCGAAACAGAACGAAAATCGAGAGGCCGTGCATCGCGCGTGGCGGCTTCACTACGGGCATATCCAGCATTCGCTCATTACAGCGTATTACCAGGGGTGGGACCTGCATCCGGCGCAGCTTCCCACACGCTACGCGGCCGTGTTTTCATTTTTTCTGGAGGGGCTTGATTCATCGGCTGTGCGGCTCAAGAATTTCGTCGAGAAGGCGGCGAAGGCCACGCTCGTCGGCGATGTATTCGATGACGCCGCCACGGGGCAGGGCCTGCTGAATTTTTTCCTGCGGGCGATCAACTGCGGAGCGATCAGCGAAGCGGAAGCGGAACGGTTGACTGGAGTGACCGTCGAGGAATTACATTTCGGATCGTTCCTGAAAATCCTGAAAAATCGCACGAAGTAGGTGCGCGATTTTATTCGACCTTTGTCCGGCAATGCTCTGATTTCGAGTAGTTCTTCCACAATGGAATTGGATATCCTCGTTTAGTGTTCAGGAGGTCCGACCTTCAGGTCGGACGGGCAGCGAAGCGCAAATCCGGCCTTCAGGCCCTGAAGCTTCAGGGGCTAAAGCCCACCAATGCACAAGACTCAACGTCGGGACTGAACTCCCGACCTCCTATTATTCGGCGAGGATTTAGACTTTCGTAGCGGGCGGATTGCGAAGCAGCAGATCGGTTATTCAACTGCCACGATAGGTCGCGTAGCCGAATGGGCTCAGCAAGAGCGGCACGTGGTAGTGCGCGCTCGGGTCGCGCACCTCAAAAATGACCGGGATTTCGGAATAGAAAGTTTCAGTTTGGAGCGATTGGTAGTAGGCGGCTGCATGAAACACAAGGCGGTATGATCCGGCTTCCGGTTGTCCTTCCCCCATTAAATTATTGCAACGTCCGTTCGCATCGGTGCTGCCCTCGCCGACCGGTTTCCAGTTATCTCCGAACTTGCGATGCAGTTCGATCTGGATGCCGGCGGCGGGGCGGCCGCGAGAGGTGTCGAGAACATGTGTTGTGATGGCGCTCATGATTTGAGTTGCTCGACCGGTCAGGAGTTTGTCCAGGCGAATGCGCGTGATCAGCCGCTGCTGTTCCGCGGCGATCGGGAGTTCGCTGGGCAGGATCATTCTGAAGGCGTTGATTGAGAAGCGCAAGCATTCCTTCGGCGGTTTTGCCGGTGGCGCAGACGATGTAAATGTAGCCGAATTTTTCAAAATAAGCGCGATTGCCGCGGGCGAGGCGCGCTTTTACGTCCTCGGCTGCCAAGCGCGCGCCGGATTGTTCGCCTGCGGCCCACTGGCGGTGCGGATTCCGAGCCGCCGGCGGGTTTATCGCCGATCTGCGGGTGATGGCTGAAGGCTTCGAGCCAGTCGTCGCGTTCGAGGTTCCGCCAGATCGAGTCGGCTGCTTTGTGGAGAGCTTCCAAGTTTGCGAACGGCCGGCGCGAAGCTACGCTCGCGGCCCAACGAGCGGAGCCGCAACAATCCAGCAACACCGATTCCGCCTGCGGGAAGGCAGCGCGTTGAATTCCGCGAGCGTCATATCAGGAAACCCTCTTCACTACAGTTCCAAAGATGCGCAGCCGGGCAACGCCGCCATCGGGATAAATGTGAAAGCGTGCGTGCGTCACTTCGCCGGCAGTCCAGCAATTCTTTTTCGTAAACGTGCAGCGAGTCCGCTTGCAGTTTTGTTCGCGCAAAATTTCCTTCCAGGGTAGGGCGCCAAGCGCGCCCGGATCGGTGAGGCCGCGCGGCGCGTGCAGACTTCGAGCGAGCAGCTCTCCGGGAAATTTCCCTTGAAGTGGGACGTGTCGACTTCGACGCGGCGGATTGTTCCGGGCGCGCCCAGGCGCACGATGCACCAATCGTGGCCGGGGCCGCGGCGGCGGCGCGTTTCCCATCCATCATGCATTCCGGTCGAGCGGCCCGGGAGGATCAGGTTATTGCGCGAGCCGAAAAACATGTCGCTTGAAACAATGACCCAGCCGCCGTGCTCGACGGCGGCGAGGTCGATCTCGCCGCCTGCGCGCGTCGAGCGCCGGCCAATCCGGCACCACTTCGCCGTGGACGCGCAGCCGCGCCACGCCGCCATCCGGATAAATTTTCAATCGCAGGTGCGTGACTCTGCTTGACGGCGCGATCGGAAATCGATTTCGAGAATCGCCTGCCAGAGCGGCGACTTCGGCAGCAGCGTGATCCACTTCGTCGCGGGATCTTCGAGTTGAGCAACGTTCGGATCGCCATCGAGCGTGCACGCTTCGAGTTCGCAATGCTCCGGAAAATTTCCTTTGAAATATGCGGTATCCACTACGATGCCGTGAACGATGCCGGGAAGTCCCAATTTCACGATGCACCAGTCATGGCCCGGCGTGCGCCGCCGGCGCGTTTCCCAGCCGTCCATCCACTTGCCGACGTCGGTGTACTTGTCCTCGATCCAGACCGGAGCGGCCGCTTTCAATAGATTTTCTTTTGGCGCAAAAAACTCGTCATTGGCGGCGAGCACGCGTCCGCCCAGCCGCTCGGCGGCAAGATCGATGTAGTCGGTGAAATCCATCAGCGTTCGCCTCGCCGCAGTAGTTTGCCGCGCGGAGCGTCCGAGAAAGCGTCCCCGATCGTAAATCATCTCGCCTCGTAAAAAAGTAGCTTCCACCACGCCGCGACAGCGACATGTGCGCGATACGGCGTAAGCTTGTGACGATGCTGCAACATTTCGGGCCGGACGATAAGTTTCTTATCGGGATTCCAAACGACGAAGTCGGCATCGTATCCCGGCGCAATTGCGCCTTTGCGTTTTTCCAGTCCCGCAAGTCGCGCCGGCCCGCTGCACATCCAGCGCACCAAATGCTTCAAGGAATAGTTTCGGCTGCGCAATTTTGTCCACATGACCGGCAAGACCGAGCTGCAAGGAGAGATTCCGCCCCAGGCTTCGAAAAAAATTCCAGTGTCCAGGCATTTCATTGCCGGCGGCGAAGGCGAGTGGTCGGAAACAACAAAATCGATCTTTCCCCTCCCCAGCGCGGTCAAAAGTCTCGTTGTTATTTTCGCGAATCCCGGATCGGCGGCGCGCATTTGTATTGCGTCGCGCCCATTCGGAATTGTGCCCGAGCAAAAACAAGATAATGCGGGCACGTTTCCGCGGTGATCGCGGTAACCTTCCTTTTTCGCGCGGAGAATCAGCGGCACCGAAAGCTCCGAAGAAAGATGAACGATATGAACTCGCGCCTTGAATTCCCCCGCAAGGCGGATCAGCAACTCAATCGCTTTGGTTTCCGCGTCGCAGGCCGCGACCGCAGCCAAGACTTATAGTTTGCCGGATCGGCTTCGCCGAGTTTTTTGACTGCCTCCTCGATGGGCCCCGGAAGTTCCGCGTGCACCAGCAAGGGAAATCGAGCGCCACAAGCTTTGGCACGCGGCCCGCAGATCGGCCTCTTCACATATTCAAATTCCGGCACGCCTGAAGGCACCAGAAAACATTTGAAGCCGAACACACCCGCGCGATGCAAGTGCGCGCAATTCGCCCGCGTTTCCCGGCACAACGCCGCCCCAGAAGCCGACGTTCACCCAGCATTTCTTGCGCGCCGCCTTGCGTTTTTTTTCGAGCGCCGCCGCCGTCGTCGTCGCCGGAATACTGTTGAGCGGCATGTCGATCAGCGTGGTGACGCCGCCTGCTGCCGCCGCGCGCGTGGCAGTGTCAAATCCTTCCCAGTCGGTGCGCCCCGGCTCGTTGATGTGGACGTGCGTGTCCACAAGGCCCGGCATGACGACGGAATCTCCAGCGTCATAAATATTCTTGCCCGAAGGAAGGTCGTTGTAGCCAGCGATGGCTTCAATCACGCCGTTGCGTATGTGTACCGTCGCCGCCCGGACTCCTTCCGGCGTCACGACGCGTTTGCTGCGGATCGCGTGGATGGTCTTCATTGTGCGAGCTGCGAGAGAAATTCTTCGAGCAGGTTTTGCGCGACGCGCAGGCGGTAGCGCGCGGTCGAGCGAATGTCGTCGATGGGCGCGATTTCGCGCGCGAGGGTTTCCTGCGCCGCGGCAATGACGGTGGGCGTGGCGATTTGTCCGCGCAGCGCGTCTTCGGTTTTCACCGCGCGCAACACCATCGGCGCGACGCTCCCGAGCGCCAAGCGGATATCGCGAATCGCGCCGCTCTCGACGAGCGCCGCGCCGGCGAAGCAGACCTTGGAAATCGCCTGCGCCTTGCGTGTGCCCACTTTCCGGTAATACTGGCGCCACGGTTGGGCGCGGCGCGGCAGCCGGATGGCGCGCAGCAATTCGTCTGACGCAAGATGCATCTTTTTGTAGCCGGTGTGGAATCCGTGATACGGCAGCCAGCGCGCGCCGCGCTCGGAAACGAGTTCGATTTCAGCGTCGTAGACCAGCAGCGCGGGAGGAGAATCGGCCGCGGGCGATGCGTTCACGATATTTCCGCCAAGCGTGCCGCGATTCTGCGTGGCGATGCTGCCGGTTTCGCGCGCCGCCGTGCACAGCAGCGGGAATTCAGCCTGCAGTACGGGATGCTTTTGGATTTCGGTGTACGTCGTCAGCGCGCCCAACGTCACGTCATCGGCGGTGGCTTCGATGCCGCGCAAATCTTCCAGCTTCGCCACGCTCAGAAATTTCTTGTGCGGAAGTTTTCCCGCTTCCAGCAGCACCATCAAGTCGGTGCCGCCCGCGAACGGCTGCCAGACTCCAGGCTCGCGAGCGAGCAGAGCCAGCGCTTCCGACAGGCTTCCGGGGACGCGCAAATCGTAAGCGGGAAGGTAGGCTCTCATCGGCTCCCCGCCCTTTTTCGTTTGTCGATTCGCAGGCGCGCACAACCGCGGCGAAAATTTTCTGATACCCGGTGCAGCGGCAAAGATTTCCCGCCAATCCTTCGCGGATCTCTGCGTCGCTCGGATGAGGATGCCGTTCAAGGAGCGCCACGGAGGCGATCACCATGCCGGGCGTGCAGATGCCGCATTGCGCGCCGCCACATTCGAGAAACGCCTCCTGCACGGCATTCAGCCGCTCGCCGCAGGCGATCCCCTCGATCGTGCGAATGTCTGTTCCCTCTGCGTGGATCGCGGGGACGAGGCAACTGTTCACGATAGCGCCGTCCAGGAGCACCGCGCACGCGCCGCATTCGCCTTCCCCGCAGCCTTCTTTCGTGCCGGTGAGATGCAATTCCTCCCGCAAAACATCGAGCAGCCGGGCCATAGGAAACGCCTGCACGCGGCGCGGCTCGCCGTTGACTCTACACGCGATGTCAATCCGGCTGACCGTTTCAGACAAGCGCGCCCGCCTTTTCCGTTATGGCTTCCATCAACACTTCCGGCGTGGCGGGAATTTCGCGCACGCAGATTCCCGTCGCGTTCTCTATTGCGTTGATAATGGCCGGCGCCGGGCCGTCCATCGGCAACTCGCCGATGCCTTTCGCCCCGTGCGGGCCGAAGGGGTAGGGGTGCTCTTCAAAAAAAACGCGAATGGGAGGTATATCCGCCGCGGTGGGCATGATGTAGTTGGTCATCTGTCCGTTGGCCATGCGGCCTTCGCGCCACACTACATTTTCATACAGCGCCATGCCGATGGCCTGCGCCACGCCGCCCTCGATCTGCCCCGCCGCGAGCACGGGATGAATTACTTTGCCGATTTCCTGAAGCGCGACAAAATCCGTGACGCGCGCCTCGAACGTCACCGTGTCCACGGCTACCTCGGCCACGTATACGGCCCAGGCGTAAGTGCCGTAGGCGTCGCCTTTATATTTTTTGTCGTCCCAGAACAAGCCGGGAGGCGGTTCGTACTGCGTGCGCGAACGCAGCGGCCCGCGCGTTTCGATGTAGCGTTTGCAGGCGCGTACAAATTCATCTTCCGTGCAGGCGTCGCAAAGCAGGCCGGCATTCACTAATTTTTGCTTTATTTCGAGCGCGGCGGTCTCCACCAGGTGGCCTACGACCATGGAAGTGCGCGAAGCGACAGTCGGCCCGCTATTCGGCACCGTACCCGTATCCGGCTGCGCAATTTCGATGCGATCGTAACTGATGCCCAGCGCATCGGCTGCAATCTGCGAGAAGACGGTGTTTGTCCCCTGGCCGATCTCGGTGCTGGCCGCAAGGACTCGTACATTTCCTTCGCGCGTGGCTTCGACTTCCACGACGGATGCCAGATACACTTCTCCCGAACCTGTAAAGCCGGCTCCATGCATGAAGGCGGCAAAACCGATGCCGCGTTTGACCGTGGCGCCTTGATTTTCCCGCGCGAAGCGTTCGCGCTTGGCGTGATAGTCGCTCTCCCGGAATGCGCGATCGAGCAGGCCGTCAAGATTCACATCTTCCTTGATCAGCTGTCCCGTGATGGTGGTCTGGCCCTCGCGGAGAAAATTTCGCCGCCGGAATTCTTCGGGCGTCAGGTTCACGGCGCGCGCAACCTGATCCATGTGCCGTTCCACCGCGAAAAGCGATTGGGGCGCGCCGAAACCGCGGAACGCGCCGTGAGGCGGAGCGTTCGTAGCCATGGCTCGCGCGTGGATGCGCACGTTGGGGCAGAAATAGGGCCCGGCCGCATGAATCGTTCCGCGTGAGAGCACAACGGAGGACAGCGTCGCGTATGCGCCGCCATCGAGCGCGAAATCGATGTCCATCGCCACGAGCTTTCCGTCCCGCGTGACGCCGGTGCGGTGCCGTGTGCGTGATGGATGGCGCTTGGTGGTTGCCACCATGTCTTCCGCGCGGTCATAGATGATTTTCACGCGCTTCCCGGACTTCCATGCCAGAAGCGCGGCGTGCCCCGCGATCAAGGAAGGATATTCTTCCTTGCCGCCGAAGCCGCCGCCCGTTTCCGTTTGTATCACCCGAATTTTTTCCGCGGGGAGTCCAAACAGGGTAACCAGCGCTTTGTGCACATAGTACGGACATTGCAGCGAACCCCAGACGGTTACACCGTCCGAAGGATTGGCTGTTGCGATCATGCCCTGATTTTCGATGTACAGCTGCTCCTGCGCCCCGGTGCGGTATTCGCCCTCGACGATGATGTCCGCCTGGGCCCATGCGGCGTCCACATCGCCCCTTTCGAGGTGATATTCCTTGAAAGTATTGTCGTCTCTATAAAGGAGGACGCGTTTCTCGAAGGAATCCTCGATCGAAAAAATCGCGGGCAGCGGTTCCATGTCGATGTGCACTGCGCGGCGCGCCTCTTCGAGCAAATAGCGATCCGGGTGCGCGAGAAGGACGATGGGCTCCTCTGGATGGTTGATCACATCGGCCGCGAGGCAGGGTTGGTCGTGCTCGATCGAGGCAATTTCGTTTTTGCCCGGGATGTCGGCGGCAGTAACGATCGTGAATTCGCTCCACGGAATGCCTTCGCCAAAGCAGATGCCGAGGATACGGCCTCGCGCGATGCTGCTGCGCACGGTCACCCCATGCAGCATATCCGGAAAGGCCAGGTCGTCCACGTAGCGGGCGCGGCCGGTCACTTTTTCCCGGCCTTCCTTGCGTGGGACGGAATGTCCGAAATATTTTTCTTCCATATTCTATTGTGCTCATGTAGCGCCCACCATCAGGTGGGCATCTGGTTGCATCACGGATGCCCACCTGAAGGTGGGCGCTACATCATCTTCAAGAGAAAAGCCTCACGCCAGCCTGCCGCGAGAGGCTTTCAATACCGGATCCGGTCGCTCTTCTTCATCCATTCGCGAAACGGTTCGAGACCCGCTTCCCGCATGATGGGCTCGAACGGAATCCTTCGCTCGGTGTCCGCAACCTTCAATTCTTCGTAGATGAAGGAATCGTCAAACCCGGCTTCCGCGGCGTCGCTCGCGGTGGCCGCAAAATAGACCCGGTCGGGCCGCGCCCAATAAATTGCGCCGAGACACATTGGGCATGGCTCGCAACTCGTATAAATCTCGCAGCCGGCCAGTTGAAAAGTTCCCAGCGCGCGGCAGGCTTCGCGGATGGCGTTCACTTCCGCGTGCGCCGTGGGATCGTTTGCCGCGGTGACCAGGTTTGTCCCCGTCGCGATGACGCGGCCGTCCTTTACGACGATGGCGCCGAATGGTCCGCCACGTCCTGAGCGGACGTTGTCCACCGCGCTCTGGATCGCCTGTTGCATGAAGGAGTTGCTCATGCCGCGTGCCGCGCCCCCTGCGCGCAATCCGTGAATTGTACCGGAAAACATGAGCCCGCCGTTTACAGTTTTGTGATGTGTCCAATCGGATTTACGCATTGGGATCTTCGATTGGACTTTCGCTACTTTGCATGTAAAATCTTTATGGTGGTGTGCGGTTCTGCAGTGCACTGAATGAGTGGTTGGGTGGTTGCGTTGCGATTGCGCCCAGCGCAGCCGGTTTGGGAAATATGCCGGCCGCTATCTTGAAGCCATTCATTCCCTGGCGTGGCCCTCTCGAAGAAAATTCTCGATTTTGGCTTGGGCGGTTGAACCGTTTGTCTCAGATTGCCGATAGTGCGTGTGTGTCGCGCCGCAGGGAACAGAGGGAGGAAGCGGAATGATTGTCGGTGTTCCCCGAGAAACGTATCCGGGGGAGAGGCGAGTGGCGCTGGTGCCCATCGTCATTCCCAATCTTGCAAAGGCGGGCATCGAAGTGATCGTCGAAGCCAGCGCGGGCGTCGCGGCTGGTTTTCCGGATGCCGAATACGCCGCCAAGGGAGCGAAGATCATCGCGGATCGCGCCCAGGTTTTCGCCTCGGCGGACATCATCGTCCAGATGCTTTGCTACGGATCGAATGATCAGACGGGCCGCGACGATTTGCCCCTGTTTCGCCGCAACCAGGTTCTGATCGGATTCCTGCGTCCCATCGGCTCTCTCACCACGGTTCAAGAGATCGCGGATGCCGGCGTGACTTCCTTTTCCGTGGAGTTGATGCCCAGGACGACCCGGGCGCAAAGCATGGACGCGCTCTCTTCCATGGGCACGATCTGCGGCTACAAAGCCGTCCTGATCGCCGCGGATACGCTTCCGAAAATTCTCCCCATGCTTACAACCGCTGCAGGCACGATCACTCCCGCGCGGGTCCTGGTGATCGGAGCGGGCGTCGCCGGGCTGCAAGCCATCGCCACGGCGCGCCGGCTGGGAGCGGTGGTCTCCGCCTACGATCTGCGTCCCGCAGCCAAGGAGCAGGTGCAGAGCCTTGGGGCGCGTTTTGTGGAGCTTCCCCTGGAAGCCAAGGACGCGCAGGACGCCAGCGGCTATGCCAAGGCGCAGGATGAGGAATTCTACCGTAAGCAGCGCGAATTGCTGGGCAAGGTTGTCGCCGAGAGCGACATCGTCATTACCGCCGCAGTCGTTCCGGGAAAGAAATCGCCGGTGCTCGTGACGGCGGAAATGGTTCGGGGCATGGCGCCGGGCTCGGTGATTGTCGATCTGGCTGCCGAGCGCGGAGGCAACTGCGAGTTGTCTAAGGCCGGCGAGAAGATCGTCGCCGACGGCGTGACGATCATCGGATATTTCAACTTCGCTTCGACCGTTCCGCATCACGCGAGCCAAATGTACGCGCGCAACATCGCGGCGTTTCTCAATTTGCTGGTGAAGGACGGCAAGTTTCAGCTCAACCTGCAGGATGACATCATTCAGAGCACGCTGCTGACGAAGGGAGGGGAAATCGTTCATCCCCGCGTCCGCGAATTTTTCTCCCTCCCGCCCCTTGTGGCCGCGCAGAAGGAGACCGCCTAGAGATGAAAATGGATCTGTTCACCAGCGCTTATGTGTTTCTTCTCGCCGCGTTTGTGGGGCTGGAAGTGATTCGCCGGGTTTCGCCGCTCCTGCACACGCCGCTGATGTCGCTGACGAATGCGCTCGATGCGATCGCTGTGGTGGGAGCGATTCTCCTCGCGGGCGAACACAAGACCACTCTCTCCACCGTGCTCGGCACTATCGCCATTGTTGCCGCGACCAGCAACGTCGTGGGCGGATTCTTCATCACCGACCGCATGCTCAAAATGTTCAAAGCGAGCCGCAGCCCGAAACCATGACTTCCTTTCCGATAGATTCCATCATCGAACTGACGTACCTCATTGCCACGGCTCTGTTCGTGATGTCTCTGAAGTGGATGAGTTCGCCCACGACGGCGCGCCACGGCGTCTGGGCGGGCGAGGCGGGCATGCTCCTCGCGATCGTGGGAACGTTGCTCAACCGCAACATCGTGGACTACAAGTGGGTGGCAATCGCGCTGGTGCTTGGTACCATCATCGGCGTTCCACTCGGCAAAGTGCAGATGACGGCTGTCCCGCAGCGGACGGCGCTCAGCCACGCGTTTGGCGCGTGCTGCGTCACGCTGGTCGGCACGGCGGAATTTTATTTGCGTGCGCCCGCTGTTCCCAAATTCATGATGTCCGTTTTGTCGATGGAAGTGATTCTCGGTTCGCTTACGTTTACGGGCAGCTTGATGGCCGCGGGAAAGCTGCAAGAAATATTGCCGCAGCGCCCGATCACCTTTAAGGGCCAGAATATCGTCAACCTGGGAATGCTCCTCATCGCAGTTGGCGTAGCTGTTTTTCTGGTATTACACCCGGATCACACATACTTGTTTCCTGTATTGCTCGCAATCCCGCTGCTCTTTGGCGTGATGATGATCATCCCGATCGGCGGCGCGGACATGCCCACGGTGATTTCACTGCTCAACGCCTATGCCGGGCTTTCCGCTTCTGCGATGGGATTTGTGCTCGACAGCAAGCTGCTGATCGTCGCGGGCGCGCTTGACGGCGCCTCCGGCTTGATCCTCTCCGTCAACATGTCCAAGGCCATGAACCGCTCTTTCTCCAACGTACTATTCGGCGGATTCGGCCAGGAACAAACGGTCGTGAAGGGCGGCAAGGAAGCGCGGCCGGTTCGCAGCGCTTCGCCTGAAGAGGCGGCGGAAATTCTCGCCGTGGCCAGCAAAGTCGTCATCGTTCCCGGTTACGGCATGGCCGTGGCGCAGGCGCAGCACAAAGTCCGCGAACTCTACGATAATTTGACCAAGCGCGGCATCGACGTAAAGTTCGCCATTCACCCCGTTGCGGGCCGCATGCCCGGACACATGAACGTGCTGCTGGCCGAAGCGGACATCCCCTACGACAAGCTGCTCGACATGGACGAGATCAACGGCGAATTCCCGCAGACCGATGTGGCCCTGATCATCGGCGCGAACGACGTAACGAACCCCGCCGCGCGCACCGATTCCTCCAGCCCCATCTTCGGCATGCCGATCCTCGACGTGGACAAGGCCCACACGGTCATGGTCATCAAGCGCAGCATGGCCGCCGGCTTCGCCGGAATCGATAACCCGCTGTACTACCTCGACAAAACCCTCATGCTCTTCGGCGACGCGAAGGGCTTCGTTGGCTCCATCGTTCGCGAACTTTCCGGCGGCGGCAGCCACGGATAACAGCAATTCCGGGAGTGTACGCGCGTCAGAGTGGGCAACGCCCTAATTTCGAAGCCGTCGCCGTGTAATCAACCCTTAGAAGGTCCGACCATCAGGTCGTACACTCAACGTCAGACAGTGGTGGGTTTCAGAGTCTGTGTGAGAACTCCAGAATGGCAAGATTGTGTAGCGCCCGCCTTTAGGCGGGCACTTTGGAATCAAGCGGATGCCCGCCTAAAGGCGGGTGCCACATGGCCCGAACGCGAGTTCCCACACAGACTCTTCACCCCCTGAAGCTTCAGCGCCTAAAGGCCATCCTCATGCGGAGCTGGGTGTCCGACCTGAAGGTCGGACCTCCGAACCTATTTTCTCAGGCACGATTTTTCCAATTTAGGACGATACCCAAGAGTGCACGAGTTTGCGCGTAAGTGGAGCCTGCATTACGAGAGCCAGCAACGGCTCCATCAGAGTTTTTCCTTAACCGCCTGAAAAAACCATTAGTTAGATAGGTCAAGCGCCTGGCATTCAAACTGCCCATCGATGAAAGAAGCCCTCGTTG
Source organism: uncultured Acidobacteriota bacterium (assembly GCA_963819395.1). Lineage (GTDB taxonomy): Bacteria > Acidobacteriota > Terriglobia > Acidiferrales > UBA7541 > Palsa-360. The sequence continues at coordinate 111,966 of CAWFVW010000013.1, forward strand.
CTCCAAACGGGGCATTCACATCATGGCGTTCCACTGCTTACTGGTAGTACTGGCCCTCTGTAGCGCGTTGCGCGATCGCCCGGTCATGGCATTTGCGGGTGTGCATGCGGCGGTTGCAACCTGGGATGGGATTGAGACGCGTCAGGGACTCAATGCCGGATGGGGAGAAGCCGATCCTCTCAGCCGGCCATTTGTGCACTCAAACGGAGCGATGGTAGCGGCAGGAGTCGCGGAAGTTGCCGGCGTCGCCATTATCGCGGACAAGATGAGACATTCGCGCCACCGGGCGCTTCGTGACACGTGGTTTCTTTGGCAGACTGTGCCGATCGCGGCGCACATTGTGAGCAGTTCGGCTTGGGTAAGAGCGAGGTAAGCAATCCAAATTTTGGGGTCATTCAATACGGACCGACGAACTGATCGGAATGTGGCTCATCGTTAGATTTTTGATATTCTAAGATTCGTCCACCATTTTAGACCACCACATTCATTCCAGGTCGCGATCAACTTGCCGCCGTTGTTTTCTCCCCGACTTTGGCAGGCTGGTGCCCGCTGACCGCCGCGCCGGCGTGCGGATCAAGCAGGAAGCAGTCCAGCGTCGCCAGGATGCTCAAAATCGCGACCAGCAGAAACGCAATGTGGAACTCTTTCGTGGTCGGAGATCCCGTCGAATTGCCATCCATGAATCCGGCGATACGCAAAGCGATCGCTCCCACGGCCACACCCATGCCCATCGACATTTGCGTAATCATGCTGAAGAAGCTGGTGGCCGTGCTCATGTCCGGTTTGCCGATGTCTGCAAAGGCCAGAGTGCCCACCGCCGTAAACTGCATCGAGCGGGACAATCCGTTCACAAACAAGATCAAAAGCACAATGCTCGTGGCGGTCTGAGGAAACAGCAGGGCGAAGCTGGCCATTAAGATCGCGTTCAGGATGCCGTTCGTCGTGAGAACCGTGCGGAATCCGTACCTTCGCAGAATAGGCGTCACCACGCTTTTCATAAGCAGATTGCCCAGGAAGAGGCCGAGCATCAGAAGGCCCGACTGAAACGCGTTCAGTCCAAAGCCGACCTGGAACATAAGCGGCAGCAGGAACGGGGACACGCTGATCGCCAGGCGAAACAGCGATCCACCCTGCAAGGAAATCGCAAACGTCTTGATTTTCAGGAGGCTAAGATTTAAGAGGGGCGCCGGCGCGCGCAGTAGATGCAGCACGGAGAAAACTCCCAAGACGCATCCGGCAATCAAGTATGCCACTGTTGGCTTCCAGGGCGCCGTTTCGCGGCCCACCAGTTCCATGCCGTAAACGAAGCTCACGCAAGCCGAAGCGCACAGCACAAATCCAGTCCAATCAAAAGGTTTTACGAAATCTTCTTTCAGATTCGGAATGATGCGCGAAGAGAGCGCCATGCCAACGATCCCGAGCGGCACATTCAGGAAAAAAATCCAATGCCATGACGCATACGTGGTGATAAAGCCGCCGAGCGGCGGACCCACCACCGGAGCAATAAGTCCGGGCCACGTGATGAAGGTGATCGCGTCAATTAAATTGTGTTTTTCAGTTGTGCGTAACACGACCAACCGACCGACAGGCACCATCATCGCGCCGCCGATGCCCTGAATCACGCGCGCCCCAGTGAACGTCATAATTCCCGTGCTCAGCCCGCACAGGACGGACGAAGCCGTAAAAATCGCGATGGCGGAAACAAAAACGGTTCGCGCCCCGACCCGGTCCGCCACCCAACCGCTGATCGGAATGAACACGGCGAGCATCAGCAAATAGGCCGTCATGCCAATGTTGAGGTCGACCGGATTGGCATGGAACGACACGCCCATCTGCGGCAGGGCTGTCGCGATGACAGTGCCGTCCAGATTTTCCATAAAAAACGCGGTGGCAACCAGGATCGAGATCGCCGAGGTTTTCTGAAAGAGTGGCGGCATTATTTCCGATGGCCCGCGGAAATTTCCCTGCTGGTCCGTGCCCCAGAAGGCACGGGCCGGCGCCGCGAGGACGGTCAAACTTTACGTGTCCCGCTTATGTTTGTAAAGGGATGCGGAAAGAGCAGGCGGGCCACAAACCAAGTAGCCGATTTCCAGGGCTCACACGGCTTATACTTCGGGCGCTCCCATGCATGACTCGGGCGAACCGGGCCAGTTAGTCCCGCGGTATTTTCCGAGGACGTGTCCGGCAAATAGAACGAGTGGAAAAATAATCCGCTGAATGATTCGCGGAGGCGCAACAATCTTTTGCGTATGCCGATGCCGCCATAGCACGTGGGCAATATAAAAGATGGATGGCTTGCCGGAAGGGGCCGCGTTTAAAACCGCAAATAACGCTTGAAGATAGCGGTCCAGATCAACCGCTGGAATTACCCGGCCGCTCATTTCCAGGAGGACCTCCCCGGCGTTCCACCAAGCATGAACGACTCCGGCGGGAAAGACTCCTGTTCCTCCCGCAGGCACGTGGACGGTTTCCTTCCCGATTCGTGCGCCAAGTGTTCCAGACTTTACCGTGGCTTCTTCACGCTCGTGGAAATGCGTGTGAGGCGGCGGGCCGCTCGCTCCCGGCGGCAAAGAGCCCTCGATGATTAAGATGATTTGGCCCGCGGCGTCGCGCATGCGGCGCAATCGCAGGAACTTCTCCGGTGTGCCGGAGTTCCAATTGCAGAAAATTGTCCAAGGTTTTCTCAACAGGATGGAATAGATGCCTTCAGCGGCTCGAATTACTCAAGCTTCAGATCGCGTAAAGGAACGAGTAACCTCGTTCCTGCGCGCGATTCACGGCCAGGATTCCCGCCGGAACCATGTGCGCGTTCCCGATGAGGTTTGAAGTAATTTCCTTGAAAACGGCGTCGACCTCCAAACCGTTGGCCTTGGCGATTCTTGTCGAGATGCCCCGAGTGGACATCGAGCACACGGCGAACTGCACGCCTTTCTTGATCAGCTGCATCCATTTTGCCCGCCTGCTGCGTTTCGCCCGCCGGACCGTACACGTTGATTTTAGGGGCCTCCTTGGTTTTCGGATCCATGAAATCGGATTGCTCGGTAATCGTCTTGCCATACTTCGCCCAAATCGCGTCGTTGTAGGCAAACGAAGTGGACTTGTGGCGCGCGACAATGATCACGGCCAAGTCGCTATCCTTCAGGCCGTAGGCGTCCTGGTTCGCCGCGTAGTAGTTGGAAGCGAATTGGAGCGCCCACCCCATGGCTTCCCCCGAGGAGGAATCAATTAAATAGCGATGCACGCCGGGAACTTTATCGTACCAATCGTCCTGAGCGTGTCGAGCCGGCCGCCACGGCGTATCCGCCGCCCCTTCCGCGGCAGCCGCGGGGGAACTGACGACGCTCGCTCCCACAACACCCGCTCCCGCTCCCAGCCCGGCAAGAAACAATCGTCGCGCCATCAAGGATCGGAATCCTTTTCCATTCATACGAGCCTCCAGTTTTTTCTTTGTACAACGTCGAAGACCGCCCACATTGTAACTCGATTTTGTTCATGTAGCGCCCGCCTTCAGGCGGGCATCTTTTTGAATCCAAGATGCCCGCCTGAAGGCGGGCGCTACAAAATGCGCTTACTCGCCCGCGGCCCCGACACCCTTGGCCGGATATTCCGGCAGCGTAACGTGATCGCCGAATGTCGCCTTCAATCCTTCCATGGCGCAATTCTCATCGCCGCCCCCCGCGCCGCCTCCGACTCCGATGGCGCCGATCATCTGGCCGTCGACAACGATTGGAAGGCCTCCCGACGTTCCGTAGAAATCATTCAGAAAGACGGAACGTATCACGCCCATCCGGATTGTTCTTGAGTTGTGCCGCGCGGATGGAGGTTGGCTGGCGCGATTTCAGCGCCGACTGCGCCTTGAGCAGCGCCGTGTGGATGTTGACGTATCTCTCTCCGTCCATGCGCTCCATGTGCACGAACTCGCCCGCGTTATCGAGGATGTAGAGCGACATCATCCCGCCCTTGGACGCGGCCCAGGCGCGGCACACGCTGCCGATTTTCTTCGCCGCGGCGAGAGAAATCTGATTGGCGTCAAATACGTTGGCCGCCCCCTTGCCTCCCACAACCCACTCCGGGGTTCAGAGTCGTCTTTGGCACGGTCGCGGAGGCAAATTTCGGAACCGGCACGGTTGCCGGGGGATTCGGGGGCCGCTGAATGTCTTCGCCGAGCGGCGGGACCGGCACCACCGGCCCGATGACGGCTTCGAGCGCCTTGTGGCCGCAAATTTCATCGCTCCAAACGGGCACTTTCGGTATGGAACCGCCGACGCCGATGGCGCCGATCAATTGATGATTGATGACGATGGGAAGCCCGCCGGAATTCGCGAAGAAACCGAGCTGGATCTGATGAGCCTCCTCGAACGGATTCTTGATCACGGCATTCATGTGAATCTTGCTGTCTTCGCGTCCTACAAGCGCGGTGCGCGCTTTCATATCCGCCGTGATAACGTTGAAATACCCTTGGCCGTCCATTCGATCCATGTAGATATGGTTTCCGGCATGATCGAGAACCATAACGGTGACCTGCACGCCCTGTGCTGTGGCGGCCTTCTCGCACGCGTTGGCAAGGCTCTCCGCGGTGGCCAGATTGATCGTGGAGAAATCCTGAATCACTTCCGCGCTTTTCCCGGTGACCACGAATTGCGCCGGCACGTTTTGAGCTGATGCGACGCCGCTCAGCGCGATAGCGCCGGCGATCGCGAAACACAAAATACGAAGTTTCATTTCGTCCTCCCCTGACTTTTTTCGCACAAATTTGCCCGGGCCTAAGCGGGCGTTTTCATCCGGCCTGGCGCTACTTGCACACACGGCAATAGCGCAAAGGCAATTTCGAGGGCGCACGACAATACGCGCTCGATCGGCAACAAGCCACCAACCTGCCGCTGCGCAAGCGCTTCGCCCTCGAGATCCTTCATCGCTACATATCGGCTTCGCGTTGACGGCCGATATCGTAACGCGCGCGAATGCGCGGGTGGCTCCGGCCTTCAACCACCTCGGATTCGCGATCACTTCGTTCTGGCCACTCGGAAGGGTCAAAAAAATGCGTGGACAAAATCGTAACGGCGAGACCTCGACCCGGACGCGCAACTATAGCCGGGAGGAATTCGTACGGCCCTGGACGCCTGCCGCATAGGATCGCCATGTGCCCCCGCTAACTTCGAATGGGCAGAGTATACCCCTGACAGGCAATTCCGCACCTGCAAATTCTTGGTCCACCCTGCCGCCTCGATTCGAAGTACCCCAGCAGCACAGGCACTCGTTCCTGTGCGGTTTTCGAAACTGTAATGGGATATGGAATCACGATGTAGCGGGAGTGCGGAAACCCGCACAGGCAGGAGTGCCTGTGCTACTTGAACTCCGCCCCGCCGATTGGCCTCGGCGTCCGCGCCTTCTTCTGGGATTTTTGGTAAAGAACCAGATTAACGGGAGCGCGAATCCTTCCATTGCAACGAAGGCAACTTCACGCGGGCGACGCGCTCCAGGTAGGCATTCGCATATTTCACCGCGCGCTCCTTGCCCTCCTCGATGTCCTCGACCGATTCAGAGGGAGCGATCCAGGTTCTTGTTTTGACATTATAAACGGACGCTTGAATTCCCTGCGCATTGTGCTCGGAAAAGAGCCGCAGGTGCTCACCGCCCACTTCAACTTCGGCCCAAACGCCATCGGTCAGCATTGAGAAAACCAACCCCCCGGCGGGACCTGATTTTTCTTAGAGTGAAACTGTTTCTCCATCACTTCTGCTTTCTCCTGTCGCCTTGAATTTCCCGGCTGCATTCCGCGATTTGATCGTCAATGATTCTGAGTTCCACAGCCAGGTGCGTATCGTCCGGATGTTTCTCAAATTGCTTCGATAAGGGCAATCTTCTGCCTTTTAGTTCCTGCAGTCTGATTTCTTGAGAACTTCGAGCGGCGAACATGAGCTTTGGTCCCCTGCATAGTATGAATTCATTTATTTATTCAGTGCAGGATTTTTGCTCGGTTGTTTCCGTCCTTTCAGGACCTGTCGGGCAATTGAGTTTGGTTTATGTAGCGCCCGCCATCCGGCGGGCATTTCCGATTAAAACAAATGCCCGCCGGAAGGCGGGCGCTACATAAAACGGGTCGAACTCCGGCCGCAGGGCGAAGCTCTGGTTGATTCGCCCGAACGCGTGCTAAATTGTGGGGCGCACGAGGAGCGGCTCGGGCCGAACCGAGTCCGCCGAATGGCAGGGAGATGCGCCTCCGCTCAGACGGAAGACTCGCCGCATACCGGGATTGGAACTAGGGGAAAGGATGGCGGCGCGGGGCGCCTTGAGCGCGCGAACTGGCATGCATTCATCCTCCCCAGACTCTCCCGCGCTGAATCCCGTCGACCGCATGCTTCCGTGGCGGGCGCTCTTTTTTTACGGGTGGCAGCACGTTCTTGTGATGTATGCGGGAACTGTAACGGTTCCATTAATATTCGGAGCGGCGTTAGGTCTTTCCCCGCGGCAGCTGGTCGCTCTGATCAATGCGGATCTTTTTACGTGTGGGCTGGCCACGCTCCTCCAGTCGGTTGGGATCTGGCGCTTCGGCGCGCGGCTCCCGTTGGTGCAAGGTTGCTCCTTCATCTGCCTGCCGGCGATGATTCTTATTGGCAAGCAATCCGGCTTGGCTACTGTCTACGGCGCGGTGATTGGTTGCGGATTCCTGACCATCCTGATCGCGCCCGTCTTCAGCCGCCTGCTGCGATTTTTTCCTCCTGCCGTGATCGGCTCGGTCATCGTGTCGATCGGCCTGTCGCTGATGCCTACGGCCGCGATGTGGCTCGGCGGCGGCGATCCCCTGGGCGCTGATTTTGGAAGCATGATCAATCTCGCGCTGGGCTTGGGTACGATCCTGGTCATCCTTGCGCTCTACGTTTGGGGCGGTGAATTCATCTCGAATCTGAGCGCCTTGTTGGGAATGTTGATCGGTACCGCGGCTGCCACAATGCTGGGGCTGGCGCATTTTGACGAAGTGGGCCGCTCCAGATGGATCGCACTCACGCGGCCGCTGATGTTCGGCGCGCCAAAATTTTCGCTTGTGCCGATCCTGGTCATGGAGATGGCCATGCTCGCGGTCATGACCGAGACGACCGGGAATTGCCTGGCTATCGGGCGGATGGTTGAGCGGCCCGTGAGCCCCCGCATCCTGGCCGATGCGTTCCGCGCGGACGGTCTGGCCACGATGCTGGGCGGCGTCTTCAACAGCTTTCCTTACAACGCATATAGTCAAAACACAGGGCTGATTTCTCTGTCCGGCGTGAAGAGCCGCTACGTCCTCTCGGCCGCGGGCGTCATCATGTTTCTGATGGGTCTTTTTCCGAAACTTGGCGCGGTCATCGCCGGGGTGCCGAAATCTGTCCTTGGCGGCGTGGGCCTCGTGATTTTTGGAATGACCGTCGTCGCCGGAATCGAGGAACTGGGCCGCGTTCAATTCGAGGGAACGCGCAACGCGCTTCTGGTCGCGGTCTCGGTTGGAATGGGCATGCTGCCCACCGTTCTGCCCACTCTCTTCGATCATATTCCCGAAGTTCTGAGGCTCCTTCTGGGAAGCAGCGCCGTCCTCTGCGGCATTTCGGCAGTCACACTTAATATATTCTTCAACCACTTCAACAAACCGCTCGCCCCGGCTTTTCCTGAAGTTTCCTTGCCCCTGGAAGACCCTGCTCTCATGAATTCCTCCATGGCCTCGCCAACGGAAACCGACTTGCGGCATTTGCGCCGCTGCATCGCGCTAGCCGGCGAAGCTCGCCAAGCGGGTCAGCACCCTTTTGCCGCCATGGTAGTGGACGAGAATGGCGAAGTCCTGATGGAAGCGCAAAATCATGCGCGGCCGCCGGGCGGCGATCCCACGCAACATGCGGAACTGCTGGCCGCGAGCAGAGCGGCAAAAATCTTTCCGCTCGGGCGGCTCGCTAAGTCAACTCTTTATACCAGTGCGGAACCCTGCAGCATGTGCGCGGGCGCGATCTATTGGGCGAGCATCGGCCGCGTCGTCTACGCACTTTCCGAGCGCAGGCTGTTCCTGCTGACAGGCGCAAACGAGGAGAACCCGACTTTCTCCTTGCCATGCCGCGAAGTGTTTGCGCGCGGCCAGCGGCGCGTGGAAATTGTCGGACCTCTACTCGAAGAGGAAGCTGCGAAACCGCATGAAGGATTTTGGATTTGATCCTCTAACAGCCTGATATCCAATTTACAATGGGGCGAGTCTCGCGAGACAGATGGGTTTCCGTTCAACGGACTCGCAATTTCTTATGCACGACAACCGGTTGCCTGAAGAAATTGGAAAAACTCCGATTTTTTTCCGAGGCACGCCGCGTGCCGAGGGATCTCTCTTTTTCTTCGCACAAATCAAAGAGAGATTCCTCACTTCGTTCGGAATGACAAAATAAACTACTTTTCCATCGGCCAACGAATAGTACCCGGATTATCAATATCGTCTTACTTGGCCGGGACAAACCTCTGCACCCGCTCGCCCCCGAACACTTCTCCTGTGTAAATGTCGCCTTTGGAATCCACGGAGATCATGTGCAGGCCGTAGAATTGGCCGGCATTTTGGCCCATGCTGCCGATCTGGCCGACGACCTTGCCGTCCTCGCGGTTCAGGAACCAGATGTGGTTGTTGGTGAGATCGGAAATATATAAAAACAATTGCTGTTTGTCGGGCGAGAACATCACGCCGCCCGTTGAGCCGCCCACCCCCGTCCACGGTGCGAGGACGAATTCCTTCACGAACTTGCCTTCTCTCGTGGTGACGTCGATCCGGTTTGCCATACGGTCGGCGGCATAGACCATCCCGTCGCGCGAGACATTCAGCGTGAGGTGGCCCCGGAATTCCTTCGGCTCCGGTCCGTTGGGAACGTAGGCGCGATCTTTGTCATCGGTCGTTATTTCCGACAGCTTGTGCCCGTACGCGCCCCAGCCCCGCTTGAACTTGAATGTGTCCATGTCAAACACCATCACGCGTCCGCCCAGATAATTGTCGGCCGCGTAGAGTTCGTGCGACGGTTCGTCCAGGCGAACCTCTTCGATTCCTCCCACGATCATCGGCGTCGTCGGGGGATACTTTGCGCGAAATGCAGCCGTCGCTGCTTCCCGTGCCGCAACTGCCGCGGGATCGGGCTTGGGTCGTCCGAACGGCAGAAATCCCGCAACGGGCCCTCTGCTGCCGTGGCCTGGTACGCGAGGATTGTCTGGAGCTGCGTCACCGCCTCCACCGCCCGGAGGCATCTCGGGTGTGTGCGGCAATTCGGCGACAAGGGCGCCGGTTTTGGGATCGTACTTTCGGACGTTGCCGATCCCGTTGACGGTGTTACCTAGATAGATGAATCCCTTGCTGTCCACCGCCATGCCGTGCCCTTGCGGCGGGTCGAAGGAACCGATTACGGTGCCCGCCTTGTCGATGTGAATCATGGACGGAGGCCGCGTGCAGCAATCGGCGATCGGAGGAGTCAGCTCGGCCTCGAGCTCAATATCGGTCAGATCGTTTGGACGGTCGTGCACCCAGACGTTGTCGTCCTTGTCCACCGCCAGCCCCGTGACGCCGCCCATCTTCCATTTATTCGGCAAGGGTTTTGGCCAGTCCACGTCGACCTTAAACTTTGGCGCATTCTGAGTGCGCGCGACTCGAGCGCCGAAAAAAACTAACGAGCACAGGCCTGCCGCCAGGCCAATCGCCATTACACTCTTACGTTTTCTCATGGGTTTCCCCCTCGTAATCTCTAGGAAATTCTGCCCTGACCGTCCCGATGGGCACCCTTATACACCTGAAACGATCAGGAAGCCAGCGCAGGCGAAGGCCGCACCTGCCGCTCGATTTCGGAGACCTTTCCGGAACGCCTCGATACTTCCAAGTCATGGAAGTTCTGCAGATTGGGCCAGAATTCAGCGTTGGTATGGAAATATCGCGCAAGCCGCAGGGCGGTCTCAGCGGTAATCCGGCGACGCTCGCGCACAATTTCACCGATGCGTGTAGTAGGCACATGGAGCTCAAGGGCAAGCTTGTTGACGCTCAAGCCAAGCGGTTTCATGAAATCCTCCCTGAGGACATCACCAGGGTGGACAGGAGGCATCAAGGCGTCCAACTTCCTCAATCTCTTCAATGTATTTCTCCTGGAGACTTTGGGCCTTCTTTACGTTTCTGACGTGCGGCATTTTGCTCCAGCATGCTCGCCATGAGTTGAGTTGGAGATCGAAACGTGGTTGCGCTCAGCCGATCGAACATCGTCGATAAGTCAATCAATCCCCGCGCCGCCGCGAGGTCCAAAGCGGCAAGTGTCCCGATCACTTTTAATCCACGTTCGCGGGCTAAATTCACCCCGTCTCGTTCGTCCATTAACAAGAGTCCGGCCTGCAGTTCAGACGCAAGCGATATTGCTTCGCGCTCGCCGGCGTCGAGATGAGACAGAGCCGAATCGACTGGCTGCCTCAGGCATACCACTTCCAACCATAATGGGGGTTGCGAGATCCAGGCACGCACGCTTTCCGGTGTGTTGGTATAAGCCAACTCGTCCTTCACCGCAGGAGGGATCAAGACCTTTCGATAAAGAATCGGAAGAATATCAGCAGTCTGGATGAGCACAAGATAGTTCAGGGGAGTAGTGTCTGCCACGATCGATTGCATTTACAGGCCAAGTTGGCGGTGTGTCTCGCGATCCCGCTCAAGGTCTTCCAGGGAATATTCCATTTCGACCCCATGGCTTTTCAGAAAGGCTTCTACTTCTATGCGCGATTCGTAGCCCAGCAATTGCCGCAATTGGGCAACAGAAATCTTTCGTTCGCGGTAGGCTCCCAAAGCCAGTGCCTCGAATGCCGCGCGTGACAAATCTTGCCCGGGAGCAGCCAAGGCGGCCGAGAGTTCGTCGGGAAGGGCGATTGTTATGTGCTGCATTTTTATTCGATTATACCATCATCCAATGGGCAAATACTGTCGGAGGAAATTGGAAGCCCTCGTCACGGGAGCTCTCAAATATGCAAAAGTTTCTCGGCGTTGCCGTGAGCGATTTTCTCCATGTCTTCGGGGCTAACGGGTAAATTGTCGAGGAATTTGCGGCCTATCCCGTTCGGGCTGAACGGGTAATCGACCGAGAACATGACGTGGTCCACCCCAACCACGTCCAGCATGCACTGGAAGGGCGGATTCGTGAAGTAGCCGCTCGTCGTGAGATAGAAATGATCCCGGAAATATTCGCCGACGGGCCGCTTCACGTTCGACGCCATGCGTTCGAATACGGCCTGGGAGCGGGCAATCGAGAACGGAAGATTTTCCCCCATGTGGCCGACGATGATTTTCAGCTTCAGGAAGCGATCGAAGACGCCCGTGATCATCAGGCGCAGGCAATGAAGACCCGTCTCCACATGCCACCCCCAGCCGGCGGTTGCCAAGGCAAAGCCAAGCTGGCCGGGAAGGCCGCTGAAGTAGGCATCCATGATTGTCCTGGGCGGCGGCGCCGGATGGAGATAGATGGGGACGCCAAGAGCCTCGGCGGCTTCGAATAACGGAGTAAATTTCGGATCGTCGAGAAACTGTCCGTTGATGGTGCCGTTCACCATGACGCCTTTGAATCCAAGCTTTCGAACGCAGCGTTCGAATTCCGCGGCAGCTTTTACCGGCTCTTGCAAGGCAAGAGTGCCGAAAGCGGCAAAGCGAGCCGGATTGGCTTGCACGGCAGCGGCCATCGCGTCGTTGGCGTCGCAGGCCACGGCGTGCCCGGCGGCGGGTTCCATCTTGTCGATCAGGCTGGCGGAGATCGAGAGCACCTGCAAGCTGATGCCGGAGGCGTCCATGTCGGCGAGGCGGTCTGCGCCGACGTCGAGCAGCTTGGCCTCCAGCGACTGGATGAAGGCATTTGCGGGGAGTCCGCCACCTTTTCCATCCGAGGAGGAGTTCACAATGCCCGGGGTTGTCATGTGCTCTTCGAGAGTGATGATGCGCATTAAAATGCCTCCTGAAGAAGACGCAGCAGATCGTTTTCGTCGAATGGGACGGGACTGTTGTCCAGCAGCCTTCGCACCGTGAAAGCCATCTTCGAAAGTTGAGGGAGCTGGTCTTCCTTTACGCCCAGCGCGCGCAAGCCTTTCGGAATTCCAACTTTCGCGCCAAGTTCCTCGACGAGTCCCGCAGCTCGACTCGCAGCGTCCGTGTCAGCCTGGGAATTAAGGCTTGGATCCAAACTGCGCGCGATGAATGCCATTTCTTCGATGCGCGATGGCGCAATGCTTCTCATTACCGTGGGCAACAGTACGGCGTTTCCCAACCCGTGCGGCGTGTGCGTTGCTTCACCCACGGGATACTGCAGCGCGTGCACCGCGGCCGTTCCGGCGGAAGAGAATGCCATGCCGGCGAGGAGGCTCGCCAGAGCCATTTCTTGCCGGGCCTCGCAGTCATTTGGTTGAGCCACCGCTTTCGGAAGAAATTTTGCGATTGTGGGGATCGCTTTGCGCGCGAGAACGTCCGACATCGGATTTTTGCCGACGAAGATTGCGTGCGGCGAGCAGTCGGTTCGCACTCGCGCGCAAAAGGATTCAATCGCGTGCGCGATTGCGTCCATGCCGGAGTGCGCGGTTACGCTGGCCGGGCAGGAAACCGTGAGCGCGGGATCCACGATGGCCCACTTCGGAATCAGAGCGCGAGACGCGATGCCAACTTTCATTGCGCGTTCAGGGTCGGCCACAACGGCGACTGGACTCACTTCCGACCCTGTGCCTGCTGTAGTAGGAACGGCGACGACCGGGGCAATCGGACCAGGAACATTATTTTCACCGTAATAAGTGGAAAGCGCGGCGGGATATCTCACCAAAAGCGCGACGGCTTTGGAAAGATCCAGGTTGCTGCCGCCGCCAAGGCCAACCACTACATCGGGCTTATATGACTGAGCGATTGCGGCGGCCCGTTCAATGGTCTGCCGATCGACTTCAGGCTGCCCGCCGTCGAAGACCTTTATCTCGGCTTTTCCCTCAGCGAGATGCGCCGCGACCGTTTCACAGACGCCGGCCTTAACCATGTTCTGGTCGGTGCAAATAAAAACCCGAGATCCGAATTCGCGGGCGACATCGCGCAGCACGGCCGCCGCGCTCCATCCAAAAAATATCCTGCCTGCGGTCGAGAACCCCCAGACAGAATTGCCGCTCTCAACACTCATCTTTGAGCCTTTCCGCGGCGAGCCAGACTTCCTTCGGAAGCGGTATCCCCGTGCGCATTCGCGCTTCTCGAAGCTGCCGCGCCCGGTCGCCAGGTACGATAACACCTGGAAACCCCGCCTGCGGAGGCGAATAGCGCAGCTCATCGAGGTAAGATGCGACGTGGTTCGCAAGCGCCGGCCCGCCCGCAAAGGCCGCAGGGTCCAGCAAAAGAAAAAAATCTCCCTTCGTGCAGCGAAACTCAGTGTCCAAAGTGCCGAGCACGAGCCGTCCAATCTCGCCACCCGGCAAGAGTCCGGCGAGGATCCCGATGGAGATGCCGAGGCCGTAGCCTTTGGGTCCCGCTGCCGGAGTGAGCGAGCCTTTCAAGGCGTCATCCGGGTTGGTCGTCGGGTTGCCTTCTGCATCGATCGCCCATCCTGGGGGGATCGGCTCGCCGCGATGTTTGCTGGCATATATTTTTCCAATCGCGCTTGTGGAAGTGGCCATATCAAATACAAAAGGCTCGGGCTCGCTCGGAATGCCGATCGCAATCGGATTTGTGCCGACCAGCGCTTTTGTGCCGCCGTGTGGGTGAACGAGGGCTTCGCTTTCCGTCATCGCTAGGCAGATGAGTCCCTCGCGCGCACGCTTCTCGCAGTAGTACCCGATCATCCCAAGGTGGCTGCTGTTCCGAATTGCCACCGCGACGATTCCCCTCTGTTGCACCGAGGCTCTTGCCCGTTCGAGCGCGGACTCGGCAACAAATGGACCCAAGCCGTCTTTTCCATCCACGCTCAAAACAGAATCGGCGCTCCAGACGTACTCGGGATCGACATTGACGCGGATCAAGCGTTTCTTGATGCGAGCCGCTAAAACTGGCAGCCGTTGCAATCCGTGGGAATGATGCCCGCGCAAGTCCGCATCGGTTAGAACGTCCGCTTGAATTGAGGATTCCCGCTCGCTCGCGCCAAGCCTGGCGAGGACGTGAACGATTACCGCTCGTACATTTTCCGCGGAAACGAGGATGGATGTTTCAATGGGAGGAGCCATGCACTCTCTACGATGCCAATCGGCGATTTACTTTATCTGCGCGACAGTTGTTGGTTTACCTTGCAGGGCCGGGTTTCAGCCCGACCGCAAAAATTTTCCTGCAATCGGCTTTGGCCGCTGAAGTTGCTTCCACTTCGCAACGGGGCGAGAAAAGCCCGATCGTACATCCATAATATTGTAGGGGCACGGCATGCCGTGCCCCTACCCGTGGGGCATGCCTAATTCAAAGACTGAATGATTTCTTCGCAGCTCCAGCGGTCGGCGATATTCTGAAGCGCAAAATTAATTCCCGCGTTCTGCCATTCGTCGTTAATCGTGGATGTTCCGTCAGTCGCCACCACAACTTCATAGCCCGAGTCGGCGCCGTGCCGGGCCGTGTGTTCAATGGAAAAGTTCGTCCAGGCCCCGGTAATCACCAGGGAATCGATCCCGTGTCCTTGCAGGATCGTATCGAGTTTTGTGCCATGAAAACCATTCATGCGCATCTTCTCGACCACCACGTCACCCTTCTGCGGCTCCAGTCCATCGACGGGCGCCGCCCCCCACGTTCCCCGAACGACCGCTTTGCTTTCCGCCAAACCGCGGAAGAGCGGTGCGTTCAGCTTGAGACCAGGCGCGCCAGGTTCGACAATATAGTGGATGTGAATCACTGTCCCGCCCGCCTTGCGCATCGCGGCGGCCAATTTTTTCACGTTTTCAACGACGTTTTGTTTTTTGGCATGGGCGGGCGCGCCGGAAGAGGCGAACGCGCCGCCTTCCGTAATGACATCGTTTTGCAAATCCTGAATGATGAGCGCCGTCTTTCGCGCGTTGAGCTTTCGTTCCGCCATGGATCCTCTTAGCGCATATTCATATATGCGACGGGATTTCCTCGAATTTTCATCTTTACGCGATAAATCGAAGTCGAGCAGGCGCAGTACAGTTCGTCCCAGTTCTGCCCGCCCCAGTTCAGATTCCCGGCGTGCTCGGGCATGCGGATCACGCCCAGATGTTCCGCGCTCGGGCTGAGCACCCAGATGCCGCGCGGGCCGGTGACGTAGACATTGCCCTGCTCATCCACTTTCATGCCGTCGACGATGCCGTTTTCCAGAACGCCGTCGCCGATTTTCTCCGCAAAAATGCGGTTTTTGCTGAGCGAACCGTCAGGGGCGACATCGAACGCGCGAATGTGCGCCCGGGGGGAATCGTTCACGTACAGAACCTTTTCGTCCTGCGAAAAACACACCCCGTTGGTCTGGCCAAAATCATCCGCTTCCAAATGAAGCTTCCCATCGGGAGAAATTCGGAAGAGGCCCTGGAAATTCAGATCCTGCTTTCGTTCCAGCCCAAACACCGGCATCCGGCCATAAGTTGGGTCGCTGAAATAAATGGTTTTGTCGGACCGAAGGACCACGTCATTGGGGCTGTTGAGCTCTTTGCCCTGCCAGTGAGACGCGAGGACTTTCCGTTCGCCCGTTGGAGTTTCCATAATCAGGGAACTCGTGACGTGCTCGCAGACATACAGATTGCCCCCCGCGTCATACGTCATGCCGTTGCATTTATTGCTGGGGTTCCGGACCTCTTTGACGCCGTCAGCCGCGCTCCAGCGCCGCCGCACGTCGCCGGGCATGTCGCTGAAGTACAGGCATTGTTCCTTCGGATTCCAGATGGGCCCTTCCGTAAACCAGAAGCCCGTGCAGAGTTTTTCAACGGCCGCGTCCTGATCAATCAGGTTGAGCATCCCGGGCGATTTGACTTCGACAGCATTGATCGAATCATTCATTCCGTGTTCACGCCTCCTGAACGCCCGTGTTCCTTCGCCGGCCAGATGCGCCGGGCATGTGCTCGGCTAAAATTCCAATTGTAAGTTTATCTTCGCGCAAAACTATATTCTCGGCGTCAGGTCGTGTCAAACTCGGATCCCCGCCGATTGCGAATTGCAACTCAGCGCCAAAGGCTTGGAATTTTGCCTGGACATCACGAATGGGCACTCTCATGCACTCGAGGACACTCTTACAGAACCAATTTGTTTACAGGCAGGAAATTTTCGATTTTGGGACTTCCTTTGCTCGGCACAGGGCGCGAGTACGAAGGCACGCCTTCATTTCCCTCGCGAATCTCTGGACGATTCGCGGGAGTTGCCCTTTGTTCGAATGAATTGTGCTGGAGGCGGGAGAAGCGTAAGATGCGCGCACGAAGAGTCCCCCAATCGAAGACTGTTGAGGAGAAAACAATGAGTGCGGAAGCGAACGTTCAAGTGGTGAAAAACGGATATGCCGCGTTTGGCCGGGGCGATATCAAGGGCCTGCTCGAGTTGCTTTCGGAAGACGTGGAGTGGGAAATTCCAGGCCAAGGACTGCCGCTGGCCGGCACATATCTCGGCCATGACGGGGTTGCCCGCTTTTTCCAGAAGCTCGGTGAGGATGCGGAAATCCAAGCTTTCGAGCCACGCGAGTTCGTGGCACAGGATGACCAGGTTGTCGTAATCGGCTGGGAGCGCGGCATAATTAGAGCAACGAGCCGCCCCTTCGAGACGAATTGGGTCATGGCCTTCACAATTCGGGATGGCAAAGTGTCCAGATTCCGCGAGTTCGCGAACACTCTGGCAATCGCCAACGCATACGCGTCCACGGCCAAGGCCGCCGGGTAAGCAGGCTGCGGACAAAAGTAATTTATTTTGTCATTCCGATGCGCGCTGCCCACCGGGGAATCTATCTTTTCCTGCTCCTAAGGCAAGGAGAGATTCCTCGCTTCGTTCGGAATGACAGGATCAATCAGTTCTTTCTCGGTCTGCATTTGTGACCGGAAAATGATTGATTAGAAGAAGGGGGCACGAGAGCTGGCATTCGACTGTGAAACAATTTTCCGGTGCGATTGTTTAAGAGGTGTCGTGCAGTCATTCCGACTCTGGAGGGATTTTTTTCGGAGGGGGAACTGCATGTTTCGAAACCGCGAACTGGAGAAATGATTGCGGCCCGCTCGAGCGCGGGCCGCACTCCGGTTTTTACATGTGGGTGCTTCCGCCGGCTGCCGCCAGCGCTTCATACCTTCGAGCTTCCGTCTTTCGCCCTTCCTGGCGGAGTAGCTGTGCGTAAAACTGCATGGTTTGCAGAACGGCCGGATCATCTGTCCCCAGATTCTGTTCGCGAATTTCCAGCGCTTGCTTGTAAAGGGGTTCGGCCTCGTCGTACTTCGATTCACAGTAATAAAGAAGCGCAAGATTATTCAGGCTAGCCGCGACATCCAGATGGTTCGGTCCCAGCTTCTTTTCCGTGGTCTTCAGAACGCCTTCAAGCAGAGGCTCCGCTTCCGTATATTTGCCCTCGGCTCGGTAAATATCTCCAAGAGTGGACTGCGCGTTGGCGGCTTCAGGAGTCTCCAATTGCGACGTGTGTTCCCAGATCTCCAGCGCGTGGGCATACATCGGCGCCGCGTCCTTGTTGTTGCTTCGGGCGTGGTAAATTTCGCCCAGATGGTACAATGCGTCAGCCGCATCCAGGCTTTCCGTTTTGCCCTGGAGATTCCAGAGCGTCAGGGCTCGCAAGTAGAGCGGCTCCGCCGCGGAATCCTGATTCCGGGAGCGATAAATGCCAGCCAGGCCAATGACGGAAACCGCTTGATTGGCGCTCTGTTTGGTTCCCAGCTTTTGCAGGATTCCCTCTGCGTGCACGTAAAGCGGTTCCGCTTTGGCATCCATGCCTTCGTCGTGATAGAGAGCCGCAAGATTATTCAACGTGTGCGCGACCGAAGCTTTCTGGCGCGGGTCTTTTTCCAGGATTGCCAAGGCTTTGCGGTAGGTTTGCTCCGCCTGAGGGTACATGGATTGGTCCTGGTAGAATACAGCCAGGTTATTTAGGCTGATCGCGACCCCCGAGCTGTTGGCGCCCAGGGCCTTCTGCTGGACCTCGATGGCCTGCTTATAAAGGGTCTCCGCCAGGGTGTATTCGCCTCGCTGGCTCGCCGCCACAGCCGCGGAGTTGGCCTTGCTCCACTCCGTTGTCTGCGCGGGTGTGGAGTGTCCCCAGAGGAGAATCATTACAGTGAGTATTGCGACCAGGGTTAGTTTGTTCGAATTCATCGGTTGGCTCCTCGTCTTCAGTCGGCGTCTATCGTCTGAACAAGACAAGTTTGGCGTAACCAAGCGGTGACACCTATGAGGCATCAGTCCCGATTCGACCATCCAACCGTAGTGATAGTCCTAGTACGGGGTACCAAATCTCGGCAATTCAGGGGATGTTGAGCAAAAGGTGCAGATTAAGTTCCATGGAATCAACTAAATACGCGATTATCACTGTGCTGTTTCAGAACTTGAATTCGGCACGTCTTTGTAGCGCCCGCCTTCAGGCGGGCACTTTGGAATCAAGCAGATGCCCGCCTGAGGGCGGGCTCTCCAAAGACCTAAGCCGAGTTCCCGCACAGGCTCTTCGGCCTGTGGGTTTCCGTCTGCTCTGGAAGGGCGAAAATCCGCAGGCTGAAGAGTCTGTGTGAGAACTAGGTTTTGTGGCCACTAATTGGAAGATGCTTTTCGCCTTCCACAATACATTGTGGTCACAACTATCAAAAACTTAGTTCTCACCCACACTCTGAAGCCCGGGCCACCTTGCTTTATTGTTCGACTTTGAATTTGACGGGCTTGATGAAGAGTTTGTCGCCTACTTGAACGGAGATGTTGTAATCGCCTGGCTTCACCTGAGGGATCTTCACGGTGATTTTGTCGTCCCCCTGATCGACGATTGTCGCCTTGTAATCATTCTTGTCGTCGGAAAGGAACACGGCGGATACTGCCGCTTTTCCCAGGTTGCTTCCAGACACCGCCACGGTGTCATTCACCTTGCCCGAGTCAGGATCGACTCCTGTCACCTGCGGCGCATTCTGAGCGATAGCCAGAGATGCGAAGAGAATTACTCCGGTGAGGAGCATCCATCGCGCGCGCAGTCTCCACTTTCGACCAGTCGTACTTTCATTTCCCGTCCTGGAAGAGAGAGGAGCCCTATCGAAGTCCGGCCCGCCGGCTGAGAGAGTGGCCATCATTCACCTCATGCAAGGATGCTTGGTTCTAGATTACAACCTGCCCTTGCGCAGGACCGTACACCAGCTGTAATGCCCTGTCAATGTGCAGATGAGTTTTTGCAGATGAGTTTGGAGTAGCCGCGTTGGAACAAATGGCTGCCCGTTCCCTCCCGAAGAACACGGGAGGGAACGGCCGCTACAGAACCGTCCCTGCTGTTGATTTTGTAGAGGCCGCCCGCCTTTTGGGCGGGCAGCCTTTCGTTTTTGAGGTTGCGATTGTCCCTACTGCGCGCGCGCTTGCTCCTGTTGTTGCACTTGCTGTTTTAGCGCCTGGATATCTTCCTTGCTGCGGAAGGACATGCGCGCGACTCTTCGTGTCCGCGAGTAGGGCAGAATGACTTCCAATTTGCCGTCGCGTTCGAGCAGGGAAACGTAGCGCGTTTCCGCTCCGAGAGTCGGGAACGGGTACTCGGTCCACTTGGAAGTTTTGGGATCGAACTTGAGGACTTCATCCGCGTTCATCAAGTTGACCCACACGTTGTGGTCCTTGTCCACGGCGGATTGGTAGGGCATCTGCACATCCGGCCTGGGTAGGGGGACCATCGTGACCTTCAAAGTTTGCGTGTCGATCTTGGCCAGGCTTCCGCCCCACCAGTCGCACACCCAGACGAAGTGGCTTTCCTTGTCCGCTCCCATGCGGCGCGGGCCTTCGGCCCAGGGCACGGCCATGTTCCAGGTCGAGCCATAAGCTTCGTACATCTTGATTTCGTCGGGGCTAAACATCTGCTTGATGCCCGGTACAGGAGGAACCTTGACTTCGCTGACCTTTCCGGTCTCGAGGTCGGTCTTGGCCACGAGATCAAGATTCATCTCCGCCCACCAGCCGTTGCCGTCGCCGTCCGCGGTCAGGCCGTAGGTGTTGCCGATACCATCCGCATTCTTGTAGGTGGGCGACTTGTATTCTGAAAACTCTTTGGTCAGGGGATCGAAGCGCGAAGCGCCGTGAACCGTGGAGGCCCAGATCTTGCCTTTGCCATCTACGTCCACAGTGCCGGCTGCCACCGTCGGGCCCTCTTGCCCTTCGGGCGCTGTGAACACCTGAAGTGTTTGGGTTGCGGGATCGACATTGACGAGGCGTCCGCGGCCACCAGCTTCACCGGGCGACATGTCGAACCAGATGTGGCCTTGCTTGTCGCGCATGGCGCCATGGCCGGTGGCGGCCATTCCGTTGAGGCCGGCGACGCGGAAGAACTTGGTCTCTCCCGTCTTGGCGTCCACGCGGCCGAGGCTGGCGTACGCCTGGGGCAGATTGACGCTGAACCAGATGTTGCCGTCGAGGTCGGCCTGCGCGTCGTGAACGCCATTGTGGAAGAAGGAGGAAGGCGTGCCCAGCGACCAGTCACTGCCGTTGATCAGCGCAAAGGTCTTCGGGGCGTCGTTGGGTGCGAACATCGCGACGTCATACTCGGTGAAGACTACGCGTGCCGCATCACCCGTCGGGCGCGGCTTGACCGTGAGCTTCATCGCGCTTTGCTCGGGCCCGCGGACGCGCGCGAGATAGGCGGCGAGTTCCTTTTCGTGGAAGTCGATGGGCGCGGCGATCGGGCTGTTCGGGCCCATGTAGCCGCCGCCCACGTTGACGCGCTTCATCGTTTCCAGAATCGCGGTCCAGCCCTGCTCGTCAAACTTGTTTTGCAGAATGTAATTGGGCTGATGGCAGCTGGTGCAGGTGTTGCGAACGATGCGCTTGAGGCGGCGATCGTCGGGCGTTGCCTCGGGGAGCGAGGCGAGGATTTGATCGCCGGTCAACTGGCGCTCGAAATCCTTGGAGGCATGGAGAATGAAATCGCGGTGCGTTGTATGGGAGAGCGAGGCGTCGCCGCGCGCGATATCAAAGCCGTCGGCCTGGGCCCATACATCGTAGTGGCCCGCGGGCATCGCCGGAAAATAGTAGGCGCCTTCTTCGTCTGTGAAGACGGACTTGGTGATTGTCGAGTTGTCCATCTTCGCGGAGATCGTCACGCCGTTCAGTTTCGCGCCGGAGGCCGACTTGACCGTGCCGGCGAGCAGCGCGCCGTCGGGAGCCGCATGAGCCAACATTGGAAGAATAGCCGCCAGCACGAACGCCAAGAGGGTGATACCGGCGTATTTCGCGAACGCACGAGTTTGCATGTGATTCATTGCAGGCTCTCCTTTTTCCCGTATGCCAGCTGTTTTCCCGTATGCTAATTGTAGGGGTACGGCATGCCGTGTCCCTACACCACGATTCCTAGTCGACCATGCCTGCGCCCGATTCCGCGGTCTTCGCGGGCTTCGGCACTGTCTTCAGATATTCCACGATCGCGTCAATCTCCGCGGGCTGTAATCCGTACTTGAATCCGGGCATTTTGCTCGTTCCGGTTCGAATCATTTCCTTGATGGCGTCTTCGCTTCCGTTGATCAGGCCCTTGTAGAGGTAAGGGCCATACATCACGAAGGCCCCGCGCGCCGGCGCGTGGCAGATGCCGCAGCGCTGTTCGAAAATACGTTGGCCCAATTTCTGAGTATCGGTGAGCGGCGGTTTGTCTGTGTTTGCCTGCTGCGCGCCCGCAGTCAGCGGAAAAATGCCGACGAAAATCAAGAATGCCCATCGGATGCGTCTCATGGAGGATGCTCCTCGGCAAACTCTATCATGAATTGCGCCAAAAGGAGTAGCCGCTTTAAGCAAAGGCTTAACTCCCTGGATATCTCAAGACATCCCAGTGAAACTCGGGAGCATTTTGTGGCGCATGCTTCAGCTTGTGAAGGTTTTGTCCGAGGAAGACCAAACTCCACAAGCTAAAGCATGCGCCACTGTGGGCAGACAACAGCTATATCGTTCGAACGCATCTAACTTCAAAGGAAATCATGTAAAGGGCCAGCTGTAGGGACCCGGAAGGGAGGGCAACGCCATGCCTCGATTCTTAACGATATTTGCGATTGCCCTGTTGTCACTTTTTCTCCTTGCGCCTGGAGCATCCGCGCAGAGGGGCGGTGGGTTTGGTGGACACGGCGGCTTTTATGGGGGTGGCCATGGGGGCTTTTATGGCGGCTACCGTGGCGGCTGGGGTTTGGGCTGGTACGGCCCTGGTTGGGGTTGGTACGGACCGGGCTGGGGCTATTACCCATATTGGGGAGATTACTACGGATACGGAACGCCGCCATCCCGGTATGGGGAAGTTAAGATTGCAGGCGCCGGGAAAGACGCGATGGTGTATGTCGATGGGGGCTACGCGGGCACGGTCGGCCAGTTGAAGAAGTTTCGACTCACGACCGGCAGCCATAACATCGAATTGCGCGATCCGTCCGGCCACATATTTCAGCAGGAGAAGATAAACGTGCTACCCGGCAAGACGCTCGAAATTCACGGGACTGTAGGAGGGCATTGATCTCACTTTGAAATAAGTTGCGAATGCATTGTTCTCGAGGATCGCAGGCAATTACGGATTCGGGCCGCGGAGGTCGACGCCCCCGGCGACAATTCTGCTGGCCAGGTGAAAGTCTTACACGGCGCCCGGAATAAGTAATTGCTAATCCCTTTCGCTGGAATGTGCTATTTTGCGAAAGGATGGCAAACGGCGTGCGCGATATTGGTGTTTCAGATTTTTTTGTCCCTGGTTCGGGCCTTTGCAAGTTTTCCATGGGAATTTTGTTTTTCGGGGGATGAGCGCCATGCGTAACTTGAAATTCCTTGTTTTGGCAGTTGTGTTTTCCTCCGCGCCGCTCACCGCGCAAACCCAATCGTCGCTCGCGCCCATCGGGGCGCTGGACCAAGTCGTTTCCAAAGTAGTTTCCCGGGAACAGCAGGAAATGAAGATGATCCAGACGCACTCTCCCCTCGTCGAAACCTACATCCAGAAAGTCAGGATTACGGAGAACGACGGGAGCTGGGTGCCCGACGGCGACCACTACTTCATCGGGCGCGCGGAATTTGCAAAAGGGCTGGAACTGAAGCCTCTGCCGAAGCCAGGCGACGACTCGGCGCACCATGCGATTGCCGGCATGTCCAGGCTTTTCGATTTTGGCACGGAGTTTTTGCCGCTCGGCTTTCTGCAGATGATCTACCTCGACAACGGCGGCCTGGATACGCAGAACTACAATTTCGATTACGTCCGGCGCGAATTCCTTGGTGAAGTGCGCACGCTAGTTTTTGACGTCACGCCGAATAAGAGGGCCGGCAAGGGCCGCTTTATCGGCCGCATCTGGGTCGAGGACCAGGACTATACGATCGTTCGATTCAACGGCTCCTATTCTGGCCGCTCCTTTACCAATCTGAATTTCCATTTTGACAGCTGGCGCGTGAACGCCGGTCCGAATCTCTGGCTGCCCGCGTATATTTATTCCGAGGAAAGTCCATCGGCGGTCCCCGTCATCAGGGGCGCAACCTTTAAGGCGCAGACGCGGCTCTGGGGATACGATGCCGGGCGGTCCCGCACGGAGCAGGAACTTAGCCAGGTGCTGATCGAGTCGGCTTCGCCGGTGAAGGATGAAACGAAGACGACCAACGATCTTTCACCCGTGCAGGAACAGCGGGCTTGGTACCAGCAGGCGGACGACAACGTGATCGACAAGCTGGAAAGAACGGGCCTCATCGCGCCGAGTGGCGAGGTCGACAAGGTTCTGGACACGGTGGTCAACAATCTGGAGGTCACCAACAATCTCGACATCCAGCCAGAGATTCAGTGCCGTATCCTGATGACGTCCACCATCGAATCTTTTTCGATGGGGCACACCATTGTGCTCAGCCGCGGATTGGTTGATGTATTGCCGGATGAAGCGAGCCTCGCGGCCATGCTGGCCAAGGAAATGGGATACATCCTGACCACGCAGAAGAAAGCCGACACACGGCTCGCCTTTTATGACCGCCTCCAGTTTGACGACAAGAAAATGTTTCAGCATTTCGACTTTGAGCGCAAACCGGAAGAGGATGCCGCGGCCACCGCGAAGGCCACAGAACTGTTGAAAAATTCCCCCTACAAGGATCAGCTGGCGACCGCCGAAATGTTCATGGACGAATTGCAGGGGCGAGCACGCGAGATTCCGAACCTGATCAGTGCGCGGGTGGGCGACGCGGATTTGGTCAAGCTTTCCGTGGCCGCCAAGACCTCGGAAGCGGATTCCGCCGGGCATATCGTTGCGCTGCCCCTCGGCGGGCGCGTCAAGCTCAATCCGTGGGACGATTCCCTGGCGCTCTTGAAGGCCCAGGCCGTGGGAAATGTGACGGGCCGCGAGAAGATGCCGTTTGAAGTCACTCCCTTTATGATTTATCTGACGCGCGTGGGAGCCGAGAATCCCAAGACGTCCGAGATTGCTGTGCCTTCGCACTCCGGTAACTAGTAGGTGCCAGCGATTACCAGTGGCGCATGCTTTAGCTTGTGAAGGTTTGTTCTTGCAAAACCAAAACCTTCACAAGCTAAAGCATGCGCCACTGGTGCGCTTGCGGCAAATCGGCGCAGGCGTTACCCTGTCCTCAGAATGATTCCGGATGAAATAATTCGCGCCGAGACGAAAGCCCAGGGGTTGCGAATCAAGCGGAACAATCTCCTGGCGGCCGCCTCGTCCGGTGCCGCGCTTGCCGCTTTCTCCCTTTGGCTTTTTCCGTACTCCATCCCGGGCATGCTCGGCGGATTCGTGCTCGGTTTTTTTTACGCCAACGGGTTCGAGTATGGCCTGCATCGATTTATATTGCACGGCTCGCGCGGCTTTTTTCGCCAGGAACACATCGTGCATCACACCACGCTGAACTCCCCGGAAATCGCCCGGTACGTTAATTTTTCCAGCAATCCGTGGGGAGTAGTGGCGCTTTTTCTCGCGAACGGCGCGCCTTTTTTACTGCTGCAATGGATTTTCCGCAGCAGCTGGACAGCGGGAGTATTCATCGGCTTCGCGGTGTACTATGTCGCGTTTGAAGAAATTCACTGGCGCATGCATATGGGCGGCTGGCTGCCGAAGTGGCTGCGTCCCGCGGCGCGGCACCACCTGACGCATCACGCGCACGAATCCGAGCGCTTCAATGTGTTCCTTCCGATGTTTGACTGGCTGGCGGGTTCGCTTCACTTGCAGGGGCGCATTCACAGCGACGAAGCGGGTAGATAAATTGCAAGGAGCGTCGCAGGTTTTGTAGCGCCGGCATCTTGCCGGCAGTTTTTGCGGTTTGCCCGGATAAACAAAAATGCCGGCGGGACGCCGGCGCTACAAAATCCCGCTCGGGTCGCTTCTAATTGGTTCCGGCAACCGTCGTCAAAATTGTCTCGTCTTTTTCTTTCTTATCCTGGAGGAGCGGGCAGTCTGGTGGCAGGAGGGCCAGTTTTCTCTGAATAATCTTGTCCGAATATTTCGCCAGGTAGTGGACGATGGTCTCGATTCGGATGCGGATGCTTCCCGCGGGCTTTGTAGAATCCAGGTCGCCAAACTTGAAGAATAATGTACCCGTGGCCTCCACGATTTTTTGCGTGGGAGTGTAGGTCGGCTGATCCATGCCGCATTCGTAACTCGACAGGCGCAGCACGCAGGTGATCCACGGAAAACGCGTGGCGAATTTAGCTCCCCACAAAATTTCATTCGTGTTGCTGCTGTTGGACGAAGTCCACACGTCGGAAATGTCGAGCGGCGAGCGGATTTTTTTGGCCTGCACTTCCTCGCCGAAAATCCAGCCGAGCAAATCGTCGTCGATCGGAAGATATTGCAGCCAGACGATGGGATAGCCGTGCGCCTGCAGGTCGGATTCGATCTCGTGGCCGATTCCGGGGTCCATGTGGTACGGGCGGCCGAGGACCAGCACGCAGGGCTTGCTATTGCCCGCGCACCAGGTCAGGATTTTTCGCGTTTCGGCGCGCGCTTTCTCATTGAATTCGCGCAGGGCCTTGTATCCCGCGTCCACGGCGCGCTGCGTTTCCGCCATGTCCAGGTCGAAAACGTCCTTCATGCAATCGTACATTTGCTTGGGAACCATTTCCGGTTCGGCCATGTTCACAAACGGCGCGGCGTACTGGATGCCGTTGTCGGCGAACACGTCGCTTTCCTTCACGAAACCGGCGCGGATGTTTTCGGGGCCGGCCATCACGCGCGTGCACGCCAGCGTTTCCGAAACATGCCCGCGCATAAAGGACGGCAGCGAATAAATCATGGGGCTCAGGATGATGTTCAGTTTTCTCTTTTGGCCGAAGATCAGTTCGCCGTAGTGGCCGCTCATGGCCTTTACGGGATAGCAGCAGTCCACCGTGCCGCGGCCTTTTCCGAATTCGCGGCCCTGCTCCTCGGAAGTGTCCGAGCTGAAGACGATATTTTCGGAAGCGATTCCGATTTCGCGCAGGAAGCCGACCCAGAACTGGTGCGTGCTCCACACGTTCAGGACCTTGGGAATCCCGACGCGGACCGCCGAGCGGTCCTTAGGCGGAGACGGTATTTCGGCGGAAGCCTTCTTGCCGAACCATGTCTGCAATATTGGGAAAGGCATTCTTGTTTTTCTCGATTCCGGCCTTGATCACTTTCATTTCGTTCAAATCTTCGACGAGTCCCTTGGGACAGGAGTTATTCACGATGACGCGCTCCCAGCCGAGCGACAGCGGAACCTTGCTCCACTCGCGGCCCTGGCCGCCGGGAAGCGCGACGTCAATGAAACTGCGCTGGCAATTCACCGGGCACCAGTTGCAGACCGTTTCTTTCGTCGTGGTGGTCGCGTAGGTCAGGTTTTCGATCACGTCGAAGCCGCGGAACGTCGACCGGCCGCCTTTTTCCCACCAGTCGAGGGAAACGAGCGCCGCGCCGATTGCTCCGGCTTCTCCGGAATAGGGATGCACGACAACTTCCGCGTCGGGGACTTTCGAGCGGATGAAATCAACCTGCGTTTTCACGACGGCCAGATTCTTGTGCGTGCCGCCCTGCAGAATGAATTTCTTGCCCACCTGGGTGAGGTTGTTCATCCCGCCCGCGTAAATCCAAACGTTCAACGGGAGGATCGAGCAGAGCGCGGCGAGAATTTCCTCGGCCTGCCAGCCCTTGCGCTGCTGGTTGACGATGTCGCTCTGCAGGAACACGCCGCAACCCATCGAAAGCTGAGGCATGGCTTGCGCCAGGAAACGCCTTGTCGGCCATTTCGCTCAAGGGAATGCCGAATCGTTCGGCGACGCCTTGGAGGAAAGCGCCGTTGCCCGAAGAGCATTGCGAATTCAGGCGGAAATCGCTGACGGTCCCGTTCTTCAGGATCATGATCTTGACGTCAACGCCGCCCACGTCGCAAATGCAATCGGCATCAGGGAAGTAGTGCAGTCCCGCGGAGGCGTGGGCAATCGTTTCCACCACGCCGCAATCCGCGCCCAGGATGCCTTTCAGCAGATCTTTTCCGTAGCCCGTGATTCCGAGACCCAGAATTTCGCCGTCGCCGATGGCATCGCGAAGCTGGCTGAACAAACTTTTCGCGTCTTCGATGGGATTGCCCTTGCTCAGCGCGTAGCAGGAAAATAGAAGTTCACGGTCGGGTCCGAGGCAGACGGCTTTCGCGGTGGTCGAGCCAAAATCGCAGCCCACCACGACGTGATCCAACTTTTTCTTTTCGACTGTGACGCCGGCCGTTTTCGCTTTCAATTCGATGTTCGCGCTTGAGGTGGCGTCCATCTTGGAGTACAGGTCAATGAATTCTCTCAAACTTTCTTCGTTGTCGCTCAGCCCGCCGCGGCCCTGCTTCTTTTTCTCTTCGTACTGGCCTTCTTCGATCCACCATTGCAGCTTTTTCGTGCCCTGATAGATTCCGACCGTGTGCGGTTCGCCCATGGCCACTTCGACGCAGCCAAGCGCCGCGTAGTACAGCGCGTCCTTGCGGCACGGTGATGTATTCCTCGGGAGGCTTGCCGTTGGGCATCTGGATTTTTCTTTCCTGCCAGATGTGCGTGAGGTGCAGCCTCCAGGCTTCCTGCAGGCCCTTGAAGAACAAGTTTGGACCGCCGAGCAGCAGAACTTCGGGCGACGGAGTGTTCCCGCGCGTTAAGCGTGGCGAGGTTTTGGTAGACGACCGCCTCAAACAGGGAAGCGATGATTTCATCGACCGTCACGCCGGCTTTTAGCAGCGTGTTGGCGTCGGCCTCCGCGAAGATCCCGCACTTGCTGCTGATCTTGTGCAGCGTGTGCCCCGTGTAATGCATTTCGGAAAGCGCTTCGGGAGCAATCTGCAGTTTGCGCGCCGTTTTCTCGATAAACGTTCCGGTGCCGCCCGAGCAGGCGCTTTGCATCAGCACTTGCTTGCTCTTCGTTCGTCCCGTTTCCGTTGAAGAAGATAGTTTTCATATCTTCTCCACCGATTTCGCTGACGAAACGCACCGCCGGGTGCAGCCGCTCGACACTGGCCGCCACCGCCACGACTTCCTGAATGACTTTGGCTCCCACGACGGGAGCAATCAGACCCGCACCCGAACCGGTCAGGAAAATGCGGTCGCGCTGCGGGGTGAGATCATGCTGCGCTTCAAGTCGGGACAAAAACTGCAGGACTTTTTCTCCCTGCTTGGTGTTGTGCCGTTCGTAGGCCTGGGAGATCAATTCGCCGGACGGCGAAGCGAGAACGTACTTGACCGTGGTGCTGCCCACGTCCACGCCGCAGATCATCGCGCCATTCGCGCTCGGCGCCAGCTTCTGCGGCGTCTTGATTTCCATCACGCCCGGGTCCCGCATGAGAGGCGCGATCTTGACGAAACTTCCGTCAGCCATTGAGGGTCCTCGTTAATCCCGTTCGCTGATTCCGTTTACAGAGCTCTCGGAAAAGCCCTCCACCCTTTTGTCATTCCGAGCGGAGCGAGGAATCTCTCCTTCTTTTCGTGGGCTCAAACCGGGAGAGATTCCTCGCTCCGCTCGGAATGACAAAATAAACTAATTGCTCCACCGCAAATTACTTTTTCCGCCGCCTACAGGCTGGCGAGGTGGAGCGCGTAATTCGCTGCCGTGGACGCATACCCGTGATGCGGGATGCGATAGGTCGCTTTCTTGACTTTGGGGTTTTTTTCTTCGATCTGGCGGATTTTTTCGAGCGTCAATCCGGTCTTCGCCATCGCTTCCACGAACTCGGATTGCGACCGCTTTTTCGCTTCCGTCAAAATCATCTGGCAGCGGGAAAGCGCGTGAACTTCGGCGTCTCCCTTGATTTCGATCGGAGCATAGAGCAGGTCGGGATGCCGCCCGAGCACGTTGGCCATGGCGCCCTGGGACATTGTGTTCGGCATGCAGGAATAGGGCGAGAGTTCGCAAGTCATGTTGGCGTGATTTGTGCAGGTGCGCATGGAGCGCCTTGCCGATGAGCATGTGCCCTTCGCCGCCGCGCAGTTCGTGATGGAAGAAGGGCGAGGCCAGCTGCTTCAACTCTTCCTGATCCGGCAATTCATGCGGCACGTTGCCCATCGCCTTGCGGAACCGGTTGTATGTCCCGACGTAAAGTTTTTCCAGTCCGCGAATCATGGTCATCTTCATGCGGATTTTGCGGTCGACGATTCGGCTTCGCCGACAGGCGCCAGAGCGGCGTGTGCAACAGGTAGCCCAGCCAGACGGCCACGGGCGGCGGCATCACTTCCGAGCCTTCCTGATTCGAGCCAGCGCTTGATGTTGTAGTTGCCGTCGCCCTCGTGCGTCTGAAGCCAGAACTCGCCCGTGATTTTCACTTTCGGCTTTACTTGCAGGCGGTCAACTTCGATCGCGTCGAATTTCTTGCGCACCACTTTCAATGCATCAGCGAAATAGCCGGACAGGAAATGCCACGCCAGCATCCCGTACTTGTTGTCGCGCAGCGGTCGCTTCTGGAATACCTCGAAGAGGTAATCCGCGCTTTCCTGCATGACCTTATCGGTCTGTCCGGGCGTGACTTCGTACGGACGCGTCGCGTACTCCATGTCCGTCAGGATATCGCCCACCAGAATGGCCCACACAATGCCAAGGCTCAGATGCATATTGATTTCCAGCCCGCCGGGCTTTTCGGACGCCTGATCAAGTTGATCCTGCGCCAGGAGGAAGAGGCGAAAATCCTTCAGGCCCATGCCGTCCAGGGCCATCTCGTAGGATTCGTGGTACTGGCCGAATCGGCAGGGGCCGCAGGCGCCGGCCGTCAGGAAGACATAGTCATCGAGGGTCTTCTGCTTGCCGTTCTCGGCCACTTCGGTCTTCAGGAAATTCACCAGGCTACCCGTCGTAAAGATCGTGGGGCAGCACGCGCCGGTGTCAATCAATTCCTTGCCGGCATCCAGGTCCGCGCGCGCGATATTGGGGAGGGGCTTGGCCTTATAATTCAAATTGTTGAAGACGCCCTGGACCAGCCGCTCATGCTTCCAGGTCAGGCCGCCGAACAGAATTGTCGTGTTATCCCGCTGTTCCCTGGTAAAGGGTCGCGCTTTGTAGGAAGTGTAATGAGTCACTGCGGTCGCCATGAAAATCCTCCTTGCCCCCTCAGACTTTGTCCCGGCCTAACGTAGGCGCCTTTTCCCGTTCTGCAACAAAGATATCGTGTAAGTCGTTAGAGATACTTGGTGGTGAAACGGCTGGAATGGAAATTGGGCGCACTTTTGCCCGTGGATAGACACTGATTCGCGAATTGCACCTTTGAGAAAGCTGCTGAAACTCATGACCCAATCTCCATGAGGTCTCAAGTTCAATACCGGACAGGTGACCCGTCCCGGGACCAAACTGGACCCTTCGCTTATAACAAAAGAGGCGTCCAAAAGCCATACCCGTTTCTGTTGAATTATCTGGAAGATAGCGAGCTTGCTACGGGCATGAAGTTCGGACTCAAAGGCAAGGCGCACCAATGATTTGCGACCGAAGTGGGGACGCACATGCTCCCTGACACTTTGCTTGTACTCGCGGGCGAATCGCCCCGGGGTGCTCGAAAGGCCTCACGCCTTCTCAACGCCGGCGAAGACCGGCGGTTTTTCCGCGTATCATATCTGCATTACGATTTTTTTCGCCTAATTTGGAGGCGCACCTCGCCGCCCGCACAATGATGATCGCAATTTTCTTTGCCGCTCTTTCCAGTGTCCAACAGTCAGTTCCAGGGCATCCTGGCCGAGACGGATGGATGCTCGCTGCGCCCGCCCTTTTGTTCCTCTTTTACTTGGTTGCATGGGTCTGGATTGGACCCGAGCCCAAGGCCGGAACCATGGTCGCGCGGTATGAACCTCCCGACGGTTTGTCCCCTGCGGGTGCTCGATATATCGCCTGTGGAACCACCGATGGCCGCTCGTTCGCCGCGGTAATTGCGCAGCTCGCTGTTCGCGGATGCCTCCGGGTGGAATCGGTAGGTGGAAAATGCAAATTGTCCCGGCTCATGAGCGATCGCGCTACGGAATCCTCGCTCGCGCCCGAGGAGAGACGAGCCATGGCCCTGCTTTTTGAGGACGCGCCCGTCATCGAGCTCAGCGCGTCAATGGACCAGCGTAACGCCGCCCAAAACGGTCGCTACGTTTTCCACATCCATGAGGAGCTGGCAAAAGAACTCGGGAAAAAATATTTCACGCGCCATTCTGGAATCATCGCGCTTGGCGTGCTGGCTACTTTCTGCTTTGCTTTGCCGTTTGCCGCGATTGCGAGCGGGCGCGATGCCTCCGTCGCGGTCTTCCTCACGATTTGGATCCTGTTCTGTGGATTGGCGATTGGCCTGATGGTTGAACTTTCTTTCGCGCCGGCGTGGAAGGCCGTCTTGCGAGCGGGGATGGGCTGGATAAAGTTGCTTCCGGGCACAGCGGCGATTGCCGTCTTTGTGGGAATGATTGCCTTCCTATTGACGAAACTGGCCGCGGAAGTTTCGCATTCTTTCTCGTCGATGCTCGTGGCGTTCTTGGTGATCAATCTCGGGTGGGGGCCACAGCTCAAACGCAAAACGAAGCTCGGGCGGGAAGTATCGGATCAAATCGCCGGATTTCGCCAATTCCTCGGAAAAGTGGATCAGGACAGACTGAATCGTCTTACTCCCGGGGAAAATGCAGCCAAGGATCTCGACCGCTTCCTCCCCTACGCGATTTCCCTGGAAGTGAAAGAAGCATGGGGCGATCAGTTATCGCAAACGTTTCTCGCCTCCACTGTTATTGCGGAGGATTGACGACCCGGTCCGTGTTGCTGAAACATTTGCGCTAGAGAAGAACGAGGCCGCGGCGAATGCCGAGCGACACGGCTTCGGTGCGGGTTGCGGCACCAAGCTTGCCCAGGATGGATGCCACGTGAAACTTGGCGGTATGGTCGGAGATGCCAAGTCGCGCGGCGATTTCCTTATTGCTGAGACCGGCGGCGAGCATTTGAAGCACTTCCACTTCCCGGCGCGTCAGGGATTCAGCAAGTTCGTCAACGGCGCGAGGAGGAGCGGAAACAGCAGGCAGTCCTTCATTAGCATGGGATGGGTGCAGCACTAGGAGTCCGCTGGCGACGGCTTGCAGCGCAGTGACGAGTTGCTCCGGGGAAATATCGCCGGGCAGCACCGCGCGAATGCCCGCGCGCAGCGCCTCCGCCGACACAATTGGGGTCATGCCATCACCGAGCATGACCACGCTGAGATCCGATGCCAATCCGGACGCAAGAATCGATTCCAGAGTCGGCTCGAACGGTTCCCCGGTTGAGTCAACAAGGACTACGTCAGGCGCCGCATCTACCAGCATCTCCGCGAGGGCTTCTATCGTTCCACTACTGGCAACAACCTCGATATCCCGCGCCGCCAGGAGATTTTCAAGCCCGGCGCGAGCCAGCGGGGATGCGGCGACGATGAAAACACGAGTCACGCCGCTACGGGGCTCCTTGCCTGCAACGGGGTTCCGAGCTGCACGGCCACTCGCCGGATTTTGGCGTAGTCGCTGCGAAGGAATTCGAGGCGCAAAATCCGTGGACCGCGGCCCTGCAGAGCTTCCGCCAGGTCATCG
This sequence comes from uncultured Acidobacteriota bacterium, assembly GCA_963819395.1. Taxonomy (GTDB): domain Bacteria; phylum Acidobacteriota; class Terriglobia; order Acidiferrales; family UBA7541; genus Palsa-360. The sequence goes on from CAWFVW010000013.1 coordinate 145,016, forward strand.
ATTGCCGCGAAAGATTTTTCTTCTGTGCCAAGCAAAATGTCTCCCGGCAGGAGCGACGCGAGATTCGCCGGACTTCCCGGCTCGACTTCGAGAACGACGAGACCGAAAGTTTTGGCCGCTCCTGCAAATCGCGGCACGAGTGTTGGATGAAGTGTAACGCCGAGCCAACCATTCGCCGGACCTGCCGAGAGAAAATCGCGCACGGCGTTGCTGGGAATGGCGAGCGCCAGGCGGCCTGCGACCATCGTGTTGATTCCGACGATGCGGCCGTGTGCGTTGGCGAGCAGTCCGCCCGAGTTACCGGGCGCCAGGCGCACATCCGCCTGCACCCAGGACTGCCGGCCCAGACCGCTCAGCGGGCCCACGGCATGAATTACTCCGGTGGCAAGTGCGCCCACAAACCCCATGGGATTGCCGACGGCGATGGCGATTTCGCCAGGGCGCACCGCGGAGGAATCGGCGGCGGACGCGGCCGCCAAGTTTGTCGCGTCTATGCGAAGCTGCGCAAGGTCGCGGCGCGGATCGCGTGAATGAATGGCCGCTTCAAATTCGCGGCCGTCCCAGAGCTGAACGTTTACACGCGACCCGCGAACGACGTGCGCGTTGGTCACTACAACGCCGTCACTCGACCAAATGACACCTGAACCGGCGCCGCGACCGCCCGAATGAACGAGGACGGTCGAGCGCCGCAATTGTTCCGCGATTTCACCAAACCCCGGGATGGGCATGTTATTCGCCTCTGTGCGCGCGCTCACCCACAACGATACTGGTTTCCTGCGGGGCGCCGCCACGAACCAATTTGACCACAACCGGTTTGCCGATCGCCTCCGCGGAGAGTTGCGCATGCACGTCCTCCACTCGCGCGATGGGCTGCCCGCCGAAGGAGATCAGCAGATCGCCAATCATGATGCCGGCTTTGTGAGCCGGGCCGTCTGGTTCCACTTCGACGACCATGGCTGCGGTTTTTTCAGTGCGCTGCAGCGTTTGGCGCAGCGCTTCGGGCAACCGGATTGGATGCAGGCCCACGCCGAGGTAGCCATGGGGAATGTGTCCAGCTTTCAGCAGGGCGTCGACCACGCGGTTCACCGTGGATGCGGGAACGGCAATCGCGCCGAAGCGCGCGAAACGCGGCGTGCCAATGCCGATCGCGCGTCCATACGCATCGATGACCGAGCCTCCCACCGCTGTCGGCTGAAGTCCTACATCAAGCCGGACGTATGGCGAAAGTGCTGCGCCAGTCCACGTCCGCCGCTGGGACGTTACGAGGCTGACAGCGCCCAGCGCCGCAACCGGTCCGCTGACGCGCGTCCGCCCGACTACGAGCACCAGGCTGCCCACTTTGATCGAGGAGACGTCGCTGATTTCCGCGACAGGCGAAGCGGCTTCATTGCATTTTAGGACCGCCAAGTCCGTGGACGCATCGCGGCCTGCCAGCGCAGCGGGCACAACGCGGCCATCCGGCAAAGTCACGTGAATTTCCTCATCTCGCCGCAAGGCATGCTCCGCGGTCACAATAATTCCGCCGCGCCAAACTACGCCGCTCGAAGATCCCCGCGCCTCGGTGTGAATTGCGACCACGCTTGCCGCGGCGCGGCCCGTTTCTATGGCCAATGCATTGGATAGATCGACAAGTTCTTTGGACATGATTTTTTCCTCCGTGGGAGATGATGCGGCAGCTCCAGGGACACTTACATCAGCCGTTCGGCTAGGTCCGGAACTGGCCATTTGGGCTAGCAGGGGAGAGAAGTTTGGGAACGCCAATCTCCCGATTGGCGAGTTGAGGACGCCAATCGGGAGATTGGCGTTCCCGGCTGACTTCGAGACCTGATTGGCGTAAATCGCAGGCCTATAGTTCCTTGCAAAGGCGGGGTATAATTTTTGGGAGGGAAATTTCTGAAATTTTGCATTCCTCCGCTATTGCTGAGCCTGACGACATGAAACTGGAGAGGAAAAACCGATGAAGGAGCGGACATCTTTGCCTACACAGCGAACCGATAACGGTTCAGGCGCCCGCTTTGGTTCACGACGTGAAATTCTTACGATTCGGCTCGCGCTTTTTTTTGCTGTTTTGGGAGTCCTGCTGACCCTGTCCCGCGTTACGATGGCCCAGACCGGCAAGCAATCCGAAGCGGCAAAAACCACCGATGCGGCCCCGCCCCTCTCTCATGATCTGTCCGGAGTATGGATGCCGTACTCGACGCACATGGACGGGATCGATGAAAAACTGCGTCCGCCGTTGACTCCTTGGGGACAGGCGAGATTCGATGCCTCGTATCCGCTCGTGGGGCCAAGGGCCGTAGCGGGTAAGGAGAACGATCCTTCCTTGCATTGCCAGCCTGAGGCTATTCCGAAATCTCTCATTCTTCCCAATCCATTTGAGATTATTCAGATTCCCGGGCGGATGTTCATGCTGTTCGAGCAATTCCACCTCTGGCGCACCGTCTGGGCCGACGGTCGGCCGCTTCCCAAGGATCCCGACCCCAGCTATTTGGGATACTCGGTGGGGAAGTGGGAGGGGGACACATTTGTGATTGAAACGATCGGGATGAACGACAAGCCCTGGGTCGATTCCTACGGCAATCCGCGGAGCGAGCAGATGCGCCTCACGGAGCGCTACCGGCGGCTGGACCATGACACATTGGAAATGCAAATCATCATGGACGATCCCAAGGCCTACACGAAGCCATGGGTGAATCCACCGCAACGCTTTAAGCTCGAGCCGGGCTGGGAAATCGCGGAATTTTTTTGCACCGTGAGCGACGAGGACAGTTATAGCGACGCCGTTCGCAAACCGGCCGGCGTTGCGCCCGCGCCCAAATAGGCGGGCCGTGTAGCGCTCGCCTTCAGGCGAGCATTGTGGCGAAAATTGCCCGCCTGAAGGCGGCCGCTACAAAATCGAAATCTGCATTGCCATCGGTGGCGCGCGCGTGAAACGTATTTGTAGAGAGCGAATCGGATGATTATCGAAAACCTGGAACAGGTTACCCAGGCGGTGCTCGATGAGATGAAGCGCACGCCGGATGCGCGCACCAGGGAGATTCTTGAATCCATGGTGCGGCATCTGCACGCTTTTCTGCGCGAGGTTAAATTAACTGAAAAAGAATTTAACAAGGCTATTAACTATGTGGCAGCGCTGGGACAGCTGACCACGGAGAGCCATAACGAAGTCCGGCTGATGGCGGGAACCCTGGGCGTCTCTACTTTGGTCTGCCTCATGAACAATGGCCCGAACGCCGCCACCGAAAGCTCGGCCAACCTCCTCGGGCCGTTCTGGCGGGTGGATTCCCCGAGGACCGAGAACGGCGGATCGCTTCTCCGGTCCCCGACCCCCGGACCGGCATTGTTCTTTAGAGGCTGGGTGCGCGACCCGGAAGGCCGGCCGGTGGCCGGAGCCGAGGTCGATGTCTGGCATGCGTCTCCTGTGGGCCTTTACGAGAATCAAGACCCAGAGCAGGCGGAGATGAATTTGCGGGGCAAATTTACGACGGACGCCAGCGGAGAATTCAGTTTCCGAAGCATCAAGCCCGCGGGGTACCCGATTCCGTTGAACGGCCCGGTGGGCGCTCTCTTGAACGCCCAGAAGAGGCACAACTTTCGGCCGGCCCACCTCCACTTTCTGGTGTACAAGCCGGGCTTCAAGACTGTCACGTCGCAGATCTATTCGCCTGACGATCCTCACCTTGACACGGATTCGCAGTTCGGGGTAACCCGCGCGCTCGTGGGACACTATGAAATTCATGAAAACGAGCCGGCCCCCTCACCGGAAGTGAGCGGCGAATGGTATTCGCTTCAGCACACCTTTATCCTTCAGCCTGGAGAGAGCTGGCTGCCAACGCCGCCCGTTTCCAAGAAGGCCACTGAGCGGATCTTGTAGGTCAGCCACTCTAGGCTGTCCTACTAGAGTAGCTGCGGAAAAAAGTGCATTCTTGTCAGCCCGAGCGAAGCGAGGGATCTGCATTTTTCGCCAATTGGAAGAAAAAAGCAGATTCCTCGGGCAAACCGCGCCCTCGGAATGACACTCTTGGGGTTTTTCCGCAGTCTGTAGAGTCGCAAACCGGCTTCCGGCGAACTTCGTCGAAATCTTTACGCCGAAATTAATTCGCGATTGAATTCGTATATAATAGTGAGGTTGAACAGGTTCAATCGAAGGGCAATGAGCCAGGGACTCCGTGATCGCATCTCGATTCTGGAACCCGCCATTGACAGGACCGGAATAATAATTTTGGAGAGAGGCTTCATGAGGATCGTGGTTTTGATTCTGGCGCTTGCTTTTTTGTTTGTTCCCGCGTTTGGAGGGCCGCCGCCCGATTCCCGCTGGCTGAACGGCATGGACCTTTCGTGGGCGTTTCCGGACCCATCCCCGGACTTTCCACCCGAGGACAATAGCAAGGTCAAACACCTTCCGGGCAGCACGAAATCCTACACGCAGGGGCAGGTCGACGATATTTATAATCCTCCCGATTGGTATCCCGAGGAGCACGCGCCTTATCCGAAAGTTGTGGCCAGCGGGGAGGGCAAAGCCACTCCCGGCTGCGCCTCTTGCCACCTGGCATCGGGAAGCGGACATCCTGAATCGGCCAATCTTACCGGCCTCACCAACGATTACATCGTGACGCAACTCCATGATTTTCAGCAAGGTTTGCGGACGGACCCGCGCCACCGCATGAGCGAAATCGCCAAGGGTATGACGGAAGAGGACGTGAAAGAAGCGGCAGCCTATTTTTCTGCCCAGAAGCCGCGCCTCTGGATCCGGGTCGTCGAGACCGACACGGTACCCGAAACCTATATGAATGACGGCCGCCGTCGTTACGTGCGCCCTGGCGGCAAGATGGAGCCAATCGGTTCCAGGATTATCGAAGTGCCCGAGGATCCGGAGCGTGTGACCTGCCGCGACCCGCACACCGGGTTCGTGGCGTACGTTCCGGTGGGCGCCATTGCAAAGGGCGAAGCTCTTGCGACGACGGGCGCAGGGAAGACCACCGCGTGCATTGCTTGTCACGGTCCGAAGCTGACCGGCTTGGGGCCGGTGCCCAGGATAGCCGGACACTCTCCAAACTACATCGTGCGCCAGCTGGCCGGATTCCAGGTCGGCGCCCGCAACAGCGAACTGGATGAACTGATGAAGGGCGAAGTCGCCAATTTGACGCAGGACGACATCATCTCGCTGGCCGCTTACGTGTCCTCGCGCTTCCCTGATAAGCAATAGCTCGACCGATAGAGCTGCTTTTTGCTCCGGGCTTGGCAGCCAGCCGTGGGCGGCTTGAACCCAGCGGCGGCCCGAAACGGAATTGGTGAGGATCGCCAGGAAGAATCCTTGAAAACCCTCCCTCATGATGTTATATTTTAATATAACTCTTGGAGGACCCATGCATAAAACAAATCTGCGCAAGGTCGGCGGCTCGGTTATGCTGGCGGTACCCCCCGCCCTGCTCCAACTCCTGGGACTGCAGGCTGGGGCCAAGGTCGGGATCGCGGCACACAGCGGACGGCTGGTTGTGGAACCGCACCCGCAGCCACACTATACAATCGACGAACTACTCGCCCAATGCAATCCCAAAGCCCGGCGGAGCAAGAATGAACGCGAATGGCTGGATGACAAGCCGGCGGGCCGCGAGCTTATCTGATGAAGCGCGGCGAAATCTGGATGGTCGGGCTTGATCCCGCGGCGGGACACGAACAAAAGGGCCGTCGTCCGGTCCTGATCGTGTCACCAGAAGCATTCAATCGTGTGACGAAAGTGCCCGTCGTTCTTCCCATAACGAGCGGTGGGAACTTCGCGCGAATGGCTGGTTTTGCCGTTCCACTTAATGGCACCGGCATCAAAACGACAGGGATTGTCCGCTGTGACCAGCCACGTGCGCTCGATCCTGGCGCTCGCGGCGGAAGGAAAGTCGAAAGCGTCCCAGATGAAGTTATGGATGAAGTGCTGGCACGGCTATCGCCGATATTTGAGTGAACGGCTTGTAAACTCAGGGTTTCGGTCATTCGTCTCTACCGCAACACTTGCTGACGGTTCCCCGACTGGTTTGATTAAGGAGCTTTCCTCTTTACCCGGCGTCAATGAACCGACGTAGGCCGCGATGGCCAGCATGTCGTCCTGGGTCATCTGCGCGACGACGCCTTTCATCAGCGCGCCCATCGAGCCGTGGCGCGAGCCATCCTTGAAGTAGTAGAGCTGGCGGAAGAGATACATCGGAGAATGTCCGGCGATGGGCGGCACTTCGCCCAGGCCGTTGAGCGACGGTCCGTGGCAGATTACGCATTGAATCGTTTTTCCGCCACCGCCGGTGGTTACGAATTCCTTGCCTTTGGCCAGGCTGCCCTTCGGAACATAGGCAATAAATCCGGAGTGCGGGTCGCGGCTCTCGGCCCGGGCGACATCCTGCGGCAGCTCGATGATTCGGCTGCCGATTGGCTCATCGCCGGCGCCGGGCAGCGGCATGCGCATCAGATGAATGTTGACGAAAGTTTTCGGCACGCGGTCGGTTTCCACCACCGGCTGCCACACTTCCGGTTTGAGGGCCTGAAACCATTCCGCGGCCTGCTTGGCGTCTTCGTCCGAGAGGTCCCTCGCAATGTCGTTCATGGCCTCGCCCATTCTATTTTTAGCCTTGAAGTCAGCCAGTTGCCGGAGGATGTACGCGGCGGAAACGCCGGCTAGATTGGCGGATTCCGGGTGGCCTAGCCCAGACGCGAGATGGCAGGAGGCGCATCCGAGAATGTCGCCTCCGGCTCCGTGAGCCACCACTTTCGGCATGGGAGCGTGCTCTTCGGGAAACCAGTCCGGCGGATTAGCGATATCGTCAATCTGTTTCTGAGTGTACCCCTTGGTACTCCCCGGAACATGGACCAGCCCAGTCCTTTCATCGAGGACGGGCTGAACTTTATCCCGTACGGGGAAGGCCCACGGAATGTCGGGCAGTTTCCATGGCTGCGTGGATTGGGCGCCCGTTCGGATTACGGGGATGAACGAAAGGGCCAAAGTAAAAATAAATATTCTCAAGAAAATCCGGGTAGATCTTCGCGCGCCGCCGGCAGCCGGCTCGCCGCAATAACCGTCGCGCCTGTTCTCCGATGTTCCGCCGGGCCTTGCCAAAATGTGTGGAGCAAGCTCTGTGGTCAAGTTGTGGGGTCTTCATTTTTTCTTTCGTTCACCTTGTTCCATTATGCTCGTCAATTTGTGCTCGCGGATTCAGACCGGGGCGATCGGTGAACTGCCGCTAAAAAGTGTCCGCTATTTCGAGGCCGGCGCAACGCCGGCCGGCTTACGGACTACCTGGTCATAACTCTTGCTTTCGTCCGGGACGCAAAACCACTCGGCAATTTCCCAGCCCGATTCCAGCTTGTGAAGTTTGGGGGGACTTACCCAGGGCTTTGTGTAAACCTTGGGATCCTCGATTATGATCTGCTGCTCCAGGGTATCGTGATTCAATCGCCGGTAACGCTCCGTGAGGCGCGTTGTGGAAGTCCGCGGATTCCCGTAGAGATCGACCCATTCCTTGTCGTTGAAGCCAATCGTTTCGACAACGAAAGTGTCGCCCTCCCAATGTCCAACCGAGTATCCCAAATAGCTGGGGTCAGGATCCTTGGGCAGCGGCCGCCCATCCGCCCAGATGGTGCGCCAGATGTGCTGCACCTCGAAGAACATCAATACCCTGCCTGGAACCTGAATAATTTCCCACGGGTTGGGAAGGATCAGTATCTGTGGCGGCCCGCTCGGCTCACAGCGCAATACCGAATTGTCTTCCTGCCCAGCGACGGCCTTGGCCCCTGAAAGCGGTTTCGCGGCATCGACCGCCGCCTGCCCCCACGGCGTCAACGGAGGGCGAAAGCGTTCATTTACGCCATTCATGCCGGGAGTTCCAGGCACATCGCCTTCCGGATACTGCATCCAGACTCCGGAGAGATCATGGGAAAGGGGCGCGGCCTTGTCTTGTGTCTTGGTGCTTTCGGAAGGCTTATCCGCCTGGGCGAAAGCAATCGACCCAAGAGCAAGCGCTGCTCCAAGAATCGCGAGCGAACCCGCGAGCCGCATCGCGAGATGCGTTCGCCGTACAAAAGGAGTTGAAGAAAGTTGAGGAAGTAAGGGAAGTGGCCGATCGGAAAAATCGTCCGCCCGAGCGGAGGGCCCGCAGGTTTTGTCCGCAACTTCCTTCACTTTCTTTGCCTCCTTCACTCCCTCATCCTGAAATCTTGCATTCTTTTCATTTCGGATCGTCTATTGCTTTGGTTCGGCCGGCGCGCCGCCGGAGGGCTTTCTGACATCCTTGTCATACACCTGATTTTCGCTCGAGGCGCAGAACCACTCCGCGATCTCCCATTTGGGCTCCAGCTTGTGAAGCTTCGGAGGACTTACCCATGTCTTCGTGTATGACTTGGGATCATCGATGATGATCTGCTGTTCCAGGGTGTCATGATTCAATCGACGGTAGCGTTCCGTCAGGTGCATCTGCTCGCTGCGCGGATTTCCGGAAAGATCGGCCCATACCCTGTCGTTGAAGCCAACAGTTTCGACCACGAAGGTGTCGCCCTCCCAGTGGCCCACCGAGTAGCCGAGCCAACTAGGGTCGGGATCTTTGGGCAGCGGCCGTCCGTCGGTCCAGATCGTGCGCCAAATATGATACTCCTCAAAAAACATGAACATCCTGCCCGGAACCTGCACGATCTCCCAGGGATTGGGAAGAATGAGAAGTTGCGGAGGACCGCTCGGGTCGCAGTGAAGCGCCGCGCTGTCTTCCGACCCCCCCACGGCACGTGGTCCCATCAGCGGCTTCGCGGAGTCAAACCTTTCCTGACCCCAGGGAGTCAAGGGGGGGCGCGTACGATCGTCAACCCCATTCATGCGGGCAAATCCCGGAGCAGTGCCGTCATCATATTGCATCCACACGCCCGACAGATCGTGGGAAAGATGCTTGGATGGCGAGGAGCTTGCGACGGGCGGCTTCTTTGTTGCCGATGGCTGACTCGCCTGGCCAGACACAATGGGAGAGAATGCGAGGGCGGCAACAAGCACACCAAACGAACCCGTCAACAATTGACGCATCTTAAACTCCTCGAGTCGATTGCGAAATTCCAGCGTGCGATTCCGTCACGGTTCCCGGAATGCTCTTGTCCGTCTGGCGCCCGCAAAAAGTTCTCCTCGCATACGCGCCGCTCACGCACGCCGCTCCAGATCAAAAACACGTTTCTTTCTGTGAAGGAATGGTTAAAACGCTTTTGCCGTTGACAATTCCTTGCCGTCGGCGAGCACAACCTTCTGCAGAAACGTGATCTTTGCCCCCACCTTGTTCGGATTGACGAACAGGACGACCTGGTCGCCGGGCTTGAGAGTATCCTTGGACCACCCAACCCGGTTCAGCATGGCCGGATTGGTTGTTTCGGCAACCCAGTGTTCGACGCTGCCTTTATCGTCCGTCACGTCGTAATACACCTGCGTATGAGGATTGCTGTACTCGAATTTCGTGATGGTCGCTTTCATGGGAACTGTTTTCGACATGTCGTAAGCGGAATTCCCGTGATGGGCGAACAGCGGAGCGGAAGCCGTCAAGAAACCGAGAATTACAGCGAAAAGCAACGCCAGCTTGGACTTCATCTCACACCTCTTGAACTAAAATTGCCGGGTTCACCGGAACCCAGTTCCTGAAGAATATTCATTTCATGGCAGAATTATGCCTTGCTTGAGGAAACCATACGCGGCCATTTAGTGTCAAACGATTTCCTCGGTTTTGCGCGCACCAATCATTCAATCTTCGGCAGGAATTTAATTTCCGGCGCAGGCATTCCATGAATTGGGTGTCCCTGACTGAAGTTATGATCACGAAAAAATTGCCGCCGCGTGAGGCATCACGCGCCCCGCTCAGATGAGGATCCCAACCAAATAAAAACTCCGAATCGAGCTTCCCGTTTCGTCGGACTCGGTATAAGTTATCGGCCAACAGTTCAAAACAGAAACGCAGGATTGAAAGATCGATCGCAAAAAAGGAGTCCACGATGAAATCCATGCTCGGCGTTCTCGCAATTCTTTTCGCGGTTTCCCTGGCAGCTCCTGAAGCGGCCGCCCCACAAAAGACCGCTTCGGCCGCGAAGTCTCTCCCCGCCACCTATATCAGCGAGACGGCCATCCAGGCGAATCTAAATGGCGCTCCCGACGCGGCGACAAATCCCTCGCCGAACGTGCGCGTGGTGGATGCCGGGGGGTACAACGTAGCGGTCGGCGTGCTCCACCGTCCGCAGACGCCGCCCGGCGGCGTAGCTGTGCACTTCAAGGTCACCGAGGTTTATCACGTGACGGATGGTGCCGCGACATTAGTCACCGGTGGCACGGTGGTCAATGCCAAGATGAGGCCGCCAGATGCTCTATCGGTCAGGCTCGAGGATGGCCCCGGTGAAAGCGGGACTTCAATTGAAGGGGGCGTGAGCCAGCGGATCAAAGCGGGCGACGTTGTGATCATCCCCGCGGGTACACCGCATTGGTTCAGCAATATCGAAGGATCGATCACCTACGTGGTCGTGCGGTTCGACCCCAACCGGTTGCTGGCCACTAAGTAAATTGGGATCCACCGTTCTTCATTTCCATTTCGACTCCGCCGATCTGCATTGTTACAGGGGGACTCACGATGATGGCGAAAATGATTCGATATGGTCTTTGGGCTGCAATTCTTACTGGTGCATTGAGTGTAGGGCGCTTGGTTCCTTTGACTGTCGCACAACAGACAGCAACGAGCGCCACGGACGCTTTACAGAAGGCTCACGTTATGGATCGGCTCGCGGAGGGGATGGCAGCCGAACACAAAGGAACAGCGCCGGGCTTTGTGCTCGATCCGGCCTGGCCGCAGCCGCTGCCTCACCACTGGGTGATTGGCGATGTCGGCGGAATTGCCGTCGATAAGCACGACCACATCTGGGTGTACCATCGGCCTCGTTCGGTCACGACCACGGATAGCGGAATGCAGGGCGCGGCGGGCAAGGATGCCAAGGGCAATCCGATCAGCGCGCTCGGCTTTCCGCGGCCTAATGGGCAGTTGAACGGCTGCTGCATGCCTGCGCCGTCGGTATTAGTATTCGACAAGGCGGGCAAGCTGCTGCAGTCGTGGGGCGGTCCGGGTGATCCGGGCTTTTTGCAAACAAAATGCCGCGAGCAGGACGGTTGCGTGTGGCCCGCGCGCGAGCACGGAATCTACGTCGATCAAAATGATTTCGTCTACGTCGCGGGCAACGGCCAGGCCCGCAATTTTCACGGCCAATATCCGTGGGCGCCGAATTTTGGGAATGATTCGCAGATCCTGAAATTCAAAACGGACGGCACGTTCATCTATCAGATTGGTACCGCAGGCGCGAAGGGGCCGAACAGCAACGACGTGAGCGGCGGCGTCAACGGAACTCCCGAACCGTTTTGGCCGGCCGACATGGTCGTGGATCCGAAGACGAACCTTATGTACATCGCCGATGGCTACGGCAACCGGCGCGTGCTCATTGTGAATGCGGCGACAGGGAAATATGTGGGGCACTTTGGCGCTTACGGGCAAAGCCCCGTGGTCGGTGAAAATGCCGGCGGTGAAAATGTCGGCGAGGACGCCGGCTCCTGGCCGGATGATTTCAAGGCCGGCAATCTGAAACCGAAATTCTTCCGCAGCCCCGTCCACTGCGCCAAGCTGGCGAACGACGGCCTGCTCTATGTATGCGACCGCAGCAACAATCGCGTGCAAGTCTTCAAGGCATCCGAGGTAGGGAAGCCCTGCTCCAACCCGGAAGGCGAAGCCGGCAAGTGCGGTTTTGTCGGCGAGGTCCACGTAGCCCCTCAAACGATTGGCGGCACATCGGGAACGGTGAACTTCTCGACGGACGCAAAGCAGTCGTGCATGTACGTCGCCGACCTCGGCAACGATGTCGTCTACGTCATCAACCGTCAGAACCTGACCGAACTGAGCCGCTTCGGAGGCGGCGGCCGCCAGGCGGGTGAATTCCACTGGCCGCACATGGTAGCAGTCGATTCGGACGGCAATGTCTATGTCGGTGAGGTGGACGGCGCCGGAAGAACGCAAAAATTTCTGCGCTATGGCGCAACCGGCTGCAGCGGCACCGGCGATCCGGAAGTGGGGAAGTACCTGCCCTAGACAAAATTGGTGGGCCCGCCAGGATTTGAACCTGGGACCGACGGATTATGAGTCCGCTGCTCTAACCAGCTGAGCTACAGGCCCGGAGCTTGTGATCGCGTGATTGTATCATCGGAGTCCGCTATCAAGTAGGCGAGCGGGAAGCATTTTGATGGAACGAAGCGCGAAACCGAAGCGTCTAATTCCTGAAGTTGTAACGCCTGCTGCGCGCTGTCGGAAGTTGCATTTGGAGAGAAATTGTGATGAGTGCCAGAATTGTTTTGATCCCTGTCCTGCTTGCCGCTTCCCTCGCGACATCCGGGCCTGCGTTTGCCCACCACTCGATGTCGATGTACGACCGCGGTCGCGAGACCATGTTCAAGGCAACTATCGCGGAGTTTAGTTGGGCCAATCCACACGCGCAGATTATTTTCACTGCCGCCGACGATCACGGCAATGTTGTGAAATGGATGGCGGAAGGCCCAGGTCCCAACCGCCTGGCGGGCCACGGCTGGAGCAAGGACTCGCTTAAACCGGGCGATCAGGTGACGATCATCGGCAACTGCAACAAGGATGGTTCACCAACGATGCGTTTTGTAAGGGTGATCCTTCCGAACGGGCAGGAGCTTGAGGCGCGCCCGCGCGGTTACTAGGGAAGAGAGATTCCTCTTCGTTCTCCGAATGGCAATTCCAAAGTAGTCCACCAGCCCTGGTATGTCACCACCATTCGAGTGATTGATTCACTGGCCCTGCAATTCGCGATGGAGAACGGGTTTCGTAGCGCCGGCGTCCCGCCGGCTGTTTTGCGTTACATTACAAGTATAAAACTGCCGGCGGGACGCCGGCGCTACAAAGTCCACATCTATACATGACGGAATGGTTCCTCAACATGTTCGCTGGAAGAATCTTTCGGATCTCGCTCGAGTGATTTGGTGACGAGTTCCCTGGAATTAAGCCCAACCGCGAGCACCATGGCCAGGACAATTCCGCCAAAGAGAATGCCAAACGCAAGATCCACTATGCCGGGAGCAATTTTGAGATGTTCCAGAGCCATCGCAACGGCCAAAACGGTGACCAGCCATTTCACGCCCAGGCTTAGCAGGCGCGCATACTGCAGATTCAAGTTCACGGCTCCAATCAGCACGCTTCTCGCCAGAAAGCTGGCAACAATGCTGCCCACGAGCAAAACCAGGATCGCGCCCACAATGTTGGGAATGTAAGCAAGGGCGCCCCGAACAAGGATCGTTGTCGAATCGGCGTCGAACGCCGCGATGCCGATCAGAAATCCCGAGAGGATGACAATGCAGGCGGTCGTTCGCGAAACAAGACGCGTCGGGCTGTTCATCGGGGACCATTCCGAGAGGGAGGCGAATCCCCAGTGCGTCAGCCGTTCGTCGAAGTGCATGCCGGCGAGTAATCGCCGCACTACAATGGCCACGATCCAGGCCAACAGGCAGGAAATCAGCAGCGCCACGAGAAGCGCCACGACTCCCGGCAGCAGGTGTGCAAGCTCCGTCAGGAATTTCGCCGTCGATTGGTTCAATGCTTGCTTCACTTGTACCCACATACCGTACCTCCCTTCTAAATAGCTACGGATTAAACCGGTCCGGCCACCGCCAGCGGGAAATCAAATAGGGCTTGGCGGCTTCGAACGCCAGCGCCAGGCGCTCGATTCGTTGCTCGCACGTCCGGCGCTCCAGCCGTCTCGAATTCCCGCGCATACGAGACGACCCATGCCAGGTACAGGGGCGTCATCGACCGCAGCAGGTGATCGCGATTGATCGTCCGGAGGCGGTGCGCCAGCGCAAAGTCATAAACGATTCGCGCCCATAATTCGTCAGGCATGTTGACCTGCTCCGGCGCCGAGCGGGAGAGTTTCCTCAGTTCAAACAAAGTCGCAGGCGGGAGCACCAGGCCCCAGATCTCTTGCAGGTCCCGAAGTCCCAACCGGAACGTTTCCACCATGCGATTCAAATCCAGGTCTCCCGTTTCCTGAGGCGGGGCATCGATTTCGCCGTGTGCGGGCACGGAAACGGAGCCACGAGTCTCTTTGCCAGCACGCCGCGCTGCGTTCCATTTCAAGAAAGATGGGTCCCAGGACTTGGGCTAGCACGGAACTCATGTTCGTCCAATCCGTGGGCGGATAGGAGCGCGCCCCAACGTGCACCTGGCAGATTTGCAGGTTGTCGCACGCGGCGATGGGCGCAAGCGATGCCAACGGGTGCGCCTGACTCGATCCGCCATTGGTATTCCGAGTCGCGCCAAGTATTTTCTGAGCCAGTCGCCGCGAAACGCCCACGTCCGGCCCGAAGGGATTGTGAATTCTTTTACCGTACAGGCATCGCGTCAGGGGATAGATAATGCTGTTGTTCAGCAAGCCTTGAAACGCGCGAGGCGCGTAGTACGGCGCGACCAGGTCGAATTCGGACTCGACGAGCGGGTGCAATAATTGGCAAACCCATTGCCGCGTTGCGCTTTCCATTTCGGAGGCAACAAAACAGCACGCGCGGGCTCCCAGCTTATCGGTCATTGCGAAAAGAGATTGGCAGGCAATGGAGATGGTCTGCGTGGGCGCCGCCAAAGGATCCGGGCCGGCCGCGGACCAGGGGAGGAACGAAAGTGACGAGCCTTCCGGGGGGCTTTGTGAATTTGCCGCAGCCGGATCACCCACAGGTTCTCGTTGCAGTACCACGATTCGATGGGATCCGGGCAGGTTCAGAAATTCCCCGCAAACCTTCAGCACGCCCTCCTGGCTGAGATCGGCGAGAATGCCCACGACGAGATCAGCGCTATCCGCTTGCGCGGGCTGTTCCTGCGCCGGCGTTTGTTCCGGGATGGAATCGACTTCCAATGTTCAGTCCTTTATCGTTTCAGCGCGCTCGATCTTTCGGCCGGTAATCCAACTGCGTTTGCGATCATTCCTATCGGGCTCCCTTGGGTGTGACTTCGTACCCAATTCCTTGGATGCATATTCATCCTGGCCGGCTGATCTTTTCGCTCTCCGAATTTCAGGAGGCGCCCCTCTGCTGAAGCTCCAGCCAAAAGAAACCATAGGGCGCCAGGGTAAGCCGGTACGGCTGCCGCTCGACGGCGGGGAATTCCACGTAGCCGAGCATCTCCACCGGAATCATACCCTCAAATGTTGTGAGATCTAGGTCAACCGGCTGGGCAAATCGAGAGAGATTGGCGACGCACAAAACCTGTTCGCTTTCAAAACGCCGCAGGTACGCCAAAATTTTCCGGTTCGCCGGATGGAGAAACTCGATCGTGCCGCGCCCGAACACCTGGAAAAGTTTGCGCAAAGCGATCATGTTCCGCATCCAGTGAAACAGGGAAGAAGTATCGCTCTGCTGCGCTTCAACATTGATCGCTTCGTAACCCCACACCGGATCCATGATGACGGGGCTGTATAACCGGGCCGGCGTCGCCGTGGAAAAGCCGGCATTGCGATCGCCATTCCACTGCATGGGAGTCCGGACGCCGTTGCGGTCTCCGAGATAAACGTTATCGCCCATCCCGATTTCGTCCCCGTAGTACAGGACGGGAGTGCCAGGAAAGGAAAGCAGGAGGCTGTTGAGCAGCTCGATTCTCCGGCGATTGTTGTCGACGAGCGGCGCGAGGCGCCTGCGGATGCCCAGGTTGATGCGCATTCTGGGATCCGCGCTGTAGGCGAGATACATGTAATCGCGCTCATCGTCGGTCACCATCTCCAGCGTCAATTCATCATGGTTCCTCAGGAATAAGCCCCATTGGCACGAATCCGGAATGGCCGGGGTTTGCGCGACGATATCGGTGATCGGCAACCGGTCCTCCTGCCGCAGCGCCATGTAGATGCGGGGCATCAGGGGAAAATGAAACGCCATGTGGAATTCGTCGCCATCGCCGAAATACGGGCGCACGTCGGTGGGCCATTGATTGGCTTCCGCCAGAAGCATTCGATTGGAATAACCCGAATCGATTTCCCGCCTCAGCTTTTTGACAATGGCGTGAGTTTCGGGAAGATTTTCGCAGCTTGTGCCGTCGCGCTCGACCAGGTAGGGGACCGCGTCCACCCGCAGCGCATCAACCCCCATATCCAGCCAGTACCTCATCACCTTGATGATTTCCTCGAAGACCCTTGGATTGTCGAAATTCAAATCCGGCTGGTGTGAAAAAAAACGATGCCAGTAATATTGCTTGGCGACCGGATCCCAGGTCCAGTTGGATCGTTCGGTGTCGGTAAAAATAATTCGGGCATCTTTATACTTTTGCTCGGTATCGCTCCATACGTAAAAGTCCCGTTCCGGCGAGCCCGGAGGCGCCTGTCGCGCCGCTTGAAACCACGGGTGTTGATCCGAAGTGTGATTCACCACCAGTTCGATCATCACCTGCAAGCCCCGGTTGTGGGCGGCGTCCAGGAACATCCGAAAATCGTCGATCGTGCCGTACATCGGATGAACATTCAGATAATCGGAAATGTCGTAGCCATCATCCTTGAGCGGCGAAGGAAAAAAGGGCAGCAACCACACGCAAGTGACGCCCAGGTCCTGCAGGTAATCCAATTTCTGAATCAACCCTGGAAAATCGCCGATTCCGTCGGCATTGCTGTCCTTGAATGCGCGGACGTGCAATTCATAGATGATCGCATTCTGGTACCAGAGAGGATCTGCCGCGCTGCCCGCTTGTTTTGCCATGATTTCTTTCTTAGCCCCTTACTTAGTACCGTAAGAATCCGCCTGGAAATCGATGATTCCACGAGGAGGATGTCCCGCGTTCATCATGCAGAAGCGCACGGTCATCCTCTTCGATCCAACGGATCGGCCTCCCCCGGGTTTCGCCTATTCCCGGTGGCGGCACCCCGATCATAAGATTATTTCTTATTCAGATCAGTAAGGGTATTGGATGTTGGCGCGATCTTGTTATGGGGGGACTAGTCCGGATTTCTCGGTTTTGATTCATGTAGCGCCCGCCTGAAGGCGGGCGCTACAAAAGGCCTCGATTTTGAGCCCTCACACAGACTCTTCAGCCTGTAAGGTTTGGGTCATCTAACCCAAAACCCACAGGCTTGAAGAACGCCCCGGTGCCTCGTATCAGATAGGGCAATGAGTCCAGCCCATCGTTATTCGCGGGCGGCATTGCCATCGGATGTTTGCTGTCCGACTAACGCTCCGTTTGAAGGTTCGCTCTTGACCGGAGTCAGGAGATATCCGGCCACGGCTTTCTTGGTCACGTTTGTGACAACCAATTCATACGGATCCCCGCCGTCTTTGGGAACGAACCGCACCGGTTCATGCGCACTCTGATCCCGCAGCCACACCGTGCGGTGTTCTTGCGTCAGCGATATCACGCCGTGGTAACGCTCACGCGAAGGCTTCGTCCCTTGAACGCGCAGCAAGATGCCGGGGGCGAGTTCCTTGGCCTGTCCTTTGGCCAGCTCAAAATCGATCCGCTTCTGGTCGAACTTGTGGGATAGCGCGTTAACGTTGCGCGAATTCGCTTCCTCCTGCTGGCGGACTCCGGAGAGATCGCGCCCATTCTCTTCCCGCACGCTGGAGATTTCCTGCTTCAGATTTGCTTCAGTCTGCTCCATTTTTGCGCGCTGATCTGCCTGTTCGGATTCCAATTGACTCAGCCTGGCGTCCAGCGCCGAAGTGCGGGAATCCATTTCCGCGGTCATCTGCTGGTGCAGTTGTGTCATCAGTTTGTCGGCATACCTGCGAGTTTCGCCGGCATCCGCCGTGACTCTGCCTTCGAGTTTCGTCACGCGCTGCCCCACGTCTTGCCAACCGCCGGCCAAATCGTGCAATTTGGCCTCTGCGGCATCCGCGCGTTGGCCCAGCGTGGTCAGTGCGCCCTGGCTTCCAAAAATCTGTGTGATCTGGGTATTCTGATCCTTGATCATGTGATAGCCGTAGTAGCCCAGGGCTCCCAGAGCAGCGGCCAGCAATACTACAAACCCCCACAGCGCCCTGGACTGGCCGTGACGCTCGGACTCAACCACTACCGCCTTTTCCGAGGACCACTCGCTCTCGTCGTGGTGCAACATAGGATTAATAACGCCCATAGAAGTGCCCCCCTTCAATTCATAGTGCTGGGCCTGCCAAGAAGGAGAAAGGCACGGACACTGCCACCAAAATTATTAAAAAGCTAAGGTGATAAACAACTGAATCTCAAGGAATTAGTGCACAAATGGCTGGACTATGTAATCCTTGAGGCCGGTACTAAACCCATGCAATTCTTGCATCCTCTCAGCATTTCCTTCCGTTTTGGCGAGACAAGGCCGAAGAGGATCCTCTAAATTTTTCCGACCAAAAAAACCATTCTCTTCATCGCTAAACGCGACCTGCCTCAACGATTGACAGGAGAAGCGGACTTCTCACCGGCATGAAGATTCATTACCGCCTCTCAGCGCGTATGCAGGGGAAGGGAGGACAAAAGCGCGCTGGCGCCATTCCATAAAATTTGCACGCCGATGCACACGAGGAGAAACGAAGTAAGCTGCATGATCACGGTCATCCCGGTCGTGCCGAGAATTCTTCCCAGCCGGTCCGCAAAACCATAGCAGAGATAAATACTGGCCGCCAGCAGAACGGATCCGACAATCGCGGTCAAAATGCTCAAGAGATCGAACCCTTGATGATGCGGCGCGTTTGCACCCAGCGTGATCGCCACGGAAATCGATCCGGGTCCGACAGTTAAAGGCAGAGTCAGCGGATAAAACGCGTTGTGGAACGGGTCCTGCGGCTGAACTTTCTTGTTCACGGTCTTCTGCTCGTCGTCGCCCCCCTGTTTCAAGAGCGCCCAGCCGGTTGAAATGACAATCAATCCTCCACCCACCTGGACCACCGGCAGGGAAATTCCAAAGAACGAAAGGATGTGCGTCCCGATGAAGTACGATCCAACCAGCAGAAAAAAACTGTTCATCGCAATCCGCAACGACAGCGCTCGCCGCGTGCCCGGCGCGTATTCCCTCGTCATCGCCAGGAAGATCGGGCTTCCTCCCAGCGGGTCAACGATGGGGAACAGCGCACTGAGAATCAGGAACAGACTTTTTCCCGCTTCGACCAAATTATTTCTCCGAGAAAATAGATGAGTCCGCCACATGAACCAGCGGAACTATAATCTCAACCTGCCGATGACATCCTACACGGAAACGAATTTTTGAACATACTCCTACAAGTGAGCCAACGCACGCGCACCTCTCCAATCGTCACGGCTATCCTTACCAAGACCCTCACCCTTTCTTGCGCGATCGGTCAAAAGACAGGTTTCCGTAGCGCCCCCATATTAACTCGGCGTTGAATAACGGAAATGGTATGATTCCGCCACTTTCGCTATCAAGCGGAAAGGGAGGGCCGGACCACCGTACCGGCGTCGGAATCGGGATGAAGAGGCAAGGTTCAGCCATGCATGTCCTCCGACGCCTCAGGGGGAAGAACGTCCTCGCGATAATTGCTCCTGTTTTGGCCGCTTATCTGGCGCTCGCAACTCCGCTGTGTGCCCAGGTTACAAATCATGGGACGGCCAATCCAATCACGAAAAGTAAGCGGTTGAAACTAGGCAAGACACTGAAGGTGAAATTACGCGGCGGCCAGAGCCGCAGCTATGCCATTCACGCGGAGGCCGGCCAATTTCTCCATTTAGTCGTGGAGCAGAAGGGCATCGATCTCACGCTGACGCTTCTTGATCCCGCCGGCAAACAAGTTGCGGAAACCCACATGCCCGGTCTTGCACCCATTTCCACTGTTGCGGAAAGCAGCGGGGACTTCCACCTAGGAATCGCCCCATTCTCCAAAGATGCGCTCGCAGGCATATATGAGTTGCTAATTACGGATCTTCGGGCGCCCACCGAGGCGGATCGGGCACGCGTTACTGCTGAACGCACTTACAGTGAAGGGCAGCAGCTTTTCAATAAGAAGGATTTCGATGCTGCGGCTGCCAAATGGGAAGAGAGCGCCGGCCAGTGGCAGAGTCTTAATGATCGAAATGGGGAGGCGCTTTCATTCCAACGGCTGGGATCACTTTATTTTCAGCGCCAAGAATGGCAGAAGGCTTTGGACTCTTTCAACCAGGCCCTGCCCGCCGAGCGCTCTGCCGGAGACCGTGCTGCCGAGGCGGCCACGCTGCGTTCCCTGGGAAACGTCTACTACTATGGCATTCAAGACAGAGATAAAACATTGGAATACTACAACCAATCAATACCCATCGCACGGGCCGTGGGTGACTCTGCGGGTGAAGCGGGTGCGCTACGGGGCATCGGAGCTGTTTATGCTTATCTTGGGGACATGCAGAAGGCGCTCAACTACTTCTTGCAGGCCCTGCCACTCGAGCAAGCAGCAAGGGATCACGCCGGTGAGGCGCGCACGCTGAGTAATATCGGTCAAGTTTACGACATGACGGGGGAGAAGCAGAAAGGAATAGGATACTACACCCACGCTCTGCAACTCGAACGCGCCGCGGGCGACTCCACGTCCCAAATCGCCACGCTAAATAACCTTGGCGCAGTTTATAGCGACCTCGGGGACCTGCAGAAGGCACTCGATTATTTCAATCAGGCCATGGTGATCGAAAAGGCCAAGGGTGACAGGCTGAACCAAGCGGGTACGCTTGTAAACATCGGTTTAATAAACATGACCATGGGAGAAAATCAAAAAGCACTCGATTATTACAATCAAGCGTTGCAGTTACTACGAGCGGTGGGGAATCGCGCAACCGAAGCAACCACGCTCATGAATATGGGCGTTGTTTACGGGCGCACCGGGGAGATTGAGCAAGCGCTCGATTACTATAACCAGGCATTGGCGATCCAACGCGCTATGGGCGACCGCGTTGGCGAAGCCAGCGCCCTGCTTAATCTCGGCGCCGAATATTCCACCAAAGGAGAGAAGGAAAAAGCGCTTGATTTTTACAACGAGGCACTTCCAATCCTGCGCGCCACGAAGAATCGCATGAAAGAGGCTGTTACCCTACACAACATCGGTGCAGTTTACGCCGTGCTGGGCGAATTGCGAAAGGCGATCGATTACTACAACCAGGCCCTGCCAATTCAGCGAGAGATTCAGGACCATGCCTCTGAGTCCATCACACTAAATGACCTTGGTCTTGCCTATGCCGATTTGGGGGAAAAGCAGAGAGCGCTTGATTATTACAACCAGGCCCTGCCAATTCAACGCGCGGTCCAGGAACGTGCGGCTGAGGGACGTACGTTGGCCAGCATGGGTTCGGTTTACTCCGATCTTGGAGATGGACAAAAGGCGCTGGATTACTTCGGACAGGCTCTGGCGATCGAACGCGCTGTCGGGGACCGCAAGACCGAAGCAGGCACACTTAGTGGGATGGGTATCGTTTATGCTGGCCTAAAGGATAAGCAGAAAGCCTTGGAATTTTATACGCAATCGATGCCCCTCTTCCGGGAAGTGCAGGATCCATTGGGTGAGGGACGCACTCTCGTTCTTTTGATGGAATATTGGAAGGATCTTTTTAACCCCAACCTGGCGATATTGTTTGGGAAAGAAGCTGTCGATCGTTTTCAGCAGGTGAGGCGCAACATCGGAGGATTGGATCAAGGAACTCAGGAAAGCTTCCTGAAATCGAAGGAAGACTACTATCGCGAATTGGCAGAACTGCTTATTTCAGAGGGCCGACTTCCCGAGGCGCAGCAGGTTCTGGACCTGCTGAAAGCTGAAGAGTATTCCGATTTTACGCAACGCCGCGGCAATGCGGGCTCTGATACCAGCCCGGTCGCGCTCACGCCCATGGAAGAGAAATCCACCCAGGAATACGAGCAGATCACGGGCAATATCACTGCGATCGGTTCGGAGTGGACGGCGCTACGCGCCAAATCTTTCCGTACGCCAGACGAAGAAAAGCGATTGAACGTGCTTTCCAACAACCTAACTGCTGCCAACCAGCGGCTGCAAACATTTCTCAAAGACTTGTTCGTCAGTTTCGGCAAAGGCGATCAAGCCAACGCCAAGGTCGAAATTGTCAGGGAAGAGACGGCTGGCCTTCAGAATCTGGTTGGAGAGCTCGGTGCGGGAACCACAGCCGTGTACACGCTGGTGACGGACCAAAAGTTCGTGGAGATGGTAATTACTCCTGCCACCCGAGTCGCACGCGAAGTAACGATCACCAGGGACGCTTTGCGTGGAAAAGTGTTTGCCTTCACCCACTCGCTGGCGAACCACGATTCGGAAGACGATATTCGCGCGAAGGCGCAAGAGCTGTATAGCATTCTGATCGCGCCGATCGAGAAGGATCTTCAAGGCGCTCAAGCCAGGACGCTGGTCTGGTCGCTCGACGACGTGCTGCGTTACGTGCCGCTGGCGGCGCTTTACGACGGAAAGCAGTACCTGATGGAGCGTTACCAGAACGTGGTAATTACCACGGCCAGCGCGGGAAACTTGAAAGATCAGCCGCAAGTCAGCAGTTGGCGCGGCGCGGCCATGGGCGTCTCTAAGGACTATGACGGCTTGGGCCAGCTGAAAGCCGTCCCCGGCGAATTGGATGCAGTAGTGCATAGCGACACTGCGGCCGGATCGCATGGTCCGGTTCCCGGAGACATCCTGTTGGACGATCTTTTCACGGAAACAGGCATGGAAAGCGAACTGGAGCACCATCCTCCGCTGATTCACATCGCGAGCCACTACGTTTTCCAGCCGGGCGATGATACGAAATCCTACTTGCTCCTGGGCGGCAAGGAAACAGGAGGCCAGGGCTTCCACCTGACTTTGGCGGAATTGCGTGACGAACAAAAGATGGATTTCAAGGGCATCGAGCTGCTGACCCTGTCTGGGTGCCAGACGGCGGTGGGATCGAACGATTCGGATGGGCGCGAAATCGACGGCCTTGGCATTACCGCGCAACGAAAGGGCGCCAAGGCAGTCATCGCGACGCTGTGGCCGGTCGACGATGCGAGTGTTGGATTACTGATGGCGACGTTTTATAAGCTGTGGATTACCACCCCCGGAATGACGAAAGTCGAAGCCCTGCAGCGGGCGCAACTGGAACTGATGCGCGGCACGGCCCCCGAACCAGCCGGAACATCTCGGGGTATAAACAAAGCGGAATCGTCAGCGGGCACAACAAACCCGAGCTCTTCTTCGCCCTACGCAAACCCATTCTACTGGGCCCCGTTCATCCTCATCGGAAATTGGAAATGACCACAGTCAAACTCGCTTTGCCATCTCGGCGTTTTTGAATACTTATTGAGTTCTTCCATTCAGTGGATCGGATCGATGCGGACAAGTTCTCTGGTCAAGGAGTCACGGCCGGAGCTCCTAAAACGATGTCTCCGCCCAGCTCGCTGCTGCTCAGCGCCGGCACTTGCGTCGCTGTCTGAGGAGGCTCCGCAGGGGAATCATTTTTCAGGCGGACACCGCGCGGAGCCTGGGCGCGAGCGGCGACGGCTTTCGGCAGTTGATCTTTCACGTAATCGTAATCCTGCTTAATGGTGTTCATGCCGTTGTTCTGGCGGAGCGCCTCGAGCAAGAAATGCGTGAAGTAGCCGTTCTGGAAGGGCGCACCTTCATAGGAGTACTGCTCCTCCTGGCTGGAAGTGAGAATCGCGCGGCCGACGCCCTGGCGGATGCGGTCCAGCACCGCGCCGGAAGGCGCGAAATCGGCGAGGCCCGTGGCCCGCTCCTTGGTTGCCGCCATGGCTCCGCCGCTGTGGCAGGTGTCGAGAAGAATCACGGTGCGCCGCGCCTTGATGCGTGTGCGCACGATGTCGGACAACTCGACCATGGCCAAGGCGCTGCCGAACAAGCTGTCCGGCGAGGACAGATCTGTATCGGATGTCACGATGTAGTTGACTTCGGCGGTGTCGTCCTTGCGCGAAGTCCCGTGCGTGGCGACGAAAATAACCACCAGATCGTCTTCCTGGGCGCTGCGCGCGAGCCAATTCAGCTCCTCCTTGAAGCGCCGAGTGGAAACTTCGCTCTCTCCCAACAAATGAACGTTCGAGGCTGGA
Organism: uncultured Acidobacteriota bacterium; assembly: GCA_963819395.1. Classification (GTDB taxonomy): domain Bacteria; phylum Acidobacteriota; class Terriglobia; order Acidiferrales; family UBA7541; genus Palsa-360. The sequence goes on from CAWFVW010000013.1 coordinate 169,058, forward strand.
AAGCGCCCAACTTTGGGATCGGTGAGCGCCGCGGCGAAATCCTTGGCATCCTTCGTTGTGTAATGAAGGCTGAGCCGCGTATCACTGAATTGTGAAATGCCCACGACCAGGGCCCACTTGTTTCGCACGGGCGGGAGCTTCGTCTCGCCGGGCCGCGGAGGCGCCGCCAGCACAAACGGATTCGCGCCGTCGTCCATCGCCTGCGAGCCGAACAATTTCGCTTTGTCGAGCGAGTAATTCGCTCTCGGGATTTGTCCGAGCTTGCGTTCAAACAGCGAGCGGTAATACCAGGCGTCTCCAAAACTCGCGCACACTTCGGTCGCGTGCTTCAGCAGTTGCAAGCCGTCTTCGACTTCCGACGTTGCTCCGGTCTTGATTTGTTCGAGAGCCTGGACCTCAAAATCCTTGGAGACGCCGCATCGCTCGCCTTGCGCGCGCGCTCTGGGAGCGGCTCCCCAAACAAGCAGCAGCAGAAGAATAGTTCTGGTCCAGAAAGAGTTCGGGGATGGAAGGAAGAGAGTCATTTCTACGTAATCATTTCAACGGAATTGGAGTTTGGAGACTCTTGTAGCGCCCCCCTTTAGGCGGGCACTCTGGATTCCAGTGCATGCTCGCCTGAAGGCGAGCGCTACACGGCCCGGTGGCCCCCGTCACAATGCCCTCACATACGATGAACGACAATTACCGCGCGGACGCACGCTTGGCCCGCTCCCGCATGGCGGCCACAATTTTTCCTTTCACGCCGTTGGAAGCCAGATCGACAAGCCCATCCGGCGTGAGGTCAAATTGCACCGAGGTCGCATCGTGTATCGTCGCGACGATATTCTCTTCGTCGACGCCTGCCTTGGCCATTTTGATTACTTGCGCATTGGTCAGAGCCGGCGCGGCGGGCGCAGGCGCTTTGGCGGCAGGCTTGCTGGCCGCGACGGGCGCAGGAGATGCGCCCGCTCTTGCCGCTGGTTTTGCAGGCGCGGCCGCAGCGGTTCTCGGAGCGTATCCAGAGCTCGAACTTTGCCCGGCGTCGAAGTCTTGGATGGCGCCGCGGAGGAAGGAGCCGGCGCGCTGGCAGGCGCAGGGTCCGCCTTGGCGGTTAAAGTCGCGCCGCTCTGCAGCTTCTTGTAATGCGCGACGGCCGTTTCAATCCTGTTCTGCGGATCGGCGAACTGCTTTTCGCCGGGATTGGCGTCAATCGCTTTGCCGTAATTGATGGCGGCTTTTTCTAGAAATTTCTCGGTGGCGTTCTTGTCCTCCGACTGGTAGGCGAGTGCTTCATAGGCGACGCCGATATCGTAAAGGCGATACGCATCATCGGTCGATTTCGGCAGCGGCGTCATCGTCTCCAGAGTCTCCAGGTAGCGCTCCCACAGTCCCTTTTCGGCCAGGTTGTTCGCTTCGTCCATCTTGCCGCGAGCCAGCGGAACTTCGAGGGTCTCGTCCGTATTCACCAGGCGGGAAGCGATCTGTGAAGCAGCGCGAGACAACAGAAGCTGGCGCAATTCAATGGGCGTGGGCGGCCCGTAGGTCTCATCGGTTTTCTTGCCCGCCAATCGCTTGAAGGGACTGGTAACTTTCGACTGGAAAGATTCGCCGGTCGCCTGATTCGTGCCCGCTTGAAACTCCTGGGAGTAGTTGGCAGTGACGCTGTCGGAATCCAAAATTCTGGCCTGGCCGTCTTTAGCCTGGTACGTGATATTCACTGTGCCCGTCACTTTGTAATACTGAACTGGCTGTTCAACGTTCTTTCCCTTCTGAAATACAACTTCGTTGCGCATGTATGGCACAGGCGGCGGAATCTGGAACGTCATGATCGTGCAGTGGATTAATTCGTCCGGCGAGGTGGCCTTGACCTGCAGCTTCTTGTCGTATTTTTGCAGTTCGTTCGTCAACAGGTCTGACAGCATGCGAGCGGAGTCGGCATTGCCTGCATCGTGCGCATTGACCTGGACATCGAAACCCGGCCCCGGAAGATGCACGGCTGCGGGCATTTTTCGCTGCAACTTGACGGTTTTCTTGGTCAGTCCAAAGCCTTGAGCCCGCACCCCGCCCACAAACGCGGCCAACTGTGAAAAAAGAAGGAAGATCGAAAAGACGCAAAGAATCATTGATCGCCTGCGGATTCTTCTTACGACCGGCAACAGCAAATCTCCCTGATGGGCACTGCGCGAAAACGCCGCCGGGGCCGGGACGATCTCGGGACGATTCGGTGAAACCGGACTCGAACCGGGCATAACTTCAGCCTCTGCTCAACTGCTTCTGCTAACCACGCACGGCTGATGCTATCAAAACGCGGGGGAAATTTACACTCTCGGTCCCGAGTAGCACAGGCATCCTCCACGCCGGACCTGTGCGGGTTTCGGAAATGTGGCTGGATTGGTCGGCCGCGCGCGTCGCTCACAAAACCGCACAGGCAAGAGTGCCCGAGCTACTAAATCACTGCGAAGTCTTGGCCGGGTGTTTTCCGCCGCGACGCTGCGAATCGGCATGTATTGAACGGACCAATTCACTGGGACTGAAGGGTTAACACCCCGAGTATTCGCGCTGGCGTTGCCCAGGAGTTGGGCCAGCGGCGATTGCGGGCCGCCTCGGGTCGCTTGCAAAACGCCGGAAAAACTAAACGCGCTCAAATCGGCAATTTGATCCGCGGTGGTTAGCAAAATATAGGTGTCCACTCCGAACGGACTTCCGATGCTGAAGGTCCCGCTTTTCCCACTAAGATCGATTTCCGCGGGCCACGCATTCGCGCCGGGCGCCTTCTCCGGCAGAAAATTGCCTTCTCCGGAACGCGGATAAAGCAGAACGCCTTCCCCGCTGCACTCGATCGCCAGCACATAAACCCAACGTCGCGGAGTGGAAGCGGTAATTTTTCCTTCGGCCCGCAGCACCAACCCGAACGTGTCTCCTTCCACGACGGTGCCCTCCTGAATAAGTCCCTTGTCGCTTGTCTTGGAATTCGTCGCCGGGTCCACGCGCTTTAGTGCCAGACGATAGGGAAAAGCATCGTTCGCTCCGCCTGGCGGCGCCGGCAATTCCAGCCAGGATCGCACGCGAGCCAGCCGGTCCGCATACTCGGTCAGAGTCTGCCGAGGTCTTGGCGAGAGAATCGGAAGTTTCCCCGAGAGGCAGCCAATTTGTCCTCGGGGGATAAGGGGAATCCGAGGAACACGCATTTCCATTTTCATTGGATTCCAATTTCACTTTGGAGTCGCCTTCACTGATGTTTTTCCTCAGCCACGCATACTCGATCGCTTTTCCAGTCGAGCGGCCAATCAACAAATACTGAGCGCGCTCCGGCGAAGCCGCAACTTCCACGGCGCTGTTTTCAGTTCCACTCCCCAACTTCAACACAGGCGAGAGTTCGCGCGATGGAGGCAGAGCCAGGAAGAATCCGGTTTTCCCCTTTGCGGGCAGATGACTCAAAATGGCCGGCGCTGCAGGGCTCTGCCCGAGATTCACGGCAGGGCCGCCCGCTTTCGTCAGCGTCCACTGGCTCCCGTTCCAGGCCATCACATAATCGGGGCTGGACTCAACCGGATCGTCAATCCATTTCACATTTCCCGCTTGCCGCAACTTTCCTGTTTCTTCCGCAACCTGGAGCAAATTCGCATTCGAAAGCGGAGGCAGGCGGCATCCAAACCTGCAATCGGCTATTCTCGGGCGCGACCCACGCCGTCAGCTCAAACAAATCGCCCGGCTGGATCTGGTTCGCGTCGGCCGGGCGAATAATTTCCGCCTTGGATTTGGAAAGGCCCTCCAGTTGGGCAATCCGCACGCGCACTTCCGGCTTGCCGGGAGCGAATCCCGACTTTCCTTAACTCACTGCCTCTGCCCGAGTCCGAGCGCAAGGCCGCCATCCAGCTCGACTGTGCCGTCGCTGTTCACGCCCTCCGGGCGGACCGCGACGGTGAGCCGTTCAGGGCCGGCAGAATTGTTGAACAGCGACAGGTGCGTGCGCTCCGAAGGCCCGCCCAAGTCCGGTTGTTGCGGCACGCCCATGCCCAGCAGCAGCACTTTCACGCGCTTGTAAACATCCTGCGCCGAGGAATTCGCCGGCAGAGTTTGCAGCGCATCCAGCAGCGCGACCGTGAACGCGCCGTGAGGTTTTCCGTCTCTCCCAGTCCACTCCAGCGAGGATTGGTCATGCTGTGTCGCGGACAGCACCACTGCGCCCCCCGCGCGGTCCTCCGGCCGGGGCGAGGGTTTCCCATCCGGCCCTTTATCGGGCGGGTCCGCCGCGTCGCGCGGATCGTAGGCGAGAAAGCGCGCCTTGCCCGGGGAGCCGACGGGAATGCCGCGCGCGATGGAACCGCTATGGCAGCTATCGAAGACCGCGGTGAGCAGAATTCCCTTATCGACAATCTGGTTGAACAAGCGCGCGATTTCCTTGTCTCGAATATCGAATGCGCCGCTGCTCGCGTCGGACGGGAACAATCGTCTCATCGAGATGGAACGGCTTGTCGGTCAGTGAGTTGAATCTTTGCGAGCCGTGTCCTGCGTAGTAGAAAACCACCGTGTCGCCGCGGCTCGGCTCATCAAGCAGGTACCTTTTCATTGCCTGCAGAATGCCGTCGCGCGTGGCGTTGTCCTCTTCAACGACATGGATATTATTTTCCGCGAATCCGTACTTGGGGCTGGCCAGAAGCTCACGCACGGATTCCACGTCATTCAAGGACCCGTCGAGATTCTCCCATTCCCGCAGATCCCACCGGCCGGCATCCGCAGCATCGCCTTTTTGAGCTACTCCCGCCGGTTTGCTTATTTGTTTTCCCTTTGCTTCGTACGTATTGATTCCGATCAGCAAGGCGCGCTTGGTCTGGGCATGCACAGGTGAATGGAACACAAAACAGGAAATTACTATGGGGAGAAGTCCAGTTCGCAAACGCATCAAAACCACCTGAGGTCCCATTGCCGATTCGCCTATAGTAGTCAGCTCCGGGCTGTCATTCAAATCAAAACAATTTTGCTGCCCGGTTCCGGCCGGACTCCAGTTTTCTCGTGATCCTCGCCCGCATTCTGAAACAGTAGAAATCTGCGCGGAAGAAATGAGATGATGCCGGGGAGTTTTCGCATCGAATAAGGCAGTTCCGGCGTTTGGTGCGATGCCCGCGCAATGTCTCCGCCAAACCTGCGCGGGAGAACTCGAACCTCGCTCAAGCGATTTTTCAAATGACCGCACGGCACACGAAAAAGGTTCCACCCCAAGCAGCGGACCAGCGCGCTGATTCCCATGCATCCATCGAGACGAGGAGGCGAGAGCGCTGGCACGAAATTTGGATCAGCTTCTTCATGAGCTTCGCGATTACGGCATTGTTGGTTGTCGTCAAATTACAGATAGAAAAAACGGACTTCGGCAAGCAGATCGAATCCATGACCTATGACCTGCTGCAGCATCACCTATCGCCTCCGGCCTCGGTCAAGGATTTGCCCGTCATTGTGCTGGACATCAGTGGAATCGAGATGAGGCCCACCCTCGGGTCACAACCGGCGCTCGTCACGGATCGTGCTCCGCTTCAAAGCATCGTCCAATACCTGGTCAGTATGCCCAACGGACCAAAAGCCATCGGACTGGATGTGGATTTTTCCCCTGACGCGCATGGGTACGCTCACCCGGACGATCAGAAACTCTTTGACTTTTTTCTGAGCCAGAAAATCCCGATCACGGTCGGAGTCAACAGCTCCCTGGCCCTCGGTCCACTGAGATGGCTGAACGATCCGAAGTACATCGATTTGGCCTCATGCGTAGTCGTTCCGAAGCCGGACGGCGGCCAATCCACGCGCTATATGCCGGAAGAAACCGTGGTGAACTATCCAACTCCGATCTCCCACGGCATAGACGAATACTGCTCTTCGATGGCGTTTGCATTGGAATATGGCAAGGTGAAAGATGCCGCCTCGGGTCTGGGTTGGCTTGTCGACACCTCACGCGTAAAGAGCGACCGTCAAGTCACCAACAGCGAATTTCTGGTCGACTATAGTCCGCTCGACCTCCTGGCAAATTCCCCGCCGAATGCTCTAAATCCCGGCGAACTGGCAAAGGCCGACTTGAATGGGAAGATTGTCCTGCTTGGCCGTACGAAGGATACAACCGACACGTTTACGATTCCCGGGAAACCCGAACAGCCTTACGCCGGTGTATTTCTTCACGCCTGCGCTATCTACACGCTGGAGAACCGCCCACTGTATCGCCTCACGGAATTCGGCCGCATCTTCATCGACTTCGTGATTTCTCTGGTGATTTTCGGGCCGCTTCTCTTGTACCGTTTAAGCCGGCACAGACAGGACAAGGAAACTGTCGTGGGACACCACTTCCTCGGGCGTTTGATTAGCCTCGAGGCTTTCCTTTTGTTTATCGTCGCAGTTTGGCTAGTGCGCTATACGCATTTGATGTGGGATGACTTCATCCTCGTTCTCATCGTGCTGGTGGCGCACGGTCCGATCGAGCGCACTACGGTGGACATCGGCAGATGGCTGGACGAATTTTTTCGTCCGGGGAGGCGCGATTCGCCCTCCTCGGCCGCATCTCATTCGGAGGGTGAATCATGAAGATTCGATTCTCTCTCGCGGCGATTTGGCTTGCGGCGAGCCTGGCAGGAATCACTGCAAATTCCCACGCACAGGTGACGGGTCCCGTCGCCGGGCGAATCGTGAGCGTGCAATGCGACGCTCATTTACAAAAAAACGGAACGCAAGCCGACGCCCAGCTGGCTTCTCCGCGTGACCTTGCCCTCGGCCTTTCCGCCGGGGACCGCGTCCAGTGTCGTGGAGCCGGCTACATGGAGGTATTGATTTCGTCAGGGACGAAGAAAATTATTGCGGCGGACAGCTGGTTCACTATCCCGCCCCTCCCGCCCGATCCGGCATTTCCGAAAGCGGATGCCGTGATCGCTCAATCGCTGGCAAATTACGGTAGGGCGGGCGCGACCCGCGGAAATGCAGCCGACTCGCGCATCCTTTGGCCCTCGGCGAATGGCGCGGTTTTACCGGACCGTTTCGTCATCCGGTGGACTCCGGTGCGGCAAAAAGTCTCTGTTGCGGTAATGTCCGAGGCAAAGGACGTCACGATTTGGGGACCTACTGAGGTGGATGGCGAAGCAGGATTATTCAAATCCGGTGCCTTTTCTTCCGCGCTCGCAGGCTATAGAGCAAAAGGCGGAGGCCCGGCATTAATTTTGACTTTGACTCTCGGGAATTCCAGCGATTGGGAAGAAGTGCGTTTTTCTTTGCTCAACGCTCAGCAAGAGCGGGAATTAAACGCGCAACTCGATTACTGGGAAAAACACACGGAAGGTCTTGCGTTGCGCCTCGGCCGAGGCTATTCCTATTCGCGATTCAAACTTTTCGCCGACGCCGCCGATGAATACGAATCCGCGCTAAGTTCCGCCCCCGAGAGCCGCTATCTTCTGAAAGATGCCATCCAGGCCAATCGCCTGGCAGGACGTCCGTCTCGCGCGAAAGAACTCCAGGCGCGCCTCGCTTCCCTGCCATAAGCCGCGGATCCATCGCGAGTGCAACGCCACATCGCGTGGTCAATATTTCAAGAAGGCGGTGCAGATTCCTCCGCTGCCGGGACCGTCGTCATCATGCCTTGCGCGGCAACAAGATCGCGCGCCGGACCGCGCATGGCCGGCCACTTCCGCGCGAAGGCCAGTCCGCCGATGAGACTTGCAATCCCGCCGATCGCGACGGTCATCGGCGCGCCAATGCGATCCGCCAGCCAGCCGGCGAGCAGCGATCCCAGCGGCGACATTCCCAGAAACATCATCGAGTAGATCGACATCACCCGCCCGCGAAGCTGGTCCGGCACCATCGCCTGAATGAGAGTGTTCGTCGCGGTAAACTGCATCATCATCGTGAATCCGGAAAGAATCAGAATCGTGAACGAGATCCAAAACCAATGGGACATGCCCAGCAGGACCAGCGAAACGCCCAGCCCCATCGCCGAATACGCCACGAAGTTTCCGAGCCCGCGCAGTTGCTGTCGCATTGCCAGCGCCAGCGCGCCGAACATTGCTCCCGCCCCCACCCCGCCCATCAATGTCCCGTAAGCCGAAGCCCCGCCGTGCAGAATCTTCACCGCAAAGATCGGCATCAGCACGGTGTAAGGCAGCGCCATAAAACTCACGATGCTCACCAGCACCAGCAGCGCGCGAATCGGTTTCGTATGCCTCGCGAAGCGGAATCCCTCGCGCAGTTTTTCCAGCGGCGCGACGCCGTCATGCGCCTGTTTCGATTTCTCGAGGCGCATCATGATCAGGCCCGCGATCACTGCGAGATAGCTCACGCCGTTCAGCAGAAAGCACCAGCCCTCGCCGACGATGGCCACGAGTGCGCCGGCAATCGCGGGTCCCGCCACTCGCGCAAGGTTGAACATCGAGGAGTTGAGCGCAATCGCATTCAGCAAATCATCGCGTCCCACCATTTCGATGAAAAACGATTGCCGCGCCGGCACGTCGAATGCGTTCACGATTCCCAGCATCGTCGCAAGGATGATGATTTCCCACACTCCGGTGCGCCCGGAGACGTGTCCGGTCATCGTCAACGCCGCCAGGATGAACGCCAGCAGCATGGAAGAAGTTTGCGTCGCGACCACCACGGCCCGTTTCGGCCAACGGTCGGCCACAAGCCCCGCGAGCGGCGAAAGCAAAAAGATCGGGATCTGTCCCACAAATCCAAGCAAGCCGAGCAGCGCCCCTGACCCGGTAATGCGATAAATGAGCCAGGCCTGCGCGACCGTCTGCATCCAGGTCCCAATGAGCGAAATAATCTGTCCGCTGAAAAAAAGCTTGAAATTGCGGTGCCTCAGCGCGCGAAACGCGGCCGCGGCGCGTCCCTTCCCGACACCGCCGGGCACAGGAGCCGTTGCAGGTGACACCTCAACCGTAGTGGGAGCAGAGTCCGCCATAACTCGTGAAGCCACTCAACATTGTAGCGCACGCTCGGCTCGCGTAAGTAGCACAGGCACTCCTGCATGTGCGGTTTTCTGGACTTCTTCGGATCCATAAATTGCATCTTATCAAGGCATGTACCGAACTGCGCAGCCATCCAATGACAGCCCGCGAAAACGGCACAGCTCCGCAGCCGCGGATGGCTGTACTACTCAAACGAAGCACAACCCGTTCCAAGCGCAGCTGGTTTGGTGTATATTGCTCTTCAGCCGGACTTTCAAAAGGGTTATTCAGGAGTCATCCGTATCGCTTCTTCGCGCCTGATCGGCATTGCTTGAAGTTGCCGGAAGCTTTTTATCTTTTGTGCGTTCGTGAATTCTCCATGAGGAAGGGAACCATGCGAACACGAATTTTCTTATTGACCGCGATCGTCGCCTTGATTGCTGCTGCCGCCCCCGCGGCGCCTAAGCCAGCGCCTGGCGCGGCTGATCCGCTCGGCCCGCCCGCTCTCGTCGGGCAGGTAACCTCGCAGGAGGAAGGCCCGATGGAAGGCGTTGTGGTCAGCGCCAAGAAGGATGGATCGACGATCACCGTAAGCGTCCTGACCGACAACAAGGGGCATTACAGCTTCCCCGCGAGCCGCCTCGATCCCGGCCATTACACGCTGAAAATTCGCGCCGTCGGCTACAACCTCGAAGCCCCCGCAGCAGCCGATCTCGCAGCGCAGAAACCGTTGACCGCCGACCTGAAACTCGTTAAAGCAAAAAACATGATCCCGCAGATGACCAACGCGGAATGGCTCATGAGCATGCCCGGCACGGACGAACAAAAAGATTTTCTGCTGAACTGCGTCAGCTGCCACACGCTGCAGCGCATCGTCACCTCCACGCATGATGCCGACGAATTCACCCAGGTCATCACACGCATGATGGGCTATGCACAGGTGAGCCAGCCGATCAAGCCCCAGCGCCGCGTGGAAGCAAATCGCGGCGGCGATCCCGAGCAGTATCGCAAGAACGCCGAATTTCTCGCGTCAGTCAACCTGAGTTCGGTGGCCCAGTGGGACTACCACTTGAAGACGCTCCCCCGCCCCACCGGCAAAGCCACGCACGTGATCATCACCGAATACGATCTCCCGCGTCCCACGATCGAGCCGCATGACGTGATCGTCGACGAGCACGGCATGGTCTGGTACACCGACTTCGGCGAAATGTTCCTCGGTGAGCTCGATCCCAAGACCGGCGCGCTCAAGGAATTCCCCGTACCGAAGCTCAAGCAGGGATATCCGGAAGGCTTGCTCGACATTGAGGAAGACAAATCCGGCGATATGTGGGCGGGCATGATGTATCAGGGCGCCCTGGCCCATTTCGACCGCAAGACCGAGACAGATCAAAACGTACAGCCTGCCCGCGCAGTGGAACGATGACGCCGCACAACCCAACATGCTCGGCATGCGCTACGACGTGGACGGGAAAATCTGGACCGACAGCGCCGGCCACTACGATATTTTCCGCCTCGACATCAAGACCGGAAACTACGAGCGATTCCAGCCTATGAATTCGCTGCCAGACAGCCGCCGCGGCACAATTTATGGCATCGATTCCGACTCGCACAATAACTTGTACATCACCGACTTCGCCACCGACTACATCGGCCGCATCGATGCGAAAACTGGAAAGGTCGATTGGTTCCAGACGCCGACCTTGAATTCCCGTCCGCGCCGCATCCGCACCGACGGACAGGACCGCGCCTTCTTCGGCGAATATCAGGCCAACCGCATCGGCATGCTCGATCCCGAAACGAAAAAGATCACGGAATGGCCTCTGTCGATTCCCTGGTCCGGCCCGTACTACGTGACCTGGGATAAGAGCGGCAACCTGTATACCGGAGGCATGACCACCGATCGCCTTGCAAAGATCGATCCCAAGACCGGACAGGACATCGAATACCTGATGCCCCGAGACACCAACATGCGCCGCGTCTTCGCCGACGATTCCACGACGCCAGCCACCATCTGGACGGGCAGCAACCACGGCGCCGCGATCGTAAAAATTGAGCCGCTAGACTAACGAGTTTTCTTTCGCATTCGATCCGAAGCATTTCGGGTCATTTCGGGTGCCGCACCCTTGTGCTTTTCAAGGGTGCGGTTTTTTATGCGGGTCCTGGAAACGCCAATCCCCCAATTGCAGGGCTGAAAATCGCCAATCGGAAGATTGGCGTTGCCATGATCCGACCCACACAGCCGGTGGGGCAATCCGTCATACCCTGCTATGATTGTCCGACTCGAACATGCTCACCACCGCGGGTAACTCGGACGAAACCACGCCAGATGCCCGCATTCCCGCGAATCCCACGAAAAAATCGGCCACGCTGACCGCGCTGCTTCTTGGCGTCATCGCTTTCCAGCTGAACGCATCGATGGTAGCCCCCGCGGTTCCGGAAATCGCACGCAAGCTCGCCTCGACCCCGGCCCTCGTCGGCATTTCGCAGACGTTGTTCTTCCTCGTCGGCGCAATTGCCGGCATAGTTCTGACGCGCTACAGCGACCTCGCCGGACGCAGAAAAATCCTGATCTACTCGCTGGTCGTGATGTCCGCGGGAACCGTCGTGGCGATGCTCGCCCCCAATGTTGCAGTCCTCTGCGCAGGGCGTATTCTGCAAGGGGCATCCGGCTCGGTATATCAGATCGTCTACCTGATTCTCCGCGATATTTTGACGCCCACGCAGTTCGGCCCCGCGCTGGGACTCGTAACCGCGATCAGCGGCGGAGTCGCCGGGGCCGACCAGTTTCTCGGCGGCATGCTCTCCGACCATTGGGGTTTCCGGTCGATCTTTTTCGTGATCCTCGTCATTGGCGTCATCGCCGTCGTCCTGACAGTTCGAAATGTGCCCGAGTCCACTGCCGACTCACCGGGCAGCATGGATTGGCTTGGTGCAGCAGCGCTTTCCGCGGCGCTGATTTTCGTCAATCTGGGAGTCGCCAGCGGAGGTTCGCAGGGATGGGCGAGTTTCCCGGCAGTTTCCCTGCTTGCGTCAGCCCTGGCATGCTTCCTGGCCTTCTGGTTCATTGAGAGGAGCAGCGCTCATCCGCTCATCAGCACAGCGCATCTGAAGTCGCGCCAAATCTGGCCGATCGTCGCAACCACGCTCGCAACTTTGACGGGCATATTTGCCGCCATCAACTTTACAATTGTCGTCTTCAGCCAGGATCACATCGTCGGTTACGGAATGACGGCCGCTGCATCCGCGCTGATGTTTCTCTCGCCCGCTGCCGCCATTGGCCTTCTCGCGGCGCCGGTCACCGGGTGGCTCGCCCCGCGTGTCGGATGGCGTCTCATCATGTGGAGCGGATTGTCGTTGTGCATCGCCGCATTGCTTGTGGCCACAAACTTTCTCGACCACAGATGGATCGTCTTCACAGCCTTCGCGTTGCTCGGCGTCTTTTACAACGGACTGGCGCTCACCACCATAAACGGCCTCGGAGTCATTCTTTCACCCGCGGACGCCCCCGGGTCGCTCCCGGGATTGAACGGCGCATGTTTTCAAATCGGAGCTGGACTCGGGATTGCCCTTGTCGCTCCCGTTGTCGCAGCGGGCACGCACGCGAGTTATCAAGAAGCGATGTGGGTTTCCGTCGCATTCGTTGTCATGGCGTTGTTCGCATCCTCGTGGGTTCGTGGAGCAAGCGAGCATCAAGGGGAAAAAATCTAGTCCTCATTCAGAAAAAGGTTCAGGGAAAATTTCAGAAAAAGTTCAGGAGGATCAAGGATGGCTGATCCGATCAATAAGGGAGTCGTAGACAAAAGCGCCGTCGGCCTTGGCGAAAGACAATTTCACATCAACGTCGCCCCGGGTGAAGTCTCAACGGTAGCCCTGCTGCCCGGCGACCCCTTCCGCGTTCCGTTAGTCGCCGAATTCCTTACCGGCGTCGCGGAAATCGCGCACAAGCGAGAGCATCGCACCATGACAGGAATGTATAAGGGCAAGAAGATTACCGCGACCTCGACGGGAATGGGCTGCCCATCCACGGCAATTGCCGTTGAGGAACTCGCCAGAGTCGGCGTTCGATCTTTTATTCGCGTGGGCAGCTCCGCTGGCCTTCAGCCCCAGGTAAAACCCGGCGACTTGCTCATCAGCGAAGGCTCTCTGCGAAACGACGGAACAACCGCCGCGTATGCGCACCCCGGCTATCCCGCAGTGCCCGACTTGCGCATTACCCTGGAACTGGAACGCTTCGCGCGTCAAATCGCCGCAAGGGAAGGAACCTTCGCCGTTCATTCAGGCATCTCCGTATCCGACGACGCTTTTTACGCGGAAACTCCCGCCTGGATCAGCCAGCTGAATTCGCTGGGGATTCTGAATGTCGAAATGGAAGCGTCCGCAATTTACGTCGTCGCCCGTTTGCGCGGCTTGCGCGCCGGGATGATTTGTTCGTGCTCAAGCAACCTCGTCTCCGGCGCAAGTGTTTACGACAATGTTCACGAAGCATTGAAAAATGGCTGGATGCGCAGCATCGAAGCGGCGCTCGAGACCGCAGTGAGTCTCGACCTCTGATGAAACTGAACCTGCACAGTCATCTCGAAGGCCGCCTGCGGCCCTCCACCGCAGCCGCACTCGCGGCCGAAGCCGGCGTGTCGCCGCCGGAAAGCGGGTGGGAGCGCGCCCTGCAATTGGACGGCCCCGCGAATCTCACGGTGTACTTGTCCAAGGTTGCGGCCACCTACCCGTTCTTCCGCTCTCCCGCGCACATCGCTCGAATCGCCTGCGAAGCCGTGGAAGACGCCGCCGCGGATGGCACCGATTATCTGGAGCTTCGCTTCGGTCCTGCCACTCATGTGCATTCAGGATTCGTCATGGACTCGGTGATAGCCGCAATATGTGATGGAGTCCGCGAAGGAATAAATCGCACCAAAATCCACGCCGGCGTAGTGATCGCAGCGCTCCGGCACCATGCCATGGAAACGAACATCGCTGTCGCGCGAGCGGCCACTCGATTTGCCGGCAAAGGAGTAGTTGGCTTCGATCTCGCTGGTGACGAGTCCCTCTTCAACAATCTTGCACAATATGAAAAACCCTTCGCGATCGCCCGTGCCGCAGGTCTTGGCTTGACTTGCCACGCCGCGGAAGCCGCGCCAGGCTCAGCCGCACGGGAAGCCGCAGAACGCTTCGAAGTTACCCGCATCGGACATGGCGCCCATCTTGCGGGAGACACTGAATCACTGCAATGGGTGCGCGATCACGGAGTCGTCGTCGAATGTTGCCCCACATCCAACTGGTATACAGGCGCCATCGCCCAGAGGTCCAATCATCCCGCCAAATATTTTCGCGAACAAAACCTGAAGATCGTCCTCGGCGATGACAATCCCATGCAAACAAAATCGTTGCTATCAAGCGAGCGCCGCGTTTTGACCGACGAGCTTGGATTTTCCGAGCAAGACCTGAAGATCCTTGATAACACAAGCATCCACGCGGCGTTCCTTGACAATGCCACCAGGCGAGACTTTATTTCGCGGCTTAACAAAAAGTCGGATGCCCCATCCTTACGATCATCATAAGGATGAGCTCTTAAGTTCCACGAAAGGTGAGGCGCAAGAGAAGGACGCCAAAAATTCAGATATCTCATGGAAGCACGTTACTCCCTTGTTTCATTGCTGGGTGGCCTGATTCTTCTCACCGCGATTCTAGTCGTTTGTTTAGGATGGGATGATAGGGTGAAACGCTGGCGTGAACCAAATGAATCGTGGTGGGTGAGAGCCGCGTCAATCGTATCGCTCATTCTTGTTTCACTATCCACAATTCTGTACCTCTTCTACGCTGGCCATAACATGTCCATTTGGGGGGATCGGAACGGAAGTGCAATGGCATTTCGATTTATTAGAAGTGGACTCTGGCTGGCGCTATTAGGAACAATTTTCAGTCTCGGTGCCAGAGGGAGAGTCCGTTGGACAACATTCACCAGCGGATGCCTTATATTCTTGTTCTGGTTTGGTCAGGGAATGAGCCTTTGATCCGAGCAGCGGGTTCATCAGATTTTGAACTTTCAAGTGCCGGGTGCCGCACCCTTGTGTATTTCAAGGGTGCGGGTTTTCTTTCGGACCTATTTACCAACTCTCCCCACTTTTCAGTTTCCCTTGTATCCAGGCCCGTGCAGAGCCAGCCCGGGCCGCTCACCCGTGTGATTCCCCCTGTCGATCACCACGCGCCCGTTCACCAAAACGTAGTTAATCCCCGCAGGATACTGTTTCGGACTGGCAAACGTAGCCGTATCACTGATGCGATCGGGATCGAACACGACGACGTCGGCCCAGTTTCCCTCCCGCAGCAGCCCGCGATCCTTCAGCCCGAGCCGCTGGGCAGGCAGTGAAGTCATCCGCCGCACCGCATCCTCCAGCGTCAGCACTTTCTCGTCGCGCACGTAGTGCCCCAGGACTCTCGGAAACGTTCCAAAGTTTCGCGGATGCGGGTGACCTGCGGAGAGCACTCCCTCAACAGCGAGCGATGACCCGTCCGAAGCAATGTCCACCCACGGTTCCCGCAGCGCCGTCTGCACATCCTTTTCGTTCATCATGAAGGGCATGCACGTCACCTGGCCGTGCTCCTCAACCAGCAAATCGAAAAATGCCTCAGCCGGATCCTTCTCGCGAATGCGCCCGATTTCTTCCAGTGTCTTGCCGGGCAGCGACGCATTCTTTTCCACGTGCGTCGCCCCAATCACAATCCCTTGCCACCCGCCGGATTGCCGGACGTAGTTTGAATTCCATCCAGGCACGCCGTTTTCAATATCGTGCTTGATGCGAACGCGGAGTTGCGGATCTCGCAAACGCTCCATGGTCTTGTCGAGTCCACCTTCCAAAGCCCATGGAGGCAGAAGCGGAAGCGTAGGATGGTTCGCCGCGATGTAAGGATATTGATTGGCATTGATGTCCACGCCGCGGGCCCGCGCGGAATTGATGAGCGCAACGAGTTCCGGCATGCGTCCCCAGTTGTTGGAACCAGCTACCTTGATATGAAAAATTTCCACAGGCACATTCGCTTTTTCGCCAATCTCGATCGCTTCACGGATCGAGTCCAGCACCGTGTCGCCCTCGCCGCGCAAGTGCGTCCCGTAAATCCCGCCATAGCTCGAGACGACCTTGGCCTCCGCGATCAGCTCATCCGTCTTCGCGTATCCGCAAGTCGCTTCGAGCGCGTCAGACAGCCCCACCGCTCCTTGCTCCATCGTCGACGCGACCAGCGCCCGCATCCTTTCCATCTCTTCCGTAGTCGGCGGCCGGTTCTCGAACCCAACCACGTCGTAGCGCACCTGGCACGCCGAAATATACGAAGCGAGATTGACGGAGCTCCCGGTTTTTAGAAGCCTCTGGAAATATCCGTCAAGAGTGTTCCACGTCAGCTCGATGTGCAGCGGCTTGAGCAGCTCCCGGTTGGGCTCCGCGCCCGGCCCCTCAATCGGCCCCGGCGAGGTAGCTTCGCCGACCACTTCCGTCGTCACGCCCTGTCGAATCTTGCTCTGCGCGTTCCCGTCATACAGCAGCGTGTATTCGGAGTGAGCGTGCATGTCGATGAATCCCGGCGTGACCACCTGTCCGGTGGCGTCGATAATGCGCACCGCCTGAGCACCATCAAGCCGCCCAATCCGCGCAATGCGCCCCGCGCGAATTCCCACATCGGCCTTGATCCACGGATTTCCCGCTCCATCGATGACGTGCCCGCCCCGAATGATGATGTCGTAGGTTTGTGCCGACACGTTTGGGCAAACGGTGATCAGAACCGTAATCAAAAGCCAACGAAGTTTTGGCACGGCGAACCTCCAGCTGCCCGGACGGAAAAAGTTCCTTCTTGGAATTGCGCGATCGAGAATCTCAAACTCACGGCACATTCTTCTCCAGCCAGTCCATGAAGAACTTGGAAATCTCCGCGCTGTTTTTCTCGGACATGAACTGGTGTCCGTTTCCTCGTATCCCCACGTCTTCCAAGTTCACATACTTGGTCTTCACGCCCGCCTGATTGAGCCACTTCGCGACGCAGCGGGAGTAAGGCCGGTGGTAGCTCGCCTCTCCTGACACATTGAGAACGGGGATGCTCTCCAGATTAATCAGCTTGTGCGCAGGTTCCTTCTGAACCCAGCAAGGAATGAGGCCAGGCCCGTCCGCCTTGTCCTCGCGAATGGTTTTCAATTCCGAGGCGCTCTTGATCGGCGGATCGTAAGTGATCGGCTCATTCGTCAGCCCCCAGATACGGCCCGGACCTGTCGCCCCTCTTTCCGCGTTCTCAATCGGTGGCGCTACCGGCTCCGCCGCGACGATTGCCTTGACAAGCTTTGGCCTGGCGTCAGCGGCCAGCCACCCGGACGGCGACACGCCGGAGTGGAGCAGCAGAACCACAGGTCCATGAATCAGATCCATGAGCGCCACAATGTCGTCCGCGGAAAGCCGCTCCATGTCCTTGCCCGTGGGACTCTGCGAATCCGTCTTTGCGAAATTATCAAAAATCGGATCGCCCATTTTCCCTTTGTTTGGCCCGTCGCCCGGCCATTGTGTATGCTTCGATGCCTGCGGCCAGCTGCTCTGCGGCGTCGAGGGCGGACGCGCCCCGGACCAGACTTCCTCCATCAAGGGACCAGACCGCGGTGGAAGCAGGTCGCCATCCACGCCGGGGACGTAAGCCGAGCGCCCCCTCGCCGGAAGATCCATCATGTAGACGGTGTACCCCCTGTTGACGAAATCATAAGCCCAGCCCGGCCGGCCATCCGGCGTCTGCAGCAAAGCGACGTTAGTCTCCCCGCCTCCGGACTGCACAAACAGAATCGGATACTTGTACCGAATCTTCTTCGGCACCCAGGTCTCTACATACATCGCCCCGCGCATCACTTCCTCACCCGGCTTTCCCACCCACTTCCCGCCCACATAAAAATGCCCCTGCCGCCCGATATTTTCGGTGGAAAAAGTAGGCACCGAAGTAAACGGAACAGCCACCGTCAAATCCTTCGCTGCTTGTTGCGCCCCGCCGCTGGTGGCCCAGACAAATCCCAGCACAGCAAATGCTGCAGGAAATCTCCAAATCGTTCTCATCGCACGCTCCCCGGAACGTTCTTCTAAGAATCTCAAATTTCAATTTTGAAATTTCAAATCGGATTTGTGCCCGGAGCTATTAAAACCCGCCCCGCAAGTTTGTCAAGCATCCAAAACAAGAAGGAAAAATCATCAAAACGGATTTGTAAAGATTGACCACGTCTAGCGAAAAGCGGGTGCCGCACCCTTTGCCTTTTAAGGGTGCGGGTTTTCTTCCAGCGCGGAGGGGGCTGTACAGCCCGCGGAGATCGTCTCAACTATTCTGTAAATACTATCCCGACCGCGGTCCGCTCTTTATCCTCTTGCGCTTCGATGCGCACGACGTAACCGCGCAGCCGAAGCGGGCTGTTGGTAGAGCCGTCGATCCCCGGATTATCGAGCTGTACTTGCAACTCAGATTGCAGCTTCGGGCTGTGGTCCAGATAAATCAGCGCGCCATGCAGGGTTAAATCGCTGATCACGGTTTCTTCTTCAAACGCGTGGCCCGCGTCCGTGTGGCCGCTCACGCGCGCCCGGAAATGCGCGTCGCGCCGCAACCCTTCGCGCGAAGCGGGAATGACTACGTCCAGATCATTATCGCCGAGTGTCATCACCATGCCCTCGGCCGCGGCCCACACATTCGCAAATCTTCCCCGCGCCTCGCGCAGAATGCTGTCCACCGCTTTGTCGGCGGAATCCGGATCATGGTGAAACAGGACCAGATTTTTAACACCCGCCTCCTCCGCGACTTTCACGCCCTCCAGCCACGAAGAGTGCCCCCATCCCTTGCGCGTCGTCGCGAGCTGCTCGGGGGTAAATTGCGCGTCGTTGATAAAAATATCCGCGCCCTCCGCCAGTTCCAGCAGACTCTTATCCAGCTTCGGATTGCCTGGCTCATTGTCGGTGGCATACACAACAGTTCCCGCCGAAGTTTCAAACCGGTAGCCGAGGCAGCCTTGCGGGTGGTGCAGCCATTTCGCCGTCACGCGCGCGCCCGGCACGCTGATTTTGTCTCCGCCGTTCACCTCGGTGAATTCCCGCTTCGCGCACATCGCGTTGAGGTCCACCGGAAAATACGGATAGGCCATCTGCGCTTCAAACACGCGCTTCAGGCTGCCCGCCCCGAGATACTCCGACCGGAAGCTGTAAAAATGGAAGCGGTTCTGTTCCGCGTACAACGGAGAAAAAAACGGAATGCCCTGAATATGATCCCAGTGATAATGCGTCACAAAAATATGCGGCTCGTGCTTCTGCGGTTCCTCCGCCGCTTCCAAATGCCGGCCCAGCATTCGCAGCCCGGTCCCGCAATCCAGAATGACGCGCGCCCCCGCGGGAGTGGTCAGCTCCACGCAAGCCGTGTTGCCGCCGTAGCGCCAGGTGGCCTTGTCCACGGTGGGAGTCGACCCGCGCACACCCCAGAAACGCAGTGTGGCGACCCGGTCGCCGGGCACCTTGCGTGACGGCTTGGCCATTGGTTCGGCTGCGATGGAGTGGGTGGATGGCACGGAAGCTCGAAAAATAGGTCTTTTTCATACTAGGGAGCGCTCCTAGGTAAGTCAATTATCTTCCGGCGCACATGTGCGTGAACTTAACGCGTCACTAAATGGCCTCCCCCGAACGGTACAACTGTCCCTCCGGGCGCGACTCCCGGTACAATGGGGCTGATGCATGTCCATGCGCATGGCCACGATCCCTCAGCCGGCCATTCGCACCCTTCCGAGCAAATGTCCAGCGGGGTGCTTGCCGGCGCCGTGGCCGCAACTTTCTTGCTGGTGGTCGCCGAGCTTCTGGGCGGCTACCTGGGCCATTCCATTTCCCTTGTCAGCGACGCGCTCCACAATCTCTCCGACATTCCCACGCTGCTGATCTCCTGGGTCGCCCTGCACTGGGCCGCGCGCCCCGCGGACCACGAACGCACCTATGGCTACCAGCGCGCCGGCGTTCTGGCGGCTTTCACAAACGCAATTTTGCTGGTCCTTGTTTCGCTGGGTCTTTTCTACGAGGCGTTCGAACGATTCCTTCATCCCGTCGCCGTCCACGAAAGCTGGATGATCGGCGTATCGCTCCTGGCCCTGGCGATCAACGGCGGGATTACGCTCGCCCTCGTGCGCAGCCGGCGCGATTTGAATCTGCGCAGCCTGCTGATTCACAATTTCGGCGACGCGATTTCGAATATCGGGATTCTGGCGGGAGCCGTCGCCATTCGAATGACAGGTGCGCAGTGGATTGATCCGTTAATCGGCGTGGCCATCGCCGCCATGGTGCTCTGGTCCACCAAGAGCCTCCTCCGGGAAGCCGGGAACATCCTGCTCGAAGGCCTGCCGAGAGGGATACAACTCGAGTCCGTGGCGCGTTCCATCCTGAGCATCAAGGGCGTGCAGGAAGTCCACGACATTCACGTCTGGACGATCGGGACGAACATGGTGGCGCTCTCCTGCCACGCGCGCATTCCGGACATGCACATGGACGAAAGCGAAAAAATCCTGCAGGCAGTTTGCGCCAAGCTCGAAAAGGACTTCCACATCACCCACATCACCGTCCAGTTCGAGCGCGCCGGCCTGCCGCACGAAACCAGCTACATCATGCCGCAATCCGTTCGATCTTCGAAATAGTCCAGTAGGACGGGCTTCAGCCTGTCAGGTTTTGACGTTTGAATGATCGCAAAACCAGACAGGCTGAAGCCCGTCCTACATAGCAAATTGAAACAATTCAGGTTGAGGCGGGAAAAATTTAATCACAGGCAGGTCAGTTGTGAATCTGCACCGTAGTTCCGCGCGCTTCATTCATTTCCTGCGTGGCCCCGGCATCGAGATCAGACATAGCCAGCGTGTGCCGGATCCCTTCCGGGGTGACGTACTGCAATTGCGTACCCGACGACGGAGAATACTGACGCGAAAAGAATGCGCCCGTCCCGCCGCACCAGAATAAAATCACCCACATCGGGGACTTGCGCATCCGCCTGCGGCGCAGGCGCCGGAGCGGAAAGATTTCCCGAATCATTCCC
Organism: uncultured Acidobacteriota bacterium; assembly: GCA_963819395.1. Classification (GTDB taxonomy): domain Bacteria; phylum Acidobacteriota; class Terriglobia; order Acidiferrales; family UBA7541; genus Palsa-360. Next base: position 189,994 of record CAWFVW010000013.1, read on the forward strand.
CGAGTCCGCGCTCTGCTGCGCGGGAACCGGCTGTTGAATCACGATGATTTGCGGCTGTGGCTGCGTTTGCTGAGCGGCCGGCTGTTCAGACTGATCGTATCCGGAGTCACCGTAGGAATAGGGATATCCGCCAAACAAAATGGGAACGAAAGCCCCCTGTCCGCGCCGCCCATGGTGTCCGGACTGAAAAGAAGGATTGTTCCCAAGCGCCCCGTTGATCGCCGCCAGGTGCGGGAAATCAAATCCCAACCCAGGCACGCCCGAGATCATGTCGAGGCTGACCGGATTTGTCGCCGGAAGCAAAAAACGAAGTGACACGCCCGCCCGGTGAAATTTGAATTACGCTTGCTGGCTGGCCTGATCGGGCCCGCGTTGCGCCTGCAGGCGCAGGGCTTGACGGTGCTCTTGTGGCAGCCCTGGCAGGCGCGGGCGCCCGCTGCGCGGAAGTCTCTCCAGTGCGAACCTGAGCTCCGGCCACGGAGCAAAACAGAACTCCTGCCATTGCCGCTGCGAAAAGGTGGAACTTTGAGGTCATACTTTACTTCCTACTCATACAGATGCCGCCGCAGGCGCCGCGGTTGCAGGTATCTGCCCGGGCGATCTCGATCGGCTCGCCCCGAGGGGCGGCCAGACCGTTTGTTTCTTCCCACGTCCCCCAGGTTGTGCTATAACCTTCGGGCCGTGGAACAAGCTACGCATACAGATGCGACTCGAGCTGCGCTTGGCGTCAGTGCAGCCGAGCCGCAGCCCGCTGCGGAGCACCCCATCAGTTTCTGCCCGGTTTGTTCCGAACGGCTCGAGCCAAAGCGTTGCAAGCTGGTTTGCGCCAAGTGCGGCTATTACCTGTCTTGCTCGGACTATTATTGACGCCGATTTTCCCAGGCACAGGAAATTCAAGTTCACAAGATAGCTCTCGTCAGGAGGAAAGACCGTGGCACTGAAAATGACCGACCGTGTGGTGGATGGGGTAGACGTGGTGGCGATGGAGGGGCGCATCGTGCTGGGCGAGGAGAGCACGGCGCTGCGCGAGAAAGTGAAGTCGCTGCTGGCCTCCGGCCAAAAAAAGATCTGCCTCAATATGGACAACGTCACCTATATCGACAGCTCGGGCCTCGGCGCCCTGGTCGCCGCGCACACCAGCGCCCGCGCGCAAGGCGCGGTTCTGAAGCTGTGCCATCTCGGCTCCAAATTCCAGGAAATTTTGCTGGTAACAAAGCTGGTCACGGTTTTCGAAGTCTACCCCACGGAAGCCGCCGCCATCGCCAGCTTCGCCAAGTAAATCCGCAAACAAGAATTCCCATGCCGCCGCCGGTCCCAGACCGGCGGCGGCATTTTGCCCATAAGCCCCATGCATGCCAACGGGAAGTTTGAAGTGGAACAGGCTTCAGCCTGTGAGATTTTGGGCGAAATGGCCCGAACCCCACAGGCTGAAGAGTCTGTGTGGGAACCCGGCTTTGGTTTATGTAGCGCCCGCCTTCAGGCGGGCATCTGCTTGATTCCAAAATGCCCGCCTGAAGGCGGGCGCTACAAAAACGTGCCGAACTCAAGTACTCACATAGGCTCTGAAGCCTGTTCTACCGAAGCCCAACACGAGGTGGGGGTGCGCCTGTCTTTTGCGAGGTCTACTGAGAACTCCTCGGCAGACTCTCCGGGAAGTCCGGACTAGCCTGCACCCATACGCAAAAACGGGCATCCCGGAATGGAGGATGCCCGCTTGGATTGCCCCTTCGTGCCTTCCCGTTAGAATTTCAGGCGCAACGACAATTGCAGGATGCGCGGCTTCGACAAGGTAGCTGTGCTCTGCCCAAACGAAGTGCTGTTGATAAGCTCTTCGTTCACAGTCACCAGGCTGATCGGATCCACCTGAGCCGTGGAGAACACCGGATGGTTCAAAACATTGAAGGCCTCCGCCCGGAATGTCAGCTTGAAGCGCTCCGTAATATTGAAGTCCTTTCCAGCGGAAGCATCCCAATCAAAATACGCCGGCCCGTTAAAGGCATTCAGCTGCAGGTTGCCCGCCTGGCCCGGCTGCGGGTTGCAGAAGCCCCCCGCGACGGCGGGCGTGCAGCCGCTTAACTGGGGATTTGCCGGAATCCCCGTGCCGTCCGGCGAGACCAGCTTGGGGTTGATAACATAAACGCTCCCGTCCGGCTGTTCGAACGTGCCAAGGTCGGCGCTGATCTGATTGTGCGACAACGTGGCCACCGCCGTGTTGTTTACCGTGCGCAGGCCTCGATTGATGGATCCCCACTCCGACAGGATCGAGAAAGGTTCTCCGCTCTGCCACGTGAAAATCGAACCTGTCTGCCAGCCATCCACGAGCAGGCCCAGTGCCCGGTTGTCTGACGCCAGCAGCCTGTGACCCTTGCCGATCGGCAATTCGTAGGTAAAGTTCGCCTTGAAAGCATGCGTCAGGTCAAACGGCGCGCGCTGCTTCTCCAGCTGCGGTTGCGCGTTGTCCTGGTAGGGCTGAAATTGACTTTGCGACCCGCCGTAGTCCGTCATCACCTTGCTGAATGTATAATTAGCCTGGAAATACAGGCCCCTGTTGAACCGCCGCCGCACTTCCACAACCCCCGAGTGGTACATCGAGAACGAACCGTTCTTCAGAAGGTCGCCTCCCAGGATATATGGGTTGGGGAAGAGTGCGACCGTATCTCCGGGGCCTGGGCCGCTGGGGCCGTCATTAAACCCATTGGCCTGATACAGGCCTGAAAGGGTGCCAACCTGCCCCTGCGCAATCAAATTTTCAATGACGGGATTCTCGATGAATCCCTCGGCCGCCAGATTCTGGAATGACGTCACCGGCAGGCAACCCATCGAAGTGCACGCTGGATCGCCGGTCGAGAAAAGGTTGGCACGCGCATTGAGGAAATCCCCGTAGAATCCTTTCTGATCCAATAACAGTTGGTTGAGGTCGATCGCCCGGAACAATCCAACTCCGTGATTGCCGACATAACTGACCGAGAGCGAAGTATTCCACCCAAGTTCTCGCTGGATGCTCAGATTCCACTGTTCGACATACGGGGCTTTCAGCCCTGGATCGATCGCGTACCCTGCCACAGGAATACCCTGGTTGTCAGCATTGGTCATAAAATCTGTAGGGATTTGAAAGGGAGGGGGTGTGACAATTTGTGCTCCCATTGGATTGCTCACTGTCTGTCCGGAGAGGCCAAACCCTATGGGGCCTGCGTTGATTGGCGAGGCCTGCAGCCCGGTGTTTCCCGAAGCCGCGTTATCCACCGCCGTAAAGAATTGATCGTTCGCATAGTTCATGCTGAATCCCGCCCGCACCGCAGTCTTGCCGTCCCCAAACGGATCCCACGCGATTCCCACATTGGGTGTGAATTGCCGCCATTGAGGCTGGTAGATGGGCCGTTTGCTAGGGCCGCCCGCAAAGTCGATCGTGGCATTTCCGAGTAACACCTGCTGCAACGTTTGTCCCTGCGGTATTACCGGTTCCAGTACCAGGCCATCCCGCTCGTTGACCGGGGCGAAGTGTTCCCACCGCACGCCAAATGTCAGCGTCAGCCTGGGTTTGATCTTCCAGGTATCGCCGAGATATAACGACAAATCATTTTGACTGTAGTTGCGGTTTTCAGGCGCGCCAGGAACATACCCGGAAGTTTGGCTGGTCGCATTAATAGTTTGCGTCACCTGGCTCAGGATTCCCGCCACGCTGGCCAGAACGTTCGTCGCGTTATTGAACGCGGTGTTGGTGATGGAAGCGTTTGCCGGAGCAGGGAAGTCAGTCGGGAATGGTGCATTCGGATTGGCTTGACTGAATCCGAGCGTATAGAGGTCATAAATGGATCCGGCATCCGTCCCGTTCGTCGTCGTAAATACAGTAACCCGTTGAATCTGCGCGCCGAATTTCAAGGTGTGATTTCCTTTGGTCCAGGTGGCGTTGTCCTGCCACGACCATGTGTGCGTCGTGCGTCCCTGGAACGGGAAGTTGGGGTCAGGATCGGTGAACGGAAGGCTCGTATCGTCCAGAATGTAGCTGCCAAACTTCTGCGTAGTGTTGAAATATCCGGGCGCCAAGTTAAACCCGAACCGCACTTCGTTTGTGAAATCGTTCCGCGGGCTCCAGTCCCACGCCGCGGACAGGAAATGTGTCGAATGGTTATTTGTAATCAGCGGGATCGTGTCGAAACTCGTGTCAATGTCCGGCCGGTCCGTGATCTGCCGGTTCCAGGAATACGTCGCCGTAAGGCTGTTGTGAGTATTAAGGTCGTAATCGAGCCGGAACCCGTAATTGTCCAATGTACTGTTATTGCGCGCATCAAACTGATACCCCAGCAAATTCGTGCCGTCACCCATACGCGAATTGTTTGAGGTCGTGGGCATTCGTGCGAGTAGTGCCAGCATGGCCGCATCGGGGGTAAAACCGGGACGGCACCGCCCGACGCTAGATTCGACACATTGAAAAGGTTCACAGTCTGGGGCGCGCCCGACGGATTCCCGGTGGTATTGTCCACGGGCTGGTAAGTGAAAGGCAATGTGGGTGTTCCGCTCGATATCGCCGAAAGGATTGTCGGGCTCAGCACCGTGGTATTCGTTGGATCACTGGGTGCGCAGCCGCAATAGCTCGTAATACCCATAGATGAAAAGCTTATTCTTGACGATCGGCCCGCCGATATTGCCGCCGCCCTGGTTTTGCAGCAGGTTTGGTATTCGGTACGCCGCTGGCATCGTTGAACCAATCGTTGGCCGCCCATGCGTTGCTGCGGTAATACCAGAAGCCCTCGCCGTGGAAATGGTTGGTTCCCTTCGGCGTCACGATGCTCACTTGCGACGCGCCTCCGCCCTTGTCCACATCGGCATTCTGGTTGATGACCGTGAATTCCTGCGCCTGGCTGCTGAAGGGCAGGTTGGGCTGAAGTCCAGTGCATTGTCTCGGATGAAGTTGTCCTGAATATTGATGCCATCCAGAGTCATGGTCGAAAGCGACGCTACGCTGGCCATTGATGGTCGTGTCCAAAAAGCTCCCGGGCCCGCTCATGTCCACGCCCGGCTTGCAGGCCCAGAAGAGCCAATCGGATTGCGGTCCAGAATCGGCAGGTCGTCGATCTGCTGCTTCTCCACGGTGCCGCGTGACCTGCGCGCTCGTCGTCTGCACCAGCTCCGCTCCGGCTTCCACGCTTACCGTTTCGGTAATCTGCCCACTTCGAGCTGATGGGTGCGACCGAGTATTCCGTCGACGCATCGAGCTCAATGTCGTTAACCGCGCCGTTCTTGAAACCGTCCTTGGAAACGGTCACCTGGTATTGCCCGTAATCGATGCCGTTCGAACTGGTAGCCGCCTGTCGAACCGGACTTCGACGTATAAGTCTTATTCGTCTGTCAGTTTTTCAGCGTAACCGTCGCATCCACGATCGGCAGCCGTTGCGCATCCAGGACCGTTCCGGCGATCGATCCCGTCGGAACCTGCGCCATCCCCAACTGCGGCGCACACGGCGAGCATAGCCAGAGCCGCGAAAATGCGCAGGGTCCACCGCTCCCCCTCTCCCGATCCCCGCTCAGCGCTTGCCGATTTTTCGATCGAGAGCCAACCCACACCCCTGCCTTTACAAGACTTTTTGCCGTCTTCATTTTTCCCTCTCTTGTTAGCCCGTTGGGAGCTTTTTTAAAGGCACACTTGTGAAGCGGTTTATTCGAGCCCGCATTTTGACGCGGGCCGCGAAAGGAGGCAGCAGTACAAAGATGGAAGAGGTCTTGTCCCAATTCGCCCCTCACGAAATGGGTTCTGCGAAAGCTAATTGGCCCAACTGATAACACACCCACGCAAATCTTATCACGACTACAATAGGAACTAAAGTCTTTTAGGTCAATATCATAAAACGAATTGTTTCCATCATATTTCCATGGCGTAAATTCCGGGAATTAGCCGGAAGGTGGATTCTGCCGGGGAATGCCGTATCGATGCGGCTGGCCCCGGGATCGCCGCAGCGAGAAAGGAGGCCAGCCAAAGGCTCGAGTTTCTGTCACTTTTCTGGATCTATCTTCGACCTCATCTCATCTTTCAAGCGGTACATCGTGATTCCGCTCATCAACTTGGGGAAAAAATCGGTGGATTTCTGCGGCAGGACTTCGCCGCCCATGGCCATCTCCGCCACGGTTTCCACGCTGACGGGATTCAGCAAAAAGCAAATCTGCGCGCGGCCGGAGTCCACCTCGGCGATGGCCGTATCCATTTCGCGCTCGTACGTGAGATTTTTCCCCGCCTTTACCGCGTCCTGCGTGATGTTCAAGCCGCGTTCCAGAATCAGCCGGTGCAGCAGGACCACGTCCAGCTGCCGCTGCGCCGGTGAAACACCCTGCAGAGAGCACTTCGAGATTTGCTCCCTTCTTCAGCACAAAAATGTGGAACGCCCCGCCTCCGGCGTACGCGCCGACGGCCCGTTGCTCCTGGCCGCGCTGCCAAATCGCGCCGAAATTGTTCGTAAGCTCGCGGACGTTCGGCGCCGTCCTTGAAACGGAAGCGAAGTCACATCGAATGCATCCGCCAGCGCGGCGCGGAATCCCGCGAAGGAAAAATTCGGCACGTTGGCGACCACGCGGTGCGTCGGCAGGATCGTCAGACCCTCGCCGGCCGTGTTGAACAGCGTCATCATCACTTTTTCATACGGCGCGTCCGGATCCACGCGGCCGGCTTGTGCGCGGCGCTCGTCCCGGTAGGCCAGCGCCGTTTCGTAGCGGTGGTGGCCGTCGGCGATCACCAGTTTCTTGTCCGCCATTTCCCGCTGGAATGGCCTCCAGCGTTTGCATTCGGTGATAGGCCACAGCCGATGTACCACATCGTACTCATCGCGAAGCTCGACATCCGGCTTCGATTGCGTGGCCGCGTCAAGCAGGGCATCCACGCGCGCCGCTGGATCGGTGTACATCATGAACAGCTGCCCGGTGTGCGTCTGCGTGTGCCGCAACAATTCCAGCCGGTCCGCCTTGGGTCCCGACAGGGTCTGTTCGTGCCGAAAAACCACGCCCGCCGAATAATCTTCGATCCGCGCCACGGCAATAAACCCTTGCGCACGCGCCGCTCGCTCGTCCCCGGCACGGTGTACTCCTGAAAATACGCATACATCGACGGCGCCGCATCCTGCACGATCACCCGGCCCGAATCCAATCCTCCAGCAATTTCGCGGCGCGCGTGTACACATTGTCCGCCGCCGTATCCGAAGGCAGCGTTTTGCCCTTCTCGACCGGAATCAGATTGTACGGGCTCGCCGCCGCATATTTTTCCGCCATGGCCGGCGTGATCTTGTCATACGGCTGCGTCAGCACCTTCGCCGGATCCACGACAGCCGCGTTGTACCGGTACGCCCGAAACGGAAAAATCTCAGCCATTCGCACTTCCTCCTGTATGAAAAAAACGCTGCCGCACCGTCTCCGATCGAATTCCCCCGAAGACTTTCCTGTCATGAATTGCAACCCGATATAATACAATTAAAATTTCGGCAGAGCCGCAGTTTTAAGTAGGACAGGCTTCGAGCCTGTCTGCTCTTGAGGCGGCAAAGTTACAAGAAAAAGACAGTCGCTCGCACGGCGTAGAAATAAAGAGCAGCGGCCAGACCCGCCGAATCCAACTGATGAATTGACACCTCGATGGGGGACCCCATAACCCGATTCTCCGAAGTCCGCGCCCTGGTCTTCGACCTGGACGGCACGCTGATCGATTCCAAACTCGACCTGGCCCTCGCAGTAAACGCCACCCTGGTGGAATTGGGCCGAGTCTCCGCTCCCGCACGAGCAGATTTTCAGCTACGTCGGCCAGGGCGCTCCGGCCCTGATCGCGCGAGCCCTGGGCAGCGACGCCTCCGAACAAGACTGCATGCTCGGCCTGGAATTTTTCATCAAGTATTATTCCGCGCACAAACTCGATAACACGGTCCTGTATCCCGGCGTCCGCGAAACGCTCGACGCGCTCAAGGGCATGCCGATGGCCGTCTACACGAATAAGCCCGTCCGAGTCAGCCGCAACATCATCCAGGAACTGGGCGTGGCCGATCATTTCCGTTACGTCTACGGCGGCAACAGCTTCGAGCGCAAAAAGCCCGACCCGATGGGCGTCGATACGATCCTTCGCGAATTCGGCGCGGCCCCCACGCCAGGCCATGATTGTCGGCGATTCCGAAGTCGACGTGCAAACCGCGCGCAATTCCGGCACCTGGGTCTGCGGCGTAACTTACGGTTTCGGCAGCCACCGTTTCACCGAGTACCCGCCCGACGTGGTCATCGATAATCTCACCGAATTCCTTCCGTATCTTTCCCAAGCCCCGGTTCGCAATCCGCGTTAGGGTCAGGGTGAGAATTCATGAATTGGCAAGCTATCTGTAGCGCCCGCCTTCAGACGGGCATTTGCATGGAGCATGGATCAAAGATGCCCGCTTGAAAGCGGGCGCTACATAACAACCCGCCGCCGCGCCAGTGCCGCCATCATGCCACCGCGCCGTCACGGGGCTTGACTACTCTCGAAATACATTTCCATCACTATTCCTTGCGTTATACTCTGCCCATTCCAAATTAGGTGGAACCCATGGCGATTCTTCCCGGCAAACGTCTAGGGCCGTATGAAATTCTCTCCGCCATCGGCGCGGGCGGAATGGGAGAAGTGTACAAAGCGCGTGACACGCGCCTCGATCGCATCGTCGCGATCAAAGTTCTGCCCCCTCATCTCGCGGGCCGCGCCGAATTGCGCGAGCGCTTCGAGCGCGAAGCAAAAACCATCGCCAGCCTGAATCATCCGCATATCTGCACGCTCTACGACACCGGCCGCCAGGACGATATCGACTTTCTGGTGATGGAATACCTCGAAGGCGAGACGCTCGCGCAGCGCCTCATGAAAGGCGCGCTACCGATTCAGCAGGTGTTGCAATACGCCATCGAAATTTCCGATGCGCTGGACAAGGCGCACGGCAAAGGGCATCACCCACCGCGATCTGAAGCCCGGCAACATCATGCTCACCAAGTCCGGCACCAAGCTGCTCGATTTCGGCCTGGCAAAGCTGAAGCAGGACGCCACTCCCGTCACCCCCGAATCGCAGCTTGCAACCATGAAGGACGGAGTCACAGGCGAAGGAACGATCCTCGGCACGCTGCACTACATGGCGCCCGAACAAGTCGAAGCCCAGGAAGTCGACGCCCGCACGGATATTTTCGCGTTCGGCGCGGTGGTCTACGAAATGGCCACAGGCAAGAAAGCGTTCGAAGGAAAAACCTCCGCCAGCGTGATGGCTAAAATCCTGCAAGTCGACCCGCCATCGATGGCAGCGCTGCAGCCGATGACGCCGCCCGCCCTCGATCGCGTAGTAAAAAAATGTCTCGCCAAGGAGCCGGAAAAAAGATGGCAGGCGGCCAGCGACGTCTGCGACGAATTGAAATGGATCGCGGAAGGCGGCTCGCAGGCGGGCTCCGCGCCAGCCGCGGCATCGAAGCGCATCTTTTCGTTCGAACCACGGACGTTAATCGCGGGTCTGGGCGCTCTCCTGCTGGTTGCTGCGATCGCCAGCCTGGTTACCTTGGAGTCTCAAGCCCGCTCCTAAACCCCCGCCGAAACCTGTCTCGCGCTTCACGATCACCCTGCCCCGGGACCAACACTTAAGAGTTTTAACATCCGGTGACGCCGGCCTTGCCGTGGCCCTTTCCCCCGATGGCACTCACCTCATATATGACGCATGGGAAGGCGCCGACAGCCAAAACGAGCAGATTTATCTCCGCGCCCTGGACAGCCTGGATGCCAGGCCCATCCCCGGCACGAAAGGAGGCTTCAGCCCGTTCTTTTCTCCCGACGGCCAATGGATAGGTTTTTTTACTGCCGGGAAACTTATGAAGGTCTCTCTGAATGGGGAAGCCCCGCAGGCGATTTGCGACTTTCCGGCGGAAGAGGGTGGGGCCAGTTGGACCGGTCAGGACACTTTCGCGTTCGGCGCCCGGGGCGGTTTCGGTTCCGGAACGATCTCACAAATTTCAGAGCGGGCCTGCACGCCCCAGCCGCTAACTCATCTCGAAAAAGGGGAAGTTATTCAGATGTGGCCCGAGGTCCTGCCAGGAGGAAAAGCAATCCTTTTTGCTTCGGGCACGAATAATGCCGATTGGGCGAACGCGCAAATCGCGGTCCAGACGCTAGGGGCGGGTGAAAGGCGAAACCTGGTCCAAGGGGGGATGCACCCTCGCTACGCGCCTTCCGGCCATTTGATCTACGCGCAGGGAGGCGGCCTGAGGGCTATCCCCTTTGACGTCCAGCGCCTTGCGGTTACTGGAACGCCGGTCCCGGTAGTGGACGATGTCATGCAATCCCCAGTGTGGGGCGATGCCCAGTACAGTTTTTCGGATACGGGATCGCTGGTGTATGTGCCACAGTTGACCGCGATCACCACGCTGGTCTGGGTCGACCGCAACGGGAAAGAGCAGCCCCTGGCGGCTCCTGTGCACGCCTACCTGGCACCCCGCATTTCTCCGGATGGTCGGCGACTAGTCGTGGGGATCACCGAACAGGAAAGCCAGCTCTGGATGTACGATCTTTCGCGTGGGACGTTGAGCCGCTTTACGTTCGAAGGAAAGAACAATCTTGTCCCGTACTGGACGCCGGACGGCAAGCGCGTCGCCTTCGTTTCCAACAAGGAAGGCCCGCGGAATCTTTTCTGGCAGCTGGCGGACGGCAGCGGCGGCCTGGAGCGGCTCGGCACCAGCCAGGATCTCCAGATTCCTTCGTCATGGTCTCCGAACGGGCAACTGCTGGCGTTCACTGACCTGAATGCCGTCACCGGATTTGACATCTGGGTGTTGCGATTGAGCGACCGCAAAGCCCAGCCTTTCCTGCAGACAAAATTCAACGAACGCGCGCCACAATTTTCTCCCGATGGACGCTGGCTGGCCTATTCCTCGGACGAATCCGGCCGCTACGAGATTTACGTGCAGCCTTATCCCGGTCCAGGTGGGAAATGGCAAATCTCAGCGGATGGCGGCAGGGAGGCATTGTGGAGCCGTAACGGCCGCGAGTTGTTCTATCGCAACGGGAACAAAATGATGGCCGTGCAGATCGCCACACAGCCCGGATTTTCCGCAGGCACGCCCAAAATGCTTTTCGAAGGGAATTATCAGATGCTTCCCGCGCAGTCCACTCCCAATTACGACGTCTCCGCCGACGGCCAGCGATTCCTGATGCTCAAGGCTGTCGAGCAGCCCGCGCAGAATCAACGTAGTGCTGAACTGGTTTGAAGAGTTGAAGCAGAAAGTTCCCACGGAGAAAAAATAATGAGCGTGAATCCCGGCACCCGGTTCGGCCCGTACGAAATCATTTCCAGCGCTCGGCGCGGGCGGAATGGGCGAGGTGTACAAAGCGCGCGACACGCGGCTGGACCGCACGGTGGCCATGAAGATTCTGCCGGATCATCTGGCCGGTCGCGCCGACCTTGCGCGAGCGGTTTGACCGCGAAGCGCGCACGATTGCCGGCCTGAATCATCCGCACATCTGCACGCTCTACGACGTGGGCCATCAGGACGGGACCGACTTTCTGGTGATGGAGTACATCGAAGGCGAAACGCTGGCGCAGCGTTTGGTGAAAGGGCCGTTGCCGCTGGACCAGGTGATGCGATATGCGATCGAGATCGCGGACGCGCTGGACAAGGCGCATCGCAAGGGGATCACTCACCGCGATCTGAAGCCGGGCAACATCATGCTGACGAAGACGTGGCTCAAAGCTGCTGGACTTTGGCCTGGCAAAGCTGCGGCAAGAGGCCGCGCCGGCCACTCCGGAATCGCAGGTTGTGACGATGAAGGGCGGAGTCGACCGGGGAAGGAACGATCCTGGGCACGCTGCAGTACATGGCGCCGGAGCAACTGGAAGGAAAGGAAGTAGACGCGCGCACGGACATTTTCGCATTCGGCGCGGTGGTGTACGAAATGGCGACGGGGAAGAAAGCGTTCGAAGGCAAGAGCCAGGCCAGCCTGATCGCCAAGATTCTCGAAACCGATCCGCCGCCAATGGCATCGCTCACGCCGATGACGCCGCTGGCTCTGGACCGCGTCGTCAAGAGATGCCTGGCGAAAGACCCGGACGACCGCTGGCAAACAGCCCGCGACATGGAAGTGGAATTGAAATGGATCGGAGAGGGCGGATCGCAAACCGGCTTGCCTCCCGCAGCCGCGTCGGCAGGCGCTCGCGGACTCGGGCAACGGACGCCAACCGTTATCGCTGGCTTGTTACTTCTTGTTGCTGCAATCACCGGCCTCGTCGTCTGGTTTCTGAAACCCGCGCCGGCGGCTGCGCCCAAGGCTGTCACCCGGTTCAACATCTTGCCGCCCTCGGGACGCAACCTTGCAAGTCAAGAAGTGGGCGTTTCGACTCCTTCGGTGGCCATTTCGCCTGACGGCACGCGTGTAGCTTTCGTAGCAGGGATAGTCGGTCAATCACAACTGTATGTGCGGTCGCTAGATAGTCTTGAGGCCAGACCGATTCCTGAGACCGAGAACGGAGTCAGGCCGTTTTTTTCCCCGGACAGCCAGTGGTTGGGCTTCACTTCCGGCAACCAGCTGAAGAAAGTTCCGTTAAACGGCGGTGCGGCGGTCACTCTCGGCAACTCGGATATGGGCGGCGGAAGCGCCAGTTGGACCTCCCAGGGGACGATAATTTTTGGTGGTGGTTTCGCCACCCTCCAGCAAATATCTGAATCGGGCGGGAACCCGCAGGCGGTTTTCCCACTCGAAAAGGGTGAGACCGGCAACGTATCACCGACGCTCCTGCCCGGAGGAAAGGAAGTCATATACGGCGCTGGATCCGGGAGCGCCACTGGTGGGTCAAACATTTCCGCCCGTTCGCTCAGAACCGGAGAGCGTCATGTGCTGATTCCCTCGAGCGGCTTGCAGCCACGTTACGTTGCCCCTGGATATCTGGTCTATGAGCTTGGGGGAAACCTGATGGCTGCGCCTTTTGATCTCAAGAAGCTTGCGGTCACGGGACCTCCGGTGACCATGGTTGAGGGCGTCCTGCAACAGGCATCCGCAAGCACCGCCCATTTCGATGTCTCCGCTACGGGAACGCTGGTTTATATTCCCGGTAACTTCCACGCGCCGCTGAAGATGGTTTGGGTGGACCGCAAAGGAACCGAACAGCACGTAAATGCCCCCCCCCATACTTATGTCCTGCCGAGGATTTCTTCGGACGGCCGCCGCGTGGCTTTCGGGGTTGAAGAGGACGACCCGCAAATCTGGATTTACGACCTGAGCCGGGAGACGCTGACGCGACTGACATTTCAAGGCAAGCCCAACGTGGACCCAATCTGGACGCCGGACGGTCAACGGATCGTTTACAAAGGGGCGGGGAACCGCATGTTCTGGCAGGCGGCCGACGGCAGCGCCTCGCCGAACAGATAACAACCAACGGGCTTGGCACCAACAATGTGCCCGGATCGTGGTCGCCGGATGGCCAGAACATGGTATTTACTTATGACATTCCGGGGGGACGCCAGACCTGGATTTATACCGCCAAGGACCGCAAGGTCCACCGGTTCGAAGAAACTCCTCCTACATACGAAACTTCGCCCCGCTTTTCGCCCGACGGGCGCTGGATCGCCTATGCCTCGACGGAATCCGGCCGGTTTGAGGTTTACGTGCGCCCATACCCTGGGCCGGGCGGCAAATGGCAGGTTTCGGCCGACGGTGGCGCGGAACCTGTCTGGAATCCCAAGGGTCACGAGCTGTTTTATCGCAACGGCAAAAAAATGATGTCCGTCGATTACGAGGGGCAGCAGACATTTTCCGCGGGGAAGCCGAAAGAACTTTTTGAAGGGCCGTACGTGCCGACTCCCCGCACATTTCCTGACTACGATATTTCTCCGGACGGCCAGCGATTTTTGATGCTCAAGCCAGCGGAAGACGAGAAGGCCGTTTCGCAAATTACCGTGGTGCAGAACTGGGTGGAAGAGCTCAAGCAGAAAATTCCATTGGGGAAAAAATAATGAGCGTTAATCCCGGAACGCGGCTTGGGCCGTACGAAATTCTTTCCGCGATCGGCGCGGGCGGAATGGGCGAAGTGTACAAGAGCGCGCGACACGCGACTCGATCGCATCGTGGCGATCAAAGTTTTGCCCACGCATCTCGCGGGGCGCGCGGAATTGCGCGAGCGGTTTGAGCGCGAGGCGAAAACCATCGCCAGCCTGAATCATCCGCACATCTGCACGCTCTTCGACACGGGTCATCAGGACGATATTGATTTTCTGGTGATGGAATATATCGAAGGCGAGACGCTTGCGCAGCGCCTGGTGAAAGGCGCGCTGCCGATTCAACAGGTCATGCAATACGCGATCGAGATTGCCGACGCGCTGGACAAGGCGCATCGCAAGGGCATCACGCATCGCGATCTGAAGCCGGGCAATATCATGATCACTAAGTCCGGAACGAAGCTGCTCGACTTCGGTTTAGCAAAGCTGAAGCAGGACGTCACTCCCGTCACTCCGGAATCGCAGCTTGTGACGATGAGGGCCACGATTACCGGCGAAGGAACGATACTCGGCACGCTGCAATACATGGCCCCGGAACAAGTGGAAGCCAAGGAAGTGGACGCCCGCACGGACATCTTCGCGTTCGGCGTGGTGGTCTACGAAATGGCGACGGGGAAGAAGGCTTTCGAGGGCAAGAGCCAGGCCAGCTTGATGGCCAAGATTCTGGAGACCGATCCTCCGTCGATGTCTTCGCTCACGTCGATGACGCCGCCGGCGCTGGATCATGTCGTGAAGCGTTGCATGGAAAAAGATCCGGACGAGCGCTGGCAATCGGCCAAGGATATTTGCGAGCAGCTGAGGTGGATTTCCGAAAGCGGCTCGCAAGCGGGAATGACTGCCGCGACTGCACCGGAACAAAAGTCAAACAAGCATCTCGTGTGGGCAGGCGCAGCAATTGCCGTAGCTCTTGCGGTGATTGCCGCGGCGGGGTTCTACCTGCGCCGCACGCCGCCGCCCTCAGAAAAGCAATCCGTCCGCTTCACGGTTGGGCCACCGGCGAAAGGTGCGTTTTCCACCGGGCTGATGGTCGAGAACGCCCTCAGCGTTTCTCCCGACGGAACCAAGCTGGCGTTCTTGGCTGCGGGAGCATCGGGCGTGCGCCAAATCTGGATCCGCGCTTTGAACTCAGCGGAGGCTCAGGCGGTTCCGGGAACGGAAAATGGACTCTTGCCATTCTGGTCTCCTGACAGTCAGTATTTGGGATTTTTCGCCGATGGGAAACTGCGAAAGACCTCCTTATCCGCGGGAGGTACTCCCGAAGCCTTGGCCGAGACTCTTCAGACGGGCGGGAGTTGGAGCCGTGAAGGGGTAATTCTATTTACTTCCGCTAATGGGCTCGTCCGAGTCGCGGAGTCCGGTGGCGCGGTCACGCCGGTGACGACGCTGGATGCTTCCCGGGGCGAGGTTTACCATGACTTTGCCCAGTTTCTGCCCGACGGAAAGCACTTCTTATATTTTGCGTCCTGCACGAAACCGGAAAATAACGCTATTTTCGTGGGCTCCCTGGATTCCAAGGAACGAAAGCTGGTCTTGAAAGCCAACTCGAATCCCGTTTACGTTTCTCCCGGCTATTTGCTGTTTAACCGCCAGGGGACGTTGACGGCGCAACCTTTTGACGCCGATCGCCTTCAATTGTCGGGCGAAGCCGTTCCGGTCGCGGACGATGTTCTGACAAACCAGTTCGGCAGCTCCGCGATTTTTTCTGCTTCCGGCAATGGCGTGCTCGCCTATCGGGGCGGAACTGCAACGATTCCAAAGACCCTCACCTGGGTGAATCGAGACGGAAGGGAACAATCAATTCCCGCGCCGCCTCACAATTATGTCTTTCCGCGGATTTCCCCGGACGGACAGCGCATTGCCTCGGGGATCGAGGAACGGGAAAGCCAGGTCTGGATTTACGATATTTCCCGCGATGCCCTCGCCCGGTTGACGTTTGAAGCATCACCCAACGTCGATTCCGTCTGGACCCCTGACGGGAAGCGAATCGTTTTCAAGGGTAAGGGGAATCGGCTTTACTGGCAGCCCGCCGATGGCAGCGGCACCGTGGAGGAACTGGCGACTGGGGACATCAGCCGGAACGCCGTCCCCTTATCCGTATCGCCCAACGGGCAGGAACTCGTGTTCTCGGAGGATCGTCAAACGCGGAGCATCTACATCCTGTCCTTCAAGGATCGAACGCCGCGCCTTTTCGACCAGAGTCCGTCGTATGAATCCACACCTCAGTTTTCCCCCGACGGCCATTGGATCGCCTATATTTCGCCCGAATCCGGCCGCAATGAAGTGTACGTCCGGCCCTATCCCGGCCCGGGAGGGAAGTATCAAATCTCGACCGAGGGCGGCACCGAGCCAATGTGGAATCCCAAGGGCCGCGAGCTGTTTTACCGGGAGCGGCAAAAAATGATGGCGGTCGAATATACGGCGACGCAGGCTGCGTTTACCGCCAGCAAACCGAAGGTGTTGTTCGAAGGGCCCTACACGCCCTCCCCCAGGTCATCCCCTAACTACGACGTGTCCCCTGACGGCCAGCGCTTCCTGATGCTCAAGGCCTCCGAGCAGTCGGCCGGCCAAATCAACGTGGTGCTGAACTGGACCGCGGATTTGAAGCCGAAGACTCCCGCAGGGAACAAGTAATGGCGCTCGTTCCCGGAACGCGTCTCGGCTCCTACGGAGTCGCAGCGCAGGTTTTGTAGCGCCGGCGTCCCGCCGGCAGGTTTGCGCTCCGACGCGAGTACAAAAACTGCCGGCGAGACGCCGGCGCTACGAAGGCACTGTCTTCGCAATGAAACGAGCCGCAAACCGCGGCATCAAGGGCGACTCGACCCATTCTGGGCGGCACAAAACCACTCCCAGGTTCGATTCAATCCTTCTTCAAAACCGAAGCGCGGTTTGTAGCCTAGCGCCGCTTTCGCGAGGCTAATGTCCGCTTGCGAATCGCGGATGTCTCCTTCGCGCGGCTCGGCGTATTTTGCGCGCGCGGGCCGGCCTGAAAGTTTTTCGAGCAAGCGCGAGCGTTTGATTCAATGTGCAGCGGATTCCGGTGCCGACGTTGATGGCGAGCCCGGCGCGCCTTTCGCCTCGGCGGCCAGCAAATTCGCTTCCACCACATTTTGCACGTAGACAAAGTCGCGCGATTGTTCGCCGTCGCCGTACACCGTGGGCTGTGTGCCCGCCAGCAGGGCCGCGTTGAACAGCGACAGGACGCCGGAATAGGCGGAGCCGGGATCCTGCCTCGGGCCGAACACATTGAAGTAACGGAGCGCGACAAACTCGAGGCCGTACAGTTCTTGAAATACGCGGCCGTAGGACTTCGCCCACTTGCTTGGAAAGGCCGTAAGGGGAAATCGGCGCGAGGGCGGTGCTCTCTGCGAATCGGCAGGATCGAGTGTTTTTCCGTAGACCGCGCAGGAGCTGGCAAACACCACGCGTTTTACTTTCGCGTCGCGCGCCGCCACCAGAACATTCAGCGTGCCGTTCACGTTGATCTGATTTGTCTCGATCGGGTCTTTCACCGAACGCGGCACGGAGGTCTGCGCCGCCAGGTGAATCACGCAGTCCACGCCATGGCACGCCTCGCGCACGGCGTCCAAATTCGTGATGCTGTCCTGGATCAATTTAATTTTTGTTTCTACCTGGGCCAGGTTTGCGGCCTTGCCGGCGGACAAATCATCCAGCACCACCACGTCGTGGCCGCGGCGCACGAGTTCATCCACCGTATTCGAGCCGATGAATCCCGCCCCTCCGGTCACCAGATAGCGCATCCGTTCAATCCTCTCTCAGTCGACGGCTTTATCCGAGTGCTGCGAAGGACAGCCTGTCGCCTTTGACGGGGTTACCAAAACCTGACAGGCTGAAGCCGTCCTACTTACGCGCGTGCCACCGCGTGCATCTAAACATCAGGCTCGACGCAACTGGTTTCCGGGCCTTTTTTTCTGTACCCTGAATATAGCGTGCCCCCTGGGCGGCGTCACGGCGTCTAAGTTAGCATGCTGGAAAGGACCGGCGCGACCCGGCTTCGCCGCTCCGAACCAATTCATTGTTGAGGACACGCGCAAGGATTCATCGCTTTGCTCTGTTGCGCCGCTGCTGGCGTTGGTGCTGGCGTTCGCTTCCATGGGATTGGCGCAGCAATCCAAGCACTCCAAGAAACGCGCTAAACCTCCGGCGGCTCCCGCGGCGCCGGTTGCGATTGCCGTGCCATTTCGCCCGGGAGAAATTCTCGAATACCGCGTCCTGTTCTCGAAGTACGCGGTGAACGCCGCCAAGATCGAGACCACCGTCGTCGAGCAGCGCAATTTCTTCGGGCATCCCGCGTGGCATTTCCGCGCCATCGCGCACACCATGGATACCACGCGCGCGCTGTTCGCCATTGACGACCAGTTCGATTCCTACACCTCCGCCGCCAATCTGTTTTCCCTGCAATACGAAATGTATCTCCACGAACAAGGGAAGGCGCAAACGAATTTGTATCGCATGACGGGCGATGGCGATCCCGCCCCGCCGGATGTCACCGCGGTTCGCGTGGTTCCTGGAACGCGCGACGCCATCAGTTTTCTATATAATTTGCGCGCCGCGGATTGGCAGCGCACGCCGGAGCTGCGCGTTCCCGTATTCGATGGCCGGCGTCTCTATGACGTCGTGGCCCGGATCGATACGCCGCAAGGAACCGTCACCGTGCCTGCCGGGAATTTCCCCGCTTTTCGCATCGCCCTCCGAATTGTTCGATCACGGCAAGGAACTGACCGACACGCGGTTTTGGCTGTGGATTACCAAGGACGCGGCCCACACGCCGGTTCTCGTCGAGGCCGAAATCCCATTTGGCACCGCGCGAATCGAACTCACGCATTTGCCTTGAGTAGCGCGAGCTTCCTAGCCATGCGGGTTTTGGTCTCGATCAGCTTGTGTGGAACTAGAACCGCACAGCTGAGAGTCTGTGCTACTAAAATCTCAATCGTTGTCTGAACTGACGGACGAAGGTTCGGGCACGACCCAATCTTCCGGCGGGAAAGAAATGCTGCCAAAAATCCGGGGACGGCTTTAGAAATTCGACGCCGATCTGCGCTTTGCCTCCGGATTTCGGACCCAAATTCGCCACCCGGCACACTTGCTCTGCCTTGGTGGCGCGGTTCGTCAGCCGAAGCTTTTGACCTTTTGCCACTTTGCCTGCCAGGACGATGAGCGCCCCGTGCGCGTTCACAACGAGGGTATGCGTTTCTTCTTCGAAGGAGGTATCTTTTGGACCGTCTTCGGTGCGCACAATTACACGCAGGCTCAGGATCACCCGTTGGCTGCGCCGGCGGGTCGCTTCGGGCCCGCCTTGAAATGGACTCCCATTGGACATGTGAGTCCTATGCTACGGGAGTTGCCGAATTCAGACAATGATACTGGAAAGTTATGCGTTTCAATAAGTAACGGGATCAGCAGGATAGACGAAAGTCGCTCGCAGGCCGCTTTATACCAGGACGATCTTATTGCGATTCCGCGCGATGCGGCGCGTGGCGTTGCGCGTATCGACCACCAGTTGCGAGGACTCGACGATCATCGGGTAATCGTAGCTGGTGTGATCGGTGGCGATGAGCACGCAGTCGTAAGCGGCCAGCGACTTGCTGTCAATCGGCACGGATTTCATTCCCTGGAAGTTGTAGTGGCGCAGCTTGGGAATCTCCGGGAAATGCGGATCGTTGTAATCCACCTTGGCGCCGCGCAGGGTCAGCTGTTCGATGATCTTTAGCGACGGCGACTCGCGCATGTCGTCCACGTCCTTCTTGTAGGCCACGCCCAGGACCATGACCCGCGAACCCTTCAGGGATTTTTGCCGCTCGTTCAGCGCCGACGCCACCGAATCCACCACGTGATACGGCATCGCCGTGTTCACTTCGCCGGCCAGCTCGATGAAGCGGGTCGCAAAATCGTACTCTCTCGCCTTCCAGGACAAATAATACGGATCCACGGGAATGCAGTGGCCGCCGAGGCCCGGCCCCGGATAAAACGGCATGAAGCCGAAGGGCTTGGTCGCCGCCGCGTCGA
Source organism: uncultured Acidobacteriota bacterium (assembly GCA_963819395.1). Lineage (GTDB taxonomy): Bacteria > Acidobacteriota > Terriglobia > Acidiferrales > UBA7541 > Palsa-360. The sequence continues at coordinate 210,019 of CAWFVW010000013.1, forward strand.
TCACTTCCCAGATGTCGATCCCCATGCGCATGCCCAGCATTTTTAGTTCGTTGACCAGGGCGATGTTCACGCAGCGGAAAATATTTTCGAGCAGCTTGGTCATTTCCGCCGCCTGCGTCGAGCTGACCGGCACGACCTTGGCTACGATCTGCGCGTACAGCGCGCAGGCCGCGCGTCCCGACGGAGGATTCACTCCGCCCACGACCTTTGGGATTTGCGCCAGGCCGTATTGCTTGTTGCCCGGATCTTCGCGCTCGGGCGAAAACGCCAGAAAGAAATCCGTCGCGATCTGGTCATTGTCCGGACCGTGCGCGACCGGGCACTTCATCCCAGTTTCTTCCAGCACCGGCAGCACCAGTTCCTCGGTCGTTCCCGGATAGGTCGTCGATTCCAGCACCACCAACTGGCCCCGCTGCAGGTGCGGGCGAATGGCCTGCGCCGTGTCCTGCTACATAGGAAAGGTCCGGCTCACGCCGCTGATCCAGCGGCGTTGGCACGCAGATGAGGATCGCGTCGACTTCCGCGAGCCGCGAAAAATCCGTGGTCGCGCCAAAATGCTTGGACTGCACGAACTGCTGAATTTTGTTTTGCGGAATGTGCTGGATGTAGGTTTGCCCGCGGTTCAGCTTTTCGACTTTTGCCGGGTCGGTGTCAAACCCGGTTACGCGATGCCCGGCTTCGGCAAACCGCAGTCCCAGCGGCAGTCCCACGTATCCGCACCCAATAATTCCGACGCGGAGTTGCGCGCCCTTGAAGTATTCCGGCCTGCGATCGGTAGGCATCGAGGTCTGTTTTCTGCTCCTGTCGAGTTTCCATTATTGCGCATAGACGAGCCGACTATAGCAACTTTCCCATCCCCGCAATACCGGCTCGCCGCGCCTCTGTGCCCAGTTGCCAATCACGAACCGGGAGTATGCAGTGCGGCAAATGCAAAAACTCAAGGGGTGACGCTGCGCTTTTGGTAACACAGCAGGATGAGATCGGCCCGGCGGCGGACGCCAAACTTGTTCAGCAGATTGGAAACGTGAAATTTCACGGTTCGCTCGGAAATATTGAGCTTGCTTCCGATTTCTTTGTTGGCCAGATTCTCGAGCAGCGAATTCAGAACTTCCTGTCTCCCGGCGGCTCAGGTCCGCCGCGGTGTCCACCTTCAGGCGGCGGCTGTGCGATCCGGCCAGGACCGAATCGACAAACCCCGAAAGCACGGAGCGGGGAACCCAGAATCCGCCGTTGGCCACCAGCGGAAGCGCGCGGGGCAGTTGCTCCCGCGCTTCGCGTGTAGCTGAGCAATCCCTTGGCGCCCATCTGCAGCAGCGAGTAGCTTTCCGTCGCGTCAAATTTTTCGGCGACGACGATGATGCGCGCCTCGGTGTGGTGATCGAGAATATTGGAAAGCAGCGCGCCGGCCGCGGGCTTGGCCACATGCGCGTCCACCACATAAACGGTCGCTTTGGGGATCGGCAAATGCCGCAAATCCGGCCCCAGCGTCGATTCCAGATGCCTGCGAAATCGTTTTGAACGCCGGGATTCGCGAGCACGCGCTCGAATTCGCTGAGCACCAGCGGGTGCGGCGAAAGCAGGCAAACTTGCAATGCGTTTTTTTTGGCGGACTTTTTCACAGACTTCGAGATTATCGGAACCGTGAACAGGGAGCAAGGCTCGGTCGAAGGCGAGTTGCGTAGACGCACAACGGTAACTGAATGGAGACTCGCCCGCACAGAGTTTTGCAAAGGTACCATTGAAACGGCCGAACACCGCCTGGACCTGGAGCGCCCTGTACCACGGAACGGTTCCTGTTAGGACATTGCATAAACTGGAATTTAGCCTGGGGGAAGCCGAATCGATTAGTCTATTGGAAAGCGATTTCCCATGTCTTCCAACACGAAGGCCCGGAGATATGAGCGCGTGCCGTTGCCGAAAGGCATGCTGGTAGCCTGGGAACACTCCGGCAAACGTAAGGTATCTCCTGTCAGCGTTTTAGCCCTCGGTGGCCTATTTATTTCGACGCCGGATCCTCCCCCTAAGGGAGAATTAATCAAGATTGGTTTTGAAGTTCCAGGCGGCGACGTGCGCGCCCGGGCCACGGTGTGCGATAGCCAGCCCGGCAAGGGCATGGGCATCGAGTTTACAGCCATGGGGCAGGATGCGCGCGCGCGCTTGCACAATTGATGAAGATTCTCACCAGGATATGATTCGGCCGCCGGCTGCGTTCTGCGCCAGCCGCCACTCTATCTTTGCGGGAAGACAAACGCTTCAAACATGTCGGCGCGGGCTTTGTGATCGGAAGCGATGACTTGCAGCAGGTCCGCGACCGAGATCATGCCGCAGAAAACGCCCCGATTCTTCCGCGACCAGCAGGTGAAAGACGCCGTGCTTTTCCATCAGGCGCAGGCATTCCTCCAGCGGGAATTCCGGCTGCACCACCAGCAGGTCCCGCGACATGATCTCGGAAACCCGCATCCAGGCCGGGCATTTGTTCTCCGCCGCCACTTTGTCCGATATATCGCTTTGCGATATAACTCCGGCCAGTTTCCCCGCGGCGTCCAGCACGCCCACGGACCGCACCTGATGATCGCGCAGGTAGCGCGCCGCGTCATGCACCGTGGTTTCGTCGCGGATCGAGTAAACTTCCTGCGGGATTGAATTAAGTCCACAACGCGCATATGCGGACCTCCTGACCGGGCGGGTGCTCTTGAGCCGAATACTAGGCCGATGCCCGGCTTCACGCAACAGGAATCGCGGTTGTGCTACCATTCTGGAACACTCGGGAAGAAGCCGCCGATCATCTGCATATCCCAAGCGCAAGTTGAACTAAGATGAATTCGGCAAGTAACTGCGACCGTTGGAGGGATTCCCGATTCGGGCCAGACCTGATAGTGAATGACTTGTCGCAATTGCCGGGAACGCGCGATGAACAAGGCCCGCGTGAAAAAGGTCCTTGTCGCGTTGGTCGTTTTTCTGGTCGCTCATTCAAATTTTCCAGCCCAGGCGGACGAATCCCCCTGTAGTGCCCTCCAGGTCCTTAACCGCTCACGTGCATGTCCCCGAAGACGTCTATTCGGCATTAATCCATTCTTGTGGGGACTGCCATTCAAACCAGACTCATTGGCCCTGGTATAGCCACGTGGCGCCTTTGTCATGGGTAATAACCGATGACGTCAACGAAGGCCGCAGGCACATGAATTTTGAAGATTGGGAGGCTTAGGAGGACCCGAAACAGGCCAATGATCGACTCGTCGATATATGCGAGGAAATCAAGCAGAAGGGCATGCCGCCTTTTTCATATCGCATGGTTCACAAGGATTTGCGATTGAAACCACAAGAGATAGCCTCGATTTGTTCCTGGTCACAGGCTTTCCAAGGGAACCCGATCGGATCGGGCGGGAAACCCTGACTGTGCTGTGACGCAACACCTCTTGGAATATAGGTGCCCCGTAAGAGAAAACATTTTCCCATACAATGTATTCTTAAAGATTTTTTGAATCATGGAACTGCGCTTGCTCTGCGGCCCTTATTTCTTATAAACTATTGAATAAAAAGAGATATTATATAACAAGGCATCTCTTTACAGGTCCAGACAAAACGCACTTTGTCCCCTAGTTTGGTTCGTTGTGTGCATTTGGTCAACGGGGGTGGGCCTTCTCTCTCCCCAATTTTGTTCAAAACCAGGTGATATGGCGAATACAGCTATCTCCAGGGCGGGATTCGGTGACCGGACGGGGAGTCTCCCTCCGGCCAACTTGATTTTCGGCCGTTCCGCCCCGATGCAGACCTCCAGGCAGAAAATCGACAAGGTAGCTCAATCCGGCGTCCCAATCCTGATTCAAGGGGATAATGGCACCGGGAAGGGCTTGTTGGCGATCTTCATCCATAACCTATCGCCCGTGCCCGGAGCGCCATTCATCAAGGTAAATTGCGCAGCCATTCCCGGCGCGCTTCTTGAAAGCGAGTTGTTCGGTTACGAAAAGGGAGCATTTACCGGCGCGCACTCCGCCAAGCCAGGGCGAGTGGAACTGGCCAGACGGGGGAACGCTTTTCCTCGACGGCATTGACGAAATCGATATGTCGTTGCAGGCCAAACTGCTCCAACTTCTACAGGACGGGCAGTTTTCAAGAATTGGGGGGCAGGAAGACAGGCAAGTCCAAGTTCGAATCATCTGCGCAACCCATCGGCGGCTCGAACAGGAAATCGTCAATGGGCGGTTTCGCCAGGACTTGTTTTATCGCATCAATGTGGTCAGTCTCGAACTTCCCCCGCTCCGTTCGAGGGCGGAAGACATCCCCGAACTGGTAGCTTATTTTTTGCAGATGCACAGAACCCGGCATAACATGCAGGCAAGGCCTCTGTCTCCTGCAGCCCTGCACCTGCTGTGCAAACATGCGTGGCCGGGGAATATTCGCGAACTCGAGAACCTGATCGAACGGTATGTCATACTCGGCTCAGAGGACGCCATATCCAGCGAACTCTTAAATTGGGAGCATGCTCATGCCGCTCCGGAAATCCCAGTGGACGGGCAGATCCACCTGAAGAAAGTGACTCGGCAGGCGGTTCATGATCTCGAGCGAAAAATCATTTTGAGCGTTCTGGAAGCCAATCGTTGGAATCGAAAACGAACCGCCAGCGCGCTGAAAATCAGCTACCGCGCACTGCTGTACAAAATCCGCCGGGCAGGCCTGCCCCGCAAGCGGGGAATGGGTCCTCGGGACCCCGAATTGGTTCGTCCGGCCCGAACCGAGGATTAATCGGATTTCGGCGGAGGCCCGCTGGCGCACGCGATTATCCTGTGTTCCATTCATGGGCGCCTGAAATCTGACCAAGGGTGTTGATTGGCGAATTATTGAAAAGAAATGGAATAGTGTGGAAATCTGCTTCCACCGGCCACCAATCCGCGCGAGATCCAGCAAATAAAGAGAATCTCCGGCAAGCTTTTTTATCCGCTTAATTATGTTAAGGATACATGGAAAATTTAGAGCAACGGACAATCATGGAAACCTATTACCACATTGTGGTAACGACAGCCAACCTTTAGCGGCTGGATGTCGGCTGCCGAGCCAATCTAAAACCAAGCGGTAACCTCAAGTCAAATAAATACTTAACTGGATCCAGAACGATTTGATCGAGCCAGCGGGGGCATGGCCCGTACTTTGCTCTATATCGCGGTGGCAACATGTATGTGGTGTGTGCCCTCGGTCTTTGTTGGTCTGTCGGAAGAGGTCGAATGGCAACTCGCGCGGACGAAAACCTTCTATCGGTAGGAGTGCCTGATTCCGGGACTCGTACCTACGCCTATTTCGTCCATGGCGCCAGCCCGGCCATGCGCGCGCTTGAGCGAACGATTGCTGACATTGCCTCGACGGATATTCCGGTTCTTCTGGTCGGGGAAAGCGGCACGGGCAAGGAAGTTGTAGCTCTTGAAATTCATCGGCTCTCCCGGCACCGAACCGAGCCGTTTGTAAAATGCGGGTGCTCGGGATTGACGGGAGAATCGCTTTCAGCGCGCTTGCACCGCGCGGAAAATGTTTCCGCGGAGGATGCAGGGAGCAATGGGTCATTGTTTCTGGATGGGATTAACCACCTGGACCAAGCCGCGCAGGGATGCCTGCTTCACCTTCTTCCCGAGGGCAGTGGCGAGCCGGCTCAAGACTGCCACAGCATGCGCATCATTTCCGCCACCACGCGCAACCTGGAAGAGGAGATGAAAAGCGGGCGATTCCGGGAAGAGCTTTATTACCGGATCAATGGCGTTCAGTTGCAGTTGCCGCCTCTGCGGGATCGGAAAGAGGACGTTCCGGCGTTACTGGAATTTTTCTTCAAGAAATATACGTCCCTGTTTGAGCGTCCAGAGCCGAAGATCAGCGAATCAACCATGAATTTGATGTTGCGGCATCACTGGCCGGGAAATATCCGCGAGCTGGAAAATGTGGCGCGAAAAATCGTGGCGCTGGGAGACGAACGCCTTGCTACGCATGACCTGGAAGCTGGAATTGGGGCCAAGGCGCCCGATCCTGTTCCTGAGGCGCCGAAAATTCGCGAGAGCGGCTCGGCGCATGTCCCTTCCGGTTCGCTGAAGGATGCGGCACGTGCAGCTTCTCGGCTTGCGGAGCGGGCCATGATTCTGAACCAACTTGAGCGAACTCACTGGAACCGAAAGAGAGCGGCGCGGGAGCTGCAAATCAGCTACAAAGCGCTGCTCTACAAATTAAAGCTGTTGGGGCTGGATAGTTCCGACGGGCCGGAAGAGCAATGAGGAGGTTGGCAATGAAACGAACCATTCTTTTTTTTGCCGCTGTGATTCTGCTGGCAACCGCGGGGAACACTCAGGCGGCATTCCAGGGCAAGCAGTCCGACAAACAGGATCCGCCCGTCGCGACGGCGGGGAACAACGCTCCCGCCGATGAGGAAAGCAAACCGCCGGTCATGGCTGCGACGACGGATCCGTCTTACGTGATCGGCCCGGAAGATGTGCTCGATATAAATGTGTGGAAAGAACCGGATATGACCCGCCTCGTGCCGGTGCGGCCTGACGGGAAAATTTCCTTGCCGCTCATTAACGACGTGCAGGCGGCGGGATCGACACCGCAGCAGCTGGCCTCCACGGTCACAGAGAGATTGCGCAAATTCATGACGGCTCCGCAAGTGACCGTGATCGTCACGGCGATCAACAGCCAGCGAGTCTTTGTGGTTGGCGAAGTGCTCCGCGCGGGCGCGTTCCCTCTGATTCCGGGGATGACCGTTTTGCAGGCGCTCGCCAGCGCCGGCGGATTTACAACGTTCGCCGACGTGAAAAAAATCCACGTGATGCGGCTCGTCGACGGCAAGCACAAGGAGCTGCCCTTTAATTATCGCGAGGTTCTGAAGGGCGATAATCCGGACCAAAATATCAAGCTGGAGCCGGGCGACACCGTAGTCGTCCCGTAAGAGGTGAAGCCATGAAGCCAACAAAAAAAATCTGGGCCCTCGTCGCCGCTCTGACGCTTTGGTCTACCGGAGCATTTGCGCAAGATCAAAAGCAGGACACGCCGCCCGTCGATTTCAATACTCCGCTCCAACCTCTGGAACCGACACCGGCAGGCGGATATTCGAGTAAACCACCCATCGGCGCGGCGCGCGGCGTCAGCGGCGCATCCGATGCCCAGCCGTACGATCCGTCGCAGGTCACGCCGGACCAGAATACCCTTGCGGGAGCCGCGCCTTTCACGCTGGGATCGCTGCAGCACTCCAGGAACATTTTTGACCCCGCGATAACCGTTTCACAGCTGGGGCAAATGCTTCCCGGAACGACCGGACAGTCGTTCCTGACCGGCGTAACCGTGGCCGATGCCAGCCTGGATTTCAACCGAATTTGGGGCGGGTATCATTTCTCCACGATCTACAACGGCGGTGAAACTTTCAACATGGGATTTGGAGCGCTGGGCAGCTCTTATGGGAAGACAGCCCCGCATTATCAATTCCACGATCTGCTTGTTTCTCAGGAAGCGGATTGGGGCCGGTGGCATGTCCTGTTTCGCGACGATTTTGCTGTATCGCCTGGCGCCGCCTTTACGAACCAGGGAGCGGGCGGCCCTGGCCTGGCGGCTCAGTTTTCCTCGATGTTGGGAAATTCCCTGAACAGTTTTTCGCAGTCGTTCGTGCCGAGTGAAACCATAAATACGGGCGCCGTCATGCGGGAACGGAACGCGTTCCTCGGCCAGGCGGAGTATTCCTTCAGCCGGAGATCGGCAATTACTTTTTCTGGTTCCTACGGTTTGCTGCATTTCGCCACCAGCGGATATTTCGACAGCACCTTGCTGGAAGCGCAGGCAGGCTACGATTACTTGCTCGATCCGTCCAATTCCATCGCCATCCTCGGGAGCTACGGCAAGATTAACTATACTGGGACTGCGAACGCCATCGTTGGAAATGGGAACTCCACGGCGGACTATCTTGGCGCCCTGGCTTACGGGAGGAAGATCACCGGCCGGCTGGCGTTTCAGGTCGCGGCGGGTCCGCAGGAAATCATGATTGGCAACCCCGGCGGAGTCGGAAACTTCCATGTCTTGTTCGCTTCGGTCAACAGCACGCTGAGTTATGAGCGCCGCCGCGGCGGTGTCTCTTTTGGTTATCTGCGCGGGCTGACCGGAGGATCCGGCGTGCTGCTGGGAGCTACGGGCAATACCTTTAACGGATCGGGGCACTATCAATTCACGCGTAACTGGATTGGATCCGTGAACGGCGGGTACGCGTTGAATAATAGCCTGGGCCAGGGCGGCGTTCCGATCGTGCAATTCAACAACTGGTTCGTCGGCGCGAATCTGGGGCGGCGCGTGGGCTCGCACGCGCAGTTCAATTTCAATTACGGGGCGTCGAAACAGGATCCTCCCGCCACCTGTCCGGTAAGCAGTTGCGGCGGGACCGGGCTCCAGCAAACGTTCGGAATGTCGGTCAACTGGCATGTGTTACCGATGAGCGAGGCAGGCCGTTAATTCGATGCGCGTGATCGCGCCGTATTCTACAATCGAGGCTGGGATTCTGTTCCCGAGGTTTTTGCATGTATAAGAAATTTTTCGGACTCAAAGAGAACCCGTTCAACGTAAATCCGGACCCGCGCTACCTTTTCCTGACCGGGAACACGCAGGAAGCGCTGGCTTGCCTGACCTATGGAATTGAGACCCGCAAGGGCTTCATCCTCCTGACCGGAGAAGTGGGAACCGGGAAGACCACGCTGATCAACAAGCTGCTCGAATGGTTGCACAAGGAACGCGTGTTCACCGCCTTTGTGTTCAACCCGCGCCTGAGCGTCTCGCAATTTTTCGATTTCATGATGGCCGACTTCGGCATTCCCGTGGAATCGCACCAAAAAGGGCAGATGCTGCAGAAATTAAACCAGTGGCTGCTCGACCGTTATCAGGCCGGGGAACGCGCCGTGCTGGTCGTCGACGAAGCGCAAAATCTTTCGCCGCAAATGCTCGAGGAAATCCGGCTGCTCACGAATCTGGAGACTTCCACGGAAAAGCTGCTGCAGATCGTTCTCGCGGGGCAGCCCGAACTCGAACAAAAGCTCAATCAGCCGCAGCTCCGGCAGCTGCGGCAGCGTATCACTCTGCGTGCCAAAACGCGCCAGCTCACCCTGGAAGAAACGCACGGTTACATCGTGGAGCGCATGCGCATCGCGGGCGCCGAAAATCCGGATATTTTCAGTCCGGAAGCCGTGGCAGCCGTCCACCGCTATGCCCGCGGGATTCCCAGGGTCACCAACCTGCTGTGCGAACACGCCCTGGTGAATTCATTCGCGTGCCAGCAGAACCCGGTGCCCGCCGAAGTCGTGGAAGAGGCCGCGCGTGATTTCGATTTGCACATTATCGACCCGCTGGCCCAGGCGCCTGCCCCGCCGCCCTCGCTGGTTCTCCCCAATGCAATCGGAGCGAATGGCGAACAACCACCCCTGATCGAATCGCTCCTGCAGGCGTTGAACACCCTTGTAGACCGCATCAACCAGGCCGAATCCCAGGTTAATGCCCAGGTCGAATCCGACACGGAACATAAAACCTAGAATCTCCCTCGACCCGAACCGTCCGTGGACGTACCTCCCGGAAGATCGCAAAAATTCCCTGTCAAGTAAGTGGACGGCCCGGTTCTCCTCTCCCCCCCAGGCTAACCTTCCCGCCCCCACCCCCCTCCGGCCGCCCTTTCTGCGACGGCAATTCCTTCCACGCTTTGTCTTCGTCGGACAGAATCGGAATTTATTCCTTGATTTGATGCTCGACCATTTTTTGATACAGAAGGCGGCGGTTAATCTTCAGTCGATTAGCGGCATCCGTTTTGCTTCCCGAGGCGAGCTGGAGAGCGTTTTGAATCAATCTTTTTTCAAGTTCCCCGACGGCTTCGTGAAACGGGAGAGATAGAAAGTCGGCTTCCGTCTGGCCTGAAGCCGATGCCGGCGGCGAAGGCGCCATTTGAGGAAAATGAATCGGCAGAATGACACGCCCCCGGGCCATCAAGACAGCCCGCTCCACCATATTTTCAAGTTCACGGACATTTCCAGGATACGAATAAGCTTGCAGGAGGAGAAGCGCTTCCTCGGAAAAGCCGATCGCGGGCAGGCCATTGTTTTCACTATAAAGCCGCAGGAAATGTTCAGCCAGCGGGACGATATCGGACCGGCGTTCCCTCAAAGGGGGCACGGTGATCCGGACGACGTTCAGGCGGTAATACAAATCCTCGCGGAAAAGTCTCTCGCCCACCCTGGCGTCCAGGTCGCGATTCGTCGCGGCCAGAACCCGGAAATCCCCGTGGATCGATTCGGTGCCGCCCAAACGCTCGAAGCTGTGGTCCTGCAAGACGCGCAGGAGTTTCGCCTGCAGGTTCTGAGACAATTCTCCGATTTCGTCCAGAAAAATCGTTCCGCCCTCCGCCAGTTCGAAACGGCCGATTTTTCGCCCCGCGGCGCCCGTAAATGCTCCCCGTTCGTGGCCAAACAATTCTGATTCGAGCAGATTTTCCGGCAAGGCTGCGCAATTGACCACTACGAAGGCATTTTGTTTTCTGCGACTGTACTCGTGAATCGCTTCGGCGACGAGTTCCTTACCTGTTCCTGATTCGCCGCAGATCAGGACCGTGGTGTCTGTCTCTGCGACTTTTCCAATCATCTTGAAGGCGTCCAGCATGCGCCCGCTGGAGCCAATGAGCCGGCCCGTTCCGAGTGTGCTCTGGCGTTCGATCCGCGCGCGGAGGTCCATCACCTCCCGATTGAGCGAGGAATGGGCCAGGGCGCGTTCCACGGTCAGGGAGATTTGTTCCAGGTCAAAGGGCTTCATCACAAAATCGTACGCGCCGAGACGGACCGCTTCGATCGCGTTATGACTGGAATCGAAAGCGGTGATGACAATGACCGGGACCGCAGCAAGACGCTGTTCATTCCGAATGTGACGAAGGACGTCCTCGCCTCCCAATTTCGGCATCCTCCAATCGGTGAAGACAAGATCGGGCGTGCCTTTCCCAAGGAGATCAATGGCTTCCGACCCATCCCCCGCTTGCAGGATTTCATATCCCTTCCCGCCTAGAATCTCCGCGAGGGTCTTCCGGAGATTGGCTTCGTCGTCGACAATAAGAATGGTTTGGCTCATGGCGGCTTCAGAAAACTGGAGCTTTCTCCCGGACCTCATCGCGGACCGGAAGGATAATGCGCACGCTGGTGCCGTCGCCTTCCGCGCTTTCGACCTGAATTTCACCTCCGTGGGCCCGCACGAATTCGTGGCAAATGGAGAGGCCCAGCCCGGTTCCCGAGGGCTTCGTCGTGAAAAAGGGGTCAAAGATTCTGCTGATCATGGCGGAACTAATTCCGTTTCCTGTATCCCGGAATTCGACGCGGACTTTGTCGGTTCCAGAGACGGATTTCAACAGGGAGGTCACGCTCACCCGCAAAGTTCCTCCCGATTCGGTCATGGCTTCGATGGCATTTTGAATAACGTTATCGAATACCTGCGCCATCTTGCTCTGGTCGATCGGAACCGATGTTCCGTCCTCCGAATAGCTGGTTTCGAAAAGAATGCCCTTTTTTTGAGCGTTTTCGGCAAAGCGATTCAATCTTTGCTCGGTCAATTGTTTCAAGTCGGTCGGCTCGGGCTGGAAACGGACCGGACGGGCGAAATTCAGCAGGCGGTTAACCATACCGTTCAATCGCTCGATTTCTTCCAACGCGATGACGCACGACTCGTCCACACGGGCACTTCGCGCCTCTCGCTGGGCCATCTGCACGCGCAATCGGATTGTGGCAAGCGGATTCCGAACTTCGTGCGCGACTCCCGCGACCAGACGCCCGAGGGCCGCGAGCCGTTCCGTGTGCCGCAACTGGTCCTCGATCTGTTTTTCCCTTCGAATATTGTCCCTCAAGGACGCTCCCAAGCGGTTAATCGCCTGCGCAATCCTCTCGATTTCTTCCGGATCGGACCCTGTCGGAATTTGAGAGGTCAGATCCCATTCCAGGTCCTGGAGACTGCTCTCAATTTTCAGGACGCCCGCTTGCAAGTTTCGAACGACCAACAGGGTCAAAATCACGCACACCAGCGCCGCCACGCCCAATGCAACGGTGATGAGATAGGCCCGAAAGCGATTGGAACCGGGGAGACTCTGCAGCCGCTCAACCGTCCAGGCACTGCCCCAGTTTGATTTTTCGTTACCGATGGGTGCGGCCTCGATCAGGAAGATGCCGTTGGAACCTGTTAGAACTTTTTCCGAGGTCATGCGGGAATTGGCTGCAGTCCGGGCAGTGTCGAGGATTGCGGGCTGTATCTCATCGCGAGGAGGATTCGCGGCAGGCAGTTGCTCTCCCCCGCTGCTGGGGGCCGGAGGATAGCCAAGCAGAAGGTCGCTCTCGCTGCGGTAAAAGCCGCCCCCAATCCCGGCGACTTTTTGCAATGCGCTCTGGCTGATCTCCGTGGTTGCTTGCGAAGAGGACATCAAATCGAAGTCCACGAATGGCAATCCTCGAGATTGACTGGCGGATTTTGATTCCTCCATATAATTGCGTGCAAGCTCATTCGCGGCCTCCGACAACCGCCGCTTCTCGCTATTCAGGACCGCTGATTTGGTGTACTGCAAGGCGCCGAGCGTAGCGATCAGGACGGCGACAAACAGAACAACCACCATTGCGCCCAGCAACGTGATCTGCCAGCGAAAACTAAGTTTCGGGAGTGGGAATCGGGTTGCCATTGAGCCCTCCCTCAAATAGTCCTCTCGATTTCAGTAATGTTGACGAATTGTGATGCCTTTGACAAGGGCCGAAGGATTCCGCAACATTCATTTCGGGCCGGCTCGAGACAAGCCCTCCCACATGTGAGAATACGCTCGAAGGAGACGGAGGCGGGCCTTTTTCAGGGGAGGGGTAAAGGCGCCGCCTCCGGAGTCTCCTCGGGGACTAGGGCGGATGCAAAGTGTGAAAGTCTCCTGGCCGGATTCGCCGGGTGCAAAAGCGCATTCGTTGTCGATCAGGCAAGAAGTTCAAGGCCCGCCCTCATTTATGGGAGCGATGTCTAAGGGTCATGATCACGGAGACGAATGTGGCATACCCTAGCCAAACCAACAATCGAAAGGTGTGATAATGCATGGGCCAATTCATCCCATCTCTGCGCTCGTCTGTACGCCATGCGATCCATATGAACTTTTCACATATATGTCTGCCCCCCCTGACGAGAGCAAATGGAATGCCAAGAAGCGACTTCACTCGGCAACCGGTTAAGGCCTTAGTTCTTATCAGCATGTATGTGGGTGGGTCTTGACGGGCTTGATCTCAGAGAGTAAATCTGAGCGAAATGCGAACATCGATTGTAAGCAAAGCGAACGGAAAGCCTCGGCTTTGGTCCCGCTCCCATCAAAAATGAAGGATTGGATTTCTGAAAGTTTCCATAAGAAAGGAGATCCATCCCCGCTCATGCTGATACGGCCGCCCTTTTCTTTGTTGCACTTAGTAATTGCCTCTCGATTCTTTCCGCTTGTGGCCAAGCGAAGGACTCGAATTCCAAGAATCAAAAAGAGAAAAGGAGTCATAAATGGCATACGAATTGCCCGAACAGTATGTTCAGAGAGTCACTTTCATGATTCGGAGGAATCGGGAGGGACGCGTGATCAACCAACTGCACTATTGTGAGGAGAGTATTACTGTCGAGTCGGGTTGCTTATCCACTGCCGGGGGCGATGAAAGTCTGGATGAAATGTTCGGGAAATGCATGCCTCGCCTTTTCAGGGTGGCGGATTGCGTCCTGCACAATTGCCATGACTCCGAAGATGCCTTGCAGGACGGATTGCTATCCGCTCTTCGTCACCTCGACCAATTCAAAGGCACCGCTCAATTCTCGACGTGGCTCTTTTCGATCGTAAGGAACTCCGCGCTGGCGAAGCTGCGGAAACAACGCGCTCATTCATTCGTTTCGATAGACGATCAGGCATCCGAGGACGAGGTTGATCTCGGCTGGTCGGAAATTGCAGCCGATCCCGGACCGGATCCGGAACGGGCCTGCGCACAGGGGGAGCTATCCTCTCGATTCGCCCGGACTTTTGAGGACCTTCCCGCGAACTACCGCGTGATCATTCGGATGTGCGACTTTGAGGGCTACTCAGGAAGGGAAGTCGCGGAACGACTGGGCCTAAGCGTTTCCGCGTTGAAGGCGCAGCATCATCGCGCCCGGCGGGCCCTTCGGGAATCGATGATCGAGCACAATGCGAGGAAAGGCGGGTAGAGCTGTATTTACCTGCCACGCGCAAGATGTCCATCGCATGGGGACTTGCCCTATTTTTAATGTCCGTCCCGACTGCCGCAGGCAGATTGCCCGGGTCAAAATTGAGTCTCAAAGCGCTTTAATCCTCCGCATGAGGAGTCGGAGCGAATAGAGGAGAGGCGGAGCCAGAATGATTCCCAGCATGATGGAAGCGTTCATCTTTAGGGATACAGGCGCACCAAGAATCATTTCAACCAATGCGCAGCTCAATGAATACGTCACTGCTTTGCTGGAATTGGATCGCCTGAGCTATCTGACAGCCGCCGAACAGAATTTCGCGGAGCTATTGATTCTGCTGATTGAGGAGTACGTGGAGAGGCCCCGTTCCCGGCGCTCCACCTCCCATCTGGAATTCTTGCAGGGGTTGTTGTCGACAAGCGATTTTTCGTGAAAGAACTAATCGCGAGGTCTGTTCCAAAAAGCGATGTTTTCTAATCCCCCGGAACTCAATCGAACAAATTAAACCGGATGATGCACCACAGCGTGGAGATGCCGTCGCGCCAGGTGATTTTTTTGCCTTCCGCGTAGGTGCGGCCGGCGTACGAAATGGAGACTTCGTAGATCCGCCAGTTGCCCTTGGAGATTTTGGCGGTGATTTCCGGCTCGAAGCCGAAGCGGTCCGATTTGAGTTTGATGTTCTGCAGGACTTCCCGGCGGAAAACTTTGTAGCAGGTCTCCATGTCCGTGAGTTTCAGGTTGGTGAAGACGTCGGAGAGCAGCGTCAGAAACTTGTTGCCGGCATAATGCCAGAAATAGTGGACGCGCTGCGGGCCGCCCAGGAATCGCGAGCCGTAGACCACGTCGGCTTTTTCCTCGAAGATCGGTTCGAGCAGTTTTCCGTAATCCTTGGGGTCGTACTCGAGATCGGCGTCCTGCACCAGAACGATGTCGCCCGTGGCCGCCTCGAAACCGCGCCGCAATGCGGCTCCCTTGCCGCCGTTTTGGGGTTGGAAGAGGAAGCGGATATTTTCGAGCGACAGGCGAGCCTTGCCGTTCTGCACGGCGACTTCGCGTTTGCCTTCCGATTGCGCCTTGTCAAAATCCTCCAGCAGGGCGCGCGTGCCGTCGGTGGATTTGTCGTCGATCGAGGATGATCTCCTTATCGATCGGCGACGCCTGCACGCGCAGCAGCACCTCCTCGATAAACGCGCGCTCGTTATAGACCGGGATTACGACGGATACCTTCATTCCGGTATCACGCGACTCCTCCGATTTGGTAGGACAGGCTGCGGCCTGTCTGCTTTTTGTCTGCGTTCTCGAGAGCAGCGGAGACAGGCTGAAGCCTGTCCTACTGGTTCGGACCACATAATCGGTTACGGATGCAAAGAACGCAAATGAATTGGATGCAAGCCGTTGCTCCCAGATACTTGTTCTGCATGAAATTTGGTCAGGAATTGCCGGCCGGGGATAGCATCCCCGCATCGCGTTCCACCGGATCAACAACAATTCCAGGAACATTCGGATTCCGTCCGCCGCCACGTTCACTTTCGTTGCGGAATCATGCGACCAGCGCACGGGAACCTCCGCCACGCGCAGCCCATTGCGCTTTGCCAGAAACAGGATCTCAGGGTCGAAACCGAAACGTTCCACGCGCTGCTGCTCAAAAATAATCCGCGCCCGTTCCATGCGAAAAGCCTTGAATCCGCATTGCGTGTCGGAAAATTCAATTCCCATGATCCATCGCACCAGGCGGTTGAAGAAAATCCCCGCCTGCTCGCGGATCACGGATTGGTGAACTTCGATGAGACTCCGGTCCACCGCGCGGGAGCCAATGGCGGCGTCATATCCCTGCTCCCGCAGGGCCGCGAGCAGCTTGTCGGCTTCCTCGATGGGCGTGGATAGATCCGCATCGGTAAAAAGAGCGATTGCCCCTCGCGCCTCGAGCATGCCGTGGCGCACGCTGAATCCCTTTCCCCGGTTTTCCCCGTTCGAGACCAGGCGCAGCCCGGGATATTTTTGCTCGCAGGCGCTTACGATTTCGGAAGTCCGGTCGGAAGATCCATCATCGACGACGATAATCTCCGCCCTGTACGGCCGGGCTTGCAAATAGGCAAAGATGCAATCGAGCGTTTTCGGCAGGCGACTTTCCTCATTGTAGGCCGGGATAACGACGGAAAGGTCCAGCGTCGGCGAATTCATTTGCGATGGCGCCGCGGGAATCGCGCGGCAAGTGGAACGCCTCCCAGTGGCGGGATTATATCGTCTGAAAAGGGATTCGTCCATGAAGGGCCACGAGTGGAGCGTAGGCGAACTCGAAAAATGCGCGCTCCGGGTTGCCTGGGACCAGCCAAATGGAACGGCGCGGATGCAAAGGGATGAATGGGTGGTGCGGGTTCCATGTCAAATCAGGAGTTCCAGACAGACTAGATGCCGGCCACGCTTTCGGGGCGTTGCGAATGTCTCGTGAAAAAGGAACGGAAGACTTATTGAGTGGAGGGTTCGGTGCGAATGATTTCGTAGCGCTCGATGACCGCGGCAACGCCAACTCGAGCGGAGCCATTTTCCGGCCTTTTGTCGACCCGAACCACTTTGCCCATCGCGCGAATGAAAACTTCCGAACCGCGGGTCACTTCGGCGGGCAGAGTGAGCGTAATGTCAAGTTCGGCTCCCGCGCCCGAGATCCTGATCAATTGTAAAGTAAACGCCGCGGGTGGAAATGTCGCGCGTCTTTCCGCTGCGCGAGGATATCTCTTTTTCAATCGGTACGTCGAATAATGACCGGCAAAGACAAGTCATACCGACGAGCAGTTCGACGCTCTGTCATCTTCTTCCCCCGGACCCCTGTTTTCTGCCCACTCACACCCACCCCGACTAAGAAATGGGAGCAATTGAAGTTCCAAAGTGGTAGAACAATTTCCATACATGCTTTAGGCCTCGCCGACGATCAAATGGTAAACAAGATTCTGAATGTCCCGATCTAAAGCCGTTAAGCCCCTCTGAAATCTTTGATGTACGTGCTCCTAAAAGCGCTGCTACCGGACAGATCCGAGAACGATTGGCAGTCATGCATACATTCCACTAGTATTAAATACGCCGCTTGCGAAATGAGAAGTTCCACTTTTATACTGGGCTGATCTAACTTTCCCATTTCGATTCCACAACCTCTGAACGATGTCGCGTAACAGGCAATTCCGGAAAATTCGCCGCCTTCTATGACCAATCCGTTGCACGTACTAGCCACACTAGCTATGCCTGCCTGCCGGTGCAAGATCAGGCGGTACGGAACCGGAGCTGGGAGTTCCTCCTCCCTCGTTATCTTTCTTGCTACTCGCGCGCGCGGGGCGCCCGGTATCCAGTCCAAACTGGCGAATTTTGTAAAGCAGCGCCTTGTAACTGATGCCCAGCATCTTCGCCGCATCTTTGCGGCACCAGTGAGTTTTTTCGAGAGCGTCCGCGATCGCTTCCATCTCGGCTTCGTCCTTCAGACTGCGCACCAGGGCTTTCAATCCCTGTTCGCGCGCGGGCGCGGCTTCTTCTCTCGGAGAAATTCGCTGGCGCGTGGCGGACATTTCCAGCAGTTCGCGGAAGCTGCCTTCATCGTCTTCCAGAATGACGTAACGCTTCACGAAATTTTCGAGTTCGCGAAGATTTCCCGGCCAGGGATAACGCACGGCGGCTTCCAGCAAATGCTGGGAAGGAACCATGGGCTCCTTGTTGAATTTCTCGCTGTATTTCTGCAGGAAATGGCGGAAAAGCAGCGGGATTTCCGAGGTCCTCTCGCGCAGCGGAGGGACGTTGATCGAGAGCACGTTGAGGCGGTAGTACAAGTCCTCGCGCAGGCGGCCCGATTTCATCGCTTCCTGAATTTCCACGTTGGTCGCGGCGAGGACGCGCACATCCACGTCAATCAATTGGCGTCCGCCCAGGCGCGAAAACTGGTGATCCTGAAGGACGTGCAGCAGTTTGGCCTGCAAATGGGGGCTCATTTCCGCGATTTCGTCGAGGAAGATGGTTCCCTTGGTGGCCAGCTCAAACTTGCCCGGTTTGGAGCGCACCGCGCCGGTAAACGCGCCCTGTTCAAAGCCGAACAATTCGGATTCGAGCAATTCGCCGGGGAGCGCGGCGCAATTCACTTTGATGAAGGCCTGGTTGCGGCGCGTCGAGCGCATGTGAATCATGCGCGCGACAACTTCTTTTCCGACGCCGCTCTCCCCATAAATGAACACGGGGACATCGACCGGAGCGATTTGCAGGATCTGCTGGCGAATGCGCACCATCTGCGGGCTGGCGGCCAGGAAGCAAAGGTCTTCCGTGATCGTGTCGCAATATTCGCGCAACGCCTTGTTTTCCGCGCGCAGCTGCTGCTTCTGCCGGCACTTCAGCATGGCCACGTCGAGCTCGGCTTTTTCAAACGGCTTGGTCAGGTAATCTTGCGCGCCCAGGCGGATGGCTTCGACGACGGTGCCCACTTCGTTGGAACAGGAAAGCATGACCACGTTGAGCGACCGGTCAATCTGCATCAACTGCTTCAAGGTCTCGAGACCATTCAATTCCGGCATCAGAACGTCCAGGATGATGAAGTCCGGACGTTCGCCGCTCTCGATCTTCTCGATCGCTTCCTGCCCGGAGGTCACCGCTTCGACCTGATACCCATCCACTTCGAGCAGCGTGCCCAGATACTTTCGTATGCTGGGTTCGTCGTCCACGACAAGGATTCTTTCCTTTTCAGCCATTTGCCCCACCTTCATCTTGCCAGAATTCCGTTATACGTTGTCTATCGGCAGCAGGAACGTAAAAGTACAGCCCCGCCGCGGTTCGCTATCCACCCAAATTTTGCCGCGATGCGCTTGCACCAGCCGCTTGGCAATCGCCAGCCCCAGACCCATCCCCGAGGAGGTGCGGTCCACGCGCACAAAATCCTCGAAAATTTCCTGATGATGCTCGGAGGCGATCCCGGGACCGGAATCCGAGACGGAAACCTTGATGCAATTGGGATGCTGGATGCGCTCGCGCCGGCGATCCTGCGTCTGTACTTCCTCCGCCGACCGCCGTTCCCAGAAGTGGAGCTCCGCGCGGAACGTGACATGCCCGCCCGCGGGCGTGTGCTTCAGCGAATTGTCCAGCAGATTGGCGACCGTCTGCTGCACTTTCTGGTAATCGAATTTGAAAATCGGGATGTCGGTGTTCAGAATCGTGTCCAGCCGGACGTGCTTGCGCACAAACGCCTCGTGCCAGCGCGTCGCCAGTTCGCTCAGGCAATCCCGCAGATCGTTTTCGCGCAGATGCAGGACCAGCTTGCCGCTCTCCAGCGCCGAATAATTCAGGAACATCGAAACCAGGCGAACCAGCCGCTCGCAACTTTCTTTCGATTCCTGCAGGATGTCGCGCTGCTTGTCGGTCAATTTGCCGAGCGAACCCGACAGCAGCAGATCGTAGTAGCCTTTGATCACGGCGAGGGGCGTCTTCAATTCGTGCGCGGCGGAGGCCAGGAACACGGTCTTCTGCCGGTTGACTTCCTGAAGCCGCAAGTAGGCGGCGAGCAGATTTCGATAGGTGATCTCGCGTTCCTGCAGCAGTTCCTGCACGGTATGCTGCGTGGCAGCGGCCTGACCCGGGATCGGCGCGCTTTTCCACGTCTTCGATCCGGACGACCAGCCAGTCCGCTTCCGGCAGCCACTGGATGCGCGCGCGAGCCGCGCCGCCGACAGCAATCGAATTTCGAATCGATCTGATGTTCTCCACCCTCGATTCGGTTCGCGATCACGTTGGGATTGATGAGCAGCAAGATCGGAAAACAAATTCAAATTCGATTCGAACGAGAACCCGTGAGAGGCCAGGCGTTGTCTTGCCTCGCGCGTTGGCCTGCAGGATCCGGCCGGTCCGGTCGGAAATCAGAATGGGCTGTTCCAGCAAGTCGAGAAGACTCGCGATCACGCTCGCCGGGATGGCTTCATTGGCCGGCAACTCGATGACAGGACCACGTCTCAACTGGCTCTCCTCGGGACACTTGTCCGCTTTCGAGAAAGCGGAGAATTCCATTTGATTCACTTCGGTTTATGAGCGGGGAACCAACCGGATACTGTCAAAACGCGACCTGCGCTGTCAATGGTAAATGGGTTCTATTTTGCACAATTGTAGTAAACCACTCGCCACCTGTGCGTGGACAGACTGTGGAAAACGAATTCCACGAGTACGCGAGGCATGCGCAACCGTATTGTATATAAAGGACTTACTGACACTCGCATTTTTGGGCGATTGCTGGCAATCGATGTGCTCCTCATATTGAGGGTACTAGATCGAAAGTACTAGTTTTTTAGGCCTGGGAAATTACTTTCCCAACATATTTTTATCTTAGAAAGAGAAAGTATGCGCTTAACCCCCGCTGAGCGCCGGCGTTCTCAGCGGATTCACGTACAGATTCCAATGTTCGTTCGAGGGACGGATGCTGCCGGATTGGAATTTCTCGATCTCACAAAGACGCTTGATATCAGCGCCACAGGGGCGTATCTTGCGAGCCCACGGGCCATCCGCACCAATCAGCTCGTGAATCTGACGATTCCGGCCCCGCCGTCTCCCTCTGCAACGCTGCCGGCGGAAACTCCTCCGATTCAGGCGCGAGTGCGGCGCCATCGCGCCGCAGCACGGGATCCATTTGCTGGGCGTGGAGTTCTTGAAGGCGCTGGATTAGGAGCCGGCAAATGCTTCGGAAGTGAAACTGAGGTAACGGAATATCCCCAAAGAGTATGCAATACATTTGCGCCTTGCACCTGAGTGTGTCCGAGTCGCTATTATTTGAGAGAGGGCCAGGAAGTTCTTACTCTTTCAGGCTCAATGCATTACAAGGAATAGATTTATCCGAGCTTGTGCGCGGCCTATGGCAGTTCCCGTGCACATGCTTCTACGTAGTCGATCTCCACGCCCGTCCCGCGTTGGGGTATTCTGGAAATTCAACGGTATTCTTGATGGCGCAAACTGGTGACCCCAACCCACCACGTTGGTCCGCCGAGGAGTCTTTCCTCGAGCTCTTGACGGACACGCTCGAAACAATGGAGCGTCCAGCCGCGGGCAATTCTTGCAGCGGTTTTTCCGCTCCATTGCTCAGATTGAAATAACGGAAACGCAAAGTCTCGATCTCTGGGACCAGGCGCTGGCGCGCAAGACGCGAACTTTCCGAGAGCATCGGCAAAAGAGTCGCGCTGCAGGCAGCCCTGGTGGATGTGCTGGCGTCCGCGGGCCAGTTGCGTTTGCCGATCCTGATGGAGTACGAGGAACTGCGAAAGCTGCAAATCAATGCCGCGACGGATCCCTTGACCGGCCTTTATAACCGGCGATTTTTCGACGATTATTTTGAGAAGGAACTCAACCGGTCGATCCGCTATACGCACAAGCTCGCGCTGGTCGTTTTCGACTTGCATCGCTTCAAGGAAGTGAATGACACGTTCGGGCATCCGCAAGGGGATGCCTTGCTGCAGATGGCGGCGGCCACGCTGCGAAAATCCTTGCGTACTTCAGACTATGCGTTCCGGATCGGCGGAGATGAATTCGCGCTCTTGCTTCCTCAATCCGACACGGAACAGGCGGCCACGCTGAGCCGCCGCTTGCGCGCCGCGTACGCCGATTCCATCGAGCCTCTGAATTTGCGAGTTCCCCTGGCGCTCGATTATGGCCTGGCCGTTTATCCGGATGATGGCGAGTTGCAGGAAGTTCTGATTCGGTGTTGCGGATGAAAGGCTCTATCAGCTCAAGAATGGATCGCGATCGTCGGCGCCCGCGCCTGCTCCTGCGCCGCCCTCGGTAACGAGCCCGCGCCCTGCGGCCCCGGAACCAAAGCAAAATGTCGCGCCACCCGCTGCGCCCCCGGCCCCCGCGGTAGTTGAGCCGGCCTCCATCAGTGAAGCGAAAAAAGAAATCCCGGAACGGCGGCGATGGGAGCGTGTATCCCTCGCGAATACGCATGCCTACGCGCTGATCGGCGAGGGAGTGGAACGCACGGCCCGCGTGCTGGATTTGGGATATGGCGGGGTCGCTGTCGAGACGGCGCGGCCGGAAGAATTTGGCGATGCCTTTCACGCCGTGCTGCACGTGCCGATTCTGCCGCCTGTGCGCGTCAGCTTGCGACGCATCTATCAAATAAAGGAAAGCTCCGGGGTGACGCGCATCGGCTGTTCCTTCGTGACGTAGTCATTTTTTTCAGCGACGAGTCCCACGCGCGAAATTCATTCCGCGATTTGCTGCTTCAAAGAGCGAGACCGGAACAGGAGCGCCTGCTGAATGCGGGCCAGTCCCAGTCCCCACCGCAACTCCGCCTGTTGCGCTGAGCTGCCTTCCGCCACCAGTCGAATGCCGAGGCAAAATCCGCGCCGATTTTCCGCCCTGAAATCGCAGGGAGAAATCCGAAGCACGGCGCGGGCCGCGTTTGCCGTATCGCGCTCGAGGAGTTCCTTCAGGCCGGAACCGAGGTCCACATAATGTCTGCGCTCCCAATTCAGAGACGGTACCGCAAACACAATCGTAGCCTGCGACGCGAATTCGTATGCGGGGCCGGCGGAAACCGCGGCCGGCAAATCGGATTTCGTCGCCGCGCTTGCCGTGGCGAAAATCGACTCTGGGCCGTTCACGGCGGTCAGGAAATTCCGGAGCGGCAAATATTGTCGAGCCGCGGAAATCCCCTCGATCGCACCGGGATTCCCGCGGAGGTCCAAATAATTTTCCTCCGGCGGGAACGCCGGAACCGCGGCCTGGCCTTCGGTTTCTTCCACAACTTCAACGCGCACGGGCGGAATCCTGTCTTTCCCGGTTATTGGACACCAGCAAAATCAATCGCTACTCGAGGGGCAAATGCGGACGCTCGTCATAGGGGCTGCCGAGCATGGGATCGAGCTGCTGGCGGTATTGCCGCGTGTGGGCTGAGGCGACGTGGTCGTCGAATGCTTTCTGATTCTCCCAGATCTCGATGACCGTCAGATGATTGGGGCGCGAGATTTGCGCGCCGGCTTCGATTTCCAGCAGGCCTTTGTCCTTGCGGGTGTCCACCACATATTGCTGCACCAATTTCTTGCCCGGGGCCAGTGATGGCGGAATGAGGTCGACGTGCGACACGACGTAAATTTTGTCATGCCCCGCCGCTTCCTGCGCCGGCGTCCTGCCCGCAAGGCCGCATAAACCCAGAACCAGCACACCGCAGATCCAAAGCAACGGCCCTCGCATGGATTTCATTTTCGATTGCATCGGCATTTTTTCCGCCTCCTGGAAAGTCGGTTGTTTTATGGGTGAATCGTTTGCGCCCATCTGAGCATCCAAACGAATCCGCATGCCGCATGTATATCATGTTGGCAGGGCTCGGCGAATCACGTATGATAGAAAATTGTCCGCTGGCCAAGCGACGCGACTGTAGCCCCGGCGCATGACCGGGAGCCGCGCAGACCGGCCAGCCGGCGGGAGAGGTTCCATGAAACCGAATATTCATCCGGACTACCACCCGGTAACCGTGCATTGCGCCTGCGGGCACACCTTCCCCACGCGATCGACGATGAAGGGCGAATTCCTGCGCGTCGAAATCTCCTCGAGCTGCCACCCGTTCTTCACGGGCAAGCAGAAGCTGGTCGATACGGCCGGCCGCGTTGAGCGCTTCACCAAGAAATACGAGAAGGCCGCGGAAGTGCAGCAGGCCATCAAAGACGCCAACAAGAAGAAGCGGTAAAAAATTTCGCATCTCTTTTTGCTCGTTCAGATCTTGCGGAAAACACACAATTTTGTCATTCCGATCCCGCCGTGTGGGAGAGGAATCTCTCCTTCAATGTGTAGGGGCACGGCATGCCGTGCCCCTACACATTGACGACAAACTTCTTGCCCCGCTCGGAATGGCATTCTCTGTGATTTCTTCACCCGTCAATTCATCGGCGCGCGGCTATTCGTATCTTGCGCAGCGGTGTAGAATGTCGCGCGAGACATGCCTGCTCAACCGATGACTTCCCCCCAGCCGGACCGCGTGCCGTTTGAAGCCGCCGCACCGCGCGTCACGCTGCGCAATCGTTTCGCTCATCCGTATGATTCGGCCATCGCGGCGGCGCGCACCTGCTACGCGCCGCGCCTGATCGGCCCCGAGGAAATTACCGACAAACAACGCCTGCAAATCGGGGCGTCCACGTTTTACGGCGGCCACCACACCGTCTACCAGCACGCTCATTTTGAATTCGGCCTCGAAAATGTGAGCCGGCAATTTGTCTGGTCGTTCCTGCACGCGCATCCGTTTTACAACTCCGAGCAGCAGAGCCAGCGGTATGTGCGCCTGGATCATGCGCTCGCCTACTTGCCACCGGAAATTCCAGGGTTCGGGCCCCCCGAGCGCTCGATTTATGAAGCCGCGATTGCGCGTGCGTGGGGTCATTACCGGGAACTGACTGCCCTCTTGCTCGGCGACGCTCGGGAAATTCTCAGCGACATCTGGCACATCGGCCCCATGTCGCACGCCAAGCGCGTTCAAAAAGTGGACCGGCAGGCCGAGAAGCGCGCGATCGAAGTGGCGCGCTACGTCCTGCCCGTCGCTGCGGCGACGACGATGGTGCACACCCTTTCCGGCATCGTGCTGCACCGCCTATGGCGCATGGCCGCCGCGTCAGATACTCCGGCCGAAGCGCGCGCGGTGATCGGCGAGATGGTGGCGCGCGTCCGCGAGGTCGATCCGCAATTTTTCGACCGTTTTGATAACGCGCCGATGGAGCAGGAGGAAATGCCGGAGTGGAAAATTTCCTCGGGAGCGAAAGACGACGCGGGAGGCGAGGAATTCGCGCGCGAATTTGACGCCAGCCTTGCGGGGCGCGTGTCAAAGCTGATCGATTTTTCTTCGTTTGCTCGGCGGGTCGTCGCCGAAGCCTACCGCGCAGTTTTGGGTGTCACCGAAGCCGCGTGTCCCGATAGCGAAGCGATCGACCGGCTGCTGAATCCGGCGCGGAATCCGTATCGCCTCGAGGTCCTCAACATTGGCGTGCACGCGCCCATCATGCGCGCGCTGCAACACGCGAATTTCACTTTCGCGAAAAAAATCAGCCACACAGCGGACAGCCAGGACCAGCGCCACCGCATGGTGCCCGGTTCGCGCCCGCTTCTGACGCTCACCGGCACGCGCTCACCCGATTTTGTAACCCCGATGCTGATCGCGGGAAACGCGCGCGCCCGCGAGGTCTACGAACGCGCCATGGCCGACGCCTGGACCGCCAAGAACGAACTTCTGGATCGAGGCGTGCCGCGCGAAATTGCGCTGTATCTCCTGCCGAACGCAAAGTGCATTCGTCTCATTGAAACAGGCTCACTGCTCCATCTCCAGCACAAGTGGACCATGCGCACCTGCTTCAACGCGCAGGAGGAGATTTACCAGGCCTCGATGGACGAAGTGGAGCAGGTCCGCGCCGCGCTTCCTTCGCTTGGAAAATACCTCGGGCCGCCGTGCTACATCCGCGCCGGGATCGCCACGCCAATCTGCACCGAAGGCTCGCACTTCTGCGGCGTGAAAGTCTGGCAGGAATTCCCAAAAATCGAGCGGCGAATTTGATCGCCGTGTCCCTATTCGCCAGCGGAAAACCCCCCATTTTGTCATTCCGAGCGGAGCGAGGAATCTCTCCTTCTTTGCGATCAGATCAGGGAGAGATTCCTCGCTCCGCTCGGAATGACAAAACATTCCGTTTTCTCCTCTGCCTGCCAAATCTGCAATGACGCGCCGCGGCAGCCTCGTGTATTACCTCGCCTCGTGGATCTGCGGAGGACTTTTCCTGACGCTCGCGATGTATTTGCAGGAGCGGGCTTCGCCGGAGGGAATGGGCATCGGCCCCACCGGGGCAGGCGCAGCGATCATTACGACTTATTTTCTCGTGTTGGTTTTCTGCGCGTTTCTTTCCGTCGTGTTTGCGTTTCTGCTGCGGTTCGCCATGGGCTGGCTGCGTGCGGAACGCGTCTGGCAGTGGGCCCTGGCCGGAATCATTCTCTCGCTGCCGTTGACGTGGGCAGTGCGCTGGGCGTCGGGAGCGACAGACGCCGTGGGACTGCAAGGCGCGGGGCGCCAGGTTGCCGTCTTGTTATTTCTCGGCGTGCGCGGCATCGCCGAAAACCACCCTTTACTGGGCTTGCCGGTTGCCGCTCTAACCGCTGCGGTACTCTTCTTGATTCACCGAGCGTTCTCGCAAAAAGCGGAATAGGAATGCAAGCCCCAGTGGCGCATGCTTTAGCTTGTGCGCCTTGCATGGAGCCCCTTCGCCAATGCTGCAATCAAACCTTCACAAGCTAAAGCATGCGCCACTCTAGCTACGCCACTTCAGCGTAACCGGGCCGTCGAGCGGGTGCGCCATTGGCGCGCCTGTCTGCTGCGACGCGAGATACGCCGCCTTCAGTTGAAAATACCAGCGCGCCTGGCGGTCGGCGTCGTCGATCAGCATCATGCGCGGCTGCACTTTCAGGCCCGGCTGCTGCCGCTGGATCACGTCCTGATCCTGCGCGATGAAACGCTTCCCGAAAAATTTCAGAAAAGGCGTCACCGGAAACCAGCGGAACAGATTCCACGCGGCCACAAAATCCAGGCGGCACAGGTCGCGCCGGACCGGCGTGACCGTCGTGCGGTTCGTGAACCAGTACGCGCCGCAGCGCACCTGCTCGGTTCGCATGTTCGGCAGCACGAAATCGATCTGCGTCGTGACTTCTTCGCCGTAAAAGCGCAGCAGCTTGTACGGCCCGCTGTTGGCCGATGGCGCGTGCGAGCTCATGCGAAAGCCCTGCGGAATCGGCTCGAACGTTTTCTGCTTCTCGCGGATGCTGCGCCGGCTGCGCCACCACCACGATTGGTGCACGAACGGCCCGTGCGCCGGGTCCATCAGCCCGACGATCCCCGTGTCCATGCTGCAGGTGAGGTCGGCGGTAAGATGCGCGATGCGGTACCGCTCGCTGAATTTCGGCAGCTCGGGGACGGGCGGAATCGCCGAGCGATCCATGGCGCGCCCCTCGGGATTCGCCAGATACACCCAGACGTACCCGTCGCGCTCTTCGCACGGAAAGCTTCCCGCATAGATGCGTTCGCACTGCAGCTTGGAATCCGCCGTGATCGAGGGAATCTCGCGGCACTGCCCCGTGTGCGCGTCAAACCGCCAGCCGTGATACGTGCACTCGACTGTCTGCCCGTCGCACGACCCCGCCGAAAGCGGAAACGCGCGGTGCGGGCAAACATCGCGCAGCGCGAACGCTTTTCCCGCTGCATCGCGCCCGAGCACGAGCGGAATTTCCATTCGCATCGACGTCACGAGCGCCCGCCCGCGCAATTCGTCGCTACGCAGCGCGGGATACCAAAAGCCCCACAGCAGTTCGCCGTCGATGCTCGAAGCGGTCACGCCCGGGATAGTGAGAGGTTGGGTCATCCTCATGTGTAGTCGCGCGCCTATGATATACCGATCAATCGCGCTCGCAACGAAAGGTGGGACGATTTGGGGGAGGGCTAATTCTCGGGATGAACATCTCACAAAGTTTGCTGTCCTAAGCAATAACCCGTTCACGTTTTGCTTGGACTCTGTTTCCTGCCCCTGTTACTGCATTTAGCGTACACTCAGAATTGTTAGAGGCATAGATGAGATCCCTTTTCTTATTCCTGTGTTTCGTGAGTGCCAACGCTTCTTCCTTACCTACTCCTCGCCCTCGGCAAGAAATTATGGTGGGACGAGTCGTTGCCTATGGGGGCGCCCTAGTGTGCCTGAACGGGAATGGTGACTGGTCGATGATCATTCGCATCCAGCGGCCCAAACACAGTCAATCAGCATTCGCCCGAGTGGACTTTACACTTCCATGTGACAAGTCCCCGGAATGGGTATCTCGTAAGCCGTCGAATCAAAAATTCCGCTTATTTCGACAGAGGGATTGCGATGAGGTGCTTGAGGAGTTCATGCATACCGAACCCGAGCGAAAAACGGCCATTCCGATTTGGAAGAGTCTACCTGGCGCAGAACACGACGTGCTTCCGTTTGGTCAAATTGTGCCATGCTACCGTTCCGTCGATCTGCCCTTGGCCCCCGCATTCTAATGGGCGCTGACAATGTCGCAAGACAGGTTAAGTTCTCGAGATGCCGGATTGTCGCCAACTTCTGACGTGACCTGGAATTGGAATCTAGCAAACAATTGGCTAATTGCTTTTGCTGGAATTTCACGCTATTTTACTAACCAGAGCCAATGTTCACCGCGTTCTATTAGCCGCAATCCCTTCCCGGATCCCGCCACGCGGGGTCGCCGCACGAATCTGTTCTCTCAAGAAAAAGCTCTAACTCCGATTGGAATTCTAATTGACAGGGGCAAGCCATGGCAGGGTTAACGCTGTACGAAAAGCTCGACCAGATTGAGAACCGCTACGTGGAAATGACCGCGGAGCTTTCTTCGCCGGAAATTTTGAACGATTCGGCGAATTACCAGAAGCTCGCGCGGCGGCACTCGGAGCTTTCCGAGATGGTCGAAAAATATCGCCAGTGGAAGGCTGTCGACAAGGAACTCACGGGCGCAAAGCAGATGGCCCTCGAAGCCGACGATCCCGAGATGAAGCAGATGGCCGAGGAGGAAGAGAAGCAACTCGCCGCGCGCAAGGAAACGGTCGAGCGCGAGCTGAAAGTTCTGCTGCTGCCGAAGGATCCGAACGACGAGAAAAACGTGATCGTCGAAATCCGCGCGGGCACGGGCGGCGACGAAGCGGCGCTCTTTGCGGGGGAACTGTTCCGCATGTACTCGCGTTACGCGGAGTCGCAGAAGTGGAAAGTGGAAATCCTGGAGAGTTCGCCGAGCTCGCTGGGCGGCCTGAAGCAAGTGGTCGCGTCGATTCAGGGACAAAAAGTCTTCTCGAAGCTGAAGTACGAGAGCGGCGTGCATCGCGTGCAGCGCGTCCCGGCCACCGAGCAGCAGGGGCGCATTCACACGTCGGCGGCGACCGTCGCGGTGTTGCCTGAGGCCGACGAAATCGACATCAAGATCGAAGCGAAGGACCTGCGCATCGACACGTTCTGCTCCTCGGGCCCGGGCGGGCAATCAGTGAACACGACGTATTCGGCCGTGCGCATCACGCACATTCCCTCAGGCCTGGTCGTTTCGCAGCAGGACGAAAAATCACAGATCAAGAATCGCGCGAAGGCCATGCGCGTGTTGCGCGCGCGCCTCTACGAAATGGAGCAGTCCAAGCAGCACGAAGCCATGGCCGCCGAGCGCCTCGGGCAGATCAAGACCGGCGACCGCTCCGAAAAAATCCGCACCTACAATTTTCCGCAAAATCGCGTGACCGATCACCGCATCGGCCTGACGCTGCACCAGCTCACCGAAGTGATGGACGGCAAGCTGGGCCCGTTCGTCGATGCATTAGTGACACACTTCGAAGCCGAGCGCCTGAAGCAGGAGCTCGTTGAGGCATAAAAGTGGCGCATGCTTTAGCTTGTGGATTTTGGTGGGAGCACGATCGTTCTTGGCGAAATCAGCCCGCCACAAGCTAAAGCATGCGCCACTGTCGGCCTTCGGCCAAACCTCTAAAATGAATTTGCATTATGGAAACCCACAATTCACCTAAAACGTGCCCCGAGCCGGCTCCAGTTTCCACGCAGGAGAAGCGACGCACACTCGTCCGTACTGCTCTCGCCGAAGGCATCGCGCGGCTTGAGCGCGAGAATGTGCCTTCCGCCTCGCTCGCTGCGGAACTGCTACTGATGCACGCGCTTGGACAAGATCGGGCCTGGCTCTACGCGCATCCCGAACACGAACTCGACGCAGCCGCGCGCGAGCAATATTTTTCGTTGATCGCAGAGCGCGCCAGCGGGATCCCCACGCAGCACCTCACCGGACACCAGGAATTCTGGGGCCTGGAATTCGAGATCACGCCGGACGTTCTGATCCCGCGTCCGGAAACTGAGCACGTAATTGAAGTAGCGATCGAGCGCCTTGGTGTCGCGGTCGATTCCGGCTCACCGCGCCGCAACGAGGAATTTCTCATCGCGGATATCGGCACCGGCAGCGGCTGCATCGCGATCGCGCTGGCTCATGAATTGCCCAATGCGCGGATCAATGCCACAGACATATCCTCCGCCGCTCTCGAAGTCGCGCGCCGCAACGCCGCCCGCCATGGTGTAACCGAGCGCATCGATTTTGTGGAATGCAACCTGGCGGATTTTCTTTTTCACGGGACACCTCTCCCGCCCATTCGGGGCGAGCGGATCACGGGTCACCCTTCGCCACCGCTCAGGGCAAGCGGGCCACGTTCCTTCGATCTCATCGCCAGCAACCCGCCCTACATTGGCCGGAAGGAAGCCTCGACGCTGGCGCGCGAAGTGCGCGAGCATGAGCCGGAATTGGCGCTCTTTGGCGGCGAAACCGGTACGGAAATCTACGCGCCGCTCGTTGCGCAAGCGGCCCTGTTGCTCAAGCCCGGCGGCATACTGGTTCTGGAGCTCGGTTACAATTCCGCAGAACACGTCTCGCGGCTGTTGGGGGGGCCCGAATGGGCGGGCGTTAGCATCTCCTGCGACCTCGCAGGAATCTTGCGCGTGGCCTCTGCGCGGCGCAGCGTCAATCGGGCGTAGGCTGAGTTGCAATGGCTCTAGAATTTGGATTTTGAATTTGCGCGGGGCGAAAAAATCCACAAGCTAAAGCATGTGCCACTTAAACCTCGGGCGGAGAGATCATGGACGAAACCAAGAATCCTTGGACGGTGCTTTCGCGGGCGACGGTTTACGACAACGCATGGATTCGCGTGGAGCACCATGATGTATTGAGCCACTCGGGCGGGCCGGGCGTTTATGGGACGGTCCATTTCAAGAATCAGGCTACGGGTGTCGTTCCGATCGACGAGAGCGGAAATGTCATTCTAGTGGGGCAGTACCGGTTTCCGCTTCACGCCTACAGCTGGGAAATTCCCGAGGGCGGGGGGTCGCGTTCGGTTGCCGCGCTCGAATCCGCGCAGCGTGAACTCCGCGAGGAATGCGGGCTTGCCGCCAGGTGCTGGACGCAAATCATGGAAATGGATCTCTCCAACAGCGTAACGGATGAACGCAGCACGGCGTTCCTGGCGTGGGATCTATCCGAAGTCGGCGCGCAACCGGACGAAACCGAAAAGTTGCAGGTTGCCCGCGTGCCGTTCTGGGATGCCGTCGACCGCGTGAAAAAAGGACAGATCCGCGACGCGATAAGCGTCGCGGCTCTCATCCGGGTTGCTTTGATGGCGCTGCAGGGAGAACTTCCTGAACAAATTGCCAGAGCGATTGGCCGTCGGGGAAACTCTTAGACGCCAAATGCTCTTTGGCCCCATGCGCCGGGTTGCGGGAGGCCGATCTTCTTATTCGTTCGCACACGGAAGGGAATATTTTCTCTTTGGATGCCGCGAGCGCGAATGGTCTTGAGCCGTTTCCTCAAGCGTTCCGGATCCATCCCGGCGGAAGAGCAAACTGCTTTGAAATCCTTGTTGTCGTCGAAAAGGAATTGCTCGGCTTTGCGGCTGAAGCTCAGCGGCCCGCAAATCCATTCCTCTAACGTTTTTGTGATTACGGCCCGCCAAAGTCTTTCCTCTGCTGTTCCCCGATCTTGAATGTGCAGAATAGAACTTTGAAACATGGTCTTGGCCCCCAGTTCAATTTTTTGTCCAGCCGAGTACAGCATTTAATGCAGGCAGAGGACCACAATTACATCGAGAGCGGAATGTACCTGCAAACAGGGTGACGAAATCTGGCGTTTCAATCGGAAACGTTTGGAATACGCGGTTTGGAAGAGGGCCGCATCTTGCTTCTTTAGGCACCAATATCACGTTTGACAAATTTTGGCGCAGAGAAACGCCGAACTCATAAGGTGAAATAGCGCGGAAAATACGGGAATTTTTGCCATCGCGATGGAGATTTTACAAAAATAAGACATGGTTCCCCCGCTGGAATGGATGCTTGTCCGGCCGGAAATATCGCGGTTCGGGGGATGCGGCGAGTATGTGTCCCACCCTCATTCCAGCGGCTTTTCTAGGCCCGGAATGCAGTCAATGCTTTGGTAATTTTTTTCCTGCCGGTACTTTCTCAACGCCTCGGGGCCCAGCTTGTGGGCCCAGGCGGAAAGCTGGGTGCGTTCGCCTTTGTATTCGAGCAAAGGAACACCGAATCCGCAGGAGTCGGACACGCGCGAAACCTCGACCAAAATAATGGACCGGGTTCCCTCGTATTCGGGAAAGCGAGCGGCGAGACCGGTAAACTCCTTTTGTTCCGGTTCAACCACAGTTCCACGCCCATATACGCGCAAAATATTCGGCGGTCCCTGGAAGGCGCAGAACATCAAGACGATTCGGCCGTTCTCTTTCAGGTGAGAGACGGTCTCGATCCCGCTGCCGGTCAGGTCGAGATAGGCAATGGTCTTAGGCCCCAGGATTCGAAGCGTATCGAGGCCTTTGGGCGAAATGTTGACATGACCGTCGGCATCGAGCGGTGCCGACCCCACAAAGAAGATCGGCTGAGCTTCGATAAATTTCCGGACGGCTTCATCAATCGTCGAAAAGTTTTTTACCACCGGAGCCACTCCTTTACATAATGCTAGCATGGCCTACGAGTAGGACGGGCTTCAGCCTGTCTGGTTTTGATTCCCTCGCATGCAGATTCAAACCAGACAGGCTGAAGCCTGTCCTACTGGATCTCCTTCGCTCTCTATTCGCCTGGGTGTATAGTAACGCCCAGCCGCCATGCCGAAGATTGCTACCTTCCGAGCCAAGGGCGATTCCGTCGCGGACTCCTCGCCCGCCACATTCTCCACTTCCATTCTTCATGTCGACATGGACGCATTCTTTGTCTCGGTTGAGCTGCTGGACAGGCCCGAACTGCGCGGCAAACCCGTCGTCGTTGGCGGCCAGCCGGATCAGCGCGGCATCGTCTCCACGGCAAGCTACGAGGCGCGAAAGTACGGCATTCATTCCGCGATGCCTCTGCGCACGGCCGGGCGGCTGTGCCCGCACGCGATCTTCCTCGAGCCGCGGCACCATCTCTATTCCGAGTGGAGCGACCGCGTCGCGGCGATCCTCGGAAAATATTCGCCTATCGTGGAAATGGCTTCGGTGGACGAAGCCTACCTCGAACTGTCCGGGACGGAGAAGCTGCACGGCCCGCCGCTTGCAGCCGCGGATGCGCTACTGCGCGAAATTACGGCGACCACGGGACTGCCGTGTTCGGCCGGACTGGCGCGAACGCGCCTCGTCGCCAAAGTAGCGAGCGATCAGGCCAAGCCGCGCGGTCTGGTCTGGGTTCCCGCCGGAAGCGAGGAAGCGTTTCTGGCGCCGCTGGACGTGCGGCGCATCCCCGGAATCGGCAAAGTCACCGAAGCGGCTCTCAAAGCGGCAGGGATCGAAAAGGTCGGCCAGCTTGCCGCCGCCGCGCGAGAAAAACTCGAGGGGGAGTTTGGCCGCTGGGGCACGGCGCTTTACCGCAAAGCGCGCGGCGGAGACACCTACGAATTTTTCGTGGACGCCGAGCCGAAGTCCATTTCACACAACCGCACTTTCTCCGAGGACACGCAGGACCGCGAGTTACTCGACTCGACGCTCAGCCATCTTTCGCAGAAAGCGATGAAGCGGTTGCGCGAAGCGGGGCTGAGCGCTTCGACCGTAACGGTCACGATCCGTTACACGGGATTTGAAACCATCACACGCGCCCACACGCTGCGCGAGCCCACGCACCTCGACCCCATCGTGTTTGAAACCGTGAAGAAATTATTCGAGCGCCACTGCGACCGCTCCAGAAAAGTAAGGCTCCTCGGTGTCGCGCTCTCTTCCTTTACGCACGGCGGCGAGCAATTGGACCTGCTCGAGGCGTCGCGCCGCGAAAAACTCGAGCGCCTGGCGCAGGCCACCGACGCCCTGCGCGACCGCTTCGGTTTCTCAAAAATTCAATTCGGCGGCTCGATGACAAAATCGCGCGCGGAAGAGGAAGAATGACTGTCCCATGCATCTGCTGCTTTAGTTGAAACGCGACCCCCAATTCATTGCGTCGAAGTCAATAGAAGCGTAGGATGCAACCATCAGAGAGATAAATTTTGGTCAGGAGGTTCCCTATGTCCACCCGTGCGTTCTGTTTCCTATTTGCGCTTTTGGCGCTTGTCCCGTCCGCCGCCTATCTGGGCGCTCAGACCGCGGACCCTCATGACGCCAAAGCTCAAGCGCAGGCCCCGACCGCCACGCCTGACTTGTCCGGAGTTTGGAGCCGCCGCGGAGGCCCCAACCAACGCTACCTGGGCTATGGATTCCAGGCGGAAGAGCTCCCAATGACGCCCTGGGCGCTGGAGAAGTACAAAGCCAACAAGCCCTCCTTCGGCCCGCACATGGTGGCGGATACCAACGATCCGACCTACGATTGCAATTTGCCCGGTTTGCCTCGGATTTATGCCCATCCGACCGTTTTCGAACTCATTCACACGCGCGGGAGGGTGTTGCAGTTCTTCGAATACGACAATGTTCTCCGCCAAATTTGGACGGATGGGCGCCAGCATCCCAAGGAAATTGATCCCGATGAGCGTCTGTGGATGGGGGACCCGATCGGCCACTGGGAGGGAGATGTTCTCGTAGTTGATACCACTGATTTCAACGATAAAACCTGGCTGGATCGGGCGGGCCATCCCCATTCCGATGAGTTGCATGTGACGGAACGCTTTCAGCGGACGGCCCATGACAGTTTGCGGCTCGACCTGACAATTGAGGATCCCAAGGCGTATACCAAGCCCATTACCTCGACCATCAACTACCAATTAAAGCCAGACTGGAAGATCAACGAACATGCGTGCGTCGAATACCCAAGGCCCAAGGAATAGCTGGCGACATTTGGTGGGAGTGCCTCCAGCTCCTAACCGTAGGCTTGCAAGGGTTTTTTGCCGGGTAGCGAGCAAGACGTAAGTTATTTTCCAACACGGATTTCTCAGGAGGGATCGTGAAGTCAAGACAATCTCGCATTTGGTTCCTGCTCGCCATCGGCGGCATGGGCTTATCGGCAATGGTAATGAGTAGGGCGCGCGTCCAGGCGGACTCCCAGCCGAATGCCGCGCCCAATCCCTATCGCGCCGTCGAAGGTTGGGGCAAACCGCTTCCAGACGGAAGGCAGTGGGGATCGACAAACGCCGTCACCGTCGATTCGAAGGGCAATATCTGGGTTGCCGAGCGGTGCGGGAGCAATTCCTGCGCCGATTCGAAAGCAGACCCGATTCTCGAATTTGACGCTTCGGGCAAGCTCGTCAAGAGCCTTGGCGGGGGCATGTTTGTCGTCCCGCACGGCGTCTACGTAGATAAGAAGGGAAACATCTGGGCGACAGACAACTCCGGGAAAGACGGCAAAGGCCAGCAAGTCATCGAGTTCCGCCCGGACGGGAAAGTCTTGATGACGCTAGGGAAGGCAGGCGTAGCCGGGAATGGCCCGGACACCTTTAATCAACCGGACGGCGTTGTGGTCGCGGCGAATGGCGATATCTTCGTGGCGGACGGACACACCGCTGGAACAGGCAACGCGCGTATCGTGAAATTCTCAAAAAGCGGCAAGTTCATCAAGCAGTGGGGCGAGCATGGATCGGGCCCCGGCCAGTTCGAAGTCCCGCACGGCCTCGGCATGGATTCCAAGGGGCGCATATTTGTGGCCGACCGTGGAAACAAGCGCATCCAGATCTTCGACCAGGATGGAAAATTTCTCGAGGAATGGAAACAATTTGGTTCGCCGAGCGGACTTTTCATCGACAAGCACGACATGATCTATGTCGCCGACTCCGTAGATCAGGGGGATGACCCGAAGAAGCCCACCTATAACCCGGGCTTCGATCAGGGCATCCGAGTTGGAAGCGCGAAGGACGGCAAGGTAACGGCATTTATCCCGATCCCCCATCCGGCCAATGTGGCAACAAATGCACCCGAAGGCGTCGCGGCGGATGCGAGCGGCAGTGTGTATGGCGCGGATGTCGTCCTGAAGGATATTCGGAAATACGTCAAGCAGTAGAAGCGGTGATCGGGACGGGAGCGTTGCCGCTCCCGTCCTGAAGACCCATAGCGGCGGACTGGATATAAGCCAACCGGTTTGATTTAACAACCACTCTTACTTAGCTTCTCACTTCGCAGGGACGAACCGCTGCACCCTCTCGCCGTTCGAAACTTCTCCAGTGTAGATGTTGCCTTTCGAATCGACGGCGATCATGTGAAGCCCCATGAATTGGCCGCCGTTTTGGCTCATGGTGCCCATCCGGCCCAGGACTTCGCCGTCTTCACGGTTGAGGAACCAGATGTGGTTGTTCGTGAGATCGGAAATAAATAGAAACTTCTGCGCCTTGTCGGGCGAAAAGGCCACGCCGCCGGTGGAACCGCCCTGGCCCGTTGTTGGCGCCAGGATGAATTCCTTCACGAACTTGCCTTGCTTCGTGGTGACCTGGATGCGATTGGCCATCCGATCGGCCGCATAGACAAACCCATCGTTGGAAATATTCAGCGTGAGGTGGCCCCGGAACTCCTTGGGCATCGGTCCATTGGGCGTGTATTTGCGGTCTGCGTCATCGGTGCTCATTTCCGACAACGGTTTTCCGTAGGCGCCCCAGCCGCGCTTGAACTGCAAGAGTGTCCAGGTCGAACACCATTACGCGCCCGCCGAGATAACTATCGCGTGGCGTAAAGTTCGTGCGCGGGTTCGTCGAGCCGGATCTCTTCGATGTTTCCCACAATCATCGGCGTCGTCGGGGGATACTTGGCGCGGAAAGCCGCTACGGCCGCTGGATCGGGGCCGAGCGCCGCCGCCGACGCTGCCCGGATATGTTCCGAGCGGGCCTGCGCTGCCTTTGCCTGGAATGTGGGCGGCGCCTTGCCAGGGCTGCTTCGCCGTTCACGGCCATCCGATCCGGCACGCGAGGCACTTCACCGACCGGTTTGCCCGGTCTTGGGATCGTATTTGCGGACCGTGTCCTGTCCAATATAGACAAATCCCTTGCTGTCGACGGCCATGCCGTGCCCTTCCGGGCGCGTCGAAGGAGCCGATGACGTCACCGTTCTTGTCAATGTGAATCATTGAGGGAGGGAGAGTGCAGCAGTCGGAAGTAGGATTGGGTAGCTCGGCGCGCAGCTCCATGTCTCGCAAGTCATGCGGACGATCGAGCACCCACACGTTGTCGTCTTTGTCCACGGCCAAGCCCGTGACGCCTCCCATTTTCCAATTGTGCGGCAAGGGTTTGGGCCAGTCCGGATCGAACTTGTACTTTGGCGCGGATTGCGCCTGCGCTCCGAGCGCCGCACACAAAACAAACAAGCAGAGGCCGGCCAATCCAACGAATGCCCGGCTCCGTACACTTCTATTGTTATTCATCAGCCCCCTCCTCAGAACGTGTTGTGTTACGCAGGTTGGCAATCGCCAACTGCGCGGAGTCTAGTCCTAGTGCCAGTGCGTGTCAACCAATCCCGCCTGCTCGGCGAAGCCCTTGAAATCGCTGCGAATCGTCACCAAAACATAGCGGATCGAATTCCGTGCGACGGCCCCGTGCAAGTTTTCCGGGATGGGTTCTCCGGTTCTTAGAGATGGTCTGGACTTAATTTGCGTTTCAAATTAGTGTTAGGCGAAACGGGAAGAGCGTTTCCAGCGTCAGAACCCACAGTAGAGATAGGCACACATTCAGAGGATTCGGAGGAGGAACTATGCGCAAGGTCGTTCGCGGCATTTGTTTTCTGGCGATAGTGTTTCTGTCGGGTGCCGGCGCTTTGCACGCGCAGAGTGCGGTTGCGGAACTAAGAAAACTGGACGAGCAGCGGATGAAGGCCATCAGCGACGGGGACATCAACGCGGTCTCGGCGCTCATCGCAGACGACTACATTCACGTCCATGCCACGGGCGAGGTGATGGACAAGCCGGGCTATTTGGTTTATCTGCAGAAGAATCCCCGGAAGAGCTGGCGCGCGCCGGATGCCAACGTGATCACTCACGTATACGGAGATATCGCCGTCATGGTCGGCACGCAGCTGAACCACAGCGCGAATGGAGATAGCGCGTTCACCTTGACACTCGTGTGGCGCAAGGTGGGCGGAACCTGGAAGCAGGTTGACGCGGCGTACACGGCCTTGCCCGCGCCCAAGAAATAGCTCCGGTGCCGCTCGCGCAGCGTGCGCCATGAAGACTGTGCCCGTCCGGATGCGACAACAATCGGTGTCATCACCGGTCCCCTCGTCAAAACGAGGCCGTATTGCACATTCCCGCAGCACTATCGTTTACTGTCCGCGGGAGCCTGAAATACACGACTGCCTCCCCATGCCCTAACCCTTCGTCATTAGGCACTTGGTATTCAGGCTCTGCTAGAATGATCGAAGCTCACCCCTCACGGCGTCCAAAGTTTCCAGGAAGCCGCTTTCGGGCTCTGCCCTAACGAGTCCGGAATCCAAATTCTTTTTTCCAGAAGGCGCGCCTCCGCCACAGGTGTTGGCTAATCGCCGGCGCAGGTGAACCGCGATCGGAGCCGATGATGGAACTTATCTTGAAGAACTGGCACGCTTGGATGTGGTCCGTCATCATTCTGGCCGGCGCGATCCTCCTCGCGTTGGCGGTTCATACGGTCTTGTTTTTCGCTCTGAAACGCATGGCTCGCAGGAAGGGAAGTGTTTTTGTCAACTCTCTCGTAATCCACGGGCAGGGCCCCTCTCGCTGGATTTTGCCGCTGCTGGCGATCATGGCCGCGCTTCCCGCAGCAAGCCTTTCGGATAACATTCTGACTCCAATCGAGCGCGCCGCCGGACTTGGATTGATCGCCGCGACAGCCTGGCTCGTCATCCTGGTCAGCCAGATCCTCTCCGACCTGATCTCCGCGCGATATCGCATCGACATAGCGGATAACCTTTCCGCGCGCCGTGTCCAAACGCAAATTGAAGTGCTCCACCGCATTGTGATCGTAATCGTCGTGGTCGTTACTCTCTCCATTATGCTGATGACATTTCCGGCCATCAAGCATATCGGCGTGAGCCTGCTGGCCTCGGCTGGGCTGGCCGGATTGATTGTTGGCATGGCGATGAAGAGCACGCTCTCGAGCCTGGTCGCGGGAATTCAGATCGCGTTCACGCAGCCGATACGCATCGAGGACGTCGTGGTGGTCGAAGGGGAATGGGGATGGATCGAGGAAATCGGCACCACGTACGTCGTAGTTCGAATCTGGGATTTGAGGAGGCTTGTGCTGCCTCTTTCCTATTTCATCGAGCATCCGTTCCAAAACTGGACGCGCAGCAGCGCGGATCTGCTCGCCAACGTCCTTCTCTATGTCGATTACACGGTGCCTGTCGAGGAGGTTCGGGCGGAACTGCAGCGCATCGTGAAATCCACGAATCTCTGGAAAGGGACCGTGTGCGCCCTTCAGGTGACCGACTCCACGGAACACACCCTGCAGCTTCGCGCGTTAATGGACGCCCGCGATTCCGGCGCAGCATGGGACCTTCGCTGCTACGTGCGCGAGAATTTGATTCGATTTCTGCAGGAGAAATATCCCAATATGCTGCCGAAGGTCCGCGCTGAATTTCACGGGCAGACGGCGGAAGCGAATCACCAACAACAACTCGCGGCCGTCCAGGGAGGCAAGTAGGGAACGGCCATTTGAGCCGGCGCGTGATTTCAAGGATTGAATGGATGGTTTGGCAAGCAGGCGCTTTCCTGATTTGAAAGGAATTGGCGATGGTCGATTCAAAAGGAGGTCGGGACTTCAGTCCCGACGAATAGTGTCCTCTGATCCCGGGTTTTAACCTCTGAAGCTCCAGGGGCTAAAGCCTTCAATTAACGGAACCGGAACGGCCGAGCTGAAGCTCGGCCCTCCTAAATCCGAAAAACCTTCAAATCAAGACAATATTCGCGAGCGACGCCATTTGACAATCGGCCAGCGATTGCAGTCCAATCCTGCGACAGCGGCGCTGAATTTCCGCGCACATCACGAATGGAGACAT
Source organism: uncultured Acidobacteriota bacterium (assembly GCA_963819395.1). Lineage (GTDB taxonomy): Bacteria > Acidobacteriota > Terriglobia > Acidiferrales > UBA7541 > Palsa-360. The sequence continues at coordinate 250,136 of CAWFVW010000013.1, forward strand.
AAAAACTATGCTGAATATCCGAAGGGCACTCCTGACGAGTTTGGCGCTCGTCGCGGTTGGCGCGATCTGGCGAGGCAACACCACCGCGCAGGAGAATTTGTCCGCCGGAATCATCACCGTCTTCGATCACACGAAACTGGATGCCTCGTTTGCCAAAGCGGTCTCCAATGGTGGCAGCGATCTCCTCTGGAGCCGCACGTCCAGCAAAGGAACCTTCGACGTATCGACGCACAGCCGCGAATCGGTAAAGTCCGCCTGCAAACCCGAGGGCTGCAGCCATAAAGGTTTCACCGCCTTCGTATATGTGGTAAGTGGTTCTGCGACTCTGGCGATCGGTGGCACGACGAAAGCCGCAGGCCCCGACAAATTCGGCGGCCAGCCCATCCAGGGCGGCGAATCCCACCGCATCAGCAAAGGGGATGCGTATATCGTCCCTCCGGACACGGTCCATTGGTACAAGGATGTGGAAGCGCCGTTCCGCTATATCGAAGTGCCGATCCCCCTAAAATTGTTTCGGGTTCGGCTCATGTAGCGCCCGCCTTAAGGCGGGCATCCGGCGGAGTACCAACGGTTGATAGCAAGGCGTGTAAGCCTTGAATTTCTCAAAATGGAATTTACCCGCAAAACGCATCGATTAGACCCCAGGGAATACTTCGGACAAAAATGGTCTTTCGTGGCGATGTGCTGCGAGAATCGGAAGCCCGTTTTTCTCGATAGCGATAGGGCCAACCGGGTTATTGAGATGCTGCGGACCGAATCCCTCCTTCACCAATTTCTAGTCGACTCTTATTGCGTCATGCCCGACCATTTGCATTTCCTGGTGTTCGGGAACGCGCCAACGAGCAATCTGTTGGTGCTTGCCAAGATCTTTAAACAAAAAACGGGGTACGTTTATCAGCAAGAAGCTGGGGTGAGGCTGTGGCAGAAAAACTATTACGATCATATTCTTCGCGCGGACGAAAAATCCAATGACGTGGCGGCTTACATTTGGATGAACCCCGTTCGGAAGGGAATTTGTAAAAATTTCGAAGAGTATCCGTTCTCTGGATCGTTTACACGACCTTGGAAAACTTCACCTCTGGGCGCCGATTGGACGCCGCCGTGGAAGCAACGCCAGATGCCCGCCTGAAGGCGGGCGCTACATGCTTATTTTCGGCCGGCGAACGAATGGATGACCAGTACAACGGCGATTGCTAGTGTCAGCCCCTCGATCAGGAGCGCGTAGGAAGCGAACCGTTTTGCTCGATCAAATTTGGCTACTATCCGGCTGAACCCCATTCCCACAAAAATAAAGGGCAACCCCATGAGCCTGTACATACAGAGATTCATCAGGCTCTCTCCCACGTGATTTTCTCCAAGATTGAGCACAGCCAGGCAAACGGGTGCGCTCAGGCTGAGACCCAACAGGAATTTGGAATATGCGGTATAGAAGGCCTCATACTTTGCCGTGATCCAGATTAGCAGGGCGGTCGGAACCAGGAAGAGACAGGCGATGAAAATCCAGAGGAACAGGTCGCCGGCAGCCCACATCCCGCCAGATGCCTCAGCGGGATATTTAAGTTCCTGCAAGTGCCGAACAAAGAGCAAGGCCGCCGCAGCCGCTGATACCGCGGCATACCCACAGACAACGAATCCCGCCTGCACGCGCCATGGGATGGAGTTCACATTAATATTCTACCGCCGGGATGCGCAGGCCTTACGACGATGTCCTTCTGGGTTGCGAAAAGCTCAATCTTCGTGGGCGCTGGCGCCAACGACATGTCCCGATCAGGCCGTCTCACAGGCACAGCAGGTCGTTGGTTGCCTCTGTTGCTTAGCCGTCACCATCGCAACTTGAATTCGCCCGATCATAGTGAGCTTTTCCGCTCTGCCAGCCGCTGCAGATACGCGCAGAGCATTTCTCCTATCGCTAGCGCCCAGGCATCCACCTCCGATTTCGAACGAGCCTCGCCGGAAACCCTCTTGCCAATTGCTGACATGGTTGTCATGACGACGGCGGCAGCGAACGCACGCTCGTTGGCGGGAAGTTCGGGCAGCACCTCCTTCATGAATGTGAGCGCTTGGCGCGTGACAATTTTTCTGTGCTTCCGTGCCTCCGGCGCATCACGATAGAGGGGCGCGGCATCCCCGAGTGCCGTACGCAACGAAGCCTCTTCCCATTCAGACCGGAAAAATGCGCGCACCATCGAGCGCAGCCGATCCGGCGGAGACTCATTCGAATCAACAAGGATGTTTTCCAGAAGCGCGCTGGTCTGGTTCCATTCGTCTGTCTGGAGCCGAAACAGGATAGCTTCCTTATTCGGAAAGTATTGGTAAAGCGATCCGACGCTCACGCCCGCTACTTCAGCCACGCGCGCCGTCGTGAATTTTTGAGCCCCCTCCCGTTCCAAAACACGAACCGCCGCTTCCAAAATATAGGTAACAAGGCGCAACGAGCGCGCCTGCCCTGGCCGCTTTCTCACAGAAATGACAGGGGTTCGGCGGGTTTTCATCGATGCCTCTCCAGAATGCGAATAGACAAATGCGACGAATCATTCGTATTCTATAGGAGCGCAGTTTTTGGCGCTACCGCTATCCGAGGTTCCAAAATGACGACTCTCATGACTCCACCTGTTTCAACTCTTCTGGCGCGGCTATTTGCCGACGCACAGAGAACGGACGATGCACTCGAACAGAAATTAGCCACGCTCTCTCCGGACGATCGCGCAAAGCTGATCACGGGCGCTACGGATTATCGGGCGGTCTATTCTCGCATGAAGGACTTCCACCTTGCCGTGTCCCGAGAAACGGGAACATTGTTGTACATGCTTGCGCGCTCGACTGGGGCGCGTTCCATTATCGAATTCGGAACTTCTTTTGGCCTCTCGACGATCCATCTCGCTGCTGCCCTCAAGGACAATGGTGGTGGCCGTCTTATCGGCACCGAATTCGAGCCCTCGAAGGTCGTGCACGCTCGCGAGAAGATAGCCGCTGCAGGCTTGTCCGATCTGGTCGAGATTCGCGAAGGCGACGCTCTCCAGTCCCTCACGCACAATCTGCCGGATAGGATTGATTTCGTTCTTCTCGACGGGGCGAAGGCGCTCTACCCGGCCGTTCTTTCGCTACTTGAAACACGCCTGCACGCGGGCACGTTTGTCGTCGCCGACAACGCCGACTATTGCCCGGAGTATCTCGCTCGGGTTCGTTCGCCCGGTGGTGGATACCTCAGCGTTCCCTTTGCAGACGACGTAGAATTATCCATGAAACTCGATGCAACTGGAAGAGTGTGACGATCTCCGCCGCCCCGGCGTGCCCAGTCTCGAAAAGTCTCGCCGGCTTCTCGGAATGTGGCCTGATTCCGAATTCTCTCAATCCTTTGTTGATCGCTCCGACTGGCGCATAATTCAGGAATGACTCCGCGAGTAATGGCAGAACAAGTTTGCGCGACGCTTCGCGCTCAGGGACACCAGGCGTATATGGTGGGGGGATGTGTGCGCGATCTGGAATTGGGGCGCGAGCCTGCGGATTATGACGTTTGCACGGATGCGCGGCCGGAGCGCGTGCAGGAACTTTTTCCGCGCAGCCTTGCGGTGGGCGCGAGGTTCGGCGTGATTCTGGTGGTTGAGGACGGAACGCAAGTCGAGGTGGCGACGTTTCGCTCCGATGTTGGGTATTCCGATGGGCGGCATCCCGACCATGTTGTTTTCGCGGATACTGCGCAGGAAGACGTGCGGCGGCGCGATTTCACGATTAATGGATTGCTGATGAATCCGGCCACGGGCGAAGTGCTCGACTTTGTCGGCGGGCGCGCCGATTTGCGCGCGGGCATCGTGCGCGCGATAGGCGACCCGCGGCTGCGTTTCACCGAAGATAAACTGCGCATGATGCGGGGCGTGCGGTTTGCGGCGCGCTTCGGTTTCCGGATCGAGCCGGAAACGATGGCGGCGGCTCAGAGCCTCGCTCCGCAAATCACGCAGGTTTCTCCGGAACGCATTCGCGATGAGCTGACCAAGCTGCTGACCGAAGGCGCGGCGCGGCGCGGATTCGAGTTGCTGGATGAAACGGGATTGCTCCCCATTGTGCTTCCGGACATTGCCAAGATGAAGGGCGTCGAACAGCCGCCGCAGTTTCATCCCGAGGGCGACGTGTGGATTCACACCCTCATGCTGCTCGAAAATCTTCGGCCGCACTGTTCCCTGACGCTCGCCTGGGGAGCGCTGCTGCACGATGTGGGCAAGCCGCCAACCTTCGTTCCGGCGAACGGGCCGGGCACCCGCATCCGCTTCGACGGCCACGTGGAGGTGGGCGTGGCCATGGCCGAGCACATCTGCCGCGCCTTGCGCTTCTCGAATGACGACATGGAGCAAATCAAAGCGCTAGTGGCGAATCACATGCGCTTTAAGGACGTGAAGCAGATGCGCGTCGGTACGCTCAAGCGCTTCGTGCGCCTGCCGCGGTTTGAAGAGCACTTGGAATTGCACCGCTTGGACTGCATGGCCTGCCACTGCAACCTGGAAAACTATACCTTCGTCCAGCAGTTTCTTCTGGAAACTCCCCCCGAAAAAGTGTATCCCCCTAAGCTGGTCACAGGGGATGATCTCAAGGGCATGGGGATTTCCCGGGGCCCGGATTCAAGGAAATCCTGCTCGCTGTGGAGGAGGCCCAGTTGGAAGGTAGACTCCAAGACCGCGAAAGCGCCCTCCAGTATGCCCGGGCGATGTCCCAGCCATGAACCGGTATTGGTTTTGGCTCTTGTAGGGCCCACCTTCAAGTGGGCTGTTTGGAATCGAACAAATGCCCGCCTGAAGGCGGGCGCTACACTCCGGAAAGGACTGGGATCCGCACACAATCCAAGCGGGCTCACGACGTTTTTGATAATGCCGATATATGCTACACAGCGAGGAGCCGAGAGCGCCGTACAAACGGATTCGGGCTTCTCCTTTCATTAAAAGTCTTATTTTTATTGCTTTACAGGCGGTCCTTGCGCTCGAACGAGGGCTCGTAATTGTTTAGCGGCATACACTAAAGTTTGTTGCTAACCGCTGTGTTTGCTTTAGGTATCTTTTGCGTTTGTCGCGCATCTAACTTAAATGTCGAGTGATAGCGACGCTGTTTGCCTTAGAAATTTAAGGGGGACCCAATGAGCGAAAAGACGATTCAAATTCCCAAAGAGCTGCCGATCCTGCCGGTTCGAGACACGGTTTTGTTTCCGGGAGGCGTACAGCCCCTGACGGTCGGGCGAGAGGGCTCGTTGGCCCTGCTGAACTCCCTGCACGGAGACGAAAAGCTGCTCGGAATCGTGGCGCAGCACGATCCCCGAGTTGAAGAGCCGGCCGCCGCGGACCTGCACCTGGTTGGCACGGCCGCAAAAATCCACAAATTGGTGAGAATGCCTAACGGGAACGTTGTCGTTTTCCTAGAGGGGTTGCAGAGGATTCGTGTCGTGGAACTGGTCAGCTTCCGGCCGTTTCTTACGGCTCGCGTCGAAATTCAGCCCGATCTCGTTGGCGAGCAGGACGCGGAACTGGCGGCGCTGGAACGCAACGCCCGCGAACTGTTCCGCGACGTTGTCGCGCGTTCGCCGCAACTTTCCGATGATCTGCAAACCGCGGCGCTCAATATCGAAGACCCGGTTCGTCTCGCGGATTTCATCGCCGCGAACTTACCTTCTCTTCCGACTTTGCTGCGCCAGGAACTATTGGAGACGGCCGACGTGCGGCGCCGCCTCGAAACCCTGATTCGCGAACTCTCGAAGGAACTGGAAGTCCTCGAGCTTCGCAACAAGATTCAGGAGCAGGTGCAGGAACAAGTGAGCCAGAGCCAGCGCGAGTATTTATTGCGCGAGCAGCTCAAGGCGATTCACAAGGAACTGGGCGAGTCCGACGACGGCCAGGCCGAGATTGACGAGCTGCGCGAAAAGCTCGAAAAATCCGGCATGCCCGCGGAAGCGCGCAAGGAGTGCGACCGCGAATTGAAGCGGCTCGCGAAGATGACTCCGGCTTCGGCCGAGTACATGGTCGCGCGCACGTATCTGGAATGGATGATTTCTCTGCCCTGGGCGAAATCCTCGGGGACCGAGGAGATCGACATCCAGAAGGGCCAGGCCATCCTGGACGAGGATCACTACGACCTCGAAAAGGTGAAAGAGCGGATTCTCGATTACCTGGCCGTGAAAAAACTCAAGCCAGGAATGAAGGGCCCGATCCTGTGCTTCCTCGGGCCTCCAGGCGTGGGGAAAACCTCGCTCGGGAAATCCATCGCACGGGCTCTGGGCCGCAAATTCGTGCGCATCTCGATGGGCGGAATGCACGATGAAGCGGAAATCCGAGGACATCGCCGGACCTACATCGGCGCGTTGCCCGGGCAAATCATCCAGGGAATTCGCCGCGCCGAAACCAACGATCCAGTGTTCATGCTGGACGAAGTGGACAAGCTCGGGCGCGATTTTCGGGGCGATCCATCGGCGGCGCTGATGGAAGTGCTCGATCCGGAACAGAATGGCTCGTTCCGCGATCATTATCTGGACGTGCCGTTTGATTTGTCCAAGGTGCTGTTCATCGCCACGGCCAATATGATCGATCCGGTTCCAGAGCCGCTGCGAGATCGTATGGAAATCATCGAGCTCGCGGGCTACATCGAAGTCGAAAAAATCCAGATCGCCAACAAATACCTGATTCCCAAGCAGGCGGACGAGCACGGGATCAAGGTGGGCGAACAGATCGAATTCACCGACGACGGCTTGCGCGAAATTATTCATAGCTACACGCGTGAAGCCGGCGTGCGGAATCTGGAACGCGAGATCGCCACATTGATCCGAAAGCAGGCGCGGCGCATCGCCGAGGGCAAAACCGAGAAGCTCGTGGTCACGCCCGAAGTAGTGCACGAAGCGCTGGGCGTGCCGAAGTATCGCGCTGAGAGGGAAGTTGAGGAACGCGTCAAGACGCCCGGAGTTTCCGTGGGCTTGGTCTGGACGCCCGCGGGCGGCGACATCGTCTTCATCGAGGCGAGCCGCATGCGGGGCGGAAAACAGTTCACCATGACCGGGCATTTGGGCGAAGATCCGGTTCGCCCGGTCCGCACTTCCTTGACGAACTGGCCGTCGCGCAGCGTCAGGATTCGATCGCAGAAAGCCGCGGCAAGGTCATTATGCGTCACCAGGAGAACGGTGGTGTTGTATTCCCTATGCAGATCGTCGAGGAGGCGAAGAATCTCCTCTCCGGTGGCCGAGTCGAGGTTGCCGGTGGGTTCGTCGCCGAGCAGGATGGGCGGACGAAAAACCAGCGCGCGGGCGATGGCCACGCGCTGGCGCTCGCCTCCGGAAAGTTCGTCGGGCCGATGGTGCGCCCGGTCCTTGAGCCCCACGCGCTCCAGCATGGCCGTGGCGCGCTCGTCCGTTTCGCGCCTCCGCAAGCCTTGCAAACGGAGCGGCAGGGCGGCATTTTCGAGCGCGGTGAGCGTGGGGAGGAGGTTGAAAGTTTGGAAGATCATTCCAATTTTTTCCCGCCGAAGACGGGTGCGCCGGTCGTCGTCCAGCGCGGCAAGCTCAATGCCCTCCAGCTTGATCGAGCCGGAGGTAGGCTGGTCCAGACCGCAAATCAGGTTGAGGAGCGTCGACTTCCCCGAGCCGGACGGTCCCATCACCGCGACCCGCTCGCCCTGTTCGACCGTAAGGCTCAAATTGATCAGAGCCTTCACGGCCCTGCTGTCTCCGTAGCTCTTGGAGACATTAGTCAGCTGGATCATAGTCGCAGCCGCGAACACCCTGAGATGGCGGGCCAGTGCCTCAAGCGGGAGTTGATTCTACCCCAGGGCCGAAGAACCGCGAAGGTGAAATTTCAAGAATGCCCTGGAGAGAAGATGTTCTATCTGCCCCGTTTCGTATAGGTTATTGGGATGCGACGTGGAGGGAATAGGGGGCCTGAGCCGGCCAGAGAAATTGGTTGCTGCTAATTGTGAGTGGGACTATCATTCGAATTGTCCCCCACCTGTTTGGTCTAGGAGGCCGAAATGCCCCTGTACACCCTGCGTCATTGTGCCGCTATATTCATTCTCATCTTCACGGGAACCATCGCCTTGCACGGACAGGCGGCGGCAGAGTACGGAATGGCGACGGCGAATTCGGCCGGAATTACTACAGCCCTGAAGCCGCCGGTACCGAATATGGGACTCCCTGAAACCACGTCGAATGCGGGCCCGGGTGCGGCCGCCGGCGTTCCAGGGGGGACGGCCGAATCGGCAGCGAAGACAAACCGGCAGTTTTTTCAGAGCCATTCCGGTCCGGACGCGGCGCAGGTTGCCGTGCACACTGTACCGGATCATGCCCAGGCATGGATCGACGGGAAGTACCTGGGGCCAACGCCTCTGGATTTGAAGCTCGCGCCCGGCCATCACCAGGTATTAGTTCGCGCACCCAACATGCACGAGGTCGTGCGAGAGTTCGACCTGACTGCGAAACAGACGCAGTCGATCGATCTCCCGCTGCAAGTCCTCTTATCAGAACCAGGTCGTCATTCACTGGCCATCGCAGAAATAGCGTTGCCGGTGAGTCCACTTTTTAACGCCTGACTCCGTTTATGTACCCGGATCGGGGCGATGATCCTTCGCCTGGAGCTTCGCGCGGTCCTGGCGTGGCCGGTGATTGCATCTCATCCTTAACGATGACCCTAGGTCCGGGTAACCGTTTGCGAAAACCTATGCAAGCTAGTCCTTGGAGCGAGACGCAAAACAGGCGACCATTGGAGTACGGCTTTCAAATTTACGGAGAAAAGGCCACCCCCACGGGGGTGAAAGTTAAGCGTTCAAAGTAGTCGTCAACTGTAAATCCAGCTGGAATTGGTTTCGTCCGCCACTCCTTTCAGAAGATTCGATTTATTCCTGATCCCTGCGGCCAGACGGAATGAACGACGGCAGCAAGAAAATTTGTTTGGCCTGCCAAGACGCAGCGCTGCCCATACTCCGGGAAGTTAGGCTCAGCTTACTAAGGTCATCGTGTCCCGTCCGATAGTGGAGTGTATCGTTGAAATTGTGCCGCAATGGAAGCGACGGCGTCTTGTATCCGCATCGCGGAGCGTTGCTGTTTGCCATCTTGATTTGCGCGATGCCCGGATTCGCGCAACAACCGGGAATTGCCGCGCAGGTCACGTCCGGTTCAGTCACCGGCAAAGTCACAGCCACTACTGGACAGAAAACAACCGATATTCTTGCCGGCATCACGGTCAAGTTGACAGCCACGGCCCCGGGATCGACATCCAAAACGACAGTCACTGATTTCAAGGGCAGTTACGAATTTACGCATCTGGCTCCGGGGAGTTACAACCTGGAAGCCATCGTCGAAGGTTTTCAGCCTTGGACTGCCGCGGTGACGCTCGGACCCGGTCAAGCTGTCACCGAGGACATCGCTTTGCAGATCAGCTCCGTGGAGGAGCGGATCGAGGTGCAAGGGGAAGCCGTTGAAGTCGCGACGCAAAGTGTAAGCGCGACGGCTACGGTCAACGAGCAGCAACTCGAGGATTTGCCTCTCCGCACGCAAAAATTTACCGAGGCCCTGGCCATGTCTCCGAGCGTCATTCGGACGCAGGAAGGGAAGTTGAACTTCAATGGCCAGGCGGAAAGCCAGGGAATGCTCCTGGTGGATTCGGCGGAAAACGTGGATCCAGTGTCGGGAAGTTTCGCGATTCCTATCCCGGTCAATGCGATTCAAAACATCCAGGTTTTCAGCACTCCGGACAGTTCCGCGTACGGCGGATTTTCCGGCGGCTTGACCAGAATCGACATCAAGCCTCCCGGGCCAGGATGGAACTACAAGCTTCTGGACATCGTTCCGTCCTTCCGAGGCAAGAACGACCATCTGATTGGCCTTTTGAACATGACTCCGGGGCTGGAATTCGGCGGCCCTCTCATCAAGAACAAACTCAATTTTTCCGAGAACATGACGTACGAATTTCGCAAGGACCCGGTGCACGGGCTGTCGTGGCCCGTCAACGAAACGGTCACCTATAGCCTGGTATCCTTCACGAATTTCCAATGGACGTTTTCACCGAAGCATCTTTTGAACGTGAACGTGAATGTTTTCCCATCGACGATTTTGTATGCAAATATCGATTCGCTCATCCCGCAAACCGCTTCAGCGAATATTCGGCGCCGGGGCGCGTCCGTCGGAATCTCGGACGCTTACCAGTTCGATTCGGGCATGGTTCTTACCACGCTCGTTCGCTACACGAATTTCTATACCACCGACCACGGCCAAGGGTCGCTCGACATGACCATCAATCCCGAAGGCTGGGGCGGCAATTACTTCAATGCGTTTTCGCGAAACGCAAATCAAGTGGAGGCTCTCCCCGTTCTCCAACTGCCGGCAAAGTCCTGGCTTGGCAGTCATCAATTGCAGTTCGGAACGGATGTCCTCCACCGGTCTTTTACAGGGAGCAGCGTTTCTCGTCCGATCAATCTCCTGGAGCAGAACGGCACAGTCGATGAGACGATCGCTTTTCTGGGCGCCGGAAATCTGCGAGGAGGCGATACCGAGGTCTCGGAATATGCGGAGGATCGCTGGTCGTTAACCAAGAGCCTGGCTTTGACCTTCGGGGGCCGTTTAACGCATCAAACAGCCGGCCGGGATGTGGCCTTCGCGCCGCGCGCAGGCCTGGCTTACTCCATGCTAAACAGCAAGATGGTAGTCCGTGCCGGGGCTGGTTTGATCTATGGACACGTCCCGCTTCTGGCGACGGATTTTGCCGGCTACCAGGAGCGAATGATCACCATCTTCTCCCGCTTCATTGCCCCCACAGAACTACACCTTGCAAAATGTCTATCAGTCCTCGGGGATTCCCGGGAATTCTTCAACGCTGATGGACCACAACAGCAGTACCCGCACCTTTACGTGGAATATCGAAGCGGAGGCTCCCTTGCGGAAGGACATCAGCCTTCGAGTTGGCTACTATGAAACCCATACGGTCAATCTTTTCGTTCTGAATCCGATTCTTCCCGTGACCGGGACGACCGGGTTTCATGGTCCTTGAAAATACAGGATCTTCGAGTTATCGGCAGGCTCAGATCACGGCACGTTACCGGCCGAGCGAACGGAACGAGTTGAATATTTCCTATGCCTGGAGCCGCGCGCGCGGCGACCTGAATACGCTTTCGGACACATTCCTGCCCGTTCAAGCGCCGGTGATCCGGCCGAACGCCTATGGAGTACAGCCTTCCGACGTCCCCAACCGGGTGCTTGCCTGGGGTTACATCACGCTGCCTAAGAAAGTTTATTTTCAGCCCTGTGGCGGACATTCATACCGGTTTCCCGTATTCGAATGTGGACGTTCAGCAGAACTATGTGGGCGTGCCGAATAGCCTGCGTTTCCCGGTTTACTTTTCTCTGGATGTAAAACTCTCCCGCGAGTTTACAGTGCACATGCCGTTCAAGGAGAACGCCAAGCGCAGGAAGATCAGCATTGGGGTTTTTTCGCTGGACGTGACGAATCGCCTCAATCCGCACGATGTATTCAACAATAACACGCACCCTCCTCTTTTTGGGCAGTTCGACGGCTTTCAGCGGCGTTTGACCGGGCTCGACATTAACCTGAGCGAGTGAAGCTTCCACCGGAATTCATGCCGCCGCGTTTGGTGGAAGGGCGAAATATTTCACTTCAGAAATCGCACACTGGATTGAGGCTGACGGTATCACGCTAAAATCACCCGCCGTGGAACCGCACTCGGGGAACTCGCTATGAAACTCTCAGCTGTGCTCGCGATTGGCGCGCTTTGCGCCGGCGCATTGGCGGGGGTGGCATTCAAAATAGCCATCGCTCCCAATGATGAGCAATCGCTGCTTCAGGCGGACCTCGCGATATTCGGATCCGGAACCACCGCCGGTACGCTGGATGGCAAATTCCTTGACCCGAATTTCACCTGGACGGATTCCTCCGGAAACACTCGAAACAAATCAGAAATCATGGAGGACTTCCGATCCGGGAAGGGACTGCCGAAGGAGGCCGGCAAGGCAAGCGACGGCGGTAAGATTATTATCAGTGCGATAGCCACACGCCCTATGGCCAGGTCGGAGTGGTTCAAACGACCAGCGGAAACCTGTACATCCTGCGCGTTTGGGTGAAACGCGGCGCGGGCTGGCAACTGCTGATTTATCAGGCCGTCTCGATCGGCGCCCCTCCTTCCGCCGAGGCGGGGAAGGGAGAGTGCGAAAACCCGTGCAATACGGTGCCTTTCCAGCCGCAAAACGAGGACGAGCGCGAGGTGATCCAAGCGTACCAGGCAGTGGAGCGGGCGGTGGCGGCGCACGATTCCGCGGCGTGGGCCGCTCACATTGCCGACGAATTTTTTGCGGTCACCTCGAATAGCGATCGCCCGCTCGACAAAGCGACGCGAATGGCGGGTTTGGATAATCAGAAGGTAGCGGGAATCGCGCCGTTTCCTCTCGTGTCGGCGCACATGTTCGAGTTTGGCGGCGCGATGGTGATGACTTCACTTCAGCAGCCCGAGCACGGCTTGCCGTTGCACGTCACGCGCGTCTGGTTCAAGCGCAACGGCACATGGCTCGAGGCTTACAGCTATCAGACAACGATCCAGCCTGCCATCTCTACTCGATAAGCTGTCGAAGGGAATTCGGCCTTCAAATCTTTTTCAATCCGGGTGAATCGGCAGCGCAAGGGAACTTGAGGATGGACCTGCGTCGCTTCCCTTTAAGCCCCGCGCGGCCAGGATTTCATAATTCTGATATTTGATGGTCAAGACGGCGCGCCCGCCCCCGCGTACGGCGGAAACGGATTCATTTTTGGAAGGCAGCCAAAAATCACCGATCTTCAGATAGGAATGGTGGATCACGGTCTTCTTGATCCAGAAGGACGGATTCTTGGAGGGCTCCGCCTCGATGCGGCACACGGCGAAATCCTTGCTGTCCACCCAGATCCGGCCACGATAGAGAAGCTTGTTCGGAATTTTGGGTTGAACGGCGACCACGTAAGAACAGTTATCGGGGGCATCCTGATGCTCGAGTCCGCTGAAATCGTAATTGCTGGGATTGAGAGCGACGCGCGCCCGATTCTCCTCGCTCATGGATTCCAGCTCGGCTTCCAGAAGGCGTTTCAGGATTCGATCGATGATCCATTGGGAGCCGCTCTGGGAAACAATCTTGAATTGTTTTGTGGCGGGCGCGTCGTAAATCATGTCGACAACCATCTCGGCATGAAGGGAAGTGGGGAAGCCTGTGTAGTCCAGGCTATAAAAACGCCTGCCTTGATACTTTTGCAGCGCGTCCGCGCGTTCGGCATTTTTCTCGACCAGCTTGTCCATCACCTGCGAGAGATTCAAACCGCGGTTCGATAATCTCTTGTGGAATGGTGGATTGCGCGTGTGCCCTTGCGGGCCACACGAGGATCAGCAAGAGCAAGGGCGCCATCGGTAATCGGGAATAGTGTTTGCCAATGGACATAAATATCGCAGGTCTTTCCGGCGGATTTGCGGAGCCGGAATTTGGATTTCAAATCAGGTGTTCACGATCTTTCTTGCATCGTCAAGAAGGATGCTTTCGACTTGGGGTGCAGAGCGCGCGTAGCGTTCGTAGGTTTTGTACATCCCCGCAAAAATCTGTTCCCAGGAACCCATGGAAAGAGCGCGGTGGCGGGCTTCGAGCCGCATCGAATCATGCAACTCGGGCTGGGTCATCAGGATCGTCAGCAACGAAGCGAATTCATCGAAGTGATTCGCGATGTAGCCGGATTTGCCGTGCTCGACTGTGTAGGCTGGGCCGCCGCGCGGCGCCACCACGGCGGGAACACCGGAAGCAAGCGCCTCCAGAACCGCCAGGCCAAACGTGTCCGTTTCCGACGGGAACACGAATGCATCCATGTTCGCAAATGCGCGGGAAAGGTCCTTGCCGGTAAGCCAGCCGCTGAATTCCGCGTGCCGCATATTTTCCCGCAGCCATTTTTCCTCGGAACCCTCGCCAATCAGGACAATCCGAAAGTCCCGATTGCCTTTGGCCAGCAGATCTCGTTCGAGCTGCGCGAGGAAGCGCACGTTTTTTTCCGGCGTGAGCCGCCCGACGTAGCCGATTCGGAACGGGCCGGCGGGTCGTTCTCGAAATGCCGGGCTGAAAGCCTCGGTATCCACGCTATGGGACATCAAGAAGCAGGGCTTGCCGGTAGTCTTTCCAAGCAACTCGACCAGTTCACAATTCGGAGCGAATAGCAGCCGCGGTATTTTGTAAAAGCGAGCGGCCGCATGGAAACTGGCGAATTCGGCGGCGGCGGCCAATTTGGCGGACAGATTCTCCGGCCAGGAGGAGAGGAGCCTGGACACGCGGCAGCGGGCAAACTGATGAAGATTGGTTTGCCAGGAGGCCGCCAAGGTGACGCCCAGATTGTGAGCCAGCAGAGTCCCCAGGATTCCCACGTCGCTCGGGCCCGGTGATGTGAATGACATCCGGGCTGAAATCGCGCACGAGCGCGCAGAAGCCTCGGATAGTGCCGCAAAAACAGAAGATCGAACTCGTGGTGGCCATCGAGAGGGAACTTGACCCGGCTGCGGCGCAGTTGAACTCTGGTTATTGATCCATCCGTTACCACTTCGTCGCGCGGGCCCGCGTGAACCAGGAGAAACGCGAATCCGCGTTCTTTTGCAAATGCGGCAAACTGCCGGCTGGTATTCGCGACGCCGTCGATTTCCCGGTACGTACACGGAAATAGCGCCATCCTGATATTGTCAGGCGTCACGCAATGACCTCATGCGGAATTTCCGAAGCTTGATGCAATTCCGATTTTTCTCTAAACGTAAAATTCAAAGCGTGCCTCACCGAGGCATTTTCCACCATGCGAAAAACGGAAAAAATTCGCCCGAGATAGGGCGGAGGGGCTTTCCATAGCGCGGATAAAGGACGATGATACCCGGTTTGAAAATCCATGTGGAACACCCGCTCATCCCAGCGGCGGGAACCAGCGGGATGTTCCGGATAGTCGCGAATCGTGTCGATCACGGTTTGCAGGAAACGGATGCCGAGCACCTCCGCATACTGCGGCATAAAGACGATATGACTGAGCTGCTCGCGTCTGATTTCGTCGACGAAGTCGGAAAAACTGGTGGCGCAGCGTCAGATTCAGGGCGCCGCTGGGCTCGCATCCATGCCGGTCTCCGCCTGAAATCAGAGGGCGCTGCCAAACGGCGGCCAGTTGTATCACACCCTTATTTTCAGTCCAGGCGCGCATGGCGTTGAGTTCAAAGGCATGAAGGAATTCGACGTGGCTCTGTAAAAACCGGTCAAGAGTACGCCGGAAAGTCGACTGCCCCAGGCAATGCTGGTCCCAAAGGGGATGGTTGAAGACGATCAATACTTCCGGAAATTCATGAAGCGCCGCCAATAATTCCATCAGGCGCGGCGCGGAAGGGTTGCGCGTGTAGGCGGCCAGGTCGTCCATAATCAAGTGCGCCTGGCTCTCCGGCAGATTGTGAACACCCAGATGAAATACAGCTCCTTCGAAGGGGACGCTCCACTCCACGGCAAACGGAATCCGAACCGGGTCCGGCAGTTGCCGCAAGGCGCTGGGCGCTCCGATACTGTCGTGATCGGTAAGGGACACGAGGCTCATCAATTCCAGGTCGATTTCAATCTGATTGCTCTCCACTTCAAAGGCCAGCTTGGGCGGCAACGGCGGCGTCCAGTAGGCCTGGGAAAAATCGACAGGCCGTACCGATTTTTTGCACTGCTTTTTCAGAGCCCAGCGCAACAGGGGCCATTTTTCAGCGAATTCCGGGATAAAGAGAAGACTCTCTTTGGATTGATTGGTATGGCTGTGAAGGGAAACTGCCGTCCGGTACTTCGCGGCAATGTCGGGCTGCTTCCAAATGCATGAAATTTGTGATTGTGGCAATTGGTTTTGTCCTGGGAGATTTGGGCTCATGATTAGGATGTCAAAATCTGGCCTTGCCCTCCAGTGGTCTAAAATTTAAATTTCCAGGCTGGCAATAAGCATGCCATCCGCCTGGCTTTCATACGCCGGAATCGAGGTTTGAGCGGTGAGCGCTCTTCGCCGCCCTAAACGTCTCCGCGAGCGAAGTTAGGGTGATAGGACCGACCCTACCGCGCGAGCTTCAGCAGAAATTTCGATGCTTCTCCAGATGCCCCGCAGCCATCGTCGGCTGAGCAGTTACCGTTGTTGCGGCTGGCCTGCCATCGGCGCAGCAGCAGGCGGCGGGGCCTGCGCAAGCGGAGGTTGCGGCCCGAGCACTTTCACGAGCGCCTGATAGGCGCACTGCTCGTCCGCATTTCCGCCGCCCACTCCCACCGCGCCAATCAGTTGATTGTCCACCACGATCGGCAGACCGCCCGGAACGAAGTAGTAGGAAAGGCCCTCCGACTTGCCGAGATCCAACCGGATCAGCCGGCCATCGACGGTGTTGAACCGCTGCGCGACCGAAGCCGACGATGACCGCGCGTACAGCGCGGTCTTGGCCTTCATCAGGCCAGTCTCCGCGCCAATGGGCAGCACGCCGTCCATCGCGTGGGAGTCGATGATGTCGCCCGTCGGCGAGAGCACAAAAATGACGATCGATTGGTTTCCGGGCTGCGCCTTCTGCCATTCGACGCAGGAGTCGACGATGGCCCGGGCAGTGTCGGCATTGATCACCGCCTTCATCAACGTCCGCTTGGCGACATCATCCGATACCGTCACTTTGTTGAATGGAGCGGGCGTGGCGCCCTGAGCCCAAGCTTTGGTGTTTCCGAACACGAACACCGCGGCAACCACCGCCAGAATCAGTGCTGCACGAAACAGCCCTGCATGTTTCCTCATGTCGTTTTCCCCCAGTCATCCTCGAGACTTGTTTTTTCACGGACGTTTCGCCCGCGTCCCGGAAAGGCGCATTGAATTGTCCAAAGATTTTCCGTTTGGAATTCCCGGCAACCGGGACTCTACACCCAGACGGCTCCGCTTGGCAAAGCTCTAAAGATGTTTCCTTGATCCAGTATTTGGGACCGATTCATGACACGGTCCGCGACCGCTTCCCGTCTCCTATTTTCCGATCTCCAAAAGCTCAAACGTGCTGAGATCCGGTTTCGGACGGGGATTCGGATTTTTGGCGGTGGGCGGCACGGGATCGTTTTTTTCCGTTCCGATCAGGAAGACGTGGTGGGTGTTCGCATCGAGCGCAAGGGTGCGTGCGCCGTAGATGGTCTTGACGGTCGCGACCAAACTGATTTTGTCGGGTGAATCCGCGTGGAAGATATAGGTTGCGCCGGTCTTCCCGTCTCCGCTGTCACGGCAAGCCGCGTACACGTTGCCCGTGGCCGGATCGAAAACATCCCCGTCCACGCCGATGCCGATAGGCATCGAAGCCACGACCTTGCCGTTATCCGCGTTCATGACGATCAACACGCCCGGGCGCGGTGCCGCCTTTGCCGCGGCAGCCGACGTACAGGCGGCGATTCGTTTTGTCCATCGCCATGCCCACCGGCGCATCGCACCCGGGAGTGGGCCATTTGTTCTTGATGGTGAGCTTCATCGCATCGTACTCGATCACTTGCCCTTTATCCTCGTAATCCTGGAAGATGCTCCCCTTGCCATCGGCCGCCGCTGCCTCTGGATTGGCGTTGAACGCCATGGTGCCGGCAACTTTCGCCGTCGCCGCGTCCACCACGGTCAGGTTCATTCCGTCACCGTTGTTGACATAGACGCGCTTGGTCGATGGGTCATAGAGGAGCGAGTCGGTATCGATGCTGTTCGATTTCATCGAAGACGATAAGCATCAAAGTTTTCAAATCGAAAACGTAGACGGTGCCCTCTTGCTCGGTCTTGTTGCCGGTCACAAATCCGCGATTGAATTCGGTCGCCACCGCCACGCCATGCAATCCGTTCATGCCCTGGATGTCGGCGATCTGCTTGCCCGAATCCGCATCGATCACCAGGATGTGCGTGCTGCGAGGAATGTAAACACGCCGGGCAGCCGAATCCACCGTCACGTAGTCCCAGCCGCCCTCGCCTCCAAGAGGTATGGTTCTGAGAACGCGATAGCCCGAGTCCTGCGGCGCGGCATGGAACACGGCGGGGGAAAGAATCAAAAATGCAAAAGAAAGAACACAGGCCCAGGACAACCCAATGAGAATTCGACGTGGTGACAAAGGATGCCTCCTCTTGCTGTATGTTTTATTGGGGTCTGCTGCTACGACGTAGGCAATCATGCACCCATTTCAGGCAAAAACAACAATAATTCTAAAAAATCCAGGGTTGGCAGTCAGGATTAATGACCGTTGACACGGAGCGAACACGCCTGATACAGAACTCAGCAGCACTTTGGCGCGTTGGACGCACGCGCTCGATGCAAATTTGAAATTTCAGAAGGCGGTGTTTCGCATGACCCTTCCCAGTGAACGCGCAAAGTACTCGGCAATCGTCGACCGGCCAAAGCTGCAATTGCCCAACGGCGAACGCGTTGTCATCTGGACGATCGTGAACGTCGAGGTATGGGACATTGCGCGTCCGATGCCCCGGCAGGTGCTGGTGCCGCCCACCGGCGTAACGACTCTGCCCGACGTGCCGAACTGGAGCTGGCACGAATACGGCATGCGCGTCGGCTTCTGGCGCTTCCACGCGCTCTATGAGCGCCTCAAAATTCGGCCGTCGCTTTCGATCAACGCGCGCGTGTGCCTTGATTATCCGCGCGTGGCGCAAGCCTGCAAGGATGCGGGCTGGGAATTTATGGGCCACAGTTTCGATCAGCGCCCGATGCACGGCGAGCCCGACCCGGTTGCGATGATCGAGCGATCGGTCAAGACGATTCAGGAATTCACCGGCAAGCCGCCCATCGGCTGGATGGGGCCCGGCCTCACCGAGACGTACGATACGCCCGATCAGCTCAAAGCCGCGGGAATCAAGTACATTTGCGATTGGGTGTGGGACGACGAGCCGGCCGAGATCGAAACCAAGCACGGGCCTTTGTATACGCTGCCCTACTCGCTCGATACCAACGACATCCCCGTCATGGCGGTGCAGTACCATGAAGCGCCTTACTGGACGCAAAAATGCAAGGATGCGTTCGACCGGCTGTACGAAGAAGGCGCGAACCGGCCGAAGATCATGGCCATCGCCATTCATCCTTACCTGAGCGGCCAGCCTTCCCGCATCAAGTATCTCGAGGCAATCTACGAATACACTTCAAAATTCAACGGCGTGTTGTACTGGACCGGAGAGCAAATTCTGGATTGGTATTTGAAGGCGAGGAAATAAATCGATTCGGAGCGGGTCTAGTAGCACAGGCACCGTCGCAGCGGACCTGTGCGGGCTTTGCGATCCTCGCAGCGCCGAATAGCAATTCCTGCCCAAAAACCGCACAGCCCAGAAGTGGCTGTGCTACTCGAGTCACTTCGCCGCGGGAGCCATCGCATTGAAATCGGCGGCGTGGGAAACGATCACGATCCAGCGCCCGTTGCGCTTGGCCATCAAGAAGTTATAGAGCCCGGCACGATAGGGCCAATCCGACCCGTCGCGCTTCTTGGCGCCGGTCATGGTCCAGTAGTCATCCACCGAGGCGAGTTCGGGGCTGATGTACTGGATGGACTTGACCTCGTCGGTGCGATGCGAGTTCTTGTACAGGTCCGCGAATAGCTTGGCATGTTCTTCCTCGACGTCCTGGCGCGTGCCGAGGGATTCGCCGCGCCAGTTGACCCACAAGAGCGTGATCGGCGAGCGAGACGCACATGGAGTGCGCGTCGTGCGTGTTCCAGCCGTTGCTGAATCCGGCGACGAATTCCTTAATGGCCGCATCATCCTTGCTGTTGGCGGATTCGTTCGCCGACGCAACCCGCGCGAAGCCAATACCCAGGGCCATAGCGAAGACCAGGATCAGAATCGCCAGCACTCGCCTCGGATCAAGCGTTGCGGCAATAGAAGCTCTCGTTTTCATGTTGTGCGCTCCTCGTTCCATCGAAAGATTCGTTCGTAAATCATCTGCGGGATTCGTACTGGAACACGGTCCACTTGCGCCCTGCCCGCATGGCACTCGGCTAATCTGCCCCATAGGGTACACCAATCCCGGCTTTGGAGTACATACATGCTGAGTGCGGATCAGACCGGCTTTGGCGACAATCGAGAAATTCCGCAACCCATCTTTTCAAGACCGCGCCAAAAGTGGATGATACGCATTGCGGAGGTGTCATTATGAAAACTCGGCTACTGTGGATCGGAAGCTTGGTTGTTTGCCTTCTGACGGTTTCCGGCCCCGCGTTCGCACACCACGCCTGGCACGGGTATGACATGGCAAATGTGACCAGCGTGAAGGGAACCGTGACGCAATTCGATTGGGGCAATCCGCATGTGTGGATCAATTTTGAAGCGAAGGACGACAAGGGCAACGTCGAAAAATGGGCCGCCGGCGGCCCGAGTCCAAGCCGCATGGCCGGTACCGGCTGGGACAAGGAAACCCTCAAGCCTGGAGATCAGATTACCGCCGTCGGCCACAAGATCACGGATGGCACGAATACTTTGCGTCTGGTGAAGGTCGTGCTATCGGACGGGCGGGAATTGATCTGCTATGGCGGGCGATAAAGGAGGGGAGCGCCCGCGTCTTCAACTTTTGGCAAAATTACCTAGGATCGTTCCGCTGCGCCGCTGAAATCATATCCATGCGAGCACGGACTTCAGCGGCTTTCGCATCGTCGTGAAGTTTTAAGAGAAGATCGGCGCATTTTCCAAGAAGACCGACTAGTTCCCGATTATCGGGTCCTAGAATCGCCTCTTGAATTGCAACGGCGCGCTCGTACAAGGGCAATGCCAGCGCATATTTAGCTTCGTTCGTATTCCCTTCTTCTTCATAAACGCCCGCGAATGTCGTTAGCGTTTGAACGACCGTGCTATTGCGCTCTCCTATGGATCTTACCTGTGTTTCGAGCACACGCTGAAGCAAAGGCTCGGCATCCTGCAGGCGCCCTTCGATGCGGTACAGATTGAGCAGGTAATGAGGATCGAGCTGCTTAGCGTAACTTGTATAGCCGCGCTCTGGAGCCGCCTGTTTTTCGTTGGCCTCAAGCGCGCGCTCGTAGGTCCGCTCTGCCCGATCCTTCAATCCTTCCTTTTCGAACAACTGTCCGAGCGCGTTGATTTCCCTCACGAGGAGGCCGCCATAGTGATTGCGCGGATCGTCCTCCTTCTTTTCCGCCAAAGCGATGGCGCGGTTGTAGGCCTCTTCGGCCGAAGGGTAGAGTCCGTCTTTTGCATATTTCTCGGCGGTTTTGTTTAGGGCATCGAGGTCGCGGGGAAGGTCCAAGGTACGCGGCAATTGCTCGGCCTCGACGGTCCTGCCTTCGGCTGTATAGACCTCCGCTAACCTTTCCGGGAGGTTGCCACACCCCGCATATCCGGCACGGAATGGTTCCTGGAAAAAGTCACACAGTTTCGTTCCTTCCTGCAGCAAAGGCTCGGCTTCAACCCACCTATGCTCATCAATGTAAAGTGCCGAAAGACTGCCGAGGACTCCGGCCGCCAAGGCGATATTCGACGCTGAGTTGAGTTCCGCTTGGTGGGAGCGCACGATTTCGAGGGCCTGGTTCAGCAATTGCTCGGCCCCTCGATCATCGCCCGCCGCGCTAGCCTCGGCAGCTTGGTTCACAAGGTCGTTCGTAAATCGCAAGTCCGTGGGCCCGTATGCGATTCGCTTGATCTCGGATGCCCGGTTGGCCAGGGCCAGGGCATCTGCATGGCGCCCTTGGCGTTCCATAATTACTGACAGAAATGTGAGGTAGCGTGCCAATCGCAAGCTCTGGGGATCAGTCTGTTCGAGTTCCTGAATGGCGTCCGTGAGGATCTTCTCAGCGTCTAGGAGCCGGCCATCGCGCATCGCCTGGGTAAAGGCGCGTTGCGTCAGGTCAGGCGTTGGCTGACTGTTCTGCGCGAGACAAACACAGGATGAAACCAGCGCCAGAAGAGGGACGAGTACCTGGCCCCATTTCATCTGCGTGCCTCCTGCCACTGGTCTCAAGGTTGCGAATTCTGCAAACGGATAATTAACGGCTGGGTACAGCATACAACAGGAAGCCGTCCAATGGGACGGACCAGTTCAAGAGGATCCATTCGTGGAGAGATCGATGATCGAAACACGCAGTACCGATTCCGGGTACTAGCCGATAGCAATACGACCGCCAAGAGCATGTTATCGATCGCCGGGTATAGCAAGCGGTGGCTACGAGCGATTCGGCGCCACCGCCTGCCACGGCATCCGTGGTCCCGGCCGAGCACGGTCACTCGCTGTTTTTCCTCGCCATTTTGTAGGCAATGGAGAGCAACAATAGTTGATCCTCCTCTTTTGTTTTGCCCAGCAACCGGCGGAATTGTGCCAGCGTTCGAGCATCTTTCCCGGAATCGCCCCAAGGCAGCTTCACCAGCGGTTTTTGTCTTCCGCAGATTGGGCAATTGGGGCGGCTTTTCGCCGTCGTACAGCAACTGATACATCGGAACTTCGAGAGCTCGCGCGAATTTTTCGAGCGTTTCAACTGCAGGAACTGTGTGCCCGTTTTCCACGCGCGAAATGTAGCAACGCAGCAGTCCCGTCCGCTTCTCAATTTCGCCTTGAGAGAAATTCCTTTCCTCACGCAGTGCTCGGAGCCGTTCTCCTACAATCATGGTTTTTCCCTCCATTGGATTTGATCTATCGCAAATTCAACGCCGTCCCGAGAAACAGAAACGTTTCTCGTCCCTTGCAAATCAGATAGGCGCTAGTTCAAGAAAAAACGGGAGGCGAGGTATCTGATGCGAGGCGAACCAGAGGCAGGGTACAAACTCCGACGGGCCTGTCGTCGAGTCCTAACTTAAACGAAAACCAATTTAAGTGATCGCATCGAAGCGAACTGGACGCGACGAACCACTCTTTTTCCAGCAGCGTAAGAGTTCCGCGAACATGCAGTGCGGATATTCCGCAGCTGTGGCTGTTAGGCGGGTTGATCGCAGGAGGATCCGGGATCGTGTCGACGGCGGCGACAATGACCAGCAGGCAAATCAAACATACGGCATATTTGCGTGTCAAAGCGTCCTCGAACCGGGAAAGGCCATCCCCCTAGCAAACATCCCATTTCATGGCAGCAATGATATTACATTCCGTGCATGAATGCAGAGAGGTTTATCACAATCGAATCTCTTCGCGATTCCGCCCGATCTGACGCCTTCCTCCGCGAGGAGCGAACTGCCCTCGCGAAGGCGAAAATCCATCAATGCGACGTTCCGCCGCGGAATTCCACGAAACCGGCCAGGATGGAACTTGAATAAAGGGGGTACGCAAGGCCGCTTTGACACATCGGGGAGCACAATGATATAGGCTTTGGCTGCCGATAGACCTCATGGCTTCCCTGTCATTGCAAAAGGGTCGCTGGAGTTACAATACGGCGCGTGGCAGTTTGGCCGTGGTTTGATTTGCGATAGGGGTTTCGCATGAAAAATTGGTTATTGAAATTGTTCGCTGGGTTTGCCGTTCTAGGAATGGTTTCAGCTCCCGTTTTTGCGCACCACGGGACGTCGGCGTACGACACGACGAAATTGACGACCGTGAAGGGAACGGTAACGGATTTCCAGTTTAACAATCCCCATGTGATGATTTCCGTCGAGGCGAAGGACGACAAGGGCAACGTCGAAGTGTGGACTAGCGAAGCCAACAGCCCGAATGTCCTAACCAGGCACGGCTGGAACCGGGACATGATTAAGAAAGGGGACCAAATCACGATTATCGGGAATCGCCCCAAAAATGGCGCGAAAACCTTGCGTCTACAGAAGGTCGTCCTGTCCAACGGTCAAGAGCTCGACCCAAATTCATTACAGGACTGATGAGAGTTCGCTCAGACAAACTTCGGATGAACGTAAAACTAGTCAGGAGAAGCTCCGAAATGCGCCACTGCTTAGTGGGCTTGGTTCTTGCCCTGTCGGCGACCCTAGCCTTCTCTCCTTTTCTATTCGCTCAAACCGCTGACCAGCAGGGAATGGCAAGGGTCGAACCCGCGGCTCCCACACCGGACTTATCCGGACTTTGGACGCGACTGCGAGATCCGTCGCATTCACCCATTAATCTTGACTTTGGAAAGGCGATCTCCCCTATGACGCCTTGGGGGGAGGCGAAATTCAAGGCGGCCAATTCGGTATATCGCAGTTCCAGCCCCAGCACGGTCTTGAGCGATCCAATTTATAATTGTTTTCCGCCAGGCGTGCCGCGAATCTATCTTCTCAACTTTCCAGTGCAGATCGTTCAGATTCCCGGCCAGGTGATCATGCTCTTCGAGTTCGATCACTTTGTGCGCCGAATCTACACGGATGGGCGTCCGCATGACAAGGATGCCGGTCCGCTATGGATGGGAGACTCCATCGGCAGGTGGGAAGGCGACACCCTCGTTGCCGATACGGTCAGTTTTAATGACAAGACTACATTCGATCGGGAAGGTTATCCACACAGTGACGCGATGCACCTTGTGGAGCGCATCCGGCGCGTTGACCATGACTCTTTGGTGATCGACCTCACCGTCGACGACCCGAAGGCGTATACGAAGCCCTGGGGAGCAAAGCTAATTTTTCAGTTAAGGCCGGACTGGAAAATTATGGAGCACGTCTGCGAAGACAACGCCGGCTTTCCTTGACTTCAACAAAAAAGCAACCCAGGCGCCCAAGAAGTAGGCATGCATTTCTTCGCAAAGGAAGTAATCCCAGGATGCCGCCCGATAGTTCCCTTCAAAGGAAGGCATCTATTATCACAAGGGTACTATAAATAACAATAATATATCCGCCGATTGCCGGTTGGACGATCCGAAACGAGCCGGTAGAGTTTGCCCGAAACATATCGTGCTACACTCGATTGTTCTTGAATGTTTTTGGAAGTTTCCATCCGGTCCTGGGTGGGCGCGAAGTGGTTTTCCCCTCACCGAGCGTGGCTATTGGAGAACATAATCGCGATGTGTTTGATGCCGCTGCGTTCCCACCGTCTTGTGTTCCATCTCCTGTTCTTGGCCGCAGTCGGGGGATTTTTGCACGGCTGCAAGTCAGGCAACGGTGGCGGGTACAATCCGCAACCCCTGGAAATCACGTCGCCATCGTCGCTCCCATCCGCCGAGATCGGCATGGCCTATACCTCCACGCTCGTTGCTACCGGCGGCACCACCCCTTACACCTGGAGCGTCCTTTCGGGTGCACTGCCAGGCGGATTAAAACTCTCCTCTGCTGGCGTGCTTTCCGGCACGCCCACAGCGACCGGCCAGTTCATCTTCATTGCCAAGATCACCGACGCAACCGCGCAGACCGCTACAGCACCCTTGCAGATCACCGTCGCTGCGGCCTCATTGATGATTACCACTGCAACCTTGCCAAACGGCGAGGTCGGTGTGGCTTATTCGGCCACGCTCGCCGCCACCGGCGGGACACTGCCGTACTCCTGGTTGCTTACGTCGGGCACGTTGCCAATGGGCTTATTTCTGGACGCATCGACGGGTGCGATTAGCGGCACGCCGACACAGATGGTGACGAACAGCCCGCTCACTTTCAAAGTGACTGACTCCACCAGCCCAACTGCGCAAACGCAAAGCGCAACTCTTACGCTTACGGTTTTCAACATTAGCGTCACGTTGTCTCCAAAGCGTGGCGGCGTTGCCGTCGACCAACAACTCCCGTTCACAGCGACGGTCACAAATGATGTTGGACCTGCTGGCGTAAGCTGGAAAGTGACTGCGGGCGGAACGCTCAACGGCCAGACAACCACAACCGTGTCGTTCAGTTCGGCGTCGGCTGGTGTTTACACGATTACGGCAACAAGCATCGCGGACAATACCAAATCCGCATCTGCAACGATTGGCGTGACCGACTTGGCCGGAGTCTTCACCTATCACAACGATCTTTCGCGGGACGGCAGTAATCCAAGTGAATATGCCCTGACGACCTCAAATGTTACGGCCGCAACTTTTGGGAAACTCTTTTCCTGCGTCGCCGATGGCGCTATTTACACTCAACCGTTGTGGGTCGCCAACCTGACGATCAATGGCGCAAAACACAATGTTGTCTTCGTCGCGACTCAGCACGAAAGCCTGTATGCGTTCGACGCGGACGCAGAGCCCTTGTGTGACGCTTTGGCACGTCAGTCTCATAGACACGAATCACGGGGGAACTGCTGGAGAGACTTCCGTGCCTTCTGGTTCTCCGGGGAATCTCGTGGGCAACGGGTTTGGCGATATAACGCCGGAAGTCGGCGTCACCGGCACACCCGTTATCGATCCTGCGACGAACACGCTCTACGTTGTCTCCAAGTCCGTGGTGAACCCGCCCGGCTCGACCTTTTTCCAGAGACTCCATGCGATCGACACTCTCACCGGCAATGAGAAGGCCGGCAGTCCGGTGACGATCGCGGGAACTTTTCCGGGAACAGGCGATGGCGGTTCGACAACGACTTTCGTCGCCCAACAACAGAACCAGCGCCCGGCCCTCGCTCTGGTCAACGGGACCGTCTATATCGCATGGTCCTCTCACGAGGATAACATGCCCCCTACTACGGCTGGGTCATGGGGTACAACGCGGCTAATCTGGCGCAAACGCGCTGTGCTCAACGTAACCCCCAATGTGCGATTCGGAGGAATCTGGATGGGAGGCAGTGCGCCTGCCGCGGATTCCGGCAATAATCTTTATCTCATCACCGGCAATGGGGCATTTGATGCAAACAGCTCGACGCGCTCCCAACAACGACTATGGGGACTCGTTCCTTAAGCTCACCAGCGGTTTGACGGTATCGGACTACTTCACTCCTTCGGACCAGATGAGCGATCAAAATAGTGACTTGGATTTTGGCTCCGGAGGGCGCCGCGATTCTTGTCGATCAGGCTCCTCCAAGTCCAGTCGCCCATCTGGTGATCGGCGGCGGCAAAGATGGGTTCTTATATCTATTGAATCGCGATGCCATGGGTGGACTTGACCCTTCCAATTCCAGCGCATGGCAGCGCATTCAATTTTGGGTCTCCAATTTTTGCTACCGGAGCGTTTTGGAACGGCACGATTCTATCTAGCCGGCGTGGGCGGTCCCCTGCAGAGCTACTCCTTTAATACGGCGACAGGCAAATTTGACCCTTCCAGCGTTCCGCAGTCTCCCGGCACCTTCGGCTTTCCCGGAAGCACGCCATCGGTTTCCTCTTCCGGAGTCCTCAATGGAATCGTTTGGGCCTTGGACAATGGGAACTATTGCACGCCAGTCTTCCCCCGGTTGCGGTCCCACGGTTCTTCACGCTTACGACGCGACGAACATTGCAACGGAACTGTGGAACAGTTCACAAGGAGCCGGGAATGCGGCCGGAAACGCGGTGAAGTTTACAGTGCCTACCGTCGCCAATGGCAAGGTGTACGTCGGGACGCGGGGCAACAATACCGGCGGCGATACATCCTCCAGCACCATCCCCGGAGAATTGGACGTGTACGGGTTGCTGCCAAACTAATCGACACACTTTCAGCGGATTGGCGAATCTTGACAATGCAAGTTCTCCGTCCTTTTCTTCGATCGTCATACCTCCATGGGATCTTCTGTAGAGTTAGGGCCTTGCGCCCTTATCGATGAAGGTGTACCTACTTACTCCTGGGAGGGACAACCCTATGCCTGATAACACCCGTCGAGATCTGCTCAAAAAGGCAGCTACTCTAGGCGTTGCCTCGATTGCTTCTGCCAGCGCTGCACTTACTCGCGAAGTCCGAGCCTTGAGCCAAGCGGACCAGCCGGGAACTGATTTTTTCCCGGGATTCAAACACCTTACAACCAAGACCTCGGGCGCCACGATCAACTTTGTCACTGCGGGAAGCGGGCCTCCGCTGCTGCTCCTGCACGGTTATCCGCAGACGCACATTGAATGGCGTGATGTTGCGCCGCAACTGGCCAAAAAATTTACCGTCGTGGCGGCCGATCTCCGCGGATACGGAGACAGCAGCAAGCCTGCCGACGGCGAAAACCATTTGAATTATTCCAAGCGCGCGATGGCGCAGGACCAGGTGGAATTGATGGCCAGTTTGGGATTTCAGAAGTTTGCGCTCGTCGGTCACGATCGCGGCGGACGGGTCGCGCACCGCTTGGCCCTCGATCACGCGGACCGTGTGACGAAGCTCGCCATCCTGGACATCGTTCCGACCTACAAAGTGTTGCATAGCGTGACGAACGAACTCGCCACGGCCAATTTCCATTGGTGGTTCCTCATCCAGAAAACGCCGATGCCGGAGACGCTGATCGGCAACAGCGCCGAAGTCTGGCTCCGCTCGCGGTTTGAGCGAATTCCGCCGGGCGTTCTGAGCAAGGAGGCCTTCGCGGAGTACCTGCGCAGCTTCACGCTGCCGGGCTCGATTCACGGCTCGTGCGAAGATTATCGCGCCGGCGCGACCATCGATCTGATTCATGACGCCGCCGACCTGGATCACAAAATCTCTTGTCCTGTTCTCATCTTATGGGGACAACGGGGCGTATGGCCTAAGCTGTACGACGTGGTCGAGGTATGGAAAGAACGGGCGTCGAACGTCACCGGCAAAGAGATGCCGACCGGGCATTTCATCGCCGAAGAGAAACCCGATCTGCTGCTTGAGGAACTGAATAAATTCCTGGGCTAATATTTCAAACCAACAGTGACACCACTGAGTGCGAGTGTGTGAATCCAAAAGGGGCGAGGGGACGAGTGAGCATCGGACCAGAACGAAATGATTTCAGAATTGCTGTGGCCTGCGTCGCGCTGGCGTTCGCGGTTGTTATGTTGGGTCCAGCGCCGCTGCGGGCGCAGGCCGGCGTTCCCAAATTCGAGGTGGACCCTTACTGGCCCAAGCCTTTGCCGGAGCGCTGGGTGACCGGGGAAATCGGCGGCGTGTGCATCGATTCCCAGGATCATGTCTTTGTTGTCCAGCGTGTAAGCGACGTCGGCGGCATGGACGGCCATCTGGAAGGGCTGACCGGCGACGAATTGAACGCGGGTCAAGCCGCGCCGCCCGTGCTCGAATTTGACGGCGACGGAAAAGTTGTCAACTCCTGGGGAGACGCAAAAATCCTGCCCAAGGATCTCCACGGATGCGCCGTGGATCGCGACGGCCATGTGTGGCTCGACGGGTCCGAGGACGGCATCGTTCAGGAGTATTCCCACGACGGAAAGGAAATGCTCCTCCAGATCGGAAAGAAGGGCGTTTTCGATTCCTCGGACGGCACCGTGAACGGCACGCCCTTGAATTCGAGCCCTTCGCAGTTCTTCCGCGTGTCGGAAATCGCATTCGATCCGCACAACGGCGATGTGTATGTCGCGGACGGCCACGCGAAAGGGAAGGGCGGCAACAATTTCCGCATCGTTGTATTCGATCGCACCGGGCACTATCTCCGCCAATGGAAACTGCATCGTTCGCCGGAAGAAGCAGCCACCGCGGCCAGGCCGACTCCACATTGCGTTCGCGTGAGCCAACGACGGCATCGTCTACGTGTGCGATCGCTGGATGAATCGCCTTCAACTTTTCGACACGATGGGAAATTTCAAGAAGGACATGCCGTTCAGCTATAAGGTGTGGACGCCTGCTTCCGGATCAGGGACGGGAGCGCAGCGAGACGCGGCGCTGGTGGGATCGTGCTCTTCGGTGGAATTTTCCCGCGACCCGGGAGAGAAGTATATGTACGTGATCAATGAAATCGATGAAGAAGTGGACGTGGCGGACCGCGCCAGCGGGCGCGTGCTCGGGAGCTTCGGCCGTCCGGGCCACCAGGTCGGCGAATTCATGCATGCGCACACGATGGCGGTGGATTCCAAAGGCAACATTTATGTGGGTGAGTCCGTCGACGGCCGCAGGGTGCAGAAATTCAAGATGGTTGGCGGCAAGTAGAGGTAGACACCTGGGCAGGGGCGGACGCGATTAGCCTGCATTCCTCAAGACGAATCCGATTGGCGGAATGCAATCCATCTAATTCACAAAGGAATGAAGGTCTTCGTGGCGCCGGCGTCTCGCCGGCGTTTTTGTGCAGTGTCGAGATCGGAAAAATCGCCGGCGAGACGCCGGCGCTACCAAACCCCGCTCTCCAATGCGAAGCGCGGAGCCACCGACCCAATCAACCGAATCGCAGTGAGATATCAGGGCTAGGACGAACTTTGCCGCGGGCGGCAGTGTCAGCCAGACTTCGGCGGCCGCCGCCAACGGAGTGCTTGCGCGATTCCTTTGCGCGCGAGGATTCTTCGGCGCCATGCTGCATCAATTTCTTTCCGCCGAGACGATCCAGGTTTCCGAGAAAAGCATTCTTCTCATTTTTCTTGGTGTATCTTTTTCTTAGCCATAGCTGCAAATTACTCGACTCGCAGTAAGTACGTCAATGCGAATTCCAAACGCTTGCTTCGGCCATCCAATGCTATCCGCGATAGGCAATGCTCAGGCCCTTGCCGACCGGCACGGTTGTGTGCTGAAAATCTGCGAGGCCCGAAACCAATTTCAGGTATTCGGCGATCTCCTCCGGATGGGAAAGGACGTTATCGGCGATGAGCAGCACCTTGGGGGCGAGCTTGGGCAGCAGCACTTGCATATGCTCGGGGAATTTCCGGCGATCGGCATCGAGAAACACCAGATCGAACGGCCCGGCCAGCTGCCGGGCAATCTCGGTGGCGTCGCCGGTGCGCAACTCCACGCGGTCAAGCAAATTCGCGCGCCGGAGATTCTCGCGCGCCAGGGCGTGCTTATCGGGATTGCGGTCAATGCTGATGATTCGGCCGCCGGCCGGCGCGAGCGACCACGCCAGCCAGATGGTGCTGTAGGCGTTCGAGGTGCCGATCTCGAGCGCGCGCGTCACCCCGCTGGCGCGCACCAGGATGCTGAGGAGCTGCGCACTCGCGGGCTCGAGGTTGAGCATCTTGCGCGCGTGCTCGGTCGCGCGCGCGTCGTTCTCCAGTCCACGCGTTTCTATTTCATGTAATAGCTCTCGGAGATTTTGGTCCATGATTGTTTTCAACTTAGATATTCCCTCAATTCATCCGCGGTCTGATTCCCTCAAATCTTTTGCGCCACCACGAGCCCATAGACGAAATTTCCCGAGGCGAAGCCCGCTCTCATCGCCCGGAAGGCTTTAAGAAAACGGACGAACATAGCGCCGTTTTCAGCGGCAAGTTTCCACAGGGATTTGTTCCTGATAATGTCCAAACCAAGATCCCACGTTTTGGAACAGTTTTTGTTCAGGATCTCGCTCTTCCTAATTTTCAAGCCGCTCGATCTCATCCACGCCTCGTACTCCTGCATCGTTCCCAATTCAACAAGCATTCCTTTTTCTATGGGGATGATTTGTTGTTTGTACTCCGCTGGATTGAGATTCGGTTTTTTGAACCAATCAATCACGGCAACGGTCCCATTTGGCTTCAATAATTTTGCGGCTGACGCAAAGAACTTCTCGATGTCTTGATAATGGGAAATGGATTCAACCGACCAGACCACATCAAACAATTCCTCGAATTCCATCGCTTCGGCGTCCATCAAAAGGAAATTTGCGTTCACATCCTCCCTGGCGGCCGCCTGATTCGCAAGACTGACCTGAACAGGGGAAATCGTAATCCCCGTTGCTTCCACTTTGTAGCGCTTGGCCAAGAAAATGCTGCTGGCGCCCGTGCCGCAACCCACGTCTAAAATCCTGCGTCCCGCCTGAATCTCCGCCAATTGCGCGAGATGCTCGATCAGCTGAATCTGGGCTCTTTCTTTGGTTTCGTCGCCGCGAATCCAATAGCCGTGATGTAAATGCTCGCCCCACAACTCGTGGAAATGGGAACTTACGACATCATAGAACTCTCGGATGCCTTCCTTATCGTTGTGGCGCGTCATGGCTGCGCAATGCTCCAATTGAAATCCGGCTCAATCATAAAGAATCTACTTTTCCTTTTCCGGCAGCGCAAAAACAAAAAGCGTGGAAGCGGGTTGCGCGAGATGCGCGGCGGTTTCGGGATAAAGTTTCGCCAGCCGGCCTTCCGTCTCCGAGCCCCCGCCGGAACCGATGGCGACGAACTGCCTCCCATTGACGGAGTAGCTGACAGCAGCCGAAGCGATGCGGCCCCCGGTGTTGAAAGACCAAAGCTTCCGGCCGGTTCGAGCATCCAGCGCGAATGCGTTGCCTTCCAAATCGCCGCCAAAAATCAAGTCGCCCGCGGTGGCCAGGAGCGAAGACATGTTGTAGTACTTCGTGTTGAAGGTCCACTCTTTCTTCCCGGTCGCAGGATCGAACGCGCTGATGTTCGGCGGAACATTCGGATTCACTTCATCGCCTTTATCGGACCCGCCAACCATATGCGTGCACAGCTCAAAGTCGGAGCTGTACCACCACCCGGTGTGCGGACTGTACGCCGAGTGTTGAATGCCGCGGCCGCCCGTGTGGATACTCGGACAAACGAGATTGTCCTTTTGCTCTTTCGGAACGATGGGGTCGATGGGATTGCCATGCTCGTCGATGCCCTTATTCCAATTCGGCGCGCTGTAGGCAAACGCGCGGAGAAACTTGCCCGTTTCGCGGTCGTATTCGTACGCATAGCCGTTCTTCGTCGGGTGGACGATCACTTGCCGCTTTTGTCCCGCCATATCCATGTCGACGAGGACGGGCTCCGCCGCCGAGTCATAGTCGTAAAGATCGTGCGGCGTCTCCTGGAAATACCATTTCATTTTTCCGGTATCCACGTCGAGCGCAAGCAGAGATGCGGTGTAGAGATTGGGACCCGGGCGCAGGGTTCCGTTAATGGGAGTCGGATCTCCCGTGCCCCAGAAGAGCAGATTCATATCCGGATCGTACGTGCCGGTGAACCAGGCGCCGCCACCTCCCGTTTTCCAGTAGTTGTCTTCGGCCCCGGCCCAGGTTTCCGCGCCCGGTTCACCCGGAGCGGGAATCACTTCGAAGTGCCACACGAGCGCGCCGGTCTTGGCGTCGTACGCGTTGACGTGGCCGCGCAGCGCTTGATAGCCGGAGCCGGCGTTGCCCGTGATCACTTTGCCCTTTACGAAAAGCGGGGCCGCGGTAATCCTGCATTGACAGTCGGAATTTTCCTCCACGTGAATGTTCCAGACTTCCGCGCCGGTTTTCGCGTCGAGAGCCACGACGTGATTGTCCTGGGTGCCCATGTAAATCCGGCCGTCTCCGAACGCGATTCCGCGAGCGCCTCTTATGCTGAACGTTTTTACTTCCGGCCATTTATACTCATAGGTCCAGATCGACCGGCCCGTGGCCGCCTCGACCGCATAAACATTGTTCTGCATGCCTTCGAGATAGAGGACGCCATCGACGACCAGCGGCGCCGCCTCAAGCCCTGGCCTGAGTCCAGCGGCACCCGTAGGGAATCCTGCCGGGAACGCCCAGACCGGAACAATGTTTTTCACATTTTCGCGCGTGATCTGATTCAGCGGACTGTAACTCCAGCCGCGATAATTTCCGTAAAACGTGAGCCAGTTCTGCGGCTCTTTGTCGGCGTGCTCGATCCGCGAGGTGGTCGCGTCCTGCGCCTCAGCAGCGCCCGCCGCGCCCAAGTTCAGGCACAGCAGAAATAAAACAGCGCCAGCGCGAGTAGCGAGAAGGTTTCTGACTGTTGCGTGTACACGATTCATTTCTGGTCTCCGCTCTTCCTTACTGAATTTCTCTTATTCCCGAGCATGCACCCAACCGTTGCTGCGTGAACTGGGTTCCTAATGTCGATTTACAGTCCGAACGGCAACATATATCTAACCGCCTGCGAAGGCAATCCTCCGGCCCAATCTTACTGCAGCGCCCGCGTGACGATGGTCACTTGCATGAGTGACCCCGGTCATATACTTGGAAAGAGAATGATGGTAAAAAGAGTGCGTAAGGTTGAAAAGCCACGGAAAGGAGAATGACTCCACCGAGCTTGCAAAGGAAAGAAGAAGGACACCAATTTAGGTTACACCGCACATGCGGTGCGCAACGCAGGTGGCGCGAAGGAAACGCCGCCACGCGAAAACCAGAGAGTCACAAAGGGGGACCGCCAGGTCCCCCTTTGTGATTTGTGCTGTTACTCCGTTCTTCTCTCTTACAAGACGCCGCGACTTCAATTCTTGCCTAAAACCGACTCGGGAAACGGGGTCCAATCGGCGTTTTTCCTTGACACTGAGACTCTCAAGGCGTACGTACAATTCTTATACGGGTTGAAGGTGATTTTTCCGCAGGCCATCGTGCCCGGAAGGCTGGGACTCCGGCCCTTTTCCCCTTTCGCTTGGAAACAGGAACTCGAGGAACTTCGCCAAGAGGTGTTAGATGAAAAGTAGGCTAGTAAAAGGTGTCGGTTTGGCCGCGGGCGTTTTGATGGTCTGCATTCCCATGTTCGCGCATCACGGGGGATCGGATTACGACATACAGCATCCCAAGACCCTTAAGGGAACCGTGACGGAATTCTTCTGGTCCAATCCCCACTGCCAGGTTTTTCTGGACTCAAAGGATGATTCCAGCAAGGTCGTAAACTGGACGATCGAAACCCTCGCCCCCGCCGTTTTGAGGAGGGCTGGATGGTCGCGGGAGACGCTGCACCCCGGCGACCAGATCACCATCACCTTCGTTCCCAGCAAGAAGGGCACGCCCGTGGGAATGCTGCGCAAGGTCGTGCTCCCAGACGGCTCCGAGTTGACGGGCGGAGCACTGGGCGAGCAACCACAGCAGTAGCAGCGGCTCTCTTTGAAATCCAAGCCGCGAGCTTTCAAACCTGAATCGCCTGTTCGGAGCCGGAGTCGAAAGGAGTCGAGGAATGCGAAATTGGTTTTTAGGTTCGGCGATCGCGTTGGCGGCTGCGCTTGCCTTCCTGGCGGTTGCGCGCGCCCAGACAGATCACTCCGGCGCGGCCAAGGCGGATGCCAAGGCTGCGGCGTTCGACGCGCATGACCTTACCGGAATTTGGAATCCTGCACCCTTCATGCAGCCCAAGGGCGAAGTCAATCCGCTCGACTTGGGCGGCCATCCCAACCCGCTGCCTCCCTTCACGCCGGCGGGCGAGGCGACGTACCTGGCCAACGCAAAGTTCATTGCGGCTGGAGCCGTGCTCGATTGCGATCCCTTCGGCGTGTCGCGCAATTTTTTTACACCGCGGCCATTTGAGATCCTTTTGACTCGCGACAGGCTGGTGCAGCATTTCGAGTATTACGACAATTGGCGCGAGATCTGGACGGACGGGCGGAAAATTCCCGCCGACGTGGATCCCGAATACATGGGATATTCCATTGGCCGTTGGGAGGGAGACACCTTCGTCGTCGACTCGGCCGCATACAACGGCAAGGCGTTCCTCACCTGGCAAGGTTTTCCCATCAGCGAGTCCATGCACCAGACGGAGCGTTGGCAGCGCCTGGATCAGGATACTTTGAAGATTGTATTTACCTTTGACGACCCGAAAAATTATGCAAAGCCCTGGTCGATCACGTTTTTTTGGAAGCTAAGGAAGGACTGGGTAATGGACGCGCATCCCTGCACTCTTTCCGCGATCAAGGAATACGATGACAGGGTAAACCACGCCGATAAGCTTCCGGGGCTCGGCTACGGCAAACCCGGCAAGAAGTAGCGGAAAAATCAAATCGCGCGGGAATCTACTTGCTGGCGCAGGTCGGAGAGAAATTCCGCGAGAGGGCGCGGGCCGAGATCGCCTTTGCTTTGCTGGCGCACCGAGACGGTGCCGGCTTCGGCTTCCTTGCCGCCGACGATCAGCATGTAGGGAATCTTCAGCAGCTGCGCGTCGCGAATTTTCGCCTGCAATTTTTCGTTGCGGTCGTCGAGATGCGCGCGGAATCCGGCGTCCTTCAGAGCGGCGGTAACTTTCTTCGCGTACTCCGCGAATTTTTCGCTGAGCGGCAGCACTTCCGCCTGCACGGGCGCGAGCCACACGGGAAACGCTCCGGCGTAGTGCTCGATCAGGATGCCGAAGAAGCGCTCGACCGAGCCCCACAGCGCGCGATGCACCATCAGCGGCTGGTGGCGGTTGCCGTCTTCGCCGACATATTCCAGGCCAAAGCGCCCGGGCAAATTGAAATCGAATTGCACGGTGGTGAGCTGCCACGGGCGGCCGATCGCGTCGATCAGCTTGACGTCGATCTTCGGCCCGTAAAACGCCGCTTCGCCTTCCATGCGCTTGAACGGAATGTTCAGCCTGGTCAGCGTCGTTTGCGAGCGCGCCCGTCGAGCGCGCCCAGTCTTCGGCCGAGCCGGCGTAATTTTCCGGATGCTTCGCGTCCCAGTCCGAAAGCTCGACGACGTACTGGTTGAATCCGAACGTCTTCATCACGGCGAACGCAAAATCGATGCACGCCTCGATTTCGGATTCGATCTGCTCCGGCATGCAGAAAATGTGCGCGTCATCCTGCGTGAAGCCGCGCACGCGCAGCAGGCCATGCAGCACGCCCGAGCGCTCGTAGCGATAGACGGTGCCGAGCTCGGCGAGCCGCACCGGCAAGTTCGCGGTAGCTGCGCAGGCGCGACTTGTAAATCAGGATGTGGCCCGGGCAATTCATGGGCTTGAGCTGGTAGTCGTCTTTCTCGACTTCCACCGGGCCGAACATATTTTCGCGATAAAAATTGGCGTGGCCGCTGGTCTTCCACAATTCCAGGCGCATGATGTGCGGCGTATACACCAGATCGTAACCGCGCCGCAGCAGCTCGTCGCGCAGCCAGTCTTCCATGATTTTGCGGACCAGGCCGCCCTTGGGATGCCAGAAAATCAGCCCCGGCCCGGCCTCTTCCTGAACGGAAAACAGGTCCAGCTCCTGCCCGAGCCGGCGATGATCGCGCCGCTTGGCTTCTTCGAGCCGGTGAAGATATTCGTCCAGCTCCTGCTGCGTGTAGAAGCACGCGCCGTAGATGCGCTGCATCTGCGGGTTGCCTTCCTGGCCTTTCCAGTAGGCGCCGGCGACGCTCATCAGCTTGAACGCGCGAATGCGCCCGGTCGAAGGGATGTGCGGCCCGCGGCAGAAATCGATGAATTTTCCGGTGGTGTAGAACGACACCATCGGCTCGATGGCGCGCTCCTCCACCAGTTCGCATTTGAAGCCCTGGTCCCACTTGCGGTAGAGCTCGAGCGCTTCGGGCTTCGGCATCATTTTTCGTTCGTTGGGGATGTCCTGCGCCGCAAGCTCGCGCATTTTCTTTTCGATGCGCTCGAGATCTTCGGGCGTGAACGGCTCCGCGCGCACGAAATCGTAGAAAAAGCCGGTGTCGATCGGCGGGCCGATGCCCAGCTTGACGTTCGGGAAAAGTTCCAGCACCGCCGCGGCGAGCAAGTGCGCCGCCGAGTGCCGCAGCACCTGAATCGCTTCGGGATCTTTCGGCGTCAGGATGGAGAGCCGCACGTCCTGATCGATCGGCGCGCGCAAATCGACCAGAAACCCTTCGCCGTTCGCCGCCGAAGTCATGCGAGCTTCGGGCGCCGCGTCGGGAGATTTTTCAGCCGCCGCGCCCGTGGACGCGCTCGCCGCTGCGGCCGCAGGCCCGTGGATCGGAGCGATCCGCGCCACCAGCGCTTCCTTCGCCAGCCGCGGCGAAATCTGCTGCGCGATCTCCGCCGCCGTCGTGCCAAGCGGCACTTCGCGGATTGCGCCGTCCGGCATCGTAATGTGAATGGTATCCATACGTTTGATTCGGCTTTCGACCGGCGAGTGCGAAATGACGCTGCGCGCCAGCGCCCGTGGAAGCCACCTACGCTAGCAGATGCCTCCGAGCACGGTCAAGGCAGCCTGTCGAATACGGACTTGCGGCGCCGACGCATTCCTGCTCCAAGCGGCTTCCGAGCCTGCCAAGTTTCTTCAAATACCATCGTGAACGTGTCTAAGTGGACAACATCTGGTATGTAATCAAATGGAACTGGAGGATTGACGATTGCATGCAACGCCTCCTAGCATATCTGAATTGTGGAAGGCGATGGACAGCAATTAAGGGCCATTCTCTCCCTCTAGAATCAATGGGTTAGCGACGCCGAGCCAACATCAGCCCTTGTCTCGGCCATACGAAGTAGCAAAATGAAAGAGTCTCGAGGCGCAGCCAGCCGGATGGCGCCTAGAGGATAATTCTTGCTCACTGAAACTCCAATGCTGACAGGTTCGTACGACCATCGTCTGGTCGCGCTCTCCGTTCTCATTGCGATTTGTGCCTCTTACGCCGCACTGGATCTCGCGGGCCGTGTGACGGCCGCGCGGGGCCGCGCCTTCATGTTTTGGCTGATCGGCGGGGCCGGAGCCATGGGGCTGGGTATCTGGTCCACGTATTACATCGGGATGCTGGCTTTCAGGCTGCCTGTGCCCGTGAGCTATGACTGGCCCACGGTCATGCTGTCGCTGCGCGTGGCCATTCTAGCCTCCGCCGTGGCCCTTTACGTCGTGAGCTGCAAGGTCATGAGCCTGTGGCGGGCAGTGGCCGGAAGCATGGTCATGGGCGCGGGAATCGCGGCCATGCACTATATCGGCATGGAGGCCATGCGTTCGACCGCCATGCGCCACTACGATGCCCGGCTGGTGGCATTGTCGATTGCTCTTGCGATTGGCATTTCGTTTGTGGCGTTCCGGCTTGCGTTCCTGGCGCGAGACGAAAAAAAAGGCGCCAGCCTGCGAAAAATCGTAAGCGCCACCGTCATGGGCCTTGCCATCCTGGCGATGCACTATACCGGAATGGCCGCGGCCAGTTTCACGGCCGACGGCACGGCCCCGGACATGTCGCACGCGATCGAGCATCACGATGTTAGGAGCGGCGGCCATCACGATCGTCACGATGGTGATCCTCTCGCTTGTCTTTCTGATTTCCGTATTCGATCGCCGCTCTCGCCCAGATTCTGGAACTGGAATCCGCGGAACAGCGTTACCGGCTGCTATACGAAAGGAGTCTGGCGGGGGTTATCCGCACGACGCTGGACGGACGAATCCTGGAATGCAATCTCGCCTGCGCGCGGATCTTCGGCTACGCCACCTGCGAAGAATTCATCGCCAGTCCCATCACCGATCGATACTTCCAGCCCGAAGATCGAAATACTTTCATCGCCATACTTCAGCGAGTAAAGAGCCTCACCAACTACGAGCAATGCCTCCGGCGGAAGGACGGAAGCAAGGTATGGCTCCTGGGCAGCGCAAACCTGGTGGAGGGCCAGGGCGGCGCGCCCACGGTAAACGAAGAAACATTTGTGGACATCACCGAAGCGCAAGAATGCGGAAGAAACATTTCGCAAGGCGTTCAATGCCAATCCCGAACCCATCACCATCGCTACGCTCTCCGGAAGGCCGCTACATCGACGTGAACGATAGTTTTCTTCGCGTCACCGGATATTCGCGCGAAGAGGTGATCGGCCGCACTTCCAGGGAATTGAATTTTTGGGCCCGGCCCGAAGATCGCGCCACTTTTGTCGAGAAGTTAAAGAAACAGGGCTCGGTGCGCGACCTGGAAATTACCTTTCGCACAAAGTCCGGCGAAATTCGTGAGGCCGTGGATTCGGCCGAGATCATCGATGTCGCCGGGCAGGAATGCGCCATCGCCATTTTCAGGGACGTCACCGAGCGGAAAACTCTCGAGAAACAGCTGCGCCAGACTCAGAAAATGGAAGCCGTTGGGCAGCTCTCCGGCGGGATCGCCCATGACTTTAATAATTTGCTGGGGGTGATCATCGGCTACAGCGAGATTCTCGAGCAGCGCCTGCCGCCGGGCGACCCCCTGCTCAAGGAATGCCTGCAAATCAAGAAAGCGGGGCAGAGCGCCGCCTCGCTGACCCGCCAACTCCTGGCCTTCAGCCGGCAGCAGGTCCTTGATCCGAAAATACTGGACCTCAACGCCATCGTCCTCAACGTACAAAAGATGCTCCGGCGCTTGATCGGAGAACACATCGAATTGACGGACCAATCTGGACCCTGCGCTGGGCTGCGTGAAAGCGGATCAAAGCCAGATCGAACAGGTGATCCTCAACCTGGCCGTCAATGCCAGGGATGCCATGCCGCAAGGCGGGAAGCTATTGATCGAAACGGCCAAAGTCGAATTGGATGAGGACTACGCCCGCCGCCATCCCCCGCAGAAGCCGGGTGCCTACGTGCTACTGTCCGTTGCCGACACCGGAATCGGCATGGACGCGGAAACCCAGGCCCGCATCTTCGAACCGTTTTTTACCACCAAGGAAATCGGGAAGGGCACGGGGCTCGGCCTTTCGACGGTCTATGGAGTCGTCAGGCAGAGTGGCGGCCACATCTGGGTCTACAGCGAACCGGGACATGGGCACGACGTTCAAGATTTACTTGCCCTGCGCCGGACAAACGGCCCGCGTGCAACAACCGCCCGCTGCCCCGGCTGAATCCTTGCGCGGCTCGGAAACATCTTGCTCGTCGAGGACGAAGAAGCGCTTCGAGGGTTGACGCGCAGCTTATTGGAAGACAGCGGTTACAAGGTGTTGGAGGCGGAACTGCCTGAGGCTGCCGCCGAGATCGCTTTGCGGCACGGCGGCAAAATCCACGTACTGCTCACCGACATGGTGATGCCCGGAATGACTGGCAAGGACCTGGCCGCGAAATTGGCTGCCTACCAGGCCGGAGATGAAAGTGGTGTATATGTCTGGCTACACCAGCTTCACTCATGCTGGGTTGGCCGATTCCGAAATCGCCTTGCTGGTCAAGCCATTCACCCGGGAAAAGTTGCTTCGCAAGCTGCGCGAGACGCTGGAATCGGAAATAAAAGTCGAAGTCAAGTAACGTCACACCCTTCAGAGACGATTGCTTCCTCTGCACAAATATCGCCACCTGAAAGGACCCCTCGCGCCTGCGAATGGGCGGAAAAATTGCCGTTCCACGCAAGTCCGGTGCGTGTTGCGACGCATCCGAGCGGCTGATAGAATCGAAACGCGGAATTCCCGCGCAGGCCCCGATTCTTTCGGGGCAAGCCGCGCGAAAGGGCGGACGCCGGCTGCATTTCCACTTCATCAAATGGTGTGGGCTCGCGGGAGCGCACACCATCTAATTCGCGCAACGTGAGCGGCGCTCCTGCCTGCCGCGGAGGACACTTGGCCAAATACGATCTCGCAATTATCGGCAGCGGTCCGGGCGGATACAACACCGCGATTCGCGCCGCGCAGTGGGGCCTGAAAACGCTGGTCATTGAAAAAGACGGCTTTCTGGGCGGCACCTGCCTGCACGTCGGCTGCATTCCCACAAAGGTTCTGCTGCACACCGCCGAAATTTACGACACGCTCAAGAACGCCAAGGAATTCGGCATCGACGTGAAGGAATTCACGCTCAACTGGGCGGCGGCGCTGGCGCGCAAGGAAAAAGTCGTCAACAAGCACGCCAAGGGCATCGAGTTTCTGTTTCGCAAAAACAAAGTGGAAAAAATGCAGGGCTGGGGCCGCTGGGCGGGCCCGGGACGCGTGAGCGTCGAAAAGGACGGGCAAGCCACCGAAGTCGAAGCCACGCACATCATGTTTGCCACGGGCTCGGCGGCGCGCTCGCTTCCGGGCGTCGAGATCGACGGCAAAACGATCCTCAGCAACATCGAAATTCTGCAATTGCCGGCCGTGCCGAAGACGCTGGTGATCGTCGGAGCGGGCGCGGTGGGCGTCGAGTTTGCGTCGATCTTCAATTCGTTTGGGACGCAGGTCACCGTGCTCGAAATGCTGCCGCGCGTGACGCCCATCGAAGACGAAGAAATTTCCGCGGAACTCGAAAAGGCCCTGAAGAAAAAAGGCATCCAGATTTTCACCGAAGCGAAAGTCGAGTCGGTGAAGAAAGACGCGCAGGGCGCGACCGTTTCTTTCACGGACAAGGCCGGAAAGGCGCAGACGATTGCCGCCGAGCGCGTGCTGATGGCCGTGGGCCGCATGCCGAAGACGGAAAACCTGGGCCTCGAAAAATCGAAAGCCAAACTCGAGCGCGGCTTCATTCACATCGGGCCGTACATGGAAACGGCCGAGCCGCGCCTGTACGCCATCGGCGACATCGTCGCCGGAATGCCGCAACTCGCGCACGCCGCGTCGATGGAGGGCATCACCTGCGTCGCGAAAATCACCGGCAAGCAGATGCCTCCCATCGAAAAGAAGCGCATCCCCAACGCGACCTACTGCGAGCCGCAGGTGGCGTCCATCGGCCTGACCGAGCGCGCGGCGCGCGAGGCGGGCTACGCCGTGAAGACCGGAAAATTTCCGTTCGTCGGAAACAGCAAGGCGACCATCCTGGGCCATCACGAAGGCTTCATCAAAGTCGTCACCGACGAAAAGACGGCGAAATTCTCGGCGTGCACATCATCGGGCCGTTCGCGACCGAAATTATTGCGGAATCGGTCGCGGCGCTGCAGCTCGAGGCCACCGTGGACGATCTGATGTCCACCGTGCACGCGCATCCGACGGTCTGGGAAGCGATGTCCGACGCGGTCGCGGCGGTGCGCGGGCTGTCGATCAACGCTTAAGCTCGAGGTTCGAGATTAGTCAATTCGAGAAGTTGGGCGGAGAAACTAAGACATGATTCGAGAAGTCGAGCATTGCGGTGCTAAGGGCGAGGAAGGAGCAACGCTATCATGAAGGAAACGCCGCAGGAATATACCCAGCGAATCATGGGCGAATCTCGGCGGGACAGGAGCCCTTGAAAGTGCAGGCCGGGACGGCGAAGAAACTTGGGCGCCTCATCCAGCGAGCGTGCCCGCCGCGAAGCTGCGCAAGCGGCCCGCGCCCGGAAAATGGTCGGCTGCGAGAAATCCTCGCGCACCTCGCGGATTCGCGAAATTGTCACGGGCTGGCGGATGCGGCAGATTCTGGGCGCGCCCGGAACGCCGATTCAAGCGTTTGACCAGGATGCCTGGGCCGCCGCCGGCCACTATGAGAAGCGCGACGCGCGCAAATCGCTGGAACAGTTCCGCGTGGCTGCGGGAAGCGAACCTCGCCTTGCTGAAATCCCTCACGCCCGAACAATGGAAGCACCACGGAATGCACGCCGAACGGGGCGTCGAAACCATCGAGCAGATTACTTGCATGATGGCCGGGCACGATCTGAATCACCTGGGACAGATCGAGCGGATCGTCGCGACGAAGAAGAGTTGAGAGTCGAGAGTCAGAGTTGAGAGTTCGGATGCCATGAAAGAGTTGCTGGTCGTCGATCTCGGGCTAATGGAATACGGCGCGGCGTGGGAGCTGCAGCGGCGCGTGGTCGCCGCGCGAAAAGCCGGCGCCGTTCCCGACGTGCTGCTGCTGTGCGAGCATCCGCACGTGATCACGCTGGGCCGCAGCGGAAAATTTGCCAATCTTCGCGCCCCGGATGAAGTGCTGCGCCAGATGGGCGTTTCGTTTTTTGAAACGAATCGCGGCGGAGACATCACCTATCACGGGCCGGGACAGCTCGTCGGCTATCCGATTTTGAATCTCGCCGAAATTCGCCGCGATGTCGCCTGGTACGTGCGCAGCCTCGAGGAAGCCATGATCCGCGCGACGGCCGAATTCGGCATCGCCTCGAAGCGCGTGTCCGGGCGCACGGGCGTTTGGGTGGATGTGGCGGCGCGCTCCACGGCGAAGGACGTAAAGGAAGTGCAGGAAGTAAAGGACGAGGAAAAACTCGCCGCCATCGGCGTGCATTTGAGCCGCTGGGTCACTTCGCACGGTTTTGCTTACAACGTTTCGACGGACTTGCGTTATTTCGATCTGATCGTGCCGTGCGGGATTGCCGGGAAGCGGGCGACGTCGCTGGAAAAATTGCTCGGCCGGCGCGTGGAAATGAAGGAAGTCGCGCCGCGGATCGCCGCGCACCTCGGCAGAATATTCTGGCCTCGAATTCGCGCGCGTGCAGCCGCGATGATCTGGAAACGATGCTCGGACGCACGAAGAACGCGATGGCGCTGGCGAGCCGTGTAGGCAGGGTTGGTATCTCAGATTCGTAGCGCGCCTGTCGACGGCTTGAGTGATAACCTGCCTCTGCAGCGGCGAGCACGTCGATAAGCAATTTGGTTCCTGATAGCTCGGAAAAACATGGCCTCCACCTTAACTCGCGAACAGCACCTCGAGCTGTATTACTTCATGCGGCTCAACCGCGAGCTTGAGGAGCAGATGGTGCGGCTGTTCCGCCAGAACAAAATTGTCGGCGGTCTGTATTCCAGCCTTGGCCAGGAAGCGATTTCCGTGGGCACGGC
Organism: uncultured Acidobacteriota bacterium; assembly: GCA_963819395.1. GTDB lineage: Bacteria > Acidobacteriota > Terriglobia > Acidiferrales > UBA7541 > Palsa-360. The sequence continues at coordinate 294,170 of CAWFVW010000013.1, forward strand.
CTACGCGCTGGGTCCCGGCGACTGGATCGCTCCCATGATCCGCAATATCGGCGCGCTGCTGGTGCGCGGTTTCAAGCCGCGCGACGTGCTGACGCAGCACATGGCGCGCTACACTTCGCCGACGCAGGGCAAGGACGGCACCAGCCATTTCGGCGACCTGAAAGTCGCGGCACGTGGTTTCGCCGATTTCGATGCTGGGCGATCTGATCCCGGTGATGACGGGCGTCGCCATGGCCGGACGCTATCTCGGGCCAGAAAATCGTGGCCATGACGTGGATCGGCGACGGCGGAACTTCGACGGGCGTGTTTCACGAAGGATTGAATCTCGCGGCCGTGCAAAAGGCGCCGCTCGTGCTGATCGTCGAAAATAATCAGTGGGCGTACTCGACGCCGGTCGAGCGCAAGTCGCGCGCTGCGGGACCTGGCCGACCGCGCCAAGGCCTACGGCATCGAAGAGCGCCATCGTGGACGGCAATGACGTGGTGGCCGTCGAACGCACGACGCGCAAAGCGGTCGCCCACGCGCGCGCGGGAAACGGTCCGGTGCTGATCGAAGCCAAGACCATGCGCATGCGCGGCCACGCGCAGCACGACGCCGCGGAATACGTGCCGAAGGAAATGCTCGAATCGTGGAAAGCAGCGCGATCCGCTCGACCGCTATGAAAAATTTCTGACCGAAAAAAAACTCTGGGACGCGAAAACAAAAAAGGAAATCGACGCACGCATCGCGCGCGAAATTCAAGCCGACGTGGAATTTGCCGAAAACTCGCCGTTTCCTCCGCCGGAGATCGGCCGAGCAGGGCGTTTATTGCGAGGGCTGCCACACGGTCGAGGCGGATTGGAAACGGCCCAAGGAAGAAGTGATGCCGCCGCGCTCCAGCGTGAAAGCCGAATGGCCGCCTGAAATCGTATGCGGCAAACGGCGCGCGCCCGCCGGCCGCGAAGCAGGCGGCGCCGAAAGCAAAGCCCGGGAAGAAACCGGCGCGCGCGGCGCGTTCGCGCCAAGGCGGGGCGCTGACCATGGCCGAAACGACCTATCTCGAAGCCATTCGCCAGGCGCTGTTCGAGGAAATGGACCGCGATCCGGCCGTCGTCCTGCTCGGCGAGGACGTGGGCGTGTACGGCGGCGCGTTCAAGGCTTCCGAGGGACTGCTCGAGCGGTTCGGCTGGGAGCGCGTGATCGACACGCCGATCAGCGAGTCCGCGATCGTGGGCGCGGCGATCGGCATGGGCTACGCGGGGCTGCGGCCGGTCGCGGAAATGCAATTCATCGACTTCATCGCCTGCGCCTTCGAACCATGATCACCAATTTCGCCGCGAAGTCGCACTACCTCTGGGGCGCGCCGGTGCCGATGGTGCTGCGCGGCCCATGCGGCGGCGGCGTGCACGGCGGGCCGTTTCATTCGGCGAATCCGGAAATGTATTTCGTGCACACGCCCGGCCTGAAAGTGGTGTGCCCGGCGACGGCCTACGACGCGAAGGGCCTGCTCAAGTCGGCCATCCGCGACAACAATCCGGTGCTGTTTTTCGAGCACAAATTTCTGTACCGCCGCATCAAGGAAGATCTGCCCGCGGACGATTTTACGGTGCCGATCGGAAAGGCGGCGGTGCGGCGCGAGGGCCGCGACCTCACCATTGTGAGCTACGCGGCGATGCTGCACACTTCGCTCGAAGCCGCGGCGGAGCTTGCCAAGGAAGGCATCGAGGCCGAGGTGATCGATTTGCGCACGCTCCTGCCGCTCGACCGCGAAACGATTCTCGCGTCGGTGCGCAAGACGAACAAGCTGCTCGTCGTGCACGAAGACACGCGCACCGGCGGCATCGCCGGGGAAATCGCGGCCGTCGTCATGGAAGGCGCCTTCGAGGACCTCGACGGCCCGGTCCGCCGCGTGACTTCGCTCGACACGCCGGTGCCGTACGCGCCGGGGCTCGAGGAGTATTTCCTGCCCAGCACGGGAAAGTTGTCGCCGCGGCTCGGGAACTGGCACACTATTGAAGCGCGTGGTTCTGTCGACCCGTGGCTCGTGAGCCCGTGAGTTGAGCCAAGGGGCGGACACAACTGCGAACTGATGTCACTCTGGATCACGGAACACGAATCACGGGTCACGAAAGAGGTTTGCCCATGGCCGTCGACGTCATCATGCCCCAGATGGGGGAAAGCATTTTCGAAGGCACCATCACGCGGTGGCTCAAGAAGCCGGGCGACCGCGTCGAGCGCGACGAGCCGCTGTTCGAAATCTCGACCGACAAGGTGGACGCGGAGATCCCCGCGCCTTCGGCCGGCGTGCTGAAGGAAATCAAGGTCACCGAGGGGCAGACCGTGCCGATCCAGACGGTGGTCGCTGTGATCGATGCGGCCGGCGCGGCGGCTGCCGCTCCTGCAGCGGCTCCGGCGCCGTCCCCTGCGCCCGAAAAGGCTGCTCCGCCCAAGGCTGCGGCGCCGCCTCCTGCTCCGGCCGCTCCGGCACGCGCGCCTGCCCCGCCACGCCTGCTGCCGCCAGCGTCCCGGCTGCAGCGCCCGCGCCGCCCCGCCAAGTCGGGCGGCAATGGCCAAAAAATTCGCAGCTCGCCGCTGGTCCGGAAACTCGCGAAAGAACACAACGTGGACCTCGCCGCCGTCGAGGGCAGCGGCGCGGGCGGGCGGATCAGCAAGAGGGATATTCTCGCCGCCGCCGCGTCCGGCGGCGCGAAGCCTGCGGCCCCTGCGCGCCCGCGCCCGCTGCCGCAACGCCGTCCGCTGCCCCGAGCCGCCCCGCCGCCGGGCGGGCGGCGCCATCGCGCATCCGGCGCTCGAAAATGCCGTCCCGCGCGAACGGATTTATTTCGGCAACTACGAAGCCCAGCCGATGAGCGTGATGCGCCAGCGCATCGCCGAGCACATGGTGGCCTCGAAGCACGTTTCGCCGCACGTCTATTCCATCGACGAAGCGGACATGACGCGGATCGCCAAGCTCCGCGAGCGTTCGAAAGCCGCGTTCGAAGCCAAGTACGCGACCAAGCTGACCTTCATGCCCTTCTTCGTGCGCGCCTGCGTCGAAGGGCTGCGCGCCTTTCCGACGGTCAACGCCTCGGCCGACGGCGCGACGGTCGTGCTGCACCGCGAAATCAACGTGGGCATCGCCGTGGCGCTCGACTGGGGCTTGATCGTGCCCGTGCTGAAGAACGCCGAGGAGAAAAATTTCCTGGGCCTGGCGCGCGGCATCAACGATCTCGCCGAGCGCGCCCGCGCCAAAAAGCTGAAGCCCGAAGAGGTCCAGGAGAGCACCTTCTCGATCACCAATCCCGGCGTTTACGGCGGGCTGATGGGCTGCCGGTGATCAACCAGCCGAACGTCGCCATTCTGGGGATCGGCGCGATCCAGAAGCGCCCCATGGTGATCGAGGACGCCATCGCCATCCGCTCCATGGTCTACCTGACGCTCTCCTACGACCACCGCGTCGTGGACGGCGCCGTGGCCCACCAGTTTGTCGGCAAGGTGAAGGCGTTGCTGGAGGCGTGGAGCGAGGACGTTCTGTGAGGCCGTGACTCGTGGCCCGTGTTCCGTGGCCCGTGCTGTGGGTTGTCGAGTGCGCGATTCGCAGAGTCGCGAGTTGACAGTTAAGAGTTGAGAGTAAGACGTGCGTGACATCCGAGATTCGTTCGAGCCTCAACTCTGAACTATCGACTCTCAACTCTCAACTCTGCGACTCGCACCTCGACGAATCACGGGCCACGGATCACGGTCCACGGATCACGCGCCTTCCGCGCTTGCAGCACCGGCGCCACCTCATGCGCCCACTTGCGCAGCTCCCCGAGCGGCACCACGCGAATACCGTTTTCGGCGAGGATTCCGGAAACAAACTGGTCGCGCACGTTGCCGCGCGCGGGCTCGCGTTCGGTGACGGCGAGGAATTCGGAATGCGCGACGCGCTCGCGGATGGCGCCCGCGGTGTAGGCGAGGAGCTTCGCCTGACCGGGATCGCGGCCGAGCGCCACGGAATGCACGAAGCCGCGCGTGCCGTTGCGGCGGTAGGAAAAGTCGATGCGCATGGGATCGCCCGGGACGGTGAACTCCTCGACGCGCACGCCGCGCTGCATGAGGCGCAGAATTTTTTCGCTGCGGAAATAGTCCGCGGCCCGGGCGCGCACGTCGCTGCGCGTGCGGATTTCCGCCACGCCGCGCCGCGTCTCGCGCAAGGGCTCGACCTGCTCGCGGAAGAGGCGGTCAAGTTCGGCGTCGGGGTCGCGGGAGAGCAGGCCCTTGCGGGGGGCGAGCTGCACGGCGTTGGAGAGCGTGTCGTCGAATTTTTCGAGAATGGCTGCGGCTTCCATCTCGCGCCCGGCAAACTGCCGCTCGAATTCGGCGGGCAGGCGCAGCAGGAGTTCCTCGTCCGCCGCCGGGTGCAGGCGCCGCAGGCGCGCGAGGTCGGCGGGCTCCTCGAGCCAGCGCTGGCGCACGCGCCCCGAGGCGGGCCCGTCGCGGACCCTCCGGGAATGAGGAGCAGGACGCCGATGTTGACCCACTCGTCGCGGATGAGGTTGGGCTGGTAGCGCACCACGTGGTAGGCGCAGGGTTGCAGCGTTTCGTCAGGCATGTTTCACCTTCCAGTTGGGAAACGGTTCGCGGCCGGAATTGCGGGCCGAAAGGATCAGTTCGCGCACGCGCTCGCGGCGCGCGGTACAGGCGCTCGAGCAAGCGCTCCAGCTCGTCCCAGTCGCCGCGCGTACCACTCCGGCGGAATCTGCGCGGCCTCCTCGCCCAGCACGCGCTCGGTGATCTGATTTTCCAGGCGCGCCAGCCAGGGCTCGAACGCCTCCATCCCGGCGACGCCGTCGTAGACGCGGTGGCGCGCGTACAATCCGCGCAGGGGCGCGTCGGGAAAATCCCACTCGCCGGCATTGAAGCAGAATCCGAAGTCAATCATCATTGCGGTATAATGTCGCCGTAATTCGCCGTGTGTAATTACCGCGCATAACCGGGCTGCAGCTCGGCTGTAGAATCGGCCGCGCCCGCGTACTCGCCGGGGTCGCGAAAAAAAATCGCCTGCCGCCCGTTCGTGTTGCAGGTCCACTTGTCGAAGACCAGAACGCCCAGGAAATCCGAAAGATTCCGCACCGCCCCCAGCTGCTCGTCGGGCAAAAAATCGTGAACCGCCATGCCGGGCCGGATGCCCCGGGAACTGCGATCCGAATTGTTTTCCCGCCGCGCAAGGATTTCTTCCGAGGCCCAGCTGCATCACCAGCTCCGGGGTGTAGGCGATGATTTCCGGGCGCACCTCCACCACTTCGACTTGCGGCACGCACAATCCCAGCCGCGCCGCCAGACGTGTTGCAAGCATTTCGTTCGCCAGAATCCTCAAATGTTGCGGGTTGTTTTGGAATTTGACGATGTAGTACGCCTCATCGTCGCAGCGCATCAATTGGGCCTGCGCGCCGCCCCGCATCCGCCGCACGTGCTCGACGGCCAGCTTCATGGCCGCCATGCTAGTCGACGCGCGGCGGTAAGCCGCAAGAAAATTGTTCCGCTACGGGAAGCGAGAATCGCCAGGCGGGAATTTATCGAACATGCACCGGAATGAAACAGGACCGGGACGTGCGTCAAAATAAACCGAAGGCCCGGAGGAAACTCCCCGGGCCCTCGACCGCAAATCTCTGTCCGGCAAATCGTTTGGCCGGAAAAGCCGTCAGCGCCTCTTGCCGCGCTTGGCGGATCTTCTTGGCCGCTTTCTTCTTGGCCGCTTTCTTGGGGCCTTGGCTTTCTTTTTCGCTTTCTTGGCCGCTGGCTTTTTCGCTTTCTTCGCCGGCGCTTTTTTCCTGGCCGCCGGTTTCGGCGCCGCGAGAGGCGGTTGCGGGGCGCCCGCCGCGCCGGGGCGCTCGGTGATGACCAGCTCCTCTTCGGTTTCCTCTTCGATCACTTCTTCCGGATCGCCGCCGAGTTCTTCTTCCTCAAAATGCACGAACTCGTTTTCGTCGCCTTGGTCTTCTTTTTCGTAGGCCATCCACGTTCTCCCTTCGATTCGCCGCCATTTCGAGGAATTCGATGGCGCTTGAAGCCATCGCGGGCTTATAAACGGAATCCGGCATGTTTGTCAAGGGTTAGCGCAAGCACCGCCGGTTCCGCGCTGTTTTTCGCGGCATCCCTTCCTGTCGGGCGGCCTCTCGACCCGGCGCCCGGCGGCAGGGAACTGCCGCGAACCCGCTCACAATATAGGGACAAGTCGGAATAAAAAGCAAGATGGGACTAGCGGGTCGGCAGGATGGTCAGGGTATCGCCCACCTGCGAGAGGCCGGCTGAACAAATAGCGGTTTCCGGCCTGAATGGCTTCCACCGTCGTTTGATAGGCGCGGGCGATCGACCATAGCGTTTCGCCCGGCTTCACGCGATGCACCACGGCGCTCGTCGAGCGCGCTTCCATGACCGGGAAGTTGCTTCGTCGCGCCGTTGCGCTGCGCGACGGCCGCGCTGGGCGCGGTGTCCTTGGTCTTGGCTTGCTGTGCGGCGGCGCAGGCGTCATGCCCCCCGGATAGATCCGGAGCGACATGCCGCGCGCCACGTGGTCGGCCCGCAGGTGGTTCCACTTGCGCAGTTCCGCGGGGGTCACGTCGAATTCATCGGCGATCGTGGCGATCGTGTCCGTGCGGCGCACCCGGTAGCGGATCAGTCTTCCCGGTGGACGCCTCGGACCGCGCGGCGGCGGGAATAATCAGTTTCTGGCCCTCCTCGAGCGAAGCCCCGGTGGCCAGTTCGTTGGCATCGGCCACTTCCGCCGGCGAAACACGGTACTGCTTGGCGATGGAGGAAAGCGTCTCGCCCTGCTCGACTTTGTGGCGGCGCCAGCTCACCCATTTTTCCGGAGGAATGGCCGCGATTTCCGCAAAGAAACGCTCGGCCGTGCCCTCGGGCAGGCGCAGGACAAATTCAGGATCGGGAGGCGTAACCAGGCGCAACAGCTCCGGATTCAGGCTGCGCAGGGTTTCGAGATCGGTGTCGATGGTCTCGGCGACCAGGCGCAAATCAATGGCCTGCCCCGGCTTGACCGTGTCGGCCTGGAGCGCGGGCTCGGGCTCGAATTCGATGCCGTACCGCGCCGGATCCTTGGAGATCAGAGTCAGCGCCAGAATGATCGGCACGTAGTTCTGCGTTTCCTTCGGCAGAACATTGCGGTGGTAGAGTTCCCAGAAATCGGCGTAGCCGGTTCGCTCCACGGCATGCTGGACGGCCCCCGCGCCGGAATTGTAGGCGGCCATGGCCAGATACCAGTCGCCGAACTGGCCGTACAGGTCGCGCAAATCGCGCGCCGCGGCCCGCGTGGCCTTTTCCGGATCCTGGCGCTCGTCCACCCACCAGGTCTTCTGCAGGCCGTATTTCCGTCCGGCAAAGGACATGAATTGCCACATCCCGCGCGCGCCCGCTTTGGACACCGCCTGCGGCTGGAAGGCGCTCTCGGCCTGCGCCAGATAAATCAAATCCTGCGGCATGCCTTCTTCCTTCAACACCCGCCGGACCATCTCGCGGTAGCGTCCCTCGCGGCGCAGCCCGGTTTCGACGATGGCGCTGCCGCGCGGCGTCTTGAAAAAATTCAAATAGGCGAGCACCGGATCGTTGACCGTCAGCGGAACGTCATGGGCGATGGCGCTCACTTCGCCTTCGGCGCGGCCTCGCAAATTGGGATCGAATTTTTCCGGCTGAGGGATCGGTTCCTCGGCGATTTCATCGATGGGCGCGGGCGTGGATTTCTGTTCGCTGAAACCGTCGCCGGCGCGGAAGGCTTCGAGTTCATCCAGGCTCACCGTGTCGATAATGTGGTGGTACAGGCCGCTCAGGCGCGGGTCGGCATCGAGATCGAGTCCGCTGGCCAGCAACTGGTCGAGCGCCTCATCGAACTCCTCGCGCGCCTTTCCAAGATGGCCGGCCTGAAAATCCTGTTCGCCCGCGTCAAACGCGGCCTGGCTCTGCGCCGCAAGCTCGTCCGGCCCGTCTGCCGGGGCCTGAATGACCAGCGGCGTAACAGCTTTGTGTTGCGCATTGATGGGCAGCGAAGACAGGACCTGATCTTGCGATGGCAAAGCGATCTGAGGCGGGCCGGACTTGTACAGGCGTTTTGGCCGAGTCTTCACAACCAGCAAGGCCGAAAAGAACACCGGCAGCAACGAAAAGCCAACCGGCCGATTTTTGAGTGCGATTATCCCATGGATGTATTTTTTGGACCGATTAAAACGACGACCGGCACTGCCCTCCGCAGAGAAAGAGAGCAAAATGCCTGCCAAACTTAGAGACAGATTCCCGCCACCAGGAACCCAACCTCTCTAATTGTAGTTCATATGCCCCCAAGGGGGTCAATAGAGATTATGAACCCCTGTTAATATCCCTTTAACCCAATTAAAAACAGTGATCTTAGGAGAGAGCTTGCTTCAAGTCCGCGAGGAGGTCGTCCGGGTCCTCGAGACCAATCGACATGCGAACCGTGCCTGGGCTCACGCCTGCCGCTGCCAGCTCCGCTGTACCCATCCGGTAGTGTGATGTGTAGATTGGGAGCACAATGAGTGATTCAACTCCACCCAGGCTGACGGCCAGAAGGAAGATTTTGCCCGGTCGCAGAACCGGCATGCCGCGGGCAGCCCGCCCTTGAGGTCAAATGCCAGCATCCCGCCGAAGCCCTTCATCTGCCGTTTCGCCAGGCGGTGATCGGGATGGGATGCCAGGCCCGGGTATTGCACTCGTCGCGACTTTCGGATGGCGTTCCAGAAAGCGCGCCACGGCCATGGCGCTTTCGCACTGCCGCCGGACGCGAAGTTCAAGCGTTTTCAGTCCGCGAATCAAGAGATACGCGGGATCCGGATCCATCGATCCGCCGAGGGAGATCATCATTTCACGGACCTTTCCGATCCATTCCCGGTTGCCGGCCACGGCGCCGGCGACGATGTCGGAGTGGCCCGCCAGGTATTTCGTCGCGCTGTGCAGCACCAGATCGAAGCCCAGGTCCAGCGGCTTTTGCAGAATGGGCGTGGCAAAGGTGTTGTCGATGAGCGAAACAAGTTTGTGCTTCCGCGCGAGGGCCACGACCTTTTTCAAATCCACGAGGCCCAGCGTGGGATTGGTGGGCGACTCCACATAGAGCGCGCGGGTTTTTGCATTCACCAGGCGGTCCACGCCTTCGAGATTCGCGTCCACGTGGTGCACGCGAATTCCCATGCGCGGCAGGACGTCGCGCATCAGCCGGTAGGAGCCGCCGTAGAGCTGGCGCGTGGCGATCAATTCGTCGCCGGCACTGCAGCACGGCGAGCAGGGCGCTCGAAATCGCGGCCGATCCCGAGGCCGTCACCAGGGCGGCCTCGCCGTTTTCGAGTTCCGCGATTTTTGCTTCCGCCACGGCCAGCGTCGGATTGCCGTAGCGCGTGTAGATGTAGGCTTTGGATTTGCCCTCGGCCCAGCGCTTCATTTCCGCGGTGCTGGCAAATGTGAAATTCGAGGAGCGAACAATGGGCGCGGTGACCGGGGCGTTCCGCCCGTGCTTCGGTTCACCGCTGTGAACGGCGCAGAGTCGCGTCGGCCCACCGGGGAGAAAGTTTCTTCGGCATAATGCGGAGATTCTTTCACAAGCGCAGAGAGATGCACAACCTCCAATTTGGTTCCCGGGAACGCCAATCTCCGGCAATGGCGTCTTGATCCGTGCTCCGCGAGAGATTGCGTTCCATGCTTCCTGCTTCCGCTCTAGACCTGCTCTTCCTCTTCCACCACGACTCCCCTCGCCGCCTTCGCCGCGGCGATCACTTTCTCCGCGATTTCGTTGGGCACATAGTCGTAGTGCGAATATTCCATCGTGTAGGTGGCGCGGCCCTGCGTCATGGACGTCAGCGTGGTCGCGTAATTCAGCATCTCGGCAAACGGAACCTGCGCCTTGACGATCACGCTCGATCCGCGCGCCTCGCTGCCGCTGATCCGCCCGCGCCGCGAACTCAGATCGCCCATGATGTCGCCCGAATACTGGTCCGGCGCGTAGACCTCGACGTGCATCACCGGTTCCAGCAGCGCGGGCCGGGCCTGCTTCATTCCTTCCTTGAACGCCAGCGATCCCGCGATCTTGAACGCCATGTCGGAGCTGTCCACGTCGTGATATTTGCCGTCGTAGAGGATGGCCCGGAAATCCACGACGGGAAAGCCGGCGAGATAGCCGCGCTCGGCCGATGCGCGGATGCCTTTCTCGACCGACGGAATCCAGTTCTTGGGGATCGCGCCGCCGAAAATGTCGTCCACGAATTCGATGCCCGTCCCGCGCGCCGCCGGCTCCAGGCGAACGCGGCAGACGCCGAACTGCCCGTGCCCGCCGGTCTGCTTCTTGTGCTTGCCTTCGGCGTCGGCTTTGCCGCGAATCGTTTCGCGATAGGGCACCTTGGGCGGCTTCAGCGTCAGGTCCACGTGGTAGCGCTTGTGCAGCTTGGCGACGACCACCTCGATGTGCTGCTGGCCCGAGCCCGCCAGCAGAAATTCCTTGGTCTGCGGGTCGCGCGAAAAACGCAGCGACGGGTCCTCTTCCAGAATGCTGGTGGATCGCGGGGCCGATGCGGTCTTCATCGGCGCGCGTCTTGGGCTCGACGGCGAACGTGATGGAAGGCTCGGGAACGTGCGGCGGCGGATAGTGAATGGGCGCCGCCTTGTCGCCGAGCGTGTCGCCGGTGAACGTTTCCTTGAGCTTCGCGACGGTGCCCAGATCGCCGGCGTGCAGTTCCGGACACGGCGGTCGGCGTCTTGCCCTGCATCACCTGGATGTGCTGCAGGCGCTCGCTCGTGCCGCGCGTAAAATTCTGCGGCATGGCGTCGTTTTTCAGCACGCCGGACATCACCTTGAAATAGCTGATCCGCCCGGAGAAGGGATCGGCCAGCGTCTTGAACACAAAAATGGACAGCGGCTCGGCGTCGCCGATTTTTCGCTGCACTTCGCCGCCCTTGCTGGCGGTCTCGCTGTGGCCGATGGCCGTGCCGCGCTGCGAGGGATCGGGAAACATGTCCGCCAGCAAATCGAGCAGCGTGGCGCTGCCGATATTGTGCAGCGCCGAGGTCAGCACGACCGGGTAAATGCGCTTGGCCTGAAACGCCTCGCGCAGGCCCTTCCTCAGATCCTCGATCGGCAGCGTGCCCTTCTCGAAAAATTCCTCCATCAGCGCGTCGTCGCCCTCGGCGACCATTTCCACCAGCGTTTCGTGCGCGACCTTCGCGGCCTCGGCCAGATCCGCGGGAATTTCCTCGATCTTCGGCTTGCCGTCGCCGTCCGGCGTGTACACGTGCGCCTTCATGGTGATCAGGTCGACCACGCCGCGAAACGTTTTCTCCGCGCCGATCGGCAATTGCAGCGGCACGACGTTGCGGCCGAACACGCGCGTGATCGATTCCATCGCGCGGTCGTAATTCGCCAGCTCGCGGTCCATCCAGTTGATGCACGAACGCGCGCGGCAGATCGTACTCGGTCGCGTAGTCCCACACTTTTTCCGTGACCACCTGCACGCCCGCCGAGCGCGTCCACCACGATCAGCGCCGCGTCGGCCGCCACCAGCGACGCGCGCGTGTCGTTCAGAAACGTGCTGTAGCCCGGCGTATCCAGAAAATTGATTTTTATTTTTTCCGCCTGGCCCGTTGTTGTTGCTGCCCCGAGGGCGCCCACTCGGCGTAGGCCAGGCCCGTGTGAATCGTGATTTTCCGCGCGATTTCCTCTTCGTCCCAGTCGGTGACCGTGTTTCCTTCGGCGACCTTTCCCAGCCGGGTGGTCATCCCCGCGGTGAACAGCAACGACGACACCAGCTGGGTTTTCCCCGTGTCGCCGTGACCGGCAATGCCCACATTGCGGATGGATTGCGTTGCATAGGCTTTCATCGTTCTACCCCCTGAGCGCCGTTCGCGGCGGGCGCGCCCGCGGTGGCGGGCGGCCGCACCGGGAAATCATTTGCGGCGTGAAATCTGGAAGGATGAAGGTCCGTGTTCCGGGTGCCCGGACACGTTCCCCATTTCGCGGATGCTAGCACGACAGCGCACGCGCGGCA
>CAWFVW010000014.1:0-372439 GCA_963819395.1 uncultured Acidobacteriota bacterium
AAGTCCTTCCATGAGAAGGCCGGTTAGTGTCAAGTCGGTTTTGTAGTTGCCTTTGTTCGTCGAGTGGTCTTCCTTAGAACCGAGCCGCCTCTGTCGCCATCCTTCCATCCGCACTCTTTGGTGAGCGATATTCGCTCGGTGCAAGGTGGGTGTTCTCGTTTCAGTAGGTGCTGCTACCTGTGAATCGACCTCTCGTCCCACCGATTCGGTGGGAGTCGGGCCCCAGGACTTAGTCGCAGTCACCTGGACTCGGCGGTTGAGCTCGGCTGTCGGGATCGCAACTCTCTAGGCCACTTCCCGCATCGCTTTCTGACTATTGCGCAGTGGTTCGTACACCTCTCCGCCTACCCACAACCGATGCAGCAGTACCGCCAGCTTTCGAGCCACGGCCACCACGGCTCGCTTCTTGGCATTTTTTCCTCCTCGCTCCGCAAGCTTTAGTCCCCATCTCCGCAGATCGCTGTCTTCTCCAAAAGGTCCCAGAATGTAGTGCGCTCCCTGCACCATCATCGTGCGCAGATACCGGTCTCCTTCTTTGCTGATGCCCTTCTGGGGTTCGCTCTCCCCAGAGTTCCTGCGGCCAGGTCGTAACCCCAGAAAACAGCCGACCTGGCGACTCTTCGGAAACCGATACGGGTCCTCGATCGTCAGGACATACGTCAGAGCGATCTGTGTTCCCACGCCCTTCACCTGCTTGAGCAAGGCCACTTCCGGGTACACTTCCTTGGCGATTTTCTCCATCCGTTCGTCGTATTCCTTGATGCGCTCGTTCAGCGATTCGATTTCTTTAAACAGCGGTACCAGAACCTCGCGCAACTCCGCGCTCAATCCCTCGGCCAGCTTCTCGCTCACCTGATACGTGCCACACTTGGGCAGTCGTTGGCCATAAGACTTCACCAGCCCCCGTGCTGCGTTCACCAAGGCCGTTCGAGCACTCACCAGTTCCGCTCGCGCCCGGATCACCGTCAGGTGGAGTTGCGCTTGCACACTGCGATGCCGCACCGGCCCCAATAGCGCGGGATCGATTCGCGCCAGCCGTGCCAGTGTCCGAGCATCGTGCCGATCATCTTTTCGATTGCTCTTGGTGATCAGCTGCACCTTTTGTGCATGCGCTACGATCACTTCGTGTCCCAACTCACTGAGCAGCCGGCTTACCCAGGGGGAATGTGTTCCGGTCTCCAGTGCGATGAGACTTCGCGGTATCTTTCCAAAGGTCTGCTTCATCGCTTCCGGTGTCGTCGGCAGTTTTTGTTCCAAAATGATTTGGCCTGCTTCATCCAAAACACAGTAGAACGACCAGCGATCTCCGAGGTCCAGACCAATCGTGAGCTTGTGTCCTTTGAAAATCATGTTTCCATTTACCCGAACAGTGCTAGTCTTTTTCATAGCCGGTCTCCTTTTCTTTGTGCCTTGAGCACGTCGAACATTGGGAGCGTATCGCATCCCGCTGGAGACCGGCCTTCTCATCCCATCTGAGAAGTCGTCTTCTAAGAAAGTGGCCGCTAACTTATTGATTCTTCAGGGATGCGCAGAGCTACTTTCTTCCGCCCCTGTCTGGGCGGAGCCCAGTCAGTTGCTTACCGGAATGTGGCCATGGGGCCACGCGGGGATATGGACTCGCCGAACTGCCCGCTGAAGAGTGATACTATGGCGGGCTATAAGGGAGCCTGTTCATGAGGTTCATATTTCTTGCCCTCGCGCTGGTATTGTTCTTCACGTGGATTGGGGCATTCGTCGTCTTTCACGTTGCAGCCGCGCTCATTCACGTTCTGCTCATCCTTGCGGTTGTTTTCTTAGTGATCCATCTCTTCAGCGGGCGCCGGGCTGCGTGAATTCGTCAAATGCGCTAGGAGAAAATCGTGCCTTGTCTCGTACTGATCGTCTTTCTCGCATTCCCTCGAATCGCACTCGTTTGGTTGTTCCTAACGTCGAATTACTTGCAGCGAGCGTACCACGGCCTGCTGTTGCCTCTGCTCGGGTTTCTGTTTTTGCCTCTAACAACGTTGGCGTATGCATGGATGACGAATACGCGACAGCCTATAGCGGGCATTAATTTGCTGATTCTGATTATTGCGGTCGTGATTGACCTCGGCGGCATAGGCGGCGGCGAATATCATCGACGGACGAGGTGATTAGCGTATTAGTCGTTCTATGTTCCTGCACAGAAGGAGTGACTCGTGATCCCTCCGATAACTTTCGTTTGCGCGCTGGCCGCTTTGATCATTGCCATTTTGCACGGGATGAGTAAAGGCAACCGACCACCGCTTTGGATAGCCGTCGCATTCCTCGCCATCGGCGTAATGCTTCCCTGGTTGATTAGCATATTAATACGGTAACTCGACTTCAGGCACGGCATTCGCTGAGCCACATGCCGATAACCCCGTTTCACAGGCACTGGACGGTTTACAAGAAAGAGAGCTGAGATCCAACTAGAAGTTGCAAAATGACTGAAGTCATTGCTATTACATGAGATGCTATTTCAGTTGATACTCATCGCTCCTCATGAGGTGATCGGGGGCCAGAATTGAGATCTGTTCCGAGACGCGCATTCTTAAAAAGTGGACTGAACGTATTGGCAGCTGCGCCCTTTGTTCTTCGCAAGAGCTACCGAATATTCGGTCAATCTACGCAGCAATACCCGGAACGGGTCGTGCGCCTCGTGAGCGAATCTCTTGTGATCGACATGTTGAACCAGTTTCTGTATCGCGTCGATCAGCAGGAACTGAAAGAAAGGTGGCTGACCCAACCGGGCGCTTTCACAGAGGCGGACTTTCGACGATTTCAGAGCACTGGCGTCTCCGTCATCAACTTCGGTGACGACGCGGACGACTTCGCCGATGCCCAGCAACTCTTTGCCAAGTGGAACAGCTTTATAGCCGAATACCCCCAGTGGTTGATGCGGATCAACCACCCTGCTGATCTGGCAAAAGCCAAGGAGCAAGGCAAGTTCGGTATTATCTTTGGGCTACAAACTAGTGATCAGTTCCAGAGTCTCGATGACGTGAATCGCTGTTTTGGGTACGGGCAGCGTATCTCTCAACTCAGCTATAACTTCAGAAGCCGCGTCGCGGACGGTGCTTTCGAGCCATTTGATGGCGGAGTCAGTGAGTACGGCGGAAAGGTCATCGACCGGATGAACAGCATCGGCATGGCCATAGACCTTAGTCACGCCAGCGAGAAGACGACGTTAGATGCGATCGCCATATCCAAAAAACCTGTCATTCTGTCCCACGGCAACTGTCGCGCCCTTAATCCGAAAGCGCCCCGCACTATCACCGACGATGCCATTCGCAAACTCGCCAAAAATGGTGGTGTCATGGGCATCACTGATGTCGCATTCATGGTAAAAGGGAGCGAACCCGTCAGCATCGAAGACGTGATCGATCACTATGATCATGTGCGCGATCTCGTCGGTATAGAGCACGTTGGCGTCGGCTCCGACGCTGGCATTGAAAGCAACGACCTTGGCTCTGCAGCAGTCCTGAAGGACCTTCTGACAAAAGGTGATCCTCGCTATCACGTACACGGTGAACGCGAGTTGGTTAAGGGGCTCGAGGGAACAACTCGGATGTACGAATTGACAGCAGCTCTTGATAAGGCGTGGCTATACCGAAGAGCAAGTACGCCTTGTGCTCGGTGGAAACTGGGCGAGAGTCTTGAAGGATATCTGGCACGCCGAGGCATAACTCCTGAGTCCTCGGATGGAATTCGGATAGGGCCCGAGAAGTCTTACCGGAATGTGGCTTTCTGACCCAAATCGGTTCCGGGTTGCATTCTGATAATTCCGGCACTGTTTACCGAGAGTTGGCAGAGCCAGGCTGAGTATTGTGCCATAATGTTGGCGCCGTTCAGATCATTTCATAAGCAACAGACGCAAAACTGGTGCGCACCGGCGCGCGGCAATTAGGGGTCGCGATGGCTATCCAGCAGAACATCGATCACATCCAGACGACACATACCGGTAGCTTACCCCGCCCGCACCAGCTCCTCGATCTGCTTAAAGCTAAGAGCGACGGCAAACCATTTGACCAAACCGAGTGGAACACGACTCTCTCCCAAGCGGTGACGGACTGCGTACGCAAGCAGGTTGAATGCGGCATCGATACGGTCACAGATGGAGAATTTTCCAAGTCGGGGTTCTTTACCTATATTCGAGAGCGCCTCGAAGGTTTTGAATCTCGGCCTGGCCAAAAGCAGGTCTCGTTCGCCGAGGAAGTTTCAGCTTTTCCTGAGTATTACGCGCAGTACTTCCAGCAAGCCATGATGGGGGGAGCCGTTGTACCCGCCGTGCCGGTGGTGTGCACGGGACCGCTGAAGTACCGCGGTGAGGAATCTCTCAAGCGAGACATCGCGAACGTGAAGAACGCAGCAAAGGTAGCCGGCGTAGAAGAGGAACACGTTTTCTTACCAGCCACGGCACCTTCGGGCGTGGGCACCAACGAGTACTACAAGAGCGAGGAAGAATATTTCCACGCGCTGGCCCTTGAGTTGAGCAAGGAATATCGGACCATCGTGGCTTCGGGCATTCTGGTGCAGGTAGACGATCCGTTCCTCTCGGAGATCTTTGTCGATCCTCGCTTTGACGACCGACAGAAGAAGCGGCGGGCAGCGATCTATGTAGAGGCGGTGAATACTGCACTATCGGGAATTCCATCTGAAAAAGTACGATTCCATACTTGTTATGGTATCAATGAAGGACCGCGCATCCATGAAGCGGCGTTGGCAGATGTCCTACCGCACGTTCTCAAGATCAACGCAGGCCAGTACAGTTTTGAGTCCGCGAACCCGCGGCACGAGCACGAGTATCACCTCTTTGAGAAGATCAACATTCCTGCGGGTAAAGTGATCTGTCCCGGCGTGATCACGCATGCCAGCAATATTGTCGAGCACCCAGAGTGGATCGCGGAACGTATCTTGCGATTTGCGAAGCTTGTAGGCCGCGAGAACGTCATGGCGGGATCGGACTGCGGGTTTTCTTCGCAAGCGACCTACAAAACAGAAGTGCATCCCACGATCGTGTGGGAAAAATTCAAGGCTATGCGCGAAGGAGCGGACATCGCGAGCAAGAAGCTCTGGGCGCGCAAAGCCTCGAAGCCTCGCACGAAGCACCGCCCTCCGGCCAGATAAGCCCCGATACGTCTTCGCGGAATTTGGCTTTTGTGGCCTCATGGGCAAGATATCCAGCGGCCCTGGCATGCGAAGTCAGGTAATTAGGGTTTAATAAGTAAAGGGTGCGCGAGCATGCCAATCAAAGGTGGCCGAAGACCCCCCGGGCCGAAAGGACCGCCCGTCGTCGGCATGGCGCTCAAGATCCGGCGCGATCCGCTGAACGTGTTGCGGAACTTCGCGCGGGAGTACGGCGACATCGTTCTCTTCCACGTCCTGATGCAGGAGCGCATCCTGCTGAACCATCCTGATTTCGTCGAGCAAGTATTGGTGATCCAGCAAGACAAGTTTCACAAGAGCGAACTCACGCGGAGAATCACCGAGCGCATGCTCGGACAGGGATTGCTGACCAGCGAGGGCGATTTCTGGAGGCGCCAGCGGCGGCTCGTGCAGCCGGCATTTCATCGCAGCCGTATTAATGAGTACAGCGCGACGATGCGCGAAATCACGCAAGCGCACATCAGCGGCTGGCGCGATGGCGAAGTGCGCGACCTCGCGCAGGAAATGACGGCGCTTACGCTCGAAAACGCTGTTAGCACGCTTTTCAGCACAGCGCTTCCCGGTGAGGCGCAACAGGTGGGCCGAGCGATGACTTTCCTGATGCGCTATTCGCTCGCCAGGCAGCGGTCTCCGATCCGGGTTCCGGAGAATTGGCCAACACCGAAAAACCGGCGCGCGAATCGCGAGCTTGCCTTCATGGATTCGCTCGTTTATCGAATGATTGACGAGCGGAGGTCGGAGAAGAGTTCCAATCGCCGTGAGGATTTGCTCTCCCTGCTGATGGGAGCGATGGACGAAGACGGCAGCCATATGACCCAGAAGCAGCTTCACGATGAGGCGATGACTCTGTTCATCGCGGGCCACGAAACAACCGCGCAAATGCTGGGGTGGACGTGGTACGCGTTGAGCGAGAATCCGCAAGCGGAAGCGCGACTGCACGAAGAGCTTGACGGTGTGCTAGGCGGACGTCCGCCGGAAGCCGCAGACTTTGGGCGGCTGCCTTATCTGCAAGCTGTGATGAGCGAAATTCTACGGCTTTACCCGCCGGCGTATATCATGGCACGCGAAGCGATCGAGCAGTGCGAGATCGGCGGATACGAATTTCTTCCGGGAACGACCATCCTTTTTTCGCAGTGGGTGGCTCATCGTGATCCTCGCTACTTCGACGATCCGGATGCGTTTCGTCCCGAGCGATGGATGGATGGTCTTGCAAATCGTTTACCTGCAGGTGCTTACTATCCGTTTGGTGACGGGCCGCGGCGCTGCATCGGGCAGGGATTCGCACAGCTAGAAGCTGCGATCGTGATTGGCACACTCTCGCAGCGTTTTCGCTTTCGATTAGTGCCCGGACATCCGGTGGAAGTGGAGCCGCTCGTCACGCTTCGTCCCAGGCACGGGATTCGAATGACGCTTGACGAGAGGAAATGAGAATCGGCGGCGCGTTTGGTACGCGGCCGCTGACTCGATCATTCGTGCGAGTCATCTCATATCCCCTTTGTACCATCTGGGCAAAATCCTTACGCTCACTGCATACCCACAATTGAGCCAAGTATTGCCCACTTGCGCTGCAACCCTGTGTATCGCCCAAACATCACAATGAGGACGGTCCTCAGCCACCAGCCTCAAAGCTTCTAGTTAGTTCCTTTCCAGCCCAGCGAAAAAAGGGGACCTGTACCGCGGGACGGTGTTGTTTTCGCGACAGGGCCAGTGCGGCTTCTGCCGCGGTCTGAGAGACTTACGCAATGATGGGTCGATTCATCTTCGCAGCAATGTACATGGCGACGGCCTCGACCGTGCTCGCCCAGAATGTCCGGCCAGCCTCTGCGGAAACACACGAACCTCGTCCCATCGCCAAAGGTGAGGGTCGGAAGATTCTAGCCGCCATTCCCACGGTAGACGTCGAGTCGGAATCCGAAACGGACTGTTCCCACTTCGTTCACGATATCTACGAACAGGCGGGCTTTCCCTACGAGTACGTCAGTTCGCGCGAACTCTACATCGGCAGCACGAATTTCACACGCGTGCGTGTGCCTCAGGCAGGTGACCTGGTTGTCTGGCGCGGTCATGTCGGCATCGTCTTCGATCCCCAACAACACTCTTTCTTCAGCTTCGTGAGTTCCGGTCGTGATACGCAATTTTATGATTCGCCTTACTGGCGCTCGCGCGGTATCGCTCGTTTCTTCCGCTACGTGCCCGACAAGGCGCTCCATGCCGATCGCACGCTCGAGGCTGCGGATCACCCGGATCGCAAACCTCTTCAGGTTCAGGGCGACAACCGCGGTTCGGCCATTTATCCACCATCTGAACCGTCCAAGCCGGTGCCTGCGCGTGCATTGCAACCGTTCCCTGCGGCCGGCACTTCCGGTTCGGCTCCAGGCGAGACTCCTCGCGAAATCGTTCTTCATGTGGCAGGGAAAAACCCTTCACCAGAAGAAGTCGTGGCCTCATTTGACGAAATGAATCATGATTCTGGCGAAACCCTGCGGACGGGCAACCTGAACGGTCCCGGCAAATCCATAGTCGTTTACCGAGACCTGCGTGTCCTAGCTATGCAAATTAAGGGCAAGCGCGGAAGCGCGCTCGTTCGTATCGAGTCGCTAGCCGCCCCTGGAGATACGCAAGGGGGCTCGAAGCTCGGCTGGAAAGAAGAGTCTCTGGAATTGAAGAAGACCAAAAAAGGCTGGGTGATGAGTCCCCTCAAGGACGCTGCTTACGTCAATCGTGAAGTTGCTCTGCGAGTCTTGTCCGCCCGGCTCGCGAACCTCTCGAAAAACACGGACCCCACTCCTGAACAAGAACGCGAGCAGACACAAATCATCCGCTTCCTAAATTTGTTGGTCATCGACAATTCCGCCACGGCGTCATCGCAGAGTAATTGATCTGTTAGGAGAATATTAACCTGAAACGCGCCAAAGGCCCATTGGCGGAATGACTTCCGGATTATCGGCAAACCGTAAGTAATCCTCGGGGAAGGTCGCAGTGCATCTTGTGTGCAAGCGTAATTGTCGGGTCTCAGGAAGGCAGGATCTCCTCGGGATCGTCGAAGGGTTCTTCCAACTCCACCACTTCCGCCGCCCGAATCGACTCACGATTGCGTTGAAAGTAAACGAGGGCTGAGACCACTCCCAATCCCAAGCCGATAGCGTGGGTACGGTAGCTGATGTTTGCCTGTAAGGTCGTCGGAAGCAGGACCAATAGTGCCAAGCAAACAACCCGCAGGGCCCGCTTTCCAGGACCCACGCTGCGTTCCACCATTAGGTACATGCTCAGCCAGAAGCCTGCCATCCAGTAGACCAACCCCGATGCCCCTATAAGGCTGACTTCAGGAGGATATGTGAGCAGCGAAATGTAGTTGGTCAATCCGGCCATGGCCAGACTCATCACCGGGAAAACCCAAAAGCCGAAGTATCCAAAGAGCAGGTAGGTGAAGAAGGTGAGAAGAATCGCATTCGAGAGTACGTGCATAACGTCCCCGTGCACCGCTATAGCCGTGAGCAGCCGCCAATACTCCCTTTGCTTGAGGACCCCTTCCGACGTGGCGGCAAGAGTCGGTAGGAGAGCCGCTCCGTTCCGCCAAGCTAACAGAGAAATCCCCATAATCATCGAGAGGAAGAGTGCGGCGATTTCCAGACTCCACTCGCGCGGTTTTCGGGACAGGAGAGTCTCTCGGACACGGTAGGTTGGAAAATCTCCCATGCGGTAATCTTACCCGCGAGGGTTAAGCCTTTCGAGCAGAGAATCCTCACGTCCTGACGAATTCGTCTTCCCCGTCCTCAGCTCCTGATAAGTCTTATCGGAATGTATCCCGGGGCGTCATGACAGTCCATGTCAAGCCAGCCAGAAGGCGCAACAGAATGTCCGTTCTGTTGCATTATGCCTTCTCGCGCTTCCGACTTCGAAGGACTTAGAACGGCATTCCAAACACCCCAGCTCGAGTGTAATGTTGCGTTTTCAAGAGGAAAGAGGCTCAGACTAGCCCAGGATAATTGGAGACACCCCAAGAATTGCCGCACCGCGCGCACGATGGCGCGCTCCGGCCTGCCCAAAAACATATGATTCAGAATTGTGCCACTTTTCTTCTCTAAGCCTTTGCGCTCAAGTGTATTACAGGGAAAGCACGGTTTATTGGGCAAGCCCGAATAGCATCTTTGAACTGTTGCAATCCCTCCGAAGCCTGCGCTTCTTTTTCGGAATGCATGTCGAATCCTGAAGCGTGAAATAGCTGGTCTGATAAAACGGCCGACCATCGCCCGGTTCTCCTCTGCTTGACGCGATCCACCCCGTCTCTCGTTCCTTGCATCCCACCGTTCGTCATTGCTTGCCCCCGCTGCGGCGAATTCGGCTACCGCTTGAATTCTGGAAAAGTCACAGGTTCGTAGCGACTGATGAACTTTCGAACGTCTCGATAGCCGTAGTAGTCGATGAACTTCCACAAACTTGGCAGCACTTGCTTGGTAACCTCGGGGGAATGGGCATCCTGCCCAGCAATTAGCTTGATCCAATAGTCCAGATAGGGATCGAGATCGGCCTGCTTAACAACTCCAGTTGCGAGGAAGCCTTCGAATCGTGCGAGGAATTCCAAGAAGCGCTCGAAAATCTCTCTAACGGCAGAATGGACTTTGTCGTACTTCATCTCAGGGTCAATGCCCAGAGCACCTTCTACAATGGCGTAATCGACCACCGCGCGTTCGAAGTCGTTTTCGGTCCGATACTTGAAGAGCGCAACCTCCTTCTTGCGCCAGTCCAACATTCCCATCGCCAATTTCACGGCAGCGTCGTTGTAAAAAGCCTTCATCTCAGCGGCAACGAATTCCAGGCGCTTCCATGCTTCGGACTTACGGTACTGATTGAGGCCAATCCAGAACGCCGTTGCGGCGCCGAGAAGCTTAAGTATTTCGATCCAATTCGAGAAACTCACGGACCGAATTAGCCAGACGTAGATCCAGCCAACGATTTCACACATGTGACCTCCCGTGGCGGCACTTTCAGGGAACCTGGTCAACCCAAGCCCTGAGATCTTCTGACATATCGGACAAATTGAGACTGGTACAAAAAATCATGGTGGACAAGAGCTTCTTCACGCGACTGAGAGGAGAGAGACTCACTGCCTCCGAGTAGGCGCTGCGCGTGTAGGCGGCTGAAGTCCTGAATTGAGTCGAGTCGTTTACGATTGCCCCCTGCCAGTAGCGTGTGAAAAACGGTGCGACGAACTTACCTCGGATTGATGGACTGATCTTGAAGACCTGCTCCAAATTCCGTGCAAAGCCGATCTGACTCGCAAGCGATTGCATGAGTGGCGAGTCCAAAACTGAAGCTTAGGAGGCGAGGATTCCCAGCGCCACTCGTTTGCTTGCGTAGAGAGGCGCGATTTCATCGTGCCACTGTCTCCAAGTCTTTTCGCCGGAGAACATGCTCCGGAGGAACTGCGATGCCTGTTTCCAAGGGTCGTCGGGATCCAGCGAGAGGCGGTCAAGAGCGGAAGTGACAGCCGCGAGTTGGCCTGTGATGTCGCCATCAAAGCGAAGCGTGGCCAAGCGAAGGGCGATAGGGACAAGGCAAAACAGGAACACGCGATCGATGACCTTGGGCTCGCTGAAAAATTCCTCGGCACGCTTCCGGTCCTGCTCATTCAGTTCAAATGTTTTGAGAGAAGCTTCATCAGGAGCCTTTCGTTTGGAAAGAGCGTAGGCAAATTTAATGGCTTGGTCGTAAGCTCCTGTCTCGATGAGATGGGGAATCGGCAGCCACGCGAAGGAGTCCAACAGATCCGCGCCCGACTGCCTCTGCGCCTCCATGAAGGCGCGAGTGGCCCACTTCGCCGCTGCCGCAGTATTGGTGACGCCTTCGGCAAACATCGCCGTGCGAAGCAAGAGCAATCCGTCCTGAATGGGCTGGTATTTCTCAACCGGCATGTTGTCCAAAGCCAAAAAAAGTCCGGGCTTTGGGATAGCGAAGTTGGGGTCAGTGATTTTTCCCCAGAGCGACATTCCGCTGAAGAAGCCGGCGGCCTGCAGAAAGGCGAGAAACGTTTGTGTCCAAGAGGGCTTTTGATCTCTCGCATCCAAAAGCTTTTCGACTCCTTCCTCCCATGTGACGAAGGAGTCCTCTGATTGACCAGCGTTCCAGAGTGCGAGGCTATGCTCTCCGAGCGCTTCCGCCAAACGGACGGGTTCCAGGATCGAGGTCCTCGCTACGTCAACGGCAAGGCTCGTGTACTGAAGTGCGGCTTTAGAGTCCGTCCGCGCGACGACTTCTCCCGCCGTGATCAAAACGTTGCGACGAAAGATTCCATATTCCTCGATGTTCAGTTGAATCGCGCGGTTCATCCAAAGCAAGGCTTCTTGATCGCGGTGGGCATAGGCGAGTTGGCGACCAATCGTTTCGAGGATGAGGAAACGCTCAGCGTCGGTCACCATGTGTGGGAGACGCCCTTCAGCAATGGCTATCGCGGCGTCGAGATTTCCCTGCGACTCACCGAGGATGGTTAGGCGAGTGCGTGTGGCCGCAGCGTAGAGCAAGTGAAGTCCGGTCTCCAATGCCGCCTCTTCGATTTTCTGCACGACAGCATTGCGAGACGGCCATTCCTGTTGAGGTTGCGACCTCCGGAATTCGCGGAGCCAGATTTGATCGCAGAGGACCACGCTGCTATCGGCTGCAAAGTCGGACGCGGCAAGAGCAGCGACCTGGTCCGGCGTGAATTCGCGGAGCGTTGCAAGCCAACTCGTGACGTCCTCGTCTGTAGCAGTCGAGTTCGCTGTCACCCACAGTAGCGATTCCAGGGCCATGGGATAGTGCTGCTCCGGCTTGGTTCCATCCGGAAGCAACGCCTGCGGAGCGCTTCGCAGCATCACTAATAAGTACCGGTTTGCGATCGAGGGATATTTCTTGGCAAACCGGATGGTGATCGAACCTCCAGCCGCCAGCAGCCCGAATTGAGCATCCGCCATGGAACTCGCTTCGAAGGTGAGCCGATCAAGGTCGGTGAGAAGATAGGCGAATTCGGCTCCTTGTTTGTCAGCAAGCCCAACTTGGAGAGCACGAAGAAAAAGCTGCACATTCATGTCGAGGGTTGATGGTAAGGGCCCGACGGTCCAAATATTTAGGAGCAGCGATTCATTTGGGACCTCTCGGTCCATTTGCGTGATTGCCAACAGCGTCCTCGTGAGCACAGCAGCGGCCTGGTCAATGAGTTCTGCCAACTGGAAATGATGAACGCACGTAATCACATCCAAGACTGTCGTGGGCTTGCGCTTGGTGAGATGAATGGCCAGAATCGTGTGCACCCCGCGCCGGGTATTCGAGTCGAGTCTGTTGGATAGCGTCGACTCCACAAGTGGAGAAAGCAGAAACGTTTCGTCGGCATAAGGCTGAACCCAGAGTCCAAGAAGCTGATTGAGCTTATCCGCGGCGAGGTGAATTTTCTCTGGGATCTTGCTAATCTGGTCGATCTGGGTTTTCGAGATGGGGCCGACGACACAAGTTAGCCGATAGAGGAGTTCACGTGCTCGATCATCGGGAATGGTGCTTTCGATCATAGCTCTCGCATCGGCTTTTGCACCAAACGCGAATTGCCCACCGAAAAAAGATTCGAGAGTGACGTTGTCGACCTTCCAGTTTTTGGTCGTGAGAAGTCGCGCTGCCGCGGAGACCAGAACGGGGAGTCCTCCGGTCAAAGCGAGAAGAAAATCTGCGATTTTGTTGCACGGAAATCCGCCGGGCGCACCGGCAGCCTGGAGTAGTTCCGAAATCTCGGGCGAGGAGAAGCGCGGCGAAGCGATCTCGACTACCGTGTGCGATTCGACCAGCTGGCGAGGCAACGGATAGTAACTCGTGGAAACAACGCGCTGTGCGTTGGCCCGCGCGGCGGCCACAAGCGCGTCTAACCGCCGGGACAAGGCTCCGCCGGGCGCAACGCGAGGGAGATCATCGAGAACGAAAATCCTGCCCGAGCCAAGGCGTGAGGTCGCCTCCTGATACCAACGGAAGAGGAAAAGATGAAACGGAAAACTCGAGGCGGATTCGAGGACTTGGTCGAGAACACTGCACGCCCTTTCCGGACTACAGTCGCGAAGATTGATCCAGATAGTTTCTGCGCTCATGTTCTGCGTTGTGAGGAGACACAGCTGAGTCTTGCCAGCGCCTGGTTCGCCGGTCACACTGATCCAATTTGAATCGGCGAGATGCATCAGCACATCTTCCACCGTCTTCGCTCGAGGGAGGATGGGGGCAGCCAGTGCGGGGCGATCGATGGACGGTTTGGGAATAAGAAGTGACGCGCCGAAGGGAGCCTGCTCTTCCAAAGCCCTGGTTCGATCCCCGAGCGCGGTGAGCATTTGATTTGTCTGCGCGGCCTGATCCTCGAGCTTCTCGATCTTGCGGGCAAGTCCACGGAGGTCTTGAATGAACGCAAGGAAGGTCTGGTCGCGGAAAGTCAGTGTGGGGAGTTGAAGTTGGCTCTGAAGCTCGGCGAGAGTGAGTTGTTTGATCCCGGGTTGACTCACGCGCTTGAAAACAAACAGGAAGAGTCTTTCAAAGAGTGAATCGGCAAAAACTTCGTTCTCAGCCAGGTCGGTGCGCAGTAGCGCCTGCTTGACCGCCGTTTCAACATCCAGATAGTCGGCAACTCCAAGCCCCCATTCGAAGGACTCTATGACCTCGAGCAATGCAGAGGAGTTATCCTTTTTTGCAAGCCCTTCGACTAAGGCCCAAATATCCGGGTTGATGCCATCGGGCGGGCTACACGTTGAAAGAAACTCGCGGATACCATCGAGCGCTTCTTTTTGACCGTCATCGGTAAGTTGTTCGCGTTGGATGGATTGCCAGGTCGAAATCGCCGTTCCGGGACGCTTCCATGCCTGTTCTTTCGCGAGCGCTCCAGTGGTGAGGTAACGGAAGCGGAGGCGAACGGAAGGGTTATTCTTGCGGTGCTCGCAGAAATGAGCGACGGCAGTAAGGGCATCCGCGGATTTTAGGCTGACGGCGGAAGTGCTCCGGCGCTTCATCTGTTCGAGGATGCGCGTCTCTGGAACATCCTCACCGGCCAACTGAATCAGGTCGAGGTCCTCACCGCGTTCGAGCTCGAGGATTTCGTCATCCTTTAGATCAAGCCAACGTTGAATTGTTAAGTCGACTTGGAAGACAAATCCGGCAATCACGTCGGACGCATCTCGTAGCGGATTTGAAGCGAAGGAAGCCACCGAACCTCACGCGGGTCACTGATTTATGGACTCGGCTCAAGGGTTAGGAGTTCGGGGCCGCAAGTCCCCACGCTCCGGTTTCGTTCTCTCGGAACCGCTGAAGAAGAGTATCACAAAAGTACAGATAGGCCGTTGTCGCATAACGCCCAATGGTGTGGAAGCCCAAATCCGCGCCCTTCATTCAGGGCTGTGGCGTGTAATCTCTCGCTACTGAACTCGACGTCCCCCCCGAGATCTACCACTGGATTCGAGCGGCGACCCCGCCTCGACCAGCCCACGCCGAAATCATTCAGCTTCTCGCCCGCGAACGCGGATAGCTCACGATGGACGACATCTATTGACACTCCCGCGAGGCTGGACGAGGTAAGTCTGCTCGTGGAGTTACAGCATCAAAAACATCTGTTTGTGGGCGCCAGAATCCACGAATTTTGGCCCCGCCATTTCAAGTACTTGCGGGGGCTGCTGCAGTGGGGTTATTGGGCAACATTTGAAAGATTGTCAGAATGGACCGCAGTCCGCAGATGTATCAAAGGATTCGCCCGACGATCCCGGCAACGCATAGAATTGACTAGGTCGATTTGAAGGAATTCTGCGTATATCAAACCAGTGTTTTCATATTGCTCAAATCGTCAACGAAGTCTCTCCTCCGCTATAGCAAATCTGACACCGAATATGACGGTACTTGACCGAAAGCTTTCCCGCTGCTCGAAAACCGTCACGGCTTCCACCTGAGCCACAATGGGCGCCCGGCCAAGCATCGAGTGCTCATAGAGCTGATTTCAGCTTCGATCCCTACCAGCAAATCTTGCGCATCGATCAAGACTCGTCAAGCTCGGGGATTTTCGCACGCGAGCGGAACGCGAACAACATGAGAACTGTGCCCAAGTATGCCAGAAATAGATAGGGGAGCTTCCCGTAGACGCCCTCCGGAACGGGATACAGATTCGAGAGCAAGACGCCGATCATGGCCGCAAACGCGAGCCACGGAAGTGCTAACGTGGCCAACGATGTTTCACCGTGCCGCTCGCGCATATAACCGGGAAGCGCGTAACACACGAGCGCGTAGCTGACGGTGAATCCGTAAGTTCCAAGCGCGCCAAACCAACCGTACACATCGAGTCCACTGGCGCCCATGGCTGCAAGAACGAGGACAGGAAGGAAGATGGCGATTCCCGTGGCAATGAGCGCCGCCACCGGCGTTTCATAGCGCGGGTGGGTGGCCTTCATGGAAGCGTGCGCCGCACCCTTGTGCGCCAACATGAGCAGCAAGCGCGCCGCCGCCGTATTGCATGCCAGGATTCCCGCGAACAAGGCGAACAGCGCCCCAACATCGATGACGAGTCCGAGAGCTGGAATGCCGCCGATGCCAGCCAGTACGTGCATGGGCAGATTTGCCGTTCCCAGATCCTGTCCGGCCATGCGCATTCCGAGAACCTGCACGTAAGCGCAAACGGTGAAAAAGACACCGCAAAAAATCGCGGTTTGTATAACCGCCCGAGGAATTGACTTCAGCGGATTGCGAGCCTCGGCGCCCATGGCCGTAGCGCCGTCAAAACCCGCGAAACTATACATCGCCAGCACCAACCCTTGGCGGAAGCCGCCGGGCGTCGTGCCGCGCAAGTGCAGTTGATCCGGGATCGCCATGAAAGCCATGACGCCAAAGCACCAGCGCCAGCACGCCGAAAACTAGGGAGACCGAAGTCGCTTCGATTGCCAGCATGACGCGCGCAGAAATTTTGACGTTTCGACAGGCTAGCCACACGGGAACGACTGTGACGATCGCAGCCAGCAGCAATACCGAGGCCTCGCGGCCGACCGCGCTTCGCAGCAGCACATTGGCGTAGTAGTAGAATCCGCCGATGGCACTGGCGCTTCCTCCCAGATATGCCAGAAGCAGGCTCCATCCCGTGATCGTTGACAGCCATGGCGGCAAGATCATATCCGCGTAGGAATACAGCGATCCTGGCGAAGCGCTATAGCGCGCAAATCGACTGATGCACCACGCCACCAGAAGCGTTCCGCCGGTCGCAAATACATAGGCCAGCCAAATGGAATTTCCTGCCAGCGTGAATGCCAGGGGGACGGTGAAGAAAGGAGTAAGCGTTGGACAAACGGCGGAGATGGATTGCGCCAGCGTCTCGACAGGGGATAGGGCTTCGTTCCGCAAACCATAACTTTGCCCGGTTGCTTTTCGGGATTCGACGAAAGCCATATTCCTGCCCCCAGTGGATACCCGACGGCGAGTATCGTTTACACAGCTCGTGTCTGTGATAGCTCTCGCCTGGTGGGGGGCACCAGTGTAGGGCCAACAATGTTATTCTCCGGTTTCCGTTGGAAAACACAAAATCAATAAAATCGATTTCCCCCATTCAAAAAATCGTCTTCCACTTTTGCGCAAGCGCGCTATGCTCTCCCCAAACTTCAGTTGGGCCTTTTCGAGGGGCCGCGGTCGGCCTCGGTTTTCGCCCTTGACGCAAAATTCCCTCGAGAGGACGAACTATGTCGAAAAATATGAACTCCCTTCCTGTCGTTGATGTTTCGGGTTTAACTTCAAGCAGCATGGTTGAGCGGAAAGCTGTCGCTGCTGAGTTGGGGCGGGCTTGTCGCGAAATCGGCTTCTTCTATGTGAATAACCACGGAATCCCTGAGTCCATGTGCGATGCCGTGTTTTCCGCGGCGCGGGAATTTTTTTCGTTGCCGTTGGAAAGCAAGAAACGATTGTCCTGTACGCTCTCGCCTTACAGGGATCGCGGCTATTTCGCAATGGAAGACGAACGCCTGAACGTGGATTCAGGCCTGCCGGACTTTAAAGAGGCATTCGACATTGCGCTCGAACTTAGTGCCGATGATCCGGATGTGCTTGCGGGCAAGCCGTATCGAGGAGTGAATCGATGGCCCTCGATTCAGGGTTGGCGCGAGACGATGCTTTCCTACTACGACGCATGCTGGGCACTGGGTCTCCGGATTCACCGCGGGTTTGCACTAGACCTGGGCATCGAGGAGAACTTCTTTGACGACAAGCTCAATGCTCCGTTGGCGGTATTGCGAGTGCTGCATTACCCCTCACGGCCGATGACGGCAGATCGTTCTCCGGACAGCGGAGCTGGAACTCACACCGACTACGGGAATCTTACGATCCTTGCGACGGACACAGTCGGGGGACTACAAGTTCGGGCGAGAAGCGGCGACTGGATCGATGTGCCAAAGATACCCGGGACATTCATCTGTAATATAAGTGATTGCCTGATGCGCTGGACGAACGATATTTACGTGTCGACGCCCCACCGGGTCGCGATTCCGTTGCAAGACCGCTACTCTGTGGCGTTTTTTCTTGATCCCAATCCCGAAGCCCGCGTTGAAGTGTTGCAGAGCTGTGTTCCGTCCGGAACCAATCCGAAGTATCAGCCAATCGGCGCCCTCGACTATTGGCGTTACCGACTCACGGGGGCAGTGCCTGGGGTTTAATTTCAAGTAGCTTGTCCAAGGAGACCGCTACCGCCTAAAATCTGCCAGGCTGGAACCTTTTGCCAGTGAATGGCACGCTTCCCGGTCTACTTTTTAATGCCGGGCTTGCATCACCGGTCCGCGATCTTCAAGCGGCCTTTGCGAAGGGGCTGCAATCACAACCGCCGAGCTCAATTTTTTGGACATTTTCCATACGCTGGGCGCGCCATATTGTTTGATGTTGCGGACGAGTTTAGCGACATCTCCCAATTCTTATGGTTATGAAATCCGACCCTCGGTTCGAGGATTATCTCCCCAAATCTCGGGAAACGAATTTGCGCGCCGATTGCCACAGCCTTCAGCGCCAGGGTGTTCATTGAAGCCGGCCAAGTTCAGATACGTCCGTGCGGAAACGGCGGAACACGCGGTCGAGTTGCTCGCAGTTGCGGACGCCGCGGCGAAGATTCTCGCGGGGGGACAGAGCTTGATTCCAGCGCTGAGCGCGCGAAGCATTTCCGTATCGTTATTGCTGGATATTATGCGGTGTCCCGGGTCTGGATGAGGTGTCGCAGTCCGCGGGCGAAGTCACCATAGGCGCGGCGTGCCGGCAATCGCAAATCGAGCGAAGCGCGTTCGTTCAAAAGTCTATTCCGCTGCTTTCCGAAGCGCTCGGTTGGGTGGCGATGCCGCAAGTTCGCAGCCGGGGAACGGTGGTGGGTTGCCTGGCGCAGGCGAACGCAGGAGGGGAGGTGCCGGTTGTGTCGCTGGCGCTGGACGCGGAGTTAAATATTTTATCGCGCGGCGGTGTACGGCGGCGGATGTCCGCGCGGGAGGTTTATGCGGTTGAAAGCGGCACACGCCTGCCTCCGAAAAGTTTGATTGTTTCGGCGTCATTTCGAACGCTCGCTGCGGGCGAAGGCTGGGGATTTTGCGAAATTCAATTGCGGCCAGGGCACTTCGCGCTGGTTTGCTGCGCGGCTACGCTCCTGCTTGGATGAAGAACGGGCGGATCCGGTCGGCAAGGATAGCGATCGGCGGCCTCACCGCTAACCCGTATCGCGCAGAGCGCGCGGAGAAGGCATTGATCGGGCAGTCTGCGGATCAGCGAGGCTGTTCTTCGCGACGCGGCGCATCATCGCCGTCGGAGGAGCGGCCCTGGCCCGCGCGAACGGATTTGCACGCCACGGGCACGTTCCGATCGAAGGCGGCGGTCGCGGCCGTCGCCCGCGCGCTGCGAGATGCGCGAGGCCGGTGCTCCGGATCAGTCTGGAGTAGCCGGTGACAGGAGTGGCAAATGACCGAGTCTGAATCCACGCCCCGGAAGACGATGTGGGGCGATTCGAACGAATCGCAAACGGAGCTGAGCGTCATCGTCAACGGCAAGCAAGTGCGAGCCTTCGTTGCCGACCGTCTTCTGTTGAGCGATTTCTTGCGTGACGATCTCGGACTGACGGCTCTGAAGGTTGCTTGCGGAGAAGGAGCCTGCGGGGCTTGCACCATCGTGATCGATGGCGAGCCGGCGCGCTCTTGCACTCTGCTGGCGGCGCAAACCGAAGGCGCCGAGATTCTCACCCTCGAAGGGCTGAATGCTCCCGCAGGGGCTGAACCACGTGCAGCAAATTTTCCAGGAGCACCATGCCCTGCAGTGCGGATACTGCACGCCGGGATGGCTGATGACCGTGTACAGCATGATCAAGCGGTCCGTGCATCCAGATTCGGACGAGGTTGGCCGGTATCTCAGCGGGCACATCTGCCGCTGCACGGGCTATCGAAATATTTGGACGGCGGTCCGGCGGGCGCTCGGAGCGCTCGAAGACGAAGCCGTAAGCGGGAAAGAATGACGGAGAAGATGCACCGATCCACGGCGCGCGCGCAAAGCCGCCGGTATGTTGGCGAAGCCGTTTTGCGCGCCGAGGACCGAGAACTGTTGCAAGGGCGCGGTGGATTTCTCGCCGACTTGCCGCGCCGAGATGCGGCAGAAATCTGCATCGTCCGGTCCACAGAGCCGCACGCCATGGTGCGCGCGATTCGGAAAGAACGCGCGCTGGCGATGTCCGGGCGTGATTGCGGTCCTGACGGCGGAGGATTTGGATATCGCCGATGAAGTGCTGCCGTGCGTGGACATGATTCCCGGAACGCTGGACGTGCGGCATCGCGCTATCGCCAGGGATCGGGTTCGATACGTGGGGCAGCCGGTGGCGCTGGTCGTAGCGGCAAATCGCTACCTCGCGGAAGACGCGGCTGCTCTCGTCGAGATCGATTACGAAGCGCTCCCGCCGGTAACCGACCATATGGCGGCAATAAATGCCGGCGCGCCTTTGCTGTATCCGGAACTGGGAACGAATGTCGTTTATCAAGTGAAGCAAGCGGACGGCAACGCCGATTTCGCCGCGCGCGAAGGCGATCTGGTGATTCGCAAGCGCTTTGAATTTCACAGGCAGACCGCGGTTCCCCTCGAAACGCGCGGCGTGATCGGCGAAGCTCATCGACAATGGCGAGCGGTTGCACGTGGAAAGCTGCACGCAGCTTCCTCAAGTGCTGCGTTCGGTTCTGGCGGGTGCATTCGGCATAGGACTGGACAGGTTCGCGTGACGGCGCCGCGCCTGGGCGGCGGATTCGGCTGCAAAGAGATGGTATACCCCGAGGAGATTCTGGTTCCGGCCGCTGGCGCGCAAACTGCAACGCCCGGTTCGATGGCTGGAGGATCGGCGGGAACATTTTGCCTCCGCGACGCACGCGCGGGAAGAAACCATTGACGCTGAGGCGGTAGTGGCTCCGGACGGCACATTCATCGGGCTGCGCCTTACAGGCTGGGCGAACATCGGCGCGGCGTTCGGCTTTGTGGGCAACACGCCGATCACGGCGATGGGCGCGATGGTGCGCGGTCCGTACCGCATTCCGAATCTCGATGCGCAGATGTATTCCGTGGTCACGAATAAGACGCCGTTGAATGTGTTGCGCGGCGCGGGAGGTCCGCAGGCGGCCCTGGTGATGGAGCGGCTACTGGACGAGGCGGCGCGCAGCTTGAAATGGATCGCGCGCGAAATTCGAAGGCGCAATCTGATTCAGCCGAACGAATTGCCGCTCGACCGCGGCGCGTACCGGTTTCGCGAACGCGTACCACATCATTTATGACGAAGGGGATTACCCGCGCTGTTTCGAGGCTGGATTGAGGCTTGCTGAGTATGAAAATTTTGAGAATCGATCGCAAGACTGGCTGCCGCGCGTGGAAAATTGCGGGGTCTCGGCATTTCGATGTACGTCGAAATAACGGCGGTCGGGCCGTACGAAACCGCGCGCATCGCGTTGCAACCGGACGGAACGGTTCTTCTTTACAGCTCGATCATGCCGGTGGGGCAAGGCTCGGAGACGACGCAGCGGCAACTGGTGGCGGAGGAACTCGGGATCGCGATCGAGCAAGTCGCCATTCGCCAGGGCGATACCGACGAAGTGCCGGATGCGGTTGGAACGTTTGCCAGCCGCGGCGCGGCTGTCGGCGGGGCGGCGGGGCGAATGGCGGCGCGCGAGTTGGTCGAAAAAATCCTTAAGCTGTTTCGGCGACGAACTCGGAATGCGATCCGTGCAGCGCTGCGTTGGGAAGCGGCGGCGTGATAATCCTGGGGCTGGCGGAAGAGTTCATTCCGCTGGCGGAAATTCCGGCGCGCCTGGCGTCGCTCCGACGGAAAACGCGAGCCGGAGAAAATCGAGGCCAAATATCGGGTCGAAGTTCCGAAGCCGTCTTACTCTTATGCAACGCACATCGCCGTAGTGGAAATCGATCCGGAAACCGGGCAGCTCGAGATTCCGCGCTACACGGTCGCGCACGACTGCGGAAAGATTGTGAACCCGATGCTGGTCGAGGGGCAAATTGTCGGCGGAGTGGTCCAGGGAATCGGCGCGGTGTTGCGCGAGCGGCTGGTCTACGATCCCGACCGGCGATCTGCAAACCCGCGCGCTGATGGATTACGTTTTGCCGGGCGCGTCCGATGCTCCGGCGGATTTCAGACTGTGGCACATGGAAACACCCACGAGTTTCAATCCGTTTGGGATGCGCGGCGTGGGAGAGGGCGGAAGCATCGGCGCGCATGGCGCCGATGGCGAATGCAGTGGCTGATGCGCTTGCGCGATTACGAAGTTGCCGTGGATGGCTCGGGGCCGTTTACGCCGGCTTGGATTCTCGAGGCACTCAGCAGGCCGCCCCGAAACAAGTAGGCAGAATCCGGTTCAGTAAAAGCATTTCAACTGCAGTTCTGGCCTGGACGAACGTCCCAGAAGAGCCAACGGGACGCCGACTCTGTGAAACCATTCACGGTGGCAAGCAAAGGTGGTTAGGTTTTTCCCGCGGCGGCTTTGCGAACCGCTGCCAGGCCGTACGCATCTTCCAGATGCTGGTCCGGTTTTTCCTTAATGTATTTCGCAAACAGAGCGATGCCTTCGGGATCTTCCAGAATATCGACCGGAACGCCCTTCTGACGAATCAGTTCCTCCGTACCCGAAAAATTGGTGACATCGCCGACGACCAGCGCTGAAACTGACGCCTGTAGATCAGAGCCGCACAGATGTCACAGGGACTGAGCGTAGTAAACATGGTGGTCTCGCTGAAATCCAGGCGGCCGGCATCGCGCGCGGCGGAAGTTTCGCCATGATTGTAAGGATGGTTTTCCTGAACCAGAGTGTTGTGCCCTTTGCCCACAATCAGACGCGTTTTGTTGTTGATGATGACGCCGCCAATCGGACAGCCGCCTTCGTCGTATCCCTTTTTCGCCAGCAGGACGCCGATGCGCATGAAGTCCCTATCCGTCAGCTTCTTGAAGAATCCATCTTCGACAATCTTGGCAAGGCTCTTGGTCGGAAGGTGAGCGATCATGTTCAAAACTTCCTCGGTGACAGGCGTATCCTTCGTAATCAGGGCCTTCATTCAAGCTCCTTTCGGCACAACAACGCTTCCAGCGTTAGGGGATTTTTTGGAATTCCATTCTCAGGGAATCGCACCAAAAAGAGAAGGGATCGATTCGATGAAATGCCAGCCGCGCTTAAGATTCCTCCTGCAGCGAGGCTTTGGCGCGCGAGCGAAAAACAAAAAACACAAGAACCACGGCCAGGTAAGCGAGGTAGACGTAGGGCAATTTCCCGTACACGCCTTCGCTGCGCTGGATAAAGATTGGCGACCACCGCGTAGACCATCGCGAGACACGCGATGTAGGGGATTGTCCTCGTCGCAAGGTTGACCACGCCGTGGTGGTCGCGCAGATAGCCCGGAAGCGCAAAGCACACCAAGCCATAGCTCACTACAAATCCATACACGGCCAGCATGCCCAGCCATCCATAGACGTCGACGTCCGCTCGCGCCCCGGACGGCCAAGACGGCGACCGGGAAGAAATGCGGCAAGTCCCGTGACGATGACCGCGCCAGAGGGCGTTTCGTTTCGCGCATGTATTTTCCGCAAAGAGGCGTGCGTCAGCCCGTTGTGCGACATTTGCAGCAGCACGCGGGCGGCGGCCGTAATACCTGCCAGGCTTCCGGCAAACAAACTCACCAGCGCACCGAAGTCGATGAGCAATCCCAGCACCGGCACGCCGCCAACACCCGCCAGCACATGCATGGGCACGTCGGACGTGCCCAAATCTTTTCCGCTCATGCCGAACCCAAGAATTTCCGTGTAGGCGCAGATGGTAAAAAAGACGCCGCCGAGAACCGCGGTTAAAATGACCGCGCGCGGAATGGCCTTTAATGGATTGCGGGCTTCGGAACCCAACGCGGTCGCGGCCTCGAAACCGACGAAGCTGTAAAGCGCGAGCACCAGACCTTGCCGGAAGCCGCTGGCGGTCACGCCGCGAAGATGAAATTGGTTCGGATCGCCGTGCAGGCCGTGGCGGAAAAGCACCAGCGCCATCACGGCAACGACGGCGGTTACGGAAACCGCTTCCATCACCAGCATGGCGCGCGCGGAGAGTTTTACGTCGCGCCAGGCAATCCACATGAAAGGGGCCGCAAAAATGATGGACAACAACAAGGTGAAAGTTGGCGTGGCCGGTGGCGTTGTGGAGCATGATGTTGGCGTAATAGTAGAAAGCGCCGATGTTGCTGGCGCTGCCCATGATGTAGGCCAGCAGCAAACTCCACGCCGCCGTCGCCGCAAGCCATGGCGGCAGAATCATCGCGGCATACGAATAGAGAGAGCCGGGCGAAGAGGAGTAACGCGCAAATCGGCTGATGCACCAGGCAACCAGAAGAATGCCGCAGGTACCTAAAATATAGGCGAGCCAGGTGCCGTTTCCTGCAAGCGTGTAAACCAAGGGAACGGTGACAAACGGAGTCGAGCGTGGGGCAGGCGCCGGAAATGGATTGCGCCAGTGTCTCCATGGGTGACAGAGATCCCTGCCGCAAGCCGTAGCCGGCAGCATTTGTGGCCGTTGTCAGATTGTTTGTAGCGAGTGGGGGCGCGCCGGCGCCTGCAGCATCCGCGGGCTCAAGGCTTGCCATTTTGTTCAAATTCGACTCCACACAACCGGGAGGAAAGGCCCTGATCGATGAGGTCATGATGATCCTTCTTGTTGTGCGATTTGGCCCAAAATGCCAAACGCTCCGCCAGCTCATTTATCCAGCATTGCTGGATTCGATTGCTAGATTCGCGCTTGCAGCGGGCAGCGCTACAATGTCGGATCAATATTTGGATTGTCGCTTATGCAGTGATGAACTTAAAATCGAAATAATCAATTCATGCCATCGAAACTATAAGCTTCCCCTCCCGCAGCCAGTCAGCGTAGTTTCTTCCAAACTGGTTTGCTGTACGGGCCTTTTTCGAGGGGCCGCAGTTGGCCTCGGTTTTCGCCCTTGTATTCGAATTGTTTCTAAATTCAAGGGAGATGAACCAATGTCAAGCAAATTTGGACGTTTTTTCTATCTCCTTACGCTGCTTTGTTTTTTCCTCGCCTGCGCGCCTCACTTGCACGCTCAGCAAACGCTGGGCGGCATCACCGGCACGGTAACGGATGCTTCGGGCGGCGTCGTCCCCGCGGCCACGGTCACGATCGTAGGCGACCAGACCAAACTCACGCGCACACAGCAGAGCAACGACACCGGCCGGTACGATTTCGTCAACCTGCCCATCGGCAACTACACGATCACGGTCACTCGCGCCGGCTTTCAAACTCTGAATATTCCCTCGATTCAGGTGCAGGCGAATCGCACCGCCACCGTCGACGCCGCTTTGAAGGTCGGGCAAGTGGGTGAGACAATCACCGTCGAGGAGACGCCGCTCCTCAACGCCGTCGACACGACCAACGGCTACGTCATGGATAAGGCGGAAATCGAGGCAGTTCCATTGCCCACGGGATCTTTCACCGGTTACGTGATGCTTTCTCCAGGCGTGAACGAGGAACTCTCCGCCGGGACTGGAGCGAACGCGGGCTTGGGCAACCAGCCGGTTTGGGCCAACGGCCAGCGCGACACCAGCAATACGTTCCTGCTGAATGGCGTGGACGCCAAAAATCTGTTCAACGGCAAGACCACCAGCCAGGTGACATCCTCGAGGGTTGTGAACGAAACCGGCGTCAGCACCTCTTCCGCCCTGAGCGCCCTTCCGATTCAGAGCAGCGCTTCGGTTTATCTGGCCGTCGGCGAATCGATTCCCACGCCGGCTCCCGAGTCCATTCAGGAAGTTCGCGTGAACACTTCGATGTATGACGCGCAGCAAGGCTCGACGAGCGGCGCGCACATCGACATGAGCACCGGCTCCGGCACGAATGACATTCACGGGCAGGCGTACGTGCATCGCGGAACCAACTGGCTGAACGCCGATCCTTATTTCTTCAACGCCGACCCGAATATTCCGGCAGAGTGAAAAAAATCCCGGGTTGCACCGCTACACGGCCGGCGGAACGGCTGGGTTTGCCGATCATAAAAAACAAACTTTTCTTTTTTGGAAGCTATCAGCACACGCACGCTTCGGACGACGAGATCGGAATCTCCAGGCCCACGGTTCCGCCCGGACTCACCAACGATCGCTCCGCGGCAGCGCTCGCGGCGGTTGGGAACAACAACAACCTTTCGGTTCTCTTGGACTTGGCAGATGGCACCGTCAATCCCAGTGTTGGACTCGGGCGCGGGGGACATCAATCCCATCGCCTACACCTTCTTCAACTACAAATTTCCCAACGGGCAATATTTGATTCCCTCGGCAAATCCCAACGCGGTTGCACTGAACACCACCAATCCGGCGCTGATCGAAGCGTTTCCCGAAGAACGCGGAAATTCCCGGCACGGCCTATTTCATCGCCGACCAGGCCGTCGCCGATCTGGACTGGAATCCGAATTCGACGCATTCTTTCTCCGCCAAATATTATTACCAGCATGATCCGACCACCGCTCCTTATGCGCTATTCATCCGTCGCGGGCTTTGCGCAGCATCTCGACGCGGGCAGCCAGGTGATTTCTCTCAGCCACACGCAGATCGTCAAGTCCAATCTGAGCGTCACGGAAACCTTCGGGTTCATTCGGGAAAAGGCCTACAGCACGATCGCCCAGCCGTTTACGCCGGCGCAGTTGGGCTCTGCCTGCGAGAGCGCTGACCAGCTTTGGCGCCGCCGATTGCACCATCAACACGTTCGGCTCCAATATTTTCCCCGGCATCACCATTACGTGGCCGGGCAACATCCTGCCTTCCTATCAGCCTCTGCTGAATATCGGCGCCGGCGCGTTGTCTCTGGCCGCATTTACGGGTGTATTTCCAAAACCGCTTCAATCCCTCCGCCAATGCCATCTGGACGATTGGGAAGCACACCATCACTTTCGGCGGAAGTTTCGCATACACGCAGCTCAACACGCGGGATCGCAGAAACCAATTGGGAATGATCGAAGCGCAGGACATCAACCAGTTTCTGCAAGGCGAACTAACCAACGATTACCTGAATACCGCGACACAGTATCTTGACGGAAATCCCAATCGCTACTGGCGCGCCAATGAAACCGGCGAATACATCCAGGATAAATTTCAGATGCGCTCGAACCTCTCGATCACAGCGGGTCTGCGCTTCGATTGGGACGGGGGCTTGACGGAGAAAAATGGCAAACTTTTCAATTTCGATCCCGAGCAAATATTCCTACAATCCGACGACGGACACGATCACATCCGACGGTTTGATCGTCGCCGGAAATAGTCCTCACGCCACGCCCGGCGTGAGCAATTCGACCTTCACCGGGCGGCAATGGGGTTTTGCGCCACGCATTGGCGTGGCCTGGAGCCCGAAGATGTTCAACAGCAAGATCGTCGTCCGCGCGGGCTGGGGAATGTATTACGATCGCGGCGAGCTGTATTCCTACCTCTCCCTGCCGGCGGCCGCAGACCGTCGCGCCCGGCGGTCCGTTCGGGGTCAATCAGCAATTGCCGTTTGTGGGCGCGCCAGTTCTGCCCGGCTCCGTTCCCGGGCATCTTTGAAACCTGCAGCTCGACGCTTTCGAATCCCTGGGGCGCGACCCTGGCGCCTCCGCCGAACGGCAATCCGACCACGATCACCAGCCAACGATCGTCAACGGCAACGTCATTCCTCCGGCGCTGCCGAATGCAGGCGGCATCCAAAACGGCGATCTTCCGTTTTATTTGGCGGGTTACGCGCGCAACAACAAACTTCCCTACACCATGAACTCCTCCCTCGACATTCAATGGCAGCCGCGCAACGATCTGGCCATCGATATCGGCGCCGTGAACGCGCTCGGCCGGCACGAAATCATTCCGATCCCGTTCAACCAGGCGAGAATCGCCACCCCGACCAACCCGCTGTGCGGCCCGGCAGCGGTTTGCGCGAATCCGGCCGCTTCCCCTATGCCCAGTTCTACACCTACGGCTACACAGTGCAGACGGCCAGCGGTTGCGGCTTTCTCGGCTGCACTCTGAATTTGCCCAACGGACAGCCGATGCAATTCAACACCGACGGCGGCAACGTCGACGAGCGCGCTCCCTACATCGGATATTCCGCGGATTCGGAGGTGTATACGGCTGCGGGAATTTCGGCTTACAACGCCCTGCAAGTTCACGTGGAAAAGCGCATCAGCCACGGGCTGCAGGCGGGCTTTTCCTACACTTACTCGCGATCGATCGACGAGCAGAGCGCGCTGGGCCTCTATTACAACGGTAACAACCCTCAGGACTTGCGCGGCGGCTACGGGCCCTCGGACTTCGACCGCACGCATGTTTTCAACATCGACTACCACTACGAACTGCCGGCATTCTTCGGTGCGGAGTCCGTGAAGGGCAAAGTTCCTCAACGGCTGGAGCCGTTCAAGGCCTCATCACGCTGCAGAGCGGACAGCCTTATAGCGTTGGTGACTATTCAGGCGCGGTTGGGAGCGTTATCTACAGCCTCGACGATGCCATCACCAATCCCATCGCTCCCTTGGCTCCTGGCTGTACGGCCAAGAGCGCGGTAACCGGTGCGATCGGAAACAACATTAATCAGCCGGCGCTGAACGCGGCCTGTTTCACCGTTCCGCTGCTGCTGCCCTGCAACGTCGCCAATGCCGCAGCAAGTGGATGGATCGTTCCCGTGTTCAGCGATTCCACCGGGAGATACCTTTGAGACCAATTTCTCCAACAGCAATCTGCGCAACATTTTCCGCCAATCGTGGCAGAAGCGCGGCGACATGTCCATCGTCAAGATGACGACGCTTGACGGAACGCTTCAAACTAAAATACAGCCTCGATATTTTCAATGTGACAAACCATCCGAGCTTTGACATCCCGATCAACAACATCGACCAGAACCTGGCCTTTAATCCATTCCCGGTGGCTCAGGCGCCTTACGGGAACAGCACGACACCGACCCTTGCCTCGGGTTGCTCGGGCTCCAACCCTCAAAACGGCTTTTATTACTGCCCCACTGGCCTCGGTCAAGTGGTGAAGACGATCGGCGGTCCGCGGCAGATCCAGATGTCGCTCGCCCTAATATTCTGATTTTTTGAATGCAAGACACGGTCGAAGAAATCGAGAGGGATTCCGTTGTGACAGAATTGAGGGACGAGTTTTATGATTTACTCTCTGGGGTCACGTGTTTATTTTCTTGTCTGTCGTGCCTCGGTCATGTTTTGGTGCCGTACCGAAGGTACTTGACTGTTTCTTGGAGCGCGCGATTTCGAAGTAGGCCACTTTCCCCGGTTTAACGCTGCACCAGAGAGGGTAGCCGACCTGGGATGCTAAAACGTTGAAAAATTCATGCTGGTCGGCTGATGCTAGGTTTTGACAAGCACCCAATCAAACCTGTCGTTTGGAAACCGAAAGCTTTCAGCCCTTAATTTAGCCAGATTTAAGGCGACTGATTGGAACTACCTCAGAGTTGAAAGGCCCCGGTACGTCCTGGCATGTTTCAACATCACTCTTGCCGAGAGTATGAGGGATTGCCCATGTTGGGGGATAATCATGCATCGGACGGCTCGTACCCCTCGTACAAAATGAAAAGATTTGATATCGGCAAATCCGTAAGCGTTCGGCCTCGCTTTTTTTCGATGAGTTGCAGACGGAGAATTGCGCACCCATTAGAACATGATTCCCTGGCACCAGTTGACTGTCGGCGAATGTCTCCGGTTTCGATTTTGAAGACAAGGATTGCTTGAATCTGTACTGAGGTAGCAGCTTGCCCAGAAACCTCAATTCCGCCTTCCCGGTAAGTGCTTGATTCGGCGTGCTCCAAATCCAAAGTTCTGCTTGCCCATAAACACATGAAACTGGGCACCAGTGCCTAGTTTCAGTGGGAAATACAACATTACGTCGCCGTCCGCACCTTCTGCTTACATGGGTAACATCTTGGAGAATGAGTGCGCCTCTTCAGCTGAATGCAACAGAAGGGGTATTTTGTTACGTCAAAAATTGTCGGGAAGAGGAGTCCGAAGACCAGTTGGCTTGCCCCGTCGAAAGAAGCTTCAGACCTCTACCGTGTCAATTTGCTGGGCGGTTTGGGAACGGATGAAGTGGAGTGAGTACAAGTTGTATGGAGAAAATCACTTAGTCCGAAATTCCGAGCCGTCGCTTGGCAAGCGATGAGGCCGAGTTAGAGGCGTTTGCAGGGGCTAGCATGAGGGGGTCACGTCACAAAGAACGTCACAACCCAAACCCTCCGCCCCTTCGAAAAACCACGAAAGACCGGCCACCCGGAAGGTCGAGACCGCTTCGAAAGGCAGGCCACCCAGAGGCGCAAAGACAAAGGCAAGGGAGGCGGATGACTGATGGAAGAAGATTGGTCGGGGCGAGTGGATTTGAAACAACTGCCTATTGGCCAAGCCCTGATGCAATTCATTGAATTTTGTGGATTCTGAAAGTCTTTTGTTGAATCGTTTGCGGCCCCCTTGTTGAACTGTGTTGAAACTTGATGAAGTTTGGTGTTTTTCCAGTTTCAAAATCGACCCCAATTCCGGAAGGTAAATTCTCCCAACTATTTTGAATCCAGGCGAACTACACGCTTTCAATCTGTCAATGAAGGGAAAGATTAGGTGGAGGGGTAGGACCGGACTTAATGTATGGATTACCGCAATCGTCATTTGCCATTACACGCTCAGATGTGCGCGCACGACTTCGTCGGTCAGTTCGCCGATCGCTCCCGCGGCGACTCGCCGCCCGTTGGCGAGGATGCAGAATTCGCTCGCCACGCGGCGCGCGAACGGCAACTTCTGTTCGACCAGAAGCACAGCCAGGCCCTCTTCCTTATTCAGCTTCAGGACGATATCGCCGATTTCGTGGACGATGTTTGGCTGGATTCCTTCCGTAGGCTCATCGAGAATCAGCAACTTCGGCTCGAGGACGAGCGCTCGGCCGATCGCGAGTTGCTGTTGCTGCCCGCCGGAAAGGTCGCCGCCGCGCCGGTTCAGCATCTGTTTCAGCACGGGAAACAAATTGAAGATACGCGGCGGGATCGCCCGGGCGCCATTCTTGCGCACGCCCAGGCCCACACTCAAGTTTTCCTCCACCGTCAGATGCGAAAAAATCTCGCGCCCCTGCGGAACGTACCCGATACCGATCCTGGCTCGCTCCTCGGCGGGACACTTGAGCAAATCGATTCCGTCGAAGGTAATGCTGCCCGAAGTCGCCGGCAGCAGCCCCATGATGCATTTCAGAAGCGTCGTCTTGCCCATGCCGTTGCGGCCCATCAGGCACATGAGCGAGCCAGCGGGCACGGAAAGATCGACATCCCACAAAGTGTGGCTGCCGCCGTAGAACTGATTGAAGGCCTTGATCGTCAGCACGCTTACGCTCCAAGATAAACTTCGATGACGCGCGGATCGTTCTGCACCTGATCCATGTCGCCTTCGGCGAGCACGCGCCCTTCGTGCAACACCGTGACGCGCTTGGCGATGGAACGAACAAAATCCATGTCGTGCTCGACCACCACCACGGAGTGCTCGCCCGCGAGCGACTGAAGAAGCCCGGCCGTGCGCTCGATCTCTTGCGGGGTCATGCCGGCGACCGGCTCGTCGACCAGGAGCAGCTCCGGCTCCTGCATCAGCAGCATGCCGATCTCCAGCCATTGCTTCTGGCCGTGGGCGAGCGTTCCTCCCAGCGCCTGGTGATGCTGCGAGAGGCCGATGATTTCGAGGACCTCGTAAGATTCTGTTCTCTTGCGCGAGCGTTCTGCGAGCGAACAAGCGTGTGCAAGAAAGATTTGTCGCCCGCCAACGCCAGCTCGAGGTTTTCGAACACCGTGAGCCGTTCGAACACGGTCGGCTTCTGAAATTTCCGCCCGATCCCAGCCTGCGCGATTTCCGGCTCGGACATCGCGAGGAGATTCAATTTGTCGCCAAACCGCACCGTGCCCGAATCCGGACGAGTTTTCCCGGTGATGACGTCCATCATGGTGGTTTTGCCCGCGCCGTTCGGTCCGATGATGCAGCGCAGCTCGCCGGGCTCGATCTGCAGGGTGAGTTCGTTGAGCGCCTTGAAACCATCGAAGCTGACGGTCAACTTCTCGAGATAGAGAGTTTTGCCGCTGAACGCTCATTCTCTTGATGGCTCCGGCCTATCGGCTTGAATTCGGAGCCGGCTCCGTCTTTCCTTGTTTTCTTACCCTGCCGGACACGAGGCCGATGATCCCGCGCGGCAGAAACAGCGTCACCAGCACGAACAACGCGCCGAGCGCGTAGTTCCACGCTTCAGGAA
This sequence comes from uncultured Acidobacteriota bacterium, assembly GCA_963819395.1. GTDB lineage: Bacteria > Acidobacteriota > Terriglobia > Acidiferrales > UBA7541 > Palsa-360. Next base: position 31,946 of record CAWFVW010000014.1, read on the forward strand.
TCGTGCTGGTAAAATACGTTTTGGCGTAGTTCACCAGAATCGCGCCCGCGGCCGCGCCGTAGAGCGTGCCCCGCCCTCCCACGGCCACCCAGATGACGACTTCGATCGAGTTGATCGGGGAAAACTCACTGGGGTTGATGATGCCAATCTGCGGAACGTAAAGCGCGCCGGCGATCCCGGCGAGAACGGCTGAAAACACGAAAATCCACAGTTTGTACGATTCCACGCGATAACCGAGAAAACGAGTCCGGCTCTCCGCGTCGCGGATCGCCCGGATCACGCGCCCCGCCCGCGACGAGACAATCATGCGGCACACCAGGTAGCTGGCCGCCGAGCATGATCGCGGTAATCACCAGCAGGACAACGCGCACTCGGTCGGAGTGCAGATCGAAACCCAGGATGTCCTTGAAATCGGTGAATCCGTTGTTGCCGCCAAAGCCCATGTCGTTGCGGAAGAACGCCAGCATCAGGGCGTAGGTGAGCGCCTGGGTGATGATCGAAAGATACACGCCGGTGACGCGCGACCGGAACGCAAACCATCCGAACGCCAACGCCAGCAATCCCGGCGCGAGCACCATCATCAGCAGCGCAAACCAGAAATGGTTGAAGCCATGCCAAAACCATGGCAGCGACTTCTAGTTGAGGAACACCATGAAGTCGGGCAGCACGGGATTGCCGTACACGCCCCTCGGGCCGATCTCCCGCATCAGATACATGCCCATGGCGTAGCCGCCGAGCGAAAAAAAGGCCGCCTGCCCGAGGCTCAGAATGCCGCAGTACCCCCAGATCAAATCCACGGACAGCGCCAGCAGCGCATAGCAGAGGTACTTGCCAATCAGCGTGAGTCCGTAGGCCGAGATGTGAAACGGCGATGACGCGGGCACAACCAGATTGAGGATGGGCACCACGACAACGATCAGCGCAAGCCCGCCCAGAAACCATCGCGGTCCCCGAATCTTTCCGCGCGCTGATCCACAACGTGTATTGGCGGGCCATGACTACTGGTTTTCCGACGCGCGGCCGGTTGGCGGGAACAGGCCGCGCGGCCGCCTCTGAATGAACAGAATCAGCGCGACGAGCACAAAAATCTTTGCCAGCACGGCTCCGGCATAGGGCTCAAGGAGTTCGTTGACGACTCCCATCGACATGCCGCCCACCATGGCGCCCCAGAGATTCCCGACGCCTCCGAAAACGACCACCATGAAGGAATCGATGATGTACGACTGCCCCAGGTTCGGGTTGACGTTGGTCAACTGGCTCAGCGCCACGCCGGCCACGCCGGCAATTCCCGAGCCGAGCCCAAAGGTCATCGCGTCGACCCACTCGCTGCGGATGCCCATCGCTTTGGCCATGGCGCGGTTCTGCGAGACAGCCCTGATTTCGAGACCCATGCGCGTGCGCTTCAGCACCACGAGAAGAGCCGCGAAGACAAGCAGCGTGAAGATCACGATGTAGAGCCGGTTGTAGGTGATCGAGAGCGCGTCGTTCAACTGGAGCGTGCCGCTCATCCAGTTGGGCGTCATCGACCGATCGGTTGAGCGCGGTAAAAATCGAGCGCACGAGTTGCTGCAGGATGAGGCTGACGCCAAACGTCGCGAGCAGCGTCTCCAGCGGCCGCCCGTAGAGGAAACGGATGATGGTGCGCTCGATCAGAATGCCCATCAGCGCCGCAACGATAAATGCCGCCGGAATCGCCACAAGAATGGAAATCTCGGTGTGGTTGGGCATCGCCACCTGCACAACGTAGGTCGTGTACGCGCCGAGCATCATCAACTCGCCGTGCGCCATGTTGATGACTCCCATGACGCCAAACGTAATCGCGAGTCCGATGGCAATCAGCACGAGCACGGACCCAAGACTCAATCCAAAAAAAAGCGTTTCGATGCCCGAATAGAACGTGCGCCATCCGGCTGATGGACTTCACCGCGGCCGCGGCGGCCTGCCGCACACGTTCATCGCTTTCGACGAAGCTGCCGTCGGGAGATTTCTCGAGCAAAGCCTCGCAGTTTGTTCAGCACATCCTGGCGGAGGCTGTGGCGGAGCGTGGAAATCGCGGCGAGACGCGCCTGCGCATCCGAACCATCCAGCGCGGCGAGCGCCAGACCCGTGGCAATTTCGTTTTTAACTTTGGAATTGGTTTCCACGCCGCTGCGCGTCGCGCAAGAGCTGCACGTTGCCTTCGTCCAAGTCTTGCTCCATGTCTCGCACCGCGTCCAGGCGGACCGATGCATCCGGGCTCGACAACCCGAAGCGGGCCAGCGTCGTCTGCAAGACGCGCCGCAAATGGTTGTTCGTGCCGATTTTGGTAAGGTCATCGACGGAGGCCGAACCGGCGCCTTTCAGGGTAAGCGGATCGATCAGATCGAGCGTCGTCGTATCCTCTTCCGCCGCCGACTTGACGAGGAAAACCTTCTGATCGTCGTTGCGGAAGTAGAGGCGGTCTTCCAAGAACGCCGTGAGGACAGCCCGGACGTTCGGATGACCGCTCTGGGCCAGCTGGTCGACGATTTTGTCTTTGTCGTCGAACGTGGCGTCGCGCAGTTGTCCGAGCGTCGCGAGGAAGCTCGCATCGCTCGGCGATTGGGCGTATACAGGGCCAGCACTCCGGCTGGCGAGCAGCAGCAATACAAACAGCCACTGCCCGCCAAGCCGAAGAAAGGACTTCTTCATTTGTAGTTCTGTCCCGAGCACTTCTTGGTTGCTTTATTGTAGTTGCCGCACTTCAGCGTTACCCAATCCGCCACGATGTCCTTATCCGCCGGGAGATAACGGGACCACGCTTCGCCGGGCACCGTGCCGGGGGTCTTCCAAACCACGTCGAACTGTCCATCGGCGCGTACCTCGCCGATGTAAACCGGCTTGGTGATGTGGTGGTTCGGCAACACTTTGGCCATGCCGCCGGTGAGGTTCGGCGTTTCAATGCCCGGCAGCGCGGCAATTACCTTCTCCGGGTCTGTCGTTCCGGCCTTCTGCACCGCCTTCACCCACAGATTAAAGCCGATGTAGCTGCGCTTCCATGGGATCGTTGGTGGTCCGCTTGGGGTTCTTGATGAACGCGTGCCACTGTGCGATGAATGCCTTGTTCGCCGGCGTGTTGATGCTTTCGAAATAGTTCCACGCCGCCAGGTGGCCGACGAGCGGCTTGGCGTCCAGGCCCGAAAGCTCTTCTTCACCTACCGAGAAAGCGACAACCGGAATGTCTTCCGCCGAAATCTTCTGGTTGCCCAGCTCTTTATAGAACGGAACGTTGGCATCGCCGTTGATCGTCGAGACGACCGCGGTCTTCTTTCCGGCAGAGCCGAACTTCTTGATCGCCGCGACGCGCGCCTGCCAGTCGGAGTAGCCGAATGGCGTGTAGTTGATCGAAATGTCCTCGGGCTTTACGCCTTTGGCCAGCAGGTAGGCCTCGAGAATCTTGTTCGTCGTGCGCGGGTAGACGTAGTCCGTTCCTTCGAGCACCCACCGCTTCACGCCCACTTCGTTCATCAGGTATTCCACCGCGGGAATCGCCTGCTGGTTCGGCGCGGCGCCGGTGTAGATGACGTTCTTGGACGACTCTTCACCTTCGTACTGAACGGGGTAAAAGAGCAAGCCGTCGTCCTTTTCGAAAACAGGCAGCACCGATTTTCGGGAGACCGAGGTCCAGCACCCGAAGACCACCGCGACTTTGTCCTTTTCCAGCAACTCCTGCGCCTTCTCGGCGAACAGCGGCCAGTCGGACGCCGGATCGACGACCACGGCCTCGAGCTTCTTGCCGAGCAATCCGCCCTTCTTGTTTTGCTCGTCGATCATCATCAGGATCGTGTCTTTCAGCGTCGTTTCGCTGATCGCCATCGTGCCCGAAAGAGAATGCAGAATGCCCACCTTGATGGTGTCCTGAGCCTTGGCCATCCCGGAGAAGACCATCCCGGCGGCAAGCAGCAAGCCTGTCATACGCATCCATTTCGATTTCATTGGTCCTCCTTGTGAGTTTCCAGCCATAAATCTTTTATTTCATGGTCCCTCCTTAGTGATCTGTCTTGGAGAGCTGGAGCTGCAGGCCGACGCCCGCCTCCCAGTAATTCGTCTGTACACGCGTTGAAGGTCGTGTTCTTGCCGAAGCGCATACACGCGCGCGTCGAACTGTTTCATGATGTAGCTGACGTCCACTTCCGTGGTTTTCTGGCGATAGCTCGGGTTCGCGGCCTGGCGATCCAATCCCATCGGTAAACTCCGCATCGGCGAACTTGCCGAGGACCTCGAATCTTGCCGATGCCGATCTCTTTCGGAAAGAGAAAGGATGCGAGCCCGTACGCCGCCTTCGCTCTTGCCGTAGTTCGCGTTATATCCGCCGAGCCGGTTGTAGCGGGAATACTCGCTCTCGATCGTGAAGGCCCCGCCGTTCATTACCTTCCTCTCCATCAGGAAGTCGACAGTCGTGGCCGTCTTGTCGGCCTGCACCTGAGTCGCCCCGCCGATGGCGAGCAGGTTTTTATCCCCGTAGTAGGTGCCGTTCAGGTAGTAGCCGTTCTCCGGATCCCAGAAATCGAACTGGACGCGGCCGGCCCAGATGACACTCGGTACTCCCGGTCCGCGGAACCGCCGTCGAACGCGCCCACCGAGAGCTTTGATCTTGGCCGTGCCCGCTTTGAAGTCGCCCCAATACGCGACGCCATTGTCGCGGCCTTGATAGACAAAGGGATAACCGTCCTGGATGCCATCGTTATACACCGCCCACTCGTTGGCGTAGAACGGGCCGTAGAGGTTGGCGCGGTCGCTCGGTGGAAGAAAGCGGCCGAACCAGACGTTGAACATCGGGCGAGGTATGGAATTCTCCCACCGCGTCCAGCACCTGCATGTTGTTGGTGGCGCTGTTGTAGTCCGTGTTGAACATGGCGCTGAGATATCTTCGTGATGTCCCCGCTGAAATAAAGACGGAGGTGGTTGAGCGCGAATTGATCGAGCAGCTGTTGCCGCCATCGGGTTGGGTATGGTCGTAGCTGGCCTGTATTCCGGCCCCGACGGTAAGCGTGGGTTCAAAAGTCTGCGCCCGCAGCGGGGATGCGGCCAATGAGCAAGAAGATCCCAGCCAGGCAAGCGGGCACACTTCGTAAGAAAACTAGAAACCGTGCCGTTCTGAACAAAACGCGTAAGCATGAATCCGCCTCTCAGTTTGTACGGCGCGCAAAACACCGTGTATTTTTTTGGAACGATCAGAATGTGCTGAGCGGCGGGGCCTGGCACATCAATTGCAATAGTCAGAATGTGGATAGCAGCTGGGCTGACACATTTATTGACGGCGTGAATATGGCGAATCGGAGCGAATAAGTCAAATTTGAATTTTAGATTAACAGAATGTAAAGATTCATTCAATACGTTGCTGTGGAGAAACTTGGCGCTCCAAACGGACATCCATTCCGCCGAAACGTGGTTATCTTTCCGTTGCAGAAAGTCCCACTTTCTTGATGCGGTTGAGAAGGGAATGCCGGTGTCGAAGTGAGGATGACTTTGTGACTCTCATAGGCCCGCATTTGCCATCTGTCCTCACTTGACAGGAATAGTCGCGGTGCTAAAGCACTGAGTTGTCCTCAAAAGCCTTCGCTAATGTATTTCCTAAGCCATTTCATCATTTGCCGAAGCTTCCAGCGATGGACGCCGACATGGAAAGCTGCGCCCGATTCTTTAATCAAACAGGTGATTCTTGAAAGCCCGGAAACGCTAGCGAGCGCCGAATAGAATCAATCATTTGCGGCAACGGCTTTCCAAAGGGATTGCCGAAAGGGCGAGCCACCAGTCCTGCAGCCTTATCGCAGCCGGGTCCCGGCCAAGCGTAAAAGCCGGCCGTAAAGGTAGCGCCAGAAGGGTCTAACCTATCGGAGGATCGCCTCTAGTTGACTATTCCCTTCAGAATAAGCCCATCAAAGCTTTCTGGAGAGCCTCAGCAGCCTGAGCATCACTCGTGCCAATGTACGCGAGCGTGGAGCTAATCGACCGATGACCAAGCGCCTGCCGGATCAACGCAAGGTTGGCGTTTCCTACGACCAGATGTGACGCAAGCGAGTGTTTGAGAACGTGGGGATGGCGCTTTTCGGCCGGCAGTCCGGCAGTTACTGCAACGGTTTGGAAAACGCGAAAGAATTGCGTGCGGTGCAACTTTCCGCCTTTCTGTGATGTGAAGAGAAAATCGCTTCCATCATTCAATCGCTCACGTAACCAAGCTCGTAGTGCAGACATTTCGTCAAGCAGCGGCTGGCCCCGATGCGGATAGAGCGGCTGGACTGTTTGGAGAGAGCCCTTGAGGCGCCGAATTGAGATCGAACCAGACTTCAGGTCGATGTCGCCTAATTTAAGACCGCAGACCTCCGACGCTCTTAGACCGTGCCGATATGCGAGTAGGACCATCGTCCAGTCGCGGGTCGATCGTCCACGCGCGGCCTTGAGCACTGCCAGTACCTCCTCGGGTGACAGGAAAGTCATAGTCGAGCGTCTCGTCATGCTGCGAGTGATTGCTTGTACAGGTAAACCGAGTGGGATAGCTTTCTTCTTAGCTACCATGGGAGATTACCCTCCTTTGGTGGTTAGGCCTGCCGGGTAGTTACAGCTACTCGGCTGGCCGTTTAGTCCTACCGTTTCGACTTTGGCTTTCGACCTCGGCCTTTGCGGTGAATTTGCCCTTTGGTTTTCATCAATCCTTCAACGTCTCTTGTTGTCCAAAGCCGGTATCCGACAGCACCTACCAATGTTGGTTTAGGAGCCTTAACCTTTCTAGCAGCGATCCATCGTTGCAAGGTTACTGGGTGAAGCCCGACCTTCCTTGCAGTTTCTGTCGTGGTTAGCTTTCCATTGAGCATAGCTATACCTATAGCGTATTTGTATTGACCGGTCAAGCCCCCTGTGCAAGAATCTTTGAGACAGGAAGAAATAGCCCCGGCTGGCACCGGGCCCGAAGGCTTTCATTTTGAATAGACAATCTGAGAGTCAGTCCACGTCTCGGAAAGAGTCAACCGGCGCAGAACTTGAACGCGCTTCTACGGCTGTGCGAGCTAAATTCCTTGATCAATTCCGAAAAAAGCGTGATTCCGACGCTAAACATTTCTACAAGTCTATGGCTATCTTCCCTACAAGATTTCGCGTTATGACTATATGCAAATTCTCACCACCGTACAGGTCCAAACCTGAATACGATCAAAATGATTTCGAGGCGACAATTGACCTCCGACAATTCCTTGGCGAACACCTTGATACTTTTTGCAGTGAACTGCAAGAATCTGTGAAATGGTTCATCGACAAATTGTCCCTAATACGGCACGACGTTGGCTGGGTCGAGCGCGAAGCCGGCAAGGTATGGCCACTACTGGAGGGGGAGTATCCCGCTTGGGTCCAGATCGCCTGTGATAGCCGTTCGGCAGATCAGGATTGGAGAGCGCCGGCCTGGCTAGATGGGTGGCCTGCGGAGCTTCCGCGTAAAGCTCTTTTATCAACCGTGCGAGGTGGACGTCTAAACGTTGATCGAACGACCGGAATACTTAAACTCATTGTGGATCGAATCAAAGCGCCGATGGAGCAGACGCAAAGAACTGAGCTGAACAACCTCCGCATCCGATTTGCCCATGAAAGAGAAGCTGCCCACCAAAATTCGAACGCGGTCCTCGAAAGCCGCGGTTCTCTCGGGGGGCCGGAAGCAATTCAATTGTCTGCCGCCGATGAAAACGCAAACGCGCAGTCACGCGCTAAGGAACTTCAGCATTTCAAGGAAGTCGAGCGACGCCTGTACGATTTGAAGAAAGGAAACCCACGATGGGAGTGGGAAGGGTTGGGGAATGATCCACCAGCGCATGTCATTGAGATCCGCAGGCTAACCGCCGAACGCGATACGGCAATCCGAGACCTTCATCAGTTCGGAATTACCGCGCATGATGGAGAGACGATTAGCGCACAGCTCCGCGACGAATGGGACACCAATTGGAATCGGGACCTCCGTCAATTGGCGGGGATTGGTTCGGAGCTGCCTACGTCGCCGGCTGTCTCGAAAACAACCAGCCGTCCTGCCGTGCAGACAACGCGGACCGCGGACTCACTGAAGGGTTTTGCTGGGCTAGGGAAAAAGAAGCACGATCTACATCTCGAATCTGCGAAGCTTACCGACCGACAACATGACTGCCTCTCGATGAAATTGGAATACGAGCTTCCGGTCACTCAGATTGCCAGTCGGCTTAACATTGACCGCAAGACGATTGATGAGCACTTGAAAGCCGCACATAAGAGACTGGAGCGTGACCAGAACTACCAACGAGAACTCAAAAGACGTGTAGCCCATCACGGCTCACGCAACGAATCGGACTGACACCCCGCACCACCCCGCGATTCCACCCATTTTCCCGCCCCCTTAGAAAAATCTATTTGCTTTGAATTCAAGCACTTGATACCCCGCATTACCCCACATGTGGGGACTAAGGGTGAGAGGTCTGATTGCGAAGGAATAATTCATCTCTGCGGACCAGTAATGAAAGATGCTCGTAAACCTGAAGTCGGCAATTGCAGCGCGGCGGTGGAGGCAGGTGGACTTTGCGATTTCCTTGAAGATCTCGCCTAGTGTCCTATCTGAAATCATTCACGAACGACGGCGGGCAGAAGCGCCGTTGCGGGCGCGGATCGCAGAGGCATTACAAGCGGACGAAAGTTGGCTTTTTTCTTGTGTCGTGCGAATTCCCGGTCCGACAGGACGCCCGCGGACTGTTGCGCCACCCTATGCCAAGGGTGGCGTTGGCGCCGGAACGAAATGAAACCCAGTTATTTAAAAAGACGTGAGGTCAAAGAGCTGGACAGCGCCTCCCGGGCACAGACAGCTCAGCCTTCGGCCTTGCAAGTGCATCAAGCGAAACCGCAGCTTGTCGATCGCACTCTTGAAGTTTTTCAGCGCCGCACCTTAAAGGCACTAACGGGCGAGGATGCCCGCCAGATCGCTGAGAATGTCACTGGATTTTTCCAAATCTTGATGGAATGGCAGGCGGCCGAGCAACACACCACCAGTAAAGTCACAAGAACCAAGACTGATATAGGCTCCCATTTGACGGAGACGTATCCGGAATGATTACGTCAGTTTCTACTCAACTCGCCGAGATATATGGCATCGATATCAAACCTGGCGGGAAAGGTGAATGTCCTTTCTGCCAGCACTCAACTTTTTCCGTGAAGCGCGGCGATACGGTTGGGAAGTGCTTTCATCCCACCTGTGGACGGTTTGTCACTCCAGGGTTGGGTGAGCATCGCTTCGAAAACGGTCTTCATCTTGTGATGGAGGAAATCTTTCAAGACTTCCACGCACACCTTTTGGCTCTAGCCACCATCACCGACCACGATAGTGCCTATACGTACTTGGTCCACGAACGCAGCATCCATCCTCAGGTCATTGCTGATTCGATGTTGGGAGGAGTGCCATCGGGTTACGACTGCGTATCGAAATTCGACCCTATCATAGCGGCGACCGAAGCTGCGGTCAAGATCAAGCAGAGTGAAAACAATTCAGCGTGCCGAACCATATCACAAACCACCGAACACGATCTTGAATTGTTGATTGCGGCCCGGGACAAGTTTCGTAACTGCACTCGAGGCCATAGCGGGTGGATCGCCTTCTTTTACACCGATGCCCACCACCGCATCGTGGCAATCCGCTTTCGGGAGCCCTACTCGAAGCGAATTCTCTACTTCAAGCCTTACAAGGAGATAGCCGGTCTTTTTGGCCACGGGCTCTTCACCCCAGATCAGTCCCAAGGCAGTAAGCCGCTCGACGACTATCTGATTGTCACAGAAGGTGAATTCAATCAGTTGCAACTACAGTCGCTATCATTGCGGTATGGCGAAGTCACTGGACAGCACACCGGTTATGTTTTTGCATCCTCCGTGGGCGGGGTTAACAATGCGGATTACGAGACTATCCGCGAAAGCTCTCGCCACCCCGTTTTTTGCTATGACAACGACTCCGACGCCGCTGGCGTCGCACTGGTGAATAAGGCCCGAGAGCTGATGAGCGTCAATGCGTTCACAACGCCAAGTGCCGATTCTGATCTAGACCAATTCATATGCTCTTTCGGAGATGACTACAAAGCCGCATGGGAAGCCGTTAAGACCCTTGTTGGTCAACGCAATTCATTTCCTCGCATCTATTCAGGAACCGGAATGGAATTCTTTCGGGGGAAAACTTTCATCCCGAAACGGCTCGCCGATTCCATCATGGAACAGCAACATTTCCGACATACCGCGAGTGTCCTTTGGGCCTTCAGCAAAGGCGTGTATCAGCGCGATGGCGAACCTCTAGTCAGATCCGAAGCCCAAGCGCTCCTTGGTGAGGAGCGGAGGGAAAATCGAATCGTTGAAACTATTCGATACATAGAAACGGCCACTCGAATCACGGCTCCTGATCCGAGTGGCGGTCACATAAATCTTAGAAACGGTCGACTGGACTGGATGAGTGGCAAGCTAGATCTGCACTCGCCCGATTATTTTGAGATCGTGCAGTTGCCCGTCATGTATGACCCTAAAGCGGTTTGCCCATTGTTTGATCGTTATCTAGAAACGACCTTGGCGCCGGAAATTATCCCATTGGTGGAAGAAATCATGGGGTACTGCCTCATTCCGGACACACGGTTTGAAAAAGCCGTGATGGCAGTTGGAGCCGGGGCGAATGGAAAGAGTGTGCTGCTAGATACCATCACGGCTTTTCTGGGCCCTGAGAACGTTTCGACTGTCGCTCTTCAGGACTTAGAGGAAAATCGGTTTCGTGTTGCGGAACTATATGGAAAGTTAGCGAACATCTTCGCAGACCTGGATGACCGGGCTTTGAATTCTTCCTCAGTATTCAAGACACTCGTAACGGGGGACGGCATCACGGCCGAGCGTAAATTTGCGCAGCCATTTTCATTTCGTCCTTATGCTCGACTCATCTTCAGTGCGAACACTCTTCCCCCCAGTAAAGATCGGACCCATGCCTTTTATCGGCGCTGGCTCATCATTCCGTTTGAGCGAACCTTCGAAGGCAAAGAAGCCGACAAGGAGTTACGGACAAAACTGCGAAACGAATTACCGGGGATCCTAAACCGCGCACTACGTGGTCTTAAGCGGTTATCTTCCGAGGGGAAATTCACCGAGCCGCAAGCGGTTAAAGCAGCTCTAGAAGAATATCAAAGAGAAAACGATACGGTGGCCTCCTTCATCGCGGAGTTTGTGGTGAAAGATGCCAACGCGACCACTGCAAAACAAAGCATGTATGGTAGGTACCGAAACTGGTGCGAGAGACAGGGACTACGCCCCGTCTCACAAAAACAATTTAAGACTGCGCTTGTGCAAAGTTTTTCAATGTTGGAAGAGGTTCGGTCCTCCGGAGGGAACGGGCCCTGGCATTGGGTGGGGATCAGACTCATTGAAGATGCTCAGTCGTTCGTGGACGAATGCAACCCATGACGCAAGGTTTCATGCAACTGTGGATATGATAGATAGGGCCAGTTTCCAAGGTTATGCAACGAATGCAAGGGTCGGACTGTTCCTAGGGAAAGAATGACAAAAAGCAACTCTTGACGTTTTTGTTGAAGACGCTTCCCAAGACAGTGGGAAAACGGTTGCATCCGTTGCTTTTCTTTGCAAAGACTGAGGACACGTTGGAATTTGCATTGCAAGGGTGGGCAAGAATATTCGAGGTTCCGCTACATAGTATCTGCACAGGGCCTTCAGCCTCCGGACGCGAATGTGCTGGCGAAGATGGCTCGATGTCGGCTTCTCTCAGGCGCGGCGCCGTCGGGTGCTGGTTGCTGCAGACGGACCAGATCGCTACTGAGAATGAAAATGTGGTAGAAAGGGAATTCAGAAGGTGATTGGATGACGAAAAAAGACGACCGGCCGAACGGTTTCAACCCTGCCCCAAGGCGCCAAGCGATTCTTTATGCTCGCGTTTCTTCAAAGGAGCAGGAGAAAGAGGGCTATTCCATCCCGGCCCAACTCAAGAACCTGCGTGGCCACGCGAAAAGTGTGGACGTCAATTTGGTGGCCGAATTCGTAGATGTGGAGACCGCGAAACAAGCGGGAAGATCAGGGTTCAGCCAGATGTTGGATTTCCTCAAGAAAAATTCCACCTGCAGGATCCTGCTGGTCGAAAAAACCGACCGCCTGTACCGCAACCTCAAAGATTGGGTTACTCTGGACGAGTTCGATTTAGAAATTCACTTTGTGAAGGAAAATGTAGTCCTTTCTCGTGATTCGCGCTCGTCCGAGAAGTTCATGCACGGAATCAAGGTCTTGATGGCGAAGAACTACATCGACAATCTATCCGAAGAAACCAGGAAGGGAATGCTGGAAAAGGCCGAGCAAGGGATTTGGCCTTCATTCGCGCCGCTGGGATACCTCAATGTTCCTGATTTAAATGGGAGGAGAATAATCGAAACTGATCCGGCGCTGGCACCGATCATCACTCGTATGTTCGAGTGGTACGCTTCAGGTCAATACTCGTTGGCTGAAATCACGAAGAAGGTCCGAGCCGAGGGCATGACTTTTCGCAAGAGCAACGATCCCGTGCCGAGAGGCACCGTCCACAAGATTTTGCGGAACCGACTTTACATGGGTGCCTTCGATTGGAACGGGAAAACTTATTCCGGGGTCCACGCTCCCATTGTGACGAAGGATCTTTGGGAACGTGTGCAAGCGGTGCTCAACGGCCGGCATGCCAACCGCCATCGCAAAGTAAAGCATGAGTTCGCCTTTTCCGGGCTAGTCTACTGCGGTCATTGTGGTTGCTCTCTCGTCGGTGAAATCAAGAAAGGCCAATATATCTACTACCACTGCACCGGTTATAAAGGAAAATGCCCGGAACCGTACACTCGGGAAGAGATTCTTGAGGGAAAGTTTGCCGATCTTCTAAAAGGTCTCGTCCTAGATGACGAAATCATGGGCTGGGTGACAGAGGCACTTCGTCAAGGCCGCATTGATGCGAAGCTACATCACGATGCTGCAATAAGCCGACTTCAAGCAGAATATAAACAGCTTCAGAACCGCATCGATAGCATGTATCTGGACAAGCTGGATGGGCGTATCGAAGTAGACTTTTTCGATCGCAAGTCTTCCGAGTGGCGCCGCGAGCAGGACCGATTGCTCTGCTCGATCGAGGAGCATCAATCTGCCAATCAAACCTACATGGAAGAAGGGATTCGACTTCTTGAACTTGCGCAGCGGGCACACAGCCTGTTTCAGAAACAGGAAGCTCGTGAGAAACGGCGAATACTGAATTTCCTGCTTTCGAACTGCTCATGGAAGGGCGGGAAGCTCATCCCTGTTTTCCGCCAACCCTTTGATATGCTTGCAAATGCAAATTTCGTTCACAGTCAGCTGCAACAGTCCGTACCGTCTCCGAACGTCGATTTTGAGAATTGGCTCCCCGGGCAAGATTCGAACTTGCAACCCTTCGGTTAACAGCCGAATGCTCTACCGTTGAGCTACCGGGGAACCGCGTAAAGTAATTTTGATTCTACTACGGCGTGCGGTGGCTTCGCCAACATCCTAATGCATTTCGGCGTTTCGTTCTGCCTCTTCTTGGGACGGAGTAGGACGGGCTTCAGCCTGTCAGGGTTTCGTATGCGATGATGCTCATGATGACAGGCTAGAAGCCTGTCCTACTGGGAACGGAGCGCGCTGGCAACGAGGCGAAAAAAATCGAAAAGAGGAAAAAGGTCGAGTGATGGTTTGCAGTACAGCTTCCGGCGGTTATTCTGTATTCTAGCTGTGCGGACGTCGAGATGAGTGATTCGACCGGAAGAAAAGGGGCGGGGGAAAGGATGCAGCGTATGCAAGATCACAGCGTATTCATGGTGCGGAGATTGTTTGCGACCGTCGTCATGGCCTGGGGGATTTTATTCTTGGCGGGGCTGAGCGGCTGCAGCACTCCGAAACCGTCGGCACAACCGGCGGCAGGGCCACAGAGATATCACATGGCCGGGCGCATCGTCTCCGTGGATACCGCGAAGCAGCGGCTCGTGATCGACGCCGGAGACATACCCGGATTCATGGCGGCGATGACGATGGGATATTCGGTGCACAATCCCGACCAGCTCACGCCGCTCTCCGCGGAAGACCAGATTACGGCGGACGTGGTCGTGAACGGAAGCGATGTCTACCTGGAAAATATCGTGGTCGTAAAGAAAGCAGACAAGGCTAAAACGCCTGCTGCAGGCGGCGCTCCTCCAGACTCGCCGCAACCCGCGAAGTAAAACAAAGGCGCGCCGCGAGAAACTCGAACACGATCCCCGCGGCGCGCCGGATTTATTTTCTCCTGCCTGAAAAAAGTTACTTTTTATCCTTCTCCTTCTCGTTTTCTGGCTTCTTCGATTCCTGCCCGCGCTCCTGAGGTCTCGGCTGTTCCCTTGCTGCTGGAGCCGGGGCGGGCGTACCGGGCCGCGCGGCTTCCTGCGGTTTTTCAAATTGATGCGGGTGATAGGTATCCTCTGTTGCCCGCGCTGGCGGAGCAAATCTGACTGCCGGGTTCTGTTGCGGCGGGGGATTGTTCGGCTGGTTCACCTGCGGGCGCTGCTGCTGTTGTTGGACTTGTTGCTGCTGCAGCGAACGCTGCTGAAATTGTGGCTGCGGTTGTTGTTGCACGGGTGGCTGTTGTGTCTGCTGTTGCTGTAGCGTGCGCTGCTGCGGTTGAACTGGCTGTTGTTGCAAGGGCTGTTGCTGTCGCAGTTGCGGTTGTTGCTGCACCGGTGCTTGCTGTTGTGTTTGCTGTTGCCGCAGCGAGCGCTGCTGCGGTTGGCCTTGGGGTTGTTGGACCGGCGGCGGTGGCTGCCGGAATTGTGGTTGCTGCTGAATCTGCTGCTGGAGCGGCTGTTGTGGCCGCGATTGCATTTGTTGCTGCGGTTGCTGTCCCGCAGCCACGCCCTGCCGGAAGGGTCGCCCCTGCAGCGGCGCGCCAGTAAGCGGCGCGCGCGGCGGAGGCGGGGCCTGAACGGCGACCACTTGCCGCTGCATCACGGCCGCCGGTGGCTTGGCCGTTGCCACGGCGCCCGCGCCGACGACGCTCTTCTGCACCGGCGCCACGGTGAAGTTGCGCTGCACCTCCGCGGACCGCATCTGCTGCGGATTCATGCGCACATTAGCGGCGGCCACGGGACGCGCGTTCACGAAGGTATCGTGAGAGACGGCGGTCACCGCGTTGACGTTGTTCTGGTGCATATAGGTAACCTTTGTGACATTTACATTATTGTATATATTCGTTACGTTCACGACGTTCACCGTGGTATTCGTGACGTTTACCCGCTGCACGTACCGTTCGCTCGTACGGTAGCTGGGAACATACACTTCGCGCGGTCCGAGCGGGAACCACGCGACGCCTCCCCCTCCACCTCCGAATGACACGGACGTGCCAAAGCGCGCTCCGCCAACGAACACAACCAGCGCCGGCGCATACACGGGCCGCACAACCACCGGGCCCGGAACCCAGCACCAGCCTCCGCCGACTTCGGCCCAGCGCCCGTAGTGAAACGGAGCGAATCCCCACGGCTCGTCTTCCACCCAGGTCCATCCCCACGGCGCCACCCAGACCCAATGCCCGTATCGGTAGGGCGCCCATCCAACGGCGACGCGCGTGGGAAACCATACGTATCCGTAGTCGGGCACGCTGCGCCATTCGCCGTTGTCATCCAGATCGTCGTAGCCGATCACGTCACGGGATACATAGCGGGCGGATTGGGAACGCTCTTCGCGGTCATCGCGCGAGCGGCACCAGCTGTCAAATTCGTCGAGGCCCCCGGCCTGGCCGCCGTCGTAAGTCAATGTATCTGTCCCGCTAAAGCTTGCGCGGTCGCCGGAGTCCATGTGGTATTCGCTGCCTCCGCCCGTGGCATCGCCTTCTCCCTGGCGCACTGTGATGGCGGTCGCGTTTCCGTTCGGGTCAACATCGATGCGGTATTCGCCGGCGCGCTCGAGCGTGAAGGCCAGGTTCGGCGTGTCGATCTCAAACGCGTCGCCGCCATCCAGCCTTCGCACATTCACGTTCAACGAACCTTGTGCCAATTGGATCTGCACGGTGCGATCGTCGAGATTCAGGAAAGTAATTCCCGTCTCGCTGCCGATACGAAGGGAGGAGCTGCCAATGTGAAGTTCGCCGCGCGAATTTCTGTCGGCCCAGAGATTGTCGCCCGTCGTGAGGGGGCGGTTGGGATTCGCCTGCACCCAGTCCGTTTCCCCGCCTGGCTGGAAGGAGAGCGATCCCTGAATGTAGTTGAGGCGCGCCACTCTTCCGGGCGGATCGTCATCGGCCCGCGCGGGGGATGTAAACGAGAGGAAAAAACAGGCAACGAGAATTGGAACCGCAAAGAGAAAAGTAGTTTTTCGCATAGCTTTTAGTGCCTCCGACGTGCGCAGTCTCGTGAGCCGGGCCAATGCCCTGATTCTACTCCTAGATCGTAAGACTTGTTCATAGGTAGGCGATAAACCGCAGATCCTGCATAATTTCGGGCTGGGTGCTGTCATGCGAAGTCCGTTTTACCCGCCTCCTCGCGTTTGCTTTAGAGAGGACAGGAGGCCCCTTGCGGAGCCTCCTGACGGTGAGTGAGGTGTGAGGTGAAACGGGGTGGAAATTGTTTAGTGGCGACTGTGGCCGCCACCGGAAGAGCCGCCATGCGATCCTCCTCCGGAGTTGCCGCCGCGCGATCCGCCGCCGGATGACCCGCTACGGGATCCTCCACTGGGTGCGGAGGGCGCGCCGGGAGCTGGCCGCCCAGAATAGGAACCACCGCTCGGCGCCCCGCCCCGGTATCCTCCGTAACCTCCTCCGCTGGGTGTGCTGGGCGCTGGCCGGCCAGAATACGAACCTCCGCCGCGCGGGGTTACGACTGGTTGCTGCATGTTGAGTGTTGGGCGGCCTGATGAACCGATGTTGTAGCCGCTGCGCGAGTTATATTGATTTTGCTGCTGCTGCGGCGCGGCCGGCCGCGAATAGTTCGAACGTGACTGGGGAGCGCCCTGCCCTTCAAACGACCTGCTGCCATTCTCGACGCGGCCATTGGATTGTCCCCGCTGGCCGGAAGGTGGAGTAAATGTGCGCCAGCCGGGCCTTGAGGACTGAACCGACTGTCCCTGTTGCGACGATGGCGAAGTGAAGCCGCGCTGGCCCTGATTCGGCGTCTGCCTTGAAATGGGACCGCGGTTTACAATGCCGGAGGCCGGGCTTCCGCCGCGATTATAGTTGCCCGCACCGCTTCCGGCCTGAAACGAATTGTTCTGGCGCGCGGTGCTGCTGAAGAAATGCTGGCTGCCGTTCGCCCGGTTCGGAATCGAGGCGGGGTTCGCATGCCGTTCCGTTGACTGGAAACTCTGGCGCGAAGGCGAGACGGGATTTGCGCCGGTCATCATGCTGGCCTGGCGGAACGAACCCGCGTCGATTCGCGACTGCTGCGTGGGCACGCGGGCGTTGCCAAATTCATTGCTCCGCATGGAACTGAATCCGTTGCGCACGTGCTCGTCGTTGAACGCTCGATCGACATTCGAGAATCCTCGCGGGCCTTCCCGCAGCGGGCCGATGCCGCCGACGTTATTATGAATATTGTATGCGTTGACCACGTTCACGCGATTGATGCCGCGGCCATACCACGGGAAGAAGCGGTCGCCAGGTCCGCAAGGCAGCCATCCGACGCTCCCGAAGCCGCCGCCGAAGCCAAACCCAACTCCCCAGCCCCTTCCGCCGAATCCGAAAAAGGAAACGTAGGCCGGCGCCCACAGCGGGCGGTATCCGCCGTAGACAGGGCCCGGCCACCAGCCCCAGTTCCCGCCATAAACGAACCAGCGTCCGTAATGATACGGCGCCCACCCCCACGGCTCATAGGAAACCCAAGTCCAGCCATAGTAGGGTTCATACACCCAACGGCCATCTCGGTACGGGGCCCAGCCCGGGCCTGCAGCGGGAAACCACACGCTGCCGTAGTCGGGGACATTCGTCCATTGGCCGTAGGTGTCAAGATCCTGCGAGCCTGTGTAGTAGGGATTCGTGTGTTGCCAGCTTTGCGCATCTTCGATGGTATGGTCACGGTCGCCATTCCATCTGTCCCAATCGTCCCTGCCGGGCGCGCCGGAAACTTGGTACTGGGCGTTGTCGGCGTTGCCTTGAATCGTGATGCGCTGGTCGCGCTCGACGCGAGTGCTCCCCTGCGGCGTGGAAATTTCCGCGGAGCCCTTGCGCACGTCAACGATGGTTTCACCGTCCGAATTCACCAGGATGCGGTAGCTGCCTTCTTCGCCCATGGCCGGGTGAATAGCCACATTGGGGGTCTGGATTTCAATATTCGCTTCGTTGTTTTTGAAAACTTCGTAATTCGCCAGGCCCTGCCCGATCTGCAGCTGCATCTGCGCGCGCGACAGACTCACGACATTGGCCGTGGTTTGGTCCGACAAGCGTAGTATGTTCGCGTGATCCAATTGAATTTCCGCTCGCGCGTTCTGCCCGGTGGAAATATGATCGCCGTCCACAACGGGAGTGTTAATTGTTGCGGCAGCCCAGTCATTCGATCCGCTATGCTGGGTAGAAACGTCTCCGCGAATAAAGCTGATACGCGCCGCGCCCGGATCGTTCGGCTGGGCCTGCTGGGTTCCTCCCTGTGGAGGTGGTCCTCCTTGCGGCGGCCCGCCCTGCGGCTGGGGTGGATACTGCGCCGGAATCTCCATTGGCTGCTGCGACGCCGGAGGCCCTTGCTGCGCACCCAACCCCGCGCCCATTCCCAGGACAAGCGTCCCGGTCAGGAGAACTGTTTTCAGGCTCCTAAGATAGTTATTCATGGCCGATCTCCCACAGCTCCTCTGGCCCGCTTCTGCTCTCACTCTTGTTGGATGATTGCAGGGCGGGGGCCAAACTGAGGCCGCCTTCAGTCTTTTCTTAAGTACTGTATGTACAACGTGCTACAGAAGTCCGGCGACGGCAGCGTCGCGGGCGCCTCTAAGAAATCCGGTTGTTCCCACGCAGGGAGTGGTGCTTTTCAACCACCCCACCAATCCACAAGTTCGACCTCCCCAACATGCTTCTCGATGTATAATTGCGCTCATGAGCGAAGAGGCATTGGATCTTCTCAAAAAGGCGCTCAATCTTCCTGTGGCCGAACGTGCGGAACTCGCAGGATCACTCATCGAAAGCCTGGACGAAAACAATGACGAATCCGTTCAGACTGCCTGGGATGCTGAAATCGTAAGGCGAATGGAAGATCTGAGATCGGGTAAAGTCAAACCGGTTTCTCTGGAAGAGGCCCGGCGGAGACTTTCCTCAGCCATTGAATGACGGCGCAGCATTTCTCTTTGCATCCAGCTGCCGTTGATGAGGCAGAGGCTGCGGCGCGCTGGTATCGGGAACGGAGCCTTCGTGCAGCGAAGAGATTTGTGGATGAACTCAACCAGGTGATCGATAGGATTCTTGAAGCACCCCACCGTTGGCCTCGCGGCATGATTGGCACCCGAAAACTAAATCTTCCTTGCTTTCCATTTACCGTAATTTATTGGGAAACTGCGGATCACGTACGGATACTTGCCGTTGCCCACGGACGCCGTCGGCCAGGGTATTGGAAAAATAGGTTGTGACAACCGGGCGTCGATAGCGAGCGAATCAATCAAATCAACATCATCAAGAAAAAATCCCTAATTGTCCGAATCCGCGGGATCGGGGACGCCCAATTTTGACAGGCGGTAGCGCAGGGCGTTGCGGGAGAGGCCGAGGGCGCGGGCGGCCTGGCTTTTGTTTCCGTTGGCGTGGCGGAGGGCTTCGCGGATGGTTTCGTCTTCCCATTGTTCGAGGGTGATGCCGGACGGGAGGACGTAGGGCGAGCTGCCCGGCGCGTG
Organism: uncultured Acidobacteriota bacterium; assembly: GCA_963819395.1. GTDB lineage: Bacteria > Acidobacteriota > Terriglobia > Acidiferrales > UBA7541 > Palsa-360. The sequence continues at coordinate 51,776 of CAWFVW010000014.1, forward strand.
GGAACGCTCGGCGGGATCGTCGAGATAGATATCCGCGGCGTCGAGCGTCGAGGAGACGGACAGCGCGACGCCGCGCTCGATGATGTTCTGCAGTTCGCGGACGTTTCCCGGCCAGTGATAGTCCATCAGGCGCTTCATTGCTTCGGGAGTAATGCCCGTGATCGTCTTTCCGGATTCCTTTGCGTAACGCTCCAGGAAATAATTTGCCAGCGCGGGAACGTCTTCCTTGTGATCGCGCAGCGGAGGGATGTCGATGGCCACGACGTTCAGGCGGTAGTAGAGGTCCTCGCGGAACGTGCCTTCTTCGAGCGCGGCGCGCAGGTCACGGTTCGTGGCGGCGACGAGGCGCACATCCACTTTGAGCGTTTTCGTTCCGCCCAGGCGCTCGAACTCGCGGTCCTGCAGGACGCGCAGGAGTTTTACTTGAATGGCGCCGGGTACGTCGCCGATTTCGTCGAGAAAAAGCGTGCCCTTGTCGGCCAGCTCGAATTTTCCGGGCTTGGTTCCCGTCGCGCCGGAAAACGCGCCCTTTTCGTAGCCGAAGAGTTCGCTTTCCAGAAGATTTTCCGGAATGGCCGTGCTGTTGATCTTGATGAACGGGCCGGAAGCGCGCTGCGAATGTTCGTGAATGGCGCGCGCGATCAGGTCTTTTCCGACGCCACTTTCGCCGCCGAGGAGCACCGTCGAGTTCGTCGGCGCGACTCGCTCGACGAGCGCCAGCACGGCCTGCATCTTGTCGCTCTGCGCGATGATGTTGGTGTAGGAGTAGCGGCGGCCGAGCGCTTCGCGCAGCGAACGGTTTTCCTCGCGCAGGCGACGCGTGTCGAGCTCCTTGCGGATCACCAGCACCAGCTCGTCGAACGAAAACGGCTTCGTCACATAATTGCTCGCGCCGACCTTCATCGCTTCGACGGCCGATTCGACCGTGCCATACGCCGTCATCACCACGACGGGCAGCGCCGCGTTCGCGCGCTTCACGGCCTGCAGAAATTCAAGCCCGCTCATTCCCGGCAGCCGCAGATCGGTCACGACGAGGTCCGGTTTCTCGCGCACCAGAAGTTGCAGCCCCGTTTCCGCGTCCGGCGCCGAGTGCACGAGGAAACCTTCTTCGCTCAGCCGCAGCTCGACGAGGCGCCGCATCTTGGCTTCGTCCTCGACAATCAGAATCGCCGCCTTGTCGTTGCGTGTGGTCATGGAAAAGTAGGACGGGCTTCAGCCTGTCTGCTTTTTGTGCGAGCTCAATTCAAAACCAGACAGGCTGAAGCCCGTCCCACTCAATGCATTGTGCCAGTCCCTACGCACTGAAGTGAAGCCGCATTTCCCGATTGATTGTAGAATTCAGTGGCGCATGCTTTAGCTTGTGAAGGGTTGGTCTTTGCAAGCTCCAAAACCTTCACAAGCTAAAGCATGCGCCACTGAAACCAAAACACTCCGGCGTCAGGAAGAACTAAATGACAAGTGGAGAGCTCTCAAGCAAGACGGCGATTGTCACAGCTCCTTGCGGCTAGTTTCAGAAGCAGCCAGCGGAGCAACAGGCAGCCGCTTCACCGCAAATCTTTGGGATAATTGGCTACAGCCGGAGCAAACCGCCGAACAATCACGAACGACCGCGGGTTGGATTCCTGGTTCCCCCCTGAAGACTTGTGATATTCCTCTAAATGGGGCCAAGACACGAAGCGCAAATTCCGTCATGGTCCGGCCTCCTGATACGGCATCAGGTACTTTGCTTATGTCTTATTTGCCGATAGACTTGCACCAGGTATAATGCGAGAGATTGCGGGGGCAAGGTTTAATTTACTTCTCTTCAAAATCTATTCTATGACAAAGCCAAGCTGCTTCATCAGTTATTCGTGGGAAACAGATGATCACAAGGATTGGGTGAGGGGTCTTGCCAGCGAACTCCAACGTAACGGTGTTGTTACGCTTCTTGACCAGTGGGATGCACATCCTGGTATTGATTTGCCAAGTTACATGGAAACTTCCATTCGCGACTCCGATTTTGTCCTATTGATTTGCACTCCTATATTTGCCCAAAAGGCCAACTCCGGCAAAGGGGGAGTCGGCTACGAAAAAAGCATCGTAACAGGCGAGATCTTTGCGAACACGCCTTCCCCAACAAAATTTGTGCCACTGCTTCGGAGAGGAACGCAGTCGGAATCTCTTCCTTCATATCTGAAGGCAAGAGTCTATATCGACTTTCGGGACGAGAATGCTTTCGACTCAAGTCTAGAAGATCTTTTGAGGCATATCTTTCAATCGCGCAAATATCAGCGTCCCCCGTTAGGGACAAAGCCAAACTTTTCACTCGCCAAATCCGATCCTCCCCCCCCTATTGTGAAACAACAAAACAATTCGTTCCCATTGGCGGCCTTTGAACATGTGTACCGATTTGCACAAAGCCCAGAAGGGATGGGGATGTCAAAATTTGCGGCCGAGCAGTTCGCAACTCGTTGGATAAGTAGGTTTCACGATAAGAACTTCGAGCAATTCACGAAAGTTTATCAATTCGCTCGAAGCCAAGACGGGATGGGGAAGTCCAAATTTGCGGCCGAGGAGTTTGCAATTCATTGGATGGAAAGGTTCTACAACACAGACTTCGAGGAATTAAAGCGAGCCTACATGTTTGCACTGAGTCCGGAGGGAATGGGAAAGTCCAAATTTGCAGCCGAGAATTTTGTGATCGAGGCGCTGCTTGATAAACAAAAATCTACAGGAACACCTTAATCCCGCCGTCCAAGTGAATTTCGATTCGCCTGCCCCGCATCGCCGAATCATGAAGAAGCCGTCATTACCGTCGACATATTTACTACGGCAGAGTCTTGTCTTTTGGACGTCGCGAAGAATTCCGGTACCCAGTACCCAGCCATCCTTGACCCACTTAAGGCCTCGACTACACTAGACGTTTTGAATCGGTCCCAATGTTGGCGCCGAGGGGGAGAGTTCTTTGCCGAAACGGACGTTTCAACCGAAAGTGCGCCGCCGCCACAAAACACACGGCTTTCGCACGCGCATGAAGACTGCGGGGGGCCGCAAAGTCTTGGCCGCTCGACGCAAAAAGGGACGCCATCGTCTTACGCCTATCTAGAGATTCGGACTCGCCTGACGCCCGCCTGACGCCCGCCTCACGTACGGGCAGCGACGAGCAAGAACGGGCGGGCGAGCCGCGGCAGGGTTTTCCCCGTGCCATGCGCCTGCTGAAGCGCGTGGAATACGAAGCCGTATACGGCGCCGGTCAGCGCCGGTCGAGCCCTCAGTTTTCCGTTTTCTTCCGCGCGCAGACACCGCTTCCGAAGGAGACTGTTGGGCGGGAGACTTCGCGCGAAGCGTCTCTTGCAAAAACCCCGGCGGCCGGGCGCACGAGCCGCTTCGGGATCAGCGTCAAGAAAGCGCTGGGCGGCGCAGTGGTGCGGAACCGCATTAAGCGCCGCGTGCGCGACATTTTGCGGCGCAACAGGACGGAGATTCCTTCGGGATGGGACATCGTCATACATCCGAAAAGCAAGGTGGCCCGGGCGGCGTTCGCGCCGCTGGAAGCGGAACTGGTGCGCCTGCTGAGGTCCATTCAGAACACGGGCCAGAACACTGGGAGGAGCAGCGCGCCGAACACCACTCCGAAGCCAGCCCAGAACTCCGTCCCGAAAACCGTCCCGAAAACATGAGCCTCACAGCGCGCGTGCTTCTTTTTTCCGTGCGCGTGTATCAGGCCTTTTTTTCTGGGCTCATGCCGAGCGCCTGCAAGTTTTATCCTTCCTGCTCGCACTATGCGGCTGAGGCTGTGCGCATTCACGGCGCGCGACGCGGGGCGTGGCTTGCGTTGCGGCGGCTCTCGCGCTGCCACCCCTTCACGCCCGGCGGTGTGGACCTTGTGCCGGATGGCGCGGATTTCCTCGAAGACAAAAGTGGAGCAGGCTCTACAGCGTGCGGAAAAACTCAAATTTTTGTCATTCCGAGGCGCGCCGCGCGCCGAGGAATCTCTCTATTCCGGCGTTCAGAACCGAGAGAGATTCCTCACTTCGTTCGGAATGACAAAATAAAGTCCTCTTTCCGGGAAGTGTTCGGCCCGTCCACAGATTTTTCTCATCGAACGGAAAACCCACAGACTGAAGTCTGTACTACTAAAGAGGCCCGTTCTTGAGCGAGCGCAAGGAAATGTCGACGGAGATGCGTTCGCTGCTGGCGGCGGTGCTTTGTTTGCTCGTGATCGCGGGATGGTCGCTCATTTACAAGCCTCCGCAGCCGCCTCCAGCGCCGCCTGCTGCGGCAACCGCGAATTCTACTGCTGCGCCGACTGCCCAGAAAACTCCTTCCACTCCGGCTCCTGCCACAGGAAAACGCGCAGCTCCTGCCGCACCTGTCACGATGCGCGCGGCAAGCACGGAAAATTCAGTCGTCATTGAAAGCGATTTGTACCGCGTGGAGATTTCCAACCGCGGCGGCGTGGTGCGCAGCTGGCAGCTCAAGAAATTCACCGACGATCACAAACCGCCGCGCACGCTCGATCTGGTCCATCCCGATGCGGCGCTGGCGTCCGGAAGCTGGCCATTTTCTCTTGCGCTGGACGATCCGCAACAGGAAGTAACCGTCAGTAACGCGCTGTTTGAAATCACCTCGGCAGGAAAAGTTCCTGACGCCGGTGCAGTCATAAATGCTCCCGCCGAAATCACGCTCACCTGGAGCGACGGCCACCTCGAAGTCACAAAGCAGCTGAAATTCAACGAATCCTACATCGTGGATGTGAAGACCACGGCGACGCTCGATGGCGCGCCTCTGCGAGCGAGCGTCATCTGGTCGGGCGGATTCGGCGACATCACAGCGTATCGCGCGGCCGCGCAGACGCAGGTCTTCACGAGCTCCGCGGGAAAACTCAACACGCTCGCGGCGAAAAATCTCGGCAAGCCCGGCCAAACGTCAACGCGCGCGCCTGTCGCAGGAACATTCGATTTCGCGGGCATGGAAGACCTCTATTTCGCCGCCGCGTTTTTGCCGCCCTTCACGCCGCGCGGCGATCTCGCCGAAGTTCCGCTGACGGTGACGGGCTGGACTTACTCGCACGAAACCAATGTGGACGGCAAAACCGAAACGGAAATCATTCCACAAGTGGCCGTGGGCGTTGCGACGCCCGGCCCAGTGGATTTGCGCGCGTATATCGGCCCGAAAAGCATCGACGGGTTGAAGGCCACGCGCCCGCCGCTCAACAGCCTGGTGCAATTCGGCTGGTGGGGATTCATCGCCGAGCCTTTGTTTTACTCGCTGATGTGGCTGCACCGCTATGTGAGCAATTACGGCTGGGCCATCGTCCTGATCACCATCCTGATCAACATGGTGATGTTCCCGCTGAAAGTGAAAAGCATGCGCGCGATGCAGAAAATGCAGAAGGTCGCGCCGGAAGTGAAAACGATTCAGGAAAAATACAAGAAATATTCGATGCGCGATCCCCGCAAGGCCGAGATGAACAAGGAAGTGATGGCCGTGTATTCGCGCGAGGGCATCAATCCGCTGGGAAGCTGCTGGCCCACGCTGATCCAGATGCCCATCTGGTTCGGCCTCTATCGCATGCTGGCGAATACGATTGAGTTACGCCACACGCCGTGGATTGGATGGATCCACGATCTGTCGGCGCACGATCCGTATTACATTTTGCCGGTCCTGATGTCCATTTCCATGTATTTCATGCAGAAAATGACGCCCACGCCGGGCATGGATCCGGCGCAGGCCAAAATGATGGGATTGACGCCGCTGATCTTTGGCGCAATGTTTGCCCTTTATCCGAGCGGCCTGTCGTTGTATATACTGACTAGCAATGCCGTCGGGATAGGACAGCAGTGGTATCTCTATCGCACGTCGCCGCCCCCGCCGAAACCGTCGCGGGGACCGGGCAAGAAGAAATAGCGCCGGCAGCAAAGCAGTCTGAGGGGAGCAATTTTGACGCCTGTATCCCGCGCGAATCTGATCGTGGATGGAAAGCTGGATCATGCGGCCATCACGGCGGAATTGCGCCGCTGCCTCGACACGCTGATTCAAAAAACCCGCTTCCAGTTGACGTATGAAATTCGAGCGATGGGCCCCGCCGCGGCGCAGGAGCTTGAAAATCCAGAAATAATCGTCGAATTCAAGGGCCGCGATCAGGATTTGCTGCTGGAACACAATGCGGAACTGCTACTCGCGCTCGAACATATTGCCTTGCGATGGCTCTGGCTCGATCCTCAATTTTATGGCCGCATCCGGTTTGACTCCGCCGGCTACCGCGGCATCCGGATCGAGGAATTGAAGCTTTCCGCCCGCGTCGCCGCGGATCGCGTCCGCGAAACCCGCGCGCCATTCCGCTTCAACGCCATGTCACCGCGCGAACGGCGCATATTGCACCTGGTTTTGAAGGAAGAACCCGGCGTCCGCAGCGAAAGCGCAGGCGCGGGCGAAGAGCGTCAAGTCGTCGTTTATCCACTGTAGGGGCACGGCATGCCGTGCCCCTACAGCTTCTCTGCGCCCGATCTCCCCAGATTGTCCTCGTCATCAGCCCATCGCGCGGGATTCAAGAGGATGTAATTCGTAATGTCGACGTATTCCTGCGTGTTTCGAATCACGTGCTCGTAAAAGCCTTTCTGCCATATTGATTCATTCGCCGACATTCCCGACTCTCGGACTCGTTTGCTAGCTGCCGACTTGAATGACCTGATGATCGTAGGGATGGAATTGGGCGTAGGCTTTCCAAATGACTCTACCGCTCCGCCCCTTTTGTCCTGGGCGTCGGCGCTTGGCGCTTTCGAATTGATAGTTAGAACGCCGTGCAAGTGATTCGGCATCAGAACGTATGTCTCAATTGTGACGTTTGGAAAATGGTCCGGGATTTCGATCCAACAATTCCTTATGATCTCGCCGATTGGGCTCAGGACGTTGTCGTTTCCATGGATTTCGCCGAAAATGCACCGCCGTTCGACGGCACAGATAGTGACGAAATACATCCCAACTCTTGAATAGTCGAAGCCGGGTAAGCGGACAGAGCACCTTGATCGCATGTCTCAGTGGGATTCCAATGCACTAACGGTCTTCCCGGAAACCGTGGGAAATGATCGTCCCGGTCGCATCGAAAACGACTTGAAACGTGAATCCGGCCCTCCGTGGACGAATTCCAGAGATACCCCCCGGCGACTGGGGAACGGCGGGATTTTCCGGGCCATTTTCCCTGAAAAATCTCACGTCGGAAATCTCGATCACGGTTTGAAGCCCTTCTCCGTGCCGCACGCGCCAAATCGGATAGCGAGCGAACCAGAGATAGATCTGCACATCGCGCAGCTTCCTTGCTTGCTCGACGAGTTCGCGGGAGCGCGTGTTGGAATAAAGTTGCGTGCTTTCAACGGCGCCGCTTGGCTCGTAAAAAGTGGTGCGCCACACGCCGTCCGGAGTGCTGACGAGCCCGACCCAATGCGTGAGCGTAGGGGGCAGAGGCAGCGCCGCCAGGCTCTCTATCTGCAAGTGCTGCGCATCCGCGAATCGTTTTACATCCGCGAGGGCCTTGTGGTGAGTTGCGGCCGCCAAACCAATATAAGCGCACAATAAGACCAGGCCCGCGCGGCACCAGCTTGCGCGAGTCCAACTAAAACCAACGCCCTGAGCGCCTGGAAGGAAAATTACAACCGCAAAAATGGCGCTGACGATTCCCACAACAAAAAGCGGAAATCCAAATCCCGAGGTGAACGCGAATAGATAAGCACCGTAGGCTCCGAGGGTGAGCACGGCCCAAACGCTCAGAGAACGGCGGGAGAATTGTCCCCGGTCGCGGTAGCACCACGCGGCAAGCTGCGGGACGAGGGCGATCGAGGTGACTGTCAGGTCGAGAATGAAGACCCAGTCCCACGCCGGACGCGAGTATCGCAGCGGGCTCCAGACCATTGTTCCAAAATTGGTGATGAGGTCGAGAAAAATGTGCGTGCCGATTCCCACTGCATAAACGGCGAAGAGGGTTGGAAAGGGCGGCGGTTCCCACTTCAGCCAGCGGGCGAGCGGTATTGAAATAGAAGTTAATATTAGCGCCCATAACGGCAGCATGGCGGCGGAATGCGTGATGTTCCGGTGCCACTCCATGATCGCGAGGGGATTGTGCGCGAGCGGCCCGGCGAAAATGTCAACGTCGGGAAACATGGCGCCGAGGGTGCACGCAACGATTGCGGCGCGCGCGGTGGGCGAACTCAGCGCGCGGCCCGCCGCGTCACCGGCCATTCCGGCAGGGGTGTCCCGGCCCGCGAAGAGGGCCTTTCCGGCCAGAGCACCCACAATTCCGTGCGTGATCGTATCCATGGATCAGGTTACTTTGAGATTTCGCGCAAGGTTATTAGACGCGCGCCTTATCGCGGAGTTTCGCTACTGGCCCACACGAATCGGGATCGTCAGAGGCTTGGTGGACTCTGACGCGGCCAGCATATGGCATTGCCCGTCAAATATTCCGCCCGGTTCGATCACCAGACACGGGGAATGGATTTCGCCCGTAACGACGCCCTTGGCCTGAACTTCCACCCGGCCCTTGGCAAAGATCACGCCATCGAACTTCCCGGCGATCACCACGTGATTGCCTTCGATCTGGCCTTCCACTCGGGCGCCTTCGCCCAGGATCAGGCTATGGGTGGAAATCACGTTTCCCTTCACATGCGCATCGATGCGAAATACGCCCGAGACCTCGAGCGTCCCTTCAAAGCGGACACCTTTATCCAGGAAGCCAGTAAAATCATGTACCTGTTTGTCTTTTTCGCGCTCTTTTGATCGCCATTGCATGGTATGCCCCCAGACGGAACCACCATTATGTGGGTGTTTTATTCTATCCGAGCGAAACGAGTTTGCATCGCAAAATCGAGCCCCGGTGACGTAGTAAATACTTGCGTCGGGAACATTGAAGGTGTCTAATTCTTGTATTACTACACATGTAGGACTAACTCATTAGTCGCTCATACAAGCCATTCAGTTGTCCCTCATCGTAGAACTCCAGGATCAACTGCCCTGGATGGCCCTTGGTTGGCATGTGCAGTGTTACGCGGGTGCCGATGTGTTTCTGCAGTTCATCCAGCGCGGCCTGGCGATTCGGATCTTGAGATTCCAGCGGCGCTTGCGGACCAGTTCCGCGGGATCTCCGCGTCGCCATGCGCTCGAGCTGTCTGACGGTCAACTTGCCGCGAGAAGCCTTTTGCGCCAGGTCGTGCCTCAGCTTCCGGTCTTCGATCGCCAGCAGTGCGCGCCCGTGGCCTGCCGTGATCTTGCCTTCTTCGATCCATTCGAGCAGCGGCTCTTCGAGGGAAAGTAGGCGAACCGAATTTGCCACGGTGGCGCGGTCCTTCCCGGTTCTGGAAGCCACTTCGTCCTGCGTGAGGTGAAATTCCTCCATCAGGCGGTCGAATGCGCGCGCCTGCTCGATGGGATTTAAATCCTCACGCTGAATGTTTTCTACAAGCGTGAGCTCGAGCGCTTGCTCATCGCTTACTTCTCGCAGGACAGCCGGCACCCGCAGTAGCTGAGCCCGCTGCGCAGCACGCCACCTCCGCTCTCCGGCAATGAGCTGATATCTAGGGCCGAGTTTTCGCACGACGAGCGGCTGGATGATTCCGCTCGTGCGAATGGATTGCGCCAATTCCTCGAGCGCAGTTTCCGCGAATCGCGTTCGAGGCTGGTACGGGCTAGGATCGATCAGGTCGATGTCAATCTGTAGCGGCCCGCCCGCAACAATTTGCGCAGGAGCGGCGGCCGCGGCGCTTCCTGTGGATGTAACTGGCATGGGGGTCTGAGGAACCACCGCCTCAGGTTCACGAATCAGTGCCCCCAGCCCCCTTCCCAATGCGTTTCTGGCCATTGGTGATGACCTCCTTGGCAAGATTGATGTAGGCTTCGGCGCCTCTACTATGAATGTCGTAGAAGTGAATCGGCTTCCCATGACTAGGTGCCTCTGCCAAACGAACATTCCGCGGGATGATGGATTCAAATATCTGGCTGCCGAAGAAGCTGCGAAGATCCGAGGCGACCTGTTTGGATAGCGTGGTGCGCTCGTCATACATCGTGAGGACGATACCTTCAATGGAGAGGTTGGGGTTCAATGTTCTCCGAATCCTCATGAGAGTATCCAGGAGCTCTGACACCCCCTCGAGTGCCAGGTACTCGCACTGAATGGGGACAAGAATTGAGTCTGCAGTGGTTAAAGCATTAAGAGTAAGCAGCCCGAGGGCTGGCGGGCAATCCATTACGACGAACTCGTAATTTTGCTTTACTTGATCGAGAATCCTCTTCAATTGGTATTCCCGGTTCTCGGCCGCTACCAGCTCGACCTCCGCCCCCACAAGATTCTTATCCGCCGGGATAAGATCCAGTCCATCAATCTGGGTTTTAAGTATTATTCTTTCGAGAGGCTCGGCGAGCATCAGTGCATTGTAGAGCGTGCGTCTCGCGGGATCCTTCGGAAAACCTATGCCGGCCGTGGTATTGCCTTGGGGGTCGCAATCGACCAGAAGCGTTCGTTTTTCTGAGAGAGCCAGAGAGGCAGAGAGATTGATGGCGGTAGTGGTCTTTCCAACTCCGCCCTTTTGATTCGCAACTGCGATGACGCGGCCCAAATTACATTCCCCAGGTCGCAAAATCTAACACATTAGACTCAAAATATGCAAATTGTTTCACGTGGAACAATATTACGGCATGAATTTCATTTAGTGGCTTCAGATTCTATCGGGCACGATATCAGTTCGATCTGGAGGATTTATAGCGATCACAGGAATCGCTGGACAGTCTGGCCATTACCCGCAAATTTTTGGCCGGGCCGATTGTAGATTCCTGTTCTGCTGAAGAATACGGATTCATGGGGTGCCGCAGACGGTAAAGTCGCTCCGCAATTAGGTTTGTCCTGGATGATCAGGAAAGAATTGTTCCACGTGGAACAAAATGGTTAAGTTCTTCACTTGTGGACAGGGGACTCGAGGATTGGGCGGCCTATCACAATAAATCTACGCTGAGAATCTGGCAGGCGCACTGCCGGCTGCCATGTCCAATCCAGGTTGCTAGTGACTCGCGTCGAGTCATCTGCCCCCAGCCACAGAACGATATGTCCCCGTCGCGCTAATGCCTTTGCGGACCAGCGAAGTAGCTGCTTGAATTCCCCGACAGCGCGACAAGTTATGATATCTGTCAGAAGGGACACCGGGCGGATTTCCTCAAATCTCTCCGCCCTGAATTTCGACCTCCGTAAATTCGAGCGTCCTGACCACCTCGGCTAGAAACGCACATTTTTTCTTATTGGACTCAATCAAGGTCAGGCGAATGCCAGGGCTTGCAATCTTAAGGGCGAGGCCTGGAAAACCAGCTCCCGTTCCAACGTCGGCCAGCCGACAGTTTTCCACAGGCAGCAGTTTTGCTGCGTACATGGATTCACCAAAGTGGCGCGCGACCACTTCGGCCGGATCCACGATCGAGGTAAGGCTGATCGATTTGTTCCATTTAAGCAAAAGCTGCACGTATTCGCTAATTTGAACGATCTGATCGCCGCGCGGCGTAATCCCGAAGGGAGATAGAGCTTCGCAAATCTGCATTTGGCTGATATGGCTAGGAGTAGTTTCCGTCATTCTTTCATGCTTTCTGGAGAGATCTGAATACACAAATACCCGCGACCAAATCGATCCCGATATGTGCAGCCACGGCGGGAATCAGGCTGCCCGTCCATACACGAATCCCAGCGAAGATCATTCCTACTATAAATGTAGTAATAATGCCTCTCCTTCCTTGATACACATGCGCCACCGAAAACCATGCCGACGAGAGAATCGCTGCTATGGCGTTGGGCGGCCCGAAGTTCACGATCATTCTTACGCACGCCATGAAGACAAAACCGCGGTAAAGAAACTCCTCGGATAGTCCCGCCGTGCAGGCCAGCGCTGCGTAAACTAAGAGCTCCATTGCGTTCCGGGGCATGATCTTTTCCGTGATCGCGAACACGGATCCGCGCTGGCCCTCAGGCAATTTCATAATTCTCCGCAAGCCAATCACTTGATTTGCGCAAAGGAGTCCCGTCAAAGCGACGCTTACCCAGGCAACTTGCAAAGGGTCGGAAGCGGCGAGACCCAATTCTATGGGATCCACCGATCGCGCGACGCAGCGGAAAATAACAATCGCCACGATCAACCATTGAAAGAGAATGGTTGATCCATAAAGAGACAGGCGATCGGCGCTGGTCAGGTCCGGCTTGCTCAGAAGGCGTTTCATTCGAGCGGCGCCGCGCCAGGGAACGATCGCACCGAGGAAAACGAGAATCAGGACAAAGTCCCAAGGTATGAACAGGGAATTCACAGCGAAAGATGGAAGCACGTTTTCTCAGTGCAGCGCAAGGAGCGAAATGATTTCTCGGTAGATTGAATTGTGAGCATGCAAAATGACTTGCCTGAGTAGCGTGAGTGCAAAGACGGTTTTGGCTGATGTAGCGCCCGCCTTCAGGCGGGCACTTTGGTGCAACCAAATGCCCACCTGAAGGTGGGCGCTACAATTGCCTGATAAATCAGGCAGCCGTGCGGGATGCGCTGCGCGGCGGCGGATTCTGGGCCAGCGCGAGCCGCAGAATCCTTTCGGTTTCACCCGGATCGGGTGGGCAGGCAATATAATCGAACGCGCCGGCGCCGAGGGCTTTCATGTAAGCGTCCCAATCGGCCAGATGGGAAAGCACAATGACAGGTGCGCCGCCGGTTGAGGAAGTCAAGACGCGGACCGCCGTGCGGAGATTGCAATCCGGCAAGTCGTCGCTGCAGAGCACAAATTGAAATCGTTGCTCCTCGATGCGCGCGCGGGCGTCGGTCAACGAAGCGCAATGGACGGATTGCAAATCCAGACGGCGAACGATTTCATCAGTTTTTTCGTATTGAAGGGAATCGGAAGAAATAATCAGAACTTGGCAGGAGCTGAACAGGTCTCACCTCCCAGCGATAGGATTTGCCCGGACCCAGACTGACGGCTTTAGCCAGTTGAGCTTATACTCTCCGCAGGTACCGTGGCAACCAGATCCGTACAGTGTTTGCGGAAAAAATTAATGGGGAGCGGAGAAAAACAAACGGTTGCTTCCCGCAGTGCTCGACATAAGCCGCGGAAAATGGGGCAAGTCAATGTGTCACGGCGAGTAGGCCTTGCAAGGGCGCTGTCGAAATTGGGCTATTGCTCTCGCTCGCAAGCCGCAAAGCTTATTCGCGAGGGCCGCGTCAGGCTGAACGGGTCCATTCGCCGCGATCCCGAGACGCCCGTGCGAATGGAAAGTGATCGGATCGAAGTGGACAGGAACGCTGTCACGGCCGAATCGAAAATTTATTTAATGCTGAATAAGCCGCGCGGAGTAGTGACGACGGCGTCGGACGAAAAAGGCCGCGCGACAGTTTACTCTTTCCTGGATGAAACATTGCCGTGGGCCGGCCCCGTGGGCCGGCTCGATAAAGCGAGCGAAGGGCTCCTGCTGCTCACGAATGATTCGGAATGGGCCGCGCGAATTTCCGATCCCGGTTCGCACCTGGACAAAATTTACCACGTCCAGGTGGGCGGGCCGGAAGGGGAAGCACTGGCGGCCACACTTGTCCATGGCGTGTTCGCGGGCGGGGAACTGCTGCGGGCCAGGCAGGCTCGCGTGTTGCGCGCGGGCGAGAAAAACACCTGGCTGGAAATTGTGCTTGAGGAGGGCAAGAATCGCCAAATCCGCCGCATGTTGGAACACCTTGGGATCGAAGTCCTGCGGCTAATCCGTGTTTCCATTGGCCCAGTCGCTCTTGGCCAACTGCCCAAGGGCCAAACCCGCGTTCTTGCCGCGGCGGAAAAATCCTCTCTGGATCAAGCCATGAAAATCGCCCGCCACAAAACGCGAGTTCCAGAAAGAGATTGAGCGCAGGAGTTGCCGGAGAAATCTTACGAGATGGAACTTTCCTGCCGTCCGATCAGGCGGCTTCCAATTGTTGCAATGAGTAGAAACAGCGCCAGTGCCAGCCGGTCGCTGGAACTCTTAACCATCATGCTGCCAACCGGCGGAAAGAACCAAAATCCCAAAATCAGCGCGGCGATTGCGGTAGCAATAAGCCCATTGACCAAACCTGTCAATTTGGAGACCGCGAGAACAGCCACCAAAAGCAGGAGCATCGACGCGTCCTTGCCGATATTCAGCCGGTGGCAAAACGCCGCAATGCAGAGCAGGGCAAATGTGGACAGCAGAGTTCCCGAAAGGGATCGCACGCGCAGCACGCGCGCCCCGTCACCGGAAAATGCGGCGCCCGTGGATAGCAACAAGAGAGTTCCACAGACGCCAAGTAGACAGCCCGTAACCAACCCGGCTGTAAAACCCCCCATGGCATTCTCCTCGCACGGAAAACTTACGCCGTCGAAACTGGCATGTCAATGAACAAGCGAATCGCCATGTTGAAAGCGGATATCGGGATGCTCAAGAACAGCAACGCCTTAAGCATGCTTTTCTTTTTTTATTGGCGATGAGGAATTTCACGATTTGGCAACGCCTCTTGCCCCGGCTTGTCGAAGGGGAGAGCGGAAAACAATGCAACGCCGGCGCGGCGTATTTGCTCCCAGGGATTCATCGGGGACAAGGAAAATTTCCGTCCATACCAGCAAATCATTCCTCGCAAACAAAGGGCGAGGACCAGTAGTCCAATTCCAATGACGAGTGTGGCATAGGATTGCCGCTCGACCAATATTGCCCAATTGATGCGTTCCTGCCAGGCAGGAAGGATGGAGCTGAGATTGGTTTGAAGAAAAGTTCCCACCAGCGGCAGGCGCGAAAAATGAATAAATGCGGTGTGTTCGTAAGTGTAAGCGGGATTGTAGCCGGCGATATTGCGAGTTGCTTCCCGCAGGACACCGGGTTGGGCCAATTCTTGCCTGGTAAGAAATTGTCCGCTTTTGTCCGTTAATATCACATGGAACGCTGGATCTACAATTACCCAGCGTCCGTCCAAAAGAACCTCGGCGACGACGTGGTTAGTATTCATGCTATGCGCGTCCAGCAAAAGCAAACGACGCGCTTCGATTCCGCCCGCATGCGCCAAATTCACGAAAGCATTCGTTCCGGTCCCGCATACGTCAAGCAATTCCTTGTAATTCAACGTGTCAATGGGATCGCGGTTCTCCCCGACGTCACTGTAATATTCGGTATCGCGGGCCGGACCATGTTCCATCCACGTAAGAATGGCTGTCACTTTCATATCAGGAGAAGAAGCATAGGGCAGGACCGCGTTCGAAAATCCGGACAGATAAATGCGCGTGGAATACTCCCACCCCAGGCCCAATAAAATCACCAATGCCGCGGAGATCAAAAGGGCATTGACGGAGAAATTAAAAGCTTGAAAGATGGATTCTTTCTTCATCCCCGATGTCCCGCCTATTCCATCCTGCCGATGAGCCGCCCGCGAAAGGCTTGCTCTCCCCCTGTCCAACCGCTTATATCACTTGACGCAAAATGTGCCATCCGCGTTCCGTCAAGATCATGGGCGCAACGGGATAGATAGCATGTTAGTGCCGCCGAAGACAATATGATCTATTTACTTTCTGTCGTTATGGGTACGTGGGAGGGGATGGGTAATTCGGGTCAGGCCTGTACTTCGGTGTGAGTAGCGTCCAATGTTCGCTGCACCAGGCGAACCAGTTGTTCATGGCTGAACGGTTTCTGGATCGATTCCGCGCCGGAGCGCAACATTTCGCGAAAGGAAGCTTCGCGGTCCGCATGGCCTGTCATGAACGCGACGCGAATTCCCGGCCGCGATTTGGACATGGACCGGGCCAATGCCAATCCCCCCATTCGAGGCATCATGACATCCGTCAATAACAAATGGATGGGTCCAGCGAACGAGCGTTCCAGCTCAAGGGCCTGCATTCCGTCTTGAGCCGAGAGCACAGTGTACCCGCACTCTTTCAAACGTTCCGCCGTAAGATTCAGCAGGGCTTCCTCATCCTCGACCAGCAGAATCGTGCCCGTGCCCGTCGATTCTTTCTCGATATGTTCCTCTGGAGGTGAAGCCGAAGCGGATTCCCGTGTTTGTGGCAGAAAGATTTTGAATGTGGTTCCCTTACCTGGGTCGGAATCGACACACACTCCGCCGCCGCTTTGCTTCACAACCCCGTAGACCGTGGCGAGCCCCAGGCCCGTTCCCTTCCCAGGCCCCTTGGTCGTAAAGAAAGGCTCGAAAATGTGGCGCCGCGTGTCGGCGTCCATCCCAATGCCCGTGTCTTTCACGGTTAGGAGCACCCACGGGCCCGGGTGGAGAAAGGGATAGCTGCTCGCAAGATTTTCGTTTACGTCCAAATTCGAGGTCTCGATCAGCAGCTTCCCGCCCTCCGGCATTGCATCCCGGGCATTGACCACGAGGTTTACAATCACCTGTTCAATTTGACTCTGCTCCGCCTTGACCTGCCCGAGGTCCGCAGCCAGATTAGTGGTGAGCTCGATATGCATGCCGATCAGCCGCGTCAGCATTTTCCCCATGTCGGTGACCAGCGCATTGAGATCGAGGATCTGCGGTTGCAGGACCTGCTGGCGGCTGAAAGCTAGTAACTGAAGAGTTAATGAGGCGGCGCGCTCCCCGGCCTTTCGGATTTCTTCGGCGCTTTTGCGCAACGGGTCATTGGGCGCGAGTCGGTATTCAATGGACTCACTGTAACCGATGATGACCCCCAACAGGTTATTGAAATCATGGGCGATCCCTCCGGACAGGCGCCCCACGGCCTCCATCTTTTGCGACTGCCGGAGTTGCTCGTCCCTCCGCCGCAGGAGTTCTTCCGCCTGCTTGCGTTCGGTAATATCGCGGCTGACGATCACGACCTTATCAATTTCGCCGCGATGGTCTCTCACTGGGCTGCGCGTGGATTCGAGAATGCGCCATTCCCCGTCTTTCCGGCGAAATCGATATTCCACCCGCGGACCAAATCCCGACGAAAACGTTTCCGCTCTCGCTGCAATGAGCGCGTCCTGATCGTCGGGATGGATCTGTGGCGGGACAGGGCCTGCCTGAAGTTCCTCGCTGGAATACCCAAGCTTGTTGTATCCGGGACTGTCGTAATGCCGCTTTCCGTCGCGATCCACCACGGTGATCAGGTCCTCGGCATTTTCGGTAATCAGGCGAAACATTTTTTCCTGGTCGGTCAGTTGCCTGCGAATGCGGTGGATCAGCACTTGCTGGTAGATTGTGTACAAGTCGAACAGAAAGACCAGCGCCACCAGGCCGCGAACGGATTGCCGCAGCGTGAACGAGAAATTGGGATCGATTCCATCGAAGATAAAGGAGAAAGAGGCCATCCCTACGGTTAGCAGTAGCGTTATAACAATCGCGGAGGCCCACAGCCACCACTGCCGCCGTTCGACCTTTCGGACGCGCGACCAGAACGATGGTTCGTAAGGTATTGGCAAGGTTCCCGCCAGGGTAGTGGGTGTCACCTAGCCATGAGAACAGGCAGGTACCTTATGTGGCAATAGTACTGCCGGGTTATGTGTCCAATCGTGTCTAACGGTTTCTATGTACACTTCGTGTTTACCGGATCCGTCGCCTCCTTCCCCGCTGGCGCAACGTGCTCGCGGATATGCTCAGTAAGTCTTGTATTGTGAGTGCGTTAAAGCAATTCCTGCCCGCCTGATCGAATCCCTAAACTTGTCCGGGACAGGCTCCCCGCATCTATTCCCGTGCACAGTTGGAATGTTTCCGAGCCGGAGAATTCCACAGGATGATCGTTCCGATCTGGGCGGGGGCAGCTGCAGCGTTCAGTGCGAGCAGAAACACGAGGACTCAAATTCTGATGAGCGGACTTAGCGGAGCGATATGCGCCTTGTTTGACGGAAGTCGCAACGCAAACCTGCCTGGTTGGTCTAAGATTGCTCCAGGATTTTAGGTCGAAGTCCGGCCAGACGTGCGAGAAGAGTTCAGGCTACCCATTCCATTCTCAACTTTTTCCGCTTCCTTGCGCAGTCGAGCAGGTAAAGGTCGATTAACTTCTGGTAGGGAAGCCCTGTCTCATCCGCCAGCGCCTTAAAATAGTCCACGACTTCCGGACTTAAATTAATTCCCACGGCTTGCTTTTTGCCCGTGTACGGGTTCTTAAGTTCTTTCATTTTGGAAAAATTATATTCCTTCTTCATAAAATATAGACTCCTTCCTGGTTGCCTTCCGCGCGGAAATAATGCGAATGACCGAATCAGATTCCTTATAGCAGTGAATGACGACGAGAGGTCTTGCATTGGAACTCATGCCGATGAGGACGAACCGATCCTCGTCCTCCGAATGTTCCGGGTCATGGAACAGGCGCGCGTTTGGATCGCCGAA
This sequence comes from uncultured Acidobacteriota bacterium, assembly GCA_963819395.1. GTDB lineage: Bacteria > Acidobacteriota > Terriglobia > Acidiferrales > UBA7541 > Palsa-360. The sequence continues at coordinate 70,072 of CAWFVW010000014.1, forward strand.
AGTGCCCCGAGCTTCTTCAAACCACACTCCATGCTTGATCCGATTGCGCCTGTTCTTGCTTTCGTCCCATTCGAAACGAAGCATGCCTATATATTATCTAGATATAATATAGATTGCAAGCGCGCGGACAGAAGGCGTTGCCGGCGAGGCTCAAGGAAGAAATATCTGGTGGACGTGACAGGGTTCGAACCTGCGACCCCCTGCTTGCAAAGCAGGTGCTCTCCCAGCTGAGCTACACGCCCACCGTGGCTGGCAATCCTGATTCTAAGGCATCTAGTTGCATTCGAGAACCCCGAAACGTGGGCCCTTTGTCCTAATGGGCGGGACCCGGGACGAAGATACGTTCGGCAAACTCGGCTGGCCAGCGAAACGGGGTTAAGGCATAGTTCCTGTGGAGTATATATATTGCCGCCGAGAGAAGTTGCCCTTCTAAGAGCCTCCCGAACCGATGGCGTAGGACCGGAAATTTTGTAGGGGAGCGATCTCGCGGAATTCTTCCGTCACGACGCTGAATTTGGACAGCTCGGCCATGCCGAAGGAAGTGGTCATGGCCACGTCGGCGGCGTCGCGCCCCGTGGCCATTAACACGCGGCCCACGCGGGGCTCGTTGTGGCGGGCGTCGAAGGTCCACCATCTTCCTTCCAGATACGCTTCAAACCATGCACTGAAATCCATGGGGACGGGCGACGCCGGAACGCCGATGTCGCCCAGATAACCGGTGGCGTAGCGGGCGGGGATGTGCATGCAGCGGCAGAACGTAATGGCTAGATGCTGAAAGTCGCGGCAGACCCCGACGCGCTCCGTGTAAGTTTCCATGGCGGTCCTGGTCGCGCGAGCATACTGGTATCCGAATTGGACCGTATTGTGAATCCAATTCACAATCGCTTGCACGCGCCCCCATCCCGTCGCGGTGTTGCAAAATAATTCCGTGGCAATGTTCGACAGTCGGTCCACCTCGCAGTAGCGGCTATTCAGCAAATACGGGAGGTTGTCGACCGGCAGATCTTGTACAGGGTGCTGCCGGGCCTGGTAATTTACCTGGTCCTTCGCGCCAGAATCCTGGACAAGCGTGGAGTTCCAAAGGCGCAGTTTCCCGTGGGGAGCCAGAAACCGGGTGCAGCGGTTGCCGAACCGATCGTCGTACCGTTCCGTTATGACCGCTGGTTCAATCCGCAATTCGTCCGGCTCGCGAAGATCCGCCTCACGGGTGGGATGTACGTTCAGAAGGGCCACAACCGCGACGGGCTGGGGGATGTTGAATTCAATGTCGTAACCTAGGCGTATCAGCATGGTTTGCTACAGCGGCGCTCATCGGGGAGGGGGCCGATTAATTCAAACACCAGCATACCACCTTACTTGCCGGCCTTGGCGCTGGAGTCGAAAGCAATCGCGGCGGCGCCGGAATGGCGTTCAAGACAGAACAGGACCTCGTCGAATAGCGCCCGAGGTCCTGCTTTGACTTTGCGTTCGGACAAACCGACAGGCTGCCCCTCAAAAGTGCTCGGGGTAAAAAGCCTGCGCTGCTTAACCCAACAACAATCGGCTCTACCGGTTGGTATCTTTTGCCGATTCGTTGTGTGGCGCGTTCTTCTGCAACACACGGACGAGGTGCTGTCCGGATTCGGGAATCGAGGCCTTGCCGCCCAACACGATTTCCCTGGCTGTGATCTTGCGGCCATAGACATCGGCGCTGGCGTCGTCATCGGGGCGAAGCGTGGAACCTTCGAGCGAGATGCCGGCGAACAGGCCGCGCGAGCGGGAGTAGCTCAGGATTTCCGCGCGCAGGTAGGCATCGGTATCCGCGGAAGCGTCGCGGCCTTTGGGGCCGGCCGCAGCGGAAATATCGGCGCCGATTTTAACTTTGCTGTCTAGGATAGAGGAAGCGCCTCTGTTGTTCATCACGAGGAGGACAAGATCCGTCGCTTCGCCGCCGAGTTGAAATCCAACGCTGCCGCCTTCGAGTGCGTACATGGCGGGAGCGCCCCAGGAGCCGTTGAAATGCTCCCCTGTCCTGCAGACCATCGCTCCGCGGCCGTAGCTTCCGCCGACCACGAAGGCGGCTTTCAGCACGGATGGGAAAACGATAATGCATTCCGCTTTTTCGAGCAGGTCCTGTGGAATGTTGTCGGGGACGTCCATCACTTCCTGCAGGACGGTGCCGGAATTTTCCAGACGTTCCTGTTCCTTGTTGGCAGCGAACGCCGAACTTGCAACGAACAATATGCAGACACCAAGAGTCAATTTACGAAACATCGCGAACCTCCACTATCTTCTTCCTAGTTGATGAACTTCGATTCGTACCGAACTTATTCTGAAACGATTGGAAAGATGCTTTTGGCCGGGCAACAGGCTCGCAAGAATCTCTGTTCAAACGTGTTCTATTGGCAGGGTTATGCCTTTTGTCTCGATCCCATGACGAGCAGGGCAGCTCCGCTCAACAATGCCGATCCCCCGACTATAGGCGGAAGCGGTATGTGCTGGGTATCGTCCCGCGTGGCGTGAATCGGACCCACATCGAGAACCTTTTCCTCGCGTGTATAGCTGAATCCCTGGTAGACAAGGGCGAAAATCCCCAGAACCGCGAGCACTATTCCCAGTACGGTGATTGATTTCATCGGTTCTCCTCCACTTTCAAGATATTGTTCTTCGGCCCTGAATCACTCGAATCAAGAACGTAACTATCGCCAGGACCAGCAAGATGTGGATGAACCCGCCCATCGTGTAGGAAGTGACGAGCCCGAGAAACCACAAGACGAGCAAAACCGCGAAAATTGTCCAGAGCATTTTGGGTCTCCTTTCCTAGTCGCGGTCGGGATGAGAATGGCGCCAATTCCAGTAATTGGACTGCTCTCTCTTGCTGGCCTTCGAGAATTCGTGATTCTTCTTGTGGTTGTTGGTCAGGTAGATTCCCCAGGCGCTGTTTTCGCGATCATCCCAGTTGTGGTAGTCCTTGTGGTTGCGATCGTAGACCCGGACCTGGACGCCTTCGTCTTTCGGGCCTGGAGCGGCCAGAACTGCGAACGGAGCAGCAAGAACTGCCGCGAGCAAAAGCGAACTGATACAACAATGTGTAAAGCGCATGTGACGATCCTCCTATGGAACTCTGATATTTCAGTTTCGGAACGGCGAGAAGTGAAGGTGGGTTTCTTAGTGCTGCCTTCTGCGACGGCTTCTGTCTTCCCTATCTATCCTTATTGCAGGAGCATCATAAGGGTTGAGGACAGGGGCGTCTGTGCTCTTTTGCACGTATTCCAAGTTATTGTTGTATTTCGCCCGCCAGGAAGTGAAACCGGGAAAGGCGCTAAACTCGTATAGAATCAGCGATGTGGAGAGGCCGCTGGTCATTGAGAATGACGGAGCCGCATAGGCATGCTAACCTTGACGCATTGCGGAACCGTGTAAAGGCCACATGAAGCCAAACATTTTGAAAAAGACGAAGAAGAATGGAGTTTTCAACGCGCAGGCGTTCCTCGACTCCGCAGGTGTTTCCAGGACGATCGTCGAATTCCAGAAGAAGGACACCATCTTCTCCCAGGGCGATGCCTGCAAGAACGTAATGTACATTCAAAAAGGCTCGGTCAAGCTTTCTGTCGTCTCCAAGACCGGGAGAGAAGCCGTCGTGGCCATGTTGAAGCCGGGTGATTTCGTTGGCGAAGGCGGGCTGGCCGGACAACCCCTGCGAATTGCAACAGCGACGACGACCGCGCCTTCAACGCTGCTCGTCATCAGCCTCGAAGAAATGACCCGTGTGCTTCATGCCGAGCACGCGCTCTCCGACCACTTCATCACCTACATGCTGGAACGCAACATCCGCATTGAGGAAGATTTAATCGATCAGTTGTTTAATTCCAGTGAGAAGAGGCTGGCCCGGACGCTCCTGTTGCTTGCCCGCTACGGTAAAAATGACAAGCCCCAATGGGTTCTCCCCAAAATATCGCAGGAGACGCTGGCGGAGATGATCGGGACGACGCGCTCACGCGTCAATTTTTTCATGAAGAAGTTTGAAAAGCTGGGATTCATCGCCTACGAAGGCGGACTCCAGGTAAACGACTCCCTCTTGAGCGTCGTCCTCCATGATTGAGAATCCATAGCTCTGATGCGGATGAATGCTTATTTGTCCGAGCCGCTCCCCGCGGCCATTGGCAAGTCTGATCGAATCAACGTCTCCGCTTGTTTCCACACACTGGGATCACATTCGATTTGCGTGTGAGTCTTCACCAGGAGCCGGTCGAACCAGGGATATTCATTGCAGCTATAAGAGCTGGCTTTGTAGTCGAATTTAAAATTTCCGATGATCTTGGTGCGTGATGGGTCGGCGGCGCGGATTTCGGATTGACCGTGGATGAATCCGTCCGGCTGGTAGAAATTCGCGGCTCGCGCCACGTTCGCGGGGATAATCGAATCGTTCTGGCGAAACTTGGAGACGCTGTCCACTTGAATGGTGAGAAGCACAGGGACGCCGTCGCTTTCCAATTCCCGGGCCACGGTGATAGCTTCCGAAGCGCCCCAGCTATGGCCATATAGAATGATACGGGCATTTTGCTTCTCGGCGTCCGTCAGAGTCCCGTCATGATCCGCGTCCAGCAGGGCCAGGATTTTCTTTCTGGCGTTTTCTCCGTGATAGTTCTCGAAAGTCTCCACGTCCACGCCCGAAGGATAGGCCTTGCGCAGGCGCGCGGCGAGGCGCACCTCGTCATGAACGGGATCATCATGCCTGACAAGTCCGCCGAGGAATCCGAAGACGATCGCGGGCGGCATTGGGCCGGCTGGCGCCGCCGTGGAGGAATTGTCGCGGGCGCCAAGCGGCGCCCGGCCTTCGTTTGCGGCAGCCTCAAGACAAAAGACGATCGTAACCGCAAGGAGAAACGCAACAATGCGGGTCAAAAAGCCCAACCTGCGAGATTTTAATGCGCCAATCATCGGAAACAAATGTCCATGGAAAGCAGTCTCACCATTCCATTATCTCACTTGCCCGAAAATTGCGCTCAACGAACGGCACGATCGCCCGATGCAAGTCCTGACGACAGAAATGCAAGCCCATGGCCCGCAATTGCCCGACCAATTCTTTTTCCGGCACATGCAAATTCTCTGAGAGACGGAAATAGGCTAAGATCAAAACGAGGTCGTTGCCGGGAAATGGGCCGCCGCGATGCATTTTCTGTCAAGGCTTTCGCCGTCATCGTGGCGCTGGCCTTGTCTTTGGGCTGGCCGAGCGAAGCCGCAGCCTATGCCGTCCTGGCGCACGAAGCCGTCATTGACAGCGCCTGGAACACCGATATTCGCCCGCTCCTCGTAAAACGTTTTCCGGATTCCACGCCCGAGCAGCTTAAGGAAGCCCACGGTTACGCCTACGGCGGCGCCATCATCCAGGACATGGGTTACTACCCGCACGGAAGTTTCTTCTTCAGCGACTTGACCCACTACGTGCGGAGTGGAGATTTCGTCCAGGCGCTCCTTCGCGATTCCAAGGACCTGAACGGCTACGCTTTTGCTCTCGGAGCCCTCGCCCACTACGCTGCGGACAATGAGGGTCACCCCCTCGGCACGAATCGCGCCGTCCCGCTCCTGTATCCCAAGCTCGAAAAGAAATACGGCGACAACGTCACGTATGAAGAGGACCGGCTGGCGCACGTGAAGACCGAATTCGGATTCGACGTACTGGAAATCGCCCAGGGCCGTTACGCCCCGGACAACTACCATGACTTCATCGGATTCGGAGTTTCACTTCCGCTGCTGGAGCAGGCCTTTCAGGAAACCTACGGCCTGGATCTGAAGGGCGTGCTCTCCGATGAAGACAAAGTTCTCGGCTCGTACCGCCATGATGTCAGCCGCATTCTTCCCGAAGCGACTCGCGTTGCCTGGAGCCTGAAGAAAGACGAGATCCAAAAAGATCAACCCGGCATCACCAGAAAGAAGTTCCTCTACAATCTTTCCCGCGCGAGTTATCAGAAAAACTGGGGAAAGCAATATCAGCCGCCCACGCTCAAGGAAAGATTTCTGGCCTTTCTGATTCGGATTCTTCCGAAGTTTGGCCCCCTGAAAGTCCTGCAGCTCAAAACACCCACGCCCGCGGCGGAACGCCTGTTCGAGGCAAGCTTCAACGCGACCCTGGATCGCTACCGGAAATTGCTGAGCCAGACAGCAGCGGGCCAGCCCATTCTTCCCAATGAAAATTTTGATACAGGGGAAATCATGGGGCCGGGAAAATACAATCTCGCGGACGAAACGCACGCTAAACTGCTCGACCAACTGGCGAACCGAAAATTTACGGGCGCTTCTCCGGCGGTGCGGGCCGAACTTCTGGAATACTTCGGCCACCCGGACGCTCCCTATGCGATGAAGCCCAAACCAAAAGCCTGGGCGAAAGTTCAAGCCGAGCTCGAGGAATTGAAAAGCGCACCGCCCGCTGTGGCACAGGCTTCAGCCTGTGGGGATTTAGCAGGGAATGAATGCGCAAGCGCTGACAAGCCAAACACAAGAAAGCCGAATGAATGACGCGCTTTCTTTCCCGCATTTGGACGCGCCCAGAATGCGGCGCCTTCAACGCAGACACAGACCGCCTCTTCGCCTACCATCAAGCCACCAAGCACACTTACCATTCGGTCCGGGTCAACGCCCGCTATCTCGATTGGCACAATCAGCCGAATCCGTTTCGCACCTACGAAGGCGCCCCAGTCATCCTTCTCCCCCCAGACCCAGGCTTCCCCAACACCGGAACGTTCGCCGCCATGGCCGCGCTCGAGGAGAAAAAAGAAGAGCGTATCGAACAGCTGTCTGCCCATTCTGAAATGTCTCAAGCGGATTTGACTTGCCTCAGCCGATTGCTGTGGCATTCGATGGCAGTCAGCACCACGAAAAAGGTTCCCGGCACAGGATCCTGTTACAGCCTGCGCGTGAATCCCTCCTCCGGCAATCTCCACCCGACAGAAACCCATCTCGCGCTTCGCGGCTTCGCAGGATTAGAGGACGGTTTATACCATTACCGCGCGGACCAGCACTGCGCTCGAGCTTCGCAGCCGCGGCTCGTCGACGCAGCATCTTGCCCGCGCTCTCGAGATTCCCTGGGCGTCGGATTCGCCTCTGATCATCGGACTGACCTCGATTTTTTGGCGCGAAGCCTGGAAGTACGGAGAGCGCGCCTACCGCTACTGCTGCCACGATATGGGCCACGCGATGATGAGCCTGCTGCTGGCCGCCCGCGCATTGGGAATGTCCGGCGGCGCCGTGGCTCATTTCAGCGACGTCCAGCTCGCGCGCGCTCTGGGCCTGGCCGAAAGCGACGAAGCCCCCATGGCATTTCTCGTCTTTCCTGCGAATGGCAATCGCAATGAGTTTTCCTCCGTGCCGGAACAGCCTCTCGCCGGAATTCCAAACGAGCTATCCGCGAAAGAAATTCACTATCCGCTGATTCTTGGTATTCACGCCGCTTCAGTTTTGCCCGACCCCGCGGGACCGCCGGCGCGCGTTTCCATCCTCAGTGAGGACCGTGTCACGGGCCCCGCGCCGTCGCAGGATTCTCTGCCCGACTCCCCGCTGGGATCGACCGTTCGCCGGCGCCGCTCGGCGCTTGATTTTGATGCGAACACGCCGCCCATGGAACGCGCCGAACTGGAGCGACTCCTTGACGTCGCAACGCGGGATTGGCGCGCCGACTGGCGTGGGAATTTTCGCGGCGAGTCAACGCCAGCCGAAAGAGGTACGGATTTCGTTTCGCTTTATCTCTACGTTCATCGAGTGCGCGATTGCGAACCCGGCGTCTATCGCTGGGATCAGCAGAACGGAAGGCTCGAACAACTGCATCGCGGCAACGTGCAGCGCGTCGCGGCTTTTCTCAGCCTTGAACAGTCCCTCGCGGGGAATTCCTGTTTCACAATTTCCATGATTGCGGATTTGGCCGAAGCGGCGCGCGTTTTCGGCAATCGCGGTTATCGCTACGTTTATTTTGAAGCAGGCGCGATCGGCCAGCGGCTCTACGTCGGCGCCGAAGCCCTGGGCTGGAACGCCACCGGCATCGGCGCATTCTACGACGACGACGTTCACCGCTATCTGGGCTTCCTCGAAGAGGGCGCGGAATCCGTTGCCGCGTCAGTACGCGAAGCGGAAAAAGCGGCGCTGGTAATGCTCGGTTCCCCAGCTTCCCGCGCCGCAGCGGAGCAGCAGCAGGCTTCGCGTGAAATCGGTCCCATGATTTCCGAATCCGGCGAAGAGCATCCCGCAGCCCCGGAACAGGTCGCGGAGAAGAGTGATCCGACGCCCCAAAAAGATCCCCGCAAACTCCCGCGCCAGGTCATCTACCACTTCGCCGTCGGCCGCGCCATTCCTGACCCGCGGCTCGAGGCCTAAGCCCGCATGATCGGCATCCTCGTGTGCGGCGACAACCACTTTATCGTGTCCGGCCCTGTGCCGGATCGAGCGTCAGCGCTCGCCCTGGCCCGTCATTGGTCCATCATACAAATCGGCCGAACCACTCCTCCGTCCCTGCAAAGCTGGAGCATCGTCACGCGCGCGTTCCGGGAAGATCTGGCGTGGGCGGTGATCGTCCCAGGCGAGGGCGAGATCACGCCCGCCGTAGCGCAATTGCTCGAAGAATTGTCCGCGAAAGGAATCGCACTTCGAAATGATCGAGTCTAGGATTAATGGCGTGCCCGAGCGGTCCGCCTTTTGTGGCGCCGGCGTCCCGCCGGCGGTTTCCGGCTCCGCTACGCGTCACAAAATTGCCGGCGAGAAGCCGGCGCCATAAAAAAACGCACACTTGGCAGGCTGAATTACCCCGCCGAGAATTTTTTAAGTGAGAATCCCGAATTAGCCGAAAGCGCCTAGTTGATTTTTACGTATTTCCTCAACCGGTGAGGACCAACATCCGCCGCGTAAATCGTCCCCTTATGATCCGCCACGATTCCCGAAGCCCCGGAAATCCGGTTGACGTCCGCCTGCGCCAGGTCAGGATCAGGAATGAACGCAGCGAGCGAGCCGTCTTTCGCGCTCCCGACGGTAATCCCCCTCAAATAACCCGGATTGACCGTCGAATTCGATTGCGAATCGCTCACGTAAAGCGTGTCGTCTTTGGAAATATAAACGGCGCTCGGCCTCCCGAATTGTTTCCACGCCACGATGAATTTTCCGTCCTGGTCGAACACCTGAACGCGGCTGTTACTGCGGTCCGCCACGTACACATACCCGCGCGAACCCCCGATCGAAATGTCATGCGGCTGGTCAAACTCGCCCGGCCCCGATCCGTGATGTCCCCAGGTCTTGATGAACTTGCCGTCCTTGGAAAATTTCACCACGCGGTCATTCTTGCCGTGCCCGTCCGTCACAAAAATATCGCCGTTGGGAGCAATGGCAATCCCGGACGGCTGATCGAACATATCTGGCCCGTTCCCCGCCACGCCTTCTTTACCCAGCGTCATCAACACTTTTCCGGTTGGACTAAATTTGAAGACCTGGTGGCCCCGCACCACGCCGTTTGCGTCCTTCGCCGACAGGCCAAGCACCGTATCGCTGGCGTTCGCGTCGCTCGCCCAGATGAATCCCTGGCGATCGATCGTAAATCCGTGCGGAAACGCAAACATTCCGCTTCCAAAACTGGTCAGAAGGTTTCCCGACGGATCAAATTCCAGAATTGGCGGCTCCGTGCGGCCAACGCATGTGGCGGCGCCTGCGGGTTCCGTGTTGAAGCACCGATGAAAGACCCAAATGTTCCCCTCGGGATCGATGTCCGCCCGGATCAGCTCGCCCCAGTGCCCTCCATTCATGCTCGCGGGAAGCGTCGGCCAATTCTCCACCAACCGGTACGGATTCGGCAGCTCGGATTGCTTGGGGTATTGCTTCTGTTGCGCGCGCCCCGCAAGGCAAAGGACAGCGGAAACTACAAGCGCGGCGATCACCATCATGCACTTTCGAGCCGTATCCATCATTGCTCACCTTCCATCCGTTCTTGCCCAACAGGATCCTTCCGTGGAGTCCCCCACTTATACACCACGCCTGCAAACAGGCGAAACTGCCGCCCTAAGCAGCACAGCGTTCGATTCCCTTCGCCCGGAAAATTGCCCGACCCGTCCCGAAGTGCACGGGGCGGCCGCCCGCATTTTGGGCGGGCAGGTTCCAGTTCACCCACAATTAAATTAAGTTACCAACAAGCGAACCAGTCGTTGACGTTCCATCCACCCATCCGTATAATAGGGGTTTCCGATTTGTGTCTGGAGGGGCGATGTACGCCGTGATTCGAAGTGGTGGGAAGCAGTACCGGGTTGCGCCCGGCGATACGGTCAAGGTGGAGACCTTGCCCGGCAAAGTGGGCGGCGAAGTCACGTTTGGCGACGTGGTCGCCGTGGCTACCGACGAAAAGAAACTTCTGACCGGGGCGGACGCCGCCAAGGCCAAAGTCACCGGCAAAATCGTTTCGCAGGGACGCCATCCGAAACTCACGGTATTTAAATACCGCTGCATCAAGCAGTACAAGATTGTCCGCGGCCACCGGCAGAATTACACAGCCGTCGAGGTCAGCGGCATCGAGCTCTAAGAGCTCCAAAGGAAATTGAGATGGCACATAAGAAGGGTGGCGGCTCCTCCGTAAACGGCCGCAACTCGCAGGGGCAAAGGCTGGGCGTGAAGCGGTTCGGCGGCCAGCTCGTCCATGCGGGAACAATTTTGATCCGCCAGCGCGGCACCGCCACAAGCCCGGCGTGAACGTCGCGCGCGGCAAGGACGATACGCTGTTCGCCCTGATTGACGGCGTCGTGCTTTTCCAGGACAAGGGCCAGGACGGGCGCTACATCAGCGTCCTGCCTGCGGAGCAGGCAGCCCCAGCAACGCCTGCCGCTGCGCCAGCAAACTAACTGGATCTCGAATTCGAGAAGGCGGCTCCGCGGACGCGGGGCCGCCTTTTGTTTTAGTAGCGACAGGCTTCAGCTCTTGGCTGTTAGTCTTTGCAAGGCCAAAATCCACAAATTGAAGCCTGCGACTAGCCAAGAGTGCAATTCGATGTCGTACTGTCGTATTCTGAAGGGCGGAAGTGACCCATGGTGTTCGTCGATGAAGCCAAAATCTACGTGAAGGCCGGCAACGGCGGAAACGGCTGCATCGCGTTTCGCCGCGAAAAATTCGTGCCGCGCGGCGGGCCTTCGGGCGGCGACGGCGGCCATGGCGGCAGCATCTACCTCGAAGCGAATCCGCACGACAACACGCTGCTGCGCTACCGCTACAATCGCGAATTCAAAGCCGATCGCGGCCGGCACGGCGAAGGCTCGAACTGTTCCGGGCATTCCGGCGCGGACATGATTCTGGCCGTGCCCGTCGGCACCGTCGTCTCCGATGAGGACACGGGCGAACAGATCGCCGATCTGACCAAGCCGGGCGAGCGCATCTTGATTGCGCAGGGAGGGCGCGGCGGGCGCGGCAATCAGCACTTCGCCAAGCCCTGGCATCAGGCGCCGCGCGAATCGGAAGAAGGCCAGCCCGGCGTGGAGCGCCATCTGCATTTGGAGTTGAAGCTGCTCGCGGACATTGGCCTGGTGGGATTTCCGAACGCGGGAAAATCCACGCTCATTTCGCGAATTTCCGCGGCCCATCCGAAAATTGCGGATTATCCGTTTACGACGCTGCAGCCCGGCCTCGGAGTCGTCTCCGCGGATGGCGCTCCGGGAAAGCCGTCGGAAAAGGGCGGCGGGCGCACGTTCGTGGTGGCGGACTTGCCCGGCTTGATCGAAGGCGCGCATACCGGCGCGGGCCTGGGCATCCGATTTCTGAAGCACATCGAGCGCACGCGCCTCGTCGCGCATTTGATCGACACGAGCGACGCTTCCGACCGCGATCCCGTGCACGATTTTGAGATCATCGCGGGCGAACTCGCCGCATTCAGCGAAAAACTTGCCGAGAAGCCCGTGATCGTTGTGGCCACAAAACTGGACGCCACGACGGACCGCACGCGCCTCGAAAAACTGCGCGACTTTTGCGCCGCGCGCGGACTCGAGTTTCACGCCATCTCGTCCGCCTCGGGCGAAGGCATCCCGCAACTGGTGCGCGCCATGGCCGACGCGCTCGACCGCTTGGCGCCTCCCGAGCCGCTGCAGGAAAACGCGGACGACGCAGCGGACGTTGCAGGAACCAGCACGAAAACGAATCCCCCGCGCCGGCGCATCCGGAGGACCGTTGAGCATCGCGCCGCCGGAAGCCCACGGCGTTTCCCGGGAGCAAGCGCGCGAGCGGCGCATCGCGCTTTTCGGCGGCACATTCGATCCCATTCACATCGGCCACCTCGCCGTGGCGCGCGCTGCGGAGCGCCGCTTCCATCTGGACGAAATTCATTTCATTCCCACGGGGCGCCCGCCGCACAAGCATCGCGCCGGAATGGCTTCCTACGCCGACCGCTACGCGATGACGTCGATCGCCTGCGCCGATCATCCGAGGTTCGTCCCGTCGCTCGCCGAAGCCGGCGCGGGCCAATCCGGGCGCGAGATATTTTATTCGGTCGATACGGTGAGGCACTTCAAGCAGAGACTACCACGGCACGGGCGCGCATTTTTATTTTTTGCTGGGCGCGGATTCGTTTCTGGATATTCCGACCTGGAAGGATTACGAAACGCTGCTGGGCCTGTGCGATTTCATCGTGGCCAGCCGTCCCGGTTTTAACGTGGCCGCGCTGCGCCTGGTGATTCCGCCGGAACTTTTCGCCCGCCGCGGCGCCGCGCACGCGCCGCTCGATCCGCGCGCGATCCCTCTGCGGCGCACCGTCGTGTACGTGCTCGACACGGTCTCCAGCCACGTTTCGGCCACCGATGTCCGCCATCGCTTGGATCGAAACCATTCCATCCACGGGCTTGTGCCGCCGCGCGTCGAGGAATACATTAGCAAGAAGGCCCTTTACCGGTGACGGCAAGAAAGGATTCGATTCCGCCTCACGTTCGCGCGGCCATCGGCGCCGCGCAGGAAAAGCAGGCGGCGGATGTCATCCTCCTCGATCTCGAAGGCCTCGGCGCGTTCACGGATTATTTTATTGTCTGCACCGGATTCAGCTCGCGGCAGGTCGAAGCCATCTGCGACGAAATTGAAGAACGGCTGGAACGCAAGCGGCACGCGCTTGCTGCACCGGGAAGGCAAAGCCGGCAGCGACTGGATGCTGCTCGATTTCGGCGGCCTGATCGTGCACGTGTTCACCGAACGCGCGCGCCATTTTTACGATCTCGAGCGCCTGTGGCGCGCCGCGCGGCGCATCGAATTCAAAGAGCCGCGCGAAGGGAGTTCGCATTGCCCGGCGCCGCGGAGGCCGAGGGATGAGCGAGCCGCTCACGGTGAACGCTCGCAGTGAACCGCGCATGGCCTGGATCGCGGAAGATCCCGCCTCGAAGGCGGTCCTCGACCTCGCGCGCAAAGTCGCGGAAACTTCCACCACGCTTCTCATCACCGGAGAGAGCGGCACCGGCAAAGATCATCTCGCGCGCCTGATTCACGAACTCGGCCCCCGGCGCGATGCGCCCTTCCTGAAAATCGATTGCGCCAGCCTGCCGCAGGAACTCGTCGAATCGGAATTGTTCGGACACGAACGCGGCGCCTTCACCGGCGCGGTCGAGCGCAAGCTCGGGCGCCTGGAAATGGCGGGCGCGGGAACCATCGTGCTGGATGAAGTCGCGGCGCTTTCACCGGCCACGCAGTCGAAACTCTTGCGCGTGCTCGAGGAGCGGCAGTTCGAGCGCCTGGGCGGCACGGAAACGATCACGATCGCAGCGCGCTTGATTGCCTTGACCAACGCCGATCTGGCGCGCCTCGTTTCCGACGGACAGTTCCGCGAGGATTTGTTTTTCCGCCTGAGCGTCCTGACGATTCCCGTGCCCGCGTTGCGCGCGCGTCCCGCGGACATTCTGCCGCTGGCCGATGCGCTGCTCGAACGCGGCGCGCGCGTGCACGGCCGCAAGGGCGTGACTTTTTCCGAGCCCGTGAAAAAAATGCTGACCACGTATTCCTGGCCGGGCAACGTGCGCGAACTGAGAAACGCGATCGAGCGCGCCCTGGTGTTTTCCGGCGGGGCTTCGCTCATTCCGGAAGATTTTCCGGAATCGGTGCGCGCGGCGGACTCGGCGTTTGGCGGCGCGCTGCGTTCGCTCGACGACATGGAACGCGACGCCATTCGCGCGACGCTCGAAGCGACGCGCTACAAAATCGGCAAGAGCGCGCAGATTCTCGGCATCAGCAGGAAAACCCTCCTCGACAAGCGCAAAAAGTACGGATTGAACTGAGACTCCCGGCGCAATCTCCACGCGACGAATCGTCCGCGATGAAAATTCACCTGGTCATGCTCGGAAAAACGCGGCGTCCGGAAATCCGGGCGTTGCTGGACGACTACGTGGCGCGCATCGGGCGATTTGCCGATGTGCAGCTCACCGAATTGCGCGAAGATTCCGCCGCGTCGCTGCGCAAGCTGGCGCTCGATTCCGCCGCGACCGTCGTCTTGCTCGACGACGCAGGAAAACCTCAAACCTCGGCGCAATTCGCCAAGTGGCTGGGAGAAACGCGCGACCGCGGCGCGCGCGAAATCGTCTTTTTGTGCGGCGGCGCGGAAGGTTTTCCCGAGGCGCTGCGCCGCCGCGCCACGCAAAAACTTTCGCTTTCTTCCCTCACCTTCTCGCACGAACTCGCCCGCGCCATGCTCGCCGAGCAACTCTACCGCGCCTTCGCCATCCTCGCCGGCCATCCCTACCCGAAATAATGAGAGGTTCAATCTCACAGATTGCAAGGATTTGCGGGCGATGAGCCTGTCAACACAACCATCGTGCGGCCCACGATGCGTCCATTCATCGAATTGTAACAATGCTGCTTTATGGTAGTTGGAATTCGCAAGTCGGATGCTGGCCAGCTCTTGATGGCTGGAATCGCATACTCTGCACAGATTACTCTGTACAGAGTATTGGATCCAGATTCGGGAAATTGCGACCAGAAGAGGCAAATAATGGCGACTGCGAAGACTCGGCACGCAAGACCGCTCCGCGAGCAAAGAAACCCAGGAAGACCGTCACAGTTCCTGGCGAAGTCGACCTGCCCGACGTGCCGCAAGGCGCGCCGCTTCATGGAGAAGCGCGGATACAACCTCAATTATCGCGATCTCGTCAAGGACCGCTTGAGCGCGTCAGAACTGCAGAAATTGATCGGGAAACACGATCACGAGGATTTCTTGAACCCGCGCAGCGAAATTTTCCGAAAAAAGAAGATGAAGGACAACCCCCGTCCCGCCGGGAGGCGATCGGCTTGATGGCCAGGAATCCGGACTTGATCCGCCGCCCGGTCATCGTTGCCGGCGGGCGCGTGGTGATCGGATACGACGAAAATGGAATGATCCGGTTTTAGGGCGGTTCCACGCGGGGATCGGCGAATCATGCCCGTGTTCCCGCGTCCATGGCATTTAAATAGGCGCAACCAATCCCCAAGGTATAGAATCTAAGTAGTGTAAGGCAAAAACGAGTTCCCCCGTAAACTCGTCCGCAGGTCTTACGCATTTGTTGCGGAGGGCCTTAAAATGACCAAGCCATTCTCCGTACTATTCAAATCAGCTCTCGCAATTTTGTTTGCTTGTTCTGCCATCCCCGCATTTGCTCAACATGGCGGTGGTGGGCATGGAGGCGGCGGCGGCGGTTTTCATGGCGGGGGTGGCGGAGGCTTCCACGGCGGTGGCGGTGGAGGCTTTCACGGTGGCGGCGGCGGAGGTTTCCGCTCCAGCGGCGGAGGCGGGTCCCCGCGGCGGGTCGTATGCGCCGCCTGCTGCTGGGTAAGCAGGGCCAAGTGCGCGCCAGCTCCGCACGCTCAGGTGGCGGAGGTACGCGGCGCGGCCCGGAAACAGCTATGCTTCTCGACCCGGCGGCAATTTCGCGGGCGGCAATCAGCGGTTTGGAAATTCCCCCTCGGCGCCCCCTGCCGTCGCCGACGGGCAATGGCATTCCTTTGGCGGCCCAGCCGGAGGCCGCGGACCTTCGGGCGCACAATCGGCAAGCCGGGCCCTCTGGAAACGCGGGAGGATTCCACGTCTTTAGCGGGAATCGCGGAGCGGGATCTACCGGCACGGTGCGAAGCTTTTCGGGCCAGGGCGGCGAAGTCTGGGAGAATGCTCCCGCGGCGCGAAATGTTGTTCCCAGGTCTCAATCGCTTTCCACCCTTCACAATTCGTTCAGCGGCTCTGACCTGCTGCGAGTTCCGGGTTCCGGTCGAACTCGACGCTCTCCGCCTCTTCGCGCTTCGCCGGCGGCTCCGCCTTCGCTGGGAAATCGAGGATTTTCGGGCGGCGTGAATACCGGGCGAACTCGTTCCAACAATTGGGCGGCGTTTACCGGTTCGGGTACCCTGGCAATCGCTTTGGCAGAGGCTGCTGGAATTGCGGCTTCGGATTTGGCGGGTTCGGTGGCTGGGGATTTGGTTGGGGCGGCTGGGGTTTTGGTTGGCCGTGGCTCGGTTTCGGGCTCTGGGATCCATTCTGGTTTAACCCGTGGTGGGGTGCCGGGCCCGCTTACGGATATGGCTACTACGGGTATCCCAACAGCAACGTCTATGGTTATCCCGATTCGGGATACTACTCTCCAGGACGACAATTCAAATCCGCCTCCGTAGCAGGACAATCAAAGAAGACCATTCAGATGGCAATTGGGTGACTCCAAACGGGCCGAGCCCTTCGCTTGCGCCCAATTCCGCGAACCTGGCCGTGCCGGTTCTCATCTACATGAAAAACGGCTCGGTGTTGACGGTGCGCGATTATTGGATGATCGATGGGGAGCTGCATTACATTCTGATGAGCGGCGACGCAGAGAACCGTCAATCTGGAGCAGGTCGATCTGCCGCGCACCAACACGGAAAATGCCAAGAGCGGCGTGAAATTCATCTTCAAATCGGAGCCGAGCATCACGACCCCGGCCCAGCCCGATGCGGAGCCCGGGAGCCCGAATCAGCCGCGCCCCCACGCAGCAAATCCATGCGGTTCCGCAACCCGAAGCGCGAACGTAAGTAAGTAGGACAGGCTTCCAGCCTGTCTGGTTTTGAATTTCTTTAAGCTCGGCAAAAATCAAAATCACACAAGCTAAAGCATGCGCTACTTTTATCGAGTCGGCGCCGGGAACTGGACTTTTGGCGCTTCGCGCGACGATTCCGTTGCCGTGAAGTAGGCGTTGTTGCGCTGGAATCCCGCCCAGCCGGCGAAAATATTGTTCGGGAAAAGTCCGATGAACGTGTTGTAGTCCTGCAGCGTGTCGTTGTACCGCTTCCGCTCGACGGCGATGCGATTTTCCGTGCCGGCGAGTTCGTCCTGCAGCCTCAGAAAATTTTCATTCGATTTCAATTGCGGATAATTTTCGACAATCAGAAGCAGGCGGCCGAGCGCGCCGTCCAGCTGGCCGTTCGCGGCAATTTTATCCGCCGGCGTTTGCGCGCCGAGCAGCGCGGAGCGGGCGGCGGCGATATCGTGAAACACGGTCTGTTCCTGCGCGGCAAAACCTTTCACGGTCTCGACGAGATTCGGGATCAGGTCGGCGCGCCGCTGCAGCACGACATCCACTTGCGCCCAGGCGGATTTCACGGCCTCGTTTTTCGTCACCATCTGGTTGCGGCTGCTCACGTACGCTCCGCCAACGAGCAGCGCGATGACCGCCACAACCACCAGCACGATCATTCCTGTTTTCATGCGCGTCCTCCCGGGTTCATTAGCACAGGCACTCTTGCCTGTGCGCTTTTGTAAGTCGCTTGCGCGGCGAGCTCGGCTTAATTAAGTTTGCAAAACCCGCACAGGCAAGAGTGCCTGTGCTACTTAGACTCGCTCCGAAACCAACTTTTTTCGCTGCCTGTTTAACTTCTGGCGTCCAGCTGCCGGTCAAATTTGTCCGTGACCGCTTCCACAAATGCAAAATATTGATTGAGAGTTTTCTCGACATCGATGTCGCGGTCTCTTCAATTTTCCTTCGCGCAGGCTGAGAATCGTTTGAAACCCGGCGGGGTCGGCCCCGGCAAATTTCGCGATCCTGTCGATGGCCTCGCGTTTGGTCTCCGCGGGCGCTTCTCCCAGCGCGATGAGCGCGTGGCGAAACAGCGCCGCAAACGCCGAAAACGAGGAGACCATCAGTTCCAGATACACTTTCGGTTTTTTGGGCGCGGCCAGAATGGCCTGGCGAAGGCGCAGCCAGTCGGTCCGCAGTTCGCGCTCGACCTGAATCGAGTGGTGGCGGAGCGGCACGGCGATTTCCGCCAGCACATTTTCTCCGTACAAGATCCGGTGGCGCGATTTCATGTCCAGCAGCTCGATCGTGAAAATATCAGCGGACCGGCGCAGCTCGTCCAAGGTGAAAACCAGGGGCGGGCGCTGGCCGCGGCGAATCCACCATTCCACAGGCGCCGTGGAGGGCTTCGAGATGCGCCGCGTCCGCCTCGATCGACGAGGCAGAGGATATTGAGGTCCGAATGTTTGGCGTGAAATTCTTCCGTCGCCGCCGAGCCGTACAGAATCACCGCTTTCAAATTGTCCGCCGCCGCGGCCTTGAGCTTTTGCACAAGTTCGTCGAGCTTATGATCGATCAATCCTTGCTCCCTCGGGCGCGATTCTCACCAGCTCCCGCTCGCGCCGCCGCCTCCGAACGATCCTCCGCCGAAGCCCCCGAATCCGCCACCACCGCCCCCGCCTCCCCACGAACTGCCTCCACCACCCCCGACCAACCGCCTCCTCCGTACCACGGCCCGCCACCCCACGATCCTCGGCCTCGCCGCGAACCAAATCATTCCGCCGAAAAGGAGATTCAGAACGAACCCCGCCACGGGAGAAAAGATGAAAATCGATGAAGATCAGATATCCACACAATGCTCGACATCGGGAAAAGAGAATTATCAGGTTCAGCGGGGGGAGGTGGCGCGCCGGAAAGAGAATCGAGCGTGATCTTCTGGTCCGCGGCAATGACTTGAGCGACCCTGTCGGTCATCAAGAAGTACGGCGCCGCTGTAGTCGTTCTGCCGCAGAAGCGGCACCGCTTCGCGGCCGAAGCCGCCCACTTTGCCGTCGGGCAGGATCGCTTCAAGCCCGTAACCCACTTCGATGCGGTATTTGCGGTCATTCGGCGCGAGGAGGATCAGAACGCCGGTGGCCTTCTGCTTCGGCCCGACGCCCCACGCGGTAGCCAGATCAATCGAGAATTGCTCGATCGGTTCGCCTTCGAGCGAGGAAACCGTCACGACGGCAATCTGCGCCTTGGCTTTCTGATCGACTTCCGCGCACAGCGCCGTCAGCTTATCCTTCGCCTGCGCGCTCAGCACGCCTGCAAAATCGTTCACATACCCTTGCGGCTTGAGGTTCTTGACTTGCTCAGCCCTGGCAGTGGGAACGCAGACAAGCAATAGAAACAGCAGCGGCCGGGTAAAGGATTTCGCAAGTCGGGATGGAGAGGACATCCGGCGTCATCTTTCGTGGAAGCTCTATCTTAGGCTGGCGTTCCGCCATCGTCAACGGCGCTCGGTCGGTGACGACGCCATGCGCGTTTGAATTATCTCTGTCCGATTTGAACTCGTCGAGCCTGTGAATTCTTGCTGTGGGAATTGTGACGTCAGCCCAAATTCAGCAGGTGAATCACGAAGCCTAACCCAAGCGTTAGACTTGCCCCAATGACTTTTCCAAAAATCATCCAACTAATATC
This sequence comes from uncultured Acidobacteriota bacterium, assembly GCA_963819395.1. Lineage (GTDB taxonomy): Bacteria > Acidobacteriota > Terriglobia > Acidiferrales > UBA7541 > Palsa-360. Next base: position 89,712 of record CAWFVW010000014.1, read on the forward strand.
AAACCAGATTCCTTCTGCCTAGGAGGGGACCGCTTCCTTCAAGTCTTCCATTTTATGTTCAGGGACGCATGTGTCGAGAACGATGAACAGAGTGCTCCAACGCCTCGCATCCACAGGGTTCTCCTGCTCGCCGACTCCTGTCATCAGACCGAATAACATGTTTAGTCCGAATATGAGCCAATAGCTTGCCTCGGGTACATGAAGTAGTGGAACAGCGAACCAGTTCCATAACTCCATGAGCACGAACACAGTGTAGAAGCCGACCAGAGTAGAGACGCCCCAACTCATCCCAGCCTTTTTCCAATCACTCATGTATCCCTCCTAACGGATACGGGAGCATATATCAGGAATCTCTTCATCGCAGGTAAGTAACTTCGCGGCTACCTCAGAGTGGGTATACGTGCTCGCAGAGGGGCGACGCGGGGTTGCTATAATCAGCCCGTACGCAACTGGGAGCGCGGAGCGCTTGTCTACAGCCGAGAAGTGTTGTTACCGAAAGGACGGAACTAGTGACCAAACTTTACTGGCTGATTCGAGGATATGACAGTACGAAGCTAATTTTTGAAAGGATTGTCGATCTTGGACAGATCACTGAGAACCAAATGGCGCACCTACTTCAAGCGCTTGTATCCAAGGCTAGCCTGAGCCATTACGAAATTGTTGGCGCATACGCGAAGCGCGGAACTAAGATCGCGAACGACCATCTCCTTGTTCATAAGGACTTCGCATACCCCACGTTCATGTGCGGTTCAAACCCGCATTTCGTAGCCTCTGTCACAGATGAAAACGGAAAAATTACCCGCCACCCCAATGCCCCATCTCAAGAATAAACCTCTCCATTGTGATCCGTTTCGCTTAAAAGCAGCCCCGCGGCTTCTCGTCCCCCAAACGCTGCGCGACTTGAACTCGGAAATGTTCGATGCCGGGTGCCCCTCCCTGCGGATTTTGCACCGGTGGTGATTTTGTGACCTTCCATTTTCATAAGCTCGGTACAGTGGAATCTAAACCCCCACCCTTTGAAAGACACAAAGGGTGGGGCACCCGCAGACCGACTTATACCCAACCTTGCGCTTCCACTTGGCGGGCGGCTTGGCGTATGATCGCGGCCAAATCCGGGATTCGAGGTCTAATCGAGCAAAGAAACTGGAGGAGCTATGGCGAAACGAATGTGGATTGCTTGCGCCTTATTTTTCTTGTGCGCGGGAGTTTCTTCCGCACAGGATGCGAAGGCTGTATTGCAGGCGGCCCAGAAGGCGATGGGCGACGTGAACTCAATACAGTATTCGGGGACGGGCCATTTGAACGCCTACGGGCAAGCCTATGTGACCGCGGGGGTCTGGCCGGTCACGAACCTTACGAACTACACCAAAACGATTGATTTCACGACGAAATCGGCCAAGGAGGAACTGAGCCACGCGGAACCGGTTCCCATGGTCAAGGGCGGCGGGCGGCCGTTCGGGGGCGAGGAAAAACTGGTTCACTATGTGAGCGGGCAATATGCGTGGGACATGCCTGGCACTACGCCCACGCCGAATCTCGGAGCAGCGGTCGAGTGGCAGCTGCAGATTTGGCTCACGCCGCAGGGTTTTGTGAAAGCGGCGATGGAAAACAACGCCACCGCGAAGAAAGGCACTACGGGATCCATCGTGTCGTTCAAAACGGGCAAGTACAAAGTGACCGGCGTCATTGATGCCCAGAATATGGTGACGAGGACGGAAACGTGGGTGGGAGATCCCGACGTCGGCGACAAGTCCATCGAGACCACGTTTTCGGGCTACAAGGATTTTGGCGGCGTGAAATTCCCGGCGACCATCGTGCAGAAGCAGGAAGGATTTCCGACGCTGGAGCTGACAGTGACCAGCGTGAAAGCGAACCCGGGTCTGAGTTTGTCCGTGCCCGACGCCGTCAAGACAGCGACCATGCCGCCGGTGAAAGTGGTCGATCAAAAAGTGGGCGATGGCGTCTGGTTCCTTGGTGGCGGGTCGCATAACAGCGTGGTCGTCGAATTCCCGACTTACATGGCGATCATCGAAGGCCCACTGGGCGATGCGCGGTCCGACGCGGTTATGGCGGAAGCCAGGAAGCTCGTTCCCAACAAGCCAATCAAATACCTGCTCAATTCGCACCATCACTTTGACCATTTTGGAGGCGTGCGCGCCTACGTGGCAGCGGGCGCGACGATCATCACCAATGAGGCGAATGTGGCCTACTACCAGAAACTCTTCAACGCTCCACACTCTCTCGATCCGGACGACCTGGCCAAGAATCCCAAGGAAGCGACCATCGTCCCGGTGAAGGAAAAGTACGTCCTCACCGACGGCGAGCAGTCGATCGAGATCTATCATGTCGACGGCGACAGCCACGCGGCGGACCTCACGATGTTCTATCTGCCGAAGGCGAAAGTCCTGGTCGAGGCGGACGATTACACTCCGTCCACCCCTCAAGTGCCCGCGCCGACCGGAGTGCGCCCCGCTATTTTCTCGGCCAATTTGATGAAGAATGTCCAGAGGCTGAAGCTGGATGTGACCACCATCGCGCCGCTGCACGGGGTCGTCGTTCCGTTTTCCGATTTCCAGAAAGAAGCCGACAGCGGACAAAAAGTGGCCAGCGGGAAGGGATAAACCGGGTTCAGGAAAGATTTGCGGAACGGCGGGCGGTGGAAAGCGTTCCACCGTTTTCCTGCATCAATCGACCAGAGCCTTCGAACCCTGCAATGGTCGGTCGGAAGACTGGTGTTTCCGCCGAGAGATTAGGTAGAGTAAGGGAATGCGCCCGTAGCTCAGCTGGATAGAGCATCTGCCTTCGAATTCTTCTCGCACGAAGAATCAATAACTTAGCAGGAATGAGCCACAAGTCGCTTAATTGAGCCACACAATTCAATTGAGGGCACTTAGCGCGAATAAGCGCCATTCGCGCTCGCTGGAGCTGGTATGAGGGTGGGCACAAAATTGGGCACAGTCGTATGCCCATTTGATAACGGACACTTTTACTGTTCTCGCAAGTGCGGGCCGGAAGCGCAAACACTCTCAAGTGAACCACAAGGCGAAACAATACGTTCAGAGAGAACGGCGTCTATATTACGACACGTGGCGTGTTGTAAGAATATTTCGCCAATCTAAAACGTGGCATCAATTGGGTCTATCATCACGTCACTGAGCAGCACTTACACCGCTATCTTAGTGAGTTCGATTTCCGGTACAATGTCCGCAAAGTGATGGACGGCGAGAGAACTTTATTGTCGATAAAAGGAGTTGATGGAAAGCGGCTCGTGCTACGGGACTCAAGGTCCCAAAGCAGCTGAAGCTCGCTGGCAGGCGAGCTTCAGTAAATCTCAAAGTCTTCGCGAAATGGTCCGATGCGGCGGTCTATGCGTTCTACGTGTCCCTAAAAGCATAACACAAGGGGGACGCCGTGGTTGACATATCTGCCCTAGATTCCAGTTTGGTTCTGGATTCTCCCGTTTTTATCGTCAGGCTAGAAAAAGGCTTGGCCGACCGTCAGCGCCTGCCTTTGCAGCACGTTATAAGTATGCTTGAAGAAGTCCGACAGATGATAGGTGAAGCTGGGCGTGAGATTCAGCGAGAGATGGGCTTTGAGCGTCCTACTGGGGATTTTGGCCTTGAACTGATAGCTGGCGCGAATGGCATTCTCTTTCAGCCGGGAAGCGTCCAGGCCCATATAGCCATAACTCAGGATGTAAAGGCAGGAATCTTGGCAGCTGAGCGAGTTGTGAGTCTGATTGATCGACTTGGACACAGCGGGTTTCAGGAGGTAGAGGAACCTTCCGAAAAACAAATCGTTCGCCGCTTGAATCGAATAGCGAAATTTCAACGCATGGATAAGACAGAATTACGAATGGCCGTCAAGAAACCAAATGTTCAGGTCGAACAGGCGGTTTTTGGAGATGCCGCCATAGAAATGATTCGCTCTCTTCAGGCTCCTGTTTTCGAGATGGAGGGCATGACAATTTTTGGAAAGCTCTACGAGCTGAGAGACCGGGACGAGGAAGACGAGGAAAATAATAGGGGATTTTGGGGGGAGTTGCGACGGGAAAATGCCGAAACATGGCGCATTCAATTTGCTCCCAGTGACACGGAACGCGCAGTTTCTCTGTTTAGGAAGCAAGTAGCGGTGACTGGCCTCGCTAAATACTATCGCATCGCGAATCCAAAGCTGGTCGTACGGGAAATAGGACCGGATATCGAACGCGACTATGAGGCAGCATTTGATGAGCTATTTGGAAGCGACCGAAAAACTCTTGGCACAGACGCTCAAGCACTTCTGAAAGAAATGCGCGGAGATGAGTAGTGGACGCCGTGTACTTTGATACCAGCGTTTTCTTGGACATCCTCGTGGGGAATTCCTCTACCGGACCTGCCATTCGTGCCCTGCTGAAAGAATTGAAACGTGAAAGGATAAAAATCTATACCTCAATTATTACGGTACAGGAGGTATCCGTTCTTTCTTTTCGGAAAGGGACGCTGGCAACGGATTATCACACTAAGGTCGGCAAACTAGCTAGAATCTACGGAATCACACGCACTGGAGCTTTAACTGCGGCAAAATATGAGGCTCACATTCTCGATCAAGCCAAAGCTGGCACAGCGACGGATCGGACAAGTCACAAAGTAGATTGCTTCCATATCGCCACGGCAGTTGAACTTGGATGCAAAGTCCTTTATACGACAGATGAAAAAATGCTCAAGCGGAAGGATCAGTTCAATATAAGCGGCATGGAGTTTTCAAAGCCACAACCGAAAACACCTGAACTGAGTTTTGGGGGCACAAACGGAGAGTAAGAAAAAAGAAACCACAACCTGCCTCTTAGTCCACTCAGTTTTAGAGAAGCCGGATCTGATCTGCTGAAGATCAAAGCGGAACCGAAACAAAAGCCTAACCCGAAAAAGACGGCGAGGCGTCCTACAAGAAATTGACACAGAAAGCCTACACAAAGCCTGGTCGCTTGCAGGACGTGCTCGCTCTTATTCAGGTACTTTCGCTCGACAATTTTACGCATCGTAGTGAGTCTGGCTTGTTCCAAGAACTACAGCGTCTACCGGCTTCTGGTGGAACATGGATGGCGCTAGGCGCTGAGCATCCTGAGTTTTTCCGAGTCGCTGCGGAAGGGGAGAACCAACTGTCACTCGTAGCGAGACACGTTGTGCCTCGCGGCGTTGATGAAATAAAGAGGTTGCCGTCCGATTTCGTTCATCAGCTTCTGCGAACCGCAATTGAATTGCATGACCGCGAAGTAGAAGCTGCCGAATGGTGGAAAAAATTCATGCCTCTGTGGGCCGCGTTAATCGGCGGGATATTTGGAACTGCTTCCGCGCTTATCACGATTTGGTTTAAGGGGTGCCATTAGAAGTCTGGGTTTGCCAAAGTTACAATTCCGAAGAAATTACTGGACGTTGTGTCCAGCAAATGATAAGTTCTGTGTCGATGGAAGCTAAGATTCATACGACAGCTGAAGCTGCAGCGGCAATTGGAGTGTCACGTCAGACGCTCTATTCTTGGATTGAAGGTGGCAAGGTCAGTGCGCCAAAGCTGATCGTGACAGGCCAGAAATCCATACGCCTTTGGACCAAAGCTGATATTGAACGAGTTAAGCGATTCAAGGGCACCTCGAAACGAGGGCCCCGGTCAAAGAAGAAAAGAATATAGGAAAGCGGGACGCGCCGGTGTCTCACCACCGAACGCGCCCCTAAATCACAAAGGAGAGTAACCTCCCATGCGATCTGGAGAAAACGTACCATATTCGTTCGAGCTGCTGAAACCCGCGGTCACAATCCCTATCGACAAGAAAGCACGAGCGACGCGCTGCAAACGCGGCCAAATGACGTTCCTGACACCCGAGGAGACTTTGGGCGTTCTCAAGGCCGCGCGTGAACACTCGACTCGCGATTGGGCAATGATCCTGTTGGCTTACCGACATGGCCTGAGGGCATCCGAAGTCTGCGGGCTGAAATTAGCCGATATCGACCTTAAAGTCTGGTTCGATCTCGATTCGGCGATTCAAGGGCTCGATGCAAACAGTGCAGCCGCTCTACCCCCACCGAGGCCAGCCGTTGCTCGATGAAACGTCCGCGCTACGGGCTTGGTTGCGCGAGCGCCACGCTGACGGCTCCGACTTTTTGTTCACGAGTCAAAAAGGTGGGAAGCTCGACCGCACGCAATTCTTTCGCGTTTTCCAAAGTGTTGCTGAAACTGCTGGACTGCCGGCCGAGAAAAGACATCCCCACGTTCTCAAACATTCGCTCGCGTCGCATCTGGTCGCTGGAAATGTGAATCTCGCCCTCATTCGTCAGGCTCTCGGACATCGCTCAATTAACTCGACGATGCAATACATCGGGACGAGCGACGGGCAGGCTGCCGAGGCAGCACAGGCCGCGATGATGAGGCTCTACTAGCCAGAATGATCCGATCGGGGTGGTGCAGACTCCCTCACGTGCAAAGCCGTGAGGTATTATTTTAAGACCTCGCCGCCATATATATAACTTCCGGTTTGTCGACCATTCGGAAGCTAGCCTCATGTTGACTGGATAGGGCGTGTGAAGTCGCCTTCTCGTCATGTGGGATTCGCGGCGGAGGTCAAATTGTGGAGCGAACGCATGAGTGTGATATAAAACTCTCTGACTTCTACTGGACCAAAACCTCGACCCGATCAGTTCAATGAACATTCTCTTCGACAACACCTATGCCCAGCTGCCGGAACGTTTCTTCGCCAAACAGGAATCCGCGCGTGTTCCGGAACCGAAGCTCATCCGTCTCAACCTCGGGCTCGCGGCAAAGCTCTCGCTCGACGCCGACTGGCTGAAATCACCTGACGGCGTCGCGATGCTTGCGGGCAATGCGATTCCCGAGGGTGCCGAGCCGATTGCACAAGCCTATGCTGGCCATCAGTTCGGCGGATTCGTCGCCACAACTCGGCGACGGCCGCGCCCTTCTGCTCGGTGAAGTGATCGGCGCTGATGGCGCACGTTACGATCTGCAGTTGAAGGGATCGGGGCGCACGCGATTCTCCCGTGGCGGCGATGGCAAATCCGCCCTCGGCCCGGTGCTCCGCGAATACATTGTCAGCGAAGCCATGTCCGCTCTTGGGGTTCCCACCACCCGCGCGCTCGCCGCCGTTGCCACCGGGGAGAAAGTGATGCGCCAGGAAGGGCCGCTGCCAGGGGGCGTGTTCACCCGCGTTGCTGCAAGTCACATTCGCGTCGGGACTTTTCAGTATTTTCTGGCACGCAACGATATCGATGGCCTGCGAGTGCTTGCCGATTACGTCATTGCGCGGCACTACCCGGCCGCCGCTCAAGCGCCAAATCCTTATCTGGCTTTGTTGGAGTCGGTCGCGAATGCCCAGGCGGATCTGATCGCCCAGTGGATGTCTCTCGGCTTTATCCACGGCGTGATGAACACGGACAACACCGCCATCTCCGGGGAGACGATCGACTATGGCCCCTGCGCGTTCATGGACGCGTTCCACCCGCAGTGCGTCTACAGCTCCATCGACTCCGGTGGGCGCTATGCTTGGGGCAACCAGCCCGACATCGGGCTCTGGAACGTGACCCGCTTCGCGGAAACGCTGCTGCCATTGTTGTCTGAGGATCCCGACGAGGCGACGAAGCTCGCCGAAGCCGCTCTCGCCGGATATCCGGAGCGATTCGGCGGCCAATATGCCGCCCACTTCCGCGCCAAATTCGGACTGCCACCCGAGGCGCCGGTTGCGCTCATCCAGGAGTGTCTCGGTCTACTCGACGGCCAAGAGGTAGATTTCACGCTCTTTTTCCGTCATCTCACACGAGTCGCCGGCGGAGAAGACCCTAAAACGCTTGCCGCGATGTTTTCCAGCAGCGAGCCTTTCGAACAATGGTTCGCCAAATGGCGTGGGGAAGCTAACCCCGCCAGGCACCTCGCGGCGATGCGCGCCGCCAACCCGATCCTGATCCCGCGCAATCACCGTGTGGAGCAAGCGATCCAGAGCGCTTATGTCGGCGACTTTGCTCCATTCCACCGTCTGGTCGATGCCCTGGCCGCGCCCTACGCCGAACAGGTCGAATACGCCGATCTCGAAACGCCACCGCGGCCTGAAGAAATCGTCCACGAAACTTTCTGCGGCACCTAACCTACTTGCACGGCGGAACTGATGATTGTAATCCCGCAACCAATCCACATCGCTTTGATTGCTGGAACTTAAAGGAGAAATAGCAGACGAGGTTTCAGAAATGCCGACGTATCAGAAATACCGAGCGTTGTCGTAATGGTTGTGCTTGCGAACGCGCAAGTAACTTCCGGATCGTGGGCCATCGATCCAGAATAACGGCCCAATCGTCTCTCGACACCGATCATCGTAAGTGAATTGGGATCTTTTCGCGCTGATCTTTGCTCGTTTGCTCAACCTGAACCACAAAAAGCGCCGTCTCCTGGACTGGCTCATAAAATGACGACGCTGACCAGCCTGCCGCCCGCGGTTATGAACGATCTGACCGTATTGGTATGATGGACAGGAACCACTCGGATTATCTCCGAAATTGGCTCTTGCAAGCGGCGGTGAATTAATTCTAATTCGTTGGCTTTCTGATCCACCGGAGTACCCATGAACGGATTCTGGGAACGAGTAACTTTTGCCTTTCGATGTTTCTTTTCAATCCTGTTCCACGCTGACATTCCCGAAGACATCGCACAGAAGCAGGTCAAGCCTGCCGGTCCGGTTCCTCAGGTGGCAGGAGCCGAAGTTGAACCAGCCTTGGAAGCGTTCGATCGTGCCGTGCAGATGCTTGCGCTGCTGCAACGCGACGGCCGGCTCATCGATTTCTTGGCGGAGAACATCTCTGCCTATCCCGACGCGCAGCTTGGAGCTGCTGTCCGCACAATCCACGAAACTTGCCGACAGGTACTCGACCATTATTTAAAGATGGAGCCGATTCTGAACTCCGAAGAGGATCAACCGGTGACGGTGCAAGCGGGTTTTGACCCGGCAGCCATCAAATTGATCGGGAACGTGACGGGAGAGCCGCCAGTTCGCGGTGTGCTACGACACAAAGGGTGGCGCGTGAAGGAAGTAAACCTGCCGCCATTGCCTCGGGGTACCGGCCGGATGGTGGTTGCGCCAGCTGAGGTTGAACTTTCATAACGGCTGGTCCACATCTGCGCAACAAAAGTGATTTTGAAGAGGAGATTTTCGTTGGCGGCAAAATACATCGTTGGCATCGATCTAGGGACAACAAATTCGGCGCTGGCGCGCTGCGACGCCACTTCTTCCGAAGAGGAAAGCCGCATCGAGGTTCGCAGCATACCGCAGCTTGTGAATCCGAACGAAGTGGCGGAACGTACGTTGCTGCCGTCGTTTCTTTACATCCCGGGCGAATTCGATTTCCCCAAGGGCAGCCTCGCTTTGCCATGGGAGCCCGAACCGAAGTTCGTGATCGGCGAACTGGCGCGTAAGCGCGGCGCGGAGAGTCCAAACCGCCTGGTCGCTTCCGCCAAATCCTGGCTCTCTTACGCTGCGGTGAACCGCACTGCGCCGATCTTGCCCTGGCAAGCGCCCGAGGAGGTGCCCAAGCTGTCGCCGGTCGAAGCGTCATCACAGTTCTTGCAGTACTTGCGCACCGCGTGGGACAGCGGCGAGGCAGGGGATCAACCGGAACTCGCTCTTGCGGAACAGGACGTGCTGCTCACTGTGCCCGCTTCGTTCGACGAAGAAGCACGCGAGTTGACCAGGCGCGCCGCCGACCAGGCCGGTTATCACCACGTCACGTTGCTGGAAGAGCCTCAGGCTGCCTTTTACGCGTGGCTTGAAAGCCAGGGTGATGCCTGGCGCCGACGAATTAAGGTCGGCGACCTCGTCCTCGTGTGCGACGTGGGCGGCGGCACGACGGATCTCAGCCTGATTATGGTTTCCGAAGAGAACGGCGAACTGACGCTGAATCGTGTCGCCGTTGGAGACCACATCCTGCTGGGCGGCGACAACATGGACTTAGCGCTGGCGCGTATTCTGCAGCAGCGCCTGGAAGCTTCGGGCAACCGCATCGATACCTGGAGTTTGCACAGCCTGTGGCATCAGTGCCGTATCGCAAAGGAAAAGCTCTTCGAATCGCCCAGGACGCAGAATCGCCCAATCACATTACTGGGCAAGGGTTCGAAACTCATCGGCGGCACTATCAAGACGGAACTGGCGCGTGAAGATCTCAACCAGGTCCTGATCGAAGGATTCTTCCCCAAGGTCGCGAGCGACGAATTACCTGCGCGGCAACGCCGTGTTGGCTTTCAAGAGTTGGGCTTACCTTATGCGGCCGATCCAGCCGTCACCAAGCACCTTGCGCGGTTTCTGTCGGAGCAAGTTCGCAACAGTCCCGAGGCTGCGGGCATCCGGCGCGGCCGCAGCGGATTGGCATGTCCCACGCACATCCTGTTCAACGGCGGAGTGATGAAAGCGGCGGTGCTGCGCGACCGGGTGGTCGAGGTGCTGAACAGCTGGTTGCGACAAGAAGGATTCGACGCGCTCGGCGCAGAGCAGATCCTAGAAGCTCCCGACTTGGAACACGCCGTCGCGCGCGGCGCGGCCTATTACGGGAAGGCGCGTGGCGGTCGCGGCGTGCGTATCCGCAGTGGGGCCTCGCGCACGTACTACATCGGGATTGAAAGCGCAATGCCGGCAGTGCCCGGCATGGAAGCTCCGCTCAAGGCGCTCTGTGTCGTTCCCTTTGGCATGGAGGAAGGCGCCGAGGCCACGATTCCCAACAGAGAGTTTGGCCTCGTCGTCGGCGAACCAGCCGAGTTTCGTTTCCTAAGTTCCAGCGTCCGTAAACAGGACCAGGTCGGCAGCCTGCTGGAAGATTGGGGAACCGATATCGAGGAACTCAGCCCGCTGGAGGTCACGCTCAAACTGGATGGCCAGCAGGGAACGGTTGTACCGGTGCGGCTCGAGACTCGCGTCACCGAACTCGGCACCCTCGAGGTCTGGTGCGTATCCCGCAACGACGCGCAGCGCTGGAAGCTCGAGCTGAACATTCGCGAAAAGACAACACAGTGAGGTTTCGGTGCCTTCTCGTTATCTGATCGGCATCGATCTGGGCACGACAAACTCTGTTGTGGCGTACATCGATACCGAGAAAGTTGCTGATGCGAACTCCCCTATTCCTGTGCTCCCCGTCCCGCAGTTGGTTGCCCCAGGGGAAGTCCGCACGCTTCCCGCACTTCCCTCTTTTCTCTACTTCCCCACTGAAGATGAGTTGACTGCCGGCGGCGTAGTCGCCACGTGGGATGAGCATCCGGCAATGGTCACGGGTGTGCTCGCGCGCGAACAGGGAGCGCTCGTACCCAGCCGCCAAGTGTCATCAGCCAAGTCGTGGCTTTCCTATCCTGGCGTGCATCGCCGCGCCAAGATCCTGCCGGCGCAAGCTGAACCACCGCAGCCGATGATTTCCCCTGTCGAAGCGTCTGCACGTTACCTCATGCATCTGCGCGACACTTGGGACGGCGCGCTCGGGAGCGATGCAGAAACGCGTTTTGAGAATCAGGAAATCGTCCTCACTGTGCCAGGTTCGTTCGATGAGGAAGCGCGTGAGCTGACGGTCGAAGCTGCCCGCAACGCAAGACTCGAAAATCTCACTCTGCTCGAAGAACCGTTAGCCGCTTTCTATGCATGGATCGCGGCCAATCCACGCGCACTGGCTGAGGCTAGCGAACACCTCCGGGATGGCGAACTGATTCTGATCTGCGACATCGGTGGTGGCACGACCGATTTCAGCCTGGTGCGCACTCGCTTGGTCAACGGCGAGTTGCAGTTTGAGCGAACCGCCATCGGCGAGCACCTTTTGCTGGGCGGCGACAATCTCGATTTTGCCTTGGCCCGCCACGTGGAAAAGAAGTTCAAGGACATCAAGCTCACGCTGCGACAGCGTTATGCATTACGCCGGGCCTGCTGTGCCGCGAAAGAGCGGCTGCTGAGTGATTCATCCTTGGAGCGCGTGCTGGTCACGGTCTTGGGTAGCGGCAGTGCAGTCGTCGGAGAGGCGCTCAGCACTGACCTGACGCGCGAGGAAGTCCTGCAGATTTTGACGGCCGGGTTCCTGCCAATCACCGCGCCTGACGACATGCCGGCGCCTGGGCGGCCGACAGGATTGCGCGAACTCGGCCTGCCCTACGCCAGTGATCCCGCCATCACTAAGCATCTTGCTGCATTTTTGACGCAAGCGGCCGTCGCCATGAATGGTTCTTCCGCAAATCCGCGGTTGGTTCGACCCGATGTCGTGCTCTTCAATGGCGGCTTCTGTGCGCCGTCTGTGACTCGCGAGAGGATTGTCGAGGCAATTTCCAGCTGGTTCGGCGGAGCCCAAAACCGCTGGCGGCCCAAGCTCCTCAACAATGAGGCTCCCGATGCTGCTGTTGCTCGGGGTGCTGCTTACTACGGCCGGGTACGACGCGGCACAGGTTTGCGCATCAGAGCGGGCAACGCACGCTCCTACTATATCGGTTTGCCCTCGGAACACGGGCTGCAAGGCATTTGTGTCTTGCCTGCTGGGATCGAAGAAGGCACCACACTTCCGCTGCTCAGCCGCGATTTCTCCGTGCTGGCCAATCGCCCTGTATCGTTTACCCTCTACAGTTCGCGCACCCGGCATGCTGTACATGCCGAAGTCGCTGCACTGGACGAAGCGGACGTACATCGTCATCCTCCGCTAGTGACCTTGTTGCGGTACGGCAAGAAAATGCGCGACGTGTACCTGACGATAGGTCTTAGGGCCAGTTTCACCGAGGTTGGTACACTCGAACTCTGGTGTGAATCGCGGGACACGCCGCATCGCTGGCGCTTGCAATTTGAATTGCGCGACGAAGAGGCGCAAGCACAGCAACTCGATACCGTGAAATCACAACCCGTGCCGAAACGTGCTTCGGCCATTACGACTTCTGATGCAACTGTCGAATCTGCCGCGCAACTGATCGGCCGGGTTTTTGGTGGCTCTGCGGAGGGCGCAACGCTGGCGCCTGAGGCTCTTGTGTCCCAAATGGAAGCGGCGCTCGGCTTGAAAAGAGACTCATGGCCGATCTCGGCCATTCGCCGGTTCAGTGACGTGCTCATCGAGTTTTCCGCCGGGCGTAAAAAATCTCCAGGCCATGAGATGCGTTGGCTTAATCTATCCGGCTTCTGTTTGCGGCCGGGGTTTGGTGTGCTTGGTGATGATGGGCGCGTCAATAAGTTGCGCACAATCGCATCGAACCTTGCTTTTGTAGACGATCTGCAATGTCAGGTTGGCGTGCCGGTGCTGTTGCGTCGGATCGCCGGCGGCATTAATGCCAGCGAGCAGCAGATTCTTTACAAAAAGTTCACCAGTCATCCCGATAACAAGAAGAAGCGGCTCAACCGGCAACTCGAGTACGAGAGGTGGCGTCTGCTCGCAAGCCTTGAGCAACTGCTAGCTGGTACGCGTGCTTTGCTGGGGAATGAACTGCTGGCGAAGATCAAAAGAGAACCTGGAGATGCAATTTGGCTGTGGTCGCTCGGTCGACTGGGTGCCCGCATTCCGCTGTACGGGCCACTGCACTCTGTAGTAGCAGCTGAAATTGCCGGGGAATGGCTGAAAACACTCCTGGAATTATCGACGTTCACGGCGGTCACGGCTTCAGCCATCGTGTTGATCGCGCGCCGCATCGACGATCGCTCGCGTGAAATCGATGAGCCAATTCGCCAACAGGCCATCTCCCGCTTGATGGCGCTGGGCAGCGCCGAGGAAACTATCCAGCTTCTGTCAAAGTACGTCCCGCCCGAACGGGTGGACGCGGTTCGCAGCTTCGGAGAATCGCTGCCGCCCGGGTTGCAGCTTGTCAGCTCTCCTAACTGCTTGCTCTCCGTACCCGCATTCCACAGCTCTGGTCTGACTTTTTCGAAACCGGCGTGAACAGCCCGTACCAATAGAAACTGAAATCGGCCAATGGGAAACCGCCATTTGGCTCAATCTCGCCAGTGGGTCCTCTAACATACAGTGCCACTTCATCGAACGAAATCTAAGGTCCTCAACGCAAGCGTTATTTTTCTCCTGCGATTAGCATGTGGAGCCTAGTGCGTACACCCGGCTCAAGGCAGACGTGTTCCTATCGGCCATCGAGCGGTTTGGGCTCGAGTCACGGCGCAACCGGAAGTAATTCACTTTCCCGCATAAAGCCGTCACCGAAACCTGGGCGATCGCGAAACCCGAACACAACGCAACAAGATACCCCTTCTGTTGCATTGTGCGCGCTCACGCTTCCAATTCCTAGGGACTTCAGCCATATTTTCAGAATCTCGAAAGCGAGCGTATTGTTGCGTTTTTGAAGGGGGAATTGTCTTGGACTGTACAGCGGGATCGTATCTGCCGCTAAGATTCCTGCCTTACCCTCATATGGTCGGTGGGCCAAGTCCTGTGAACCGGCAGGCCTTACCGGAATGTGGGCATCGGTTGGGCAAGGTCACGAAAGTGCCATCGTGGTATAGTTCCGCCAAACGCATGGACCGAATCGCCCCTAATCGCAACCCCTCGCAAGGCTCCGTTCCAAAGCCAATTGGTGGTGCGCTTAGGATGTTCATGGTAGCAACAGCAGGGGCGCTGATTGTTCTTGGAATGCAACTCATCCCTACCTTTTTCCCAGCGCCGAGTCGTCGCTCGGTCCTGGAACCTACTTCCATCCCGGAGGGACCCGATCTTCTAGGTTATATGTCCCGCGTGCAGCACTTCCACTCCGGTCCCTACGTGATTCTGCCTTGGTTTGTGGTGATGGTGTATCTTGCAATTTCCAGACGCAACCAACCAAAATCTTGGCTCTATGCACTTCTTGCTGGCGCTGCGTTGCCCGGTATTATTTTTCACTATATCTTGCACTGGATTTGAAATCGTTCTTGGCGCTGAGAGGGCACTTTGACCTCTAGCCTCGATAGGGCCTGTGAAACGGGGTTATCGTCATGTGGGAATCCCGCGACGCAGCGATAGGCCCGCCCGACTCCTGCCATGTCCCATTGACTGTGATCGGGAACAGCGCTAGGTTCACCTTAACTAAAGGCCCATAAATACGGACACACCCCGGGGCCGGACCACCCTAATTCGGCCCCCATTCTTATTTCAAGGGTTGGACGTGCCCGGACCAGATTCCGCCTGAGAAACCGAATGTGGGCATCCGGCAAATCTGGAATGACGAGAAGCGATTTATCGAGAGTTGGACGGACACGGTTCTGGACCTGCGATCACTCAGAGTCTCGCGCCGAGCTTGATCCTGACAATCTTCTCTTCTTTTAGGCCGAACAAGTCCGCCTCCGTCAACCATCCCTCTCGCATGAGGATTGAGAAAACCAGGATCAAACCCGAATAGCTGTAGCGGTAGATTCGATCCACTGTCCTTCGCTGTTCGTAGAGATACTCTTGAACTCGCCAGATGTCAGCTGGGGCGGTTGCATGTTCCAGCATTCGCATCACTTCCGCAGTGATTGCTGCGCAGTGTCGCTCGAATGCTTTATCAAAAGCTCTGCGCGCCGTTTTCTTCTCGACCGCTGTCCACCTTAATTCATGGTCGAACTGCCTACTTCTTTCCATCGACGATCTGCCCCTGTTGTGTCAGATGCCCAGCCGTCCAGGCAGGCCATCGCGATCATAATCCGTTGAAACGGCTGCTTCAACACGAGAAACACTGCGTGTCGGGATGTAGCTTTGAGGTCGCATTGTAAGCCGGCGGACAGGAGGCCGCTGCTCGATGAAAAAGAAATTGCTCGGCCGGAAACCCAAACGGGTGCTTCGGCTGCCCGATCTGGACCATTCCAAGACAGCCGTCTTAAACACCCTAGGTTCGCAAGAATCCCAACGATCCTATCGTTTCGCGATCGAAGATTTCATTGCTTGGTATTGCTCGGAGCCAAGGCTTGCTTTCAACAAGACCGTCGTTCTCCGGTACCGAATACAGCTGGAAGCTCGCCACCTGTCCGCATCCACAATCAACGTTCGTCTGGCCGCGGTTCGTCGCCTCGCCTACGAAGCCGCCGATAACGGATTGCTCAGCCCTGAACTTGCTGCCAGCATTCGGCGGGTTAAGGGACCGAAGAAACTCGGGTTCCGGCTCGGAAACTGGCTGACCGCAACTCAAGGCAAAGCGCTTCTCAGCGTTCCTGCTGCAAGCTCGGTGCGGGGCAAGCGAGACTTTGCGATGTTAGCGTTGCTGCTGGGCTGTGGTTTGAGACGTTCAGAACTGGTTCACTTGACGATGGAGCACGTACAACAACGAGAGGAGCACTGGGCCATCATCGACTTGGTCGGCAAAGGTGGTCATGTGCGAACCGTCCCGATTCCAGCATGGGTTAAAGAGGCCATCGACATCTGGTGCACGACCGCGAACATAAAGCCTGGGAAGCTGTTCCGATGTGTGAACAAGACTGGCTCGATTTGGGGCAAGGGCATCACCGAAAAGGTTGTCTGGTGCATGGTTCGGGAGTGCGCCTCAAAGGCCAAACTTGACCGATTGGCGCCGCACGATTTACGGCGTACATGTGCGAGGCTCTGCCACGAGTCGGGTGGCGAGTTGGAGCAGATTCAGTTCTTGCTAGGGCACGTCAGCGTGCAAACGACGGAGCGTTACTTGGGTTGCAAGCAAAGGCTGCGAGGAGCGGTCAACGACAAGATCGGCTTGGAAACCTTCGGTGACTCCCCTGGCGGGTAACGCCGGACAGGCCACATTCCGGTAACGCGTTTCACAGGACTTGGCTCGCTTCACGCTTCATCGCGTCCTGCGGGAACTCACTTTCTTTGTAATGAATGCTACCCCGCATGCCCAAAGAGAAGCGTTCAGAATTACTAATTCCCAAGTGTAGATGGTGGCGAAGTGCTTCGTCGTGACGAAAAAGAGCGCACGTCAAAACTTCCCTTTTTAATCGAAAATGCGTAGGACACCTATTTTCGAGGGCGGGAAGCGTGTAAAGCATTGGCGGGTTGTCCGTTTGGTACGGGGAACTATCGCCCCTGTTCGTTTTCGGAACAACCATGAGTAGACTGAAGATTCAGTCCGCACAAGAATCGTTCACTGTCCTGATGTAAATCAGACCGGGAGAACTGGAGCGGCATTCTCCGTTTCTCCGTCCCGGATAAGCCGAAGAAACCTGACTTTCGTGGCATTGAGTAATGCAGTGGAGGATATATGACTGGCACGGGGATAGCACTGAACGGCTCATATGACTATCGGTTGGTTGCGCTATCAGTCTTGATAGCCGTCTTGGCCTCCTACGCCGCACTTGATTTGGCCGCCAGGGTAACCGCCGCTCAGGGCAGAGTTAAATTCGCGTGGCTTTTTGGTGGCGCCGCGGCGATGGGAACCGGGATTTGGTCAATGCACTATATTGGAATGCTGGCCTTCAGCTTGCCGATCCCCGTGCTTTATGACTGGCCCACAGTATTGCTCTCCCTGTTGGCTGCAGTTTTCGCCTCGGCTATCGCCTTGTTCATAGTGAGCCGCCAAAAAATGGGGTGGTCGGCAGCAGCAGTGGGCAGCGTGATCATGGGCGCCGGGATTGCGGCCATGCATTACACCGGTATGGCCGCGATGAGGTTACCGGCTATGTGCCACTATTCTTCAGCTTTAGTCACACTTTCAGTAGTGCTCGCGATCGTGATCTCTCTTGTAGCCCTGTGGCTGACGTTTCGATTTCGCAATGACGTGAAAGGGAAATGGCTCCCGAAAATAGCGAGCGCCGCTCTTGATGGGAGCAGCGATACCTGTCATGCATTACACCGGCATGGCTGCCGCCAGTTTTACATTAACCGGTGAAGCGCCAAACCTATCTCATGCTGTAAGCGTCTCATCGCTGGGAGTGACGGGAATAACGATCGTCACCTTCATGGTCCTGGGTCTCGCCGTACTGACTTCGGTGATCGACCGTCGATTCTCCGTTCTGGAATCCAGCGAAGAGCAGCTTCGCTTAATCATCAATACAGCCCTGGATGCGGTCATCACGATGAATGCGGAGGGCGTGATAACAAATTGGAACTCGGAGGCGGAAAAAACTTTCGGCTGGTCTTCCCAGGAGGCGCTGGGGCGGCGGCTATCACGAGCTCATCATGCCGCGGCGTTATCGGGAGGATCACGAACGAGGCCTCCAGACGTTTCCTGGAGACCGGCGAGGGGATGATGCTGCGGCAACGGACGGAAATAACGGCTCTACACCGCGACGGCCACGAATTCCCCGCTCGAGATGGCGACCTCGCCGGTCAAGTTCGGAGGCCAGTGGATATTCAGCAGCTTCATGCGGGACATCGCGGAGCACAAACGGGCGCAGGAAGAATTGCTCAATGCAAAGCAGGCCGCTGAAGAGGCGAATCGCGCGAAGAGCATTTTCCTCGCAAACATGAGTCATGAATTGCGGACGCCTCTCAATGCGATCATTGGATATAGCGAAATGCTGGAGGAGGAAACACAGGAATTAGGGAAACGTGGCGGTTGTGCGAGGATCTCCAAAAAATTCAATCCGCCGGCAAACATTTGTTGGCGCTGATCAACGATATTCTCGACTTCTCAAAGATCGAAGCTGGCAAAATGGGGTTGCATCTGGAGACTTTCGACGTAGCCGAAATGATCGAAGAGATCGCCAGCACCGTTCAGCCGGCCGTCGCGAAAAACGCCAACACGCTGCAGCGTGGACGTCGCGACAGAGCGCCGGCAAGATGCACGCGGACCTCACGAAAGTCCGGCAGATTCTTCTGAACCTGCTGAGCAACTCCTGTAAATTTACCGACCACGGCACGATCTCTCTGAGAGTGGACCGAAGAACCATCGATCATCGCGATTGGATGCAATTTCAAGTCGAGGACACGGGAATCGGCATCACGGCGGAACAGAAAGAAAACTGTTTCGGGAATTTTCCCAGGCTGATACCTCCATCTCTCGGAAGTATGGCGGAACCGGCCTCGGCCTGGCGATCACTCATCGCTTTGTTCAGATCATGCGAGGGACCATTACGGTTGACAGCCAGCCGGGCCGCGGCTCTACGTTCACGATACAGCTTCCCGCCGAAGTCGACGACGGAGAGCGGCAGAACCCGCTCGGTCACGAGCCGCACACCGCTATTACGGCGGAGTTTCTACCCGGTCCACTGGACCGGGGCACAATTCTGGTCATCGACGACGACCCGGCGGTTCGCGACCTTATGTCTCGATCTCTGACAAAAATGGGATTCCACGTTGTCATGGGCGAACAGTGGTGCGGAGGGACTGCGGCTTGCCAAGAAAGTTCAACCTATCCTGATTACGCTTGGATGTCATGATGCCTGAAAATGGACGGGTGGAGCCGTACTCAAGCAACTCAAAGCGGACCCCGGATTGGCGGAAATACCGGTAATCATGGTCACCGTCGTCGACAATGAGCCCATGGGCATACATTTGGGTGCCTCCGGCTATCTCATCAAGCCCGTCGATCGGGACCGACTCGCGGTCCTGGTCGAGCAGTATCGTATCAGCCCGATCGTCAAGGGAGAAATCAACGCCATTCCCGCTCATACGAGCAGTTCCAGTTGAGGGCAAATAGCCACGACGTATGTCGCAGGCAGTGGGGAACCATAGTTCCGAACTGTTTTTCCGGAAGACCACATGCCAAAAATTCTGTTGGTCGAAGACAACGAAATGAATCGAGACATGCTCTCGAGGCGTCTGCAACGGAGGGGATATCAGATCGTCACCGCCGAAAGCGGCGAGCAGGGGCTTTCGCTTGCGCACGCTGGAAGCTCCCGACTTGATCCTCATGGATATAACGCTTCCGGAGATGGACGGCTGGGAAGTTTCCCGTCTGTTGAAAGCGGACGAGAACACCCGCCATATCCCGATCATCGCGCTCACGGCCCGCGTGCTCAAAGCGATCAGGCCAAAGCGTTTGAAGTGGGCTGCGACGATTATGACACCAAGCCAGTGGACTTCGCTCGACTGACTGAAAAGATCGGGAATTTATTGGTGGAGAAATAGACCGCTATGAACTCTCGGCCGTGCCGGATCCTGATTGTGGATGACAATGAAATGAACCGGGACATGCTTGCCCGC
Source organism: uncultured Acidobacteriota bacterium (assembly GCA_963819395.1). Taxonomy (GTDB): domain Bacteria; phylum Acidobacteriota; class Terriglobia; order Acidiferrales; family UBA7541; genus Palsa-360. The sequence goes on from CAWFVW010000014.1 coordinate 109,742, forward strand.
CGGCTGGAACGGAAAGGCTATGTGATTCGAGTGGCGGAGGGCGCGCAATCTTTGCTGGAACGAATTCAGGAGAAGCCGGTGGATCTTGTTCTTCTGGATATTGAGATGCCGGAAATCAGTGGTCTTGATGCACTGCAGACGTTGCGCGGGTCGCTACTCTCGCTATTGAATTGCCGATCATAATGGTTACAGCGAAAGACCAGAGCGAGGATATCGTCAAGGCACTGAACTTGGGCGCCAACGATTATCTTACGAAGCCCATCGATTTCCCCGTCGCTTTGGCGCGCATCCGCACTCAGGTGTCGCTCAAAAAGGCGGAAGAGGCATTGCGAGAGAGCGAGGAACGCTACGCCTTGGCGGCTCTAGGCGCCAATGACGGGCTTTGGGATTGGAATCTGGTGGACAACGCCATCTATTTCTCCCCGCGCTGGAAGATGCATGTTGGGTTATCAGGAAGCCGAGATCGGGAACCGCCCGGAAGAGTGGCTGGACCGAATCCACGCGTGGATCGTGAACGGGTTAAAGATGAGATCGCCGCTCATCAGAGAGGACTGACGCCTCACTTCGAGAGTGAAAATCGCGTGCAGCACAAGGACGGTAGCTTTCGCTGGATGCTGAGCAGGGGCCTGGCGGTTCGCGACGCTTCGGGAAAGCCTTCGCGCATGGCCGGATCGCAGACCGACATCACTGGAGGAAAAGTAGCTGATGCGCTGACGGGCTTGCCAAATCGGCTGTTGTTTATTGATCGTTTGGTACGGTTGATCGAACATACGAAACGCCACAAGGACTATGTATTTGCGGTCATGTTCCTTGACCTCGACGGATTCAAGATGATTAACGACAGCTTGGGTCACGGGATCGGAGATCAACTCCTGGTTGGAGTGGCGAATCGGTTGGAAAAATGCTTGAGGATCAGTGATACGGTCACACGGATCGAGAAACTTTTCACGCTCGCGCGGCTGGGCGGAGATGAGTTCACCATCCTGCTCGATCAGGTAAGGGATTCGAGAGACGCGACCCTAGTCGCAGAACGGATTATGAAGGCCTTGGCGGCGCCGTTCAATCTAAGTGGGAAAAATCTATTCACGTCAGCAAGCATAGGGATCGCGCTGAGCAGCATAGGATACGAGAAACCTGAGGATTTATTGCGAGATGCCGACACGGCCATGTATCGGGCAAAAACCATGGGTAAGGGTCGTTACGAAGTGTTCGATATGGATATGCGTGCGAGCGTGATCGCCCGCTTACAGCTGGAGACAGATCTGCGGAGCGCTCTGGAACAGGAAGAATTTCGGAATTTTTATCAACCGATTGTCTCTCTCGAATCCGGTTGCATCATCGGGTTTGAAGCCCTGCTGCGCTGGCAGCATCCCACTCGCGGACTCCTTCAACCATTGGAATTCATCCCCGTCGCGGAAGAAACCGGCATGATTCGCGAAATCGGTTGGTGGAACTTGCAGAAGGCCTGCCGGCAAATTAGCGACTGGAACGCATGCCGTAACGCCAGCCCTCCCCTGGCCATGAGCGTCAACCTATCCGTGAAACAATTTCTGCAGCCCAACTTGGCCGAGGAAATCGGGAAGTTGCTGCGTGAGGTTGGACTTCCTCCAGGTACCTTGAAGCTTGAAATCACGGAAAGCACCGTCATGACGGATCCGACGGCGGCAATAGAAATGCTCTCGCAGATTAAAGCCTTGGGGGTCCAACTATCTATCGACGATTTCGGCACGGGCTATTCTTCGCTCAGTTACCTCCACCGCTTTCCGCTGGACACGTTGAAAATCGACAGCTCCTTCACCAAGTCCATGGACCACGAAGGAGACAGCATGGAGATCGTGCGGACGATCTTGCCCATGGCCACCAGTTTACGGCTCAATGTGATTGCCGAAGGGGTGGAAACTGCCGAACAACTTGCGATATTGAGAAGACTTAAGTGCGAATTCGGCCAAGGATATTACTTTTCCAAACCGGTGACCGCCGATGAAGCGGCGGCCTTATTGGGAAAGAATCCAAAATGGTAGTTGTCCCTCGCCACAATTCTGTGCGGCCTTGAACATTTCTTATTGTTCGCTTGTAATTGGTTCTATGCAAAATAGCATTCTCCTTGAGTTGAATCTGGTCCGAGGCATATAATCGATGCGATTGAGACGGATTCAATGCCTAAGATCACGTCATTTCCTGGATAAATTCAAGTGAACATAGATCTCCGGTGTTGTATGGCACGATGAGGACTTCTATATGTTTCAGTCCTGTGCGAAATCTGAGCCTGATGGAGGGGCGGAACAACCTTACCGAACCATTTCCTTCTGGCCACGTCCCGATAAGGTCGGCGGAATCGGCTTCGCCCATGCCTAAATACCTGAATAATTGAGGGGCCGAATGGGGCGATCTGGCCCGGGTAATCACTCGGGAAAGGTCGACCAGCGGCCTGACATCCCAGAACACAATGCTACAGGATAAAAAAAGAGCCAAGCGGAACGGTCCAGCCCAGTACGGCAAGCACGATCCCGCACGCGAAATCGGCGAAAAGATCTAAGAACTCCAGCTCACCGAAAACCGGCTATTTCTTCGATCCCGGCTGCTGCGAAGATCTCGCGCCTCCGCTAAAAACCTGCATAGGATCTTCTTGTATCTGCTGAAAGCCCGAAGGAATGTCGAACAGGCTTCCGTCGAGCGAGGACGTCGAGAACGAAGTTACCGCCGTGGTCATTTCCATCAGCGCATTCGGGTCGGGATGGGGATTCGGAGGAAGAGTACTAGCCGCAGGCGCGGAATCATTGTCCTTCTTCTTTTTGCCAAACAGCCCGCCCAAACCTTTCAACACCGCTTGCGATTCGAGCGAACTCGGGGAATTGTCGGTCTGCGATGGTGGAGGGTTCGACGGTTTCGAGTTAGACGCGCTGCCGTTTTGCGATCCCAGAGTTTGGGTTTGCCCATCGGCGCTTGCAGACATGGTCATGCTGACGTAAGAGAGCATCGGGAAACCCTTCAGGGCGTCGGAATTCTTCTGCAGCTCAGACATTCCCTCCGCGGCTCGAGGATCGATTTGGATGCCCGGCATGGAAGGGATCTTCATCCAGGATACCTCTTGGGCCATGCGCCTATAGAACTCAGCGAATTCCTTGTAACCAGTAACGTTTGGCGCCACATACTAATCGGAGCATAATATAGATGACATTCGGAGAATGATGTGGTAGCGTGACGGGCATGGAAAAACAGGATGCTCGCTCGCTGCCGGGAGAAGCCCAAGAAGACCTTCGCCGGCGAGTTGTCGAGGCCGTTCAAAAAGGAGTTTCGCAAACCGAGGCCGCTCGGGTTTTCGGGGTCGCGCGAGGTACGGTGAGCCGCTGGATGGGACTGGTGGAACGCGCAGGGCGTCGGGCACTGAAGGCACGGCGTCGCGGACGGCCTCCGGTTTCGCGATTGGCGCCGCATCAAGCCGCCACGACAGTGCGCCACATTCTCAGCGGTTGTCCAGACCAGTTGAGTTTGCCGTTTGCACTGTGGACCCGGGAAGCGGTGCAAGCGTTGCTGTCCCGAAAATTCGATCTGCAGGTTTCGGTGTGGACGGTGGGACGCTATTTGCGAGCCTGGGGACTGACCCCACAGAAACCGGTGCGGCGAGCGTACGAACAAAATCCGGCCGCGGTACGGAAATGGCTGGCGGAAGAATATCCATCGATTCGCGAGCAGGCGCGACAGTTTAAGGCCCAAATTCATTGGCTCGACGAGATGGGCCTGCGTTCGGACCATCAAGCGGGACGATCCTGGGGACGTCGCGGCGAGACGCCGGTGGTGATGGGCACCGGTCAGCGCTTTCGCTGCAACATGATCTCTTCCATCACCAATCGGGGGCGGTTGGCCTTCATGATTTTCCGTCAGCGTTTCACGGCGCGGGTGTTTCTGAATTTTCTTGGCCGTCTGCTGCGCTTGACGCGGAAGACCAGGAGGAAAGTGTTTCTGATTGCGGACGGTCACCCGGTACACAAGTCGCGATCGGTGAGTCGTTGGTTGGCAGAACACCGCGAGCAAATCCGGATTTTCTACTTGCCGTCTTACAGTCCGGAACTGAATCCGGATGAATTGCTGAACCAAGATGTGAAGACCAACGCGCTGGGCCGTGTCCGTCCCGTAAACGTCCAGGAAATGATGGCCAACATTCGTTCTTACCTTCGGATCACTCAGGCTAGGCCCAAGTTGGTGAAGAACTACTTTCGCGAACGCCACGTCCAATACGCCGCCCGCTGAAAAGTGTCACCAATTTAGTGCTCGGAGTAATAAGTGTCCATGTTCATGGTGGAGGTAAAGGTTGCGGAGTTAGATTGGCCGGGCGGTGGCGCACTCGCCCCGGTAGCAGTGCCTTGCATGGCGAGGTCAATCTCCACGTTGGTTTCATTGGTGGCCTGGTCCAGGATCGTGCGGCCAGCGCCGCCCGGCATGACTTTGATGGTGGGCTTAAGAGTGAGTTGTACGTCCTGAGGCACGGCTTTCTCCTGAGGCGTCTGCGGATTCTGCTGCATCTGCTGCGCCGCCTGCTCCATTGCGGCTTTGATCTGATCGAAGGTCGCCACGGCGTACGTTTTATTGTTGTTGTCGACGAAGATCACGCGCCGGCCGCCGACGTCAATGATTTGGGAGGTCCCATCCTCGTTATCGGTTCGCAGGCGATCGCCCTTAACGTAATGTGTTGTGCTGGTCGGTTTCAGCATATCTTTTTCCTGTTTCTTGGCATCTCCGCGAGCGAACTTGGAGGCGAACTTCATCATGGAGAGCATGGAGCCGCCGGTCATCTGCGAAGTCTCGGTATATTTGAAATCGGCGCGTGCGGGCAAGGTAGAGGCCAAGAGCAAAAACGAAGCGAGTAAGACCTGAATGAATTTCATGGGTTCTCCTGCCGTTACGGTTTAGCTGGGATCTCCGATTTGGCTCAATTTCTGATGCATCCTACTCCCCTCTTGCACGGCCCACAATGATTTTCGCAGCTGAACAGGCTCCAGTTGGCTTTCTACATGCCAATTGAAAAGCCAACGAGTTGCGCGAGAATGTCTAATCTAACCCGACAAGAAGAATCTGACATTTTAAAGATCCGCCATTGGCGTTACGCATTACCCGTACAGTGGACCCCGAAATCTGTTGGACATCCTGAAAGAGACCTGAGCGGCCCCGGGGTTCGAGCATCATGAGGTGCGTTGGCTGCAAAAGCCATTTTCCGGTAACGCCGTTTCTCAGGCCCTATCCAGATTCCATAGTCTGAGAGGTGGTATTACGCTCGTTTGCTTTCAAGTACGCTCATAAGTGACCGCGTCGGCACCAATCGCGTCAGCTTGAATCCTGCTGCTTCGAGGAGAACTCGATACTGTGCTTCCGTGCGCTCATAGCCTCCAGTCATCACCAGCATATTGAGGTCCGACATAGCTCCTTCAAAAAGTAAGTCGCGGGAAGCACCGCTGCCCTGCGCTGGCATCACCTGCTGGATAATCAATACTCGCCCGTGCTCGGCCATGACCTTATGGCAGTTACGCAGGATCTGCACACATCCGTCATCCTCATATCCCATTAGGACCCGGGACAGAACATAGACATCGCCGCCCGCAGGCACGCCCTCAAAAAAGTCGCCGCCGATGACATCGACGCGTGTATTGAGACCTGCCGCTTGGAACCGTTGGCTGGCCCGCTCGACCACGGCGGCCATATCAAACAGCACGCCGTGCACTGCGGAATGGCGTTGCAAGATGGCCGTGAGCAAGATGCCGTGACCGCCGCCAACATCAACTATCTGGTGCGCTTGGGAAAAATCATACGCGTTAACGACCGCTTCTGCCGCCAGCGTTGCAGAGGCGCTCATTGCCTGCGAGAAGCTACGCTCCACTTCCGGATGCTGTTTCATATATGAGGAGACATCCATCCCCAAGACATGGGTGGACGCGGGTTCACCGGTCTGTACGGAGTACAGCAAGTCACTCCACGCTCGTTGGAAGTGTTCCGCGCCCTCGAAGAGAGCCCAGGAACGCATGTCACTCGGTGCTCCCACCTGCAAGCACGCCCCAAGTGGCGTAAGCGCAAAGCTGCTGTCCTCTACCTCCGTCACCATCCCGATGCTGGCGAGCGCTCGGAGGAATCGGTGCAGTGCCTGCGCGTTTGCGTGAACCAAGGAGGCCAGTTCCGCAACGTTCTGCGGTGTGTCGCTGAGATGGTCAGCAAGTCCGAGCTGCGCGGCAGTGGTTATGACTTGGGCGACGCGATGGCCAAAGATGAGTCGCCGTACGCCCACTGCTGGTGGAACATCAGTGGAAGTCTGTACCGAATCACGCATGGTTGTTGAACTCCTTCCATGAATTGGCATTGAGACTTGAGGGAAACCGCCCAGATGTGGCCCACCTTAACACGAATCGGGTTTCCCGATAACGGCGGCCAAGTCCCGTGAAGTCTTACCGGAATGTGGTATTTTGCCACCGAATTCTATTTGTCCCCTATTCCAATCGTCCCGTTTCGCGTGGGGGGAGCATGATAATGAGGAGCGATATGCGATCCATCTTGTTCGGCGCTTTCGTCCTGCTATTTAGCCAGAGCGTGCATTCCCAGACGAAGAACAATGCTCAACGCAGTGAGTTGCGCGGAAATGTGGCAGACGCGGCTGAGAATGCGCCTATTAGGAATGCGTTTGTTCTGGTGCACAGTGGATCGGGAAAAGGTGATATCACTGCCAAGCTGGATGACCAAGGCCGATTTAATTTGCCGCTCATGCCCGGCTTTTATGACGTTTTCGTTGCTGCCGAAGGCTTTGCTCCATCATGTGAGAAAGTTGAAATCTCGGTCGGCCACGCGACAACTTTTAAGGGAAGGCTGAAACCAGACGTGGCGCATCTGCAAGCAAGCGTTCACTAGGCCGGGATGATGTTCTTGGAAGTCACCTGAAAAGCCAAGTCCTGTGAAGTCGTCTTATCGTCATGTGAGAATTGGTCCCAAATTATGGCGAACAAACGGCGAAGCTGCTAGACTCCCCCGTGTGGGTTCTCAATGTTTGCCGATCTTTTTCATTTGCTCGAATCCTTGGAGCACGACTACCGGGAAGAACACGGCCAGAGGGTTCATGCTTACGGCTGTCGCCGCTGTGCGTTCACTGTCCGCGTGAACGGATTCAAGGTCCAGATTCTCAAACTTCTCCGCGATATCGAATTTGCCATTGGGGAGCCACTGGAGAAAGATTCGGCACAGAAGAAAACGCCGCACCAGTGAAAATCCACCAACGCGGCGTTTATCCAGTATTGTCTTGACCTGTTGCCTTTGTTCGCCGTCGTGGCTATGCTCTGCCACTTTTGGCTGTGCTCTGCCGCTTGGCTGCGAACCTATTGTGGGGATCATCTGCTGTGGCACGGAATATGTCAAGGCGGAATCACGATGGCATCAGGCGACGACGGCGCTAGAGCCTGGTGGTATTGCGGCAGGGAATGCGGTCAAGTCGCGCCATTTCCACCTTTCGACGCGCTTCCTCGTGGTCTCCAATCAGTAACCCTATACCTCATTCGCATCACGGTGCTATTTAGTTGATCTATAAAGTAATTCCATTAATTAATATATAAGTATAGGCCACCGGAACAAATCACGCTCAATTTCGCAGGAGATGACAGATGAGGACCAAACTGATTGCGGCCACGCTGTGCTCGTTGCTAAGTATCGCTAGTTTTGCGGCGGAAAAAGCTGGCTTCGCGGTTAAGTACGATGGCGGGAGCATCGCCGATCTGAAAACTGGTACGGATATCAGGATCAACCCATCGGGCACCACAATCACTATTATCAAAGACAAAACCAACGTGCTCTCAATCCCGGCGGCATCAATCACCGAGATCAGCTACGGCCAGGATGTGCATCGTCGCGTGGGCGCCGCCATTGGTCTAGCCATGATTTCATTTGGTGCGGGCCTTCTTATGGCGCTTGCCAAGTCCAAAAAGCATTATGTGGGTCTGACGTGGGCGACCGGCGATGTCAAAGGCGGTTTTGCTGTACAGGCAGACAAGAATGACTATCGCGGTCTCTTGGCAGCACTCGAAGGATTGACCGGAAAGAAAGCCGTGGACACCGATTCCATGAACGTCAAGAACTAGGTGTACAGCCGAAAGGAGCGATGCAATGAAGATGAAATATGCAGCGTCCAAGGTGCTATTCACCGTTGTCTTGGCGAGCGTAATGGCATTTGGTGGGAGCGCAGCACAGGGCGATCGTCACAGGATCGGCGCGTTATGTAACGACGGCACAACGAGTACTGCAACGGGAAGCGGAGCCTGCTCTCACCACCGTGGTGTCAGTTGTTGGCAATACAGCGATGGAACTTGTACTAAGCCGTAAGGGGAAAAGTGATGAAGATTAGTCGGAAGGTGGCTGTAGGTTGTGTCGGGCTTTTGCTGCTGGCCTCTGGGGCTCTAATCAAAAGGATTGATTCCCAGCATAAAACCCAAGCTTTGCAATCTCCGCCTCCGCCATGTTATCCGCCAAAATGCCAAATTATAGGAGTGCCTTGCTCTCCACAACCATGTACTCCTGTTCCCTGATTTATTGAGCGGATACCCACGCGCCGGGCAACATGTAATGGCAAACGGCAGCGGAACCCAAAGCCAAGGACAAAACCGAACGAATCGGGTGCAAATAACCGCCCGGCCAGGCGCCCTCGCGATGCTTGTCTTGCCTGCTGTCAGCGTGGAGCCGATGCGAAGCGTCGCGGACCCGGAGCAAATGAAAGTGCTCAGTCAATCTGAGATGTCCTTGCTGAGTTCATCCAGTGAACTGGTCAACGGAGCAAAGCATGAAGAGTATTCTTGTAATCACCTGGTCTGTGTTTTTGACGCTACGTGTTTTTGCGCAATCGGGGGACCCAGATACGAAATTTCTAATGTCCTTCACCGGCAACGAATTTATGACCCTATGTGATACCAAGTCCGGTAATCGGTCCGTTGAATCGAATCTCGATAAGTGTCGTATGTACCTTAACGGCTACGCTCAGGCAATGATGGTGGCTAGGTGGGACGCCGCAGAGTCGGACAAAAGGGCTGGTGAGTGTGTTTCGAACTTGGACGACGTAACAAACCAGCAACTTCTAGACGTTGTTTTGAAGCATCTGCGGGATAATCCTGCCAGGCGGCAGTATCGCATAGGGATTTTAGCTTATAGCGCCATCAACGAAGCGTGGCCGAGCCCGTGTACTTCGCTGAAGGGCAAGGACAACCCTAAATCGAGCGACTCCGCCCCACCGCCGGCCGCCTCAACCGCTCAAACTATTACTACTTTTCGCGGACATGTGCTCGGAGAAAGCTGGCGGGAATTCGTTCGCACAGAAGCGGGGCTTTGCCAAAGCAAGAGTAGAGCAGAAAACTGCTCACAGGCCGCTGCTGGTAAAAAGGTTGACGTAGCCCAATTCGGGAAAGATGGCGCCGTCATTTTCACTTTTGAGTACGGCAGATTTGCTTCGGCTACCGTCAGCATGAGCGGCCCGTCATTCGCGGAATTGACTTACTTCGAGAAAACCTATGGCAAGCCGAACCAGAAATTTAGTCACCCCGAAAGGGGCACGGCCGATTCATATTGGTATTTTTCCGATGGCGGCGAAGCTCATGCTGAGGAAACCAAGGCTAAGTCGGACGAATTCACGATCATGTTTACGATACAAGCCTCGGACTATGCGATGCGCCCCGGGCCCCTCGCCGCCAACTCCTACACTCCTATCTTTAATGGTCACTCACTCGGCGAGAGCTGGGAGAAGTTCGTACGGACGGGGGGCGGACTGTGCCAGCTTAGCGAAGACAACGCGCAAGCCTGCAAAGATGCTGCGGCTGGCGAATCTGCGTTTCTAGTCGGGCAAAGCGCTGAGAACTTGGCAGGACCTAGCTTCCGCTTCTGGTCTAGCCGCTTAATGGAAGCTGGTTTGACTATGCGTGTTCCAAAGTTTGTGGAGCTGGATTATTTGGACAAGACTTATGGCCGCCCGTATTACAAGGACGATGATCCTGAACGTGGCTATGCAACTGCGCGTTGGGATTATTCCGACGGCGGTCACATTTTGGCAACGGAAATGTTTGTTGCACCGCAAGGCTTCATCAAGATTTCCGCGAAGACCGTCTTGCCGCATTAAATTCACGCCACACCGTGCGTTTTTCTTTGCGAGCTCGCGCGCCATAAAAGTTGAGAAAAATAGGGGCCTGGGGAGACGCTGGACGGCCGATCGGCGGTGCTACCGATCATTGCTGGCTCGGAGCCTCAACCGGCGGAATCCCACATTCCGATAACCCCGTTTATCAGGCCCTATCCATCGAAGTGAGCGCCTACGGGCCAGAGGTCTACAGTGTTTCTCGTCCTCGCGGCGATTCGCGCTAGAATAACTCGTATATTTGAGGGCGGGAGATGCCGGGGTGATTCCTTCGAGCGTAAACAAGCGGGCCCTCCAAATACTCTTTGCATCGTATTGGGGATCCACTGGTTGGAAAAAGCAACGCGACACGTCGCCAGCCGAATTTTTGTATGCGAAAGAAGCGGGCTTGATGTTCGATCCCGTCTATATTTCTCACAAACAAGCTATTGACTGGGCAATTCGGTCAAGGGATTCCGTGTCGAAGGAGCAAGTAGTCAATTTTTTCCTGTCAAGCCTAACGACTCGCAGACTCGACCTTCGCTCGGCACTGGGTAGCTTTGCGGTCGCCCGAAACTTTCCAGATCACAGTTGGACTAGGTCTACAAGTTCCACGCATTGTTGTCCAGTCTGCGGTATGTATGAGAGCATGCGCGAGCCTGACGACCTCAGTGTTCTTAATTTCGAGCGATTTAAGTGGGGAGGCGTGCGCCACACCAATCCAATCTACATTGGATTCGATTTGGAGGAAGCTGCAAAGCAACCTACACCGAGACCCTCAACAGACGACATCCAAACTGTGGCTGCTATTCTGCAAGCGGCCCGGACGATGCGAAGTGGTGCTCGGCTTTCAGACTTGGTAAAAAGACTCGCTTCTATTCTTCGCTCAAATGAAAGTGAACGACGGACACTCATCGGAATTTTAGGTTATTGCGGGATTCTCATAGACCCGTCTAAGTCAAGTTTTTTGGATTCCTTTCCTCATTTCTATGACCGTAAAGAGACTCGTTGGGTTAAGGATGACTGGCCCTACCCGGTTCGCTGGTGGGACGGTTTGTTTGGCGTGACAGAAGACGCAGTCGCTTATTGGTTTCCCTCAGTTTGATTTGGCAGAATCCCGTTTCACAGGACTTGGTAGTTTAGTAGTCAGCCGTATGAAACCGAATGGCTGAGATTTGAACTTCATTGGGGAAATCCATGACCACGATTGGATTGTTCGGGTCGCTCTTCCATTTGGTCTGAAGCGTGTACCTGTAAGTCACGGTAAACGTGGTTGGCTCATGGACCGCAAAATGCCACGTTCTGACGTTGTCTTCCGCAGACGCTGCCAATAGTTTGGGGCCGTCCTCAGCATGTGCGCTGGTAACTCGTTGTCCGTCTGTAGTAACGCTGACGTGAACAATTCCCTCCACGTTCGCCGTGCGGGCTAACGGTGGGTAGAGCGGCACTGACGCGGATGCTATCCTCGGCAATGCTACTTTTGAGTTCGGCGTTTGCGCCACAACCGAAATTGCCATCAAAAGCGATGCAAAAAACATTTGACCTAGCAGGCTAATCTTCATCGGGTCTTCTCCTCAATGCGAAGACGGATCATACGCCCAGACGCGCCCGTCTCGGATAGTTGTCATATCGGTGGGAACGCCAAGTCCCGAGAAGTCGTGCCGGAATGTGGCTTTTCGGCGAATTCCCAGTTTCCGTGATGCCGTTTTTCAGACTGAATCCTACCTTTGTTCAAATGCTCAGTGATCTATAGGCTCATGTCGATACTTATCGCCTGTCCAAAAATAGACATCCGTTTCATATTCCGATTCGCCCGCATCCACAAACAAAATGCCAGCAGGCGTATTGACGCGAAGTTTTTTCACCCATTCAGTGCTGAAGACTTTGCTAATCTGGATACCATGAACGAAGAAATTGGAAGCTCCAATTTTGTCCGATTGCTCGACCGCCTTGAAACGCTCGGGTGATTCATTTCCATCGGGTGTGAACACCAATAGCCGATAGCCTGTGTCTGGCTTATTTGAAGGGACTAACAGAACTGCATACGACTTTTGGTTCATCTTCTCGAATTGTCCAACCGCAATACCGGGGCAGCCCACGGGTTTCTCAGACTGCCAACGCTCTTTGGCATTTGCGCTAAGAGTTGAAACATCCTGAAGCCGCCATGAAGAATAGTTAGTGTGGATATGCCTCTGCATCTCTGCGGGCAACATCGTCAGGGTGCAGGCCGGAGATTCATCCCCAGCAACAACGGGGATTGTCTGAACTGTGCCGAGGAATCCGGCGACCGTGAGCACCATGGCTGAAACTTTTACAGAATTTCGCATGAAGATCACCCGACCGTCGATTCAATCAACCCAATGTTAATGGCATTGAGACTTGGCACTGAACTCATTCTGCGGATTGATGTTCGGTCAGTAACATCACAGCTAGTTCTCTGAATTGGGAAGCCAAGTCCCGAGAAGTCGTCTTATCGTCATGTGGGAATTGGTCCCAAATTATGGCGAACAAACGGCGAAGCTGCTAGACTCCCGCGTGTGGGGTCTCCATGTTCACCGATCTTTTTCATTTGCTCGAATCCTTGGAGCACGACTACCGGGAAGAACATGGCCAGCAGATCCACGCATACGGCTGTCGCCGCTGTGCGCTCACCGTCCGGGTGAATGGCTTCAGAGTCCAGATTCTCAAGCTGCTCCACGATATTGAATTCGGCATTGGGGAACCGCTGGAGAAAGATTCGTCACATCAGAAAACGCCGCACCAGTGAATTCCCGTTGCGCTGCGCCAGCGGGTCTACTGCTTTTCAGTTGGGATTGCAAGTTTGTAAAAAGGAAGTTTCTTTGGCGTTACCTGCCGTAAGACAATTTTGTGCAACACTAATTTCTTTGGCTTGACTGGAACGAGGGCTAATTTTACTTGCCGTGGTAGCTTCCTCATGTTGAAAGACCTCTTGCCGTCCGTTGCCCCAGATTCTACCACGGCTCCAAGGTCCATCTCACTGGCGAAGTATGCTCTAATAGGCTTACGGTGGCCATTATTTCGCCGAGTTGACGTGATGCTGCTGGTGGCCCGAATGACCAGAAAGCACGGAGGCAAAAAAGACGTGCACTCCGAAGAATGCCCACCGTGTGACATCCGGTTGTCTTGCCTGCCTTAGCTGCGTAGTTGCGGCATTTGACAAAGTCTAGGTCAAGGGCACAAACCGTGTCTGTCTGGTTTTGCACACGTTTACGACGACATCGGTGCATTAGCTTACGACAGCGCGTCTCACATTGGGAGCGTGCCAGTATCGACACGGCGAAAAGCCCGCCAGGAGCCCGCCAGACAAGTCATTTCAGGATCGTTCCGCGGTTGTATTGGGATATCACTGCGGTTACGGTAGTTACGAGAATGGACGGCAGGATGCCAAAGCCTCGTGGAAGGCAGTGATCCGATTCCTGTCCAGAACTTCCCGCACGAGCTCTTGATGGTCCGTCTCAGAGCACATTGCACACCCAAAATCCCCTTTTTTTCAAGCGATTGCGCTGACACTATCGAGTAATCCAATTATGCTGGACAACCGAATAAACGACCGCGCTAAAAGGAAATCAGGTCTTTCCTCGATTCTCTTTGTTCGGCGATGACTGCTAAATTAGGGGATATTCCCCTGCCCTCCAGGAGTTTTGACAATGAAAACAAATCGAACATTTCCGCTTATTGTCTTGGCTGGATCGGTGTTGGTTGTGGCCCCGCTGACCAGGGCGCAGTCCGTGGGACAGGCGCTTGGCCGAGCTTTGGGCCAGTTTTTTAGCGGCCAGAATGAGACGGCCTCGGAGGATCAGCTCCGGAGCTTTAATCATTTTCTGCATAATGATCCCGATACCGCCGCAGAACTCCAGCGAAGACCGGAACTCGTGAACGATCGAGGCTTCGTTGACCATCATCCCGCGCTGCGGGACTGGATGAACAGTCATCCCGATGCAGCAGAAGCGTTTCGCGACAATCCGGGCGCATTCATGAACCAAGAGCGGCACTTCCAGTACTATGAAAGAGATTTCGCCTCGGGAGACACACGGCGCGGTGAACTCGCCCACTTTGACTGGTTCTTGGATTCCCATCCGGAGATACGCGACGATCTCACGCGGCGGCCCGAGTTGGCTCTGCGTGCTAATTATCTGGACAACCATCCCGAGCTGAGAGCGTTCCTTGACCGGCATCCGGTCGTTCGCGATGAGTTGAGGGATGATCCGAGAGGTTTCATGGATCGCGAAGCGCGGTTGGAGAGTCGCCACGAGGAGAACCGAGACCGAGACTACCAAGACCGCTACCAAGACAATCACTAGTCGAGCGATGCATGCCTCAATACTGAACGATGCGCAAAGGAAAAAGCGGGCGACCAATCTTGTTCGCCCGCCGAACCTATCCAATGAGAGATATGGTCGAGAGCATCGTATTAGATTACAATCTGAAAAATGCTCTGAATCGGAGTTGATCCTGTTCAATATATATGAGACGACAAATGATGAAGTAAGGTCGCGGAAAAAGATTGGGCAAAGAAAAACACCGCACCGGGGGAATAAACACCAGTGCGGCATGATCTAAGTACGGGGTTTTACGGCCTGCCGGGAACCTTGCTCTCTCCCTTAGCCCGCGTCAACGAAAATGATGGTCACGCCATGCACGTCAACCTGCGCTAGAATACGTCCGTCATGGCCAAAATCCCCGGCAGACTAATCGTGGATTTGTTTTCTGATGGCATGGTGCGGATTGTGTTCCTTCCGACCGTGGACCAACGGAATGCAACTCCCGTCACAGTCGAGGACCTTTACGCAGCAGAATTGCTGTTTTTGACGTGCGGGCTAACGACGGATCGTGCCGCTGCACTGCGAGACGAAGTGAAGCGCAGCAAGGTCGCCAGCACCGATGTGTCCGTTGACGAAGAGGTTGCGGCAAAGTTTCGGTATTCAAAATCATGAAATAGGCAAGGCGTATGATGGCGGCATTTTGATTAGGCTGTCTTTTCTTCGTCTGCTACTCTGTTCAAACGTGCACGTTTTTCTTCAAGGAGATTGTTGATTTCGCGGATTAACAGAAAGAGCTTGCGGGGGTCTTGCTCTATGGAGGCTTGCTGACAAAGCTGCACCCACCGTTCTTTTGTTTCGCCCTTCATAATTCCTCTACATGGAATGGCGGACTTTCTACCGCGATAAATCACCGAATCGAATGCCATGTAGAAAGTAAATCGGGAATCGTAAGAAAAGCATAAAGATTTCATAAAGAAATCAACTTTCAATGCTTGAAACCTAGACCAGAAGCACAGGGCCTGTTCCTACCGTGTGTTTAGTCCATGTGCGGGCGGATCGTCGTTTATCAGGGCTTTTTTGAGCACATCAACCTAATGGCAGGGCAATATGCAGCTCTTGGAGTATTTCCCTCTCAAATAACCCAGTCTAGGGTTTCTGACAGGACATGATGGCCCCCACTGGATTGAGTGATGCAAAAATCCGTCCTACTCGTAGACGACAGCCAAATAGTCCGAAAAGTCATGCGCGATTTCTTCGAAGCGCGAACAGATTGGAAAGTCGGAGGCGAGGCTGGTGACGGTGCTGAAGCCATTCAAAAGGCAGAGGAACTAAGGCCTGATTTGATTGTCTTGGATTTCGCAATGCCGAACATGAATGGCATGCAGGCCGCGCCCGTACTCAAGAAAATGTTGCCGAAGGCTTACATCATTGTCTTCACGATGTATTCTGAAGCCCTAGGATCGACAATGAGTTCAGCAGAAGGTGTGGATTTGGTTGCTCCCAAGGCAGAAGGTCTAACGGTTTTGGCGAGAGCACTTCAGGGCCTAGAGGAACCGCAGGGCACGGTCGGGGCCAAGCAAGCCAAATTGTTAGAAAGGGCTAATTGGGTGAGGTAGTCCCTTGGGATTTCAGAGTTCCGTCCCGATTCCTACCGTCGGCGCAATTGCGTATAGCTGGGATTAATTCAGCGGCCAGATTGGTTTTATCTAACAGGATTTCGGCCCCGAAAGCCTTCGCAAGAGCCTTCGTTTCGTCATCATCCCAAATCGACATTGCCAGCAATCGGGAACCATTTAAACCGGATTTGAACTGCGCTGGCGTGATCGACTTTTCATCTTTCATGTGAAGGTCTAGGATAATGACGTGCGGGTTCAACTTAGATGCATGCTCTAAAGTTTGAGCGAAGGTTGTCGCCTGTGCTAAAATCTGAATGTCGGGATCAGCATCAAGCAGACGCACGACTACTTTTCGGATCAAGTCGTGGTCATCGGCAATAACCACAGTGATTGATATTTGGCCTCCGAATGTTGGGATTGGCCAGTTTGCCAGCGCGATTTAACAGATTTGTTAAAGACGGTAGTCCTATAGACCCCGAGTGTCAAGGGAGTTTGCTCTTAAGTCGCGGGCTTTCAGGAGGCAGAAGCGCTTCGGCCTAATCCAACCGTGTGTTTATGTGCAGGCGGATCGCCGTGAGACCAGTCATCGAAATTCTCGTGATATTTTTGGACCAAGTCGTCAGCCTCAATCACCACTGAACGCATCTCGGCCACCAGACGTGGTCGCTCACCCCGATTGTGGCAGTCTCTCAGTTCCACATATACTCGCCTGAACTGGTCGCCCAGTTCGATAAAGCGGTCACGCGTTCGCTGTGTGGGAAGTTCTTTGGTCCACATGTCCGTCAAATCCTTCTTTCTTGCCTCAGGACGGAGCTGCTAATCGCTTTGCAGGCAGGCGGTCGTCCCGTAATCTTGATAAGTTCTATAGAGGTAGAAGTCAAGAACAAACATCCTGTATCGGCTGGCGGTGGATGTGCATTGCGGCAAGGATACAGCGCCAGTGGGGCTTCCTGTGAGGCTGTTCTAAGGCTGTTGGACGAAGATTCCTAGGCTTCTATTCCAGATTGAATTATGCTCCCACGTCCCCTGGTCAACCCCCAGTTAAGTATCGGAATCATTCCTATGATACGGAGGATCTACCCGTGATAATTGGAGAGCGTTTACGTGTCTTACGTGAAGAAAAGAAGCTTTCGCAAGGGGACATTGAGAAGAAGACCGGACCCCTTCGTTGCTACATCTCCCGCGTGGAAAACGGACACACAGTTCCGGCTGTCGAAACACTTGAGAAGTTCGCCCGCGCCCTCGAACTCCCGATGTACCAACTTTTTTATGACGGCGAAGAACCGCCAAAGTTGCCCAATCTTCTGAAACGAAAGTCCGCCGATGACATCGTGTGGGGCGACTCAGGTAAAGATGCACGCATGCTTGCTCAGTTCTGTCGCTTGTTCGGTCGCATGACAGATGGTGACCGAGGGTTCGTCTTGCTCATGGCGCAGAAGATGGCGAAAAGGAAAGCCCCTCAGGGTGTTTAGGCTCCACTTTCGGGCGCATCTACACTGAATATGGTATTGCGGTTCGTCTGGGGTTCGTGAGATTAGCAAAAATGGTCTACCGCCCAAGTTAAGGTGGAATACTGCTTTTAGAAGATGAATGCGGAGGAGCGAATTTGGGCACGCTTAATTCTATTAGCCGTCAAGACCACCTGAACAAATCCGGAGGGAACGTGGTGACAAGTGGCTCGCCAATGCAATTACCGGTTTCACACGATCTTCTCGATTTAGGCAATCAGGCCCATCTGATTGAGCTTTTTCCAATGGCGGCATACGCAGTCCGAGCACCTGATGGTGTAATCGTTTGGTTCAATTCGCGAGCGGCAAGACTTTGGGGGCGTGAACCAGTGATTGGTGACACTGATGAACGCTTCTGCGGAGCGCACACTCTCTACCACGCTGACGGTACTTACATGGCACATTGCGACACTCCTGTAGCCCTTGCTTTGACTACGGGTGCGTCAGTACATGACGAGGAAGTTGTCATCGCGAGGCTGGATGGAAGCCGTGTTACGGTTTCGGTGCACATTGATCCGATTCGAGACAAGGACGGCACAATTGTAGGTGTCGTGAATTTCTTCCATGACATCACTGAACGAAAGCAGGTTGAACGAAAAACGGGTTTGTTGGCAGCTATCGTGGATTCCTCGGAAGACGCGATCATCAGCAAGAATCTGGATGGCACGATCACCTCTTGGAATAAGGGTGCACAGCGGATATTCGGCTACTCAGCGGAAGAAGCAATCGGCCATCACATTACAATGTTAATCCCGCCCGAACGTCTAGACGAGGAAGTAACAATTCTTGAGCGACTCAGGCGGGGAGAGCGTATAGAAGATTTTGAAACTATTCGTTTACGCAAAGACGGCACTCTGGTTCATATCTCCCTTACTATTTCGCCGGTGAAAGATGGCCACGGACGAATCATTGGAGCATCGAAAGTCGCTCGGGAGATAACAGAACGAAAGCAGGCTGAGCAAAAGTTGGCGGAACGGGCGCTGCTGCTCGATTTAAGCAACGATGCAATCTTGGTTCGCGACGGGGATGACCGAATTTCGTATTGGAATAAAAGTGCAACCGAGCTGTATGGCTTTAGCTGCGAGGAAGCAATTGGCCGAGTGAGCCATGAGCTGCTACAAACCGAATTCCCTGAGTCGCTGGAGCGAATTACCGAACAACTTCATCGGGAAAGTCGCTGGAGCGGTGAACTCCTTCACACACGCAAAGACGGTAGCCAAATCGTAGTTGCCAGCCGTTGGGCACTTGATAAGGATCACGGTGGGAATCGAAAACGTGTTCTAGAAACGAATAATGATATTACGCGCCAGAAGCAACTCGAATCAGGATTGCGCGAAGGTGAAGAGCGGCTTCGTATGCTCGCCAACGAACTCGAAAATAAAGTACGGGTTCGGACTCATCTGCTTGAGCAACGAAACGTAGAAGTCCTCCAACAATCTAAACAACTTCGAGAATTGTCGAGCCGCTTACAGCAAACTCAAGACGATGAACGACGACGTATCGCCCGAGAGCTTCACGACAGCGCCGGTCAAGTCTTAACGGCACTCGGCATGAATTTAGCCAACATCGCCCAACGCGCTGGCCGAAATGCGAAGCTCGGTAAAACCATCGACGAAAGCCGTGAACTGGTTCACCAGCTAAGTACAGAGATACGCACAATGTCTTATTTGCTCCATCCACCGCTATTGGATGAAAATGGCTTATCGGGAGCAATCCATTGGTACATTCAGGGCTTGGCGGAACGTGGCAGTCTGAAAAGTGAGCTTATTGTTCCGAAGGACTTCGGAAGATTGTCAGACGAAATGGAAGTCACGATTTTCCGTATCGTACAAGAATGCCTTACGAATATTCATCGACACTCCGGAAGTAAGACTGCGACGATTCGGCTTTCGCGTATGGGAGAGAACGTCACTCTGGAGATTCAAGATGAGGGCAAAGGAATTCCATCGGAAAAGCTCGCCGAGATACAAGGCCATCGTACAGGAGTTGGAATAACTGGAATGCGTGAGCGGGTCCGCCATCTAAATGGCACAATCGATATTCAGTCAAACGCCAACGGAACGAAAATCTCGGTTTGCCTTCCTTTTGCCGTTCCTGCTGAAGGACAGAACCTCGAAAGTAAGAGCGCCACCGGATAAGATGCCGAAAGATTAATTCATCGATCTTCCGCAAGGCCGAGACCTGTCGTCTCGTCGGCCACAACCTGATAAGTCGTGCCTTTTTGTTCGAGGATAGCCGAAACATCAGCCGCGCCTTTAAGAACCGCGAAATCAAACAGCCTTCGCCACTATGGTCCAAGAAACGTGGTTGCCACGCGGCCTCTTGAGTTGAGCGTCAAAGATTGCCAGAATCGAAGCGGCGCAGGCATCTGAACTCCTGGGGAGGCACCTATGTTCGCAGGATCCATATTCAACCGTTTTTCCAAAGGGACCGCACGCGCGACAGGACATCCAGCATCCTTCGTCCTTGCACTTGTGGTGATCATCGTCTGGGGTATCACCGGGCCGATGTTTCATTTCAGTGATACATGGCAGCTGGTGATCAATACCTCCACGACGATTGTGACCTTCCTCATGGTGTTCCTCATCCAGAACACGCAGAACCGGGATAGCTCGGCGGTGCAACTCAAGCTGGATGAGTTGATTCGTGCTCTCGAAGGCGCTCATAATTCACTTCTTGACCTCGAGGAATTGAGTGAGAAAGAACTCGATCGATTCAGAAGGCGGTACGAGCAACTCGCAGAAGAGGCTCGTGGAACTCTGAGGCGTGGCGGAGCTGATACGGACAGACCGGAAGTCGGTGTGTCCAGTGGAACGTAAGACGAGTGACTTATGCTTAACTTCGTTTTGAGCCTGGAAGAGCGAGCCAAGTCCCGTGAAGTTGGCTTACCGGAATGTGGCTTTTTGGTCTCCCGGAGCCTGCGCCGCACGCCGATAAACCCGTCTTATCGGAAGATCTGCGTTGTGCTAACGAAATGAAAAGGGCCGAAAGGATGTTTCTTCCGGCCCGAATACTTCAAATAGTGACTTCTTCCGAACCGCAGAGAATTACTCCCAGTACGGTGTCGCCTTGTAGTAGCTGTAGACGTTGGATCGCCACATTGAATTTGTCATGTCGGGCCAATTCTCTTTGTCAAAGCCGGGAGCGTTTTCCAGGAATCTCTTGTCTGCATTAAGTACGAACGCCTCTGATTGAGGATCGAATCGGAGGGCATTCCACGGTACCGCGAAGAGCTTATCGCCAAGCCCCAAAAACCCCCCGAAGGATAGGACCGCATATGCTATCCGACCCGGGGCCGAATCGAGCATGACCTCTTCAACCTTTCCAAGACTTTCCCCCTGCGGGTTGACAACCTTCCGGCCCACGACTTCCTTATTCGCTTTCACTATCGGTGAAGTTCTTGCCATTCTAGGTTCAACCATAATTTTATGTCCTCCTCTTCGGGTCTTTGGGCCGAGCTAGTTATTTGTACACCGAACATTGAGTACTCGGGCATCGGGCGAATCACTGATTTTGCTGACTCTGTGTCAGTTTTCCGCTTCGCTTACGAGGCAGCGGGGTGCGGGGAAGTCGCGCCAGCCCAGCTTTCCAATCCCCTGAAGGGATTCTCGGCGGGCCTTCCCAGTCACTTCTCGCTTGCGGCTTTATTTTGCGTTTCGATACTAGTCGAAGTGACAGGTTAAGGTACCTTTCTCCACCCCAAGTCCTGGTAAGTTCTATAAAGGTAGAAGTCAAGAAAAAACACTCCTCCGTCGGCCGGAATTTTTCTTGCTTCGCAGCCCACTTGATCGAGCGAGATCTGTTCTGACCGACCGCGCCATGTGCTCGGTTGCGGGGCAAGGTAGCCCCGTGGTTTGGATTTTCTCTACCAGCGGTTTTCATCGCTTCTTCGCGACGAAGCCTGTCAGTTCCGAAACCAGAAAGCAGAACGGTGGTCAAAGTTGGCAACCATAGTTCTATCTGGGACTCGTGGCCCATAGCTTTTTCTGGTTATCCGAGAGGGCCTAGGGTCGTCTGTGAGACTGGGTGCCCGAAGCACGCAGCGCCTAACTTATCAGCTGAGACTCGCTCTCGAACCAGAGTGTCTCGAGAACCCAACGGCCACCGCCAGAGAAATCCCCAGAGATGGAGCGGACTCGGTCAGAGACACTCAAGCTGTTTGTGGTTTCAGATGTTGGGCGTCGAAGCTCGCTCCTCTCTTCCACACGATCAACACGATGGTGGCAATCTTCCTGGCCAAGGTCAGACGCGCCATCTCCGGTCGGATGCCCTTGGTCAGCAAAGCGGTGTAGAACTCCTGAAACGGACCGGGTTTGCTCGAGGCCACGATCGCCGCACCCTTAAACAGATTCTTCAGGTCGTGATTGCAGTTTCGGTTCAGTCCGCGAATGGAGATCTGTTTCTTCGCTCGTTCCAGCTGCCCGTCGACCCTACGGTGATCGGCGCTGCTTTGTGTCTCGATGCCAAATCCGCTGTACGTCCATAGCTGCCGCTTGGTGCGGAAACGGTGCGGAGTCTGCAGAATGCCCAGCAGTACGGCTGCCCGGATCGGACCGATCGAAGGAATCTGGCAGAGCCGTTTCCAGGCCGGGTGTTTCTTGCTCTCGGCGAGCAGATCCCGCCGCACTTGCTGACGCAATGCTCTCAGTGCATCCAGTTGTTGGTAGTAAAACTCGGCCCGCCGGCGCACTCCCGGTTCCGTGATCTTCCCCAGCCACTCGGCACGATGCCGCGGCGCATAGACCTGCTTGCCGGTACAAGGAATGGCCCAACTGCGATAGATCGCCTTCACCCGCGACATGACCCGTCCGAGATCTTTGGTGATGGTCAGATAACTGCGCACCAGTTCCTTCAGGCTTCGTAGGCCGTGTTCCCCGTGATAGACGGGGTTGAGATGATCCAGGCGCAGCAGCTCGGCCAGCCGACGCGCGTCGATCTTGTCATTCTGGTTGCCTTCCCTCATGGAGGCATTCTTTCGCGGATCGCACACCACCAATTTCTTCACGTGCGGTTTCAGCAGGTCATACAACCAGGCGGCCGAGGTTCCTTCTTCAAACGTGACCTGCAAATCTCCGCGCAGCCCATCGATAAACTCCAGAATCATGCTCGCTTTCGTCTCGATCACGCATTCCATCACGATCTTTCCTGCACCATTCCTCACCGCAATCGAAATGCTTTCCTTGTGCACATCCATGCCGATATACTTTTTGCTATCCATTGAGGGCGTTCCTTTCTGTAGGGGATTCGAGCCGAACACTCAAAACCCTACTCCAAAAGGGGCGCCCTTTTATATTGCGTCGTCTTATCGGAAACTGGCTTCTTGGCCGTCCACTATTTACTCCCGGGAGGCGCAAACTTCCTGTGAATCTTCTTCACACCTCGCAGATCCCCCCAAAGGGTGTAGGTGATTCCTGCTGTGTACACAAACACGACAAACAGGAGCATGGTTAGCAACAGGACCTTTTTCCCCAAAGCGTCCCATTGATCGTGAAGTGGATAGCCACGCAGAAAGGGGACAACAGCAGCAATGCTGGCAACTAACCCTAAACCCAAAATCGTCGTTCCACGCTTCCACTTGCGTAGACGCTGTTCGATCCTCTTTTCTTGTTCCTCATCTTGGCGAGCTTCTTTCTTCCACTTTTCCTGAATGCGTCTCTTCGCAGTCTGGTTCAACTATGACGCTCCTAAGTTCTTCTGCGTGGGTGATGTTTTATCACAAACGGGGCCAAGTCCTGGGAAGTCGTCTTCTCGGAATGTGGCTTTTTACTTCGATCCCCCATATTCCGATAAGGCCGTAAATCACCCGGACCAGCAGCGTGCGCCAGGCCGCGTTGACTGATGTGGTAAACTGCGTCTGCGAGTGTTCAAGAGGCAGTTCGTGAAAGCGCCAATTCTTTACCGAATCTCTTCTGTTCTTCTGCTGCTTTTTGCTGTCGGACATACACTTGGTTTTCGCCAATCCGATCCCACGTGGGGAGTTGATACGCTTCTCGGCTTAATGCGGTCAATACACTTTGACGTGCAGGGGTTTAGTCGGACATATTGGGACCTCTTTGTCGCGGCTGGATTCTCAGTTGGGGTGTTTTATCTATTCGCAGCGATATTAGCGTGGCAACTTGGTGGCCTTCCGACAGAGACATTGGCCGTCATGCGCGTCACCGTATGGGCTCTCGCTCTTAGCTTTGCCGCCATCACGGTTGTGAGCTGGAGATACCTGTTTATTCTCCCAATCGTTTTTTCCATCGTGATTACATTGTGTTTGAGTGCGGCAGCGTGGCTCTCAGCTAAGACAAGCTGAACTCTGACTGGGAAGCGTCAGGTCCGATCTTGGGCGGATCATCAGCCAGTCGGGAGTGACCTCTTGGGCCAAGTCCTGCGAAGTCGTCTTACCGGTAAGCGTTAATCAGGAGTTATCGGACGTAGAACAACAGGGAAATGCACCTCCCGACCATCGGATGTGGGTTGGATTACAAGCGATAGCGGCCTTTCAGTATTACTATTGCAGCGCCTACCGCCCGCAGACGGGCAGAAGGGAGAAACTATGACATCGCACGCCGCGTGCCCAGTTCATGCCGACTTCGACCCGCTCTCGCCGACATTCCTCGCTGATCCGTTCGCCGTATTGGCGTCTCTGCAGCGCGAGACCCCGATGTTTTACGCGCCGTCAATTGACTATTACGTCGTCACACGCTACGCAGACATTGAGGCGGTTTTCCTCGACCCTGAAACGTACTCCGCCGCATCCGCCCAGCTCCCGCTTGCGCAGCTCGTGCCGGAGGCGGCAGAAATCCTCCTGGGGGGCGGTCACAGGCCGCAGCCATCCATGGTGAGTCTTGACCCTCCGGCCCACACTCGCCTCCGTTCGCCAACCGCGCGGGCGTTCACACCCCAACGAGTGGCGCAGATGGAGCCAAGGATCCGGCGCACGGTCGACCAGATGTTGGACGCTGTCGACCCGTCCGCACCGATCGATCTCGTTTCCACGCTAACTTTTCCGCTACCGGCGACGATCATCTTCAGTTTTGTCGGCATCCCCGAGCACGACTGGCCAAGGCTCAAGGAGTGGTGCGGCCACCGCGCCGCGCTTGCCTGGGGACGACCGTCGCCCGAAGAACAGGTGCATCACGCGACGAACATGGCCGCCTACAGGAGCTACTTACGCGCACTCGTAGCCACGAAAGCCACCGCGCGCGAGGATGATTTCGCTAGCGCCTTGCTGGCGATCCACGACGAAGATCCCGAGGCGCTGACGCATGAGGAGGTCGGCTCGATCCTGTACTCCCTCACTTTTGCCGGGCACGAAACGACGAACTATCTTATTGGCAATATCGTCCACAGATTGCTTGAGAAGCCCGCGCGCTGGGACGCAGTTGTCGCAGACCCCACGTTAATTCCCGGTGCGATACGCGAGATACTCCGTTACGACACATCCGTCCCCGTGTGGCGGCGTGTGACCAAGCGTCCCGTCACGCTCGGAGGCGTGGACTTGCCGGCAGGCGCCAAGCTCTTCCTTTGGCTCGCCGCCGCCGGTCGCGACGCTGCCGTTTTTTCGGAGCCCGACAAATTCGATCTGCGCCGTGCGGATGCATCCAAGACTCTTGCCTTTGGCAAGGGTATTCACTATTGCCTTGGCGCCGCGCTTGGCAAACTGGAGGCGCAGCTCGCGCTCGAAGCCTTGACGCACCGCTTCCCTCGTTTGCGACTCGTCGAAGGCCAGGAAGTCTCTTTCCATCCGAACATCTCGTTTCGTGGCCCCCAATCGCTATGGGTCCAGGCTATTCATGAAGATGACAAGCAGTGCGGAAGGGTCAACTCCTGAGAAGTCTTCTCGGAATGTGGCCGAGAGGCCGTGGCAGTCAATTTCAAGCCCGGAAGGCGCAACAGAATGAATGTTCTGTTACATTTTAGGGCCCGAAAACTCCCCTTTTAGGGGATTTGGGTGTTCAACGTCGAAGGAGACAAACGAGCGTAATGCTGCATTTCGGGGTCAAAGAATAGTGGCCGTCTCATAGTGAAATCAGGTGTTGAGGCGAACACGAAGATAGGTAAATGCGAAGGTGCCATTAAGCCCGCAGAACATAGAAGCCGCTTTGTACACGCTAGCGCCGTCACTCACGACCAGTGTTTTGCTCTCTCGCAGATGCGCCGGAAAAACTGTCCCCTCGACGTTGACGCGTAAATCGTCGCCGGATGCCTCGGCCTCCCCATTCAGGTCGCACTCCCATCTTCCGTCATTCGGCTCCGCGCTCTGAATGTGAACCAGATAACGGTCTCCGATCGGGTAGAGCGCAAAGAACCCTTCCTTCACCTCGTACAAGCCCGAGAACCGATGCGCCGGGTCCGTGCCATCCAGGGCGGAGAGCCGGTCCCGGTACATTTTGCGGATGCAATCGGCGTCAGCACATTGGTCCCGGCCCGCCATCCAGGCCCTCTGGTCCTGCTTCATAAGAGTTTGTTGAGCAACTTCGGTATCAAAGTTATCCAGCAATCTTTTCCACGTCCGGCCCATCTGGGAGTCCAACCGAGCGAGTGCCGCATCGGCGCAGATGGTTTTCTCAGAAAGTGAAGCAGCCTTGCGGCAGTCGAAGGATGGCTGTTCACGCTGAGCGGCAGCGGGCGGGTTGCCTGCCGTTTGCGCGTGAAGCGGCGAGAGAACAATCAGGGCAAGCAAAAAACCAAGGATGAAAGACGTTAACAGTTTTCTCATAGGTTTTGACCGAGCAATTCACTGGGTAACAAAAAAGTTGGAAAACGTTCAGTTTGTGCCGCTGATTCTTTTTAAGGACAGAGTCAATGTGCGTTTTGAGGTGTCTTTACTTGTTGGGCTCGGACTCTCTCCAGGGATAACCATCATCATCGTCCCATTATGTTTGTCAATTTCATATGAAATTACTGGTTGCCATCCAATCGGGTAACGTGATGTCTTCCCGGGTTTGGGGGGAGTGAAATAACGCTCCCAACGTATTTCCGCTGAATCAACAATGGTGCCTCTAATATCAGGATTTGCAGTTTTTCCGGCCCCGCCCACATAAATAGGATAGCCTTCAATAACTGAGCCAGATATTGAAAACTCTTCATTCCATTCATAGCCGTACTTGCCCCAAATTCCCCAAGTTCCCAACATCCAGCTGTAGTTGGTTATTCCCTCCGTGATTTCCACATTTCTCTTTTCCAACCATCCCTCCAAGTTGAGTTGTGCCATTAGATGTTGCATGCTCGGGTCGATGCTGTCTGCTGCTCCTACTGCCAGAAGATTTTGGCCCGCTTCATATCCCGCTTTCGGATTATTCAGAATCAACGCCGATGCCGCGCGCAACTGCCAGAGCAATATTTCATCTGGATGCTTAACCAAAAACGGCCCGCTCTTGGTCATAAACTTTTGCAACGATTCTTTTTGTTGATCCAAATCAGTTGTCTGCTGCGCCTGTTTGACAAGTTCAATCAAGGAGTTGTAGTCCACCTTGTCCATCCCTGTAAAATGTTCGGCATTCGTGTTCAGCGTAGGAATTGAGGAGGCCACATTGCTTGCTCCCGGATTGCTGCTTGTCGTCGGGTCTGCCAGCTTCGAGGACAAAGGTGCTTTGTCCAGCAGGGTCTTGACCTTAATCAATCGCTGGTCGTCGGGATAGAGTATCAAAAGCGCTGTCACGCTCTGTTGCGCCTCCGCGTATTTACCGGCGTGAACCAGGTCGGAGAGTTTTTTCATCACGTCGTCAGGTACTTGGCCCGCTGGCGCCGTATTTTCTGGCGCTCCATTCGCCGTCGATGCATTGCTGCCAACGTGTGCGCTGGTCGTCCTTTGTGCATGAATCGGCGGAAGAACAATAAGGGGAAGAAATAATCCGACGATGAGCGGTTTTGTCAGTTCTCTCATGGGTTTGTTTATCCTTATAGCCTCGCTGAATTCATGTGTGTCACAGATTGATTGCGTTGCGTTCCCAGTCAAGGAGCGGGGGTGGCCAGCGAGGTTCGCACCACGTCTTCATCAAGTAGATCTCGGAGGTGTCCGATTAATTCCTGGCCAATCCAACCCGAGATTAACGTGGTGTCATCGTAGTCATGTTCTGCTTGCTCTGGTTTGCGCTTAATGATAGCCAGTTTGAAAGTGCGATCCACACTTAGGCCCTTAGGAAAAGAAACCGAGATCGCAAATTGCGAATCCACGGAACAAGAAGGGCTCCATCCTATATGCCAATGCCAACCAGCACTGTGAATAGTTATCGTTACCTTTAAGACCGGGTCGGCATGGGGGTCGGGGATGGTGAGGATATCGCTTCGCGGAAACCGGGGAAGGAGCAGCGCAGCCAAGTCATGATCAAGATTTGTCCTGAGCATGGCCAACATGAAAGTTACCTCGTATGCATTCGGCGATTGATCGGTGGCCGCTCCATCGTCAATAAAGTTCACTAAGATATATCTATGCTGTCCTGCTTCCTTCTCCAACCAGCCTTTGTTCTTGAGCTGCGCTAGCAATCGTCGCAAATTCGCATCGGTGCTATCCGTTACGCCGGTCGCCAGCAGTTTCTGTCCTGCTTCGTATCCGGCAATTGAGTCATCCAGACTTATTGCTGTCGCTGCGCGAAGCTGCCAGAGAAGCATTTCATTGGGATACTTCTGCAAAAACGGGCTGCTCTGATTCATGAACTGTTTCAAAAAAGTCTTTTGTTGGTCCAAATCAGTATTCTGCTGCGCCTGCCGCGCCAGTTCGATCAGGGCGTCGTATTCTACCTTGTCCATTCCTGTAAGCTGCACGGCATTCGTGCTCACCGTTGGTCGTGCAGATACCACAATGCTTTCCGGCGGATCGCTGCTTGCCGCAGGGTCTCCGGCCTTCGAAGACGCGAGCGATTTGTCCAAAAGCGCCTTGGCTTTAATGAGCCGCTGATCATAGGGATAAGCCAGCAACAAACCTGTCGTCAATCCTTGGGCCTCCGCGTACTTACCGGCGTGAACCAAGTCAGAGAGCTTTTTCATCATGTCGTCTGGCGCCTGGCCGGCCGGAGTCTTATTTCCGGGCTCTGCATTTGCCGAGGTCGCATTGGAATCAGCGGGCGCGCTGGTCTGCGCCCCCCCTATAAGCGGCAGCGCTAAGCTAAAGCAAACGAGCCAAGTCAGTCGGCGGATCAGGCTTCGGAAGGATTGCATGACTAGAAGCCATCTCATAAATGCCTCAGGAGGATTACAGCGCATGCGAGCTGAACCATCCCGAGGAAATTCTCTGGGTAGTACTCCCAGCGAGTGACGATGCGACGATAATTATGGAGCCAAGCGAACAGGCGCTCGATTTTCCAGCGACGACGGTATCGGCGCAGAACCCGGCCGTCTTGAGTGACGGGCCTGCTCCGGTTCCAACGGTGCGGCGCGATCAATTCCACCTGGAGATGTTGGCGCACGCGCTGATCCAGCGGATCGCTGTCGTAGGCTCTATCGCCGATCAATCGCTTCGGTGTTTCGCGCAGGAAGCGGCGCTGGAGCGTGGGTTCGACGAGCGTGGCTTCATGCGGCGAAGCGCTGACCACGTGCACGGCGACAGGAAGACCATGGCGGTCTGCGATTGCCATGATTTTGCTGCCTTTGCCGCGTTTTGTAGGGCCGACACCAGAGCCCCTTTTTTCGCCGAACTGAAGCTGGCATCGATGAAGGCTTCGCTCAGATCGAGCTTTCCGCGGTCGCGCAGGTCTTCGGCCAGGGTTTGCAGCAAACGCTCGAACAGCCCCGCGCGCTGCCACTGTTGGAAGCGTCGATGACAGGTTTGGTAGGGCGGATAACGAGAAGGCAGATCGTGCCAAGGAGCACTCGTGCGTAACACCCACAACACCCCGTTCAACACCGCACGGGTATCCTGCCACGGTCGGCCCCGCCCATCCTTTCGCCGCTTCGGACGAAAGTGCGGTTCCAGAAACGCCCACTGGGCGTCGGTGAGGTCCATGCATCTGATTTACTCTGTTTCGCATAACTTGCAATCGAACAACGGCTTAAAAGTGTTTATGAGATAACTTCTAGGAACCTCCACCGTTGCGAAGAAGCTGAGGTGTGGTTCCGGGATTGCGACGGAATGCCACTCCATTTTCTTGAAGCATGGTGTTGAGTTCTTTACTGCTCAAAAACAGCCGCCGTTGAGGACCCTGGTTGGAATCCATCATCTCGAACCAGGTTTCGCCGCGATGTTGAAACGTCTTAGTGAGCACGACTTCGTGTCCGTTCTTCAAGTTCCCATCAGCGGGAACAACATTGATCATGACGGGGCGGCCCGCATTCACAGTCTTAGCAAAACCCGAACTGGGCACCACTTCAGCCTGACCAAAGACTTCGGCCAACAGAACTACCTCCCCCCCATTGAGGCCGTGCTTCTCGATCATAGCCTGAGGATTCGCTCGCTCATCGGCCATGCGCCAATTACCCTGACGAATAAGTTCGGTGGCGCGCGCGGCGACCACGCCGTAGGGCAAACCCGTCGCATTGGCCAAGGCGAAAACGGTGCAATCATTATTTTCTGTTTGTGTGCCAGCCCCAGGGAATCCCAACCCGCCCCCTTGGGAGGCTTCGCGCACAAGGTCCGCATCCTGGCCACGAGCAATCATGTCCTGCCAAGCGCCCCTGACCTGAGCTCCTGTCGCATTGGGGTCGCCATCAAAACTCAATTTGTGCAAGGCCGTATCGAGGCGGGCTAACTTGTCCGCGCTCCATCCCAATTGTGTGGCCAGGGCATGTATGGAGTTGATGACGCGAACGCTCCCCGGATCCACAGCGGAAACTGGCGCAGAGCAAGTCTGTTCAAGGAGGAGCTTGCTTACACCGATAAATTTATCAACGTCGGTTTTGAAAGTTTCGGCGGCACGTACGTAATCCTGAGCCCCTTGGGATAGTCGCGCTTGCTCAGCAGCACCGTCTTTGGCTTCCTGCGAATCGGCATCGAATTCGCGCGTTCCGTATTTCTGATTGAAAGTGTCGGCCTGCGCCCTCCACTGTTGAAGGCGTTGCAACAATGCATCATGCCGCTGATCTAGATTCTTTTTTGAGAACAGGGTGGCATTGTCGGAAACCGCTCCGCATAGGGAAGGAACCGCCACCGGCGACGACGGAGTTTGCGCCATCACCAGCTGAGCAGCGCTCAGAAACCAGACACAAAAAAGCATCAGGAATCTATTTTTCATAAATCCTCAATTATTCTGCGGCGCAGCCGTCTTCGGCGCGGGCGGCGGGACTTCGATTTGGGGAGCCGAGTTGCTGTTTCCGCCTGTGTTGAAGGTAGCGAATTTGATTGTGTTTCGGACCTCGCCAGTCTGGAAAGTGACCATGTCGTCCAGGCTTTTAGCATTGGACTCTTCCTGATTGGCCTTTCCCTGCAATAAACTCAATTGATCGGAGGGGACACCCTGCTTTTGCGCTGCCTCCAAGTGTGTCCGGGCCGCTGCCGCCGCAATGCGGGCATCAATGGCCTGCTGTTTAAAGACGTTGAGCATGTGCATCTGCGCGAGCAGTTGCTTATTATTGGCCAAGGAGGGGGGAATTTGGATGTCCGCCGGGGCGCTGGGCGGGGTTTGAATCGTCTGCACGTTCACGGCTCCCACGCCTTTGTTGCCGGTGTCAAACCCAAGGCCCGCCGTGGTACTTTTGGCCTCATTCGAACCCGGATTCGTTGCGAGGAGTTCTTCACTCCGCGCCAAGGCGTTCACTTGATGATTGGCGTTGGTGTCCGTTCCCACCAGTCCTGCTTTTTGGTCTGCGGGCGCGAGAGTGGGCTGGGCGACAGGGGTGCCGAAGAGACCCGTGCCAGTTCCTTTGCCTGCTTGGTTCTTACCGTCGTTCGGGGCATCTTTTAACGAGGGATCGTACGCGGGTGTTGTTTGGCCCGGCGTCGAAGCCTGCACTGGATTTAATCGGCTATGGTTGCCAGCGTTGTCGGCAGTGGCCGGCAAGCCCGCTTGGCCATTATTAGGATTCGATCCGCCCGACGGCGGAGGGAAACCAAGCAGTTCCATGTCCTTATCTCGGGGCAAGACAACTTGCGATTGTGAGGAGCCGGGTTGTGACAACGTAGAAAGCAGTTCCATATCCTTGTCTTGCTGCGGGACAACCTGCGATGGAGAGGACACGGATTGAGACAGCGTCGAAAGTAGTTCCATGTCCTTATCCTGCGGCGGGATGACCCGCGAGTCAGGTGACGTGGGAGTCTGAGCATGAGCAGCCAAAACCTCATCTATCTGTCCTTTTAGCGATTCCGGATCAATGGAACTCTTTGTTGTGCCGCGCAAGTCCACCACATTCGGATCGGAATCCAGATTCACCAAACTCAGCGTGGAGGCATCTGGGTTTGGAACTTTTGAATCTGAAAGTTGAGCGAAGCCAAAAAGTCCCGTGTTGGCTGGAGCGCTGCCCAAAAACTGGCCCAACGCGCCGCTGGTTTGCTCGGCTACGGCAGCGTCCTTCTGTTGTTGTTTTGCCAGCGCGAGATTGTGGAGGGCGTTCGAGTCGTTTGGATTAGTGGCGAGGGCTTTCTGAAACTCATTGATAGCACCGGCATAATTTTTTTGCTTGAGTAAGTAGAGGCCACTATTGTTGAGTTGCTGGGCGGCAAGTTGACGTTGTTCTTCAGCCGGGTCTGGTGACGCCGTGACCGGCGGAGGAACGGGCGAGCCGAACAGCCAATCGTGAAGACCCTGACCAATCGCCTGACCAACCATGTTTGCCCCCATCATTCCCAGCTGCATCCCAAGCTGTTGTTGGGGATTAAGCGCGGGTACGGACGGGGTGCTCCCATTGCCACCCGCTTTGCTGTTTGGGCAGGTCCCATCCCAGTCGTTATATGCCGTCGAGGCCAGAATGCCGCACTGGCTCTTATATTGTGACCATGAGGCGCCAGAATTTACCCCCGACTGAGCGAGACCTGTAATTGGAAGAAGAAGTAGCAAAAAGCCGAGCAAATATGCTGGATGAAACGACGGTGCGAGGCGAACTGTGCGGTCAACCCCGAACAC
The DNA here is from genome assembly GCA_963819395.1 of uncultured Acidobacteriota bacterium. Taxonomy (GTDB): domain Bacteria; phylum Acidobacteriota; class Terriglobia; order Acidiferrales; family UBA7541; genus Palsa-360. The sequence continues at coordinate 142,241 of CAWFVW010000014.1, forward strand.
GCGGTCGAATATTCCAGTAGTCTTTCGCACAATGCCTCCTTTTATGCCAGAAGAGAGATCGAAGACAACGCCACCGAGAGCGAGTCTTTCAACCGTCAGCAAATCTCCGACCGCGTCAATCGATCTTCGGGATTAAGCGCCGACCCTGTGCCCAAAGATCGCGAAGCGGGCAAAGCCAGCACAATTCGTAAGCGAAGACGCTGTTCCCTGCTTCCCCGTAATTACCCTAAACGGAACGGTGTCCGGGGCGGTTCATTGACTTTATTCGTGGCCAGCCCGGAGAGCACAAGAGGGGCTCTTAAGAGTCAATTCTATGAGTGCGCCTCGCTGTGGCTAATAGTACCGGCGGCCATTTGAGGGGAAATGTTCTTCCCATGTACTAGCCGCCAAGCGGAATTTATCTGTGAGTTGCTCTAGAGCTGTTCTGAATCTGGGAGTTTTTGCCCAATTGGAGGCCACGACTGACTGTAAGTGTTAGTTCTTGGAGGGCGCTCCCAAGACGGGGGACGTTAATTTATTCATTCTTGAAAAGGCCTGCCCAGTTACATTCTTCCGTCTCCGTCTTGGGCCCTCCAAGTCAAATACCTAGGGGAATATGGCGAGGGGGTGAAATGAACCGAGCTGGAAGGCGCAACAGAACACGCGTTCTGTTGCGTTTCGCTGGATCGGGGCGCTAAGAACACAAGCGGTTAAGACGAACAAACAATGCCAAATGCCGTACCATAATGTTGCATTTCCGCTCTCGTCCTGGCCTTGTTCAGGTCCGCCGTTAGATGGATTCGTTCAACCCTTGCGTCAAGTACCCGACGGCGATTTAAGTTTGCCAATTATATGGGTTTTAGATCCGGCCGAACCGCCCACTTAGGCTTTTCTTCCGACTCTTGGCATTTTTTTCGACGTTCAGAGACGAGACACGAGCTTTGAGACGGACATGCTGAAGGCAGTTGCAAGCAATTGCAGATTGCGTATGCAGATTTCCTTCCTTCCGTTTTCCAAGTCTGAAATGAAACTCCGGTCCATTCCTACGTGCTCCGCCATATAGACCTGTGTCCACCCACGCTGCTTGCGAAGCGTCCGTAAACGCTTTCCGAGTTGGACACAAATGTCAGTGGACACAGGCGCAATTATGGCTGTAGGCTTTGGCCGATAAATCGGCTATAGCCGTCAGGGACTCCCCAAAACTGTTTAATGGCGGCATGAGGCCGTTCAGTCCGGCTGGGATCCAACTTTCGCCGGTCGTCTTGGTCACCCGGCTATGGGATTAAGGAATTCTTCCGAGGCAGCCATCGTTGAATAGCGCAACCCCAGGACTCTTGCGTCGCAGCAGCGGTGGCTTTCGCTGGTGGTATGTAATCGTGGCGCTGTTGGCCTTCTGGTCCCTGCTCGACTTGAGCGCGGGCGTAGCGGGCTGGCTGGGGGTGATAGCTTTGGTGGTCATGGTTGGAGTTGCGATCCTCGCTCGCAATCGACTGCCATGGCTAACGACCTCGATCGAACGACTCCTCGGTTTGCTTCTGTTTTTCCAGATTTGTGCATTCGCCGCGAGCTGGGTGGTCTCCATTGGCATACTTCGACCATGGGCGGTGACCACACTTTGGGTGATCCCGGGAATTCTGTTCTTAGCTTGGCTCTACGTCATGTTGAAGCGTCGGAGACGGACCGGTCATGTGCTTGCGGCGTCAGAAATAAAAGCACACGAAAAGGACTAAACCACATGGAGAGCGCTGTGAACCACCAAGCGACAATTGCGACCTATGAAGCGCTTCTCGACTTTGGCTTCCAGCCCGAGGACATGAGCCTTTTACGATTCAGCCCTGGTCTGAGGTTTGACTTCGGGGGGTTCGTACTTTCTGCCGCTAGCTTACTTAGCCTGACTGGCGGGGAAGTAATTCAATTCTCGGGGGTGCTTGCAACCGCGAATACTTTAGCCGAGATTGATTTTGAAATGCCAAGACTGGTCATATCTCACGAACAATGCGCTGCCTGGATTGTTTGGCATCTCGACCAATCCTCGCCGGGGCGAAGATTCCAGTCAAGACGGTGCGTAAGCTGGGTAGAGGAAGGAAGACAAAATCAGAAACTCCTGCCTTGGGTAATGGACATGGCAGCCTACCACTCACGTCCGTTGTGCACGGTTCGACGGGATTGGTGGCGGTTGGCGCTGAAGACTCTGGACGAACATCTTTCTTTATTACCTGACAGTGCGACCGTAATATTCAGTTTCGATGGCTTTATGCTTTCAATTCGAGTCGATGGGAATGTCGTTGCATTGCCGGGTGAAGGTTTACCCTGGGTAGTACGGTTTAAAATGAACGCTGGGCAATTGCGGCACCTACCAAAGCGGCTAATGCGCGAATGCATTTACCTCTCGATTTGGGAGTCACGACTAACGATTGACCGGCGGACATATGAGGGGAATATTGATGTTTCCGCTTTAGCTGGTCGTGCCGAGATCCAATGAGCGGAGTCCAAACCTGTTCTTCACACCGCTTCGGAGACTGACCAGCCATAGTTTGTGGTGCTTGCTTCAACTTTCAAGATCCCAGTCTCATAAATATGGCTCCAGCGGAATCGGCCGCGCGCCCTTCGTGATTTGGTGAAACCAACCAGGAGACGCGGAACTGATGCACATCATCTTCGGCACACGGGATGATAACGCGATATCGAAGCTTTCCCCGCCATTATCCAGGAACGCGGCTTCGTCGATTATGACTATTGTCGGATGCTCAGAACGAATGCGGTCAGGATCTTTACCAGGCAAGGCAATGAGAATTCCGCCCTCTTTCAACTCAAGTCGATTATACGATTGTCGGTCTAATGGCCGTGCCAATGGGAAAATCTGCTTAAAAGCTTCGTCCTGTTGTTGGTAGAGCACTCTTGCGTAGTCGAGTAAGGTTAGAGACCTAGCCTCGTCGAGTGCCCAAAATATCGCCTTGGCCGGTTGGCGCGTCATCACATAGTGCAGCGCTTCCGCGGCACTCCACCAACTCGCCATCATAGTTCGACTTTTCTCGACGAACAGGACCGGTTCTTTGAGCCAGACATTGTGAAGGACAGTGAAATAGGGATACCGAGGGAAGTGTTTAAACGGGTTTGCCTGGTCCTGTTCATCCTTGGTTTTGGTTACGCGTTGCATCCAAAACAGGCTGTCCACTATCCCGGCCGCGAACTCGTTCCCGGGCTGCTTCAAGAACAGCTTCCGCTCGTTCGGGGTTAAGGAATCCCAAGTTGATATTAATAATCGTACCTTCTCCGGAGTCGGCATCTTCTCCGTTATGACCGTTGGTTTTTGGATAGAGTCCGTGCATTTTGGCGAGTTCGATTGCTGCTCTGAGTTGAATATCGTGGGCTTCGACATTTCTGGTCTCCATCACAATGCCACCATGCTCGAAGAACTTGGTTTCCCTGGCTTCCATCTTTGCTGCAAACTTTTTAATCACTTTTTCTACCGGAACATTCATTTTTTCGAGGATTTCTGGAAGTTGCAAACGTATTCGGTTCAATGATCTATGGGCCGATTGAGGGTTGGAATAACCAGCCGCCCGTCCTGCTTCAGAAACATTCATGCCGGAGGCTACACCCTGAAGCAATTTTGTGCGCTTCATGCTTGTCTGGAGCTGCAGTTTTCTCTTGCGTTTTGTACCCATGACATATCGTGTGTCGCCTCATAGTACCTTACCCAGTATTATCCGACCATTGTGTTTTCCGGACCATTTCAGCGCAGAGTTTGAACTATTCCCTGCGGAACCCAAGGCCCTCACTTGGGGTGGCTAGAATCACGGGGTAGTGCTTAGTCTTGAATAAATAAGACTCGAGCTCCATTTATCTATCGTGTTTTGTGCGACATGCGAAGTCGGTTAGTCCAAATTTGGACTGCGCTCATTCCCCCTCGATAGCTTTCGGACAACGCATCGGTTTCCCGAAGCGTCCGCGGCAGTTCACCGCCTGTGAGATGCGACGATCTCTTCTTCATTCGGACACCTCCCAACTAACCGGCTCAATATCTCGCGGCCGGAAGAACGAGCACCGGGAAAGCTCTGAATCGAGCACTACCGTCACACGATCTGCAAAGACTTGAACTAGTGTCCCCGGTCCCGTGGGCGTCCGCACTTTACGACCAATGAAGGGGACCAACTTCGCGTGCGGTTGGCCGAAGCGCCGTTCGGCCTCGAAGGGCTCACGCGGCCAATTCGTTTCCTCGCGCTGCGTCGCTGGAACTGCCTCGGTTGGCGTCCGCTTCGGTGTGGAATTGCCCACATTGGGTACTGCCGTTAGATTTCTATCGTCAGTAACGGCAGTAGCCCGGTCGGGGGTTTCCTGAAAGACTGTCTGCGCCCGCTTTATCCAGTTCGCCATGCATCATCCCTCAAAAATCTCTGCAATTCCCCGATAGGCTACTGCCGTTACTGCCGTTAGACATTTATCGTCACAATTGGCAGCACCCAAGTCACGCGTTTCCCCGGATTCTTGGATTAATGAAGTAGCGACAGGTGCGCCGCCCGGTTCCCGGCCCTCCGCCGCCTGCTTCCTCTACGCGCAGCCAGCCTTCGTCATTTAACCAGTCGAGCGCCGCCTGCACTGCCTCTTCGGTTGTGAGAGAGCGCCATTGATTGCGCCGCACGTCCCTCGCCGTGAAGCCTTCTGCCAGTTTGCCTTGACGTACTTTATCCGCCAAAGCCAGCGCCGCCCGCAATCCGTCATCCATCAATAGCCCGTAGCAGCGTCGCGCATGGCTTTCCAGATACTCACACCATGCCGCCGCCCGAAAGGCCGCTTCTTTCGATACCGGACCGCGTGTACCTTTCGCCGCGCAATCCACCAGGTGCAGGATCAGCGCAAGCGTCGGGAATAGCTTGTCAAACTTGGCAAGATGCTGAGCGATGATCGGATGATCTTCGGCGGGTAGCCTCACCTGGTGCAGGTCGGCAGACCATTCGATAAAGATTTCCTGCGCCGCCTGGTCGAAGGAAAAATAAGGGAACTTGGCGAAGGCATCAGCGGGCGATGCACCCCATGACACCGGGTCAATCTTGGCCAATTTTTCAAGTACGGTGAAAGCACGTTCGCGGGCTTGCTTGTTTGGTATCCGGTCGCGGTATTCCCACGGCCTATGATCAGGATAGACCAGCAATTGAAACCGCTGTAGCATCCCGTCGTTCGCCAGTGCATTCGAGGCAAGCTCAAGGTAACCCATCAGTTTGTCCGGCTGGATGCCGCCGAAGATGGACAAACAAAGATTCGGGATAAAGATTGAACCGCGCCCGATGCGGTCGGTGTCGAAGCTGCCGTTCCCGTTCCACCCCTCAAGGAAGAAAGCCCGTTCTCCCTCGCGCCCTTCGCGCTCCCACGATGCCAGCAACCCAACAAGCTCATCGCGTAGCATTAGCAGTCCGGTGGGGTTTTCCCGCAGCAACTCGCCTAGCTTTTCAATCGTCGAATCGTTGGTCTTGTAGCGTCGACGAACTGGAGCACCTGGTGCACTACGTCGGTGCTCGTTCAATTCTCCGGCGATGGAATTCAGGTATTCCGCCGTACAGTCTTTTGCCTTCGCCGCCGCTTTGATGCGGCCTTCAATCGCCTCCTTTTGGGCATCAAATACCGTCCTGGTGGCCTCGAATGCTTCCGTATCCGCGTTGTGCTTTTCCATCGCTTGCGCTATTAGCCGATCCAGAGGTTTCAGCGCCGCGCTGATGGCCGGCGATTTCTTTGCACTGGGCAACCCGACGATGCCGCCCCACAGATTTGTAACTACCAGCCAATCATCATTCATCTTCGGCTTGATCGCGCAGCTCGCGCCGATGATCGCCCCCAGCGCCACCATTGCGGCCGCCGCGATGAAGTCCGGCGGACACGGCATCCGGTCAGCTTCATCCATGACCCATGCTCGCAGCCCCTCTGGCAGCAAAGTCTCGGGGTCGAAAGGCGCGACAGGATGTAGCGCTGCTCGAATCTGTTTTGGTTCCGGCCAGTCCGCTGCGCCAACCTCGCCAGCCTGCTCGTTCAACATTTCCTCAGCGTTAGTTGTGGTTTTGTTCATGGAATCACTGGGCCTCCGACTGGGTCCAGGTATAACAGGCGCTGGAAATGGCCTTTTTCCGTTCGGTAGTGGCCAGGCATCCGGGACAATCGGCTTTCGTTTCTGCATGATGCATCTGCGCCGATGGCAGAAAGGAGGGAGAAGAGCTTGTTTTCGACACGCAGTGTCCATCCATCTGCGTTGTCGGCGTCGATTCTGACCCAGCCATGAACCGACTTACCGCCAGAATCGAGCAGCGCCACGACCGGCAACTTAACCCCAGCCCAAAATTGGAATTGACGGTCCCGTGGCATCGTGTCGAACTCGACCACGGCGAACCTGAATCGCGCCACGCAATCATCAGCACGATAACTTGCTTTTCCGTCTTTGGTCTGGCCTTGCTCTCCGCTTAGTGGGTTGGGGATGATATGTGCAGAGATAGCGCCACCGCATTCAAAGTGCCTGATCCATTCCCCCACTCGCACGACATGTTCGGCTCCAGCATCATGCCTGGCCCCAATGAATAATTTTTCTGCGGGAGCATAGAGGCGCGTCAAGACTTCAACGGCATCGTGCTGTGGCGGCCAATCAATCCGCACGGGGGATGATTCCCACAAATCCGCTTCGTTAAAATCAGCGCCGCGTTCCAAAATGGCATTCAGCAGCTTCGCGCCGTCTATGGCAGGGCGCATGTTGACCCGGGGCGTGATTGTGATTGGCGCATCGAATGCCTTGCATACCGCCGCGCATATCTCTGCCCCAGTGACCTTGCGTGTGCCATGAACGTAGGCCGCTAGGTCTTGCGCGACTTGGTTCGGCTTGACCCCGGCAAGCCGTCCGAAATTGGCGACACGGAGCAGCGCCGAATGGCATCCCCCGCCGCCCGACGCCGGCATTTGGTGGAGTTCATCGTTGTATCGATCAAGTGCTACGCGTGCGATCATCGTCAGGAATTTGTCACTCGGTCTACTAGGTTTTTGGAAGGACAACCCTGCGAACAAATCCGCAGAATTTCGCTTTCAGGAATGAGAATTCGTCGCGCGACATAAACTGCTTTCAACGATCCTGTCTTGATCAAGCGCCTGAGGGTGAAAATGGAAACGCCTAGGCGTTCGGAGGATTCTTTAAGATTGATAAGGCTGTCACTCATCGTTGCTCCGTTCTGGCCACCAATGCCTATTGACGTGCGCTTGTTGATATGCTGTACTATGCAAACAAGCGAATAACTAAGCGGGAGTATACTTGAGAGAAGAGCACAAAGGAATATCGAAACAACCTAAGGGAGCCACTGTCCAAGCGTTCTGGCCGAATCGTCAAGCACCTAAAGCAAAGGAATTCCTGTATGCCGGGTTAGAGGAATTCGTAAACGTCGGGGATTCAGATCAGGATTTTAGAAATTTCGCCGCCATGTGCCCATCTTTCTGGCCCTTCGATAGTCAGGAATTCGAAGCCGGGCTCTTGCGCTGGATTGCCGCGGCCCGACCGGTGCTGCTTGTGTTTCGCGACTATCTCCGCAGGGTTTGGATTTCAGATCCTCAAGCTTATGAGAATGGCTATCTACTTGTACTTTTGGGTCTCGATGTGCGGTTTGCTGATGAAACTGAGATTCAGTTCTGGTCTTCTCAGCGACGGGAACTCCATGAAGCATGGGCGCAACTCAGGAAGGTTCATCCTGAGATCAGCATTGGTATCCGTCCTGTAGTAAATCCCATCTGGGGATTGGCCAGCTTTTCATATGGCCCCGTCAATGATTTCCAGAAGGCGGTGTATCAATTATTCATGGAAAGCTGGCGTGCGAAAGTTTGTTCGCGTTGTTCTAAGTACTTCATCGCACAAAAGCCAGCCCAAATCTATTGTTCAACTAAGTGTAGTGGCGGAGTTAAGCGCGCACGATCCCTCGATTGGTGGAGGCAAGAAGGGGCGGCTAGGCGGAGGGCAGCACGAAAGGTGTCGAGGAGGAAGAAGACATGAGCATTTACAAACGCGGATGTAATAAGAAAAGCCCGAACGGTATGTGCAACAAGTGTGGCGGGCGTGGCTCGTGTGGCGTCTACTGGTATAAATTCATGTGGCAGGGAAAGCTCATTCGCGAATCCACAAGTCAAGGAAATGATCGGGTAGCCCGCAATATGGAATCGGCGCATCGCACATCACTTGCAAAGGGCGAGGTGGGTATCCGTGAAAAGAAGCCCTCGCCCACTCTGTCGGAATTCATGGAGAAACGGTTCGAGCCGTGGGCAAAGGCACGCTTTGAACATAACGTACCGAAGACATGGCTATGGTATCGAACGGCAATGCGCGCCATCTTGAAGTACAAGCCGCTTGCGTCTGCTCCACTCGATAAGATTACGAGTGAGAGAATTTCGGAGTTCGCTGCGCATAGGCAATCACTTAAGATGCAAGTTTCGAGCGTCAACAATACTGTGCGGGCGCTGCGGCGCATGTTGCGACTAGCCGTCGAGTGGGGCGCACTTGAAAATGCTCCGCAAATCAAGATGCTGCCGGGCGAACGACACCGCGAGCGAGTCATAACGCCAGTCGAAGAGGCGAAGTACCTTGCCGCGGCCCCGGAGCCTCTTTCTTCGATTGCTTCTGTGCTCGCCGATACTGGGATGCGTCCAGAAGAATGTTTCCGGCTGTGCTGGGAATCTGTTACTTGGGTGAATGGGCGCCATGGGACACTGTTCGTGACGCGCGGAAAGACGGCCGCGGCGCGTCGTGTTCTGCCAATGACCCCGCGCGTCAGGGCCATCCTGGAAAGCCGCTGGGAACGCGCTGGGAAGCCCGTAGAGGGCTGGATATGGCCCGCTCCGACGCGCAGCGGCCACGTCGAAGTCTCGAGCCTCAGAAAGCAACATGCAAAGGCGTTCGAGATAGTCGCCAAAGAGGCAACGAAGAACAATCAGAAGCCCGTGCGCCCGTTCGTGCTCTATTCCTTGCGGCACACATTTCTGACTCGCCTGGGTGAATCCGGCTGCGACGTATGGACGCTGGCCCGCATCGCTGGGCACAGCCAGATCGGAATTTCATCCCGCTACGTTCACCCGTCCGAAGATGCCATGTTCGCGGCCATGTCGCGGCTGGGTGGGCACAAAATTGGGCACAGCGAGGAAAGCGCGATTCCAACAAATCAGAACACGAGGCAGCTAACTCAATGATAGGATTGCAGTAGTTCACGGCGCGCCCGTAGCTCAGCTGGATAGAGCATCTGCCTTCGAAGCAGAGGGTCGGGAGTTCGAATCTCTCCGGGCGCGCCACTTTTCCCTGATTATCCAACGTGTTTACAAATATCCGGAGGAGCCAATGAAAATCGCGCGCATCGTTTTTGTCGTTCTGGCCGTCGTGGCCTCGCTCTTGCAGACTAGTACGGCGCATGCGGCCGTGAAAACGCAGTGGATTGACTACAAGCAGGGAAGCACTCCGCTCTCCGGCTACCTTGTTTATGACGATGCTGTGCAGGGGCGGCGGCCCGGCGTGCTGATGATCCACGACCGGTCGGGCTTTTCCGAGGGGACGCTTGCGGATGCGCGGATGATTGCGGGGCTCGGCTATGTGGTGTTTGCGGAAGACATTTTCGGGAAAGGATTCGTGCCCAAGGACGTTCCCGAGATGATGTCCACGATTGCGATCTACGACAAGGATCGCGCGCTGATGCGGGCGCGCGCCGTGGCCGGGTTCGACGTTTTGAAGGCGCAGCCGATGGTTGATCCGGCAAAACTTGCGTCGGTTGGGTACTGCTTTGGCGGGACTACCGGGGTCGAGCTCATCGAAACCGGGGCGCCGCTTCTTGGGTTTATCTCGGTGCACGGAGCGTTTCAGAATTTTTCTCCGGAAGCCGCCAAGAACATCAAGGGGCGCGTGCTGATCCTGCACGGGGCGGAAGATCCGGTGGCGCCGATGGATGAACTCGATAAAGTGATCTCGCAATTCCGCGCGGCCAAGGTGGACTTCGAGGTCAACCTTTACAGCGGGGCCGCGCACGGGTTCACGAAGCCGCAGAATCCGTCGGAAGTACGGGCTGATGACGAGTACAAGGTGGCGATGGCGCGGTTTTTGAAGGATCTGCTGGGGCGCTGACGGGGGGCAGTGGCGCATGCTTTAGCTTGTGGATTTTGATTGTTGCCAGACCAAAACCCCACAAGCTAAAGCATGCGCCACTTTTGACTACTTTGCCGGCTCCAGGCCGCTCTTCTTTATGGCTGCGTGGGCTGCAGGAGACGCTAGCCACTCGATTAGTTTTTTGGCCGCTTCCGGGTGCGTTGCTGTTGTGGGAATGCCTGCGGCAAATATCGTGACATTTTGCGCGCCGGGGGGCAACGGGCCTACGATGTCGATGCCCTTCACGGGGCGCAGCTCGCTGATCTGCTGGAATCCAATTTCAAATTCACCTGTCGCGACTACCCCGCCTACCGGGTCGGCTTCGATTTTTTTGCTCTTGGCCTTGATCTGGTCGGCGATGCCCAGCTTCGGAAACAGTTCGGTGGAGAGGTAGACGCCGCTGGCGCTGTCGGAATAAGCGACCGATTTCGCGGCGAGTAGTGTGTGCTTCAGGGCGTCCACGGTGCTGATGTCGGGCCTGGGCGCTCCGGCCTTGACGGCCATGCCGATCAGGGATTTCACGAGGTCGACGCGGCTGCCGGCCCGGATTTTTCCCTGCTTGATCAGATCGTCCAGCGCGGGGCCGGCCATGATCACCACATCAATGGCTTCGCCGCGATCGAGGCGGACCGGGATGGCGTTGTGCGTCGTGCCCATCGAGGGGCCGAATTCGGTGGCCAGTTTGTTGTGCGTGGCGCTTTCATATTCCGGGACCAATTCCAGGTAGGCGGCAGTGAAGCCGCCGGAGGTCACGACCTTGAGTTCGTCCGCGCGCGTCGCAGCGGCAGGAAGTAGCCCGCAGAGAAAAAGCAGCACCGCGAGTGCGGTTAGATTTCGACGGAAAGCAGTTTTCATGAAGTTCCTTTTAGGTTTTAGTAGCGTGGGCTTCAGCCTGCGGGTTTTCGTCCGTGTAGCACATACGGAAACCCACAGGCTGAAGCCCGCGCTACTTTTACTTCTTTTCCGGGGCGGCGTAATCTCGTCCGGGGAGTTTATCGGCGTGGTTTACTCTGTCATCATATTCCTTGATTGCCGATAGCGTGCAAGGGTGCGCGTCCATCACCCAGTCCTTCCTCAGTTTCCAGAAGCCGGTGATCGACCAGGGCTTGGCATAATTGACCGGATCGTCGAAGGTGAAGACAATTTTCAGCGTGTCCGGGTCGACGCGCTGCCAGCGTTCGGTCTGGTGCATGGACTGGCTGATGGGAAAGCCCTGCCAGGTGAGGAAGGCCTTGCCGTTGTAGTCGGCCGAGTCGACAATGAATGTGTCTCCGTCCCAGCGGCCGATGGAATAGCCCATGTATTCGGGATCCGCATCCTCGGAAATTTTCCGGCCGTCCGTCCAGATCTCGCGCCAGTTGTCGTAGTACTCGAAGTGCTGCACCAGCCGGTCGCGGGTCAGCAGGATTTCAAACGGGCGCGGAGTAAAAAAATTGCGCGACACGCCGAATGGATCGCAATCGAGCACTGCGCCCGCCGCGATGAATTTCGCGTTGGCCAGATATTTTGCCTGGCCCGCGGGGGTGAACGGGGGCAGCGGACTGGGATGGCCGCCGAGATCGAGCGGATTGACTTCGCCCTTGGGCTGCATGAAGGGGGCGGGATTCCAGATTCCGGTGAGGTCGTGCGCGTCGAAAGCCGCCCCCTTGGCATTCGTCTTCGCCGCGCCGGAGCGATCCGTCTGGGCGCGCGCAATTGCCAGGAAAGCGAGCGCTGCCGCCAATCCAATCGTTGGAACCAAGAGCCATTTTCGCATCCTGCAACTCCTCCCATCGTCCGGCTTCAGCGGTTGATTCAGACTTCAGAACGTGCATTGCAAGGGCATGCCGGAGTGCATCGTTCCAGCCTCAGCGGCTGCTACTGCTGTGGTTGTTCGCCGAGCGCGCCACCCGTCAGCTCCGAGCCGTCGGGAAGCACGACCTTGCGGAGCATTCCCACGGGCGTCCCCTTCTTGCTGGGAACGATAGTGATCGAGATCTGGTCGCCGGGGTGCAGCGTTTTAGGGCTCCAGCCAGCCCTTCTTAAAACGGCGGGAGCGAGGGTTTCGATGGTCCAGTTCACGACCTTGCTCGAGTCGTCCTTGGCGTCCAGAAAAACCTGGCAATGAGGATTGGACCAGTAGAACTCCGTCACGGTTCCCTTGAGTGTCACCGGATGCTGAATGTCATATTCCGATCCCCCGTGGTGCGCGAACGTCGGGACGCAGACCATCAGAAGGCCCGCGATCAGGCCAAAGCCGATTACCACCTTGCTTTTCATGCAACACCTCTTGGCGCAGTTCGTCATTATCCTTTTTCCAAGCGCAAGGGAAAAATGCCGCGGCCCCGGTTTTCTGGACACCCTTGCCGGCAGGGAATCCGAAGCAATACTTGTCTGAATTCTACGTACGCCTTGAGAGGCCCAGTGTCAAGAAAAAATGCCGTTCGGATATTCGTTTCACAGACCGGCGCGCGATGGCGATGGCAGGCGCCGCGGGTCTTCCGAAACAGCAAGAGTGGGACGGCCTAAATCACGAAGGGGGAGCCTGGCGGCTCCCCCTCGCGACTCTCTGGTTTTTACGCGGCGGCGTCTTATTCGCGCCACCTGCGATGTGCACCGCGTGCGCGGTGTATCTTAAATTGGTCTTCGTCTTCTTCGCTTTGAAAGCTCGGTGGAGTCAATCTCCTTTCCGTTGCTTCTCAAGCTTACATCTCCTTTTTACACTCCTTCTCTCGCGAAATATATGATCGGGGTCACTCATGCGTGTGACCAGGGTCACGCGACGGGTTGAGCAGGAGGGGACGAGGGATTATCCGCCTAGCCCGTGAGTTATTTGTTGCCGGTTGGAGTATAAACCCATATAAATAAAGGTCCGAAGCCTTTGTGATGGTGCGGAACTTCATCCGGGGCGTCGCCAGCCAATGACCCGCGCCAACGAAAAGGAAAGAATCAGGGAATTCTATGATTTGGTAAGCTCCCATTTCCATGACTTGTGGGGCGAGCACTTGCATCACGGGTATTGGATCGGCGGCGACGAGACAAAAGAGCGAGCCCAGATTCAACTCATCGACCATCTTGCGCAAATCGCGAATATTCAGCCGGGACAAACGATCCTGGACGTTGGTTGCGGCACGGGCGCGAGCAGCATTTACCTGGCCAAACGATACATGGCGGAAGCAACGGGGATTACGATTTCTCCGGTTCAAGTAGATCTGGCGAAGAGGGCGGCGGCCGCGGCGGCCGCGAAAGCGACCTTCCAGCTAATGGACGCCGAGGCGATGAAATTCGAGAAAACATTCGATGTCGTCTGGTCGGTGGAATCCATATCCCATTATCAAGACATCGCGGCATTTTTTAAATCAGCCACGGAGTCATTGAAGCCGAACGGAATCTTCGCTTTGATTGATTGGTTTAAAAAGCCGAATCTCGGGCCTGCGGAGTACAAAAAGAAAATTGTGCCCATTGAAAAAGGGATGCTGGTCGAATTGCGAACGATGCCGGAGTACGAGGCATGGATGACGGCGAGCCGCTTGAAAATTACCCGGTGCGAGATCCTGAACAAACAATGCGCCAAGTCATGGGACCTGGGCCTGAACATCATTAAAAAGAGGTCGCTGTGGAAGCTCGCCGCGACCCACGGAGTGATGTTCGTCGATTTTCTCAGGGCTTTTCGGGCCATGAGAGCCGGCTTCGCGTCCGGTAATTTCGTCTACGGCCTTGTGGTCGCACAGAAGATCTGACGGAATCAATTCGTGAATCCATCGAGGGTGCCCCGGAGTTTCAAATAATCATGGACCAGCGTCTCCGCGAATTATTGCAGGAAATCGAAGAGCACGGCAGGGAAAACGACGCGCGCGCGACCGAACGCCCGCGCATGATGCTCAACCTTGAACCCGCGAGCGCGCAGCTGATAAGCATCCTCGTGCGCGCCAGCGGGGTGACGCGCGCGTTCGAGTTCGGCACCTCGAACGCCTACAGCACCATCTGGCTGGCATGGTCGCTCGCGCCGGCCGGCGGCCGGATCATCAGCATCGATCGCAATCCCGACAAGCACGTGCTGGCGCGCGGGAATCTTCTCCGCGCGGGTTTTCTCGACCGCGTGGAATTGCGCACGGGCGACGTCACGGAAATTGTCCGCGACCTCGCCGGATCCTTCGACCTGGTGTTTCTCGACGCCGACCGGCGGAAATTTCCCGAGGTAATGGAAATCCTGCTGCCCAGGCTCGCACAGAAGGCGCTGGTGATTGCCGACAATGTTCTTTCCCATCCGGAGGAAATTGCAGAGTATTTGAAGTTAGTTTCCAGCCTGACGGATTTCCAGCACACGATTGTGCCAGTCGGCAAGGGCCTCAGCATTGCCTATCGCGGATAGCTCGGAGAGCAATCGGTTTTGTAGAGGCCGCCCGTATTTGGGGCGGGCAGCCGTATGTTTTGACATCTGAGGCTTCAGGGCCTGAAGGCCACGTTCTCATGGCTGATTGTCCGACCTAAAGGTCGGACCTCCTCAACAACGACTTCGGATTGAACAATGGAATACGACGCAAATCCAGGATTGCATTTCGGTGTGGCGCGGTTGACGCACGGCTGCAGGTCGCGTAAAGTTTCAAGATGCCCAAGAAAAAGAATTCCAAGAAAAGCGAAAAGAACGCGTTCCTCGGAAACCTGGATCGCCTCGGCGGAAAAAAGCTGATGCAGCATGGCGCCGAAGAATCCTCGCGCGCAAAAGAATCGCGCAAGCACTCCGTCGGCGGCGGGCGCCGCAAGTCCGGCTGAGATTGCCGTTCACCGCAAAATGTTGTGGAGCGTGACCGTCACCATAAATCGCAAGAAGTGGCTATCGCTATTTGTCATGGCGATAGGGCTTTTGATTTTTGGCGGTCCGGCGATCGCGCACCACGGCAATGCCGCATACGACCTGGAAAATCCCATCACGCTCAAAGGAACGGTAACGGAATTCGCCTGGTCCAATCCTCATGTTCAAATTTACTTTGACGTGAAGGACGACAAGGGCAAGGTCGTGCACTGGGCGAGCGAAACGGTCAGCCCTGGCCTGCTGTCAAGGGCCGGCTGGACAAAAACGGAATTGAAGCCCGGAGACGAGATCACCATTACTCTAGGCCCCGCCAAGAACGGAGCGCCTATTGGATTTGCGCTCAAGGTAGTGCTGGCTAACGGGAAAGTCCTGCAGTTGGGACAAGGCCGCGATCAGCAGTATCCGTCGTAAGGGGAGCGAAAGTTCGTGGCGCATGCTTTAGCTTGTGTCGGTATAGAGTCTGTGTGAGAACTCAAAATTGGCACGGTTTTGTAGCGCCCGCCTTCAGGCAGGCATTTTGGGGCCAACCATACTGCCCGCCTGAAGGCGGGCGCAACATGAGCTGAAACCGAGTTCTCACACAGACTTTATAGTCCTCGCAAGTACAAACCTTCACAAGCTAAAGCATGCGCCACAAAAAGACGCGGGACTCTGCTCGATCTGGTTTCAGCGATTTGAATGCGACGAATAACTGTGGTTGGTTTTTGCGCCTCTACTTGTTGCCCGCCAGTTTGAATTTTTGCACCCTGCGGCCGTCCACGGATTCGCCCACGTAGAGGTTGCCTTTGGAATCCACCGCCATCGTGTGCGCGTGCATGAATTCGCCCACCTGGTGGCCCGGACGGCCGAAGCTCCCGAGCACCTGCCCGGAGGCGCGGTCCACGACATCCACTTCCTCGTCGATTTCATTGATCACATACATGTATTTCTCCGCGGGATCGCGGGAAAATTCAACGGAAGAGCACGAACCCACGAGCATCGCATCGCGCTGTGCGCCTGCTGCGGACGCGGGAATGGGAGTCCATACCTTGAAGCTGAACGGCATGTTCTTCTTGAAATTTCCCATCGTGTCGAAAAGTTGCAGGCGGTTCATCCAGCGGTCGCACACATAGACGATGCCGTCGTTGCTCACACGCACGCAATGCGGAGTCGGCCGGGCTGCTGTGGCAGCTTCTTCCGGCGAACGGTGCAATTTCCACTGGCGAAGGTAGTGACCGCTCTTATCAAACACCACGATGCGGAAATTGTTACCGCCCTTGCCTTTCGCGTGGCCGTCGGCGACATAGATATCGCCGTTATGCGGGTCGAATCCGATTTCCGAAACGCGGAAAAATTGCGAAGAGCTTGAATTCAAGGGCGTCCCATTCACCGTGCCGTCCGAGGAATCGAACACGCCCTTCTTGCCGATCTGCAAGAGAAGCTCTTTGCCGTCGTGCGAGTATTCCTGCACGATGCCGTCCTCGGACCCGTCGAGCCACACGTGCCCGTCGCCGTCCACCGCGCAGCCGTGAAGGTCTTTGGGGAGCAGATTGGAATCGCCCCACGAGTTGACCACGTTTCCATCCGCGTCAAATTCAATGATGGGCGGCCCAGCTTGCCCGGCGTTCAGTTCGTCGCCGGTCAGCCCCTCAAGGTGCCCATCCATTCCTCCCACGTCGCTCACTCGCTGGACGAGGAACACGTGGTCCTTGGCATCGACGCACAGGCCCCCAATTTCGCCGGTAACCCAGCGGTCGGGCAGGGGTTTGGGCCAATAGGGATCAACCTCGAATTTGGGAACTCCGCCCTGCGCGCGCATTGGCGAAGGGTTGAAGAAGGCTGTCGCGCATGCCAGCCCGCAGCAGCCCAGGACCATCATGAAATGATTTCGTTTTATTTTCACTCGCTTCACTTTAAGCATTTTTTTACGAATAGCGCGTCGCGCACATGCCGGCATTCCCGCAGGTCAGCCGAGGAAACCATTCAGCTC
The DNA here is from genome assembly GCA_963819395.1 of uncultured Acidobacteriota bacterium. Classification (GTDB taxonomy): domain Bacteria; phylum Acidobacteriota; class Terriglobia; order Acidiferrales; family UBA7541; genus Palsa-360. The sequence goes on from CAWFVW010000014.1 coordinate 159,116, forward strand.
TTTCAACAAGAGATCAGGTATTTCTTCCGCAATGAAATGCCCGCTGGGAACTTCCTTGCCGCTGACGTTGGAAGCGCGCTCTTTCCAAGTGTCGATCACATTATACAGCTTTGGCCATGCGCCCCGGGCTCCCCATAAAACGAGAACGGGGCAGGAGATCTTGTGGTCCAGATCGGCAGCGTCGTGGACGAGGTCAATCGTCGCGCCAGCCCGATAATCCTCGCAGGCGCCATGAATCGAACCGGGGAGAGTGGAAGCCCTCAAGTATTCCGCAAATGCCTCCTTGGTTAGAATGCCCGGCGGTATTCGCTCGAATCGCGACCGGAGCCAGACCTCGGCGCTGTTGGCGATCAGCGTCTCGGGCAGCGGCGCTTTCTGTGTGAGGAACCACCAATGGAAATTCGCGGTGGCGAGTTCGTTCGTCACGGTATGCAACACTTTGTAGGTGGGTACGATATCCAGGATGGCGAGTTTCGTGACGCGGTCGGCATGATCGAGGGCCAACCGGTGCGCGACGCGTCCGCCGCGATCGTGGCCCACGACAGCGAATTTCTGGAAGCCCAGGCTGGCCATCAGCTCGACCTGGTCCTGGGCCATGGCGCGCTTGGAATAGTTCAGGTGATTCTCGCCGTCGGCAGGTTTGCTGCTGTCACCGTATCCGCGGAGATCGGCCGCCACAACTGTAAAAGTTTTGGCGAGTTGAGGAGCAACGCTGCGCCATTCGATGTGCGTTTGCGGATAGCCGTGCAGGAGAAGCAGCGGAGGGCCGCTTCCCGCCGTGACGAAGTTGATCGTCGCGCCCGAAGTCTTCGTTGTAAGGCGTTTGAAGCCCGGGAAAAAGTCGGGCGTAGGAGCGTATTGCTGTGCCTCTGCCAACGCGATAGTCGGAGCAATCGCGCCGATTCCCAGAGTTGCGGCCATCTTGAGAAGATCTCGACGGGCGTTGTCAGGCATGACTGTGCTCCTCGCTTTATGTAGGACGGGCTTCAGCCTGTCTTCTTTGCATGCAGGGCCAACGAAAGTCAAAACCTGACAGGCTGAAGCCCGTCCTACTTTTTTGGCGACTGCGTCGCCTTTTTGTTGAAATTTAGGAAGCCGGCGTTGTCTTCGCAGACGTGCTCCATGATTTTCCAGTCGGGCCGCAGCTGGAAGATTAGTTTCGCTTGCCAGGGCTTGGTATACGCCTTCGGGTCGTCGACGGTGAGGTCGATCGTCATGGAGTCGTGGGCAACGCGCTGGATGCGCTCGACCAGGTGCATGGCGTCGCTATGCGGATAGCCTTCCCGGTCGAGCGTCGTCTTGTCGTTAAAACTGACGGTATCGGCCACGAGCGTGTCGCCTTCCCACTTGCCGATGGAATCTCCCATCCAGAGCGGGCCGGCATCCTTGTCATGCGGGCGCCCGTCCGTGTAAATGCGGCGCACGAAGTGATCGAACTCGAAGAGCATGATCACCTGGCCGGGAGTCTGAACGATCTGTACGGGAAAGTTGAGAAGATAGATCCGCGGCACTCCCGGCGGAAAACAATTGAAAATCGGATCGCTCAGGTCCGTGCTCGGGCTGGAACTGCGATAGACGGAATTGGCCGCCTTGAATTTCGCCGCCGCCCAGGGCGTCATCGGGGAGATTGCCTTTCCGAAGTCAAGATTAATGGGGGAATGCGACGGATCCCGCAGCCGGATCCAAAGTCCCGACAAGTCCGCTGGGGGAGCCGCGGCTTCTGTCTTTGCCATTCCCTGCTGGCCAGCGGTTTGACCGAATACAAAGGGAGAGAACGCCGTGGCAGTCATCAGGGCGAGAACCAGGGCGACTAAGCGATTGCGCATTGCGGGGCTTCTCCTGACTTGTTTTACAATCTCCCGAAGCTTTACTGAGCGGATTCTCATTAATCCTGTAACGAATTTGGGTCCAGCTCCCGGCCATCGGACAGGACCACCTTCTGCAGGCGCAGGGTCTTCGCGCCATTTTTGGGGCGATTCCCGATCATGGTGATTTGGTCGCCTTTCTTGATGATGTCCCGGTCCCAGCCGTGCCGGGTCAGGACGTTCGGGCTGTTGGCCTCGCTGGTCCAGATTTCTACTTTGCCCTTGTCGTCCTTGGTCTCGACGGAAATGATCACATGGGGATTGTTAAACTGAAAATCCGTTACCGTTCCTTTCACGGTCGTCAATTTCGACGTGTCGTACGCCGACGTCCCGTGGTGGGCGGATACGGCGGCTGAAATTGTCAGCAGAACGGCAAACGCCGCAGCCCATTTGGATAGCCGATTTTTCATCCCTATTCTCCCCTCCGGCCAAAGGGCAGCCAAGCTGCCGCCCATCGTTTAATAACATCAGCAACCTCTCGGAACGTCCAGAGGTCATGCGACTCATCATTAGCCAAAGCCTATACCACTGCGCTCCCCGGCCTGTCAAAGAGGTCCTTCGCGATCTGCTTTCCCCCTTGCAGTCCCGGTATGCATGGGAGGCGCGATGATCAGGCGGAAACGTGAAGTGTCCCGCCCCGAGAAAATCCTCTGCAATCTTGCATGCAGTGTACTATATTACTTTTCTTAATTGGGAGGCTCGCCGGGTGTGCGGCCGAACCTGATTCGGGGACACGTTGAAACTTAAACATGCCATCTGGGTGATATCCCTGCTGCTCTTTATAGCCGCAGTCGACACGATCCCGGATCCCCCTGCGATCAATCCTCCCACCGGCCACAGGTGCGAGGTTTCCAGCCTGGTTGTCCGCGGGCCGCTTACGATTCTAAAAAAGGGTTGGTTTGCCGGGTGCAGCAGACCCGAACGCAATCCGCTTCATTCCTTGTTGTTCCGTCTCGATTTTGATAGCGGGCCGGCACGAATTTGTTCCTTGCCCAGAATTCACCACGCAACAGATACCTCGCCTCCCAGTTTTTCCTGAAAGCACGCCCAGCCTGATTCGCACGAAAAAATAACGCTCCCGTTTTTTCGCGACATTGTCGCATTCACGAAATTCAAAATCCATTGGAGGAAAAAGCCATGATTGTTGGAGAACGCCTGCGAGCATTGCGGGAAGAAAGAAACTTTTCCCAGGGTGAAATCGAAAAGCGGACGGGGCTGCTCCGTTGCTACATTTCCCGCGTGGAAAACGGTCACACAGTGCCTGCCGTGGAAACGCTTGAAAAGTTCGCGCGTGCCCTCGAAGTGCCAATGTACCAGTTGCTTTACGACGGGGAAAAGCCGCCCCAGCTTCCAAGTTTGAAAGTGAGAAAAAAATCCGGCGAGGCTGCCTGGGGCAGTTCAGGGAGGGACGCCCGGACGCTTGCAAAATTCCGGCGATTTCTCGGAAAGGCCAAAGAGGAAGACACGCAACTTTTGCTTTCCATTGCCTACAAGATGGCGAGGAAAAAAGGCAACTGAGCCGCTTTGTCGGAGTCACGGCGGCGGCCGATCATTGCCGGTTGCCGCCGTTTGATTTGCGAGCAGGCCGGGAACGGATGAATCGCCGTTTCCGGCCTTCTTTTTTAGCCAGCACTCGGCTGAAAATCAGGCCAAGCCAAAGCGATTTGCTCGAAACCGTAAAAATCGCCTGCCATCAGCGCCCGCCGTAACAGAGCAACTCGCGCCCGTCCGAAAGCACGACCTTCTCCAGGCGCAGGCTGTACGTGCCATCCTCGATCCGGTGTCCCACGGCGGTAATCTGGTCTCCGGGCTTGAGGGTGTTTTTATCCCAACCCGTGCCGGCCATCCGGCTTGGACTCGGGCCGCCCGCGGCCCACTTCTCGATTCCGCCTTTGTCGTTTTTTACTTCAAAATTGATCCACACGTGCGGATTGGCCCAATCAAATTGGGTCACGGTTCCCTTTACAGTGGTGATATTTGCCATGTCGTACCCGTGCCAGGCGTGGTGAGCGAACGCGGCGCCGGAGACCGCAAGAAGGCACGCCGCCAGGCTCGCAATCAAGAGCAGCCTAGTTTTCATCATGCCACCTCCATTCCGAACATCATCTACTTTTGACGCGATTTTGAAAAGAAAAGTTGCGAATTCACGTGTTCGGCATTGGACCCGTTCTATTGAAACTCGATGTGTTACTCCCAATGCGGGATTGGTGTACCCTATGGTGAGATTATGCCGCACCAGTCGGACCGAGTGCACAAGGACAGTGTTCTAGTAAAAATCCCATTCGTTACCTGCCGACAACTTTTTCAATGGAACGAGGAGCGCACAACATGAATTCGAGACCGAAACATGCCGCGATACGGGGTGCGGGACGCTTTTGGGGGATTTTGATCCTGCTTCTGACCACGCCGCTGGTGGCCGGTTTGCCGCGTGCCGCGGCTGCCGACGATTCCGCGAACAGCCGCGAAGACGCGGCGGTGAAGCAAGTGGTCTCCGGATTCAGTGACGGCTGGAATAACCATGACGCGCACGCCATGTGCTTATCACTGGCCGATGATGTTCAGTGGGTCAACTGGCGCGGCGAACCGCTGGGCACCCGGCAGGCCGTCGAGGACGAGCACGCCAGACTGTTCGCCGATCTTTACAAAAACACGCACCGCACCGACGTTGTGAAGTCCATCCGCTACCTCAGCCCGGAATTCGCCGTGGTGGACGATTACTGGACGATGACCGGCGCCCGCAAACGCGACGGTTCGGACTGGCCCTACCGCGCGGGGTACGCCAATTGGGTGATGGCCAAGCGCAGCGGCCGCTGGATCGTGATCGTTTCCCACACCGCCGATTTCAACGCCGCCGCGCCGGCAAAGTGATTCCAGTAGGACGGGCTTCAGCCTGTCAGGTTTTGATTTCGGGAGCGCGGATCATGTCCTCGTGCGAATTTGGACGATCCTTGGAATTTTAAGTCAAACCTGACAGGCTGAAGCCCGTCCTACTTTTTCGCCTTCAAATACCAATCCAGAATTTCCTCTCCTGTCCAGTACAACACGCCGTTGAATTTTGAAGTGTATTCGTAAATGGCCTCGAGATACTTGATGCGCGAAGCCTGCCCGCTCAGATAAGGATGAATGGCAATAGCCATGATCTTCGGCCGGTTTGCGCCCTCTTCATACAGCCGGTCAAACGCATCTTTGCATTTTTGCGTCCAGTAGGGCGCTTCGTGGTATTGCACGGCCATGACCGGGATGTCATTGGTGTCGAGCGAGTAGGGGAGCGTATACAACGGCCCGTGCTTGGTCTCGATTTCCGCGGGCTCGTCATCCCACACCCAATCGCAGATGTACTTGATCCCCGCGGCTTTCAGATGATCGGGCGTATCGTACGTTTCGGTCAGGCCCGGCCCCATCCAGCCGATGGGCGGCTTACCGGTAAATTCCCGAATCGTCTTCACGGATCGCTCGATCATCCCAACCGGGTCGGGCTCGCCGTGCATCGGACGCTGATCGAAACTGTGCCCCATGAATTCCCATCCAGAATCCTTGCAGGCTTGCGCGACGCGCGGATAATCGATGCACACACGCGCGTTGACGGAGAGCGACGGCCGGATTTTCAAGCGTTCATAGAGCGCATGAAAACGCCAGAAGCCAACGCGCATGCCATACTCATGCCAGCTCCAGTTGGGCACGTCGGGCAGCGTGGTCACTCCCGTCGGCGGCACAAGCACCTGCCGGGGCATCGGACGAGAAATGTCCCACACCTCGACGTTGACGATCGTCCAGATGACCACGCGTTCGCCATTGGGCAAATGCAGCTTGGGCCGGTCGACGATGGCCGAGTATTTTGCACGTTCACTGGGACGAGTCATGGAAAGCACCACTTTCTGAATTTTAAATCGGGCGCGCGCGCCGCCCGCGCTGAGACGCCCTGAGGTCTGTATCAGGCGCGTTAGCCATGTGTCAACTGTCATTCCAGCTGACACTCTGCCCTGGGCGCTTCAGGATAATTCTTGCTTTTGTCTAAGAATGGTGCAAGATTACGCGAATCTAGCCAGCCCGTCGGAGTCAAACCTAGGATAATACGGAGGACGCTTATGTCAGCACGTCGGATTCTTACAGTGTTGTCCTGGGCCAGCATTCTTGCTGCCGCACTCTTGATCCTTTCTCCAACTGTTTTCCATGCCGCGCAACAGGATTCGGGATACCGCGTTCTCAGATCGATCGAGCTCGGAGGCGAAGGCGGCTGGGATTATGTGACGGTGGATTCCGCTGCCCGTCGTGTTTACATTCCCCGCAGCACGCACATTCTCGTAATTGACGCGGATTCCGGCAAACAGATCGCCGATATCCAGGGCATGAACGGCCTGCATGGCGTCGCCGTCGCGCCTGAATTCAATCGTGGTTTCGTAACCGGCAACAAAACCGAACAGGAGGGCACCGTCTACGTTTTCGATTTGAAGACGTCCATGCTTACCACATCCATCAAATCGAACAGCATTGATACGGACTCGCTCCTCTACGATCCATCGACCAAGCGCGTTTACGTAAACAACGGGGACGGAATGAACCTGACCGTGGTGGACGCAGCGACGGCGAAAGTCGTCGGCGCAATGCCGTTTCACGCCAATCCGGAGGCTGCCGCGGCCGACGGCAAGGGCAGCATCTTCCAGGATTACGAAGATAAAGGCCAGGTGATTGAGTACGACGCCATGAAGCTCACCATCAAGAACAAATGGCCCACTCCCGGCTGCGATGCGCCGGTGGCCATGGCCATGGACAAGACCAATCGCCGCCTGTACATCGGCTGCCGCGGAAAGGGCGCCACCGCGCCTGGCACGATGATTGTCATGAACGCGGATAACGGCAAAGTGGTGGCGTCAATGCCCATCGGTATCGGCGTGGACGGCGACGTATTCGATCCGGAAACGCACAACGTGTTCGCGACTTGCCGGGACAGCGGCGACGGCAAGACCGGCGCTACTTACATTTTCCACGCGGATTCACCTGACAAGATCAGCCTGGTAGCGACCGTCAAGACCATCTATGGCGCCCGCACCGTGGCGCTGGATACCAAGACGCACCATGTCTTTTCCATTGGGACGGAGCAAAACGATCCGGTGCCCGCCACCGCCAAAAATCCGAATCCCCGCCCGAAACCCGTGCTCAGCACATTTGAACTATTGGAGATCGGAAAATAAACGGACGGATGTTGTCGCGGGCCATTTCCTGGGGCGGTCCTAATATTTTGAATCAAAGGAAATGGGAAGAACTTTGCGAAGGTGAGGCATCTAGGTGTAGAGTCCGGTTGCCGGAGATTACAGAACGTAAAAGTTTTGGAAAATTTAACACGCTATCCCGGGACGTGGGCAAATCATCGGTGAGAAATATGAGTCTGCGGGACGCGAAAGGAAACGACATGAGGAAGCCTGCGGGATTGTATCGGAAGGCATTGATTTTGGCGGTGGCTGCGGCCGCAATGGCTCTGGGAAATACCGCCGCCCGGGCTCAGGGCGCCACGCCCGCCCCGTTCAACAAAGTAACCGTATCGGATGATGTCGCCAAGCGGACATTGATGAAAGCGGTGATCAACGCTGACACCGCGCGGGCCATTGTCGATGCCTGCGTCGAATGGCAAAAGGCCCAGCCCGGAAACGTTTCGATCGCCATTTTCGTTGTCTCGCCGATCGGCGAGATCATCGACGCCCACAAAATGGATGGAGTGGTACCGATCGGAGTGGAAACTGGACTGATGAAAGCCAAGACCGCTCTCTACGCCCGATCTTCTTCGGCCACCGTCGCGCAGCGTTTCAACACAGTAGATGGCCGCCTGATTCGGCTCGACCTCGGCAAGGAGTATGGCCTCTCCTACTATTTCGTTCCGGGCGGCCTTCCCATCGTGGTGGATAACCAAATGATCGGGGCGGTAGGAGTCGGCGGCGGAAATGCCGACGAGCAATGCGCCTATCAGGCCCTTGTAAAAGTGCTCGGGCCGCAACCTCCTCTGGCACAGGCAGCGACGCCGGCGGCAGGGCAACCGCCACAACGGTAACCGGCGTCAAACGTATTGCGAATCACTTCCACGCCTGGCAGGGTAGCTGTCGGAAGCGGCCCGCCGGAAATTTTCTGCCCATTCGGGCTGCGGGCATCTCGACCGCCATGCAGCCCTGCTAATGCTCACGCTCGAGGGCCGGTCCGATCACCATAGCTGGGCCCGTGAAGACGTTTGGGGCGGCGCAAGGCGCCTGCCGCTCAAGGCTCGGTTTTGGTGTGCAAAGGCACAATACTTGACACGCATATTGCCAGCCTGGAAATTTTAGTTTTTGACTGCTGGAGTACGAGGCCAGAGTTTGACATTCTGAATATGACCCTAAATCCTCCTGGACAAAACCCATTGCCACAATCACAGATTTCATGCCTTTGGAAACAACCGCGCCTCGCAGGCAAGTACCGAACGGCAGTTTCCCTCCACAGCCATACCAATCAATCCAAGGAGAGCCTGCTCTTTATCCCTGCCTTCGCTGAAAAATGGCCCCCGCTGCGATGGGCTTTGAAGGAACAGATCAAGAAATCCGTCCGGCCCGTCGATTTTTCGCAAGCCTACTGGACGCCCCCATTGCCTCCCAAGCTGGCATTTGAACTCGAGAGCAATCAGATCGAGATCGACCTCGAATTGACGAGCCTCGTGTCGCTTACCGATCATGACAGCATCGGCGCGCCCAGCGCATTGCGCCAGTTGCCGGCCCCCGTTCAGATTCCGTTTGCCGTGGAGTGGAGCGTCCCTTTTGAAGGGGCTGTATTCCATCTGGGAATTCACAACCTGCCGGAAAGCCAGGCGCACTTGATCATGGACGACCTGGCTGCCTACACGCGCTCACCCTCCGGGCCGCGCCTCTTGGAGCTCCTGGCGGCGCTTCATGAACTTCCGGAAGTTTTAATCGTCTTCAACCATCCCCTTTGGGACCAGTATTGCCTGGGGCAACCGGTTTTTCTTGGCAAGCTTGAACTGTTTTTGCAGCGCCACGTCCAATTCTTTCATGCCATCGAGCTCAATGCGATGCGCGCCTGGACGGAAAATAAAAAAGTCGTGGAATTGGCCGCCGCCTGGCAGCGCCCATTGATCTCCGGGGGAGACCGCCACGGCTGCGAGCCGAGCGCCGCGCTGAATTTGACGCAGGCCGCCAGTTTCCCCGAATTTATCGATGAAATCAGGCGCGAGCAGCTCAGCCATATCGTCTTCATGCCGCAATACGCGGAGCCCCTCGGCATCCGTTTCATCCAAACCGTGATCGACACGATCCGCGACTATCCGGAACATCCTGCTGGTTCCCGCCGCTGGGACGAGCGGGTCTTCCACATGGATTTTCAGACCGGGTATCACCGCCCTTTAGCCGCGCTGTGGAAGGCTCCTCCGGCATTTCTCACACCGATTTTTTCCATTTTTCGCATGGTGGAAAATGCTTCGGTGAGGCACGCCTTGAATTTTACTTTTCGAGGGCCGTCGGATTTGCAGAAGGGTTCGGAAGTTCCCTATGAGGTCGTTGCGTGAGGGCTGCCAATCTCAGGGTGGCGCTGTTTCCGTGCACGTACCGTGAAATCGACGGCGTCGCGAATACCAGCCGGCAGTTTGCCGAGTTTGCAAAAGAACACGGATTCGCGTTCCTACTGGTCCACGCGGGGCCGCGCGACGAAGTAGTAACCGATGGATCAATTACCAGAGTACAATTGAGTCGCGGCTGGGCAACTTTCCCGCTCGACGGCCACCATAAATTTGATCCCCTGTTCTTGCGGCATTACCCAAAGCTGCTGCGGATCATGAGTGATTTCGGTCCGGGCATGATCCACATTACAGGGCCGAGCGACGTTGGAATCCTGGGGACCCTGATGGCCCACAATCTGGGCGTCCCGCTGGCGGCCTCCTGGCAAACCAACGTTCACCAATTCGCCCGCCGCCGCGTATCCAGCCTGCTCTCTTCGTGGCCGGACAATCTGTCCGGGAAATTGGCCGCCGCCGCCGAATTCGGCAGTTTCCGCGCGGCTGCCCGCTTTTACAAAATCCCGCGGCTGCTTTTCGCCCCCAATCGCGAACTGGTTGAATTGCTCGGCAAGACGACGGGAAAACCCTGCTTCCTTATGTCCCACAGCGTGAACACCGACGCTTTCTGCCCGGCGTTTCGAGACCGTCCTGCCGGCGGCCCTTTCCGGATCGGCTACGTCGGGCGGCTTACACCGGAAAAAAATGTGCGCTTTTTCGCTCAACTCGAACCCGAACTGCTTGCGGCCGGCCAGCGGGACTTTCGCATTGTCCTGATCGGACAAGGGTCCGAAGAAAAGTGGCTGCGGGAAAACATGCAGCATGCGGAATTTGTCGGCTGGCTTGGCGGCAATGACCTTTCCCGCGCTTTTGCAAATCTCGATGCGTTTGTCTTCCCTTCGGAAACGGACACGTTTGGCCTCGCGGTGCTGGAAGCGCTGGCTTCCGGGGTTCCCGCTCTCGTGTCCCCGGCCGGCGGACCAAAATACACGGTCGAGCATGGTATTTCCGGCTACATCGCAAATCAGTCGCATGAATTCGCCTCGCTCCTCTCGCTCCTGATGACCCGGCCCGAGGTGCATGAGTCGATGCGGGTCGCGGCCCGCCAGCGCGCCCTTTCCATTGGTTCCTGGGATCAGATCTTTTCAGGGATGTACAATGTGTACGAACGACACACGAATACCGCAGCCGAGGTCGAAAGCATCCTTCTCGAAGATGCTGGAAAGATTGTGAACACCTGAGTTGAAATCCAATTCCCGGCTGCGCGATTCCGGCGTGGAGAACTGCGATCCCAATGTTTATCGGAAAACACTATTCCAGGTTGTCGAATGCCCTCTTTCTTTTGCTGCTGCTCCTTTGTTCCGCGGGAGCATTCGCGCAATCTCCAATTTCACAAGAGACGATCGAACCGCGGATGAACCTGCCGCAGGTCCTCGATAAGATGGTCGAAAAAAATGCCGAACGCGCGGATGCGTTGCAAAAATATCAAGGCAGGCGCACCTATACCCTGGACTACAAAGGTTTCCCCGCTTCCTTTCATGCCGAGATGGTTGTGGACATGACGTATGACGCGCCCTCTACAAAACAATTCAACATCGTTTCTCAGAGCGGCCCCCAATGGCTCGTCGACCGGGTCCTCAAACGCCTCCTCGAGGCCGAACTCGAATCCATGAATGAGGAGAATCGCGCGCGCGTCGCTCTCAATGCCAGCAATTACGATTTCAGCGAATTTGAGCACCAAAATACACCGGACAATTGTTCCTACCAGCTCACAGTTGAGCCCAAGATTCCCAGCAAACTTTTGTATCGCGGGCGGATCTGGGTGGACGGCAGGGACTTTGCCGTGTGCCGCATCGAAGCCGAACCTGCCAAGAATCCGTCTTTCTGGATCAAGAAAACCGAGATCCACCACACCTACCTGAAGGTTGGAAATTTCTGGCTGCCTTCCGAAAATGAATCCGTTTCCGCCGTGCGCGGGGGCGGGCGCGCCGTCCTCACCATCAAGTATCAGAATTATGAAATCCTGGCGGCGCGCGGCATTAAAGGAAGCGACGCCGGTCCCTCCGCAAACTCGCTGGCGCTGTCCAATCACTCCAACTAAATTAAAATTGCAGGCCGATGTTCCTTTGACGATTTATCAGGGAATGGAAGCGCTCTAGTTGTAGCGCCCGCCTTCAGGCGGGCATGCGCGTGGTGCGGGATGCAAAAATGCCCGCCTGAAGGCGGGCGCTACAAAATCCTGCCAATACTGGGTTTTCACGAAAACTGTGCGGGGGAAACTTTACTCGCTCAGGTTAATGTCGAGCCCCGTCAAACGCCGCTGAAAGCCGTCAAACGCGCCAAATAGAGGCGAAGTGACGTTGCTGAACACATCGTGCGGGTTAAGGCGGTTCGTCACATCCTGCGAAAAGACTCCAATGCTGATCTTGTGGCGCTTGGAGTTCTCCTTGAAAGGCATATGCACTGTAAATTCGCGGGTGAGCTTGACGTCCAGCGAAAAGTAAACCGGGAAACGCAAACTGTCCGGGGCTCCCACGTAGTTCTGCAAAACATCCACATTCGAGTACGGGAAACCAGTATGCAGGTCCGCCACGGGGCTGAATATAAACTTCTTGGGCAGCGTGAAATATCCCCACGCGAGCACCCGGTTGGGGACATCGGCCGGCTGGATTCCATAGGCGTTCGGGCGGATCACAGGCGCCTGAACGGGGAGGAAGGTGTCCGCAAGAGTATTGAGGTCGCCGCGCGCCCGGCTCCACGCGTAGGAAACATTCAACTCGTTGCGTTCGCTTGGCCGGTATCGCGTGGTGATTTGAGCTTGCCGGTAATTGGAAGATCCTGTGTTCTGAAGGACCAGAAAACCGGAGGTCCCGGTCACAGGGAGAACCGGATTCAGAACGAACAGGTTGATGGTGTGGGTTTCATAATACCCAAAGCGGAGGCTGAGGTCCTTCCGCAGCGGCGCCTCGCCTTCGACATTCCACGTAAAAGTGCGCGTGCTGCTGTTGTCCATCAGTGTGGAGGAAGTTCCGCCAATCCCCGAAGCCCCGTAAACATTTTGCAGCGTGATGGGCTGATTGGCCATTGGTCCGGAGGTAAAGGTGATCACTCGCTCCTGATCGTTCACAAAATCCGTTGCCAGCAGCGGGACATGCCCGTAAATCAAGCCGGCTCCGGCGCGAATCACGAGCTTATTGCCGGGCATGGAATATGCCAGCCCGGCGCGCGGCGCGATGGCGACGTCCCGGCCGATCGTTTGCTGGGTCAAGCGGCCCCCCAGAGTCAGAGCCAGTCCCTTGGTCAGCGTCCAGCGATCCTCCGCATATTCCGCGATCTCCGTTTCATTCGCCTGCAGTTTTCCCGCACCCAGAAAATCGATCGTCTCGGAGAACGTGCCGCCCTGTGCCAGAAGATCGATCGGCCGGGAAACGCTGCTCCCCGTGAAGGAGCGGTACAGAATGTCGGTGCCGAATTGAATTTGATGGCTGCCGTGCCAGGATTTCTCAGGCAACTGCAGGATGGGAAGCGCCTCGAGCTGATTTGCATTTCGCGAAAACGTATTAAAGTAATTGCCGCCCCAGCCTTCGGGATTAATGGTCATATCGGCCAGGCCCTGGCCATGTTCGCTGGTGAAGAAATTCGTGTACCGAACGACCGTGTTGAGGACCAGGCCCGAATCGAACTGGTACGCATCCGAGAATCCGACGGAAGCGCCCCGGCGCCGGAAATCCGCGGAAGCGCTTTGCGGGATGAGCGAATCGATATTGGCGTACAAAATGGTCGACGGAAAGATGTTGATGTTTACGTTCAGAAGATGCTTCGGCGAAAACGTCCATTGGAAATTCGTGAAGGAGACCAGGCTGTAGGTGACCGTTTCGTTCAGGGGCCACGAAAGGCCGTGCACCGGGTCCTTGCGAAATTCGTACGTCATGTTCTCGGTAAAGCTGAGCTTGTTCTTGAGGAGTGGGCCGCCAAATTCCAGCCCCGGAGTCATGTTCAAGAGGCCAATCAAGTGGTCATTCTTGCCCCGGAACGACGGAACGAGATCCAGAAGTTTGTAATTCCATCCCGACACGGGGGGCTTGATGTCGATCCGGGTCAACCCGCCGGAAAATCCGCCGTACGCGGAACTGTCAGGAGTGCTGAACACCTGAATGTTTTGAATCGCATTGACCGGGACGGGAATCGCGAAGCTGCCGGACACCGGATCCACGTTCTCCGCCGAGTCCACAAGGAGCATCCCCTGGCTTTCCGCCTGCCCGTTGAAATTCAGTTTGCCTTCCTGCGTCCGGATGACGCTCGGAGATACGGCCAGCGCCTCGGTAAACTTTTGCGTGCGCAGGGGTAATTGCTCGAGTTGCTGATCCGTCACGGTGGCCGTGGCGCTCACGCTCTGCGTCGCGATTTCCGTGGCTTCCCCCTGTACCTCGATCCGCTCTTCAACAGAGGTGATCTGCAGAGCGATATCTTCGGTGACAGCGTGGCCGGGACTGACCGTGACTGCACCGGCCCAGGGCTGAAAGCCCTCGACCCTGGCTTCCAGGCTGTAATCCCCCGGGTCCAGGCGCGGGAACTCGAAATGGCCCTCGAAATCGGTGACCGTTGTTTTCGGCGACGATCCCGGAGCTGTTGCGGTCAGCTTGATGGTAATTCCAGCAAGATTATCGGTCGTTTTCTGCCCGGTACCGGCGGTCACTTTGCCGCTTATCGATCCGGACGCGGTTTGGCCGGCAGTTCCGGGCTTTTGCGCGATGGCGGGGACCGCGCAAGCCAACAAGACAAGCAGCAACGCGCCGCCCAGCAGGTACAAAGGACCGTCGCTTCCGGTTCGGCGCAACTTCAAAGGTACACTCCCATATCGAATCGAGACACTCTGACTTGGTGGACCTGGGCCAAACCTCTCGCAGGAAGGGCAGGTCCACTTCTTTGCAAACCACACAACATCACTAGCTGCCGGGCTTCACTCCGTCCGGCATCAACGATCGGGAAGAAATGGAAAGCCTGAAATAAGCGGCGAATAAACCTGATTCAAGCGGGATCCACGTCCGCCGAATAGTCACAACTCTTGACATTCACCCACGGGAGGGTGGACTGTTCTCCGACAAACTAGAGGCAGTACAACTGATGGTCGCTTTTTTTGAGTCCCGCACCAAGTATCACGTTGCGCACGTTTTGGCAATTGGTTACCGTGCTTGTTACATTCGCAGGGCAAAGCGGCTATCGCCTGTCTTCCAATTGCGTCAAACTATATGGGATTCGCCGATATTTCGCCGCGGACGAACAGCTAACCTGTTTGTTTATTTCACGGCATTCTTGAAATTACATCTTCGTGGTTCCGCTGCCCTGGGGTAGAATCAGGTCCCGCTTGAGGCACTGGCCCGTCATCTCCGGATGCTCGCGGCTGCGACTATGATCCAGCTGACCAACGTCTCCAAAAGCTACGGAGACAGCGGGGCCGTTCAGGCTCTGCACAACCTGAGCCTGACCGTCGAACAGGGCGAGCGGGTGGCGGTCATGGGGCCGTCCGGCTCCGGGAAGTCGACGCTTCTCAACTTGATTTGCGGCCTGGACGAGCCTACTTCCGGCTCGATCAAGCTGGAAGGCATCGAGCTTGCCGCGTTGGATGACGACCGGCGCACCCGCCTCCGGCGGGAAAAACTGGGAATGATCTTCCAAACTTTTAACCTCCTCCCCACGCTCACCGCGCTCGAAAATGTCGCTCTCCCGCTACGTTTGCAGGGCGTCCGAAGGCATGAAACGGAAGTGCGCTCCGCGGCGATGCTGGAACGTGTGGGGCTTAAGGTCCGGGGGCACCATCGCCCCGACGAGCTTTCCGGAGGCGAGCGCCAGCGCGTGGCCATTGCCCGCGCCCTTGTCTTTCGCCCGCCCATTCTGCTCGGCGACGAACCCACCGGGAATCTCGATTCGGCGACAGGGGAGGACATTCTACGCCTCCTCGACGACCTCCATCGGGAATTCAACAACACAATTCTGCTGGTCACTCATAATGACCTCGCCGCCGCATTCTGCGACCGGATCTTGACCCTGCGCGACGGCCAGTTCGTCAAGGAAGTGCATACCGGCAGGGTAGGTGCTGCTCCCCCGTCCGCAGGAGACCGCTGATGTTCGGGGCGCTGTGGCTCATCACGTTCAAACAGTGGCGCGCGCACCGGCTCCGCGTCGCTTTGACCACCCTCGGCATCGCCCTCGGCGTGGCCGTTTTTTTCGCGATTCGCACCGGCAATGCCACCTTGCTTGACTCCCTGCATGCAACCGTGGAAAAACTGGCGGGCAAGGCAACTCTGCAGATAACCGCCGGTGAATCCGGATTTTCCGAAAAAGTGCTGGACACCGTCCGCGCCACGCCTGGCGTCCAACTTGCCGAACCGATCATCGAAACGATGGTGCAAACGTCCTTTGCGGACGAGGGCACGCTCCTGGTTCTCGGCGTGGACACGGCGGGAGATCACCAGCTTCGCGACTACCAGTTCGACAACTCGCAGACGCAGATTTCCGATCCGCTGGTGTTTCTCGCGCAGCCCAACTCCATTTTACTTTCTCGCGCCTTTGCCGATCGCCACGGCCTGAAAGTCGGGGACAAGCTTCCGCTCTTCGCCTCCGACGGAAAGAAAGAGTTCACGGTACAGGGAACCTTCAAGCCGGTTGGCGTGGGAGAGGTTTTTGGCGGCAATGTGGCCGTGATGGATGTTTACTCCGCGCAGGTGGTATTTCATCGAGGCCGCAAGTTCGACCGCATCGACTTGATGAACGCTCCGAATGTTCCCGTGGATGTCGTGCAGCAGCGTTTGCGCGCCCAGCTTCCGCCCGGAGTGGAAGTGGACCGCCCCGAAGTCCGCGGGCAGGCGCTCGAAAACGCCATCACCGCGATGCGCGTGGGAATCCTGATCACAAGCTTTGTGGCCTTGCTGGTGGGCGTGTACATCATCTTCAATTCCTTCACGATCGCCGTCAACCAGCGCTGGAAGGAAATCGGCATCCTCCGCGCGATTGGCGTGGAGCAAGGCAATGTGAGCCGGATGTTCTTGTGCGAAGCGTTCCTGATGGGCGTGATCGGTTCAATTGTGGGTATCGCCGGAGGTTTCCTCCTCGCCTCGGCGGCCAATCGGGTGATGCGCGGCATGGTCGCCGCTGTGTACGGTGTCGTGTCCTCGGCCGCCCCTGCCAGATTGCACCTCGACCAGTGCGCGATTGCCTTTGTGCTGGGCATCGCCGCGTCCATGATTGGCGCGTGGTACCCGGCGCGCGGCGCGGCGTGCCTGGACCCTGCGCTGGCGTTGCACAACATCGAGGCGCGCCACCGGGAATCCGTGCTCGGCTGGAAGCGCGTGGGCGGCGGCCTCTTGCTGATCGCCGCGGGTTCGGCCCTGGCGCTCTGGACTCCCTCGCGCCTGGGCTTGCCCATTCAATTCGCATTCGCCGCGATTGTTCTCCTTGGCCTGACGATCATTCTGCCGAAGCTGGTACTGTATTCCGCGCGCGTGTTGCGTCCGATTATGAATTGGGTCGGCGGATCGGAAGGCGCGCTGGCGGTTGACGCCATGATCCAGACCCCCCGCAGGAGCTCGGCTACGGTCGGCGCCCTGATGGTCGGCCTGATGTTCGTTTTTTCCACGGCGTCCTACATCCAGAGTTACCGCCTGATGATCGACCGCTGGATGAATCAGGTCCTCAACGCCGACATTTTCGTGGCTACCTCCGCGATGTTACGGTCCACCAGCTACCATTTCACCGAGGATTTGGGACGCCAGATCGCCGCGCTTCCCGGAGTGCAGCGCGTTGAAAACGTGCGCTTCACGTCCATCCCCTATAAAGCCGACACCGCTGCGGTGATCGCCATTGAAATGGACGGCTTCCTGGCGCGCTCGCAAAAAGCCATCGAAGGCGCGGATTCGCGAACGGTGCATGACTTGCTGACGAGAGGCGAGGGCGTGCTGGTGTCCAGAAATTTCGCCCTGCGCTGGGGAGTCAAAGTCGGGAATCAGCTCAGTGTCGAGTCTCCGACTGGAACGC
Organism: uncultured Acidobacteriota bacterium; assembly: GCA_963819395.1. Taxonomy (GTDB): domain Bacteria; phylum Acidobacteriota; class Terriglobia; order Acidiferrales; family UBA7541; genus Palsa-360. The sequence goes on from CAWFVW010000014.1 coordinate 176,534, forward strand.
TGGAGCGCCCGATTCTCGGCTATCTCGACGACTATCGTTCGGAAAAGGGCACCATCTTCATGGACCGCGCCCTCTACAAAAAGTATTGGGGAGACGATGCGGTGGATTTCATCGACGTCGATCTGAATCCCGGCGTAGACCAGCTGGCCATGAAACACGATATCGAACGCCTCACGGCCGGCTCCTTCCACGCTTTCGTCTACACGAACGCGGAGTTCAAGCGATGGATCTCCAGCCTCGTGGACCAGTTCTTCACTCTCAACTACATGCAACTGGTCGTGGCCGTCATGATCGCCATTCTCGGAATCGTCAACACGCTCCTGATTTCCGTGTCGGAGCGCCGTCGCGAGATCGGCATCGTCCGCGCGATCGGCGGCCTGCGCGCGCAAATCCGGAAACTGGTGTTGCTGGAGGCGGTCGCGGTTGCCATTGTCGGCGTGTTTGTCGGCTCGGTGGCTGGCGTTCTGAACACGATATTCATGTCACACACCGTGTCGGTGGTGCTGGCCGGCTATTCTGTGCCGTTTTATTTCCCCTGGGAATTTGTCCTGCTCTCCGTGCCTGTCGTGACGGCGGTTTCACTCGCGGCGGGCTGGTGGCCGGCGCGCAACGCGGCCTGCATGCAGGTGATCGAGGCGATCGGCTATGAGTAGAGCGGCTGTAAATCAGATGTGCCGCGAAAGAAGGACGTCTGACCGCGGCGCTGCTATCCCTCGCATTGTGTTTGTCTTGCGCGCTTCCCGGCTTCGGCGAGACCGATGCCAAAGCGATCATGGCGGGCGTCTACCAGCAGGACACCAGCCACGATGCCAAGCTGCGCGCCACGCTCGATGTCACGGACAAGGACGGCCACACCGTTCGGAAAAAGTTTACGCTCAGCCGCGTGGGCTCCTTCGGCAACGGCAAGACGCTGGTCCGCTTTACCGATCCTCCGGAGCTTCGCGGCGTCACACTGCTTTCCATCAACCAGCCGGGTTTGACCGACCGCCAGTGGATCTACACCCCGGCCACGGAACGTGTTCGCAGCGTGGCGCCGCGCGAACGGTCCGAGCGTTTCGCCGGCAGCGACTTTACCTACGAGGATATCGCCGAGCGCTCCCTCGACGATTTCACGTATCAGCCACTACCCGCCGAGGATATTATCGAGAATCATAAGACATTCAAGATTTTGGCCACCCCCGTCACCCCGGAACGTTCACAATACAAATTTATTTATTACTGGGTGGCCCAGGATGTACCCTGCATCTTGCATGCGGAGATGTACGATCAGGACGGCCGCAAGGTCCGCGAGATGCACGCCAGCGGGCTTCGCAAAGAGGCCGGAATCTGGGGCGCGCGGAAGACGGAAATGCGTTCGTTGCTCGAGGGCACGAAATCGGTCTTGACGATTGATGAGGTTCATCTGAATACAGGGTTGGACGCCGCGCTGTTCACCCCGGAGGCGCTGGAGAAGAATCAAAAGCCAGGACCCGGGAAACGGAAAAGTAACCGGAGAAGCAGGCGAGTACGCTGGAAAGCGTCTCACAGAAGGCGCCTTATACGAAGGTGCCTCAAACGGGGTTTTGTGGGTCGCGGCTTTACAGGTTGCGGAAGAAATATCTTATTTTGTCATTCCGAACGAAGTGAGGATCTCTCCTTGGGTTTCACGCCGGAAAGAGAGATTCCTCGGCGCGCCGCGGAATGACAAAATGTATTTTTCCGCGGCCTCTTAGCCGCGACATCAAGGCATCGAATAAAGGGCATTAGAGTCTGTGTGAGAACTCACGATCGGCGCCTTTGTAACGCCCGCCTTCAGGCGGGCACTTTGGAATTACGCAGATGCCCGCCTAAGGCGGGCGCTACATGACCCAAAACTGAGTTCTCACACAGACTCTTTAGCCCCTGATGGAGGGGCATATGGCTCCTTCGGGGCCCGTGAGATAAGTGGAGTGTATTCATCGCAGGTCCGGCGCACTTGGTTCATTCTGGGAGATAGGAACTTTGGCCAATTTTTCATCCGATCGTGACGCGCGCTTCGCGAATTTGATTGAACTGCTCCGCGCAAGAGCGGCGGAGCACGGCCCGCGCGTCGCTTTCCGCTATCTCGCCGACGGCGAAACCGAAGAGTCCCGCCTCACATACGAAGAACTGGAATCGCGCGCCCGCGCCATCGCGGCTGCGCTCGCGCCGCAGGCCGCGGCGGGAGATCGCGCCCTGCTTTTCTATTCGGGCGGCCTCGAATTCATCGCCGCATTCTGGGGTTGCCTGTACGCCGGCGTCGTGGCCGTCCCGGTTTTTCCCGCGCGCCTTCATCGGCAGATTCCGCGCCTCTTGGCCATTGCCGCGGATTCCGAAGCCAAGTTCGTGCTGACGACGGCGAAGATTCGCCGCCAGGCGGAAGATTTGTTCAAGCGCGCGCCGGAACTGAAGAAGTTGCAGTGGCTGGCGACCGACGATTTGCCCGCGGCGAATGCAGGCGAATGCGCGCGATCCCGGCGCAACTCTCGAAACGCTGGCGTTCCTGCAATACACTTCGGGCTCGACCGCCACGCCGCGCGGCGTCATGGTGACGCACGGCAATTTGCTGCACAACCTGGCATGCCTGCGGGAAGTTTTCCAGTTTTCGCCGGAAAGCATCGGCGTCACCTGGCTGCCGCACTACCATGACATGGGCCTGATCGGCGGCTTGCTCCAGCCGGTCTATGCGGGCGGCGAGATGATCGTGATGCCGCCGTCGTCGTTTCTGCAGCGCCCCATCCGCTGGCTCGCGGCGGTGACGCGCTATCGGGCGACCACCATGGTCGCGCCAAATTTTGCCTACGAACTTTGCGTGCAAAAAATTTCCGCCGAACAGCGCGCGTCGCTCGATCTCGCCAGCGTGAAGGTGGCGCTGTGCGGCGCCGAGCCGGTGCGCCCGGATACGCTCGCGCAGTTCGCCAAAGCGTTCGGCCCGTGCGGCTTTCGGCAAGAGGCGTTCCGCCCCGCGTACGGCCTGGCGGAAGCGACGCTGATCGTTTCCGGCCATTCGGATGGCGGCGCGCCCTTCACGCCCGCCGTGCTCGCGGAGGAGTTGCAGCGAAATCGAATCCAGCCGGCGGAAGAGGGCGCCGCGGGCAGCCGCGTTTTGGTGGGCTGCGGCGGAATCGCGCCCGGACCTCAACGTCGCGATTGTCGATCCCGAAACTCTTGCGCCCTGCGCTTCGGACCGCGTGGGAGAAATTTGGGTTTCGGGTCCGAGCGTGGCGCGCGGCTATTGGCGCAAGCCGGAGGAGACCGAGCAAGACATTCGGCGCGCATCTGGCCACCGGCGAAGGCCCCTTCCTTCGCACCGGCGATCTCGGATTTCTCGATCGCGGGCAACTCTTCGTCACCGGACGTTTGAAAGATCTCATCATCATTCGCGGCTCCAACCACTATCCCCAGGATTTGGAACACACCGTCGAGCGGAGCCACCGCGCGCTGCGGCCCGCTTGCGGCGCCGCGTTTTCCATTGACGTGGATGGAGCGGAGCGATTGGTCATCGTTCAGGAAGTGAACGACCGCGCATCCGCTCCCAACGAGGATGTGGTCGCCGCGATCCGCCGCGCGCTCACCGAATCGCACGAAGTTCATCCGGACGCCGTCGTGCTCATCGAGCCGCGAAGCATTCCCAGAACCTCCAGCGGAAAAATTCAGCGCTATGCCTGCCGCGAAGCGTTTCTCGCCGGCACGCTCGAAGTGGTGCACGAATGGCGGGATCGCGAAGGCCGCCCCGATCGCAAGCAGAACGGCGCGAGCCAGCCCGCGCAGCGGACTCGTGTGGGACTACCTGAGCACGCAGTCCTATTCACATCGCCTGGCCGGCAACGCGAACGGCAACGGAAACGCGCACGGGAACGGCAATCACGAACATCGCCACGGAAAGCCGTCCGGAAATCAGCGGCGCCGATCCCATCGCCATCGTCGGCATCGGTTGCAGGTTCCCGGGCGCGGCCGGCCTCGAGGAATTTTGGACTTTGCTGCGAAACGGCGTGGATGCCATCTCGGAAATTCCGCGCGATCGATGGGATATCGACGCGCTGTACGATCCTCTCCCCGGAACCACCGGCCAAGATGAGCACGCGCTGGGGCGGATTCCTTCCCGGCATCGACCGATTCGATCCGCATTTTTTCGGCATCTCGCCGCGCGAAGCCGCGGCCATGGATCCGCAGCAGCGCTTGCTGCTCGAAGTGACCTGGGAGGCTCTCGAAAATGCGGGGCAGCCGCCGGACAAGCTGGCGGGCAGCAGAACGGGCGTTTTCGTCGGCATCGGCGGATTCGATTACTCCAATGTGATCATCAACTACCAAGATCACCTAAAGATAATCAACGCCTATCTGGGAACGGGCAACGCGCACAGCATCGCGGCGAACCGCATTTCCTACTTGCTGGACCTGCGCGGCCCCAGCGTTGCGATCGACACCGCCTGTTCGTCCTCTCTCGTCGCGATTCACATGGCCTGCGAAAGTCTGCGCAGCGCGCAATCCGATCTGGCGATCGCCGGCGCCGTCAATCTCATCCTCTCTCCCGAAGTCACCATCGCTTTTTCGCACGCGCGCATGATGGCCGCGGACGGCCGCTGCAAAACGTTCGACGCCAAGGCCGACGGCTACGTTCGCGCCGAAGGCTGCGGCGCGGTCGTCCTCAAGCGCCTTTCCGACGCGCTGCGCGATCGCGATCATATTCTCGCGCTCATTCGAGGATCGGCCGTGAACCAGGACGGCCGCACCGCGGGCATCGCCGCTCCCAATGCCTCGGCCCAGCAATCCGTCATCCGCGAGGCGCTGGCTCAGGCGGGAGTTGCTCCGCGCGAGCTGACTTACATCGAAGCCCATGGCACCGGCACATCGATCGGCGACCCGATCGAAGTCGAAGCGATCAAAGGCGTGCTGGGAAAGACCACGCCCGGAGGATCCTCCTTGCCTGATGGGTTCCGTGAAGGCCAACATCGGCCACCTGGAAAACGCTTCGGGAATGGCCAGCCTGGCCAAAGTGCTGGCTTGCCTTCAGCACGATGAAATTCCCGGCCAGCTGCATTTCACCAAGCTCAATCCGCGGATCTCCCTTGCCGGCACGCGAATCGTTATTCCCAGCAAGCCGCAGCCCTGGCCGCGCGCGCCTCGGCGTCTCGCAGGCATGAGCAGTTTTGGATTTGGCGGCACGAACGCGCACATGATTGTCGAAGAAGCGCCGGCGCGGTCCCGGCCGGAAGGTTTGCCGAGCCGCCCCTGCCACATCTTGACGCTTTCCGCTCGGACGGAAAGTGCGGTCAAGAACCTCGCGAGCCGCTACGAGAGGCATCTTGCGGAACATCCCGAAGACGACCTCATGAACATCTGCTTCAGCGCCAACGCCGGCAGATCGCACTTCGCGCGCCGCGTGGCCGTGGTTGCCGAAAGCAAAGAGCAACTGCGGGAAGCGCTCGCTGCCTTTGCGGCGGGGCAGCCGGCGCAGAGTGCCGTGGCGGAACTGCGCGCCGGACACTCCACGAGAAAAGACGGGCCGCGCGTCGCCTTTCTGTTTGGCGCGGAGGCTTCGAATGCCTGCGCCGCGTTCCAGCTTTACGCCACCCAACCCGTGTTTCGCTCGGCGATGGATCGCTGCTCGCGTTTTCTGGGTTCGCACCCGGATGAGCCGTTGCTCGCCGCGCTTTCCGCGGGACAAAACAATGCGGAACGCCGCGACCCGGCGCTATTTGCTCTGGAGTTCGCGCTGGCGGAACTTTGGCGATCCTGGGGCATCGAGCCGGACGCCGTGCTGGGCGCAGGCGTCGGGGAATATGCGGCAGCGGTAATTTCCGGCGTCATGAGCTGCGAGGACGCATCTCAAGCTCATCGTCGAACGCGCTCGCCTCCTGCAGCTTGCTCTTCACGACGGCGAACTGAATCGAATGCTCGATGAGTTCGAGGCAGCGGCGCGCAGCCGTGAAATTCCAATTGCCCCGCGTGCCGTTCGTTTCCGGCCTCACCGGAAAGCTTTTGGCGGAAGGCGAAATTCCCGGCGCCGACTATTGGCGCCTTCACGTTCTGCAGGAGCGTGCAATTCGAAGAGGGAATCGAAACACTCGCGGCGCAGGGTTACGACCATTTCCTGGAAGTGGGACCTCCCGGCAGCTTCTCCGGAACCGGGCGTCTCCGCGATCCGGGAACGAAGGCCACTTGGCTTTCTTCGCTCGAAAGCGATCGCGGCGCTTGGCAGAGCATGCTCGCGAGCCTGGCTTCGTTGTACGTCCGCGGCGCCAGCGTCGATTGGAAGGCCTTCGATGAACCTTACCAGCCGTTGAAAGTGCCTCTGCCAACGTATCCCTTCGAGCGAGAGCGGTGCTGGGAAGATCCGCCCGACGCGTCCGGCCCGCGGAAGGCGGCGAAGCCGGTGCACGCTCTGCTTGGAGAGCGTGTGAACTCCGCTCTGCCCATGGCGCAGTTCCAGAGCAAGATCGGAATCGATACTCTTCGCTACTTGAACGACCACAAAGTTCAGGGCTCCGTCGTTTTTCCCGCTTCCGCATATCTGGAAATGGCGCGCGCGGCTTCGACGGAACTCTTTGGAGCCGGCTCCCCGGTTTTATCCAACGTAGCGTTCCAGGAAGCGCTGATTCTTCCCGCCTCGGGCACGCGCACTTTGCAGCTGGTCGCTTCCCCGGCATCGAGCGGCAGCGCTTCTTTCCAGATTTACAGTTCCAACGCAAACCTGAACGGCAGCCACGAGAATGCGGCGTGGACCTTGCACGCTTCCGGCGACATGCGCATGGAGGTTGCGGAGTTTGTTCGTTGCGCCGAGGAACAATACAGCCTGGATGAAATACGGGCCCGGTGTCCGCAGCGCAAAACAGCCGCGGAGCTTTACGCGTCATTGAGAAATGCCGGTCTGGAATACGGCCCGAGTTTCCAGGGCGTCCAGCAGTTGTGGTGCGGACAGCGCGAGGCGCTTGGAGAAGTGCGGCTTCCGCCTGCCGTGATTCCGGTTTGCCAAACCAACGGAAATTCCGATGGCACCTGGATTCATCCCGCGCTGCTCGATTCCTGCCTGCAAGTGCTCGCGGCCGCGTTGCCGGAAGACAGAACCGGGTCCGGCCGGAAATGGATCTATCTCCCCACCGGAGTCGCGAGCCTCCGATTTTTGGCGCGGCCGGATGCGCGGCTCTTCAGCCACTGCGTCGTTCGCCCGGGCAGCAGCCTCGGGACGGAATTCCTCGAGGCGGACATCCGCCTGCTTGATGAGGATGGCTGCGTCGCGTGCGAACTCCTCGGTTTTCGGGTGAAGCTCGTCTCTGGAGAAACGGACCGCGAGGCGCGCGAGAATCCCGGCGACTTGCTGTACGACGTCACCTGGGTGGCGAAGCGGCCCGTCGCGTCGCAAGAATTCCAATGGTTCGGAGCCGCCTTCCTGGTTCATCCTTGCCGATCGCGGCGGCGTTGGACAAGCGCTTGCGGCCCATCTTCAGTCGCAGGGAGAGAATTGCATCGTCGCAAGTCCGGATGATCTTCGGGACCTCAAGCTCCACGTCGACTGCGGCAACGTCGTCCATCTTTCGAGCCTCGACCTGTGCGATCTCGCCGCTCGCCCGGACGCGATCCTGGAAGCGCAGACCCAGTGGATCGAAACGCTGCAATTTGTTCAGACCCTGCTTCGCGAGGCCAGCGGTTCGAAGCGGCGCCTGTGGATCGTAACTCGCGGAGCGCAGGCCGTCGGACCCACGCCCGCGCGTGTCTCTCTGGCCCAGACTCCCTTGTGGGGATTGGCAAAGTCGATTGATCTCGAGCACGCGGAGCTTGGCTGCACGCGGATCGATCTCGATCCCGAAGGCGGCGCCGAAGAACTCGCCGCACTGTCCGAGGAATTGTCGCTCCCTGGCACGGAGCGCGAAGTTGCTTTCCGAAAAGGAACGCGATACGTCGCCCGGCTCGTGCCGCGCGCGCCCAAACTCTCGAGCGGCGCGCTCCTGGATGTTCCCGCAAGCCGATTCGTTTCGCCTGGATATCACGCGCCCCGGAAATCTCGAGAACTTGATGCTGCGCGGAACTTCTCGTCCGGAGCCGCAGCCCGGCGAAGTCGAAATCCGCGTAAATCGCCGCGGGCCTGAACTTTCGCGATGTCATGAATGCCGCGGGCGTATATCCCGGCGGACCGATCCCCTTCGGCGCCGAATGCTCGGGAACGATTTCCGCCGTCGGGTCGGGCGTGACAGACATGAAGATCGGCGACGAAGTGATCGCCGTGGCCAACGGCAGCTTCAGCGCCTTCACCACCGCGGACGCGCGCGCCGTCGTCCCCAAGCCCCCCGCTTTCAGCTTTGGACAAGCGGCCACGATTCCGATCGCGTTCCTCACGGCCTACTATTCTCTCCACCATCTCGCAAAACTTTCCCGCGGAGAGCGCGTGCTCATTCACGCCGCGGCCGGCGGCGTGGGACTTGCCGCCGTGCAACTGGCTCAGCACGCCGGCGCGGAAATTTTCGCGACCGCCGGCTCTTCGGAGAAGCGCGCGTACCTGAAGTCGATGCGAGTGCCGCACGTTCTGGACTCGCGTTCCCTCGCTTTCGCCGACGAAATCATGAAGACCACCGGCGGCCACGGCGTCGACGTGGTTCTCAATTCTCTGCCGGGCGAATACATTACCCGCAGCCTTTCGATTCTCGCCGCCTACGGCCGGTTCGTCGAAATCGGGAAGACGGATATCTATCAGAACAAGCCGCTGGGCCTGTTCCCGTTCCGCAATAACCTCTCGTATTTTGCCCTCGACCTGGAGCGCGTCTGCCGCGAGCGGCCCGCCCTGGTCCGCTCGCTGCTCCTTGAACTGATGGCGATGTTCCAGCAGGGCAGCCTTCAAGCCGCTGCCGCACAATATTTTCCCCGTCGAGGACGCCGCCAACGCGTTTCGTTACATGGCCAGGCGCAAAAATATCGGGAAGGTCGTGCTTTCTTTTACCAGCGCCGAATCCAAGAATCGCTCGGATCGCTCCGTCGGCTCCGCGCGCCGATGCCACGTATCTGATCACGGGAGGCCACGGAGGCCTGGGCCTCGCCGTCGCGCGCTGGCTGGTGGAAAAGGGCGCGCGGCACTTGGTTCTCCTCAGCCGCAGTGGAGCCTCCCCCGCCGGCGAAGAGGTCGCCGCCGATTTGGCGGCGAAAGGCGCCACCGTCGCGACGATCCAGGCCGACGTTTCGAACGAAAGCGATCTGGCCCGCGCGCTGTCCGAAATTCGCAACACGATGCCGCCGCTGCGCGGAGTGATTCATGCCGCCGGAGTCCTGGACGACCACTTGCTGCTCAACCTGGACGCGGAAAGCTTCCGCCGGGTCCTGGCTCCCAAAGTCCTCGGCGCCTGGAATCTCCACACCCTCACCGCGGATTTGCCGCTCGATTTCTTCGTCGTTTTTTCTTCGGTGGCTTCGGTCCTGGGTTCGCCCGGACAGGCGAATTACGCGGCCGCCAACGCATTCCTGGACGGTCTGGCGCACGATCGCCGCTCGCAAGGCTTGCCGTGCCTGTCCATCAACTGGGGCCCGTGGGCCGAGGTCGGCATGGCCGCCCGCGCATCGAGCGCCCGCGGACCGGCGTCCCGCGTGATGCATCCGCTTGCGCCCGCGCAAGCCCTCGCCGCGCTCGACCGGCTGTTCGAAAAGAACGGACCCGGCTCAGGCCGTCGCGATGTCCGTGGACTGGACGCAACTGGCGCGCTCCTTCAACGGGCAGCAGCCTCCCGCTTTGATTTCCGATCTCGTCCGGGAAAAAGCCCATCCCGCCGCGGCAAAAGCGGCGCGCGAATCGGGACCGCGCCTGTCCATGCAGGAATTCCTGGCCGCTCCTCCGGACCGGCGGCACGCCCTGCTGCTCGCGCACGTCCAGAAAAGCCTGGCGCAGGTGATGGCGCTCGACGCGCCGGAACTCGACCCCGAAGAATCCATGAGCAACCTCGGCCTCGATTCCCTCATGGCGCTCGAGCTGCAACATTCGCTCGAGGAATCTTTCGGCGCGAAGTTGCCCCTCGAACTCCTGATGGGCATGCCCAGCCTGAACGAGTTTGTGACCCGACTGCTGGACATTCTGGCCAAGCCCGCGGAAATTTCGGCGCCAGAACCCGCGCCGGGTGTAGAGGCGTAAAAGTGGCGCAGGCTTCAGCTTGTGGGGCTTTAGTCCTTGCACGCACAAACCTCACAAGCTAAAGCATGCGCCACTAAGGGTGACTAGGACTTCACGCCGGACTTGCGCAGGATCGTGATCATCGGGCACCAGTTGGTGAAAGCCGACTGGAACAGGTTCAGGCCCACGAACGCCGTGAACAGATACCAGTACGGGCTCACCCAATAACCCAGTGCGAGCGAAATCACCACGAAAAATCCCGCGATCATTCTGAGATAGCGATCTACGGTCATTGCACGGCCTCCTTTTTTTTCACTGCTTACCCAAAATTTTCTTCAAGCGGCGGCGACGTTTCGCGCTTCCCGCGCTCGCTCATGTAATAGAGAATCGGAACCGTGATGCGCGAGAGCACCGTCGACGCCACTTCCCCCGCCATCAGCGAAATAGCCAGCCCCTGAAAAATCGGATCAAACAGAATCACGCTTGCGCCAACGACGACTGCGGCTGCCGTAAGCAGCATCGGACGGAACCGCACCGCCCCCGCATCGACGACGGCTTCTTCGAGCGGCATGCCGTGCGAGCGGCGCAACTCGATGAAGTCCACGAGAATGATCGAGTTGCGCACGATAATTCCCGCGCCCGCGATGAACCCGATCATCGACGTGGCCGTGAAGAACGCGCCCATCCCCGCGTGCGCCGGAAGAATGCCGACCAGCGTCAGCGGTATGGGAGCCATGATGACCAGGGGCGTCTTGAACGATTTGAACCAGCCTACCACCAGCACGTAAATCAGCACCAGCACCGCCGCAAAGGCCAGGCCGAGATCCCGAAAAACTTCCACCGTGATGTGCCACTCCCCGTCCCATTTCATCGAGTAGCGGTCCGTGCGCTCCGGCAGCGCCGTGCCGGAGTATTGCTTCACCTGGTAGCCGTCGGGCAATTGAATCTTGTTGATGGCTTCGCTCATGTTGAGGATGGCGTAGACCGGGCTCTCGACGACGCCCGCGACATCGCCGGTCACGTAAACCACTGGCCGCAGATTTTTTCGATAAACACTTTTGTCGATCTCGGTCTTCTCGACATCGGTGATCTCGCGAAGAGAAACTTGCGCGCCTGTTGGTCCGGGCAATTTAAGTTCGCGCAGCTCTTCGATTCCGGAGCGGTCCGCCCGCGAGAGCCGCACTTCGATGGGAACGTCTTCACGGGATGAGGGATCGTGAAGCAGTCCCGCCGATGCCCCATTCAATCCGATTTGCACAGTGCGCGATACTTCCGCCGCGGACACGCCTTGCAGCGCCGCTTTTTCGAGATCGACTTTCAAATCGTATTTCGTTTGCGGATCTTCCACGTACCAGTCGACGTCCACCACGCCCGGCGACTCCTGGAAAACTTTTTTTATTTTTGCGGCCAGTTCCATCTGGCCCTTGTAGTCCGGGCCGTAGACTTCCGCGACGAGCGTTTCGAGGACCGGCGGGCCGGGCGGAACTTCGGCTACTTTGATTCGCGCGCCGAAAGGAGCCGCGATCTTATCCAGTTCCGGGCGGAATCTGCGCGCGATCTCGTGGCTTTGCGCTTTGCGATCGTTCAGGGGAAGCAGGTTGACCTGAATGTCCGCCTGGTTGGGCCCGCGCCGCAGGAAGTAGTGCCGCACAAGGCCGTTGAAATTGTACGGGCCGGAAGTGCCGGAATAGATTTGATAGTTCACGACCTCGGGCTGCCCGCCCAGATAAGCTTCCCAGCGCCTGCGCCACGCGCGTCGTTTGTTCGAGCGGCGTGCCGTCCGGCATGTCGATGATCACCTGGAATTCGCTCTTGTTGTCGAAGGGCAGCATCTTGACCTGCACCCACTTCAACGGAATGAACGCAACGGCCGCGAGCAGCAGCACAATCACGCCGCCAAGAAACGCCCACCGTCGCCAGGCATTTTGAATCAGCGGATTCATCAGCCGCCGGTAGAACCGCGTGGTCCAGCTTTCCGCCTCATGACCGGATTCGGGACGATCCGCGTAGTGGTGCAGCAGCCGCAGCGCCGCCCACGGCGAGACAACAAAGGCGACGAGCAAGGAAAAAATCATCGCCGAAGACGCGCCGACAGGAATCGGGCGCATGTACGGGCCCATCAGGCCGCGCACAAACGCCATCGGAAGGATGGCCGCGATCACCGCAAACGTCGCCAGGATCGTGGGATTGCCGACCTCATCCACGGCTTCCACGGCGACGCCGGCGAGAGGCCTTCCGCGGTTTTCGGGCAACCGGAAATGGCGAACGATGTTTTCGACGACGACGATGGCGTCGTCCACCAGAATGCCGATCGAGAAAATCAGCGCGAAGAGAGTCACGCGATTCAGCGTGTAGCCGTAAAGATAAAAAACGGCCAGCGTCAGCGCCAGCGTGACGGGAATGGCCAGCAGCACAACGCCCGATTCGCGCCAGCCGAGGGCGAGCGCGATGAGCAGCGTCACGGAAATCGTCGCGATGAAAAGGTGCTCGAGAAGTTCGTTGGATTTATCTTTCGCCGTCTCGCCGTAATTGCGCGTCACCGTGACATTCAGATCGCTGGGCAGCATGTTGCCGCGCAAATCGCCGATTTTCTTCAGCGCGCTCTCCGAAATCAAAGTCGCATTCGCGCCCTTGCGCTTGGCGAGCGTGATGGTGACGGCGGGATATTCGGCGTTGGCCTCGCTCCCCGTCGTTCCCTTCGCGCCTGCGTATAAAACGTAGTTCTCCGGTTCCGCCGGACCATCTTCCATCGCGCTCACAACGTCGCGCAGATACACGGGCCGGCCCGCATGGACGCCGACCACCACTTGCTGAAGCTCCTCGGGCCGCGTGAAGAAGTTTCCCGCCTCGACCTGGAATTCCCGGTTCCCGGAGGCGAAGCTGCCCGCCTGGCTGCGCGAATTCGCGGCGCCAAGCTGCATGACGATCGAGGCTGGGGTGAGCCCGTATGCGGAGAGCCGCTGGGTATCGAGAATCACGCGCAATTTCCGCGTCTGCCCGCCGATAATCGCGGTTTCGGAAACGTCGTCCACTTGTTTCAGCGAATGCTCCAACTCATCGGCGATTCGCCTCAGATGGAAGGCGTCGTAGTTCTTGCCCCAAAGCGTCAGAGCAAGAATGGGGACATCGTCGATCGAGCGCACTTTGATGAGCGGTGGCGAGACGCCCTGCGGGATGCGGTCGAAATTCGAGTAGAGCTTGTTGTAGGTCTGGACGACCGCGTCTTCTTCCTTCGTGCCCACGTAAAAGCGCACGATCACCATGCTCAGCCCGGGATGGCTGATCGAGTAGATGTATTCGACGCCGGGCAATTCACGGAGCAGCTTTTCCATCGGCACGGTCGCGCGCTCCGTGACCTCCTGCGCCGAAGCTCCCGGCATTTCCACGAATACATCGAGCATCGGGACGACGATCTGCGGCTCCTCCTCGCGCGGCGTCTGCAGAATGCTGAAAACTCCGAGCAGAAGAGCGAAGACAATCACGAGGGGCGTCAATTTCGACTGAATAAAAATGTGCGCGATGCGGCCCGCGAGGCGCAGGACGCGAGGGGAGCCGACGGGCTGGCCGGTCGTTTCGCTCATGGGCGCGGCGCGATCTGTTTGCCGCCAAGTTCCCGGTCGCCGGGCGCGGCAATGAGTTTCTCTCCGTCCTGCAAGCCGGAAAGCACTTCCACTTTTTCTCCGGACGGCTGGCCCAGAGTGACGTAGCGCAACTGAGCAATCTGTTTTGCATCGACGACAAACACGCCCCGCAATTGTCCGCGCTCCACGACAGTTGTTCGCGGAATCAGCAGCGCGGCACGCGAGCCGCGAGAGAAGCGTGCCCGGCCGAACAAGCCGGAACGTACGCGCGCATCGGCGGGCAATTCGATTTTCACCAGAGTGCTGCGGCTGGAGGGGTCCGCCGCCGGAACGATCTCCTCCACTTTCCCCTTGAGCTCCGCTCCCGGCGCGGAGTCAAGAAGCACGGGAACGGCTTCGCCAACTCGAACGAGCCGCATGTCGCTCTCATTGACCGCTGCTTCGAGGCGATAGCGCCGCGTGTCTTCCACGGTGAACAGCGGCATGCCCGGCGAAGCGAACGCGCCCGCGTCGGCTTTTTTCTCCGTCACCACGCCGGCAAAGGGCGCATGAATCTGCGTGTAGCCGAGGGCCGTGCGAGCCTGCGTAAGCGCCGCCGACGCCTGCGCTTCGCCCGCCCGCGCCATATCGCGCCGCGATTCCGCGGCCTGGGCGCGAGTTTTGATTTCGTCGAACTCCTGTGGGCTGACCGACTTCTTGTCGAAAAGCTGCTGATAGCGTTTCAATGTGGATTGGGCCAGAGCCAGTTCCGATTCGGCGGAGGAAACTTCCTTCTGCGCGGCGGTCACGGCAGCCTCGGATTGTTCCACGGCGGCGCGTGGTTGCGAGTCGTCAATGACGGCGAGGACCTGGCCGCTCTCGACGCGGTCGCCTTCCTTCACGCGAATTTCAACGATGTTGCCCATCGTTTGGCTGGCGATCTGGGCGGATTGCGCGGCGCGAACCGTCCCCACCGCTTCGAGCCAGTCGGGAACAGTTGCCGTTTGGACGGAAATCACCGCCACGCCGTTCACGGTTTCCGGCGCAACGGCCGGGACGGGATTGCTGCTGGAACACCCGAACATCCCACTGCACAGCCCGGCGATCAGTAATGAAAAAACCGAGAAGACTCCGCTCCTCCGCGTCATGGCGTCACCACTGGCGACTGAGGATTGAGCGTGCCGCTGGCGAGTTCCAGCGCTGCATAACCGGTGAAGTAATGACAGAGTGTTTCCCAATATTCGGCTTGTGTGCGCCGCGCCGCGTCTTCCGCCGCGAGCAGGTCGGTAACGGTAGAAATCCCCGCGTCGTAGCGGTCCTGATTAATCCGGAGGCTTTCTTGTGAATCGGCGATCGCGGCATGAGCCACTTCAATCTGCTGGCGGGTTGCGTCCACGTCATAATAAGCCTTCCTGACTTCGAGGCGCACCGCGTCCGTGGCCATTTCCTTCACCGCGGCGACCTTATCCTGCATGGCCCGCGCGCGCGAAAGTTCAGCCTGCCGCGCTCCCCCTTCAAAGAGATCGAATTGCACTTCGATTCCCGCCAGCCAGTTGTTCCCGCCGCCTCCCGCAAACAGCGTCGGGTTGTCGGCCTCCCATCCCGCGAAGGCATTGACGCGCGGCCCGAACGAAGATTTTGCGATCGAGACGCTTTCCTGCTGCGCCGATTCCTCGGAACGAATGCGCTTCAAATCAGGGCGCGTCTCGATGGCCTGTTTCTCGAGTTCTTCGAGCGGGGTCGCGGGCAGAATTCTTTCCGCCAGCGCATCGGACGGCTCGAATTCGCTCTGCGTGGAAAGGCCCATCGCGATGCTCAGCTGCGCCCGCGCCATGGCCAAATTATTTTGCGCGCGAATCAGTTCCTGCTTCCTCGTCGCCAGCCGCACCTGGGCTGTCAGGGAGTCGGATTCTACAACGACGCCGCTCTCGACGCGATTTTTACTGCGTTCGAGGATGGCTTGAGCCGTCTGCATCGCCTGCCCGGCCACGTCGAGTTGTTTTTGCTCCAACAACACAGAGTAATAAGAATCCGCGACGCGAAACACGATCTCCTGCCCCGTGCGCTCGAGTTGGCGATCCGTCGCGTCCCTCTCCCGCTCGGCGCGGTTCACGGAACGCCAGCTCGCCAGCGAATCGAACAAATTCCATGTCCCGCCGAAACGCGTGGTGAAATTTCCGAATGGAAGCGGCGTATTGAGCACATTCAGCGCGAAATCCGAAGCGGCGAAGCGCTCCTGCCGCAATTTACTTCCGAACACATACACGGGATCGTCTCCGGCCGTTGCGGTCTCGGAAAATGTAACGTGAGGCAGGAGGAATGATTTGGCCTGCTTTACGTCGGCGGAGGCGGCTCGCGTTTCCGCCAGCGCCGCTTTGCGCTGTGGATTTTTCTCCAGCGCGATGTTCACCGCCTGACGCAACGTGAGGGGAGAGGGTTGCGCCGCCTGCTGGCCCTGCAACAGCCCGGGCACGAAGAGAACGATGAAAAAAGCAACCGCGAGGCTCGCCGCGAAGCGAGAAGCGCCGCCGCATCGGAGAAACCTATCCGATGGACGGCGAATGTCGTGGGATCGATTTCGTCCGTGGATTTTCATTTCAGGGTTCTATAACTACGCTGCGGCCGGAGTCAATGCCAGCCAGTTCGTTTGCTCTTCCACAATCTCGTAAGTGGTTTCCAGTGTGGCCGTCTGTTTCACCATCGCGCCCACCGAGCAATACTTTTCCTCGGACAAACGGATGGCTTCCTCGACCGCTGCACTGTCGATCTCGTAGCCCGTGACGACGTGGACGATTCGGACCACCGTGAAAACCTGCGGCGGCCGCTCAGCCTGGTCGGCCTCGACTCGCACTTCGTAGCCGGTCACTTTCTGGTGGTACTTCTTTCGAAGAATCGTGACGACGTCGAAAGCGGTGCAGCCTGCCAGCGCCATGGCAACGAGCTCAATCGGCTTCGGCCCTGTCCCTCCGGCCGGATCATCGAGCAGCATGTGGTGCCCGCTTCCCGTCGTGCCCACAAATTGCCGCTCCTGCTTAAGTGCCTGAGTAAGTTGGACTTTTGCACTGATCATATTGGCCTCCAGCCCTGCGGACCTTACCCAGTCGAGGTTGCTGGCCTTGCGAGGTCCGCCTCGTTCCTGCCTCTTCTATCGACATTCCCGTCAGCTACATCAAACACCAAAACGGCAGAACCGCCTGTGAGCGCCGTCACAAACCGGAGTGATGGCAGACACAATTAGTCCCGATACCACGAAGCTATTTGGACAAAAAACGCCGAATGTGGCGATAGGTAAAAGGAAAATGCGATAGGGATGGTTTTAGTGGCGCATGCTTTAGCTTGTGAGGTTTTCGTCCGCGCCCCGCTCAAAACGAAACCCGCAGTCTGAAGCGCGCGTTACTGCTCCCCCTCAAGCTTCCGGATCCGCACTTCCACGCCCGGAGTGTCTTTAAGAGCCGCGGCGAAATCCTCAGGCTTTGACCCGCGATAGTGGTAGGGATACACGATTTTCGGCTTGAACGCTTTCGCGCACTCCGCAGCCTCGAGCGGCGGCATCGTTCGCGGCGGATTCATGGCCAGAAACGCGACGCTGATATTTTTCAGCGCCTTCATTTCCGGAGTGCATTCCGTGTCGCCCGAAAAATAAACGCGCGTGTCGCCGAAATTCAAAACGTACCCGCTTCCAATTCCCTTGTGGTGATAGGGTTTTCCGGGCCCCGATCCAAACACCAGGTTGTACATCGGCACGCCCTCGATGCCGATGTCCATCACCGTTTTCTTCTCGGAGTCGCTGACCGTCTCGACGACGCCGCAGGCGGGCGCGCAATTCAGCGTGTCGATCACGGCGGGCGGGCCGACGATAATCGTGTCGGGCTTTTTCAACTGGTCGACCATCGTGCGATCGAGGTGATCCTGGTGCGTGTGTGTGACCACGATCAGGTCGGCCTGCGGAAGTCCCGTGAAGTCCCCCTGGCTCCACGGATCGACGTGGATCACTTTGCCGCCGAATTCCAGCATCACGCTGCCGTGATACACCGGCATGATCCGAAGGTCGCCGCGCGAAGTATGGATCACATCGGCCTGCCGGTTCGACGGATTCCCGCCCGAAATCGCCGGCAAAGTGGAAAATAAAATGGCCAGACAGATCGTGCCGAGCGCGAATCCCGCATGTCTATGCATAACGAAAACTCTCCCGTCTAAGATGTGCCGCGTAGTATACATCGTAGCGCTGATTCAAGCGGAGCGTTTGGTGGCGCATGCTTCAGCTTGTGGGTTTCCATGATTCCGGCAGGCGCGGAAGTGGAGGGAGGAACGCTCGGCAATCTACAAACTAAAGAGCCTGCGCAACAACAGCCAAATCCTTGTAGGGCACGGCTTCAGCTGTGCCGTAAAGCACGCGAAATAATTTCGGCTTTAGCCGCTGGCCTGCTCGAAAGCAAGCGTGCCAAACGGGCTCTGGGATTCGTGCCGCCAAAAACGGCACGCCCGTGAAATCAGGAGGAACTTTTCGATGACAGACAGTCCCGCAAGCGGCCCTCATCCAAAAACCAATTCTTCTTCAGACGCAATGCTGGACGGCCCGCGTTATCTCGCCAGCCTGCGCGATGCGCGCGAAGTGTACATCTACGGCGAACGCGTGAAGGACGTCACCACTCATCCCGCGTTCCGTAATTCCTGCCGCTCCATCGCGCGCCTGTACGACGCATTACACGATCCGAAGCAGAGTGACATTCTGACAGGGCTCGACCGCTCCGGCGCGCGCACGCACAAATTTTTCAAGCCCTGCTATTCCGCGCAGGAATTAATGGAAGCCCGCGAAGCCATCGCCGTCTGGTCGCGCATGAGCTACGGATACATGGGCCGCACACCGGATTACAAGGCGGCGCTCATGGGCAGCCTCGCTTCGGAGCCGGAGTTTTACGCCCCGTTCGACGAGAGCGCCCGCAAATGGTACGCGCGCTATTCCTCGCAATGCCTCTTCCTGAATCATTGCCTCATCAATCCGCCAATCGACCGCAGCCGCCCAGTGCACGAAGTCGGCGACGTTTTCGTGCACGTGGTGAAGGAAAGAGATGACGGCATGGTGGTCAGCGGCGCGAAGATGCTCGGCACCGGCTCGGCCATGACGCATGCCACGTTCGTGGCCCAGACCAACGCCACGACGCTGGACAAGGAAAAGGCGAAGGATTTCGCCGTCGTGTTCATCGCTTCGATGGATACGCCGGGCGTGAAACTCGTCTGCCGCGCCTCCTACGAACAGAACGCGCACAGCCCGTTCGACTACCCGCTCTCCAGCCGCTTCGATGAAAACGACGCCCTGCTGATTTTTGAAAACGCCTTCATTCCCTGGGAAAACGTTCTCGTCTACCGCGATCCCGAACGTGCCAACAGTTTCTACCGCCATTCGCGCTTCGTGAATCGCTACGCATTCCAATCTTCCACGCGCCTCGCGGTGAAGCTGGATTTGATGGTGGGACTCTTCGCGAAAGGCATCGAGACCAACGGCACGGACGCCTTTCGCGGCGTCCAGGCCGCTCTCGGCGAAATCATCGGATGGAGAAACCTGCTCTGGGGAATGACGGCGGCGATGTGCCTCGATCCGGAAAGCGCCCCCGGCGGCACGGTCGTCCCCAGGCAGGAATACGCCTACACCATGCGCCTCTTCTGCACGCAGTGCTGGCCCGCCGTCCGCCACATCTTTGAAAAATTCCTGGGCGGCAGCCTGCTGATGACTCCGTCAAGCTACAGGGATTTTCAGAATCCCGACCTCGCCCCGCTCCTCGAAAAATATTATCGCGGCGCCTCCGCCTCCGCCGCCGACCGCATCAAGCTCTTCAAGCTAATCTGGGACGCTATCGGCACCGAATTCGGCGCCCGCCACGAACTCTACGAAATCAACTATTCCGGCAACCACGAACAGATCCGCCTCGACATCCTGAGCGGCGCACAGAAAAGCGGAATCCTCGACCAGTGCGTCGCCCTCACCGACCAGTGCATGTCGGACTACAGTCTGGAGGGCTGGAAGGATTCCACCTGGCTGTGGGACAAGTAGCAGACAAAAGTCTGACATGTCGGCGGTTGGAAACTTCAATAAACCCGTAGTTCAGGTGGCTATTCCCGCAATTTATGCAAGTTCAATGCCATCAACAAAAGCCTTTGAAAATGTGGGTTTTAGCATTGTAGGGCGTTGGCGCCTATTGGCTGATTTTGCGGGGAATTGGGCACAACGAAGCAGAGTATCGCATGGCCGCGTGTACACATTAGGAGCACGCCCCATTCGATAGGGCAACGATTTCCGTCATCTAGTTGGAAACATTGACATAGAAGTGTATACAATATACGGTGTGGGTTCGTTTGACGCACCCTGTGGAGACTGGTTTGCCTGCGCTTAATATACCAAAAGATGACAGAGCAGGATTGGCCTTAGTGCGCGAACTGCCTGAAGTTATCCTGAATGATCTCATACTGGCGATTGAAAAGTCGCCAGCTTCGCCGACTGTAAAAAGTATGTCGCCGGATGGCGTTGCAAAAATCATGGATACGTTAAAGACAATGTACACAATACGTGCGATCCATGAAGTTCCCCTAGATGAGTTCGTCTCGGACATATGCGAATCACTTCTTGAACATGGTGAACTTAATGCCGAGGACGCGCCGAGGTATCGCGCGCGTTTGGGTAAGGTGTTAGATATCGAGGCGTTGAATGTGGCAGCGAAAGCCGTTTCCTTGCAAAATGAAAATGAGCGTAACTTTTGCTCCGCGCGAATTCTCACGGATGCACGCCCCGTTTTCGGAAACGATGTTTCAGCGCCGCCCGCAGCAACGGTCATCACGCACACGATGAAACTGAGCTATCACGAAGGGGCTGGAGGAAGAATTCACGACATCTATGTTGTTTTTGGGTCCAGTGATCTTTCCGACCTGCGAGAAGTATTGGACCGAGCGGAAGAGAAAGCAAAAAGCCTTCGTAATTTTTTCGGTGCGACAAATATACGGTTCATTGACCCACAAAAGGAATGACGATGGAAGCTTCAGTCACATTTCCGTGCCCTCCTGAGCACCAAACAAAACCGGATTGGTACCTTCGAAGAAGGCCCCAAACTCTACGGTATGATGCTCACGCTAAGGCTCGGCTGCACCTATATAGCCGCTACGAGATTTTATTCGCTGAGCGTGTTGTTGAACGGCGCAAAAAGGAGAGCCTGCAAGCGTTCGCACGAGCTCTGACGATAGAACTGCCGGAGATTTGTCAGCCAATCGTTGCTTTGGAAGACCTTGGGCTTGCACAGCGATTCAGAGTGGAAGCCAATAAATGGGAGCAGGAGACGATGCATCTTTCGTCCACAGCCCGGAGAGTGCTGCATCCCAGCTATCAGGCAATTATGGGAATGGGTCCAGAGATCGTTCCCATCCTCCTTAGGGACATGCAGCAAACCGGGCGACAATGGTTTTGGGCTCTGCGCCACATCACGGGGGCAAACCCCGTCGACGCATCAGACCTTGGAAAAGTAGACAAGATGATTTCGGCGTGGATTAAGTGGGGAAAAAAAGAAGGCAAGTTGTAACGTGGCACCAGAGTACAGGCTCCACTGGATCGCTCGAACCAATTTAGAAACGCTATTTCCTAACCTCAGCAATTCACAATGGGAAATCCGAAGTCCAATAGATAGAACCTACAATTGTTTTGCATGGGCAGCATGTGACACCAGAATTCGCTGGGAACCCTCTCCCGACAATTACTGGCCTGAAGGGGTTTCCAGAGAATATGGCCTAGAGAGTTTTATTCAAGGGTTTGCCGTCCTAGGCTACAAAGCTTGTGACAATGCGGCGTACGAATTTGGATATCAAAAAGTTGCAATCTATTCGGAATCTTATATGGGTGAGGAATGGCCAACCCATATGGCAAGGCAGGATATTTTTGGCCGTGGTTGGCTAAGCAAACTGGGGGATTTTGAGGATATTCTCCACCCCGACCTCACAGACCTTGAGGGGAGTTCATACGGTCGGGTCGTTAGGATACTGAAGAGGAGTTGGATTACCTCCATCGTTAACTTTTGCGCTCTTAAATCCGCATGGGCTTCGTTTAGGCATTGGCTCTACCGAAGAAGGCGACCTCGCGGAATTTAGCAAAACTCTTGAAACTTTCATTTCATTGCAGTCATCGGTGCTGGGCATTTTAGGACAGGCGCCGGGTGCGCCAGCATTTGAATTTCCGGGTGGCCCATGCTTCCGGTTTTGAAGCGTGGGGCTTTTCAGTCCTTGGCTTTGTTTCCTCCTTCGATTTCAAGTCGCGACGATCTTTCACTTGATTCCCCGCGAAGAAGTGTAAAATAACAAGTTTGGGGAGGTAGTGAAATGGAATTCCTTGCCGGCAGCTTGCTCGAACTGATTACCCAGACGTCCACCAATCTTCCGCCGGACGTTCGCGCGGCCATGAACATCGCGGCGACGGAAGAGACGCCGGACACGCAATCCTCCCAGGCGTTTGACATTATTTTGTCGAACATCGACATGGCCGTCGACGATTCCGGGCCCATTTGCCAGGACACTGGGATGCCGACGTTCATCGTGCACACGCCCGTCGGCGTGAACCAGCTTCGCATCAAGAAGGCGATTAAAGAGGCCGTCGCGGAAGCCACGCGGCTCGGAAAGCTGCGGCCCAATTCAGTCGATTCGCTCACCGGAAAAAACAGCGGCAACAATCTGGGTGAAGAGACGCCGGTCATCCATTTCGAGCAGTGGGAGGAAGATGACATCGAAGTGAAGCTGATCCTCAAGGGCGGCGGCTGCGAGAACAAGAACATCCAGTATTCCGTCCCGTGCACGCTCGATCACCTGGGCCGCGCCGACCGCAATCTCGAAGGCGTGCGCAAATGCATCCTGCACGCCGTGTGGCAGGCGCAGGGGCAAGGCTGCGCGCCGGGCTCCCTCGGCGTCTGCATCGGCAGCGACCGCGCGCATGGCTACGACCTCGCGAAGGAACAACTGTTTCGCACGCTCGACGACGAAAATCCCAATCCGACGCTCGCGAAGCTCGAAGCGGAAATCATGGAAGAGGCAAACAAGCTCGGCGTCGGCGCGATGGGCTTCGGCGGCAAATCGTCGCTGATCGGCTGCAAGATCAAAGCGGCGAATCGCCTGCCGGCGAGTTTCTTCGTTTCCGTGGCGTACGAATGCTGGGCGTTTCGCCGCCTGGGCGTGCGCCTCGATGCGGCGACGGGCGCGATCACGGGCTGGCTGTACCGCGATCCTTCGCGGCCCGTCGAGCGGATGGCGCGCGGCTCAGGCTTCAAATTGACGGGGCGCGAAGTCGTGTTGACAGCGCCGCTAACCGAGGCCCAGGTGCGCGCGCTGAAAGTGGGCGACGTCGTGCTCATCAACGGGGAGATGTACACCGGCCGCGACAACGTGCATGCCCACCTGATGAAAAATCCCCCGCCCGTCGATCTGCACGGCGCGGTGCTCTACCACTGCGGCCCCGTGATGCTGAAGCAGGGCGATGAATGGAAGGTCAAGGCCGCGGGGCCCACGACCAGCATTCGCGAAGAACCCTACCAGGCCGACGTGATCAAGAAGTACGGCGTGCGCGCCGTGATCGGCAAAGGCGGCATGGGCGCGAAAACACTCGCCGCGCTTCAGGAATTCGGCGCGGTGTATCTGAACGGGATCGGCGGAGCGGCGCAGTATTACGCGCGCACGGTGGAAAAAGTTTTGGGAGTGGAGCTGATGGAATTCGGCATCCCCGAAGCGATGTGGCACCTGCGCGTGAAAAATTTCGCCGCCATCGTGACGATGGACGCGCACGGCAACAGCCTCCACGCTGACGTCGAGAAAGCTACCGGAGAAGTTTTGGAGGCTTTCAAGTAGCGCATGCTTCAGGCTTGTGGGTTTTGATGCTTTTAAGGCCAAACGTTCACAAGCTAAAGCATGCGCCACTAAAATGCGGCTTACGTCGCGGGCGCCAAATTGGTATCCAGCGACAGGCCCAGGCGCGCCGCCAATTCCTGCCGCGCGCGCCACAGGCGCGCCTTCAGCGTGTTGCGCGAAACGCCCAGAACTTGCGCCGCTTCCTCCGCGGAGAGCCCTTCAATTTCCCGCAGCCAGAATGCCGTGCGCAGCAGCGGAGAAATTTCCGCAAGCTTTTTGTTCATGCGATCGCCGAGTTCGGTCCCGGCATAAAGCTGCTCGGGATTCGGCCCATCATCGGCAAAACGTTCAGACAGCGGCAATTCTCCCTCGGCAACAGATTCATCCAGTGACACCGCGGGACGCGAGCGCTTGCTGCGACGCCGCATTAGAGCCGCGTTGATCACGATTCGCGTCAGCCAGGTCGAGAATTGCGATCGCCTCTCGAACCGCGGAAGGTTGCGATAAGCGGAAAGCAGGCCCTCCTGCAGCGCCTCCTCGGCATCTTCCGGATTGCCAAGCACACGCAGCGCCGTCTGGTACAAGGCTCGAGTGTTGCGGGCAAACAACGCGTCCAGGGCCCGTGCGTCGCCAGCCAGGCCTCGTTCGATCAACTGGTCTTCGGTCAGTTCTTCCATATTCACTCCGGCAAAACCTTCCCCCGTTCGATGATGGCTTTCCTGATACATGATCGTCGTCCCCCTCTGCGGAATCTATGAAGCGTATGAATGGTTTGCGCTTTCTTATTTCAATACGTTGAACGGCGAATGAAATATCCCCCCTACAGGATTAGACGGATGCGCGCGCGCTTTATTGCCGGCCGCCGGAATAATGTGTGCCAATCCTTTGCTGCCCCTGAA
This sequence comes from uncultured Acidobacteriota bacterium, assembly GCA_963819395.1. Lineage (GTDB taxonomy): Bacteria > Acidobacteriota > Terriglobia > Acidiferrales > UBA7541 > Palsa-360. Next base: position 200,938 of record CAWFVW010000014.1, read on the forward strand.
ATCAGACGCGATTCCCATTTCAATTATCGGCAGAAACAAGAACTCCAATGCGAAAGCGCGACAAATTCCCACTCCCACGGCCGTTGTGAAACTGGCATCCAGCCCGTCATGAGAAAAAGCGAACCGTAGACGCTAATTGGGGCTTGCATGCCCTATGATCTCCTCCACGACCGCCTTCGTCATGCAACCGCATCCCTTGATCTCAACCCCTCGCCCGTGCATCTCCGTGAGTAACTGTTTCCCGGCCGGATCTATGTAGCTGACCGCCTTCAGGTGAACCAGCAATCCAATCCCGGCAGGCGTCGCCCGTTCCTTCCAGCAGCGCTCGAGTTCCTTGACCCACTCGCCAGAAAGCTTCCCTTCCAGCTCCCATGTTTCGATGGAATCCGCCTGCTTGATCGTAACCTTGAGCATTCCCCCCGCTTTCAACGCAATACCAAACGACACAAACTCATATACACCACAGCAGGTTGATCTCCAATGTGCCGAAATGCGAACACACTAATTAAAATGTGTACTTACAATGTATTACGACAGGTTTTATTCTTCGGATGAGGCCAATTTAAGCAAATTTTGCGTACCGGCGTGCCGATATATCGGCAGATGCCCAAATATGGGCACAGCATCAGCTAGACTTCCCACTTTTAACGCCCAGTTTCCGCATCTTGGATTGAAGAGTCGTCCGTTTCATCCCTAGCCTTGCGGCGGCGCCGCCAGGCCCCGCCAGGACCCAATTGGTCGCCTCCAGAGCTTTAAGAATATGATCGCGCTCCGCGGCGCGAAGGGTAAGGACATCGCCGGTGGGTTCGGAAGGGGGCTTGATCTCGCTGATGGGAACTCGCAGGACGGGGCCGGGCGAAACAATGACGGCGCGCTCGATCAGGTTTTCCAGTTCACGGATATTTCCGGGCCACGGGTAGCGCACCAGCAGATCGAGCGTTTCCGCGGGAATCGTTTCCACGATACGGTTCATGCGGCGGGCGTGCTTTTCCACAAAGTAGCGGATGAGCGCGGGGATGTCCTCCTGGCGTTCGCGCAGGGGCGGCATGTGAAGTGGAAACACGCGCAGGCGATAATAGAGATCGCTGCGGAACGCGCGCTCTGCGACCATCGCGCCGAGGTCGCGATTTGTGGCGGCGACGAGGCGAACATTCACGCGAATCGTCTGCGTGCCACCCAACCGTTCAAATTCCTGCTCCTGAAGCACGCGAAGGAGTTTGGGCTGCAGTTCGAGCGGGATATCGCCAACTTCATCCAGAAAAATCGTGCCGCCATGCGCAAGCTCGAACCGGCCGACGCGCTGCGCGATCGCGCCCGTGAAGGCGCCGCGTTCGTGCCCGAACAATTCCGATTCAAGCAGGCCCGTGGGGATGGCGGCGCAATTTACTTTGACGAAAGTGCGCTCGCGCCGCGGGCTCAAATTGTGAATCGCGCGAGCGATCAATTCCTTGCCCGTGCCTGTTTCGCCGGTGATGAGCACGGTGGAGTCGGTCGGCGCCACGGTCTCCGCCTGCTTCAGCACGGCCCGCAGCGACGAACCTTCGCCGATGATTTCATCGAAATTCATTTCCGTGCGGATTTCGTCCTCGAGGTAGAGCTTTTCCTGCGCCAGTTTATTTTTCAGCACCGCGATTTCCTGAAACGCGAGCGCGTTTTCGACGGCGATGGCGACCTGGCCGGAGACCTGAAAAAGCAGGTCCACGTCGCCCTGCTGGAAGGCGGCGTCGCGAAGACTCGCGAGGGTGATTGTGCCGAGTACACGATTGTGGGTGTTGAGCGGCATGGATACGATGGACCGCACGCCTTCCTCGCGCATCATTTGGGCCGTTGGGGAATTGAATTCCTCCATTGCGGCGCGGTCCAGCACGAGCGGCTGGCGGTTGCGAAACGCCTTTCCGGCGATCGTGCCCTCCATGGGAACGACCATCTCCTCATGGATCAAGCCTTTTCCCTGGGGGAAATCGAGCGCCATCACGCGCATTTGGCTGGTTGCGGGTTCGTATAGCGCGAGACTCGTGTATTCGTGATGAATCACGCGGCGCAGGGAGGCGGCGATGGCGCTCAAGAGATCGTGCAGGGCGAGCTGGGAAACCACGGCATTGTTCACTTCCAGCAGGACGCGCAGACGGTCGCGTTCGCGCGCCAGTTGCCGCTGGTAGGCCTGCGCGCTCTCGAAATTCAGCACGTTGTCCACGGCGACGGCGACCTGCCGCGCCACCTGTTGCAGGAACGCGATTTCACTTTCCGTATGATGGTGCGTGGTGCTTCGGCCGAAACTCATGACGCCCAGGCGGCGCTGCGCCGTGGTCAGCGGCAGCGAGCAAACCGATTTCACTCCGTTCTCCCGCATGTTCTGCAGCAGCGCCGCAAATGGAGTTTCTTTTTCCAGATCGTCCAGAATAAACGGCTGCTGCGTTTCCCAGACCCAGCCGGAGGGAGTCTGCCCGACCGGGAATTCGGCGCCGAGCCGCGTATTGCGGGGCATTTCCGATTCGAGAATGTGCAGGCGCATGACGTTGCGCGCGGGATCATGCAGGATCAGATTGAGGTAATCAAAGTTCACCACGCGATGCAGCCGCTCGGCCAGTTCATGGAACAGCTCGCCGAGGTCGCGGTGCTGGGAAATGGCTTCGGCCACTTCAAGCAGCGCCTGATGCTGCGCCTCGGGAGAAGCGCCGGCCAGTTCGCGGGTGCGGGAATCGGTCATCCTTCGGAGAATAACACCCCGGTTTGCCGCGGCTCAACTTTGGGTGCGTTTGAGTGGCGCATGCTTTAGCTTGTGAAGGTTTGTTCCTGGAAAAACGAACCTCCACAAGCTAAAGCATGCGCCACTTCTGCGCCGCGCGAAATAAAATATTTCGGAAAGTTGGATGGATTTCGCGCCATGCCGCATCTAATTCGAACGAGGGAAAATATTTTGAGAAAGTTTCAGAAAAGAATTGACAGAGGGTCCGATGCGCTCGCATAATTATGCAAGTGGGTGCATAAAGTTAAGTCGATCATGGCGCTGAACGTACACAAGAGATTCCGGCAAGGACAAATTCTCAAATTGGTCACGAGCGAACCGATCTCGAGCCAGGACGAACTGCGGCGCAGGCTGTCGCACATGAAGGTTCGTGTGACGCAAGGCACGCTTTCGCGGGACATGTCCGAGCTGAAGCTGGTCAAGACCGCCGCGGGCTACAAGCCGCTCTCGAACGGCGACGAAACCGCCGCGCCGATGCCGCCGTTCGGCCGCGCGCTGCGGGATTATCTCGTGGACCTGCGCCCGGCTTTCAACCTGCTCGTGCTGAAGACTCCGCCCTCGGGAGCGCAACCGCTTGCCGCGGCGCTGGACGCCGAAAAATTCAAGGAAGTGGCGGGCACAATCGCCGGGGACGACACCGTCCTGGTGATCACGCCGTCGCGCCAGGCGCGCGCCGCCGTCCAGAAGCGCATGGAGGATTTACTCCGATGAACGACCCGCAACGGGTCGCCGTAGTCGGAGCGACGGGCTATGCAGGCTTCGAGCTGGCCCAGCTTCTCCTCCGGCACCCGAAAATTCAAAAGCCAACTTTTTACCTGCGCGAGAGCTCGGCGCACGTGAAGTGCCTTACCGAAATTTTTCCGCACCTGCGTGGCTGGGGCGAAGCGCCCTGCAAGACGTATTCGGCCGACGCCATCGCGGGAAGCGGGGCGGGCACTGTGTTTCTGGCGACGCCGCACGAAGCTTCGCTCGAAATGGTTCCGCAACTCTTGAACGCGGGCCTGCGCGTGGTGGATCTGAGCGGCGCGTTCCGCTTCCGCGATCCCGAAACATTTGCGCACTGGTACAAGTTGCCGGCGCCGCCAAAGAATCTGGCCGAGGAGGCCGTATACGGTTTGCCGGAGTTGTATGCCGATCAATTGCCGGATGCGCGCCTCGTTGCCAATCCCGGCTGTTACCCAACGAGCGTGATTCTCGGACTGCGGCCGCTCGTGGAATCAGGCTGGATCGCGCAGGAGCGCGGCATCGTTGCCGATTGCAAATCCGGCGCGACGGGCGCTGGCAAGGAACCGAAGAAGGAACTGCACTTCGCCGAAGTGGACGAAAACTTCCGCGCATACGGATTGTTCTCGCACCGGCACACGCCGGAAGTGACCGACCACACGGGCATCGCGGGCGAAGACATCGTCTTCACGACGCACCTGTTGCCCGTGGCGCGCGGCATTCTTTCCACTCTTTACGTGTGGCTGGCCGAGCCGCACACGGCTGCGGAAGTCGAATCGCTCTATCGCGCGTTTTATGCGGACCGCCCGATGGTGCGCCTCTGGCCGGCCGGTAAGCTGCCGGAGCTGCAGCATGTGGCGCACACGAATTTTTGCGATATCGGATTTGCGCTCGATCCCGCGGGCAGGCGCCTCGCGGTCGTGAGCTGTCTCGACAATCTTGGCAAAGGCGCCGCGGGCCAGGCGGTACAGAACATGAATCTGATGATGGGAATTCCGGAGGCGACAGGACTGCGATGAGATTAGTCGTGAAAGTTGCGGGAGCTTTACTCGATGATGCGACGGCGATGGAAACGCTGGCGCGTCAGGTATCGCAGCTTGCTCACCAGGGCAACGAAATTCTGGTGGTGCATGGCGGCGGGAAAATTTTCACGTCCACGCTCAAGCGCATGGGAATCGAAAGCAAGTTCGTCAACGGGCTGCGCGTGACAGATCGCGAAACGCGCGACGTTGCCGTGATGGTTCTCGGCGGCCTGCTGAACAAGCGCCTCGCCGGCGCCATTTCCGCCGCGGGCCAGCCCGCCATCGGCGTTTGCGCGTCCGATGCCGGCTGCTTCCTGGCCGAGCCGATGATGCACGATGAAGTGATCGGCGGACTGGGCTTCGTCGGCTACCTGACCGGAGTGAATCTGGAAATTCTCGAATCGTTCTGGAAGGCGGGCGTCGTGCCGGTAGCGTCCTGCATGGGCCTCGGTGCCGACGGCGAACTCTACAACATCAATGCCGACCACATGGCGGCTGCGTGCGCTGAATACATTCACGCCGACCGGCTGATTTATCTTACCGACGTCGCCGGAGTCCTCGACGGTTCGACCGTGCTCAAGGTTGTTTCGACCGCCGATGCCGAAGACATGATCCGCCAGAACAAGGTTTCGGGCGGTATGATTCTGAAGCTCGAGGCGTGCAAGCGCGCGCTTTCCGCCGGCGTTCCGCAAGTGCGCATCGTGGGCGGTTCGGTACCCAAGGGCTTGCTGGCCGCGGCAAACGGCGCGCGGTTCCCCGGCACGCGCGTCACTTCGGAATTTCCCGCCAGCACCACGGGCGTGGTGCAGTGAAATCGCACAAGAAAAGACCGGTGAAGAAAGCGGCAGCCTCTTCCACTGCGTCGAAGTTCGTCCTGAAAGACGCTTCGCGGCATTTGATGAACACTTACAAGCGCTCCGACATGATTTTCACGCACGGGCGCGGCTGCTATGTGTTCGATCAGAATGGAAAGAAGTATCTCGATTTTCTGGGCGGGATCGCGGTGAACGCGCTCGGGTATTCCTATCCGGACCTGGTGAAGACGATTCGGCGCGAGGCGGGCCGCGCGGTGCACGTCTCGAATCTGTTTCACAATCCGTTCCAGGGGCCGCTCGCAGCCAAGCTTGCGAAGTGGTCGGGCATGGACCGCGCATTTTTCAGCAACAGCGGTTCCGAAGCGGTGGAGGGCGCGCTGAAACTCGCGCGCATCGCTGCCAGGAAAAACCCCGGCGGCGCGAAGAAGACCCGCTTTCTGGCGATGGAACATTCCTTTCACGGGCGTACCTTCGGCGCGCTTTCGATCACTCATCCTTTGAAGTACCGGGAGCCGTTTGAGCCGCTCGTGCCGGGAGTGGATTTTGTCCGCCTGAATGACGTCGCGGAGCTCGAAGCCAAATTCACGGATGAAGTTTGCGCCGTGATCATCGAGCCCATTCAAGGCGAGGGCGGAATTTATCCCGTCACGAACGAATTCTGGAAGCGCGCGCGCGAGCTTGCCACGCAGCATGGCGCCGTTTTGATCGCTGACGAAATTCAGTGCGGCCTTGGGCGCACGGGAAAAGCGTTCGCGTACCAGCGTCTCGAGGGCTGCCGGACATTGTGATCGTCGCCAAGCCGCTCGCGGGCGGACTGCCGCTTGGCGCGTTCCTCGCTCGCGAGGAAGTTGCCGCTTCGTTTGTGCCCGGCCTTCACGGTTCCACGTTTGGCGGCGGACCGCTGACTTGCGCTACGGGCCTGACGTTTCTAGACACCGTGGAAAAAAAGCATTTGCTCGCCAACGTCCGCGCGCGCGGCGCTGAGTTGAAAGTGGGCTTGAACAAGCTTGCCGCAAAATTTGATTTCATCCGCGAAGTTCGCGGCGAGGGGCTCATTCTCGGCATCGATCTCGAAGTCGAAGGCGCTCCTTACGTTGCCGACGCGCTGAAGCAAGGCCTGCTCATCAATTGCACGCACGACCACATCCTGCGCTTTCTGCCGCCGTTCATTTTGACGGCGCAGCAGGTAAAGGAAGGACTAACGAAAATCGAATCGGTCCTCGCCAGGACCGAGCGGCCCGCCAAGCCGGCGGCCGTACCTTCCGCCCACGCCGAAGCCCTGACGCTTTCGGCCTCGAGGTAAGCATGAATGCGCCAACCCAGGCTCAGAGCCAAATCCAGAGCCCAGCATTGAGTGTCTCTTCCGATCTTCTGACCGGCACTGAGTGGAGCGCCGCGCAGGTCCAGGAACTCTTTCGCCTGGCGACCGACGTCAAGGCGCATCCGGAGCGGTACAAGTCCGCGCTGGCGGGACGTTCCCTGGCCATGATTTTTGAGAAACCATCGCTGCGCACCCGTGTCACATTTGAAGTCGGCATCTCCAGCATGGGCGGCACCGCGGTATATCTCGATCACGCGGATACCCATCTGGGCGATCGCGAGTCGGTTCCCGACGTCGCGCGCTGCCTCTCGCGCTGGGTGAATGGAATTGTCGCGCGCGTGTTTTCACAGGACGCGCTCGAAGTCCTTGCGGCGCATGCGACCGTGCCGGTCATCAACGCGCTCTCGGATGTGTACCACCCCTGCCAGACCCTGTGCGATTTCTTCACGATCGAGGAAAAATTCGGCTCCGCGCGCGGCCTGAAACTGGCCTATGTCGGCGACGGAAACAACGTCTGCCATTCACTGATGGTCGCCGGCGCGCGCGTCGGCGCGCACGTGCGCATCGCGACGCCGGAAGGCTACGAGCCGGACGGAGCCATCCTCGCTGCGGCGCGAAGGGATGCGGCCGCGACGCAGGGCACGATCGAATTGTTTCGCGCTCCCGAGGAAGCCGTCTCGGGCGCGCAAGCCGTTTACACGGACGTCTGGGCCAGCATGGGCCAGGAAAGCGAGACCGAAGCGCGCGCCGCCATCTTCGCGCCGTATCAGGTCAACGCCAAACTGATGTCCCAGGCCGCGCCTGACGCCGTGTTTCTCCACTGCCTACCCGCGCATCGCGGCTCCGAAGTGACCGACGAAGTCATGGAGTCGCCGCGTTCCATCGTCTTCGACGAAGCGGAAAACCGCCTGCACGTGCAGAAAGCCATCCTGTTGACGCTCCTGAGCTGAAAGGACCAAAAGTGCCGAAGAAAGTAGTTCTCGCCTATTCAGGCGGACTTGATACGTCAATCATTATTCCGTGGCTCAAGGAAACGTACGGCTGCGAAGTGATTGCCATGGTCGGAGACGTCGGCCAGAAGGAAGATCTGAAAGCCGCGAAGAAAAAAGCGCTTGCGACCGGCGCGTCCTCGGCGACGATCGAAGACTTGCGCGAAGAATTTCTGACTGAATATGTCTGGCCGACGCTGCGCGCGGGCGCCGTGTACGAACACAAGTATCTGCTCGGCACTTCGATGGCGCGCCCCGTAATCGCCAAGCGCCAGGCGGAGATCGCGCTCGCAACCGGCGCCGATGCCGTGGCGCACGGATGCACCGGCAAGGGCAACGACCAGGTGCGTTTCGAGTTGGCATACAAGGCCATCGCGCCAAAAGTAAAAATCATCGCTCCGTGGCGCGAGTGGACGATCAATTCGCGCGAGGACGCCATCGCCTACGCGAACGCGCACAAGATTCCGGTTGAACAAACGAAAGCGAACATTTATTCGCGCGACCGCAATATCTGGCACTTGAGCCATGAGGGCGGCGTGCTCGAAGATCCCGCGAACGAGCCGGATGAAGCGATGTGGCAGTGGATCGCGTCGCCGGAAAAAGCGCCGAACAAGCCGGCAGTTGTCGAAATCGGCTTCGATGCCGGCACTCCTGTATCGGTTAACGGCAAAAAACGCTCCGCGGTGGCGCTGCTCGATGAGCTGAACGAAATCGCGGCGGAACACGGCGTCGGCCGCATCGACCTCGTCGAAAATCGGCTGGTCGGCATCAAGTCGCGCGGCGCGTACGAAACTCCGGGCGGCACGCTGCTCGTCACCGCGCATCGCGAACTCGAAACGCTGTGCCTCGACCGCGAGACCGCGCACTATTCCGAGACGCTTTCGCTCCGCTACGCCGAACTCGTTTACTACGGCACGTGGTTCACGCCGCAGCGCGAAGCGCTCGACGCCTATTTCACCGAATCGCAGAAGCGCGTTACCGGCACCGTGGGCTTGAAACTTTACAAAGGTAACGTCACCGTTACGAAGCGCGTGTCGCCCTATTCGCTCTACCGAAAAGGCCTCGCGGGCTTTGCCATGACGGGCTACAACCCGAAGGATGCCGAAGGCTTCATCAACCTGTTCGCGCTGCCGGTGACCATTCCGGAGGAAGCGAAAGTAAAGTGACCGCAGCGCCAAAAGAGCAGCCGTCGGGAAAATTGTGGGGCGGGCGTTTTGACCGCGCCCCCGACGAACTGTTCTACCAGTTTCAACGGTCGTTCTCGTTCGATCAACGCCTGCTCCCATACGAGCTGGCTGTGGACCGGGTGTGGGCGGGCGCGCTCGAATCGGCCGGAATACTTTCCGTCGAGGAAATGGGCGAAACGCTGACCGCGCTCGACAAAATTGCCGAGCGCGCCGCGAGCGATTTCGCATGGCTCGGCGGGTCACCCGCCGAGGATGTGCACCATTTCGTCGAGACGGCGCTCGTCGAATACCTCGGCACTCTCGGCTACAAACTGCACACGGCCCGCAGCCGCAACGAGCTTGTCGCCACCGATTTCCGCATGTTCGTGATGGAGTCTGCCGGCGAAATGCGCGCGGCCGTGGCGCGCCTGATCGGGGCGCTGATAGGGAAGGCCGAAACGTGCCTTGGTATCCCGATGCCCGGCATGACGCACATGCAGCACGCGCAGCCGATTCTGTTTTCTCATTTCCTGCTCGCGCATGCGGAAGCGTTTTTCCGCGATACAGTGCGGCTCGATGCGGCCGAAGCGATGGCGGACGCCTGCCCAATGGGCTCGGGCGCGCTCGCGGGCTGTGCGCTGGATGTCGATCGCGGCGCCATCGCGCGCGAACTCGGTTTTGCGCGGCCCACGGCAAACAGCCTGGACGCGGCGAGCGATCGCGACTTTGCGCTCGACTATCTCTACGCGCTGGCTTTGATCGCGACGCATCTCTCTCGGCTCGCGGAAGACTTCGTTTTGTTCGCCTCGCAGGAATTCGGATTCATCGTGCTTCCCGACGAATTTTCGACCGGCAGCAGCCTGATGCCGCAGAAAAAGAATCCGGATGCGTGGGAACTGTTGCGCGGCAAGACGGGCCGTGTCACCGCTTCGCTGCACACGCTGCTCACGATTTTGAAAGGGCTGCCGTCGAGCTACCAGCGCGATTTGCAGGAAGACAAGGAGCCCGTATTCGCCGCGCACGATCAGGCCATCGCCATGCTGACGATCGCTGCCGGCGCCGTCTCCGCGACGCGCCCGAATGAAGCGCGCCTGCGCGATGCGGCATCCGATCCCGCTCTCCTTGCCACCGAGGCCGCGCATTATCTGGTGCGCCGCGGCGCGCCGTTCCGCCAGGCTCACGAAATTGTCGGACAAATTGTCCGTGAGGCAGAGCGCGCCGGAAAGCCGTTCTCCGCGCTGCCGGTCGAGACGCTGCAAAAATATTCTTCGCTCTTCGCGCCCGATTTTTACGATGCGTTGAAGCTGGAATCTGCTCTTGCAGGCCCGGACGTGGAAGGTGGCACTGCGCCCGCGCGCGTCCGCGGCGCCATCGCCGCCGCGAAAGAGCGCCTCGCCGCGCTGGAGAAAAAATCATGAGGGCGCGCACGGCTCGAATGAGCGACGCGTCCGCGGTGCACCGAGTGATCGCGCACTACGCGGGCGAGGGCCTTCTCCTCCCGCGCACCGAAGCGGAAATCCGCGACCACATTTCGCACTTTCTTGTCCTCATCGAGAAACGCAACGGAGAAGATAAAGTCCTCGGCTGCGTGGCGCTCGAACCGTACGGCCGGGACCTCGCCGAAATCCGCTCGCTCGCGGTCGCTCCCGAAGCGCGCGGGCATGGCCGCAACGTCGGAGACCGCTTGATGAAAGCCGCGATGGACACAGCGCGGCGCCGCAAGATCGCGCGCCTGTTCGCCGTGACGCACCGCCCCGAATTTTTCTCGCGCTACGGGTTCACCCCCGGCCCGCGCCAAGCCGTGCCCGAAAAAGTCCAGCGCGATTGCGTCGGCTGCCCGAAGGAACGCAAGTGCACGCTCGTAGCCACCGTAGCGGTAGTCTGCCCCGAGCTCGAGTTGCTGCCCGTTCTGAACGGATCGGCAAAGGAGCTTTCGGTCGCATGAGAGTAGGACAGGCTTCCAGCCTGTCGGGTTGATGACAGCTCTGGCGCGATCAAACCGACAGGCTGGAAGTCTGTCCTACAAACTCCAAGGTGATCTAAAAAATGAGCGAACTCCCATCCGCCCGCGCCCTGCCGCGCGGTTTTCGATTTGCATCCGCCTCCGCCGGATTAAAAAAGCGCGGCCACACGGGCACGCTTGACGTCGCTCTGATCGTTTCCGATCCGCCGGCGTCGGCCGCCGCCGTCTTCACGCAAAATCTCGTCCAGGCGCCGCCGGTCGTGCTTTCACGCGAACACGTGCGATCTTCCGCGGGCGCGATGCGCGCCGTCATCGTCAATTCCGGCAATGCCAACTGCTCGGTCGGCCCCGGTGGAATGGTCGCTTCGCGCGCCACCGCCGCGCGCGTAGCCGAACTGCTGGGCTGCGGCGCGCAACAAGTGGTCGTCTGCTCGACCGGAGTAATCGGCGTGCCGCTTCCGGTCGAGAAGATCCTGAAAGCCGCCCCCGGCCTCGTTGAATCGCTGGCATTTTCCGAACACGCATTTGACGGCTTGACGCGCGCCATCATGACCACGGACACGCACCCGAAGCGCGCCGCCGCAAGCTGTCGCATCGGCGGAAGCAAAACCGGAAAAACCGTGCATGTCGCCGGATGCGCCAAGGGCGCCGGCATGATCCACCCCAACATGGCCACCATGCTTTCGTTCGTCCTTACGGACGCCGCCGTCGAGCCGGCCGTGCTCGACGTCGCACTGCGCGATGTTTTGAGCCGCACTTTTAATTGCATCACGGTGGACGGCGACAGCTCGACCAACGACACGCTTTTGGTGCTCGCCAACGGAGCAAGCGGCGCGAAAAAAATCACGGAAGCTGCCGGTGCGGACTACGCCAATTTCGTAGCGACCCTGGAAGAAGTATGTAAGACCCTTGCAATTGGAATCGTCGAGGATGGCGAAGGCGCGACGCACCTCGTCGAAATTGAAGTACGCGGCGCCCCGAGCGACGCCGCCGCAAAACGCGTCGCAGAAACGATCGGCCTTTCCTCGCTCGTCAAGACGGCCATCGCCGGCGCCGATCCCAATTGGGGCCGCATCCTGGCCGCCGCCGGCCGCTCCGGCGTGCCGTTCAATCCCGATCACGCGGAAATCTGGCTCGGCGGCATCAAAATGTACGGCCCGCCGAAGGGCGCTTCCTACTCAGTCGCGCTGACGCTCGACGAACGCGCCGCGCACACCCGTCTCCTCGAAAAAAATGTTCCGATAGTCGTTGATTTGCACAACGGCCGCGGCGCCGCCCGCACCTGGACCTGCGATTTCACCAAGGAATACGTCCGCATCAACGCCAGCTATCGAACTTAGTTCTAAGTGGCGCATGCTTTAGCTTGTGCGCTTTGATCCCTGTAAAAGCGAACGCTTCACAAGCTAAAGCATGCGCCACTGTAATCGAAACCGATTCACCCTTCCCACTTCCAATCGGCAAACTGTTCGCGCATCGAAGTCTTTCGGAATTTTCCCACGGACGTGCGTGGAATCTCGTCGGCAAACACAAACGCATCCGGCAGCTGCCACTTCGCGAATCGCGCGCCCAAAAATTCGCGCAATTCCGCGGCCTCCGCATTCGCGCCTTCATTCAGCACTACCACGGCCAGCGGCCGCTCCTGCCATTTCGGATGCGGCACGCCGATCACGGCCGCTTCTTTCACCGCCGGATGCCCCATCAGCGCGTTTTCAAGATCCACCGAACTGATCCATTCGCCGCCGGATTTGATCAGATCCTTGCTACGGTCCGCCAGCTTCATGTACCCATATTCATCAATGTTGCCCATATCGCCGGTACGCAGCCAGCCGTCGGCCGACCACTTCTGAGCCTCTTCCGGCATATTGTAGTAGGCTGCCGCCACCCACGGTCCCCGCACTTCGATTTCTCCGATGCTGCTGCCGTCATGCGGCGCTTCGGTGCCATCCGGCCGCACGATGCGCGCTTCCAGCAATGCCGCGGGGACTCCCGGCTTGATGCGTTGCTTGTATTTCCTGTCCTCGCTCCAGTCATCCATTCGGGGACGCAAATGGCAGCTCGTCCCTACGGGAGTCGTTTCCGTCATTCCCCACGAGCAAATGACGGTAATTCCGTGCCGGTCGAAACCGCGCATCAATGCCTCGGACGTCGCCGCCCCTCCCACATGCATACGGACGGGCCAGGTAAATTTCCACCGCCCGGGAAATTTCTCGAGCGCCTGCAACACGCCGAACCAGACCGTCGGCACGCCGGTCGTCACGGTCACGCGCTCCTGAACCATCAGGTCGAGCAGGCCCTCGCCGTCCGCGTATTGCCCGGCGAGCACAACCTTGGTGCCTGCCATCGCCGAGGTGAAGGGAATCCCCCACCCATTCGCGTGAAACAGCGAAGTGACCGGCAAAATCGTATCGCGCATCGAAATCCCCAGGGAATCCACGCCGCAACAGCTCATGGAATGAAGCACGATGGCGCGGTGGGAGTAGAGAACGCCCTTGGGGCGCCCGGTCGTGCCCGAGGTGTAACACATCGCCGCCGCTTCGTTTTCTTCGAACTGCGGATAGGTGAAATCCTCGCTCGCGCCCGCCAGCAATTCCTCGTATCCGTCGCAGCCCTCGGGAGTCTTGCCGCCTCCGAACGGCACGACGATCACGCGGTCGAACTTTACGCGGTCGCGAAATTTTTCGTAAATGGGCAGCAGCACGTCATCGACAATCAGAAAGCGGTCGCCCGCATGATTGGCAATGAAGGCAATTTCGTCCGGATGGAGGCGCAAATTCAGCGTGTGCAGGACGCCGCCCGCGATCGGCACGCCGAAATATGCCTCCATATGCGTGGTATGATTCCACAGAAGCGTGGCCACGCGGTCGCCGCGCCGTAGGCCGAGCCCGGTAAGCGCATTTGCCAGGCGGCGCGAGCGGCGGTAAAGATCTCCCCACGTGGAGCGAGCCGTCGTCCGGTCGGGCATGCGCGCGACGATTTCGGCATCTCCAAAAATCGTGCCCGCGCGTTCCAGCAGCGCCGGCATCGTCAGCGGAAAATCCATCATTAATCCGCGCATGGCCCTCGTTTCTCCGTTCGTTCCGCGATGTGGGACGCCGCATCCTACCATCAAATCCGGCGAATTTCGCGGGCACGATTCGTTCCGCTCCCCGCGACCGCGCAAATAATTACCAAGTAGTTAAACTTTAATCTTTCTGTTGACGGACGTTGAAATTTAGAGCAAGATTCGCCCGGAGCTGAAGTGCGTCTCTCGTCGGATTGTCCTGGGTCCCGGCCCATGCCCCCCGATCTCGACCCTGCCCTCTTCAGTCCCCGGTTCCGTGGGTCCGCATTGCCACGGCCAGAAGGAGTCTCGCATTGAAGAAACTTTACGTCGGCAATCTGCCGTTTCAGGCTACGGAAGAGCAGCTCAGCGCTTTATTTACCCAGACGGGAGTCACCGCGGCGAATGTCACCCTGGTGCGCGACCGTTTTTCGGGTCAACCACGCGGGTTCGGGTTTGTCGAGGTCAATAGCGACGAGGAAGCCGAGCGCGCCATCCAGGGTTTGAACGGCCACGATTTCATGGGCCGCAATATCGTTGTCAACGAAGCGCGCCCGCCTCGTGAGGGTGGCGGCGGTGGCGGCGGAGGACGACCGGGCGGCGGCGGTGGTGGCCGTGGCGGCTACGGCGGCGGTGGTGGAGGACGACCGGGCGGCGGTGGTGGTCGTGGTGGCGGTGGAGGAGGCAGGGATCGCGACCGTGGCGATCGCGGTGGTGGTGGAGACCGCCGCTGGTAATTACGCTGGACAGCTCACAAAACTAAGACTGCGATTCGGGGAGCCAGCTTTATTGGGCTCCCCGTTTTTTTATGGATTTTCGGTCTCGCGAATTGTTCAGGAAATTTCTTTAGCGCGCGAAATGGTGTGTGACAAACGTCACAATGCGGGGGTATGACTTATTTCTAACAAGCTAAAGCCTTCTATGTCAGCAGGTTGGCACTAGTACTTTCTTCCTTTCCCAATCAACCCCCGTTCCATAGGAAAGAAAACTCCGTTTACGTAAAGTCCCTATACTGAAGCGAACAGTGTCCCAAAGTGGGAAAGCGGCCACCCGGATTGCTTCGGCTAAAGAGGAGATCTATGGCACCCTTCAATGCTGACGAACGACATTTGCAGGACTCTCTCAACGCTGACCGCGCTGAGGCGCCCTCCTCGATCCGCCTGTCCGAAATTATTTCCGCGCTTTCCTACGCCCTGGACCTGACGGAAGGCCAGCCCATGGGGCATTCCGTCCGAGCTTGCATGATTGGGATGCGCCTGGCGCAGCAGATCGGCATGAGCGCGGACAGAGCAGGCCGACCTTTACTATGCGCTGCTGCTCAAGGATGCGGGATGCAGCAGCAACGCCTCGCGGCTATTCCACATTTTAAATGCCGACGAAATTCGGGCCAAAGGCGACGTTGAAGACGACCGACTGGACGCGCGTGGGCTGGGAGAGCCTGCATTATGCGTTGACGCACGTCGGCACCGGAATGCCTTTCCTGCAACGCATGCAGAGGCTTTTCCAGGTTGCCGCCACGCAGCAACAGGATTCCTGCACGCTGGTCAAGATTCGCTGCGAACGCGGCTCCTATATCGCCAAGCAGCTGGGATTTTCCGACTCCGTTTCCGCCGGCATTTACAATCTGGACGAGCACTGGAATGGACGCGGTTATCCCGACGGGCTCCGCAAGGACGAAATTCCCGTGTTCTCCAGAATCGCGAATCTCTCGCAAACGCTGGATGTTTTCTTCAACGGCCAGAGGGTCCTGAAGCCGCTCGTCGAAGCCGCACAAAAACGCAGCGGCCGCTGGTTCGATCCCGATCTGGTGAAGGCCGCCGCTTCCCTGGCAAATTCAGGCGCGCTGTGGAACGGCCTGGACGACGAAAGACCTGGTTCGGAAGGTTGCATCGCTTGAACCGGAACACCGCCGCATGACGGCCACGGAAGACTCGATCGACAAAATCTGCATGGCCTTTGCGGAAGTCATCGACGCCAAGTCGCCGTTTACCTATCGCCATTCCAACGGCGTCGCTGACGCGGCCGTGGAGATCGGCCAATGGTTTGGCATGAACCCCAAGAGCCTGAAGCAGCTCCGCCGCGCTGCGCTGTTGCACGACATCGGCAAATTGAGCGTTTCCAACTCGATCCTCGAGAAACCCGGCAAGCTGACGAACGAGGAATGGACGGTCCGTCAAGGCCCACCCTTACTACACGCTCGAGATTCTCAAAAAAATTCCCGGGTTCGAGCGGCTCAGCCAGGATGCCGCCGCTCATCACGAAAAACTGGACGGATCCGGCTACTGGCGCGGCTGGGGGGCGGAGCAGCTTTCCCGCTTTGCGCGAATTCTGGCGGTGGCGGACATTTTCGATGCGCTCCATGCCAAGCGGCCCTACCGGGACGGGATCCCCCTGGAAAAAGTTTTTGAAATGTTGCGCAACGACGCGCCGCACGCTCTCGATTTGCCGTGCGTCGAAGCGCTGATCGCTTCCAAAACGAATTCCGAACCGCTGGCTTTCAGCCAGCCGGAAATTGCAGTCGCAAAATAAACTAAATCAAAAAAGGAGCAAGCACAAAATGAAGTTCCGCAGAAACCTTTCCCTGTTCATTCTCGTATTTGCATTCTTTGCCGTTTCAGCCTCCGCGCAGGATTTTTACTGGAATTCGGCGAGCACGCGATCGTTGGCCCTCGGCGGCGTTTACGTCCCGTCCACTTCGGACGCCATCGGCGCTCTCACCACCAACCCCGCGGGATTGACCTATCTCAGCGGCCCGACGCTCGACCTGAGCATGTCCGCGGTGTTTGCGCGCGGCTCTTTCAGCGATTCGGTAAACACCAACTCCCCGATGACCACCTCGCCGGGCGTCATTCCCTACGGCGCGTTCGGCATGCCCATCGGCAAGTCGCGCTTCAGCTTCGGCGTCGGATTTGCGCCGGACATGGTGTCGGTTTCGGACTGGCACTACGTCGATGCTCCCGGCAATTGCGGGAGTCACCTACGGGATGCAGGAAAATAAATCCGCGATTCTCGCGGGCCGCGCCATGGCTGGCCTGAGCTACGCTTTCAGCCATAAGCTGTCCGTTGGCGTGACCGCGGGCGCCGACTACAACTCCAACACGCTCCAAGCCCCCTACATCTTCCAGAGCCAGCCGACACTGGCGGGAGCGAAGACGCTGCTCGATCTTCACACCTACGGCACAGGCTGGAACATGAGCGTCGGCGCGATGTTCGAACCCACCAAGAACCTGGACTTTGGCGTGGCCTGGAAGTCGCACACCGTGATCGTCACCAACGGCCTTGCTTCCGGCAATGCCTACGCGCTGTTCGGGCTCGCCCCCGGAGCCTCGGCGACAGCCTTTTCCTACAACGCTTCGGTGAAAAACATCCTGCCGCAGTCGGTGAACGCCAACGTCGCCTGGCACCTCAATCCGCGCTGGGTTCTCGCGTTCCAGACGGATTGGGTGAACTGGAGCAACGCCTTCGTCAATTTGCCGGTCACGCTGACGAACGGCACAAACGGCACCATCAACAGCGCCGTAGGTTCCACGACGCTCGTCGACGGCGTGCCCCTGAACTGGAAAGATCAGTACTCCTTCCACGGCGGCGTCGAGCGCATGCTGACGGAAAGCACTTCGCTCCGGTTCGGCTACGCGCATGGAACAGTCCGGTGCCGAACGGAACGCTCACGCCCATGACCGCGGCCATCATGACCAACCAGCTTTCCACCGGGTTCGCCTATCACCGCGGCCGTTCGCGCTTCGACTTCGCCTACACGTACGATCCCACTTCCCAGCAGCAGGTGGGGCAGAGCAACCTGCTCGCCGGCGAATACAACAACAGCACGGATCGAGTCGGCCTGCAGTCCCTGTCGCTCGGCTACTCGTTCCAGTTCTAATTGGTTTGCCGCCCTCAAGAGCGGCTCGCCAATCACAACGCGAGAAGTTTGCAGTTACGAAACCGGGGAGCATCGAGGCTCCCCGGTTTTGTCTTATAATGGCAATGAATTGCTTATTGCTTAAACCACCCAGTCGGACATTCCAATGCCAACTCTATACGTCAGAAATGTTCCCCAAGACCTATACGATGCCCTCCGCGAACATGCGAGAGCCAATCGGCGATCGATTGCCGCGGAGGTTCTCACAGTGCTTTCAGAAAACGTTCCCACGGCCAGAGTATTGCGTGCACGGAAAAGGATGTTCCAAAAACTCATGCGATTGCGCGCTAGCGTTCCAAAATCAAAAAGGATTTTTCCTTCTGCCGAGGAAATGATACGCGAAGACAGATCGAGGTGATTACCAACTGCCTTTCGAATATCGAATTGGATTTTGACTCTTTACGCCAAGTAGTTGTCGGACAGACAGGTCAATATATTTATCGCGAATGTCATGGGCGATCTCACCCTCGAACTCCCACCTCCCGGATCTCTTGAACCCTCTCGAATCACGGGTCTTGTATCTCTGGGTGCCCGCGGGCACCCATCGCTTCACCTTATAGACCTCCCGGATGATTCCTTGATACACGGCCATAGCAAGCTCGGCTTTGTTGCGCTTTGGACCGATTTTCCAAATTCCGCGCGTCGCCTCATATAATTCTTCCGCTGTCATGTCGCTTCGATAGAGGCGATTGATGATAATCAGGACGGCTTTCTCCTTTATCTTCGCCGGTTTCGCAGTGAGCAATGTTATTAAATCCTTCGAGGATACTCGCCCCGAACTAGTTCGGTGATTCCCCCTGACAGCATTCGCTAAGTGTGAGAGCCCCAAGAGGTCAATCACAGTTGCTTCAACGAGAGACGATTCATCACTCGTCATTCCGTAGCGCAATATGTCTATTCTTGGCTCCGCGCCAGATTTGCGTATTGCAACTATTCTCGCAATCTTGGCCGTCTCTCCCGTTTCATCCAGATGAGAAAACGCTCTATTTCCCCGCCCTTTTCCTATGTAGAACGCTTCTCCGTTTCGAGGGTCCGTGTAAACATAAACGTACGAGCGCAACATGCGTGTGACTTCCGGAGGAAATTTTAGAAGTTTATATTTGGCTCTTTTTGTCATTCTCACGCCGTGGCGGACTTGAACGATTCCACTTTTTCAACTCGGCCGGCAGCGTAGCGGTAGCGCTCGATGGCCATGGCATCGATTCCCTGGCGGATGAGCGCTTCGATGTCCAGCGAGCTTTCGGCTTGATCGAGTTCCTCGACGGAAGCGTGCAGCGCGGGGTTGCGCGGCAGGAAGATGGGGCAGCAATCGTGGAAGGGCTCGGCGGAAATGTCGTGCGTGCCGATTTTTTGCGCGGCATCCATGATTTCGATTTTGTCGTCGCCGACGAGCGGGCGGTAGAGCGGCATGCGCATGGCGGCGCCCACGGCGGCCATATTGTGCAGCGTTTGCGAAGCGACCTGCGCCAGGCTGTCTCCGGTGATGAGCCCGAGCGCGCGATTCGAGCGCGCAACGCGCTCGGCGATGCGCAGCATCATCCGGCGATAAAGCAGAATGCGGAATTCCTCCGGCGCGCGCGCCACAATTTCCCGCTGCACCGGCTCGAACGGCACGAGGTAAAGCTTCGCCGAAAATTGCCACGGCACGAGGCGCTTCACCAGTTCGCCGCGCCACGTGCACGGAAGACTCGCCCGGCGCCGCGCCGCCTCCCCAGAAATGCACGAAATTCAGGTGCGCGCCGCGCTTCATCATTTTGTGCGCGGCGACGGCGGAATCGAATCCTCCGGAGAGCAGGCACGTCATGCGCCCGGCCGTGTTGGGCGGAAGTCCTCCCGCGCCGGGAATTTTTCGCGCGTACACCAGCAGCGACGGCCCGGGCGGAATTTCAATCCGGCAAGTCAATTCGGGATCGTTCAGTTTCACGCGAGCGTCGCGTCCGGCCGCGCGCAACTGATCCACCAAATACTGGCCGACGGAAACATCGATTCCGATCGAGCTCTGCGGAAAAGATTTGTCGCTGCGTTTGGCGCGCACGGCAAAGGTCGCAAATTTCTCGCCGCGAACTTCTTCCCACGCCGCGCGCCCGAGCGCCGCGAGATCGTCCTCGCCGCCGCGCGGAACCACTCGCGCGACGGCGTAAAACGCCACGCCGAACACGCGCTCGATGCGCGCGATCGCTTCCTCCGCCGAAGCGCCTTCGCCAAATTCCACGAGCAGCCGGTCCCCGGGCCGCAGAATGCGCTCCACCGGCAGGCCCTCGAGCGCGCGCTTCAGCGCCACGTGCAGCTTGCTCAAAAAAAAGCGGCGATTTCCGCCCTTGAGCCACAGCTCGTGGTAGTGAACGACGATGACGAGTTTCGACTTTTCCACAGGTTCCCCGCTGGCCCTCAGATGCCGCCAGTATACCAGCCGCGCGCCGCGATTACCGAACCTCCTGTGCATTCAAAACCATGCCCCGTCGCTACATACCCGCAAGAGCAATGTGCACAACCGGTTGGCGGCCTGTTCCACGTGAAACGATCCGCCTTCCCAGCAAGCAAATTCGTTCGAAAAAACGGCCGTGCCCATTCGGTACTCGCCATTCCCGCCAACGCGATAATTTCTCTTTCGTAACGCGCCTGAAACATTCTCCAGTCTATTCTGGACGCCACCTACGTTGTGTCGTATACCCGTCTACAGCCCGCCACAATTCTCCGAATTGTCGGGGGCGGGCCACGGGAAGCGACCGCAAGGCTAGTTGGCGCATCTGACTTCTTGAGAGTCAGAGCGTCCTGGGTCCCCGAGACGCGGGAGCGAGCGATGTGGGACAAGAACGATTGGCACCAGTTCTTCGCAATCGCAAGCAAGCCCTGGGCGAGGCGCCGTCCGCCGCGCCCGGTCTATCCGTCAGGCACGAAGCGTGTGCTTCCTGCCGTGGGCTTTAGCCTCTCCGAACTCGACGACGCCGGGATCAACATGGAAGCGGCGGAGCGGCTGGGCTTGCCGGTAGACGCGGCCCGGATCGGCGCCTACGGTCCGAACGTCTCCGCGCTGCGCGAATTTGTCCGTTCCGCGCGGCAGCCGGGAAAGCCAGGCAGCTCGCTATAACCTTGACAAAGCTTTTGGTTTCAGTAGCACAGGCTTCAGCCTGTGGATTTCCATCAGGGCTAGATGACGGAAACCCTCAGGCTGAAGCCTGTGTTACGTTCACCGCATCGAATTGCCGTGCGACGAGTCCCGCTGCCCTCACTCTGTTAAAGTAGGCTCAATTTCGGGCCGCGGTACTTGACGCCGGGAAAAGTTCCGGTAAACTTCCCTTTCTGTCTCTATACGCTGATGCAGACTGTATCCAATACGACCTTGCTGGCTGCCGCGAACGCGGCGGACGAAACCCAGCACGACTTCGACTTCCCCCAGCGCGAAGCGGCTTTCTTCTACGGCCTGTTCCTGCGCGGTCATTCTGCCGAGGAGCTTCGCCGGGATATCGAGGTTCCTCCCGCGGTGCTGCTGAAGTGGCATCGCGAATCCGAGCGCGACCCCTCGCTGCGCGACGTCTTCACCCGCATGGTCGATTACCGCCGCCACGTTCTCGCCATTTTCGAGGCCCTTGTCGACACCGAATCCCGCCCCCAGCGCGTGCAGTAAAGATTCACTTCACAATTTGTAGGCACCGGTGGCGCATGCTTTAGCTTGTGAGGTTTTCCGAGCCGCGCAAACCCAAAACCCCACAAGCTAAAGCATGCGCCACTGGCCTCTCATGTTAGACTCTGCCGGAGCCCTGCAGAATGCTGGACCGCGAACGATCCGCAATTCGTGACCTACATCTGGGTTGGATTGATCTGATCTGGCTGGTTTTCCTGGGCGGCCTGGCGCTTCTTCCTCCCGTCAACGAAATCCACAAACAGCTGATCCTCCTTGCGATCTTCGTGGTCCAACTTTTGGAAGGCTGGCTGGTCGCTCAGTTGCCGAAGCGCGGTCCCGCTTACAGCGTACTGTTGAAGATTCTGCTGGCCACCCTTTTGCTCGACCACACGGGTGAAATCGGCATCAACAGCAGCTATTATCCCAATTTACTTCCTTCCGGTGGTGAGCGCCGCGATTTACTTCGGCACGTTCGGCGCGATGGCCTGGACCACCGTCGCATCGCTCGCCTACCTGTCGCTCTTGTTCCCGGCACTGCAGGAAGTGGATATGACGCCTGAGGGAAAAGGCATCCTCACCATCCGCGTGCTCTTCTTTTACATCGCGGCGATTTTGGTCAACCGGTTTGCTGTGGAAAACCGCCGGCACGTGAACCGGTTGGAGGATCTTTCGGAAAAACTGGAGGAGACCAATCGCCAGTTGCGTCGCGCCGAAGCCGATGCGCGCCGCGCCGAGCGCCTGGCCGCGCTGGGGCAGCTCTCCGCCGGCCTGGCGCACGAAATCCGAAATCCGCTGGGAGTGATCAAGGGCTCGGCGGACATGCTGAGCCGAAAAGTTGCGGGTTCGGAGCCGCTGGTCGCGGAGCTGGCTGGATACATTTCTTCCGAAGTGAACCGATTGAATGCCCTCGTCGTGCGATTCCTCGATTTCGCGCGCCCATCGAAACTCGAGTTGCGCCCCGAGCGGATTCCCGAAATCGTCGATCGCGCGCTCGAAGCCGCCACCGCGTCCTTCCCGAACGCGGGCGTGAAAATTGAGCGCCGGTACACCCCGGACCTGCCTGAAATTCCGGCCGACGCTCAGCTCTGCGAGCAGGTGTTCGTCAATCTGATCACCAACGCATTTCAAGCCATGCAGGCGCAGGATGCTTCCCTGGAGAAAACAATCCGCTTGTCAATCGCGCCGGAAATCGCAAACGGTGAACCGGGCGTCGGCGTGATCGTCGAGGATTCCGGTCCCGGCGTGCCGCCCGAATTGCGCGAGCAGATCTTCAATCCATTTTTCACGTCGAAGAAGGAGGGAGTGGGCCTGGGCCTTTCCATCGTCGCGAAAATCGTGGACGACCATCGCGGCACGATCCGCCTGGAGGAGAACACCCCGCGCGGCGCGCGCTTCCACGTATTCTTTCCGGACGGCAGAACCCTGGGTGATGTATACTATACATCATGAAACGAACCCAACTTTACTTGCACGAAGACATCTGGAAAGTCCTGCACATCCGGTCCCGGCAGCAGAGAACCTCGATTTCAGACCTCGTCCGGCAGGCTGTGCGCGAAAAATATGGCAGCTCGCCCGTAGACCGCACGCAAGCCATGCAGGCGCTCGTGGGCATGTGGAAAGACCGTGAAGATTTGCCAGATTCGACAGTCTATGTCCGCCGCCTCCGGAAAGGGAAACGCCTCGGGAGAATCGCGCGTTGAAACCGGTTCTGATCGATTCGGACGTCCTGATCGAAGTGTCGCGCGCCCGGGACAAGGCTGTCCTCGCTCGATGGGATGAATTGAGCCGGAGTGACGTAGCACTTCTATGCTCTCCAGTTACCGTGGCCGAGTTGTGGCACGGCGCGCGTCCGAAAGAAGAAGGCACGCTTGAAGCGCTCTTCGCGGCGATTCATTGCGTTCCGATTGATTCCAAGATTGGTGTGCGCGCCGGCGCTTATTTGCGGCGGTACGCGAAGAGTCACGGCGTGGAATTGGGAGACGCCCTGATTGCCGCCACGGTCTCAATTCACAATTTGCAACTCTGGACGCGCAATCGCCGCCACTACCCGATGGGGTACGTTGCTTTCTACTAGGGCAAACAACCAGTGGCACAGGCTTCAGCCTGTGGATTTCCATCGGGCTAGAAGACAGAAACCCACGGGCTGAAGGCCGTGCTACTAGGGACTATTGGTTTGACCGGTAAATTACGTTTTGGGGCCCGTCCGCGATTTTGAAATCCGGCGGAACCGTGAACAGCGAAGCGTCCGGCTCTGATCGCACGATGTTAGTAAGCTGGAAAGTCTGCTCGCCCATCCGCGGGTCGGTCCGCTTGCTGTAGACGATGGTTTTCAGGTCGGGCGACGTCCACACTTCCGTCACCACGCTGATGGGCCTGTCGTTCCCAATTTCTCCCGCGGGAATTGTCCGCGTGGTTCGCACTCCGGACACGAGGATCCCTTCCATCGTTTGTGTGCCGAGGTCCTCCGTGGTCGCCTTGCCCTGGTCGGCGGAGACGAAAGTTCTTTGCATCATGATCGGGGGCGGTGGCGGGCCGGGCGGCGGGCCGACCGCGGATACGGAATCCGCCATTTGCATCAGGACTTTCCCGCCCCCCATTGCGCCGGAGGTAGTTATGTTGGGCGGAAGGCCGGGCATTTTCTGCGCGGTCTTATCCGTCAAATTCAGCGTGTAGTTCGCCTGCGCCACAGGGTCTTGAATGAAGACGATGTGCGGCGCATCGGCTGCGGAGAGATTGCCGATGGGCGGTAAGGGCGCGTCCTGGCGCGTCCGGCCCTGCGAATCGCGCGCGACGTTTCCGGTGATGGTTTGGGTGATATGGGTTCCATCTTCCAGCGTTTGAACACTTTCGTTCGTGATCGTGGCGGAATACGGCGCGCCTTGCACCGGAGTGCCGGGTCCTTTTCCGAACATCCCCACGCCAATCGTAGTGACGGGTCCCGCGACCTGGTTCTGAAAGAAAATGGCGTCTCCGCCCCCCTGCGCGGACACGCAAGAACAGGCTGACAGAATCATGGCTAAAATGAATGCGCATTTCATGGCTGTGTCGTTCTCCTTTCAAATCCTATCAGGCGCGGACGCAGACGAAGGCCGTCGGCGGATCCGTCCGCCGCAATCGCAAGGTCCGCTGAAAAATTCATTCCTTCTGGAACTGCTCCCGGAGGAAATATTTCATCCGCGGGAATCGCGATCTGGATCACGGGCTCTTCAGGCAGTAAGTAGAAATTTTGATTCTGCTTTAGCGCCACATCTGAATTCTGAACTTGCGTGGGCGCGATGGCCGGGCGCCGGTGAACTCTCTGGATCGGACGAATCGCGGCTGGAAATGCCTTTGCAACGGCGGGCGAAGAAGCTTCTGCGGCCTCTGGCGATGGGTGAAACGAAGGCGGTTCGACGCGTGTGCGCGGCAACAGGAGGAATAGCGCCGCAAGAGCCGCGGTCGCTCCCACGGCGGAAACCGCCGGTATCCAGGCGGGCGTTCCGCTCCCTGCATTGGGGGTGATTGCCGCGTCGCAGTAGGCTTCCAATTCGGCGCTTATTTTTTTGTAAGCTTCGAGCTGGCTTCGGCACTCGGAACACGCTGGCAGGTGCCGCTCTACTTCGTTCGCGTCCTGCACCGGGAGCTCACTGTCCAGCCAGGCGATCAGTTTTCCCGAAAAGTCACACATTGCATTTCTCCGCCAATTTTTTGATGGCTCGATCCACCGTGTCACCCACTGTCGAAGTCGGAATATCCAATACTTCGCCAATTTCGCGATAGCGCAAACCTGCAGAGCGCAACAGCAGGCACTCCCGCTCGGACGCGGGCAACAGGCGAATCGCTCTTCCCAGCCGCTGGAATTTTTCCTTTTCCAGCACGGCACGTTCCGGAGTAGCTTCGTGCGAAACCGCGTTAATTTCAGCCTCACTCGGTGCGTTGAAATTCCGGTCGTAACGGTTCTGGCGGTTCCTCGCTTGATTGTGCGCCACGCGAAACAGCCAGCCGCGAATATTCTCCTGCGAGCCGCCCGAAGCCAGATGCCGGTGAAGGATCAGAAAAGCATCCTGCACCACATCCTGCGCTTCGTCGTTTGAAAGTCCGAGGCAGACCAGGTATCGAAGCAACGGTTTGCGCAGTTCGCGATACAGGGTCGTAGCCTCGCACGCGCCGGTCGACAAGCCCGAGAGCGGCAGGGCCAGGTTTGCTGCATCGCCACTCATAAGGTCCTCGTCATCGCGCGTCTATAGAAATAACAAGTGAAGGCCGCGGTTTTCCGGTCGGCATGCGTAAATCGATGTGTATTTTGAGGCGCCGGGTTGGCTGGCGGGGTTTCCCAGGAACGCCATTCTTCCGAATGGCGTCGTGTAAATCGCCAATCGAGAGATTGGCGTTCCCGGGTTTCAACACCCGTAGGGGCACGGCATGCCGTGCCCCTACGGGCGCTAAATCTGCGAGTACGCCGTCGGCGTCAGGATGAGGTTGGTGATGTTGGAGACGATGGGCTCGAACGCGTACTTCTGCTGCGTTGAGTAAGATTTCCAGTCGTCAGAAGCGCGGAACGCGGCCCATTGCTTGTCGCGCGTGGCCAGGCTGTCAAAGCACAGCATGTAGGTCAGGTTCGGCAGGCGCGGGCCAATGAGCGTTTCGCTGTAAAAAATCTGCTCGACGCCGGCCTTGGTAAAAATATCCGCTTCGCCGGACTGCATCATTTCCACTTTGCGGCGGTGGTCCTGGTCGGTCGCGCCTTCGTAGATGCGCAGTTCGAATACGCGCGGCCCTTTCGAGGCGGTCGCTTTCGGCAGAATCAAGTTCGGCCACTTCTCGAAGGCCTGCAGGAACGTGCTGTCCATGCGGTCAAACGCGGGTTCCTTCGCGGGCGCCGTCAGAAACGCCGCGCCGGCCTTGGTGAACTCGTCGTCCTTGCCGAGAAGATTCTCGACCGTGGCCAGCTTCTCCGCCGATGCGCCCGGCATCAGCACGTAGATCGTCGGCGTATCCGGCCCGATGGAAAGATCGAACACGCCAACGGGTCCGATGCCGAGGCGCCCGCATGCCGGGATCAGCGCGTCGCGGAAAAAATCGTCGCACAGCTTTCGCTGCGGGCCGGAGTTGATGTGGTAGCGGCGCAGCTGGTAGAACTCACGGCCTTTCGCCGACATGTTTCTCTGGGCCGCTTCGAGGGCGCTCCCCGGCGCAGTGACCGCAAGAGCCGACGCCGCAAGCGAAGAAGCAAGAAATTTTCGCCGTTCCATGGAAGTCCTCCCGTGCGTGAATAAGCGATTTGTCTGCAATTATCCGCGTATCGTCACATAATTCGTTTCGGGTGTCTATGGTTTGCGTAGGACGGGCTTCAGCCTGTCTGGTTTTGGTTTTCTAGGCCTTCCAAAAGTGCGACAGACTGAAGTCCGTCCTACTTGCTCGCTGCGCTCGCCTGCGCCGATTCGCGCGCGCGGTCCAGGATATACGCGTGGATCAAGCGCACCTGCGCGGGAGTAATATCTCCCGTGAACGACGGCATGCCAAGCTCCCGCCGCGCCCCGCCCAGCACAATTTCCTCAAACATCTCATGCGTCGCATCCGAGGCGTAACGCAAATCCGGCACGGACCCGCCGCTGATCGCTTCCCCGCCGTGGCACCGCGCGCAGGTATTGGCAAATAGCTTGCGACCCTCTTCAATTTCGGCCTTCGTCGCCGCAAGTTTAAATGTCGGCATCGGAACCGGTCGGTCCACGTGCTGGTAAGGAGGCACCGTCGCCGTCCCACCCAGTTGGAACACCATGAGCCTCGCGGATCCCACATGTCCTTTACCCGGCGGCCGGTTGCCGAGCACCTGCGGGCCGCCCCACCCGCTTTGCACTGCGATATACTGCGTCCCGTCCACCGAAAAGGTCATAGGCGGGGCCGCGATTCCCACTCCACATTCGAATTGCCAGAGAGGCTTGCCGTCCGTGGCGCGATAAGCAGCGAGTCTCCCGTCCGAGCGCCCCTGAAATACGAGGTTCCCGGCGGTGGCCAGCGTTCCCCCGCTTTTCGGATCCGGCATGTCCACGTGCCAGGCTTCCTTTTGCGCCACGGGGTCCCAGGCCAGAAGCCGTCCGCTGGACGTAAGTTTTGAGATACGCATCGCGAGCGGGTCCACGGTAAGCCCTGTCGGACCCGGTAGTCTGGTCGTGCAGGTTCATCTTCCAGTTGGGAATGATCGCGTGCAGGGAAGTGTCATACAGGACAGGAAGGTAAACGAGCCCCGTCGTGGGGCTGAACGACATGGGGTTCCAGTTGTGCGCCCCCTCGGCTGACGGCTGCACGAGCGCCGCGTCCTTCAACTTCCGCGCGGCAGGGTTTTCCATGGGACGCCCGTTCGAATCGATTCCGGTGGCCCAGTTGACCGGGGCGAAGGGGCGCGCCGAGATCAATTTCCCGTTTTCCCGGTCGATCACGTAGAAGAAACCGTTCTTGTTTGCCTGCATCACCACGCGGCGCTGTGCGCCGTCAATGGAGAGCGTGGCCAGCATCAGCGGCTGCGTCGCGTCGTAGTCAAAGTTGTCTCCCGGCGTCGTCTGGTAGTGCCAGGCCTGCTCGCCGGTATCGGCGTGGACGGCCACGATGGAGGCGACGTAAAGGTTGTCGCCCTTGCCGCGCAGTTTGTCGTACCAGGGGGTCGCGTTGCCCGTGCCGAACATCACCAGGTCGAGCTCCGGGTCATACGCCATCCCTTCCCAGACGGTTCCGCCGCCTCCCGCCTTCCACCATTCGCCTGACCAGGTGGCCGCCGCTTGCTTCATCGCATCGGATTCGAACGGTTTTGACGGATCGCCCGGCACTGTGTAGGTGCGCCAGACGAGGTTGCCGGTCTGCGCATCGTACGCGGAGACGTAGCCGCGCACCGCATACTCCGCGCCAGCGTTGCCGATCAGCACGCGACCCTTGGCGATGCGCGGCGCGGCCGTGATGGCGTAGCTTCCGTCCTTGGGCGTCGTCTGGACGTCCCAGACGGGCGCGCCAGTCTTGGCGTCCAGCGCGATGAGGCGCCCGTCCAGCGCGCTACATACACGCGTCCCTTGTAGAGAGCGACGCCCCGGTTGACCACGTCGCAGCAGACATACTTGTCATGATCCTTCGGCACCTTGGGATCGTATGTCCACAGCAGCTTTCCCGTCCGCGCGTCAAATGCGTACACAATGCTCCACGCGCTCGACGTGTACAGCATGCCGTCCTTGACGAGCGGCGTCGCCTCGACCCCGCGCAGCGTTTCGAGGTCGTAAGACCACGCAAGCCCAAGCTTGCCGACGCTCTGCTCATCGATCTGCTTGAGCGGGCTGAAGCGCTGTTCCGAGTACGTGCGCCCATACGTCATCCAGTTCGCCGAATCTCCATCCGCCGCGCGCAGCGCCGCATCATCGACTTCCGTCGTCTTGCGCGAGCATCCGGCCATCGCCAGAACCGAGATCGCCGCGCATGCCAGCATCAAACGCCGGGACAAATTAAGGCGCATCACTTCCTCCGCTAAAAATTGCAAATTCGGCCCCGCTGGGCAGGGCCCGCCATGTTGGGTAGCTGTTGCACAGATATGCCGCGCGGCAAGGGGATGTCAAGCTGAAATTTAGTCTGGAAGATAGCGAGCACGCCTTACTTGGCGCTTTTGGATTCCTTGTAGCCCTTCTTGGTGGCTTCCGCGGCGTGCTGTTCCAGGTCGGCGCGGGTGAAGAGCTGCGGGGAGAGGTCGGCATTGTATTTGCAGTTGCTCAAAAATGTCTGGGTCACCTTGCGGTCGTTGCGGGAGAGCTCAATGCTCAGTGGAGTTCTTACTCCGTCGGTCAGCAAGTATTGCGTGTAGCTGGTGATGACTTCGGTGCGCTCACGCGTGTCGGGATTGCGCGTCGCGACGACCCAGCGCAACGGCAGGTGCGAAAATTTATCGATCCCGAGGCGCATTTCGCGGTGATCGCTGTCGGTAAACTCGATCCACTCCGCTTCCTTCAAATCGATCAAGTCGGTGCCGCCATAGCGCACATCGAAGCCGGGTTCGTTCATGCGCCTGCGCAGTACGTTGTTCATCCCCGATTTCACCTGCTCGCTGAAATTCTTGACGAGGTCTTCGGGCTGGTCGGAGACGCCGCTCTTGTCGAGCGACCACCCCTCGTTCCCGCTGTAAATCGTGATCATCGCGCCGCCGTGCGTAATCAACAGATCGTCCGCGCCCATCAGAAACCCGAGAATGGTGTGCTCGCCCTTGGAGATATATTCGACGCGATTTTTGTCGGGCAAGAGCCATAGATCGCGGAAAAGCGTGAAGCCCAGCAGCGTTCCGGCTGTCCCGAACTGCGCGACTCGCCCGTCGCATTGGGCGTCGCGCACATTCAGATAATTCTGCCCGCCGAGGGCAGCGATTACCTGCCGCACCACTTGCCGCCCCTTCGCGGAGCTGTCGTCAGGGAGCATTTCCTGGGACTGGCCGGCGAGCGCGGGCCGGACGCAGCCGCACGTCAAACCCAGCGCCAGAAACGTGTATGCAATCGCGCGAAACATCAGCCGCACAGGATAAAACCTCCCCTTACATGGAAGAGCATAACGGCCATAATGGTTGCCAAGGTTTTGTAGCGCCGGCGTCTCGCCGGCAGTTTTTTTGCTCCCCACAGATTGCAAAAGAGCCGGCGAGACGCCGGCGCTACAAACCCTCGCGCGACTGGCCTGAGATTACTTCTCGGCCTGCGCCAGGCGGGCGGCTGTTACCAATTCGCTGAATAGAGCCTGCGCCAATCCATCGGCATTCATTCTTTCCGGATGCCACTGCACGCCTACAACCCAGTTCGAATTTTCCGTCCATTCGACGGCCTCGATCACACCGTCTGGCGCTCGAGCCGTGATGCGCAGGCCGCGCCCCGGCTCGAGCACCGATTGGTGATGCCACGAGTTGACCTCGGGCCGCGCCTCGCCTGAGAGCGCGAGCACTCGCCCCGGATCGAGGCTTGCTCCGTGAATGGCATCCGGCGTATCGGTCCCGTCGGGAAGCTCGTCCTCTTCGGGGCTGTGGCAGATTTTTGTGCCGAGCTCGGTCGGGATGTCCTGGATCAGGCTGCCGCCCAGAAAAACGTTCAGCGACTGAATCCCGTAACAGATGGCGAGCAAGGGCTTTCCTGCGGCCAGGGCGTGCTCGATCAAAGTGAAGTCGGTTCGCTCGCGCGCGGCATCGGCATCGGCGGCGGCCGGGTGGCGTTTTGCGCCAAAGTGCGCCGGATCGATATCGGCCGGGCTCCCGGTGAGCACGAACGCGTCCAGATTTTCTGATTCGCGCTTCAAGATGTCGGCCCCGGAGGCGAGAGAGAGAAGGACTGCTTCGCCGCCCGCTCGTTCCACCGCATTTAAATAGTTGTCGATCTTTCTACGCTGATTCGCGGCTTCCTCCGCGGCTGTGCGCCACGGTACGCCAATGCGCGGGCGGGAAAGAACCTGATGATCCATGGGAGAAGCCATCGTAGCATTGGACGTGACGGCCAGCAATCGCCCATGTAGGACAGGCTTCCAGCCTGTCTGATTTTCGTATAGCTGATGTATCAGAAAGCGACAGGCTGAAGCCTGTCCTACTAGGTTGCGGCGGCGGCTGTGGGTGGGGCGGGCTGCGGAATATTTCTTCTGCGTAACAGCTCGACCAGATCATGATAGAGCTTTCCCCGCTGCTGGTGCCGCTCGTTGGCGCGCGTCACATAGCGCACCGCAATTTCAAATCCGGGATTGGCCGGGCGCACGCTGATCGCGGGACCGGCTGAAAATGGACGAACTCCGCGTTCGCTGCCCAGGTTTCCCCACTCTTGTTCGGCGAGGCGCGAGTTCGCTTCGGTTTCTTTCGTTACGATTTTCTGAATTTCTTCCACTACGGGATACGGGTCCTGATCGACCGGTAGGGCAATCTGTATTTCATCCCACAACCACTGCCCTGAAGTGGAAAAATTGAAGTAATGCCCCTCGATGGCGTAGCTGTTGACGAACGACACGCGGCGTCCCGTGGGATGTCCGGAATCGTTCCAGTTGCCGGTTTCGAGCAGTATGGTGTGGAACAGTCCCACTTCGATAACCTCGCCGCTTACTCCATTGATTTCCACCCAATCGCCGTGCCGAATTCCATTTTTCCCCATCAGCACGAACCAGCCGAAAAATCCGACGATAAAATCCTTCATCGCCACCGTAAGCCCGGCGCCGGCCAGCGCCAGAACCGTCGCCATCTGGCTGGGCATGCCGAAGACAATCACCAAAATCAAAATGGCCCCAATCGCCCGCGTGACAATGTGCGCGACCGAGCGCAGCGTCAGCAGTTTTTGCTGATCAGGTTCCACGCGAGCAAACATTCGCTCCAGCATCTCCGTCGTAACGAGGACCGCGAGGCCGATGACCAACATCAAAGCAATGGAAATCAGGAGGCTATGCATCAGATCGCGGCGGCGCCCCGCGACCAGTGCGCCCCACTGGCCGTACACTCCCGCCAGGTCCTGCAGATTGCGGATGCGGCTGTCCAGGCCGGACATTCTTTTCTGCAGCGCGGTCAGCGATTTATAGGAAGAAATGGCGGCGCTGGTCTGGCCGGAAGGCGCGGGCGGAGCGTTCGCCGAATTTCCAGCCGTCGCGGCTCCCGAAGCGGCATCGGCCAATTTTCTCTTCTGTTGCGATTGGGCTTCTTCCAGTTGTTTCTCGAGCTGGTCGTGCCTGCCGGAAAAAGTTTCGGCCGCCGAGGCGGCGGCGCGTTCCTCCTGCGCAAGGCGCCCGAC
This sequence comes from uncultured Acidobacteriota bacterium, assembly GCA_963819395.1. Classification (GTDB taxonomy): domain Bacteria; phylum Acidobacteriota; class Terriglobia; order Acidiferrales; family UBA7541; genus Palsa-360. The sequence goes on from CAWFVW010000014.1 coordinate 232,997, forward strand.
TATCGAGTGCAGCTCATACATCGCCCGCGCGCGCGAAATAAACGAATTGGAAACCGGAATGGCCGAATTTCCTTGCCTGCCGACGATGCTCAGGTCCAGCTGGCCGCCGCTGCTCTGCTCTGAGGCGTTGTATTCATCGACCATGCGCTGAACGCGGCTTTGCGGATCGCCGCCCGCGCGCTCGAGATCCTGGTGCGCGTCGGCGAGTTCGTCCTCGATTAACTCCTGGCGGCTCTTGGTGAGGTCAAGCTGCTGCGTGAGGGCTTCCTTCTGATTATCCTTGGCGGCCGCCACGAGCTTGGTCAGGCGCGCCACATCCGCATCCAGATCGGCGTCTTCCTTTTCGCTGATTGAGATCCGTTCGAAGATGGCCTTGATTTCAGGAGTGGAGGGGATAGGTTGCGAAGAGGCGTTGTAAAGAGCTCCGGCAAAAGCAAAATCAACTTCGTGGTCGGCCTTGCGGAGCACGTCGCGGGCCAGGTCCTGCTCCTGGGGCGTCGACGCAAGCTGAGCCAGCGACTGGGCGGTGCGGAAGGGCGTCAGGTCCACGGGCGATTGCTGGAGTTTCGAAGCGGAGCCGCCCGGCGCAACGGTCCGCGAGCCCCATTCGGTGGTCACAAAAAGCCCGCCCGCCGTAAGCACCAGGAGCACGATTAAAACAACAAGAAGTGCGCGCTGTTTCGCTTGCATATTGCGTTCCGATCTCTCCCGCGGAATTCACTCGCCCGAGGCGCGGCAAACGGTTATGTAGCGTCCGCCTTCAGGCGGGCACGTGGTTGAATCCAAAATGCCCACCTGAAGGTGGGCGCTACAAAGTTACGCTCCGAGCCAGCGGCCCACCGGCTCCCAGCCCTCGACGTGATCGCAAATCACCTTGACGGTCGCAGTAATCGGGATCGCCAGAATCAGGCCGATCGCCCCCCAAAGCCATCCCCAGAATAACAACGAAGCGGTGACCGCCAGGGCATTCACATGGACGCGGCGCCCCACAATCGCGGGCATCAGGACGTTCAAGCCGACAATATGAAGAAACGTCACCATGGCCGCAACCCCAAAATAGGGGCCGATCGTATTCCACTTCGAAAGGCCTATCAGGAATGGCGGAATCCACGCCAGCAGCGCGCCGAGGTAGGGCACAAGATTCAGCAGTCCCGAGGCGGCGCCGAGCACAAAGGGATAGTCCAGATGAATCCAGAGGAAAAATCCCCAACTCAATAGCATCAGGATAATAGCCACGAGCGCGTTGCCCGCCACAAAGCTACGAAGCACGGAGCTGACTTCGTCGAGCGCGCCACTGACCCGGTCCTGATGTTCCTCAGGAAATAATTCAATGGTCGCTTTCCAGATGCGGCGTTTCGCGGCGAGCATGAAGAAAACCAGAAAAGGAACAAATGCCGCTACCACCAGAATGGAGTAGAGCGATCCCGCTCCGCGCAGGAGCCACTCGCGCACAGGGGGCGGTTCCGTGGTACGCTGCGCGGTCCGAGTCTTCTCCGCGGCGGGCGTGATCGCGTCGATTCCTTTTTCCAGGGTGGTGAGCTGGCGGTCGAACGCCGTGGTCACATGGCGCAGCACGCTGCTGTACTTTGGCCAGGCCTCGAGGAATTGATTGGCTCGCACGACGACGAGATAGCCCAGGCCAACAAACGCGGCCGTGACGGCGAGCAGCACCACGAGCGCGCCGAGCGCGCGCGGAATATGGATTCGCTCCAGGACGCCTACGACCGGATCAAGAAAATAGGCAATGAGTACCGCGAGCAGCAAAGTAACCACGACATCCGAGGCGAAGTAGAGGAAGGCGAAGACGATTGCCGCCGCGATGATCCGCTGAGAAGGGTTCGATCGCGCAGTGAGTTTGACGTCTTCGATCTGCATATCCCACCGAATTCAACATAGCATACCCGCGAATCCGGGCAAACCGCGCCAAACTGCGGCTTGCCCCAGATAGCACCGCTGGGATACCGTAGATGGCACCACCATGCTCGCCGCCGCCCTCCCTGTGACGCCGCTCTCACGCTTGGATTTCCGGGCTGTTATCGACATTGTAATCATCGCAGCACTGATTTACTATTTGTTAAAATTGCTGCGCGGGACGCGCGCCGTGCAGATGCTGGTGGCCATCGCGCTCCTTTTTGTTTTTTACCGGGGCGCGCAGTGGGCGCGCCTGGAAATGGTCGAGTGGCTGCTTACGACATTGCTGCCGTACGTGGCCATCGCTCTCATCATCCTGTTCCAGCCTGAAATTCGCAGGGCCCTCTCGCGGGTGGGCCGCAACCTTTCCACGATGAGTTTCGCGTCGAGCAATCCGAAGGGCATGTACGATGACATCGTCATGGCCGCGGAATATTTTTCCCAGAATCGCATCGGCGCGCTGATCGTCGTCGAGAGGCAGGCCGGGCTGCGCACGTACATTGAAAGCGGCATTCCGCTGGATGCCAAGCTCTCCTATGACCTGCTGGTTTCGATTTTCCGGCCCGGCTCGCCCCTGCATGACGGCGCAGTGATCATTGAAGGCTCGCGCGTGGCCGCGGCCGGATGCTTCCTTCCGCTTTCGTTGAACCCGATGATCTCCAAACAGCTGGGCACGCGCCATCGCGCCGCCATTGGAATTACCGAAGACAGCGACTGCCTGGTGGTGCTGACCTCCGAGGAGACGGGCTCGATCTCGGTCGCGTCCGCCGGAGCGCTCGAAACCAATCTTACGCCGGAAGATTTAAGTGATCGCCTGCGTGAAATGGTTTCGCGACGCCGCTCCACGATGGTCCTGCCGTCCCCGGCTTCGCAGGCGCGATCGCCGGTGCGGAGATAAACGGTGGGCTTGCTGCGCAAGTACATTCTTGCCAACGCGGGCTTGAAAGTTCTGGCCCTGGCCATTTCGTTTCTCCTGTGGGCCACATACACCGCCGAGCCGTACGCCGAAGTCGGCTTTCAGGTGCCGCTGGAATTCACCACCATGCCGGCTCAACTGGAAATGACGGGTGATGTTCCCATGGTGGCCCACGTGCGAGTGCGCGGCCGCTCCGCTCTGCTCCGTCGCATGGTTCCGGCCGATCTGAACCTGCGACTGGACATGAAGGATGGCAGGCAGGGAACCGTGACCTTGCCAATCTCGCCTGAAATGGTGGGGGCTCCATTTGGCGCTACCGTTGTGCAGGTGGAGCCCGCGGAGATCCACGTTACTCTTGTGCCACGCCGTGGCCCCGCTCCTCCCGCCGGATAACCCTGCGCGTGCTAGACTGAATTTAGAGGGTGAATTGACGCCCTACCCATCATGATTCCAGCGGATTTCATCTAAAGTCCGCACCCGGATCCACCATGACCAAGGAACTGTTCGGCACAGACGGCATTCGCGGCATTCCCGGCACTTACCCGCTGGACGACGCCACCCTTTACGGGGTTTCGCGCGCCCTCGGCAAATACCTTCTTGAAACCGAAAAAAAGCCGCGCGTCCTCATCGGCATGGATACGCGCGAATCCGGGCCTCACATTGCCGCACAACTTGCCGCGGGCCTCGCCGATGACAGTGTGGAGTTCTTATCCGCGGGTATCATCACGACGCCCGGCGTCGCCTGCCTCGTCCGGCAAAATAAATTTTCCGCCGGCATGGTGATTTCGGCTTCGCATAACCCTTTTCATGACAATGGCGTCAAGCTATTCGCCGGGACGGGGATGAAATTCCCCGATGATGTCGAAGAGCACCTCGAAACCGAAATTCACCAGCATAAAGGCCGCGAAACCGCGCCGCATGGAATTCCCGTCCCGACGGATCTCTCTCTTGACGAGGAATATCTGGCGTACCTCCGCGGGCGCGCAATCCCCGGTGCGAATCTCAGTGGCTTGAAACTTGTGCTCGACTGCGCCAATGGCGCTGCCAGCCAACTCGGGCCCGCGCTATTCCGCTCCCTGGGCGCGGAAGTCTGCGCGATTCACAACCAGCCGGACGGGCGCAATATCAATGACGGCTGCGGCTCGCTGCATCCGGAGAAGTTGCGCGCCAAAGTCCTCGAAACCGGCGCGGCGCTGGGCGTGGCGTTTGATGGCGATGCCGACCGCGCCATGTTCGTGACCGCGGGCGGGCGCCACGTGGACGGCGACGGAGTACTGCTCGCCGCGGCGCGATATTACAAGTCGGTAGGGCAACTGCGCGGCGGCCGCGTGATTGGTACGACGATGGCCAACCTGGGCCTGGAGGTCGCGCTCAATGCCGAGGGCCTAAGCCTGGCGCGTGTCCCTGTCGGCGACCGCTACGTGCTGGAAGAAATGCTGCGGAGCGGGGCCAATCTCGGCGGCGAGCAATCCGGGCACATCATTTTCCTGGATGACGCGACTACGGGCGACGGCCTCCTCACCGCGCTTAAGATCGCCTGCCTCGTCGCGCTGTGCGGCCCGCTCGAAGACCTGGTGTGCGGTCTCAAGGTATTTCCTCAAACGATTGTGAACATTCAGGTTAAATGCAAACCTCCACTGGAATCCCTTCCGGTGGTCTCCGCAGCAATTGAAAAGGCGACCAAGGCGCTCGGCACCGCCGGACGCATTGTCGTGCGCTACTCGGGCACCGAACCCAAGGCGCGCGTCATGGTCGAAGCCGAGCACGTCGAAGACGTCACCCTTTGGGCCGAAACGCTGGCCTCCGCCATCCGCGCCGCCATCGGCGTTTGATTTTTTTTCTTTCCCTGCGGAACTTTTCCGCCTCATCCGTCATTACAAGTTTAGTAGGACGGGCTTCAGCCCGTCAGTTTTGGGACCCGGTCGCCGAGACCAAAGGCGACAGACTGAAGCCCGTCCTACTTGCGGCCCAATGACCAGCGACGAACATCTCATCCTCGAGTTCCAGCAAGGCTCCCGAGACGCATTTACGGAGCTCTTCGCGCGATATCGCGAGCCGGTGTATGGATTTTTCCGCCGCCGGCTCGGAGACGCTGCGCGGGCCGAAGAATTAGCGCAGGAAACTTTTCTCGCCATTCTCCGCGGAGTCGCGCGCTACGAGCCGCGCGCCTCGTTTCGCACGTATCTCTACGCGATTGCGTTCAAGCAGGTTTCCGGAGAATGGCGGCGCGCAAAACGCGAGGCGCGGTCGGTCGATAGTGAGCCCGCAACGCAAAACGATCCCGGCGATGGTCTATGGGTGCGCCGCGCAATTGAGCAACTGGATGACGCGCATCGGGAGGTCTTGCTGTTGCGAGAATACGAACAGCTGAGTTACGACGAAATCGCCGCTCTCCTGCGCATTCCCGTAAATACGGTGCGGTCGCGCCTGTTCCGCGCGCGAATGGAATTGAAAGCGCTCCTCTCGCCCGAGCGCTCCGAACGCGAAGGGTCAAAGCCATGACAGCTGAAACTCATCCCATCGACAAAGAGTTGGTGATGGCCTATCTGGATGGCGAGATTAAGCCCGAGCAGGCTGCGCGCATTGCAAATCATCTGGATCAATGCGCCGAATGCCGCGAACTTGCCGCAGACCTGCGCGGGATTTCTTCGCAAATGCTGGCGTGGAACGTCGAGCCGGCCCCGAAGCGCTTGAATGATGCCATCTTAGAGGTTCTGAGCGTAAGCGGCGCAAAAGACAGGAAAAAAATTCCGCCCGAAAATATTTCTCCGAAGTTCGAGTGGAGGAACTTGCCGCGAAACCGGTGGGCCTGGGCAACGATCGCCTTCGTCGCCTTTTGCTTCGCAGGGTATCTCGCACAAAGGCCGCGACTAACAGGGATGATGGCGTACCAGCCAAGACCTGGAGAGGCCGCAAGTCAAACCTTGCAAAGTTACGGGCTGTCCGACAATCTGCAAAACGAAAGAGCGCAAATCGATGCAAACCTTATCCGAGGCGAGAGCCGCCCTCCCACCGGACCTTTGATCGCACGAACTGCAACTCTGGATATTTCGGTCATGGATTTCAGCGCGGCTCGTGAATCGATAGACCGCATCGTTCGCGGGCATCAGGGCTACGTGTCCACCCTGAACATCCTGACCGAAAAGGGCGCTGCAAATTCCTTGAGCGCCAAATTGATGATCCCCGCCGCGCAAATGGACGCCGCACTCGCTGATTTTAAGGCCCTTGGCCGCGTCGTGCAGGAGCAGCAAGGCGGCGAAGAAGTCACCTCGCAAGTGGTGGACCTGGACGTCCGCCTGAAAAATGCTCGGGAAACGGAAACGCAATTGGCCGAGATTCTGCGCTCGCGCACGGGCAAAATCGGCGACGTTCTTGAGGTCGAAAAGGAAATGGCCCGCGTACGCGGAGAAATCGAAAGCATGGAAGCGGACCAGAAGCAGCTCCAGAATCGAATCTCCTTTGCTTCCATCGACTTAAGCCTGTCTGAGGAATACCAGGCGCAGCTCGCTGGCCGCCCGGCAGTAGCCGGCCGCCGGATACATAACGCTATGGTGGATGGCTATCACGCCGCAGTGGACGGCTTTCTGAGCGTTTGCGTTTTTCTTCTCTCCGTCGGACCGAGCCTGTTACTGTGGGGTGCGATTCTGTTCTGGCCAGTGAGGTGGGCTTGGCGGCGATGGGGAAAATCAAGAGCAAATAACGAGGTTAAGGCCTGAATTCTCCCAAAGTCAGTAGTGCCAAGTGTCGAATTATGTGAAAAACTGTAGATGCTTCAACCTCGAATGACTCTTGATGGTTACCTAGAGTCTATATCTTGTTTTGTATCTGTCAGTTAGAGACTTGTGAATAGATATTCATAGTGTGGCACTTGGTTTGCACATATTGTGGCCAAGTGGTTTTGATATTCCCGGGGTGGTTAATGCGTTCCGGCTTGGTCCGGGACGGGGTGAAATGGGGTTTTGCTGGAAGGGGCTCGGTAGCGAGCCCCTTTCGATTTTTCAGGTCTCGCGTTATTAGCCTGCCGATATTTCCGCCAAATTCTCAGCCTCGGCTGTTCCAAGGAATAGACCCCGGGTGCGCCATGGGGGCTATGAGCTTTTCGCCTGGAATCCGCGGCAGGGTTCAAATTACAGTTCGGCTTTCCGTGAACGCCGAGGAATCATTAGCTGTTCCGCACTTTTTCGCGGTGCGCGCGTTGACGCTGTCGTCCCCGAACCCTTAGCATAATCCTCGTGCGACCCACACTCCATGGCTAGAACAATCGATGAAGATATCGGCCAGCTCGAGAAGGATATCCGCCAGCTGAAAATCGAGTACGAACAGTACTTTGGCGGCGGGAAAAAACGTCCCCCCACGGACATCGAGTGGCGCATTGAGACGCTGCTGAAGCGCTATAGCGACCGCGGGGCGAATATGAACTATTCGCAGCGCTTTCACTACGGCAATCTGGTGCAGATGTACACAAAATACCGCGACATTTTCCGCAAGCGGGTGAAGCAAAAGGAAGAGGGAACGGTGCAGCGCCATTTCGGCGCCGCGGCTCGCGAGGTCGAAGAGATGAGAGCCCAACGGCACGGCGGCGAAAAGTCTGCGGCTGCGCAATTCCCATTTGCCGTTTCCTGGAAAGACCCCGACCACGAGAAGAAAAAGGTCGAGCAGCTCTACGCCGCGTTCCGCGAAGCGAAAGAGCAAGTGGGGGAAGATACCAAGCCTTTGACGATGGACGCCTTCCAGAAATTTGTGCGGCAGAAAACCGATCAGCTTAAAAAGCAAAAGGACGCGCACGAAATCGAATATATCGTTTCGGTGGAAGGCAATCACGCGCGTCTGAAGGCGCGCGTGAAATCCTGAAGATTTCTTCGTAATTATCGAGTCGTCCGTAGGGGCACGGCATGCCGTGCCCCTACAAATAACGCGCAGAACGCGAAGCAACGAAAAGCGTCAGGCCTCGATGTACCATGGCACGTTGATCAGCACGATATTGCGGCTGCCCTTTACCAGCAGAAGCGCCTTCAATAATTCCGCGCGCTGGTTGTGCAGCGGGTAGTGATACCAGTGCCGCTCGACCAGTTCCGGGACAATCACCGCGATCTGCCGGCCCGGATTGTTCAATTCCACGTCCAGCACGTAATCCAAAATGGGCTTGATCACGAGCCGGTAAGGCGACGTCAGTGTCACCAGATTCGGCGGTGTTCCCCCGGCGCGTACGACCGGGTCTTCGACCAGCTGTTTCCAATGCTCCTGCAGCGCATTGGTTTCGTCTTCGGTGCCCACGTGAAGCGCGTGAACCTCGGGCGAAAGCGACAGCGCAAATTGCATCGCGCGCTGGGAGATCAACGACCAGGATTGAATCGGCACGATGACAATCAGATGCCCGAGACTTACGGATTGCAGCGGGTGGGGGCAGCGAACTTCCGCCGTCACCTGTTCGTAGTGCCGGTGCACCCACATCATCGCGGCCATCATCCCGGCGATCAGCAGGACGCTGACCCACGCCCCCGAAGTAAATTTCGCCACGAGGACGACAACGAGCGTCAGGCCCGTTGCCACGCCCCCTAATCCGTTGACGAGCATGCTGTGCCGCGCGCCAGGCCCCGGATTGCGGCGCCAGTGGCCCACCATTCCCGCCTGTGACAACGTGAAGGCGAGAAATGCGCCGATCGCGAACAGCGGAATCAGCCGGTCGGTCACGCCTTGAAACAAAATCAGCAAAATCCCCGCGAGCACCGCCAGCACGTAAATTCCCTCTGAATAAACGAGGCGCCGCCCCCGAAAGCCGAAGGAATGAGGCAGGAACCCGTCATGCGCGACGGCTCTGCAGAGGCGTGGAAAATCGGCGAACGCGGTGTTGGCCGAAAGAGAAAGGATCAAAAGCACGGACCCGATCGTGAAGTAATAAAATATCCCGCGGCCCGCAATCGCCGCGACTAGCAAGGAAATCACACTTTGATAACCGGGCAGGCCGGGATCGGTCGCCTGAATCCCGTACGCGCGAACCAGGTACGCAATCCCCGCCAGAAGAATCGCCAGCAGCGCGATAATCACGGTGAGCGTCCGCTGCGCGTTCCGAACGGTCGGCTCACGGAACGCCTTCACACCGTTGCTCACGGCTTCGACACCGGTCATTGCCGTGCAGCCGTTGGAGAAAACTTGCAGCAGCAGCCAGGCGCTTACCGCAGCCGTCGCCGCACCCATGGGATGCGGTGGCGCCGCGGCTACGGGAACCGGATGCCCCGCCGCGAATACCGTTTTTGTAAGTCCAATGAGGATCGCGAGCAAGAGGGAACCTAGAAACGCGTATGTCGGGATCATGAAAAAAACGCCTGCTTCCCGCACGCCGCGCAGGTTCACGATCGTGACGATCAAAAGGATAGCCAGGCAAAGCGCCAGCGTGTGCAGCTGAAGCCGCGGCACGGCTGAAACCAGCGCGCCCACGCCGGCCGATATTCCCACGGCCGCGGTCAGCACGTAGTCCAGCATCAGCGCCGCCGCGGCCAGCAAGCCCGGATACCTGCCCAGATTTTCCGATGCCACGGTGTAGGAGCCACCCCCGCCCGGATAGGCCGCAATGGTCTGCCGGTAGGAAAAATAAACGATCGCCAGCAGCACGATGATGCTGGCGCTCACCGGCACGATGTACGCAACTCCCGCCGCGCCAAGCGGAATGAGCAGCGTCAGCGCCGCTTCAGGCCCGTACGCCGCAGAACTCAGCGCATCCAGGCCAAAGATCGGAATTCCCGCGACGGTCCCGATCTGTTCCGCGCGCTCCTCGGAAGTCGCCAGCGGCTTCCCGAGAAGTATGTCCACAAATGACATGGGCCCTCCAAAACGATGGACGACGAGTGTAACGGGAGGCCAGTGCAATTGGAATGGCGAAGCCGCGGGGGGCATGGCCAGTGGTTCCGGCTGCGCGTATAATGAGCTTATGACGCAACAAGCCCTTGAATTATTGCAAAAAGCCCTTACTCTTCCCGAGGAAGAACGAACAGCATTGGTGCGCTCTCTTATAGAAAGCTTGGAAGAAGTCGCCGACCAGGGGGTTGAACGCGCATGGGAAGAGGAAATCGCGCGGCGCATCGCAGAACTCGATTCCGGGAAGGCCAAGACGATCTCATGGGAGGAAGTTCGGCAGCGGATTTCCGCCAGACTCGCTCATGAAAGGTGAAGTCAAATTTCAAGAAGATGCGAGTGCGGAATACGAAGCGGCCTTTGAATGGTACTTCCTGCGAAGTGAGTTCGTGGCTTCCAGATTTGTGGAAGAAATGAATCGCGCGATCTCTATGATTTCCGAGTCGCCCAGACGCTGGCCCACTGCGAATCAGGGCACGCGCAAATATTCCCTCCTGCGGTTTCCATTTGCGGTCATTTATCGAGAAATTCCCTCCGGAATCCAAATTCTTGCAGTTGCGCATGGACATCGAAAGCCTGGCTACTGGAAGAGTCGCGTCTAATAGTCGTCACCTTTTCCGGCCAAGACCAGTTCCCGCTTCCTGATTCCTGCGCTGGCGCTTACAATAGGCGCTTTCTGTTCAATCTGTGGAGGATTTTGTGGCTGTGGAACGCGCGCTGGTGAGTGTTTACGACAAGGCTGGGCTGACGGAATTTGTGCGGCAACTGGCGGCGCGCGGGATCGAGATTGTCTCCACTGGTGGCACAGCCAAACTCCTGCGCGAAGCCGGGATGACCGTGCGCGACGTTTCCGACTTGACCGGTTGGCCGGAGATGCTGGGCGGGCGGGTGAAGACGCTGCATCCGAAAGTGCATGGAGGCATTTTGTTCCGGCGTGGAGCTGCCGGCGACCGCGCGCGGACCGCCGAGCACAAGATCGCTCCCATCGATCTTGTCGTCGTAAATCTTTATCCCTTTGAGGCGACCGCCGCGAAACCCGATCTGACTCCCGAGGAATTGATCGAGAACATCGACATTGGCGGGCCAACCATGGTTCGGTCGGCTGCAAAAAACTTCGAGAGCGTCGCCGTGGTCACCGATCCCGCCGATTACGACGCCGTCGCCGCCGAAATTCTGGCGCAGGGAGAAGTGAGCCTCGAGACGCGTCTCGAACTCGCGCGGAAAGCGTTCGCGCTCACGGCGCGCTACGACGGCAAGATCGCAACGGAACTCGAGCGGCTGTCGGCAAGCACCGGTTCGATCGAGCTAAGCCAGCTCCCGCTGCTGCCCGAGCGGTTGCACTTTGCCTATGCGCGCCAGCAAGAGTTGCGCTACGGCGAAAATCCGCACCAGCGAGCGGCTCTTTACGTCCCCGCGGGATCGGAAGCGCGGGGCCTCTCGGCGGCGCGCCAGCTGCAGGGCAAGGAACTTTCCTACAACAATCTTGTCGACCTCGAAGCGGCCCTCGAGCTCGCCATGGAATTTCGCCGCCCCGCGGCTGTCATCGTGAAGCACAACAATCCGTGCGGCACGGCGGAGCAAGAAACGCTGAAGGAAGCCTACGTGAAAGCCCTGGCCTGCGATCCGGTCTCCGCGTATGGAGGCGTGATGGCGTTCAATCGCCCGCTGGATGCCGCGACGGCCGAAGAAGTGTCGAAGCTTTTTGTCGAGTGCATCGTCGCTCCCGGCTACGATCCGGCCGCGCTTGAAAAATTCGCGTCCAAGAAAAATTTGCGGCTGCTGCATCTTCCCGCGTGGGAAAACGTGGCGCGCGAATTCGATCTCGAATTGAAGCGCGTTTCCGGCGGCATCCTCGTGCAGGAGCAGGATCGCCACGACCTCACTGAGAGTGATCTGAAAGTAGTCACGCGCCGCGCGCCCACGCGCGAGGAAATCGAGGATCTGCTCTTCGGCTGGAAAGTCTGCAAGCACGTGAAATCGAATGCCATCGTTTTTGCGCGCGCGGGGCAGACCGTGGGCATCGGCGCGGGCCAAATGAGCCGCGTTGACTCGGTAATGATTGCGGTGATGAAAGCTCAATTGCCGCTGGCGGGCAGCGCGGTGGCCTCCGACGCTTTTTTTCCTTTCCCCGACGGCGTCGAGGAAGCGGGCAAGGCCGGCGCCACTGCTGTGATTCAGCCGGGCGGCTCGGTTCGCGACGCGGACGTCATCGCCGCAGCGGATCGCCTGGGCATTGCCATGGTGTTCTGCGGCGTGCGGCATTTCAGGCACTAGGAGGTCGGGAATTCAGAGTGCGAGTGAGAAATAATGTAGCGCCCGCCTTTAGGCGGGCATCCGTTTGACTCCCAAGTGCCCGCCTAAAGGCGGGCGCTACATGATTTTGCCCTTCTTGAGATCTAGCAATGCATTCGAAGTAAGCAACAAAATTGGCCGAGCCAAAGCTCGGGCCTCCTAAATGCAGAGCACCATATCTTCGGAGATTGCTCAGGAACCGGCGGCGCGCGGCGCGCATCGAACAATTAGGTGGATCTGTTAGGTTTCATTTTCAATGATCCCCTGAACCATTGCGGGCCTCCAACACCGTTCTGAAAAGGAAACCTTTCTCAGGATGCGTTTTGACGGATGGCCGGGCGTGGCGGATAATCCCTTTTGCGGTGAATCGATGAAAATTGGCCGGCATATCGCACTACTCTCCCTATTCTTGCTGCTGGGCGCAGGTTCCGCGGGCGCGTGGCAAGCCAGGAACAATCAGAATGCCCAGTCCCAGTCCGTAGTACCCGCCTCGCAGGACGATATCGCCACGCACGCCGAAGCCTACTACGATTTTGTGATGGGCCATTATTTCGCGCAGGAATACCAGATCAGCAGTCACACGGAAGACGTCAACAAGGCCATCGATTTCCTGAAAAAAGCTTTCACTCTCGATCCGAACAGCCAGCAGATCGGCGACGAGCTGGCCGAAATTTATTACCAATCCCAGCGAATACGCGACGCGGTGACGGAAGCGAATTCGATTCTGGCAAAGGATCCGGACAATCTGGCCGCGAGGCGCCTGCTGGCGCGAATCTACGTGCGCACGCTCGGCGATTTGAGCAACACGGCCGGGCAGCATGACACTCTTGTGCACGCTTCCGACCAGTACCGCGAAATCCTGCGCATCGATCCCACGGACAACGATGCCGCGCTGTGGCTCGCGCGCCTGTACCGCTTGGAAAACGAGCAGGACAAGGCCGAGGCCATCTTGCGAACCCTGCTCGAGCGCGAACCGGCCAATGAAAACGCCGTCGAGCAATTCACGCAGCTCCTGCTCGATGAAGGAAAATCGCAAGAGGCGGTCACTTCGCTGCAAACTATTCTCCAGCGCGCGCCAACGCCTAAATTGTGGGAGATGCTGGGCGACGCCTACAACCAGATCCACGATTTGCCCAACGCCGAGCAGGCCTACCGGAAAGCAGCGGAGGCCCAGCCTGACGACATCAATCACCGCAAGGAACTCGCGCAAACGCTCCTCACCGAGGAAAAATTTCCCGAAGCGCTCGAACAGTACCAGCGCCTGTCGCAAATGGACGCGGACGACCCGGACAACTATCTCCGCCTCGCCGAAATTTACCGCCAGTTGAAGCAGCTCGACAAAGCCGAACAGAACGTCCTGCTCGCCAAACAGCGCGCCCCGAGCAGCCTGGAAGTGACCTATTACCAGGCCTCGATTTATCAGGATGAGGGCCGCTTCGACGATTCCATTCGCGTGCTGTCCGACGCGGTGACGGCGGTAAAGACCGAATCCGAATTTACGCCTTCGCGCCGCCGCACGCTGGCCATCCTCTACCAGCAACTCGGCCAGTTGTATCGCGAAACGAGCAATTACACCGCGGCCGTCAACACGTTTGAAGAAATGTTGCGTCTCGGCAGCGAGGAAGACCGCCGCGCCCGCGTTCTGATCGTGGACACTTACCGCGATGCGCGAGACATGCCCAAGGCGCTCGACGCCTCACGCAAAGCAGTCGAGGCATATCCCAAGGACCGCTCCATCCTGATCACGCAAGCCCTGCTGTTCGGTGAAAACGCCCAGGCCGATCAGGGCGTTTCCAAGCTGCGTTCCCTGCTGGACGGTTCGGCCGCCGATTTCGAGATCCAGCTCGACATCGCGCAAATCTACGAGGAGAGCAAGCGTTGGACCGATGCGGAACAGGCCGTTCACGCCGCGGAAAAAATTCAGCCGGAATCCTCCGGGAAAGAGATGACCGGCTTCCTGCTCGGCGCGATTTTCGAGCGCCAGAAAAAGTACGACCAGGCCGAAGCGGAATTCCGCAAAGTGCTGGACGTGAACCCGCGCAATTCCTCCGCGCTCAACTATTACGGCTACATGCTGGCTGACCGCGGGATTCGCCTGGATGAAGCAGTTGACCTGATCAAGCGCGCCCTTGCCGATGATCAGAGCAACGCAGCCTATCAGGACAGCCTCGGCTGGGCTTATCTCAAGCAAAACAAGCTCGACGAGGCCGAAGAATTGCTGCGCCAGGCGGCTGCGCGCGAGAGCCACGATCCTACTATTTTGAGCCACCTCGGCGACGTCTACGCCAAGATGGGCAAAGACAGCCTCGCTGAGGCCCAGTGGCAAAAATCGATCGACGAATGGCACCGCGCCTTCCCCGCTGATTTCGAGCCCGCAAAAATGGCCGAAGTGGAACAGAAGATCACCGCCCTGAAACGCCGCCTCGCCCAGCAGAAGACCCCCGGCGACTCAAAGCCGTAGTAGCATATCCCCCCTATGAAATCGGTCCGCATTCCCGCGTATGCGAAGGTGAACCTGCGCCTTGACGTCCTGGGCCGCCGCGCGGACGGCTATCATGAATTGCGGACCATCTTCCAGGCCATCTCCCTGCACGACACTCTGGTGCTGGAAACCAAACGAGAACGCGCCATCGACCTGTGCGTCGCTGGAAATCCGAATCTCGCCGGAGAGCCCGGGCGAGGACAATCTTGTCTTTCGCGCGCATCGATCAACTTGGGCGCGAGTTGGGACTGGGACACGGCGTTCGCGCGATTTTGACCAAGCGCATTCCCGTGGGCCGCGGCCTCGGCGGCGGATCAAGCGACGCTGCCGCGGCGCTTCTCGGCCTGCTTCGATTGACAGGGAAGCGCATCGCCGCCGTGCGCCTTCTCGAAATCGCCTCCGGCCTCGGCGCGGACGTTCCGTTTTTCCTGCACGGAGGCCGCGCGCTTGGAATCGGCCGCGGCGATGAAATTTATCCTTTGCCCGATGCGCCGGCCCGCCATCTGCTCGTGGTTTCGCCCCACGATATTGCCGTGCCCACGAAAGACGCCTACCAGTGGCTGTCAGAAGAATTGACAAAAGGGGACGACCCCACTAAACTAATGCGGTTCTGTGCTCTGTGCTGGAGCCCTCAGGGGGGCGCCCTCTCAAACGATTTTGAGGCTGCTGTTTTTCCCCGGTATCCCCGCTTGGCTGCGATCAAGAGGGAGTTGCTTCAGCAAGGAGCTGCAGAGGCCTCGCTGGCTGGAAGCGGTTCGGCGGTGTTTGGAGTATATCAACACCCAGCGAAGGCGCGCCGGGCTGCCCGAGCGTTTCCGAAAGATCAGGTTTTTCTCTGCTCGACTCTTTCGCGGGCGGAGTACCGCCGAAAAATGGGTGTGCGGGATCTTGTCTGAGCAGGCGCTGGCGCTCAAAAGACCGCTGGTTCTGATCTTCTTCTCGTCAGAGTGAAGTTGATTTTTAGGAGGTCGGGACTTTAGTCCCGACGTTCAGGTTAGCAAGTTGATGGGCTTTAGCCCCTGAAGCTTCAGGGCCTGAAGGCCTTTCGTAGGGCCAGTGGTCGTCCGACCTGAAGGTCGGACCTCCTGTAGAGCGCGTTAAGGAACGCAAAACTTGACCGACGATAAGTTCAAAATTTTCAGCGGCAGCGCGAACCCGCGTTTGGCGGAGGATATTTGCCGCCACCTCGGGACGAAGCTCGGCGAGGCCAAGCTCGGCAAGTTCAGCGACGGCGAAGTGTATTTTCAGATTTTGGAAAATGTGCGCGGCGCGGACGTTTTCGTTGTGCAGCCGTGCATCGAATCCCGCCGATTTTCATCTGATGGAACTGTTGATGATGATGGACGCGTTCAAGCGCGCTTCGGCCTGGCGCATCACCGCCGTCGATGCCGTACTACTGCTACGCGCGCCAGGACCGCAAGGATAAGCCCCGCGTGCCGATTTCCGCGAAGCTCGTCGCCGACCTGATGGAGACCGCCGGAGCGAACCGCGCATTGACTCTTGATTTGCACGCGCCGCAGATTCAGGGCTATTTCAACGTGCCGGTGGATCACCTGTACGCTTCGCCCGTGCTGATCGATTATTTCAAGGACAAGAATATCCAGAATCTGACGGTCGTTTCGCCGGATGCGGGCGGCGTCGAACGCGCGCGCGCCTTCGCCAAAAAACTCGATTCGCCGCTGGCCATCGTGGATAAGCGCCGCGTGGATATTGACGTCAGCGAAGTCATGCACCTGATCGGAGACGTCCGCGGCCGCGCCACGCTGATCATCGACGACATCATCGATACCGCGGGCACGCTGGTGAAAACGGCCGAGGCCCTGTTGAAAGAAGGCGCGACGAAAGTGTACGCCGCCTGCACCCACGCCGTGCTTTCCGGCCCGGCGGTCGAGCGCATTTGCGCGTCGCAGATCGAGGAAGTCATTGTCACCGATTCGGTGCCGCTGACCGAAGCGGCGAAAAAAGTTTCAAAAATCAAAGTTCTGAGCGTCGCGGAACTGCTGGCTCGCGGCATTCATTCGATCCACGAGGAGACTTCGATCAGCGAATTGTTTTTCTGACGATTTAAGTGGCGCAGCTTTAGCTTGTGAAGGTTTGGTTTCTACAGGGGCTAGCCTCCACAAGCTGAAAGCATGCGCCACTGGAGCGCTTCGCGCTTCCCTGCTGCTGGCGCAGTAAGAATTGTTTTTCGTATTTGAAAGCGAAATTCGCCTTGGAAATGGGGAAGGATTTATGGAACAGATCATCGTAGAAGCAGCGCCCCGGGAAACCAGGGGCAAAAACGCCGCCCGCCGCCTCCGCGTCGCCGGCACAGTTCCCGCCGTCCTGTACGGCGGCAAGGGCGGCCCGCAGGCGCTGCAGGTAAATACAAAGCAGGTGTCCGCCATCCTGCGCTCGGCATCGGGCCACAACACGATTTTCACGGTGAAGACCCAGGACGCCGAGCATGCCGCCATCGTGAAGGAATGGCAAGTCGACCCGGTCAAGGGCACGCTCCTCCACGTGGACCTGTTGCGCGTCGCCATGGACGTGCGCATGCGCGTCAAGGTTCCCGTGCATGTGTTCGGCGAGGCGCAGGGCGTCAAGCTGCAGGGCGGCGTCTTTGAAATGGTGACCCGCGAAGTGGAAATCGAATGCCTGCCCGCCGATATTCCCACCGAATTTCGGATGGACATTTCGGCGTTGATGATGGGCATGCAGCTTCGCGCCTCGGATATTCCGCTCGATCCGCAAAAAATGAAGATTGCTGACCGATCCGCAGCGCGTACTCGCGCACGTCGTGGCCCTGCGCGTCGAGGAAGAGAAGCCCGCCGAGGCCGTTGCCGCGGAAGCGGGAGCAGCGCCGGCCGAGCCCGAGCTCATCAAGAAGGGCAAGAAGGAAGCCGAAGAAGGCGAGGAAGGCGAAGAGGCCGCCGCCCGCCGAGAAGGAAAAGAAGAAGTAGGACAGGCTTCCAGCCTGTCAGCCTTTGTGTCGAAAATATTGTGGCGAAAAAATTGTAGGGCACGGTTTCAACCGTGCCATGACGCGGCTGAAATGAGAAAGGCTTTAGCCACTGGCGGTTCGGAGCGCAAGTCGCGGTGGATCGCATGCGCCTGATCGTGGGCCTCGGCAATCCCGGCATCGAATATGCCTGGACGCCGCACAACCTGGGCTTTCTGGTCGTGGACGCGCTGGCCGAGGACGCCAACATTCGCGTCACGCGGCCGGAAGCGAAATCGTTCGTGGGCCTGGGCCAGATCGCCGGGCACGAAGTGGTGCTGGCCAAGCCGCAGACGATGATGAATCTGAGCGGCCTGGCGGTGCGGGAACTGGTAAGCCGCGCCGAGTGCGAGCCGTCCGACGTGATCGTCGTTTGCGACGACATCGCGCTGCCCTGGGGAATGATGCGCGTCCGGGAGCGCGGCACGGCCGGCGGCCATAACGGACTCAAGTCCGTGATCGGCGCGCTGGGCACAACGGAATTTGTCGCGTGTCCGCCTGGGCGTGCAGCCCGAGGAAATGCGCGGCGATCTGAAGGAGTACGTGCTCCGCCAGATCCGCCGCGACGAAGAGGATCTGGTCGCCGAGGAAATCGAGCAGGGCGCCGAAGCCGTAAAGGTGATTTTGGCGGAAGGAACGCAAGCCGCGATGAACCGCTTCAATCGCCGCGTTTCCCCGCAGGACGAAGAAGAAACGGAAGAGTGAAGCGGGTTTGGGCATGTAGCGCCCGCCTTCAGGCGGGCATCTGTTCCGCTCGAAAATGCCAACCTAAAGGTTGCGCTACACGAGTCCGGCTGGCAATGGAAGTCGAAAATAGTTTGAGAAACGGAGTCACAAAAACATGGACGAACGCACATACGACCTGATCTTCATCTGCCGGCCCGCCACGCCGGAGGAAGAGATCAACAAGATTGTAGCCACGCTCGAGCATTCCGCCGGCGAGCACGGCGGCAAGATCGAGAAGACCGAGCGATGGGGCACGCGCCGCCTCGCCTACCGCGTGGCGAAACACCGCGAGGGCTTCTTCGTTTACATGGTCGTGCGGAGCACGCAGGGCGACATGATCAAGGAACTCGAGCGGCGCCTGAAAGTTTCCGACGCCGTCATCAAGTACCAGACCATCCGCCTCGACGAGGAACTGAAGCGCCAGCAAAAACTCGGCAAGCATCGCGAACGCCGCGCCAGCCGCCGCCCGCGCAAGCAGGCGCCCGGTGGGCCAGCGCCCGCGGTGCCACCAGCCACCGCCGCCACAGCAGCAAGCGCCCGCCAGCCCCTGCCGAATAAGCAGTCGGCCGGCGAATCGATTTCTACAGGGAAAGGAAACACGATGTCCGATCAACCGGCACCACCAGCACCACAGGAAACACCCAGCGCTCCCCAAGCCCCGCTCCCACGCTCCGAGGGACACACAGGCGGGCCGCCACGCCGCTCCGAAGGCCATGGAGGAGGCGGAGGCGGACCAGCGTCCGCGAAGGCGGCGGCCCAGGCGGCGACCCGGTGGCCCGGGCGGCGGTCCCGGCGGCCCGCGCCGCGGCGGAAAGCGCCAGTATTTCCGCAAGAAGAAAGTTTGCCGCTTCTGCGTCGAGCACGTGGACTTCATCGACTACAAGAAAGTCGAGATGCTTCAGCCGTTCGTGCAGGAGCGCGGCAAGATTCTGCCCCGCCGCATGACCGGCACCTGCTCGCGCCACCAGCGCTGGCTCGGCGAAGCCATCAAGCGCGCGCGCAACATCGCGCTCTTGCCGTTCGCGACGGAACTGTAAAGACAGAAAAAAGCTTTTAACACAGAGGAAACAGAGAGCACAGAGAAAGAAAAGAGAAAAATAGGTTAAGAAATCAATCATGCAGTCTGAGTGGAATCCGGCAATTCCAGGAAATGCTGTCTCGGTTTTTCTCTGTGTTCTCTGTGTCCTCTGTGTTAAAGATTTTGACTTTAGCGTTTCGCAATGATTGAAATCGCGCCATTTTTCAGATCGTAAACGAGAAGAAGAGGACGCCATGCAAATCATTCTGCAGGAAGACGTCGAAAAACTCGGCACCCGCGGCGAAGTCGTGGAAGTCGCCGCCGGCTACGCGCGCAACTATCTGCTGCCGCAAAAGCTCGCGCTCGAAGCTTCGCCCGCCAACATCAAGCGCCTGGAAAAAATCCGCATCACGCTCTCCAAGCGCACGGCCACCGAAAAGGACGCCGCCCAGCAGCAGGCCGCCCTGCTCAACCAGGTGACCGTCAAGTTCGCGCGCAAGGCCGGCGAGACCGACCAGTTGTTCGGCTCCGTGACTTCCGGCGATCTGGCCGATGCGCTCAAGGCGCAGGGCTTCGAGATCGACAAGCGCCGCATCCAGCTCGACGAGCCGATCAAGATCCTCGGCGAAAGACCAGTCACCGTGAAGCTGGTCCACGGCGTCACCGCGGAATTCAAAGTGGTCGTCGAAAAAGAAGCGTAGGACAGGCTTCCAGCCTGTCTGGTTTTCGATTCGCGACGGCCCATCGCTGCTACGAAACCTGACAGGCTGCAAGCCTCGTCCTACAGTTTTCCATTTTTCCACAGGCTTTCAAATTTTCGAAAAGTTATTCACAGGTCCACACGAATTCCACAGGGCGCCTTTTCCCGTTTCGCGTAAAATGTCCTCGTCGCCGACTCCGGTCCCGGCTCCGCCCCAAGACGTGCCGACCACGGGTTCAAGCTCTACCGCGAGTCCGACTCAGAAAAGACCAACAGTTGGCCAGAGAATCCTCAACCCCAGCGGAGGATGACATGACAAACGATTTGAACAGTCCGGTGGCAATACTCGACAAGGAAATTGCCGAAATATCCCACGTACACGATCGAAACATTTGAGCTATGCGATTGCTGCGGCGCGCGTTTCGGCATTGGCTACCATCAGGCCTGCAAGCACCTCGCCGATCCCGCGAGCCAGGCGGACGAACTCCCAAAGAAGCTGCGCGAAATGCTTGCCGAGGACCACGGCCACGATCGCAAGCACAAACACTTCACCGAAATCTGGATCATCTCCGATTGGGGCGCTTCTTCCTGATCCGCTTCTGCCGCTCATGAAGCCGTAGGGGCACGGCATGCCGTGCCCCTACGGCGTTTCCGGCGCTCACCGCTCTCCGATCTTTCGCCTTGCCTTTCGAAAGGTTTTCCGCTGAATCCACAGGATAATTTTTTTCAACAGGCCGCGAACGGGCTTTTTCGTTGTGCCATCCGCCTGTGAACTGCGAAAATTGTTGTGGCGAATTCTTTCCAGCCGCTAAATATTTTCGGAGCAAGCGCCTCTGCACGGAAGCGGTTGACAGCCGCCGCGTTTAAGAGGCGAAACTAAGGCGAACTAACTATGGCCACAGCAACCACATCTCTCGAACGTCCCTTGCCCCAGAACATCGAGGCCGAGCGCAGCATCCTGGGCGCGATCCTGCTCGACAACAACGCCCTCAACCCCGCCATCGAGAAGCTCAAGCCCGAGGATTTCTTCCACGATCATCACCGGCGCATCTACCAGCAGATGATCGCTCTCGGCGAAACGCAGCAGGCCATCGACCTGGTGACGCTCACCGAGCAGTTGCAGCGCAGCGGCGAACTGGAATCCGTCGGCGGCGCGGCCTACGTCTCGCAGTTGATGGACGGCGTGCCGCACGTCACCAACGTCGAGCACTACGCGCGCATCGTGAAGGAAAAATCGCTGCTGCGCGGCCTGATCCACGCCACGCAGCGCCATCCAGCAGCAGGCCCTCGAAGCCGAGGACGACGCCGACGCGATTCTGGACCGCGCCGAGTCCTCGATCTTTCAACTGGCCGAAGATCGCGTGCGCCTGGGCCTCGTCGGATTGCACGACGTCGTCACCGAAAGCCACGACCGCATCTCGCGGATTTACGAGGGAGGCCAACGCATCACGGGCCTTTCGACCGGTTACGACCTGCTCGACAATCTGACCTCGGGCCTGCAGCCTTCCGAATTGATGATTCTGGCGGCGCGGCCTTCGATGGGGAAAACGGCGTTCGCGCTGAACATCGCGGAAAATGTGGGCGTGCGCGGAAACAAGCCCGTCGCGATTTTCAGCCTGGAAATGTCCAAGGAATCTCTCCTGCTCCGCCTGCTTTCCGCCGACGCCAAAATCGACTCGCACAAATTCCGCACCGGCCACCTGAACCAGGAAGACAAAGGCAGAATTCCCCGTTCGCTCACCCACCTGTCCGCAGGCGCCGCTGTGGATTGACGACGCGGGCTCCGCCACGGTCGTGGAAATGGGCGCGAAGCTGCGGCGCCTGAAGCGCGACAAGGGCCTTTCGCTGGTGATCGTGGATTACCTGCAACTGGTTTCCGCGCGCGGAAGATTCGGCAACCGCAACGAAGAAATTTCCAGCATCACGCGCGGCCTCAAGGCCATGGCCAAGGAACTGAAAGTTCCCGTGCTGGTTCTCTCGCAGCTCACGCGCGCGCCGGAACGCGAAGACCGCGAGCCGCGCCTTGCCGACTTGCGCGAATCGGGCGCCATCGAACAGGATGCCGACGTGGTGATGTTCATCCACCGGCCGAATTTCTTCAAGAAATCCAGCGAAGTCACCATGGAAGAGCGCGGCGAAACCGACCTGATCATCGCCAAGCAGAGAAACGGCCCGACCGATACGATCCGTTTCGTGTTCCAAGGCTCCTTCACGCGCTTTGAACAACGAGCGCCCGACGCCTGGACCGAACCCGAGTAGTTGTCCTCAGCCGCCCACACGTGTGTCGCTCCGGCACCATGCGGCTGCGCATTTGCGTTGCATGATTTCAGCGGCTTCTAGCCGCGTAAGTCCATTCTGCTCTGCCACTTAGCCCTCAGGCTCATTGCTGCTCCCGCATCTATTCCGCGGCCCTGCTCTTGCTATTCCTATCTTGGAATGTGATGGCCCTTAAGTAGCACAGGCTTCAGCCTGTGGGTTTTGGTCCTTAGCACGCACCAAAACCCCACAGGCTGAAGCCTGTGCTACTAAAGGCCTAGTTACTAAGCGGCGCGCGATTGCATCGGGAGCAATTTTTCTTCCGCGCCCGGATCGGTTACTCTTGAAGATTCCAATGACACGAACCGTAAAATTTGATGGACGCCCCATCTGGGCGGAAGTAAGTCTGGGAGCGCTGACGCACAATCTGCGCGCGATCCGCGCGCACGTCAATCCTGTCGCCCGCAGGCGGGCCCGCGGCCCGCGCCGGAAAATTCTCGCCGTCATCAAGAGCAACGCCTACGGCCACGGAATCGTTCCGGTCGCGCGCGCGCTCTCCAAGGCCCGCGCGGACTGGTTCGGCGTGACCTGCTCCGCGGAAGGCGCCGAACTGCGCGAGAGCGGCATCCGCGAACCGGTCCTGATCCTCACCGGCTTCTGGGCCGGCGAGGAAAAGCGAATTCTGGACAACCACCTGACGCCGGCGATCATGAGCGCCGACCAGCTGCGGCTGCTGGAAAAGGCGGCCGCGCAGCAGCGCAAGCCGCGCAAGCGCCCCTTCGATTTTCATCTCAAGATCGACACCGGAATGAACCGCCTGGGCATCCCGCCGTCGGAAATTCCGGCGTTCGCGCGCGCGCTGGCCGATTGCCCGCACCTGCGCCTGGCGGGCACGTTCACGCACATCGCATCGTCGGAAGTGTTCACCACAGAACAAACCATCGAGCAGGAAAAAACATTTGACGCGGCGCTGGCCTGCATGCGTTCGCTGGGGCTCGATCCCGGCATCGTGCACATGGCCAACAGCGCCGCGATCGTCAGCCGCCCGTCCACCTGGCGGGACATGGTGCGTCCCGGCGCGATCCTCTACGGCTATCATCAGTTCTTCGAGCCCTCCGAGCTGAATCCGGAAATGGAAGCGAAGCTTCCCGTGCGGCCGGTGCTTTCCTTCCGCGCGCGGATTATTTCGATCAAGGATCTGCCGCCGGGATCGCGCGTCGGATACAACGCGCGCTGGACGGCGCTCGAGCCCCTCTCGCGTCGCCGTGCTCGCCGCGGGATACGCGGACGGCCTCGTGCGCGTGCTTTCCAACAAAGGCCGCGTCATCGTTCGCGGCCAGATCGCCCCCATCATCGGCACGGTTTCGATGGACCTCACCACCGCCGACGTCACAGGAATCGCGTCCGCGCGCGTGGGCGATATCGCCACGATCTACGGCACCGACGGCGGCACGACGCAATCCGTCCCCGACGTCGCCAAAATTGCCAACACCGCCAGCGCGGAACTCCTCTGCGCGCTCGGAAAGCGCGTCCCCCGCTTCTATTTGCCCCTGACCCATTCACAAGAAGTTCTTGCTGCAAATAGTTCGATGGTTTTAGTGGCGCATGCTTCAGCTTGTGAAGGTTTGGACCTGCATGGATCAAACCTCACAAGCTAAAGCATGCGCCACTGAAAACCGCTGCCCGATTTTCAAGGATTCCTGCGCAGCATTTAAGTCATTTTTTACTGCGGGCGGGCCACTTCTACGGGCAGGGTTGACGTCGCGGGCTTGATTCGTCGCAAGACTTCACTGGTCCACAATTTTTCGGTAAGCAGAGTGAGGAAACCGTTCTCGAAATCGCAAACCGCGCAGAACAAGATAATTTCGGAATGCAGCGTGATATGCGTCCACGCCATGTCGGCCAGTTCGCCTTCGACGGCGGGATCGCCTGCGGCCAGCTAGCGCCCCTGCGCGAGCGCCAAAAGTTTCTCCCGCGAATCGTTCGACGAGCCCGACGAGCGCGTCGCCGGACGGCGCGGGGATGATCAGCGAATGGCCCGAGGCTTTTTCTTCAAACGCGACGCCGTGCAAGCGGCAGTAATCGCGCACGCGATCGAGGTGCGAGAAAAAGTCGAGCGCCCACGGTTCCGTTCCCGGCAGCGCGTCTAGAGTAGCGGCCCACAACCGTGCCGCATCCACTCCGCGCGCCGGTTCGCGGCTCTCGATCTCCACGAGGTCGAGCCCGACCGCCTTGACGTCCGCTCCAAGATCGAGCGGCTCGACTTCCAAAACGTATTGAAGTTCCGCCATTTGGCGCTCATCCTGTCGCGAAAAATGCACCCAACAATTTTGTCATTCCGAGCGAAGCGAGGAATCTCTCTTTCTTTTCTAGAATTAGAACCGAGGAGTGATTCCTCGCTTCGCTCGGAATGACAAAATACAAAGCGTTTCCCGCCCCTTTTACGCGTCCGCCGAAGCGCTCTTGGCGAATCGCCTCTGGAAATCCGGCGAAGCCTTGCGCGCTTCGAGCCAGTCGAAAAACGCGTCGGGCGTTTCGAGCCATACCTTGAACCACATCATGATTTCTTCCTTCTCGGCGCGCTTTTCAGGTTCCACTTTGTGATTGCGCGCGATCATTTCCGCGCGGCGCCGGCCCATGCGCGCCACTTCCAGCACGCGCTCGGCGGCGGCGCTCTCCTCTTCTTCCTTGAATTTCCGGTACAGCTCGTCCAGGCGCATGATGCACATTTCCGCGTCCTCGAGATTCGCAAAGTGCAGCAGGTCCTGAAATTCCTCCTCGTACTGGCCTTCCGTGTCCGCCTTGGTGGACCACACGATGCGCATGCCCGCGGTTTCCAGCACGCCCGCGATGTAATCCGCGGATGTTTTTCCTCTCGCGCCGAGACGCGCCACGAGTTGCCGCCGGATTTGCTCGACCTCCGCCGGAGTAAACCGCGGCACGGAAAGTTCGCGCGCGATTTCCAGGATCAGTTCCTTCTTGGTTGGGTGGTCCGCATGGGTCATGGCGACGTCCTCACAGGCCTGGATTTGTGTCGTCGCCGGGGCTGGGGCTGTGCGGTTGGGCCGCCGGTGGATGGATTTCGCGATTCTTCCAGCAATTGCCGGTAACGCGCGACGTTACGATTATGCTCCTGCAGGGTCTTGCTGAAGAAGTGCCCGCCTTCGGTATTCGCGACAAAGTAGAGATCGTCCGTGGGCGGAGGATCGAGGGCCGCGCGCAGCGCGGCCTCCCCCGGATTGGCGATCGGCCCGGGCGGAAGGCCCCGGTTCCGATACGTATTGTACGGAGAAGAGTAGTGTAAATCGCCGCCGTCGAGTTTGCCGGTGTACAGCCCCGCCAGAGTCAGCGCGTAGGCGACGGTCGGATCGCATTGCAGCGGCTGGCCGATGCGCAGCCGGTTTTCAAACACACCGGCAACATGGGGCCGTTCTTCGGGGCGCGGGGTTTCGCGTTCCACCAGCGAAGCGAGCGTCACAGTATCCTGAATGCTTTGGTTCGGGGGCGCGCCCGTAATGGGCAACGTCAGCCACTCCTGGCGAAATTTTTTTACCATCGCGCCTGTCATGTCTTTTCCCGTCATGTGGCGCGGGAACTCGTAGGTCGCGGGGAAAAGAAATCCTTCGAGGCTTGGCGCGCCGGGGGCGATGTCGCGAATCGGCGAAGGGTCTCGCGCGGCTACGAGAAATTCGTCGCGGGTGAGAAACCCTTCCTGAGTGGCAAGGTCGGCGATATCGAACATCGTGAATCCCTCGGGTATCACGAATTCCTTAACGAACACGCGGCCGTTGGCGATCGCGTCGTACACGGCAAGCGCGGTCACGGGACGGTCGAAGAAATACTCGCCGGCCTCCATGGTGCGCCGTTTTCGCAGGCGGCACAAAATTTCAAACGCCATCCTGCTGCGGACCACGCCGTTCTCAGCAAGCAGGCGCGAAATCGTGCGTTGCGACGCGCCTCGAGGAATATCCACGTATACCCCGTCACTCGCGAATCCCTGATACGGCTGGTAGAGAGAAAGGCAGAGATACCCTCCCGCGAGGATCAAAAGAATCAGGAGGAAGAGGAAGGCCCGGCGCATATCAGGCTCTCGATCCGGCCCGCGCGCGCGTTTTGTCCAGATAATCCCGCAAGATAATGGCGGCAGCGATGTCGTCGAGAGGAGATTTCTCTTTTGTCCTAGAGTGTCCGGAGGAGCCCCGCCGCGCGCGCTTGCCAGGACCCTCGGCGGACACTGTTTCGCGCGCTTCCCACGAACTGAGCCGTTCATCCATCATTTCCACTGGCAGGCCCAGGGCCTTCTCGACGCGCGCCGCAAAGCTCTTTGTTTCTTCCGACATCTCGCTGGGCGTGCCATCCAGGTGCAAGGGAAGCCCGATAACAATTCGGCGAACTTTCTCGTCGCGGACCAGCTCACGCAGGCGGGCGAGGTCGCGGCGGCGGTTAATCCGGGCCCAGGTCGCGTAGGGTCGGGAGGTCACGCAGAATTCATCGGAAAGCGCCAAGCCGAGGCGCTTCTTTCCGTAATCGATTGCAAGGATCACACCTGTGGCTGCCGGGACTGCCGCCAGGGACGATGCGCGGAGGGGAATAGCCACGCCCCTATTATAACTCGAAAGCCCATGTAGGACAGGCTTCAGCCTGTCGCTTTTGACTTTTCTTGTAGCCCGCGAAAAACCGACAGGCTGAAGCCCGTCCTACTGGCCGGGCATCCGCCCGCGCTCGCCCGATTCCCAGAGGGGCCACAGACCCAAGATTTTCATCTGCGCTTCCAGGTCCCAAGCTTTTAACAATGATTCGATCTCGGCGCGGGTTTGACGCGGGCCAAGCGGTTCGGCGCGCTCGGCGATGCCAAACGCGGTGACTGCGACGATGGCTGTATTGCGCTTAATGTTCGCGATGTTGACAGGCGGGCGGGGCGGAGGGGGAGCATCGATCGAGATTGTTGTCTGCATAGGAAAGGCTGTGAGTGCGGGCACGCCTTCCAGAAGGAAGTCGAAAGCGTCAGACCCAAGTGAGTAGCGGTTTGCAAAATGATCGGCTCCGAAGGATTCGATGGGTTTCATTGCTTCCCGAACCCCGGGTTCTATGCCTGGACTTCCGTTGAGCAAGTAGCCTGTTACTACGCGGCAATTGGACTCAATCAAGATCGCAGCGCGAGCGTGATCGAGTTCCGCTCGATGGGCGCGCACATACGCCCAGGAACCGGTCATGTCGCGCGTGTCACCGGCGAAAAGAACGAAGCGGATCGATCGGCGCGGGTGGACGCCAGTGCGCGAAATATCACGCACCGCTTCAATCACTGTCGCAGCGTCGCAGCTATAGTCGATTGCCCCCTCGCCATGTTCCGCCGGGGCAAGATGAGCACCAAGGAGCACCCAATTATCGGGATTTTCCCGCCCGCGAAATTCGGCGACCACGCTTTCCTGATCAGCCGCATCGCCACGGGGACCCATATATTTCTCGATGTGGGCGTCCGCACCCGAGTCTTGAAAAGCCGCGACGGCCCATGCAATTGCCGCAGCTTCCTTAGATGCCGGTGTCTTATGATCCTTCTCGTCACGGGAGAGTTGGCGAAGATTTTCCGCAAGGGGCGAATCACCCTCCGCGTTGGCAATAATTTTCGGAGCAACCTGCTCGCACAGCGACTCACCCGTTGCGGAGCAGGCCACAACGTTCGATTTCGCCGCATCGCGAATGCGCGCGAGCGGATCGGGTTCCGCGGGAGTCAATTGCGCCGCGACCGGAGGTGTTCCGGCGAGCATGAGTATGGCTAACAGATATGGTCTGAATTGAACCATGCGCATGCAATTTTTCCCTGACAAGGAACAACTCATCGTGTCAACTGGCATTATAGCTTATTACTGGAGACAACGATTTGCACTGTTAGCGATGGCTCTTGTCTATAGCCTTGTTTTGCGCCTTTATTGCTGATAATTTGATGGTGAAGGGGTAGGGACCAATGACTAAAACCCGCAAAGTCAGCTTCCAGAAAGCTCTCAAAGTAATCACGGACGTCGTTGAAGGGCAACTATCGAAACTGCCCCCGGAAATTGCTGATGAAAAGAGGGAAAAAATTCACCATATCGCCGCTAGCGCCGGCCAGCATGGTCGCGGAAAACCCTTAAAGCCTTCAAGAACTCGGGCGAGTCGTCTTTCAGCCCGATCTCACGCATGATCTTCATGAACGCCCGTTCGTCCCCCGAAGCCAGCGCTCTTGCCAAATCAACCTTCGTCTTTTGAGCCTTTCCACGTTCTACAGTGTCAACCCGCTTTCTACGGACTCCGCGGCTCTTCTCCTCCCGCATGATCGACTTTATTTCATCTTCTTCACCCATCTATTGCACTCCATCCCAAGAGGTGGTCCAGCTTTCGCGGAGAGGGGCGATTGTCAATTCGCTGATCTTATCGAAAAAGGCCCCTAAACTCTACGATTGGGTCCGAACAATGGCATCCGCGACGCGGGAGACGCGGACCATTTCGGCGACGTCGTGAACGCGGACGATGTGCGCGCCGCCGAGGATCGAAGCGGTCACGGTCGCGGCAGTGCCGAGCAGCCGCTCGCCCGCAGGAACGTTCGGACCCTCAGATTCCGCGAGGGCTTTTCCGAGAAACGCTTTCCGGGATGTGCCGATCGCGATCGGGCAGCCGAGGCGCGCGAATTCCGAAAGCCGGGCGAGAATTTCAAAATTCTGTTCGTGCGTTTTTCCGAATCCGATTCCCGGATCGAGCAAGAGTTGCGATTTGGCGAGGCCCGCGCGTTTTGCGCGCGCTATTGCGGTGCGCAGGCCGGACAGGGCATCGCGGATCACGTCGCGCGCAAAGGGGCCTTTCTGCATAGTCCGGGGCGTTCCCCGCATGTGCATGAGGATCAATGGAGCGCGGGCGCGCCGCGCGACTTCGGCAAGACCCGGGTCCGTGCGCAAGCCTGAAACATCATTGAGAATTTCGGCGCCGGCAGCCAGTGCGGCCTTCGCAACCTCCGCCCTCTGCGTGTCCACGGACATGGGAATTTGCAGCTTACCTCGCAATATCTGGATCACGGGTAGGATGCGCCGAAGCTCTTCCTCGGCGGCGATCCGAGTGGCGCCGGGGCGAGTCGATTCACCGCCGACGTCAATGATATCCGCGCCGTCATGCTCGAGTTGCAAGGCGCGCGCGACCGCTGCTTCCGAATCGAGATATTTTCCACCATCGGAAAAACTGTCCGGCGTGATGTTCAAAACTCCAATCACCAGCGTGCGTTCGCCAAGGATCAGCGTGCGCGAACGCAGGCGCAGCCGAAATCGCTTTCGAGAAAACATAGGGGACCATCATACAAAAAGTTTCAACTCAAGTGGCGCATGCTTTAGCTTGTGAAGGTTTGGTCACTGTAAGGACGAAACCTTCACAAGCTAAAGCATGCGCCACAGTAACGCCGCAACGCGGCTTGGCATCCTACCCTGTGTGATACGATTGCTTCACGATTCGGAGTCACTCTTCCGGCAAATGTACGCAGTGACGGATGGACTAGACCGGACCGGGGGGAAGCAGGTTTAATGAGGGTGTTACGGAAGGTTTCCAGAATCTTCGTTTTGCTCTGCGCTGCGGCGTCTGCCGCAGCGCTTTTTTCGCCGGTCCAAGCCTCCACTCCCCAGCAACCAAATTGGACCCTGGAAAACGTTCTCAAACAGATGGACACACAGGCGGCGAGCTTTCAGAGCCTGACGGCGGATTTGGAGCGGACCAAAGTAACCGTCGTCGTGAACGACAAGTCCACCGAATCCGGCCAGATTTTCGTGCGGCGCGACGACAAAATGCGAATCGAAGTGACGCAGCCCGATGCACGCACGATCCTCCGCGACGGAGACAATTTCTACATTTACAACCCGAAGATTCACCGCGTCGAGGAATACAATCTCGGAAATAAAAAATCCGTCGTCGATCAATTCCTGCTCCTTGGTTTTGGGACTTCCGGAAGTTCCCTGAAAGACAGTTACGGCCTCACGCTGCAGGGCGAAGAAACGCTCGACAACCGCAAAACCCTGAAGCTCGAGCTGCTGCCGAAGACAGACGAAGTCCGCAAACAGCTTTCCAGAATTCTATTGTGGCTGGACGAATCAACCTGGCTGCCGGTGCAGCAGCAATTTTTTGAGACGGGCTCGGGAGATTACTTCATCATCCGCTACCGGAACATCAAGCGAAACGTGCGCATCCCGGATAATGATTTCAAACCGCACTGGCCGCACGGCACGACGAGAGTACAGCCGCAGGCCTAGCATCTCCATCCTTCATTTTCAGTTGGTCGTTGTCTTGGACGAATTTCCGCCGGCGTCCGGAGTCGGAGCGACGCGCAGCACCGGATTTTCGTTCTCAATGACGATTGTCTTCGCGCTGCCCGCAAGCCGGATCTCGACAAGCGAGCGCGTCCCGTCGGGATTGACCCGCAGTAGAACTGCCGTCTCCTTGTACTTGACGCTGTGCCCCACCCACGTGCCGTGGACGGTGGCAATGAACCGGCGCTCCCTCCACAGGGTCGCGCGCACAGAATTGCCTTCCGTTTCCAGGGACAGCATATACATACCCTGCGGGACGTTCGCTCCGTTTACCGTGATGTCCCTGTCCAGAAAAAAGGGACGAGACGGGCTCACTTTCGCTTGAACCAAAACGCTCGCGGCGAGAATCAATGCGGATAGCACGACGGTTCTAAATTTCATGTTTCCCCTTTCCCCCGGACGCCGCATTTTCGAAAGCGGCGCCACTGTAAAATTACCCAGGCCCACGGACAGTCTGCGGCCGAGCTTCCCCGCAAGTCGAGGCCGTTTACTGCACCGTATAGGCCATTCACGGCAAATGAGTACCACTCGGCGAGAACCTGGAATACGATCTGAGTATGAACCCCACATCGAGAGGTTCGAGGCCGGCGCGCTGGCTGTGGATTGCATTGATCTGGCTCGGCATCGCGCTCTTCAGCGCGGTCCAGTATGTGCTCGTGTTGCGAGCGGAGAAAATGCTCCATTCATGGACCCGGCTTTTCTCCACGCTGCTGCTTTCCTGGCTGGTGTGGGCGCTTGCGACGCCGTTCGTGCTGCGGCTCGGCCGCAAATATCCGCCCGTGCGATTCAAGCCAATTTCCACGTGGGCAATTCATGCAGGCGCCTGCGCGGCGATCGGCCTGATCTCGGCCGCCTGGGAGGCGCTGCTTCTGGAACAGTTGAACCCGATGCTAAAGTCTCCCGCTCCCGGGCCGTTCCGATCGGTCTTTCTTGACACGCTGTACAATGAGGTCCTGCTCTACCTTTCGATTTATGCCGCCCTGCTGGCGATCAGTTACATCCTGGAATCGAAACAGCGCATGATTCGCCAGCAAATCGAAACTGCCCGCCTCAACGAGCAATTTTCCAAGGCGCAACTGGACGCGCTCAGAAGGCAGATCGAGCCGCATTTTCTTTTCAATGCCCTCAACGCGATCGCCGGCCTCGTGCGTGAAAAAAGAAATGACGCCGCGGTGACCATGATCGTGGGCCTGAGCGAATTTCTCCGGAAGGTCGTGGACACCTCCGATCAGCACGAGGTTCCGCTCGGCGAGGAAGTCCAGTTCTTGCAAAAATATCTGGAAATCCAGAAAGTGCGTTTTGCCGACCGCCTTCAGCTCAGCGTGGACGTCCCCGAGGAACTTTTTGCCGCTTCCGTTCCCAGCCTGATTCTGCAGCCAGTCGTCGAAAATTCCATCAAACACGGCATTGCAAAAGAGTTGCGGGGGGGATGGATTCGCGTCTCGGCATTCCGATCGAATGGGCAGCTGACTCTGCGCGTGTACAACGACGGGCCGGGCCTCCCCGCGGAATGGGACAACTCGAAATCCGGCATCGGAATCGCCAACCTGCGCAGCCGCCTCCGCGCCATGTTCGGTGACGCATTCGAGTTCAGCTTGCGGAATCAGGATGCTGGCGTGGAAGTGCTGATCTCCGTGCCTTTCCGGGAGAATGGAAGGTGAGCACGCGACCCCGCGGCGCAAAGCTCAGAACGCTCGTCGTGGATGACGAGCCGCTCGCGCGCAGCAATCTCACCGTGCTGCTGCGGATCGATCCCGAAATCGAAATGGTGGGCGAATGCGGCTCAGGCGCGGAAGCCCTCGCGGAGATTCGCCGCCGGAAGCCTGACCTCGTTTTTCTCGATGTGCAGATGCCCCAATGCGACGGTTTCGATGTCGTGGAACAGCTTGGGAAGGATTTGCCGGCCGCTGTTGTCTTTGTGACCGCCTACGATCAATACGCCCTGAAAGCGTTTGAGGCGGGTGCCCTCGATTACCTGCTGAAGCCGTTCGACAACGCTCGATTTGAACGCGCGCTTCTTCGGGCCAAGGAGAGAGTCGCGCTCAGCAGGGAATCTCCGAGGAGGATGGACCGCTTAGTGATCAAGGGCGCCGGGCAGGTCACGTTCGTAAAAATCCTGGATATCGATTGGATCGAGGCCGCCGATTATTACGCCTGCCTGCACGTGCGAACGAAATCGCACCTCTTGCGCCGCCGCATGGCCGATCTCGAGCGGGAACTCGATCCGGCCGTGTTTTGCCGAATTCACCGTTCCAGCATCGTCAATACCAATCGGATTCGGGGCTTGGAAGCAAACGAAGACGGAGAGTATGAAGTGGTGCTGGACACGGGAACCCGGCTGCGGTTGAGCCGGCGCTACCGAAAGCAATTGCAATCGCGAATGGGCATTCGCAGCTCAAATTGCCCTTAAATGCGAACGCGGTGTTGGTTGATGTAGCGTCCGCCTTCAGGCGGGCATTTTAAGTTCAACCCAAATGCCCGATGCCCGCCTGAAGGCGGGCGCTACAAGTCCGAATGCGCACTCTACCGCCCCCGCTCCGCAGGCTTTTCCTGCTTCAATAATAGTTTCTTGCGTTCAATCCCCCAGCGGTAACCGCCCATCGTACCGTCGGTCCTCACCACGCGGTGGCACGGAACCACGATGGACGTGGGATTCGTCGCGCAGGCGCGGGCGACAGCGCGCACCGCTTTGGGCTGGCCTATCGAGCGCGCAACCTCGGAATACGTGCGCGTCGCGCCTAGCGGAATGCGCCGCAACGCCTCCCAGACCCGCCGCTGGAACGCCGTGGCCACCACGTCCGTGGGCAAGTCCAACTGAGGATTCGATCCGGCCAGATGCCGCACAATTTCGCGCACCCATTTCGAGTGCTCTCCCGAGCCGCTCCGGATTTCCGCCTGGGGATATTCCCCGCGCAGTGCGGCGACGAGGTCGGCGTCGCGATCTCCGAGGTACACAGCGGAGATGCCGCGGCCGGTAGCTGCGACCAGGACGCGCCCCAGCGAGCATGGAGCAATCGTGTAAGAGATGCTCATCCCGCGCCCTCCCCGGCGGTAGGTTGCGGGCGTCATGCCCAGATGCGCGTCGGACTTCTCGTACAGGCGGCTCGAAGAGCCGTAGGAAACTTCGTGCAATGCTGTAGTCACGTCTTTCCCCTTTCGCAATTCGGATTTGAGCCGTGCGACGCGCACCGCGTCGGCATATTGCCTTGGCGTAATGCCCATCGCCCGGCGGAACGTGCGCTGTAAGTGGGCGGCGCTAAGCCCGGTGAGTTCCGCAAGATTTCGCAGAGATACATGTCCGTCCGGATTTCCCTCAATTTCGCGGCATACGCGACGGATCAGATCGGCTTGCGCACTGCCGCGCGCCTGGCGGGGATGGCAGCGGCGGCAGGCCCGAAATCCGGCCTGCTCTGCCGACTCCGGCCGGAGAAAGAGAAGAATTTGCTGGGCGTTCGGGCGGCGCGACGGGCAAGAAGGCCGGCAGTAAATTCCCGTCGAGCGGACTGCATAGACGAACGCGCCATCCATTCCCGCGTCATGCAGAGCGACGGCCGCAAGGCATTTCCTCCGCGCGAGCGCGGGAAGTGCGGGCAACAACAAGTTGGATTGCGTCGACACTGGGGATCCGGCTCCTTCTCGAACACAATATCCAAAACCATTCCCGCCGCGCTATCCGAATCTTGCGGTCAAACCAAATTCATTCTTTGAGGAAATTTACTCCCAAAGTTTAGGTGGAACAGGCTTCACAGGCTGCGAAAAAACGCCTTGTTTTGTCAATCTGAGCGAAGCGAAGAATCTTTCTTCGATTTAAGCAGAAGAAAAGAAACAAGGAGAGATTCTTCGCTCCGCTCAGAATGACAGAGGCTTGAGTTTTTCCGCAGCCTGTGAAGCCTGTTCCACTTAAATTTCGACATCCAATTCAACTAGTCCGAACAATGTGACTACCGCGAGACCGGCCACGGCAGGGAGTATGCAGTAAGGCACCACCAGGGGGAACGTAAATTGACGCAGCCAACCCGCGCGGAGGATAGTGTTCGCGGGCAGTGCCAGGGGCGTTTGAAAAACCAGGGGAGACCTATGCGCACTGTGCGAGCTCAAAAACTCATGGACCATTCTGACACCAGCCGCGGCAACGCCGCGGTAAAAGAATTGTCGCCCCGCACGGCGACTTCAATTGCCGAGCCGCCGCCGTGGACCACGCGAGCCAAGCCAAAAGGCATGGCCCGTGTTCCCACGCATGCCGTGCGCCCGCCCGAAGAACGGCGCGCGTACGCCCGCGCCAAACTCAGCCTTCCGATGCGCGTGAAGCGCATCGCCGGGCAGCGCGAGCGCATGGGGGAGCCCTTGCGAACGGCCAACATCAGCTCCAGCGGAGTCCTCTTTCTCTGCCCCCAGCGAATCGAGCCGGGCACGCCGATCCAGATCGAGGTCTGCCTCGTGGACCGTCCCTTTGGCCGCGGCACCGTGCGAATGCGCACCGAGGCGCACATTGTGCGCGCGGAACCTGCT
This sequence comes from uncultured Acidobacteriota bacterium, assembly GCA_963819395.1. Taxonomy (GTDB): domain Bacteria; phylum Acidobacteriota; class Terriglobia; order Acidiferrales; family UBA7541; genus Palsa-360. Next base: position 267,951 of record CAWFVW010000014.1, read on the forward strand.
TCGCGCCCCGGCTGGCACTGTCTGGCTGCCACGTTTGACGACATCAGCTTCCATCGCGAAGAGCCGCTCCCGTCGCGTTTCCAGCGCCAGTAGTTCGGAGCAGTCATTAGTAGCACAGGCACTTTGCCTGTGCGGTTTTGTGGGCTTCACACACACTCCTAACTTGCAATCGCGAAACCCGCACAGGCAAAGTGCCTGTGCTACTCAACCCCCTTAGTGAATTCGCTCACGGTAGATTTCGTGCTACTTTGTTTATTGAGCCCAATTTGTTGCGATGACGATAAAAAATCAAACCTCGATCGAGCACGTGCTCTTCGACTGGGACGGGACCCTGCTGAATTCCTTCGAGGCGGACGCGAACGCCTACATGTACATGTTCGAGGCCCTGGGAATGAACTGGAGCATCGCGGAGTTGAAGCGCTATTACTCCCCGAACTGGCATCGCGTCTACCGCGCCGCCCGCCTGCCCCGCGCGAAATGGGACGAAGCGGACCGTTTATGGCGGTACTTTTACGACAAGCAACAACCGAAGATGCAGCCCGGCGCGCTGCGGGTGCTCCGCGCCCTTGACCGGCAATTCAAGCTGGCGCTGGTTTCGAGCGGCAGCGGCGTGCGCGTCCGAAGGCAGCTCCGGTTGCACAATGTTTCGGCGATGTTTCTCACCAAGATTTGCAGCGAGGACGCTCCGCGGCGCAAACCGCATCCCGCGCCGCTGCGAATTGCTCTCGGAAATCTTCGCGCCCATCCCAAAACCAGCGTGTATATCGGCGACGCGCCGGAGGACATTGAAATGGCTCATCGCGCGGGAGTGCGCGCCATCGGCGTGCTCGGCGGTTCGCCCGTGCCGGAGCGGCTCCGTACAGCGTCCGCCGACGCCCTGATCGAAACGATTCGCGAATTGCCCGCTTTGCTGAAAAGTTTCTAGAGCACAAGTAGCGCGGGCTTCAGCCTGTGGGTTTCCGTCAGTGCGAAGCGACGCGAAAAAACGGGGCTCGCCGTAGTGGGTGTATTGAAATGGACCTTAAGTAGCACAGGCACACTTGCCTGTGCGGGGTTTGCCATTTTCACGTAGCCATGGAATGTCAACGATCGCGAAAACCGCACAGGCAAAAGTGCCTGTGCTACTAAATTCCGCTCCCGCCTCTACTTCGCGCTCTTCTTGCGATCCAGTTTCAATGTGAGGACGAATTCCTTGCGATTGTCGAAATTCGAGATGGACCGCGTCGGCGAAGTCATGCCCTCCCGTTCCGCGTGAATTTCATAATCCACGTTGAGGTCCAGCCCGCTGAACCGAAACGTGCCGTCGCTGTCGGAAAGATGCGTGATGATGTCCTGCGTGTGGACATTCTTCAAGTAGACCACCGCGGTTTCCACGGGGGTCTCATCCTTGTCCACCACCGTTCCGCGAACCGTCCGCAGTTCGGATTCCTTTCCCTTGGGTTTTTCCTGCGCGAACATCACCGTGGCGGCCAATGCGGCGAGCGCGACAAATCCAAGCATCCTGCGAACGTTCATGATTTTCCTCCGGTCCCTGATTCCGTCTGGGGCTCCATCCGGATGGTCAGGTCCGCTCGATTGTCTTGTCGCGTGTCAATCGTGCGCGTCAGCGTTTTGAAGCCGCGCGCCTCGATCGTCAATTCATACTGCGCGCCTCGCGGGACGCGGACTGCCAACTCGCCCTGGTGGTCGGATGCGGCCTCCCAGCGGAATTTCTTTTCCTCGGCGCGGCGCACACGCGCGCGCGCGCCGAAAAGAGCGAAGCCGCGGTCGTTGAAGACGGTGGCGAAAATAACAAAATCGTGGGCATGAGAACCGCTTACATTCTGGGCGCCGCCGGCCGGCGCGATGGCAAATAGCGCGCCCGCGAGGCAAATCATGCAGGCGAGAGCAATCGTTAAGCGCACAAAAGTGAGATGGCCAAAAAGAGAGAGGGGATGCCGGAAGAAAGGGAAGACCGTATCAAACCTCTTCTTCTTCGTCTTCTTCCTCGTCATCGACGGCTACATCGTCGTCATCGTCAGACTCTTCCTCTTCTTCCTCGTCATCGTCATCGGAAATCGCGTTGACCTTGACGGGATGGATCTGCACAACTTCCATTTCCGTTTCGCACTCGGGGCAGGCCAGAATTTCGCCTTCCTCGACTTCGTCTTCGTCAACGTCAATTTCTGTGGCGCATTCAGGACACCGGACCACGGCGAAATCCTCCTTGGGGACTAGGACGCACGTGCTGCTGAAGTATTATATAACGCGAAGCGCCCCGGGAAGGAAACAGCCAAAAACGACCATGACACCCAGAAGAGAATACCCGGACCAGCCCATGATCGGCGTCGGCGGCGTGGTGATCGACGGTGGGCGCGCCCTGCTCATCCGGCGCGGCAGCGTGCCGCTCAAGGGCGAGTGGTCCATCCCCGGCGGCCTGCTCGAAGTGGGCGAAACTCTCGAGCAGGGTGTCGCGCGCGAACTTTCCGAGGAAACCGGCCTGGAAGTACGCGTGGTGGAGCTCATCGAAGTCTTCGAGAGGATTTTTCCCGCTCCGCCCAACGCGGACGGCACGCCTGGAGACGCCTCCCGCCCGCAGTATCACTTTGTCATCCTCGATTATCTTTGCGAAATCCACGGAGGTACGCTTTCCGTGGGAAGCGATGCCCAGGAATTTTCGTGGGCGCGGGAAGAAGAATTGGCAAAATTCGGCTTGACCGTTGCGGTCACCCGCGTCCTGCGCAAAGCGTTCGCCCGGGCTCGGGAGCGCTTGGCCCTCCAGCCTTAGGCGTATTCCGAAAAGGAAAAATTAGGTTCTGCGAAAAACAGGTATAAAATCTGACAAATGGTCGGTACCCGCTACAAGCCAGTGTTGGAATACTTAAAGCCTTTGGCGTTTTGGGCCCTCGGGATCGCATTGTCCGCCGTGCCAATCCGCGCGCAGAAGGGCGGCCCTTCGGGCGGCGGGTCCGGTGGATCTCGCGGAAACCCCGGCGGAGTAACAAACAGCCGTCCCTCTTACGTACCTTTAGGGCCCGGGACGCAGCCCGGCACCGATCCCGGATTGATGCTCCCGACCATGATGCCGTCGCAGCCGCTCCAAAAGCCGGTCATGGTCGAAGATGAATCCTGTCTCCCGTGGGACATTCCGGTCGCGCGCGGCACCACGGTCAGCGCGATTCGGCTGGCGGTCCCCGAAAAGGCGAGAAGCCAGTACGAAAAGGCCTGCGGCGCATTCAAAAAGAAAAAATTGACCGAGGCCGAGCAGCACGCTCGCGACGCGATTCAAAAGTATCCAAAGTATCCGGCCGCGTGGATCATGCTGGGGCAGGTTCTCCAGGGTGAGGACAAGATGGACGAAGCGCACGATGCCTGTACGAAGCCGATGAGCGGCGAACCGACTTACTTGCCCCCCTACCTCTGCCTGGCGGGACTCTTGGATCGCGAAGAAAAATGGGACGACCTGATGACCCTGTCCGACCGGTTTCAGGGTTTGAATCTGACTGCCGACATGTATTCCAACTATTACCGCGGCCTGGCCCTTTTCCATCTCCAGAATTTTCCAGAAGCGCAGAAATGCCTCTCCAAGGCAATTGATATCGACATGGCGCACCACCAGCCCGCTTTCAACTTCCTGCTCGCGCAAGTCTACGGCCAGCAGGGCGACATGGCCGATGCCGCCGCCCAGATCCAGCAGTTCGTGAAATACAGCCCCAGCAAGCAGGATAAGGACGCCGCAAAGGAATATCTGACGGAGCTTCAGGCGCAACAAAGCGCGAAATAATAGGCCCGTTTTTTCCGGAAATTCCCCGCAACTTGCCTTCAGGAATTTTTGCGTTCCATGCGGTTCCAGCCGTATCGGCCCAGCAAAAGTACAAACTTGCAGTGGAACAGCGCGCGCGACATCAGTTCGCCTTTTCCCATGCGCGCCTGCACCAACTCCTGATTCTCCCGGTCGCCCACGGGAATGACGAGGCGTCCTCCTTCCCGAAGCTGGCTTGCGAATCCACGTGGGATTTCGGGGGCGCCGGCGGTGACTAGAATCGCGTCGTAGGGCCCGCCCTCGGAGAAACCCGCGGAGCCGTCCCCGTTGTGAACGTGCACGTTCGCGTATCCCAGATTGGTCAGCCGCTGCTGTGCGGCAATCGCCAGTGACGTGTGGCTTTCCACGGTGAGCACTTCGCACACGAGCAGCGACAGCACCGCCGCCTGATATCCCGAGCCCGTCCCGATTTCCAGCACACGCTCGCGGCCCGTGAGTTCCAGTGCCTCTGTCATGGCCGCGACCATGTACGGCTGCGAAATTGTTTGGCCCTCACCGATCGGCAGCGGCTTGTCGGCATACGCATCACTGCGGAATTGTTCGGGGACAAACTCGTGGCGCGGAACCGCGGCCATCGCATCAAGAACGCGCGGCGAGTTGACGCCGCGCTTGCGGATCTGCGTTTCAATCATCGCCCGTCGCTCGGCGGCCGATGCATCAAAGAGGAATTCCGGAGCGCTCATAATCCATTATAAACTCCGATGCAAATTCCCACTGAATCCATTCTCGTCAGTGTGACGGGCTCAAGGCGGAACCCACATCGGAAACATCACAAACCAAGGGACCCGAGAAGCAGCACGAACGATAAACACAAGTGTAGCGCCCGCCTTCAGGCGGGCACTTTCGAGCCAAGCACATGCTCGCCTGAAGGCGAGCGCTACGCGCCACGGCCCTGATACACTACCCCGGATTTCAAGAGGAGGCGGATAGTGTCTCAACACATCGGTTTGCACCTAGCCCAAAAGCGTCTCACGCGGTCAGTCTCGCACCCTCTGCAAGGACTCGCGTTGCTTATTCTGGCGCTGGTCGCCGCGCAGGGCGCCCATGCGCAGAAGATCACGATGGAGTTCGACCAATCCATCGACTTCAGCAGGTACAAAACGTTCGCGATCCGTGACGGCCAGTTGAGCAGCGGAAACCCCGCCCTGAACAGCCCGCTCATCAAGAAACAAATCGAGGCCGACATTCAGAACAATTTAACCGCGAAGGGTCTGACCCTAATCACGAGCGGCCCCGCCGACCTCAACGTGCGATATACCTTCGGCGCCGCCCGCAAAACCGAAATCGAAGCATACCCCGCCGGTTGGTATGGGTTCGGCACCCGCTACGTGCGCGTGCCCTACGCCGAAGGAACGCTGGTCATCGATTTGCGCGATCCCACCACGCGTTCCCTCGTCTGGCGCGCCATCGCCGCCGAAGACAAGAGCGATGCCACCAAGATCCAGGGCAAGATCGATAACATGGTGAAGAAATCCATCGAAAAATATCCGCCAAAGAAGAAGTAGCGCCCGCCTTCAGGCGGGCACGTGCTTGCTTCCAAATTGCCCGCCTGAAGGCGGGCGCTACAGGAAAGTGCAAATTTAGGTGTTGATTTCCACCTGTGCCGCCAGAATTCCGGGCTATCGCACTCGATTTGGCTTAAAATGCAGGAAAGGGCTCGCTTGGTCCTTGTAGCGTCGATTTATACGCTGCCGGGGAGGAGTCATGAGGCGCTTCATCCCGCGTCGTTCTGAACTTTGCAAGATTCTTCCGGCGATCTTCGGCTTGCTCGTGTTCATTTGCGCGGCCCGCTCTGTAGCTTTTGCCCAGCACGCCGGCGGACATGTTGGTGGCGCGAGCCATGCCGGCGCACCCCCCGCTGCTCACCCTGGCCTTCCGCACCCGGTTGCACCTTTTCGGCCTCCGATTACTAGCCCGGGACCTCGCGGCTTTTTGGTCAGGCCGCCATATCAGGTGCTCCCACAGCGCGGATTTGTTGTCGGGTATCCGTACCCGCGCCGCCCGATTCGTCCGCGCCGTCCCATTTATCCGATCTTGCCGCCTCCCGGCTTTGGAGTGTACGGCATCCCGTTTTTTGGCCTTGGGTTTGGCGGGAGATGGGGTGCGAATATGTGGTGGGCTTGTGAACCGGTTTGGATGTGGAATTACGGGTGCAATGATTGGCCCTACTACGGGTATGGCCTTCAATACACGGAACCCTTGGCTGTGCCGAACTATCCGCAGCCCCAGTTGGAAATTCAAAACTGGCCCGTCTACTATGGCGGACCGAATTCGCAGTTTGTGCAGCTGTATCTGAAGGATGGCACGGTCTACAGCGTGACGGATTACTGGCTCGTGGACGGGAAACTACATTTCAAGACCGCGGAAGAGAATTATACAAAAGTGGTCGAGCACGAAATCGATTTCGATCAGCTCGATTTGCAGAAGTCGGTTGACGTGAACACCGAGCGAGGCTACCGCTTCGTCCTGCGCAATGAACCGATCCAGCAGTACCTGCGCGACCATTCCGCCTCGCCGGCCGAGCCTCCAGCGGAATCAGCGCCCCCCGGGAAAGTGGAAGCCCCACAACCGTAGCGCCGGCGTCCCGCCGGCAGTCTTTTCCGATCTCCACTCAATTTAAAAACGCCGGCGCTACGAAAGACCTGTAGGCATACGTGCCGCGATGCCTTGCGTTTCAATCTGCAAGTTTGTGGAGAGGAATTAGGGCGAATTCCGCACATATTAGAAAACGGAACCGTGGCGTCTTGTCAGCTTCGCTGGTCCAGCGCCTTGTAGGGCCTCAAGTCGTAACCTGTGTAGACTTGGCGCGGGCGCGCGATTTTCTGCTCGGGGTCGAGCAGCATCTCCTCCCACTGCGCGATCCACCCGCTGGTCCGCGGAATCGCGAACAGAACGGGGAACATCGTCACGGGGAAGCCCATCGACTGGTAAATCAGGCCGGTATAAAAATCCACGTTGGGATAGAGCTTGCGCGATACGAAGTAGTCGTCTTCCAGCGCGATGCGTTCGCATTCGAGCGCGATATTCAGCAGCGGATTGCGGCCCATGATTTCAAATACACCGTCGGCCACGCGCTTGATGATGCGCGCGCGCGGGTCGTAATTCTTATAGACGCGGTGGCCAAAGCCCATGAGCTTCGTTTCGCCGGCTTTCACTCGCTTGATGAACGCGGGCACGTTGGCGAGCGACCCGATCTCCAGCAGCATACGCAGGACTTCCTCGTTCGCGCCGCCGTGCAGCGGGCCATACAGCGCGGCGGTTGCCGCGGCGGTGGCCGAAAACGGGTCCACGTGCGAGCTGCCGACGCAGCGCATCGCGTTTGCCGAGCAGTTCTGCTCGTGATCAGCGTGCAAAATGAACAGGATGTCCAGCGCGTGCTCGAGCGTCGGGTTCGGCCTGTACTTCAGCTCGGACGTCTTGAACAGCATGTTCAGGAAATTTCCAGCGTAGGTCAGCTCATTATCCGGGTACGCAAAGGGCATTCCCAGGCTGTGCCGGTAGGAAAACGCCGCGAGCGTGGGCATTTTTCCAATGAGCCGGTATGTCTGCTTCTTCCGCGATTCCTTGTTAAAGATGTCTTTCGCCTCAGGATAAAACGTGGAAAGCGCCGCGATGGCCGAAATCATCATGCCCATCGGGTGGGCGTCGTAGTGAAAACCGTCCAGAAATTTTTTCACCGACTCGTGGATGAAGGTATGGTGCGTGATGTGATAAGTCCAATCCTCGAGCTGCGAACGAGTGGGCAGCTCGCCGTGCAAAATCAAATACGCCGTTTCAAGATAAGTGCTCTTCTCGGCCAGTTCCTCGATCGAATAGCCGCGGTACCGCAGGATGCCTTTGTCGCCGTCGATGAACGTGATCTTGCTCTGGCACAGGGCCGTGTTGTTGAAAGCCGGGTCATAGCTCATCATCCCGAATTCGTCGGGTTTCACCTTGATCTGGCGCAGGTCGGTGGCGTGAATCGTGTCGTTCTTGATCGGAATTTCGTAAGCTTTTCCGGTGCGGTTATCGGTTATGGATAGAGTATCCCGGCTCATGCGGGTGGTCCCTTCGTCTGCAACCTGCGTCTCAGGTTTGGCTGGATTCATGACGGTCGCCGCCAATGGAGAAAGCGGTACAGACGAATTTACACCAAGTTTGCATTTTACGGGAGTAGTATCCCTGCAAAACTCCAAACAGATGGAATGAAGGCCGGGAAAGGGAATCCGATGCCGCTCAGATAGACAAAGTAAATTGGCCTACGGGGCCATTGTAGTAGAGCGTGCAATGCTGCAACACGTCCCGTCCTATGAGAACCAGCAGTCCCTGCGATGCTAATGCAGCCCCCATTGTCCGAGGAGAGTTGAGGGCGACGATTGGCGTTATGATTTGAATGGGATAAATGTTGCAAGGGTGCTTCTCATGGGTAGCCGACTGCATGCTGGCAACATCGATTATCGGTAGACCCAATTCCCTGGCCGCCAGCTCGTCGATGCATGTATTTGAGGCCCCAGTATCAATCAGAGCCAGGCCTGACAATGGCGCCGGCAGAGTTTTCCCCTGCGCAATTAATCCCTTGCCTGCGTTCTGCTCGATCGTCACCGATACTTGCACAACTGGACCTCGCGCGAGCAGAGCCGCTGCCGGAGGAACTTGTACGGTTTTACCGTCAGGCGTCTTTCCCTGAACGGCCGCTTGACTGTGAAGGATTGGCATTCAAGATTCCTAAAGTTAAAGCGGGCGCGGAAAACTCAATCTCTGCCTCGGCGGGTCGCCGAATGAGAACATCGCTCAGGCCGTGTTTTTCAGTGGCTCCTTGCAAGGCTTCTTCTAGGGTGTCAAACGCACCACTAACTTGTTCCCCGCTAATGACGAGGAACTTGCCGCCGAATTGCCTCAGCAGCTCATCTTTATGAGAATCCAGATACTTGCGCTCTGTCTCAAGCGGCATACAGCTCCTTCTTGGAGACATGCCCACGCGGCAGCCCTTGTCCCCTCATCATACCATGCGGTGGAATAACGAAGTTTTCCAAAGTCCGCGATTTTCTGAAACAGGAAAAACAGCATCGCCTGCACTAGGTCTCAAGCTTGTAGCGCGTAGCCGCCAGCCGGTAGAGCCTCTGCCATAGCGTGCGGTTCACGGTCACCACGATGGCTGACATCACCATCGTGGCCGCCAAAAGCACCGGCAAATTCCCGGAATCCGTGGCACGGCTGATGGCCGCCCCCAGGCCGCGCACGGAAAGCGTTTGTCCCTGAAAATGAAAATATTCCGCGACGATGCTGGCGTTCCAGGCGCCTCCGGAAGCGGTCAGCATTCCTGTCACGAGGTAAGGGAAAATGGCCGGCAGGATCAAGCGCCGCCATCGCTCCCACTGCGTAAAACGAAACACGCTGGAAGCTTCCTTCAAGTCCGTCGGAATGGCCATCGCTCCCGCGATCACATTGAACAGGATGTACCACTGCGTGCCGAGGAGCATCAGAGCCATCGCGGCGATCCCCATCCCGCCGCCGGCGCGAATCAGAAGCAGCAGCAGCACGGGAAACAGCGCCGTCGCGGGAACGGACGCGGCGATCTGTACTAGCGGCTGCGCAAGTTTCGCCACCCGAGGCGTCGTCCCAATCCACACACCCACCGGTACCGCCCAGAGCGCGCCAAGTATCAACGCGGCATTCACGCGAAGAAACGTGAAGGCGGCGTCGCGAGTGAGAAAGACAAGCTGCCGCTCGCCGAGTTGCGCGATTGTGTAGAGCGCGCGATATGCAAGCCATGCGATCGCGGCCAAAATGGCGATTCCGATCGCCCTGCCGAGCCATTGTTTGTAGGCGTTCTGCCCGCCGAGCGCCGCCCTGGGCGGTGCCAGCTTCTTCATTGCAAATGCATGCGTCACGCGCTCTTCCATCGGAAAAATCGCGCTGTTATAAAATCGGGCGAGCACTCCGGATCGGCGAAGGATTGTCAGCACAAACGATTGGGGAGCCGCGCCCTCCACCGTCTCAAACTTGAATTTGTCCGACCAGGCGATCGCCGGCCGCCAGACCAGCTGGTCCAGCAACACAATGACCGCGATCATCGCCGCCATTCCCCACACGATGGCGCGCGTATCGCCGGCTCCCGCCGCGACCTGCAAATACGAACCAAGACCCGGCAGCCGGAAATCGCGATCGCCGAGCACGAACATTTCGCACGCCATCAGAAAAAACCAGCCGCCCGCCACGGACATCATCGAATTCCACACCAGTCCAATCGCCGCAAACGGCAGCTCCAGCTCCGTGAAGCGCTGCCAGGGGCTGAATCGATACAACCGCGCCGCCTCATCCAATTCGCGCGGAATGCCCTTGAGCGAGGCGTAAAAGCTGAATGCGATATTCCACGCTTGCCCCGTGAAGATCAACAGGATCGACCCCAGCTCGAGCCCCAGCTGCCTGCCGGGAAACAGCGCGACCATCGCCAGCATCACCCCCGGAAGGAAGCTCAGCACCGGAATCGATTGCAAAATGTCCAGCAAGGGAAGAAGGACTTTCGCCGCCCGCTCGGACTTGGCCGCCGCGAAACCATAGCCCAGCGCAAACAGCAGCGACAAAATATAAGCAATCGAAATGCGCACCAGCGAATACGCCGCGTAGAGCGGCAGCACGCGCGGACTGGATGAAATGTTCGCCACCGGCGTGAACGGCGCGAACCAGATCCGCCCGGAGGCGAAGAGCACGTAAAGTATCGCCAGCAATCCCGCGAAGACGGAAATGTCCGCCACGAACGTGCTTTTCCATCGCGTGCGCTCGGATAGAGCGCGCAGGAGGGACTGGTAGTTGAGAATGGAATCCATTTCTATAGGCGCCGTGATTCGCGGAGGGTCACGGCTTGGCCCGGCTCAGGCGCCCCGTCACGGAATCGTAGTCGAATAATTCCGCGTAGCGGCCCCAGTAAATGGCCGTATCGAGCTGGCGGCGCGCTTCGTCGTCGCTGAAGTGTTCGTCGAGCAGGTCGTGGAAGAATTCCAGAGGCATCGTGCCGTCCGCCTTGGCTTGCAAGGCCGACGACATCTGCTGCAGCAGCGGCACATGCGCGAGCACGGCGTCGCGAAACAGCTGTTTGCGCTGCTGAATGTCGCCGACCGCAAACTCACGCCCCAATTCGGTGATCTGCGCGTCGCCCTGCTCCACGGTCGCGAATCCCAGATGAGCGCAGGCTTCCACGATCGGCAGCAAATCGTCCGATTCCAGCGTCAGCTGGTGCGACATGCGATGCAAATCCTCGCGCCCTCCGTGATCCGCTAGAATCTCCAAAAAGCCGGCGATCCCTCCGGCGCGAACGTGCGGCAGCATCAGGTAGCGCGGCGTAGGTGTGGTCGCGCCAGGCAAATCGGCCGCTGGTTTCATCTCCGCCGGCATTTCATGCCGAATATCGGGCTGCGTCGAGCACGCGATAAATATGATCGACCAGGGCCTCGAAGTTTTCGGCTTTGCGGTTGCGCGGCTGCGGAAGCGTGATTTCAAAATCCTCGCGGATGCGCGCCGGGTTGCTGGCCAGCACGATCACGCGGTCGGCCAGCACCACCGCCTCCTCGATATTGTGCGTGACGATAAAAATCGCGCGCGTGGGAATTTTCTTGTTGTCCCACAGTTCCAGCAATTCGCCGCGCAGCGTCTCCGCCGTCAGCACGTCGAGCGCGGAAAATGGTTCGTCCATGAACAAAACTTCCGGCTCGATGACCAGCGCCCGCGCGAATCCCACGCGCTGTTTCATTCCCCCGGAAAGTTCCTTGGGATAGGCGTTCTCAAATCCATCGAGGCCCACGGCGTCCAGGATGTGCAAGGCCCGCTTATGGCGCTCGAGCGAAGCCACGCCGCGCGCTTCGAGCGGCGCTTCGACATTTTCGATCACGGTCAGCCACGGAAACAGCGCGAAGCTCTGGAAGACGATCCCGACGTTCGGACGCCCGCCGTCCGGCCGGTCGTCGAGCTTCTGGCCGTGCCAAAGCACTTCGCCGGCCGAGGGGCGTGAGAGCCCCGTCAGCATCCGCAACAGCGTCGATTTTCCGCAACCCGATGGCCCCAGCAGCGAGAGAATTTTCCCCGGCATGATTTTGATGTTCGTCGGGGAAATGACCTCAATGCGTCCGCCGTCCGGCTGGACGTAGAATTTCTCAAGCTCCCGCCCTTCCAGAATCGGCTCGTTGGTTTCGCCGCCGGGTAACTCAGCCGCTATGGGACGATTGTTGGTTTGCGACACGGGCGCATTATGAACGATTCAGATCCGAATTCGAGGGGTTTGTGGAACAGGCTTCAGCCTGTGGGGTTTGCCCTTCCAGGAATAAACCCCACAGGCTGAAGCCTGTTCCACTGGCGTGGGTGCCCATGGCTCAAGCAGGATTGCGGTCAACCGCGGGATGGCGCACATCGCTTCCCGCGACCATGTAGATCACATCCTCGGCGATGTTCGTGGCATGGTCGGCGATGCGCTCGAGATTTTTGGCCACCAGGATCAGCTCAAACGCGGGGAAAACGACGGAAGAGTCGCCCATCATGTAGGTGAGCAACTCACGAAAAATCTGGTCGCGGAGCTGGTCTACCTGGTCGTCGCGGGAGAGGACCGAGCGGGCCAACTCGATATCGCGGCGCACGAGGGAATCGAGGCTGTCGCGCATCATTTTTTCGGCCAGTTCGCCCATCCGCGGCAGATCCACATAAGGCTTCACGCGGGGATGGTGCACGATGCGCGTCGCGGAATGCGCGATGTTCACGGCCTGGTCGCCGATTCTTTCCAGATCGTTGTTGATGCGGGCAATGGCCAGTACGAAACGCAGGTCGGCGGCCATAAGTTGTTGCAGTGCCAGGAGTTGCACCACGCGGTCGTCGATTTCGATTTGCAGCTCGTTGATGGCGTTCTCTTCCCGCAGCACGGTCTGCGCGAGCTTTTCGTCCGCTTCGAGCACCGAATGAACTGATTGATGCACGGCTCTATCGGCCAGGCTGCCCATCCACAGCAGCCGTTCTTTCAGCTCTTCCAGGTCGCGTTCGAAATGGCGTTCCATTCTTTACGTCCTCTCCGTGGCAAAGACTCCACCGCGCGGGGTGATGCAGCAAGCCTCATCCGAACCGGCCGGTAATGTACGCCTCGGTGCGGGGGTCCGATGGGGTGGTAAACATATGCCCCGTCGGAGAAAACTCGATCAAATCGCCATTCAGCATGAAAGCGGTCGAATCGCTGACGCGTGCCGCCTGTTGCATGTTGTGGGTGACGATTACCATGGTGCATGACGGCTTCAATTCGAACAGCAATTCTTCGATTTTCGCCGTATTCACCGGGTCCAGCGCGGAACAGGGCTCATCCAGCAAAAGAACCTCGGGATCGACCGCCAGCGCCCTGGCGATGCACAAACGCTGCTGCTGGCCTCCGGAGAGCGCGTAGGCGGACTTGTGCAGCTTGTCCTTCACTTCGTCCCAGAGAGCGGCCCGGCGCAAGCTCTTTTCGATGGCATCGTCCAGCCGTCCCTTGTGCCCATTAATCCGCAGGCCGTACGCCACATTCTCGTAGATGGATTTGGGGAACGGGTTCGGCTTCTGGAAGACCATACCCACCATGCGCCGCAGCTTCGTGACGTCCAGAGTGAGGATATTCACGCCATCCAGGGCGATTTCCCCTTCCAGGCGCGTATGGCGGAGCGTCTCGTGCATCCGGTTGAGAGTCCTCAGGAGGGTGGATTTGCCACACCCCGAGGGCCCGATCATCGCCGTCACCTTATTGGTGGCCACGTCCATCGAGACGTTATGCAGGGCGTGGTTCTTGCCATAATAGAAATTGACCTTGGTGACTTTCATGCGCAGAGTGTTGGCGCCGGATGTGGTCATGGCAGGTGTATGCTCGACTGTCTTGTCTGTGGAGGACGCCGCGGCTGCCCCCGAATTCGACATGAGTGGGAATGTGGAGCTCATCGTCAGGTCCTCTCGTAAGCGGCTCCGCGCGTCAAAAACGCGCGGACCAGAATATTTGTCACCAGTACCATTCCGAGCAGAACGAGCCCAGCAGCCCACGCCTGCTTATGCCAGTCTTCGTAAGGACCTGTGGCGTACGTGTATATCACAACTGGAAGCGACGAGGTCGGTTGATCCCAGCCGGGACTCCAGAACCGGTTCCCAAATGCCGTAAAGAGCAGCGGCGCCGTTTCACCGGCGACACGCGCAAGGGCCAGCAACACTCCCGTCATAATTCCGCGGGAGGCCGCCGGCAGCACCACGGTCGCGATCATTTTCCACTTGTTCGCGCCCATCGCAAAGGCACCTTCGCGTAGCGAACGCGGCACGTCAACCAGAAAGCTCTCCGTATTGCGCAGCACCGTGGGAATCACCATCACCCCAAGCGCTACTCCCCCGGCAAGGGTCGAAAAGTGATGCATGGGCATCACCACCAGGGCGTAGGCGAAAATCCCAATCACGATCGACGGCACGCCATTCATCAGATCAGCGGTGTACCGTACAATAAAAGGGATCGTACGTCCGCCGAACTCGGCCAGATAAACGCCCCCAAGCAAACCGATGGGAACCCCGAAAAGGGCTGCCAGGAGGAGAAGCTTGACGCTGCCCACTATGGCATTGGCCATGCCTCCGCCCTCTTCGCCGACCGGCGCAGGCAAATGCGTGAAGAAAGACCACGACAGGTCTTTTCCGCCGTTATACACGAGATAACCGAGGATAAAGAATAGTACCGAGACAGTAAACAACACGCAAACGCCCGTAAGCGAGAGCATGAAAACATTGAGCGATTTTCGCCACGCCAGCCGCAAGCTCATGTGGGGAGCACTCCGCTGCCGCGCGCGGTCGTGATCAGAATCAAGAGACGCGCCAGCCCATTCAAAATGAAAGTAAGCAGAAACAGCACGAGGCCGAGTTCAATCAGGGCGCTCAAGTACAAATTCCCCGTGGCTTCGGAAAATTCATTGGCCAGCACCGCCGCAATCGAATACCCCGGCGAAAACAGGGACGCCGCAATTTTGGGATTGTTGCCGATCACCATGGTGACGGCCATGGTTTCGCCCAGTGCGCGCGCGAGCGCGAGGAATACGGAACCGAAAATGCCTATCCTCGCGGCTGGAACGACCACCTTCCAGGTGGACTCCCATTTGGTCGCTCCGAGCGCCAGCGCAGCCTCTCGCTGGTCTCGCGGGATCGCCAGGAGAACTTCGCGCGACACCGAGAGCACAAACGGCACGATCATTATGGCGAGGACCATGCCAGCCGTAAGAAAGCCGATCCCGTACGAAGGCCCCTTAAATATGGGCAAAAATCCCAGCGTTGCTTTCAGGGCCGGCTGAATTGTGGTTCGCATGATCGGCACCAGTAAAAACACGCCCAACAAACCGTAAATTACGCTGGGAACCGCCGCCAGCAAATCACTCACAAACGTGAGGGAGGAAGAAAGCTTGGGGGGAGCAAGCTCAGCCAGAAAAATCGCCGCCCCGACCCCGAGAGGAACCGCGAGAACCAAAGCGACCAGCGAAGTCACCAGGGTCCCATAGATAAACGGCAGCGCGCCGAAATCGCCTGCGACAGGATCCCAGGTGTCCGTAACGAAAAAATGAAAACCGAATTTTGTCCGGGCTTCCGCCGAAAGGACCCAGAGCTGGTAAACCAAAAGGACGGCAATCAGCACCAGCGTCGCCGCCGCAATCAATGTGATGATGTGCGCGATATCATCCGCGCCGCCCCACCGGCGCGACAACGTCTGCGTAGGCCCGGGTAGATCCGCCGGCGTTGCCGCGTTTGGTGTGGTGGCCATATCGATGGATTCGCCTTTCTGGGGCTATAGCTTACTGGATCTTATCGATCGCTTTCAGTTCCTTGGCGACGACTTCCTTCGGCAGTTTCGCGTACGCCAGCGGTTCGCAATACTGCTGCCCGTCCGTCATCATCCACTTCAGGAAGTCCTTCACGGCATCCCGCTTGGCCGTATCCGCGAACTTCGAGGGAACCAGCAGCCAGGTGAAGCTCGAAATCGGATAGGCGGCCTTGTTGGTATTCGGCGGGTCCGTGATCGATACCCGAAAATCATCGGGCATGACTTTCGCCACTGCCGCGGCGGCGGCGGACACGCTCGTCAACTCCGCCTTCACAAACGCGCCCGAAGAATTCTTAACGCGCCCGTACAGAATTTTATTCTGGACGGCATAAATCAGCTCAATGTAACCAATCGAATCCGGAGTCTGCTCCAGCAACCCCGCTACGCCTTCATTTCCTTTGCCGCCCAGCCCCACGGGCCAGTTCACGGAAGTCGCTTTGCCCACTTTCTTTTCCCACTCAGGGCTGATCTTGGAAAGATAATCGGTCCAGATATAGGTTGTGCCGCTCCCATCCGAACGGTGAACCACAACGATGTCATCCGCAGGCAACTTCACGCCGGGGTTTGCCGATGTAATCGCTGGATCGTTCCATTTGGTAATTTTTCCCAGGAAAATCCCCGCAAGAGCTTCAGGAGAAAAATTCAGCTCGGCTGTTACGCCTGGGATCTTGTAACTGGGAACGTCGGCCCCAAGAACCGTGGGAAAATGCAGGATCGGCACAGTTGCTTGCTTGAGCTGATCGTCAGTCATCGGGCCATCCGATGCACCGAAATCGACGGTCTTATCAATCAGTTGGCGAATTCCGCCCCCCGAACCAATCGATTGATAGTTAATCTGAACGCCAGAATGAGCTTGATGATAGACATCGAACCATTTCGAATACATTGGATACGGGAACGTCGCTCCGGCGGCATTCAGCAATACCGGGCCCGCAGCGGTAGCTAATGTTGCAATCGCCAACAAAGCTGCGAGTACGCAGAGCACTCTTACGTTTCTCATAGTTTCTCCTGGAACTCCGATGCGGGGGATTCTTACTCGAAATTATTACAGCAATGTTACAAAGGGGTGAGTCCGGCATAAAATCGGCAAATCCTTATAACTGGCTTATTATCTTGCCACTACAGAGAAGGGGAGAAGGGCCGACGCCAGGGGAGCGCCAGCCCGGGGTGGGGTTGCAACACGAAGGTCGCTGTTCTGCACCAAAAACTGTGCAGTGCAATTCAGGTACGCCTCTCCGGATAATTTGCTTCTTCGACAACCATCCGCGTGCGTCCATGACGCACGTCGAGTCCCCGAACCCAGAAAATAATGTCCTCGGCGATGTTGGTGGAGTGATCCGCGATGCGCTCCAGATAGCGCGTGGCCAGGATGAATTGCAGTTGCGGGGCGGCCTGGCGGGGATCCTCGGTCATCCGCGCGAGAAGATGTTCGAAGATCTGGTCGCGATAGCGATCCACCACATCGTCCGCCTCGAGCACTTCTCCGGCCAGGACAACATTTCGGAATATCAATGCCCCCAGGCTGCGCCCCAGCATTCCCCGGACGGCGCCGGCCATGGGTTCGAGGTCGCGTGGGGTCTCGGTCACGTTCATGCCGGCGAGTGAAATCACACGCTCGGAAATATTGACGGCCAGGTCGCCGATGCGTTCCAGATCGTTGGCGATTTTCTGGGAGGCCACCACTCGCCGGATCTCCTCGTCATCCAGCAACCCGGTCCGCAGCATTCGAACGGCGTGGTCGTCGATCAGAATTTCCATCTCATTGACGCGCGGTTCCACGAGGAACACTTTGCTGGAAAGTTCCGTCGCAGCCTCCAGATTGGGCCGCAGAAGCGCGTCGAGGGCGCTTTCCACGCTGCTTTCCACCGTGCGGGCCATGGAAATCAGATAATTTGCCAACACGTCCTGATAAATCGTTTGTATTTTGGAGGCCTGAGTAGCCATTTCCCCGCCTTCAGCCCAGTTTCTTGGCATGGCGAGCATAAATGCATTTTGTGACAATAGGATGAAGTGGGGGTGAATATACGGCGAAAGGACAGGGACTTGCGCAGTGTCGTTTCGCCAAAGTGACGAGACTTTCTTGAAAGACATTGCTGGACAAACCATAGGCTGGCCCTTGCGGCAGCGGGCATTTGGGATTAGAATGGCGTCGCAGAACGCGTCCACAGGTACCTTCGTCCCCCTTGGCGCAGCGGGGGCATTGTGTACCAAGCCACTTCCTGTCAGAGCGCATCTCGCCAGAATGAGCGCCGCTGTAACCCCCGGCACAGAACGCCCTCCATTGTTTATGCTCAACTCGGCTCCGACAACGGCGGGATCGTCGTCAACCTTGGGCTTGATGGAGTCGCCTGCCACGCAGCACAGAAAGTGATTCTCAAAAAGAACTCAACTCTAAATGTACGGCTTCGTGGTTCCGGGTTGAATGCAGATGTCGTCGGCGAGCTAATTTGGATAGGCCCCACACAAAGAGAAGTCGGCATTTCCTTCAAGAATTTTTCGGCGAGCGGACAGAAAGATATTGCGGATTGGATCGAACGGAACGATCAACATAGTGAATCTTCCCGACAACAACAGGACCAGCTGCAGCGGAAGCCGATGCCGGCAATGCCTGGTATCGGCGACGCGACGCAGAAGCTTATTCCGCATTCACTTTCCGCTGCGTTAGCGATGTCCAGAGCGATGCCTGCCGATCCTACCGCGAGCGAAAAAGTGGACGCCGTCGAATCATACTTGCCTGCGTCCCTGAATTCAGCGAGTGTAGAACCCGCCGCCATCTCGATGCCTGAACCAGTTCCCCTAACCCCACCGAGCGTTCTTTCCGCCGATGAATTGGACGGCCACGCTGAAGCTCGCATCGCCGATTCACCCGTTTCACCGGCGCAACCCCAGGTTCAACAGGCTTTCCTTAGCCAGCCGGTTCCCGGACCCTCTCTGATCGAGCATCCAGATCCATCCCAGCTACATAACCCGCCCGCGGAGTTAATTTCCGGGGACCAAACACCACTGGTGCGCGAGGCACCAGCGCACGCCTCCGCAAAACTACCCGCCAAGAGCGCCCTCTCAAGCTTGGGAAAAAATGTATCAGTCCTTTGGGATCGGATCTTCCAGGAGGCGGATCGTTTGCTCGAACACGAGGTAGCAGAAAGATGGACTCCGCCGGCGCTCCTCGCCGCATGGAGGCGAGGAAACCGTCAGCAAAAGTTGCTGCTGGCCGGTGCAGGAACGGCTTGCTTCGGGATTTTTGGGCTTATTTTGACATTGGCTGCGGCGCATATTATTAGCCCCACCGCCGCGCCGGCGGGGGCCGGATCTCAGCAGCAGTCCACGACACTTGCAGCACTAGCGATCACCAGTGTTGGTGCTTCTTTTGCTCCGGTACATGCGCCTTCGGCGCCGCGGACAATGGAGCAACCAGAATCAGATCAACCACCTGAATCCCTGCTCGCGAAAGTTGCAGATTTTTTTTCGGGAACCAAACCTGAAACACTTGACTTGCCGAGGGTAATCGTGGTCGATCCGGACCACTTCGGTGTGCAGGTGTGGATCTCTAAACGCTCCGGATATTATTATTGCACCGACAGCCCGTACTACAAGAAGGTACAGCCAGGAGCCACCATGGCCCAGCGTGACGCTCTGCAGAGTGGATACCAGCCGAAACTCGGCCAGTTTTGCAACTAACCAGCCAACTGCGCCGCCAGCGAAAGGAATGTCATTCCAACGTCTTGTCGGCGAGAAAGTTTTCGAACGCGGGCCGCTAGGAAACGGTGGGCACACTGAAATGGAAGCGGGAGCCCTGGCCGACGGCGCTTTCCACCCAGATACGGCCGCCATGGGCATCCACGATATGCCGGGCGATCGCGAGTCCCAGGCCGGTGCCGCCCGCCTCGCGCGATCTGGCGGCATCGACACGGTAAAACCGCTCGAAAATGCGCTCCAAATCGGATTCTGGAATCCCTATGCCAGTGTCGGTAACCGTGAAAATGACTTCATGCCCGTTCGCGCGAGCCTTTACTACAATTTGTCCACCCGAGGGTGTGTATTGCAACGCGTTATCGATCAAATTCTGCAGAACTTCGCCGAGCTGCGCGCCATCCCCGCGAACCGGCGGCGCGTTCTCCGGCAATTCGACATGAATCTCGAGCCCCCTTGCTTTTGCATTCAGGCGCGCTGTTTCAATGCAGCCGTTTACGAGCGCTTCCACGCGGATCGGGCGAATCTCAAGTTCCAGGCGGCCCGCCTCGATTCGAGAGAGCTTCAACAAGTCGTCCGTGAGGCGGGCCAGCCGCCGCGCGTGTTCGCGAATAATTTCGACGAAGCGCCTGCGATTTGCCTTGTCATCCAGAGCGCCGCTCAGAAGGGTTTCAGCAAAGCCCTGAATCGCGGTGAGCGGCGTCTTGAATTCGTGCGAGACGTTGGCCACGAAATCGCGGCGCACGCGCTCCAGACGGCGCAAATCCGTGATGTCGTGAAGCACCAGGACGGCGCCATTCGCGCCGGCGGAGCGCACAGGCGCGGCGGTGACGCTGAAATTTCTGCGGCGCACCGTGCCTACCTCTACCTCGCCGGTCAGCTCTTCCGCGCCTGAAAGGGCTTGCCTTACCAGCGCCACCAGGTCAGCCTGCCGGAGCGCCTCGACCAGCGTCCTGCCCTGAGAGCTTCCCTCCGGCAACTCGAGGATCTGCTCGAAGGCCCAATTGCAAAACAGGATTCGTTCGTCGCCAGCCACCACGGCGACGCCCTCCACCATGCTGCTGAGAATTGCGGACGAGCGATTGCGTTCGTCCGTGAGGGTGTGAATGGTTTTCCCGAGACCGGCAGCGGTGAGGCCCAGCGCGTTGGTGAGGTCCGCCAGTTCATCATGGCCGTAGTCGCGAGCGAGTGGAGTGAAATCACCTGCCGCCGCGCGCTCGGCAAATTGTTTCAGGCGGTGAATGCGCAAGGTAACGGAGCGGGAAGAGAGGGAGAACGCGATGACCGCAACGACCAGGAAGATTCCCAGGAAGTACCGGATTTTCAGCAGGATTCCCGGGGACGCCCATTCCGTCACGGCCAGAATTGCCGCCACCAGCGCGAGGCTAATCAGCGCCGGCCGCCAGGAAAGGCTTACACGCAAGACGGGTTCACTCCTGCTTTTCGGATTGGCCTTCGCTTTCGAACATGTAACCCGCGCCGCGGACTGTTTTCAGGAAGGCAGGATGGTCGGCGTCGCTTTCCACTTTTTCGCGCAGGCGGCGGATATAAACATCCACGCTGCGCGGAGTGACGAAGCGCTCGGTGCCCCAGACGGCGTCGAGCAGCTGATCGCGGCTGAACACCCGGTTGGGGCGCGTCGCCAGGTAGTAGAGCAGTCGAAATTCGAGCGTGGACAGAGTAACCGGCTTGCTGTCGCGCGCGACGCGATAGGAAGAAGGATCGATCGTCAGACCGCGCGCTTCGATCACGCGCCTCGGTTCGTTCGTGGGCTCGGTGCGCCGCAGCAGGGCCTTTACGCGCGCGCCCAGTTCGCGCGGGCTGAACGGCTTGGTCACATAATCGTCCGCGCCCATTTCCAGGCCCACCACGCGGTCCGCTTCCTCGCCGCGCGCCGTCAGCATCAGGATAGGCAGGCGGTTCAGGGATGTGTCGCGGCGAATTTCCTTGCAGATATCCAGGCCGGAGAGTTTCGGGAGCATCAGGTCCAGCAGCAGGATATCGGGCGGCGTTTTGCGGACTTGCGCGAGGCCGCTGGCGCCGTCGGTCGCCGCGGCAACTTGAAAACCCTCCCGCTCGAGGTTGTAGCGGACGAGTTCAACAATGTCACGGTCGTCTTCAATCAGCAGAACTCGCTTCATTGCACCATCCCAAGCTTTGGTTGGATTCGCCCGGCGCTGAAAACACTATAGTACATGGAGCCGTGGGAAGGCTATGTTACGGCAGGGTTAAAAGAAGAGGGCTAGATGAACAGGATGTTAGAGCGGGCGGGATCGCCTGTTCACCTAATGGATAGAAAGAGTTTGGTTTGGCTCGCATCAAATCGATGCGCTGAGGCCAAGTCGGAGAGCAACGTCAAGACCCCCGCCCTTCCAAAGGCGAAGGACGGGGCACCAAATTCAAAATCGAAGGCCGGGCCATCCGTCCTGGGCAAGCAGGAACACAACGAGCAGCGAAACACGGATCCTGGGCGCATCGAATTCACGGTTTTGGACTTTAATTCAAGGTGCCTCCATCGAGCGTCTGGATTCCGCGGAGTAGATTTGGTAACCCTCGGAGGGCGAATGGCATCTACTTGATTACAGCCCTCCAATTCAATAAAGGATAGGGAGGAGCCTATGTACGTCATTACCGGCGCGACAGGACACACGGGAAACGAAGTAGCGGAAAAGTTGCTCGCAAAAGGTGAACAGGTGCGTGTTGTAGGCCGCAGCGCAAAGCGACTAGAACCATTCGTAAAGAAAGGCGCTGAGGCTTTCGTTGCGGACATCACCGACACAGGGGCGCTCACGAAAGCTTTTTCGGGTGCAAAGGGGGTGTTCGCGATGATACCGCCGGACGTGAGCGCCCCGGATGTGCTGGCACACTATCAGCGCGTGGGCGACGCCTTGGCCGTCGCGATTGAGAAGAGCGGAGTAAAATACGCCGTCGTGCTGAGCAGCCTCGGCGCGGACAAGCCGGATAAAACAGGCCCGGTGGTCGGGCTGTACAATCTTGAAAAGAGACTTGGGGCGATTCCTGGATTGAACGCCCTCTACCTGCGACCCGGCGCCTTCATGGAAAACCTTCTATTCCAGGTGGGCGTGATCAAGGCCTTCGGAACAATGGCCGGCCCGGTCAAAGGCGATCTGCCGATACCCATGATCGCAGCGCGCGATATCGGCGACGCAGCCGCGGACGCCCTGTTGCAGCTCGATTTTCAAGGACAGAGCACGCGCGAACTGCAAGGGGCTCGCGATGTCACGAACACGGAAGCCGCCAAAATAATCGGCGCCGCGATCGGCAAGCCCGACTTAACATACAAGCAAATGCCCGCGGCACAGTTGAAGCCCGGTTTCATGCAGATGGGCATGTCTTCGAATATGGCGGACCAGCTGTTTGAGTTGGCGGACGCGCAGAATTCGGGCTACCTAAAGGCGCTCGAGCCACGCTCCCCAAGGAACACCACTCCCACAACGCTGGAGACTTTTGTAGCCGAAGTCTTCGCGCCAGCCTATCGGCAACAAAAGGCGGCCCGCGCCTAGGGGGCTTGCCGTCATGGGCTCGCCTAGCGAGCCCATGTCCCAAGCGTCGATGTTCTTGTCAATTTCCGTGTAGCCCGTAAGCCAGGACTTATCCAGCACTTCTCCAGGACGGGTGGCCCGGGCTTTGCCGTCGAACTTGGGGTGGCCCGTCCTTCGTTCTTTGAAGGGCGGGGCTTTGGACTTGGCGTGGCGGCCGCTGCATCGTGTGTCCAACCTCCTCCCAGGCGGGAATTGGCTTAATCAAACTCGCAGGAAGATTTTTCCGCGATAGAACGGCCACAGGAGGACGTAAATCACCAGGACAAAAAAGACGGCGAATGCTAGGGAAGCGTTCACCGGGTTGAAATGCGACACGAAGAATTTGTCGTAAATCCAACCGTGCAACGTGGTTTCGCGACCATGGAAATGGAGGAATTCAAAATCGGTGCTGATCTCTGAAACCAGCGCCGCGAGGGCGTAGGCCAGGATCGCATTCATTCCGAAAACGAGCCACGGACCGGTCCAGGCCCGCCAGGCGCGCACATCGACAATCCAGTAGCACGCCGCCAGAGCGAGCATTGCGAAGCCGGCGGTGAAAAGCACGAACGTACTCGTCCACAGATTTTTGTTGATTGGGAAATACGGGTGTAGCAATCGCCCGACGACCAGCAAAGCGAGCCCGGCGGCCGCGAGGCCCAGCGCCTTGCGTTCCGCGCTGCGATCCGAACGCAGCCATTCGCCGGCAAGAATGCCGATCAGCAATGAAGCGATCGCGGGGAATGTGGAAAGAAATCCTTCTGGATCCCACGTCACGGACTCGGACCACAAGTGTCCGCTCATGAGCGTGCGGTCGACGTAAGCGCCGAGGTTTTCATCCTTGCCCAGATGCCCGGCGCCGTAGCCCGGGACCGGAACGAACGTCATCACCGCCCAATAGCCGACGAGCAGAGCGATCGCAACGGCCGCCATAACGCGAAGGTTCGCGCGCACACGAGCGGGTCGGCCAGGAGCGGCGTCGCTCTGAAAGGTCATTAAATAGAGCAAGCCCGCGACGAGGTAGCACAACGCGATGCGCTGCAGCACGCCCATGATTCGTATCGTGCCGAGATCAAAATCCGGAAAGCCGTTCAGGAATAAGCCGAGGGCGAAAATCACCGCGCTGCGCCGAGCCACGTGGATCATGAGCGCGCGCCGCGTGATGCCTCGCGCGATGCGCGACGCGAAGGACAGCGTTAGGGAAACGCCGACGATGAAAAGAAAGAAAGGAAAGATCAGGTCCGTCGGCGTCCATCCGTTCCACTCCGCGTGTTCGAGCGGCGGATAAATGTGGCCCCAGGAGCCGGGGTCGTTCACGAGAATCATCGCGGCAATAGTCACGCCGCGAAATACGTCCAGCGAAACCATGCGCCCGGGACGCGCCGCATCCGCCCCTGCCGGTGAGTTGGAAACGGACGCCGCAATAGTTTCCACCGAGGCGATGGCAAGGCCCTCCAATGGCGGCGATAGTACAGCAGCGCGGGGCATGCCGCAATCATTCCAGAGCGGCCGCAGTGACTCATTTTGAAAGGAGACTTAAGCAGCACAGGCTTCAGAGCATGTGTGAGAACTCGGTTTTGTATTATGTAGCGCCCGCCTTCAGGCGGGCATTTGCTTGATTCCAAAGTGCCCGCCTGAAGGCGGGCGCTACAAAGGCGTTCCGATTTCAAGTTCTCACACAGGCTTCAGAGTCTGTGTGGGAACTCGCGTTCGGGCCATGTGGCACCCGCCTTTAGGCGGGCATCCGCTTGATTCCAAAGTGCCCGCCTAAAGGCGGGCGCTACACAATCTTGCCATTCTGGAGTTCTCACACAGACTCTTCAGCCTGTGAGGTTCCAAAACGGAGCCCGGGCGGATCGCGGTAGCCAGGTGATCTAACTCTGCCTTGATCTGATGGAAGGCCACAGACTGAACAGGTTGCGGAAAAAATAGTTTATCTTGTCATTCCGAACGAAGTGAGGAATCTCTCCTTGGTTTTGACGCCGGAAAAGAGAGATTCCTCGGCGCGCGGCGCGCCTCGGAATGACAAAAATGTATTTTTCCGCAGGCTCTGAAGTCTGTGCCACAAAAACGCGGCCGGGTGAGGGGACGCCCGGCCGCGCTTTCTGACAGAGGGAAGAAACATTAACAACTTCCCGGTACGGGAAGGCTGTTCGGCTGCGGGCTCTCTGACGTGGCGTAGAGCCCGCCGAAAATCCCCGCCGAAAATCAGTGATAACTCAAATTGTGCGCTCCGCAGAAAATGGAGCTGACGAAACTGGCGCTCTGCGGGACCCACCACATGCGGCGCACCCACGAATGCCTGCTGTACATCATTTTCTTGCCGGCGAAATCCATCAGAGCCGGTCCCACTTGAATGGCGGCAAACAGGGACGCATTGCCCGCAAAGGGCCTCAGCATAGGATTCAGTTCCACCGCGCCCTTCGTCGCGATCGCGTAGCGCGTGCTCAGGGCGTCAAACGTGGCGGCGCCGCTCGAAGCTACCAGCAGGCCTTTCCACATTAGTTCCTTGCGTCGATTCTCGGCGCGCAACTCGCTGACCGACACGGTAAAGGGCTTGCCCGGCTTCAGGAATGCCATCGGGGCGGGAGCTGCCACCGGGGCAGGCACCGGAGCGTCCGGCAGTGCCGCATTGGACTCGATTGCGGGTTGAGCTGCGGCGTCAAGGGAGGCCGTCGCTGTTGGCATCGAGTCATTGGTATCCATGGTGCTGGTCGAAGCTGAAATCGAAGCCTGAGCATCGATTGCGGCCTTCTGCGCCGACAAAGGGGTTGCGGCGGCAAGCTGCGGATGAATCAGGAACACGGCCATGGCGAGAAACATTTTAGCTATCCTCAGTACGCTGCAGTCGCCTGGCTGGTGGCTTCCTGCAACGTGAGAGTAGATTAGGAGCCAGGCTCGCCTGGGCCTATGGCACGGTAGTCCCGATAACTTTAGGACGACGGTTTAGAGGGGTACTAGGACTATGGTTCTAGGACTATTTTGGCTTGGTTGGTAGAGGCGGCGAGGGTGACCAAAGGGAGAAAGAGCCACTGGCACCACGACGTCATAACCAATTCTACAGCATGGAGTTACCTGACATTTTCAGCAGGAACTGGCATCTCAAGAACGGCAATTTTACCATCGGGTGTGCGTGAGAGCGACGGGGCGTATAGACCGATTTCCTCGCGCCGCCACCATAGGCCCCTTTCGCGCTTTTCGGCCCAGCCTGTGAACCAGTATTGAAAGATCAATGCGCGAACCTGTTCGGGCGGATGCCCCTGGAAGGGGTCGCCGGCAAACAGGGCAATCACATCCGGCTCACCGGTCAGGAGGCGTTCCTCGACGTTCAAGACCCAGGGATACTGCCGCCAGCCGCCCAATGAGGCGAACCACAGATTCCAGTCAAAGCGCGGTTGGTAGGGCGCATAAATCCGCGGGGGCACATTAAGGTCCTGCGGCTTATATCGAAAGGGATAGGGCGTCCAGGTCTGGCCGTCGCGGGAGCCCTGGAATTCGATTTCGAAGCGCGAGCGGGTCATGACGGCAAAGAGTCCAAACTCGTTGGCAACGCGGAACGGTTCAAGCGCGCGAACGGGGGCCTCCGGGAGCGGGGCCTGCGGAAACAACATGAAAACGAGGAGGGCTGAAGTCACATAGAAAACCCATGTCAGGAAGAATGCTTGCAGCGAGAAATGAAGGTAGCCCTGCCAGCCTTGCGCTCCGGCAGCGACTGGTTCCTGAGCGTTGGGGGAAGCCACGGCGGCGGGACGTAGACTTTGCGGAATAAAACGGGCCAAAAATTTGTCGTCGAGCAGCAGGATTCCAAGAACGAGGACGATGTAATTTAAAAACGCATAGTTGCTGGTCAGTATTATGCCGATCTGCCAGGCCGTGATGGCGAAGAACAAAACGATGCGCGAGCGGCGCGGCAAGAAAATCGCGAAGATCAAGACCAGTTCCAGCGCAAGCGTCAGCACCGCCGTGGCCTCATGAAACGCATGCGGCAGTTGATGCGCGTACCACGCGATCCAGGTAGGCAGCGGCCCATTCTGATAATACTGATCCATGGCCGAGAAATCGCGCCACTCGGGATCGCGCCCCAGGATTTTCGCGATTCCCGATTCAAAATAAATTCGGAACATGAGCCACACGAGCAGGTAGCGGCTGGCGCGCGAAGGCGGGTCCGAAGATCCCCAGCGCGGTCGCCATCCGGCAGGCGCAAAAAACAGGCCGATAAAGCCTGCCTCGAGCAACATTCCATCGGATTGATAACTCGCAAAATCCTGGGCCGCCGCGATGAAGGAAAGAAAGGCAACCAGGCAGACCACCAGCATGCCGCGAGGCCAAAGATTCAGCGTTAGCAGGAGAGACGCGGCCATCCCCGCGAGGACGACGCCCAGCAGGAAGCGGTCGCTTGCCGACCACCAAAAGAGAGTGGGCGCGTACCAGAAGCGCGCGCTCCCCATCATCCGCGCCACCTGTACGAGGTAGTCCCGCGCGGGAAGAATTCCATTCGGGCCAATGAGGCCGCGAATCTGGAACGCCAGCGAATAGAATGCGGAGAAAAAAATCAATCCGAGGGCGCGGAGAAACAGCCAGCGCGCGGCCAGATAGCCGGGGGGCGAAAAATCAGGCCCAAAGAGACGTTCCGGAATCTTTTTGAGGGCGAATTCCATTGGCGGCCATTATACAGACAGAACTCTTCGCAGCCGCCGCGGCCTTGCGATGAGAAAAAGAAAGTACGGAAGGAATGAGTCAATTCCGGGGAGAATGAAAGGTCTGCGTAAGCCCCGTTTTATGTTGAAGCCATTTCATAAATGACATGGAGTCCAAACTCGACAGGCCTTCAGGGGCTAAAGCCCACGCTTTTCAGATCCTCGAATGTCGCGGCTGAACAGGCTGCGGAAAAAATACCCCGTTTTGTCATTCTGAGCGGAGCGAAGAATCTCTCTTGGATTTAAGTATCAGAAAAGAAACAAGGAGAGATTCTTCGGTCCGCTCAGACTGACAGGGGCTTGAGTTTTTCCGCAGCCTGTGAAGCCGCGACCCACAAAAATTAATTGTGAGATGAGTGCTTTTTAGATTCTATTCGCTTTCGATTTCGTCGAGGGGTTCACGCCTGGGCATGTTCTTGGGGCCGTAGAAACGCTGGCGGCATTTGCCGCAGCGGTAGGGGCGATACGGAAGAAAAATCAGAACCCAAAATTCCAAAAGGCGCCCGCGCTTGGTGCGATGCACATGGTCGCTGCCGCACACGGGACAATTTCTCTCATCCGTGTACGCGAACATCCCAAGAAGGCGTTTCATCGGGAAAGCATGATAACGCCTGGCAAATGCGGGCGCAATCTTATTGGTCTTTAAGATTACTGAAACTGTATCGCGCGTTTCAGAGTGATGCGAAGACTTGCATGGCGTGATGCCGCAGCTTGCCGAGATTCCGATTCACCGTGTGCGCCCGCGGCAGGAACGCCAGCACGGGAGGACGGCGGATCGCCAGGCGGTCCAGACCGATTTTCAAGCGCTGGTCGTGGGGAGCGTAGCGCAAGCCGCGGACCAGGATATCGGCGGCATCTTGTTTGCGGTCCGCTGCCACATAGACTTCGGCGAGATTGAGATAAAGTTGCGCCTGGCGGCGGCTCATGCGAATGGCCGAGCGGCAAAGTTCCTCCGGCTTCGGCCCATTTCTGCTCCGTCGCCGCGATGGCCACTCCCATGTAGGAAATATAGAAAGGATTGGCGGGTTCTTCTTCGAGTGCGCACTTAAGGTGGGGCAGGGCTTTGTTGGCATCGCCGCCGCGCAGAAACGCGAGTCCGGTGCGGAATTCCTGGAACGCCTCCACTTGAATCATATCCATTTCCTCCACTGGGCTGCTTCAACCGGCCCGTCGGGCGCCATCCCCCGCGCCGCGTGCCATCCTTGAAACGTTGCCAAGAAGATTAAGATTCGGGAGCCAAACGGACAACTGACCGGGCGGACAGAAGAAGGACAGTGGCACGCTTGGACTATGGCGTTTGCAGGTTCTGACCAATAACCTTTGATCGTTCCAATTCCATAGGCGCTCGCTGGATTGCCAGTGGGAAGGCCCTTGAGGAATGGCGTTCGGCCTGCCCGCGCTCCAGCGGGGCGCAATCGTGTGCCAAAGCCGCCGGTTCCAGGGAGCGGGTTTCCTGCGGGCTAATACCAAGGAAGCGCTAAGCTTCGGTTAATAAATTGAGTATCTACCAGCATGCCAATATGCTTTCCGCAGTCATTAAAAACTGTTTCTGATCACAGCGCGAATCGCTCTTTAAACCATTGAGGGGAAAAATATGAAGATGAAATTCGGTTTCTGGTTGGCATCTCTGACCCTATCGTTTGTGGCCGCATGGGGAGGAGCCTGTTTCGCCCAAACAGGCATGGCGGGCTCTCCGCAGAGCGGTGGAACGGAGGTCCAGAATTCCAGCCGGCAAGAGCTTCTCGTGGCTGCCGCGCTGCCGAAGTCGACAGATCTGCAAGATTCGCAGGCTTCTGATTCTAATGATGTTAGTGGAGAAAGCGCGGAAAGCGAGACCGCTGAGCCCCCGACTAAGGAAGCAGGGGTGACAGCTTTTTCGAGAGTTGGAATCGGAGTGAAGGTCTCTACCTTAGGCGTGGGGATCGAAGCGGCCACGCCGCTGGCCGGAAAATTCAACCTGCGCAGCGGATTCAATATGTTCCGGTATAGCCGGGCCTTCACCAATGACGGCATTCCGTACAACGGCCAATTGCAATTCCAATCGGCGGAAGCTCACCTGGACTGGTTCCCGTTTGGAGGTTTTCACGTTAGCCCAGGCATTTTATTTTATAATGGCAACCAGATTACGGCGACCGCGGCGGTTCCGGCTGGACAGACATTTTCCGTGGGCGGCACGTCGTATCAAAGCGACCTGGTCACCCCGGTCACGGGCACCGGAAAGCTGAATTTCGTCAAGGTGTCACCATCGATTATGGTGGGTTTCGGCAACCTGATCCCGCGGAACGGAAGGCACTACAGCTTCTTATTTGAGGTGGGCGCGGCGTACCAGGGATCGGCGAGAGTGGGGCTGAACCTGGCCGGAAACGTCTGCGACGCAGGGACAGGATTGAATTGCCGGGCAATATCCAGCGATGCCACCGTTCAGGCGAATATTCAAGCGCAACAAGTAAAACTTCAGAACGACGTCAACCCCTATCGATTCTATCCCGTCATCTCGCTCGGGGTCGGGTTCAATTTCTAGGCCGGGAGGGCGGTGGCCCGGCCCTTTATTTTGCACTGGCCGGCCTTAAAATGCTTTGGCTCCCGCCTCGGCCACCGCATGGTCCTGATCGCCTGAACCGCCGCTGACGCCGATGGCTCCCACTACTTTGCCGTCGCGCTTCAGCGGAATGCCGCCGGCAAAGATCATGATCTTGCCGTCATTGGAGGCATGGATTCCGAAGAACTGGCCGCCGGACTGGGAGTGCGTGGCGAGGTCTTTGGTGGCGATGTCAAAGGCGCGCGACGTGTAGGCCTTCTTCATCGAGATATCGATACTGCCGATCCAGGCGCCGTCCATGCGCACGTGCGCAACGATGTTGCCGCCTTCATCCGCCACGGCAATATTCATGGGCTGCCCGATTTCCTTTGCTTTCTTTTCCGCCGCGCTGATTACTCGCCGGGCGTCTTCCAGTTTCACCGCGGACATGTTGCTTTCCTCCTCGAGTTAAGTCAGTCATCCAAGTTTCGAACTAACTTGAGCAGTATAGCGCGTAGAATTCCCCAAGCAAGGCAGGTGGATCTAGGAAAACAAGTTCAACAGGCCTTAGAGTCTGCGTGAGAACTCGGATTTGGTATCTGTAGCGCCCGCCTTAAGGCGGGCATCTGCATGATTCCAAAGTGCCCGCCTGAAGGCGGGCGCTACAAAGACGTGCCGATTTCAGGTCCTCACACAGACTCTTCAGTGGCTGCGGAAAAGAGGCGTTGTTCTGTCATCCTGAACGAAGCGAAGAATCTCTCTTCGATTTAGGTATAAGAAAAGAAACAAGGAGAGATTCTTCGCTTCGCTCAGAATGACAGCGCTTTGAGTATTTCCGCGGCCTGCTCAGCCTGTGGTTTTGGCCAGTCAATGGCGCAATCCACTCTGAATAAAATGCGCGTTCGATATTCTTGATTGCTGATCCAAACCTTGACTTGGCGTCATCCAATGTGAGAGGGAGATAGGAGTCATGGACTTCCTAAGTCGATTGGAGGACGAAGTTTCGGCGTGGCCGAACGTCTCAGTTCACCCTCACCGGTTCGGTGGCAACGAATTCAGGTTCGGGAAAGCTGAGATCGGACATGTGCATCGAGACGGAACCGTTGATATCCCTTTTCCGCGCTCGGTTCGCGATGCGCTAGTGCAGGAAGGCCAGGCCGAAGGGCACCACTGGGTCCCGAACTCCGGGTGGGCTACTTTTAGGATTCGGCGCGAAGGCGACATCGACCATGCCGTCGAACTCATGCGGATTTCTTACCTGCGCTACGCGTTAAAGACAACTTCTGATCCACACCAGTTTCTGAAGCAGCAAAGCGAGACGCTGCGGTTGAGCCCTCGATTTATTTCCCTGCTTGAAATTTTCGCTTCCCGGTCTTCTTAGCAATCAGGACGGCCGGGCACTTTCGCCGACCGCCTCAAGATTCCGTCGCTCAATCTCCTGGTAGAGGATCTTGGCTCGTTCCAGAGCAACCGAAATACTTGGGCTGATGTTTCCCGGGCCGACGTGTTCCTCGAACTCGGACTGGTGCATCAGGCGGGCGGGCTGTTCGCGCGCGCCGCAAAGGATGAGGCCGCGGCCGGACTCGTGCACGGCGTCGGCCAGTTCCTCGAGGGCCTGCAATCCCGTGGCGTCGATGGCCGTCATATTGCGCAGGCGGAGCACGACGATCGAGGGAAGTTCCGGAAGCTTGCGGACGATTTCCTCGACCTTGTCCGTGGCGCCAAAGAGAAATGGGCCGTGGATGCGGAAGATGGTCACGTACGGCGGAATTTCCTTGTGCTGCAGGATGTGCACCTGGCCTTCGCGGAGATATTCATCGGTGACTTGAGAAACCGTCGTCGTGTTGGTGACTTTGCGGATGTACACGAGGGCGGCGAGGATCATTCCCGCTTCGACGGCTACCGTCAAATCGGCGAACACGGTGAGCGCGAACGTCACGAGCCATGTGCCGATCTCAAGAGGCGTGAGCTTCAGAAGCTCGGGAATTTCTCTCCATTCCCCCATGTTGTAGGAGACGACCAGCAAAATCGCTGCCAGCACCGAGAGCGGAATGAAGCGCGCCAGCGGCGCGGCGAACAGCACGATCCCCAGAAGCGTAAGCGCGTGGATCATTCCAGAGACTGGTGTCTTCGCTCCTGAGCGAATATTCGTGGCCGTTCGCGCGATCGCTCCCGTGGCGGGCAGGCCGCCGAAAAGCGGAGACATGATGTTGGCGACGCCCTGGCCGACAAGCTCGACGTTGGGATTGTGCTTGGTCCCGCTCAGGCGGTCGGAGACGACGGCGGACATGAGCGATTCGATCGCGCCGAGCATGGCGACGGTGATCGCGGGAGCGATCAGCGGTCTCAGCAAATCGGCGCGGAACTGAGGAATTTTGATTCCCGGAAAGCCGGACGGAATGCCGCCGAAGCGCGTCCCGATCGTTTCCACCGGCAGCTTCAGCAGCATCACGAGCGCCGTGCCGGCGAACAGCGCGACGATGTATCCCGGCACGCGTTTCACGTAACGCATGAAAACGAGAATCACAATCAGCGCGGACACGCCTAGGCCGGTCTCGAGCGGAGAAAAAGTGGGAAGATTCCGCGCGAGAGTTTCCATGCGCGCAAGAAATTCGCCGGGAACCTTGTCGATTTTCAGGCCGAAGAAATCCTTGATCTGCGTGCTGGCGATAATCACCGCGATGCCGTTCGTGAAACCCACCACCACGGGACGGGGAATGTATTTCACCGCGGTGCCGAGTCCGGTGACGCCCAGGATGACGAGCAGCACGCCCGCCATCAACGTGCACATGAACAAGCCGTCCAGCCCGTACCGCGCCACGATGCCGTAGACGACCACGACGAACGCGCCCGTGGGCCCACCGATCTGCAGCGTCGATCCGCCCAGCGCGGAAATCAGAAATCCTGCGACGATGGCGCAATACAATCCCGCCTGCGGCGCCACTCCGGATGCGATGGCAAACGCCATTGCCAGGGGGAGCGCCACGAGCCCCACTGTGACCCCCGCGAGAAGGTCCGCCGCGAATTTGGGCCAGCTATAGTCTCTTAAACTTGTGATCGATCTTGGCAGCCAGTCTTGCATAGGTGTGTCAACGAAACCTAGGTTCTGAATCTCCGACGTTCAGGAAGGTAAGTCTGATTATAGCCGAGAACAGAGGGAGTGGGCGAATTTCAGGCCCGAAAGTTTCGTGCGGGGAGATTAGTTCGGAACGAACAAGTGGCGCATGCTTTAGCTTGTGAAGGTTTGCCTTCACAAAGTCTAAACCTTCACAAGCTAAAGCATGCGCCACTTACCAGATGAATTTGATCGCGAATTGAATTTCGCGTCCGTCGGTCTGCAGGGAATCCAGAAGGCCGACGCTTTGCACTGAATTTCCAGCTTGATCGAAAGCCGCGAGATTGTTGGTTGGCGAAGCGAAATTGGCGCGGTTGAAAATGTTGAAAATTTCGGCGCGGAATTGCGCGTTGAAAGTCTCCGAAATGCGGGTGATACGGTTGTTCTTGAACACGGAGAAGTCGAGCTTCGAGAGGCCAGGACCGATAATCGAGTTGCGTCCCAAATTACCACGTAGGTTCGCGCACGTCGGCGTGCCGTTAAAGGTTGGAGCCGCCGCAAAGGGCGCGCACTTGGCGGCAATATCCGGCGTGGCGACGGGCAAGCTGAAGCAGTTGGAGTGGAGATAGATCGGTCCAAGAGCATCTTTCTTGAAGTTATTGTTAACCGGATTGCAGCCGGGAACGATGTTCGGCACCTCGCCGGTTTCATCAAGCTGAGTTCCAAGAGGGTCGCCGCCCATGATCGCCGTGAAGGGCTGCCCGCTGCTGGCTTTATATAATCCGACCAGCTGCCATCCGCTGAATGCCCAGCCGGGCAGCTTGGAATCTTTCGCCGGCGCGGGAAGTTCCCACGTGGCGCTTACCACCAGGGTTTGCTGGACGTTGAAATCCGAAAGCCCGCGGGTCGTTCGCGGGTCAAAAAACGGCTGATTAAACAGCCCATTCGGGTAAGAGTCATCTGCCTCGGAAGCGGAGAGCGTATCGATGCTCTTCCCAAAAGTGTAGGCCACATGAAATTGAATGCCGTGGCTGACGCGCTTGGCGACGTCCACCTGCATGGCGTGGTAAAACGAATTCGCCTGCCAGAGACTGGCATTGACGCGCCCGAAATTGGGATTGACCCTGTCGGCGGCAGTGGT
Source organism: uncultured Acidobacteriota bacterium (assembly GCA_963819395.1). GTDB lineage: Bacteria > Acidobacteriota > Terriglobia > Acidiferrales > UBA7541 > Palsa-360. Next base: position 302,208 of record CAWFVW010000014.1, read on the forward strand.
ATTCATCGGCCATAGATAGCCTTCCGGGGTGGGCGACGGTATAACCATATCGATGTTGTCGACGCGATACGGCAGATGAACTCCCCGCGAACCCACGTAGCCCACCGTCAGCGCCAGCGTGGAGGTCAGTTCGCGCGCGACGCTTAAGTTCCACTGCATCACGTAGTCGCGCTTGGGATGAGGATCAGCGTAATAGGCGATGTTCGTGTCGGCTTGAGTAATGAAATCTTGATAGGCCTGCGAGCCGTTGACCGGATCCATCGTAAAGCCGCCGCTCCCTGGGTTGTGGCCGACGATGGTCCGCGTGAACGGAGCCGCCCGCTGGAAGGTCAGCGTGAACTCGTACGGCAGCGGCAGCACATCGAAAATCCCGAAGCCGCCTCGTACCAGGGTTTTTCCGCTGCGAGGGTTCCAGGCGAAACCCAGGCGTGGCTCAAAATTTCGCAGCGTCGGGTTGGTGAACAACGGACCGGTTCCCGAGCAGCCCGTTGCCGCGACGCCGCAGACCGGCTCGGCCGAAGGGGTGCCGGTCAGGCCGAGATTTGGAATAACGGTGGTGAGGCCGTGCGATTCCTTGGGCACCGTCACCATTTCGTAGCGAAGCCCTGCGTTCAATGTGAGCGTCTTATGAGCCTTAATCTCGTCTTCGAGGTAGGCGCCGAAAAGCGTCTGCCGCATGCCAATGTCCAGCGGCAGCGGCGTGCCGGTCCCTGAAAAGAGGGAAGGATCGTTGGTCAGGAATTGCTGGAGGGTATCGAATCGAAACAGGCCGTTGATGTTGCTGGCCGAAACTTCATTATCCTGCACCCGCTCCGCATTGCCGCCGAACTTGATTGTGTGTTTGCCGCGGGTCAGAACCACGCTGTCCCCGCCTTGATACGTCGTCCAAAAAAGTTCGCGGCTCGATGGAATGAATCCCTCCGCCGTGGGCGCGCCGAGAAAACTTGTGACGCCGGGGATGCTCTGAATGTCGCCGGCGAATCCGCCGGGCTCGAAGGCGTACGTGTGGCCCACGGTGCCGACCATGTTTGGATTCGAGACGCTGTTGATCTTGCCCTGGATGCCTACGGCTCGGGTGAAACCGAACTCCGCCACGTTCAGCAGATTCGGACTGAAGATATGCTGCTCGCGCAGGGTGGCGGCCTGGCGGTTTGATACGACGTCGGAAGACAATTCATTGAAGGTTCCGGGCTGGATCGTGGTGGAGTTGTCCCGGATGTAGGTTTCGTAGGTGCTGTCGCTGTCGGAAAACTTGTGGTCAAAGCGGATCGTGAAATAATTTTCCGGCGTGATCTGCGGCGCGGCGAATCGAAAGTAGCCGGTGTCGCCGTTGCCGATCAGGCCCGCGTTGGGCAGCGGAAAGAAATTCCCCTGCAGGAATTGCAGAATCTGCTTGTCGATGTGCGTGGTCGGGTCCGGATTCGGCGCGGCGCCGGGCCCGCTCGCTGGAAGCGCAGTTGGCGTGCATCCATTTGGCGGAAGTTGCTGCGGCGTCTGCGCAATGGAGCAGAAAGTCGCGGGGCCGGGCGCTCCTCCGGGGCCGGTATTGAGCCCCAACACTGCGGGTGACGGAACTGTGTCCAGTGTCGTTACGCCCTTGAATTGGCGCAGTCCCTCATAATCTCCAAAAATAAATGTCTTGCCTTTTTGGATTGGTAATCCTGCCGAGCCTCCGAACTGATTTCGCCGAAACTCAGGAATCTTCGCAGGATCGAAAAAGTCCCTCGCGTCGAGCGCGCTGTTGCGGAGAAATTCGTAAACCGAACCGTGAAAAACATCCGATCCCTTGGTGGTTTCAACGCTGATCACGCCCCCCGATGTGCGCCCGTACTCGGCGGGGTAATTGCTACCGAGAACCGCCACCTGCTGTACGGCATCAATGCCCAGGTTATCGCCCAACACGCTGCCCGGCGCTCCGTTCGCATAGTCGTTGATGCTGATGCCGTCGAGGATGTATGCGTTCTCATCCGGCCGAGAACCGGAGATGCTCACCGCTGCGCCGAAGCCTCGATCCATGTTGCCGCCGCCGCTGGCGCTGCCGTTTTGCACGGAGGAAACGCCGGCTTGCAATGTCGCGAGGGCCGCCCAGTCGCGCCCGTTCAGAGGCGTGTCGCGCACGGTTGAAGAATTGGCGCTCCCGCACGTCGAGGGGCACGGCTCGCTCACTAGAGCGGGCGGCGCGACCATGCGTGTTGCCGGCTCCGACTTGCCCGGTTTCAGGACGACGTTCAGGATGCGCTCGACGCCCGCTGTCACCGTGATGCTGGTCCAAATCTGGGTGACGAATCCGGACGCGGAAACGGTCATCTCAAAAGTTCCGGCGGACAGGTCGGGAATGTTGTAAAGGCCGGATGAATTCGTGGTGGAATTTCTGGCCAGCCCGGTGGTCACTTCTTTCACGGAGATGCTGACGCCCGGCATCGCGGCGCCGGATTCTCCGGACACCGTGCCGCTGATCGATCCTCCGGCTACTTGCGCGCTCGACGGCGCGGCAAAAAACAACAGCGACCCCAACACTGCGACGGCGAATTTCACATGGACTCCTTCATAGATTTTGCGCAAAACGGACATCACTCCCCCGCAAGCAGTCGAGACAAACCCATTCCGAGGATACGGCTGATCTTGCTGATGATCCTATTTTTTTAACCTGAATGGAACCTTAAGAACAGGCGGCTATTCTATTCCATCCTATTCGTTCCACACGTAATGTTTCCTTGGGCGGCGGGAAGAGCCTAGAATTATCGGCGGGCCAATTCAGTACATTTTCAGGTTGCTGTGTTTTGATAGAGGTGAGCCAGCGATGCATGTCCTGATCGTCGAAGACGAGAAGAAAATGGCGGAGCTTCTTAAAAAAGGTCTGGAGGAAGAAAACCATTCCGTCAGCCTGGCGCACGACGGCCGCGACGCGCTCGAAATGGCCCAGGCCCTCGAATACGACGCTATCGTGCTGGACCTGATGCTGCCGGGGATGGATGGGTTCGAAGTGGCGCGGCGCCTGCGGAAAGGCGGGAACAAAACGCCGATCCTGGTCCTCACCGCGCGCGACACCGTGCCGGACGTCGTAAAAGGGCTCGACCTCGGCGCCGACGATTACATGACGAAGCCGTTTTCCTTCGAGGAATTCCTCGCGCGGCTTCGCTCCATTTCGCGCCGTGGTTCCGCCCCGCGGCCCACGCTTCTGCAGGTGGCGGATCTGATCCTGAACCCGGCCAGCCACATAGTTCGCCGCGGCGGCGAGGAGATTTCCCTGAGCAAGACGGAGTTCCGTTTGCTGGAATTCCTGATGCGGCGCGCCGGCCGGGCCGTGCCCAGAAACACGATCGTCAATTCCGTGTGGGATTCGAACGATGACGTCGAGGAAAACACGCTCGACGTCTTTATCAGCCTGTTGCGCAACAAGGTGGATCGGGACCATAAAGTGAAGCTGATCCAGACCGTCCGCGGAACGGGATATGCCATTCGGGACGCTTCGAAAGAATAAGGTTCCGCGGAAAAGGGATTTATTTTGTCATTCCGAGCGGAGCGAGGAATCTCTCCTGGACTTAAGTTTAAGAAATGAAGGAGAGATTCCTCGCTCCGCTCGGAATGACAGAAGCTGGCAAGACTGGCTCCGCAGACTGTAAAGCATGATGACGCTGCCCATTCGAATCCGCCTGACCGCGTGGTATTTCGCGGTCCTCGCCGTGGTGTTGTCCGCCTTCGGAGTGAGCGCGTACCTCGAAATGCGCCACAGCATTCGACGGACGGTCGACGAGGAGCTGCAAATCCGCGCCGAGGGCGTTCACCAGCTTATCGAGCGGACGATCCAGCGAGGGGCCGAGGACGATCTGCAGGAAGGGCTTCGGGAGCACACGGAATTGCGGCAGGGGGGCGCGCTTTTGCAGGTTTCCGACGAACGCGGCAACTGGATTTACCGGTCCCCGGTGATGAGCGATTACGGAGTTCCGCGGCCCGCCTCGATCCCGCGAAGGGCCACGGAATTTAAGGGAAAGGATATCCCGCTCCGCATTTGGACATTGCAGGTAAAAGTGGGAGGCGAGGCCTACATCATCCAGTCCGCATTTGAAATGGACGATTTCTATGAAGCTCTCGACCATTTCGCGCTGTTGCTTTTCATTTCCATTCCTACGCTGCTGCTGTGCGCGGCGGCCGGTGGCTACTGGATCAGCACGCGCGCGCTGGCCCCCGTGGACCAGATTACGCAAACAGCCAGAACGATCAGCGCGCAAAACCTGTCGAGCCGCCTGGTCGTTCCGAAGACCGGCGATGAGTTGCAGCGGCTTTCGGAAACGCTCAACGGGATGCTCGAGCGCCTGGAATCCGCGTTCAAGAAAATCACGCAATTCACGGCGGACGCTTCGCACGAGCTGCGCACGCCGGTGGCCGTGATGCGAACCCGGACGGAACTATCCCTGCGGAAGGCCCGCTCTGCCGAGGAATACCGGGACGTGATTGCCGAGGTTCTCGCGGAACTCGAAAAAACTTCTGCGTTGATCGAGCAGCTGATGTTTTTGGCGCGAGCCGATTCCGGAGCTGAAACTCTGCGCTTCACCCCGACGAATGTCGCGGAAGTCCTCCGGGAAGCCTGTCACCAGGGCAGCGCGCTGGCCGAAGCAAAGCAAATCGCTTTTCAAGAGGAAATATCGGGCGACTCGATGTGGGTGAAGGGGGACACCAGTTCGCTCCGGCGCCTCTTTTTGATCCTGATCGATAATGCCGTTAAATACACGCCCGCAAATGGGCAGGTTGAAGTCTCTTTGCATCGAAACGACGGCTTCGCCGTGGCGGAAGTGCGCGACACGGGTATCGGCATCGCCGAGGCCGATCTGCCGAGCGTGTTTGAGCGGTTCTACCGCGCGGACAAAGCGCGCACGCGCGAATCGGGCGGAGTCGGTTTGGGCCTCTCCATCGGGCGCTGGATCACCGAGGTCCATGCCGGGACGATTGAAGTGCGCAGCACGCCGGGTCATGGATCAGTCTTTCAGGTCCGCCTTCCGATAGCAAATGCAGGCGGCTGAAGAGTCTGTGTGAGTGCTTCAATCGCCACGTTCATGTAGCGCCCGCCTTCAGGCGGGTATCCGCGCTTGTTCAAAGTGCCCGCCTGAAGGCGGGCGCTACATGGACCGGACATAAGGGCTCGCACAGTCTCTGAAGGCCACATTTGGGTCCCCGTTCCCCTGCCAACCTGTGCCCTAAAGACAATAATGTGACGAAATACCGCTTGACTTAGTCTTGCCACTGGAACTAATCTCCCCCCACCAGAAGGTCGGGTGCTGTCGATTTACCTTTTTTCAGCTATTGGGTCCCTTTCGAATATCTCAATTCGCGCAGTACAGGCAATCCTAAGCGCCGTTCGATTTGAACGGCGTTGGTTGGCGAGCAAAGTAAGCCGGGCCCCTAGGGGTGACCCACGCGATCCGGTCAAGGTCTCGTGGTGAGCCAGTAGCCCTGCCAGTCGGCTGATGAATTAGTTTTCCGCGGGCTGGGTTTGATCAATCTATTTGTGTATTGGGGCCGGTCGAGATTTTTCCTGTTTTTTGTGGTTTGAGAAGTTGGGATGCAGGCAGGGGTGGGATCCGGGTCCGAACTAGAAATCAATCCTTCTAAACGAGAGGTCCAGAAATGAGTTCTTTGAAAAAGCTGAGGAAGGCGCCGTCTGGTAGCTGGTATATGAACATGTTCAAATTGTTGGCTGTTTCCGTGGGCGTGCTTTTGCTTTGTTCGCCCGCGTTTTCGCAGGGCAATCTTGGCCGCATCATGGGAACGGTCACCGACACGAGCGGCGGCGTCGTAGCCGGCGCCACGGTAAGCGTCATCGATACAGCGAGAGGCGTTACGCGAACACTAGTCTCGGATGACGCCGGAGAATATAACGCTCCCAATTTGACCCCCGGCAGCTTTACAGTTCGCGCCGAGGCCAAAGGGTTCAAGAGGATCGAGCGGCAGAATGTTGACGTGGGGGTCGGCAAGGAAGTTCGCGTGGACTTGCAAGTTCAGCCCGGCGAGCAGAACCAGACCGTCACTGTCACGGAATCTGTCCCCCTGGTGGAGACCACCAACGCCACCCTGGGCGGCACGCTCGACAATTCCGACATCGTCGACATGCCCTTGAATGGCCGCAATTACCAGAACCTTTTGGGCCTGCGCCCCGGCGTGATGGTTCAGCCCGGCGGCGGCCCCTGGACACAGAGCACGAACGGTGTGCGCCCCGATGAATCAGCATGGATGGTGGACGGCGTCATCAATGCCAATTTCTTCGATGCTCGCCCAATCCTCGGCATGCCGAGCCCGATTACGGACGGCGCCACGATTCTGCCGATCGACGCGATTCAGGAATTCAACACCATGGAAAACCCCAAGGCGGAATCCGGATGGAAGCCCGGCGCCGTCGTTAACGTGGGAATCAAATCCGGAACCAACACGCTTCACGGCTCGGCCTATGCTTTCGGCCGCGACGGCTCTTGGGGCGCTCGCAACGCCTACAACCCCGCCCCGATCGCAGGCGCCTGCCCGTTGCCTTCCTGCGATAAGCTGCCTGTGCAGTTAAAGCAGTTTGGCGGCGTGGTTGGCGGTCCGATCATCAAGGACAAACTCTTTTTCTTCGGCGGTTACGAAGGACTGCGTTCGTTCATCGGCCAGGCTCTCGCCGCAACCGGCGCGGGCGTTCCCGGAACCCTTACGATGGGAGATCCAAAGGCCAGTTTCGTGGATGCGATCAACTGCTTGCAGTTCCCCTCCGCCGCCACGTGCGGGTCCCGTGCAATTCCAGCCTCGCCCGTTGCCATCAGCGCCAGCAGCCTGGCGTTGTCGGGATGCACCGTGGGAGCAACAGCAGCCGCCACGGTGTGCACCGGGGGCTTATTCCCGAATAACGGCGCGTCGAACGCCTATGTCAGCAATTTCCCGAACATCAATCAAAGCGACAACGGGATCGGCAAGATCGATTACCACCTCAATGACAAGAACACGATCAACGGCTTGCTTGGCGACCAGCAGATATAGCGGGATCGGGGAAGACCACCCTTACATCAATCCGAACATGCTCAACACGTTCCCGATCACCGTCTGGACCACGACCGAAAACTGGATCTATACGCCCAATTCCACGGTCGTGAACGAGGTGCGGTTTGGCTATAACCGCATGACCATCGCCCAGGACAGTCTCGATGCGGGTCTGCCATTTCCTGTAAATACGGGCTTAACGTCAGGAACGCCCGGCTGGCCGAATATCGCGATCAAGGGCTTTAACAGCTTCGGAACCCAGCATAACCGGCCGCAAGTTTCAGGACCCAACCCCTATTCCGATTATCAGGAAAATCTTTCGTACCTGAAGGGAAAGCACAGCTTCAAGTTCGGCATCGAGTACGGGCGTATCGAAGGCGACTCGAACATTCCTGATACTGGCCGAGGCAAGTTCGTGTTCAATGGTGGAAAGGCAAGTAGTCTTGGCATTGCCTTTAACGCGCCATGCGCCATTGGCCAACCTCCTCCGTGCGGGTCATCCACCCCTCTGGAAGACCTCATGGCTGGGGACCTGACGAATGGCGTCGCCCTCGTCGGCAACGCCGACCGTAAGATGCACTGGTCGGAAACCGCGGGATTCGCTCAGGACGATTGGCGGATCACTCCGAAAGTGACGCTCAATTTTGGCCTGCGATACTCCTATGAGTCTCCTATCAAAGAAGTTAATAATAACTGGGCTAACTTCGACCCGACTTCGATCACTGGACTCGTTCAGCAAGGCGCCTCCGGGGCCTCTACCTTGTGGCGCCCGGATAACACGGACCTCTCCCCTCGCATTGGTTTTGCGTGGGATGTCTTCGGGGAAGGGAACAACGGTCGTCCGAGGCGGCTTCAGCATCATGTACTCGACGTTCACCGCGGTCATGTGGATGAATCAAAACACGTTCCAGAACAGCACGGCAGTCTCCATCGCTGCCAATCCAACTGGGGCTTTGATTCAATGCGCCGCCGCAACTCCCGGCGTGCCGACGTGTCCTGCCACTGGTGGTGGCAATATTCTGCTCGGCTCTGCCACGCTCGGTGCGTCAAAGTTGTGCTGGGATCCAACCTTAGTAGCAGCTTGCGCCCCAGCCAACCCAGGCCAGACAACGGCATTTCCAAGCGGAGGAAGTTTAACTTGTGGAGATGGCATTGGCTCAGACGCAGGAGCTTGCAATCTCTTGGCCGTGGATCCGAACCTCAAGACGCCTTACGTCGAGAACTTTAACTTGGGCATCCAACATCAATTCGGCAACAACCTTTCATTGGAAGTCGGCTACGTGGGAAATCACGGCGCCCGTTTGACTGGGTTTACCGACATCAACCAGCCTGCTGTGGGCGCCGGGTGGTGCCTCAACTCACTGACGGCTACGCAGACAGCGGATGCCTGCAAGGGCAGTCGATGCCTCGCAACCTGCCAACATTTGCTGGCCAATGGTATCAATGCGCAGGCCGCGCAGGAGGCCCGGCCGTACTTCACCAAGTTCCCGTACCTCGGGTTTATCAACGAGATGACCAACAATACCCGTTCGAACTACAACAGCTTGCAGACGACCCTGACCAAGCGGTTGTCGCACGGACTATCCTTCATCGCCGGATACACGTACGCGCACGGGCTCGACAATGGTTCTCTCAACCGTTTCGGGATGCTCCCCCAGGATGGTACGGCGGATCAATACGGAAACAGCGACTTCGACGTCCGGCATCGCTTCACTTTGTCGGCAACCTACGACATTCCCGGAATCAAGGGCTACGGCCAGGTGCTCGAAGGCTGGCAGATCAACGCCATTGTGAATCTTCAAAGTGCTCAACCATGGCGCGTGAACGATGCCAGCAATAACTTTAACGGCACCAACGACAACGCGGACTTGTGGAATTTCACCGGGAATGCCGCCTCCTTCAAGGCCGGCTTTAATTCGATTCCTTATTGCCTCGCAGGGGCTTGCACCGTAACCAGTACCATCACTCAATTAACAGGCCCCAACCTGTCAAATTCGGCAACCCTGTGGCAAGACTGCCTTGGACAAGCAACGACTCCGGCCACGATGGCAACGCTCTTGGCTGCCGGTTGCTATGCGTCCGCCAGCGGCGATGCGATCATGACTCCTGACGGCTTGGGCCAGTTTGGCAACATGAGCCGGAATATCTTCCGCGATTCCGGGTTCAAGTCCTTCGATTTTTCCGTGTTCAAGAACTTCACATTCAAGGAGCGGTATGGAGTTCAGTTCCGCGCCGAGATCTTTAACATCCTCAACCACCCCATCGCCGCCAATCCGTACGGCGCATCGAGCAACTTCAATTCCAACAATGACCCATCCTCGCCCAACGGCTCTGGCGCTTTTGGCGGAGCGGGCGGCACGCCTGACGTCATTGCCGGAAACAACGTCGTCGGCTCTGGAGCCAACCGGGATATTCAACTCGGTCTGAAGATCACTTTCTAACAAAGTCCAGCTGACTCAATCTGGCAACGTCGAGGGGGGTGGAACATCACCCCCCTCGATTTTTTTCGAGGGGCCTCATTGGTGAAAAACGATGCGGGGGATGATCCTCTGATAGAATAAGCGTTCGTCCGAGGCGCGGTCGCCAAGTGGTAAGGCAAAGGTCTGCAAAACCTTTATCGGCGGTTCGATCCCGCCCCGCGCCTCCAGCTTCCAGTGGCACAGGCTTCAGTGGCTGCGGAAAAAAGGCATTGTTCTGTCAATCTGAGCGAAGCGAAGAATCTCTCTTCGATTTAAGTATAAGATAAGAAAGAAGGAGAGATTCTTCGCTTCGCTCAGAATGACAGAGTTTTGAGTTTTTCCGCAGCCTGTTCAGTCTGTGGGTTTCCACAAATTCATCGGGAATTCAAACGACGTGCAAGGACAGAATTCACGCAGCCGAATTCGCTCCGTTTGTTAATCGTGTGAATGGGTAATGGAAACCCACAGGATGGAGCCCGCGCTACTTATACTTAAACCAGATTGTCGGCTATCGCTTTGCCAACTACCTGCGTGGTGGCCTTGCCGCCTACGTCGGGCGTGAGGTACTCCGGTTTGGTGAGAACGGTTTCGATTGCGCGTTCGACGGCGGCGGCGGCTTCGGTTTCGCCGAAGTGGGCCAGCATCATGGCGGCGGACCAGATTTGTCCGATGGGATTGGCGATGCCTTTTCCGGCGATGTCCGGGGCGGAGCCGTGGACCGGCTCGAACATGGAGGGATATTTTTTCGGCGGGTTCAGATTCGCGCCCGGGGCGATGCCGATCGAGCCTACGACCGCGGGGCCCAGGTCGGAAAGGATGTCGCCAAAAAGGTTTGATCCCACGACGACGTCAAACATTTGGGGGCGGCGGACGAAATGGGCGGTGAGGATGTCGATGTGAAATTGATCGGTGCGCACATCGGGATATTCCGCGGAAATCGCGGCGAAGCGTTCGTCCCAGTACGGCATGGTGTGAATGATGCCGTTTGATTTTGTGGCGCTGGTCACGTGCGATTTGCGTTTTCGCGCCAGCTCAAAGGCGTAGCGCAGGATGCGGTCGACGCCGCGGCGCGTGAAGATGTTTGTCTGCATGGCCATCTCTTCGCTGGTGCCCTCGAAGATGCGCCCGCCGATATTGGAATACTCGCCTTCATTGTTTTCGCGCACGACGCAGAAATCGATCTCGCCGGGCTTCGCATTTTTCAAGGGAGAATCGACGCCCTTCAGCATGCGCACCGGTCGCAAATTCACGTACTGTTCAAATGTGCGCCGGATGGGAATGAGCAAACCCCACAGAGAAATGTGATCCGGGACGCCAGGATATCCGACCGCTCCGAGAAAAATGGCGTCGAACGGCCGAAGCTGCGCCAGACCGTCGTCCGGCATCATTTTCCCTGTCTTGATGTAGGTCTCGCAGCTCCAGTCAAAATGCGCGAATGAATAATTGAATCCGAAACGCCGGCCCGCGGCTTCGAGCACGCGCAACCCTTCGGGCACGACTTCTTTCCCAATGCCGTCGCCAGGAATTACAGCAATTTTGTAGGTGTTCATGGAATGATATCCGAGCTCCGCTTTTGATTGTAGCTCGTCTCTATAGAGGCGAGGCTATTCCTGCGACTTGCGAAATGCAGCTTGCAGCGGTGAAAGCGCTGAGTTCCTCTAGCCCAGGGCAACGCCCTGGGTCTGGGAAGGAATCAACGATGGTCTGCCCTGAAAGGGCTCGGGAATCCTCCGCCCTTTCAGGGCGGGACGCATGATTTGGCCGCGATCCCCGGGGCGTTGCCCCGGGCTATCGTGCTCCACGCCGTTGGCGTGAATTCCCGGCCTCATCTTCAAGCGATGAAAATTCCCAGAATGCAATTTATGGGATCACCCCGACTATTCAATTTCCCCGACTTGCGATTTCCACAATTCCCACGGGCGGCCAACGGTGGCTTCCACGATGGCCTGGGCTTTGGCGGCTTCGCCGGGCGTCAGATATTTGATGGTGCCGAGCTTCATCCCTTCGGCTTGCACGCGCGCGTTCAGCTGCGTGTAAATCGCGCGGTACACCACAATCGGGGTCGAATCCGCCACCGCGACGAATCCGTGTCCGCGAATCAGCGCGACGCCGCTGTTGCCCAGCACCTTGGCCAGCCCGTCGCCGAGTTTGTTGTCCCGGATCAGCATGTCCGTATCGCCAAAACCTTCCTGCGTGTCAAAGATCGGCGCGCCCAGCCTGAGGAACGCGCTGACGTGATAGACGGGACGCAGAGTCGTGCCCGTCACGCTGTAGGGAATGATGTCCGGAGAGTGGCTGTGAACGATGGCCTTGACGTCGGGCCGCACGCGATAAATCGCGGAGTGAATGTATCGCTCCACGTAGGAGTTGCGGCCGTGCGCGTCCACCGGCTCGCCTTCGCGGTCATATTCCATGATGTCTTTTGACGTGACGAGCGCCGGGGCCATGCTGCGCGCCATCAGGAAATGGCTGGGATCCTTGTCGCTGCGCACGCTCACGTGGCCGAAGCCGTCCAGCACTTGCTGTTGAAACAGAATGCGGTTGGCGTAGACGAGGTCTTCGATCAGCTTGGGGTCGTTCGCCAGAGGCGCCGCTGATTGCGGGGCCGGTTGCGGAGCCGGGCGCGCAGCGGGAATTGCGATCGCGGCGCAAAGGGCCGCGCATACTGCCGCGAGGACTCCAATTTTCATTCCCGACATATTGCTACCTCCAACTTGCAAGGCGTTTCCGTATTTCCCGCCATTTTCTCTGCTGGCTCAAGATGTTATACGGTATCGTGAATTGTACCAAGAGAGCGGCGATCCATCTGGATTGTTTTGGTAGGACAGGCTTCTAGCCTGTCGGGTTTTGGCCTTGCAAGCACCAAAACCAGACAGGCTATAAGCCTGTCCTACTATAGATAAATCGGAAGTGCCATCGGGCAATCCTCGATACGCCGCTCGGAACTTCGCGTTATACTTTCGCGGTAAATCACACGGAGGATTTCTCATGTTCACGCGGCGCGAGGTTGTGAGAGGCGCAATTGCAGCCGGGGCGGCTTCCCTCGCATGGAGGCCAAACGTGGCTCTTGCCAGGGCTTCGCAGCCGTCAACTCCCGTGAATTTCCCCGTGCCCGAGGGGGCCTGCGATTGCCACGTGCACACATTCGATCCGCAGCATTTTCCGTATTCGCCGTCGCGGCCTTACACGCCGGAACCGGTTTCGGTGGAGGAACTGCAGTCGCTGCACAAGGCGCTGCACATGAGCCGCGTCATCGTCGTGCAAACAACAGTTTATGGCACGGATAATTCCGGCGCGCTGGACGCCATGAAAAAGCTCGGTTTGCGCGCTCGCGGCGTCGCCGTGATTGATGAGAAGACGCCGGATTCCATGCTTGACGAAATGGATCGGGCCGGCATTCGCGGCATCCGCCTGAATCTCGAGACCGCGGGAGAGACCGATCCTGCCGCGGGACGCCGGCGTTTTCAAGCGGCCGTGGAGAGAATGAAGAACAGGAAATGGCACATCCAGATTTACGCGCGGCTATCGGTGATCGAGGGGATTAAGGATCAAGTGGCCGCGGCCCCGATGCCGGTGGTGTTCGATCACTTCGCGGGCACGCAAGCGGCGCCCGGCGTTGACCAGCCCGGCTTCAGTTCGCTGCTGGGCCTGGTCCGAAGCGGCAAAGCTTATGTGAAAATTTCCGCGCCTTATCGCAGCTCGACACTCGCGCCGGATTATCCGGATGTCGCGCCGATCGCCAAGGCGCTCGTGGCCGCAAATCCTCGGCGAATTTTGTGGGGGAGCGACTGGCCTCACCCGGGAATTCCAGTGCCGGGTCGCAGCAACGCCGAAATCACGCCGTTCTTTCAGATTGACGACGGGCGAGTCCTGAATTTTCTACCGAAGTGGGTTCCGGAAGCGGCGGTGCGCAAGACAATCCTGGTGGAAAATCCCGCCAGGCTTTACGGATATTGAGTAGGACGGGCTTCAGCCTGTCTGGTTTTTGGCATGCGCAAATCCAAAACCAGACAGGCTGAAGCCCGTCCTACTATGCGCTAATTCTGCGTCGGTGGCGGGTTGCTTCCCTGATTATCCCGGCCTGAGCCACCCGGGCCACCCGGCCCGCCCCGGCGACCTTGCGGCCTATCCTCGCGTTGCTGCTGTTCCTTGTCGAACTTTTCCTTTTGTTTGTCGTCGAGCAGCGCGCGCACCTGGTTGTTCGTGTCCTGGCGGATTTGCATCATTTTGCCGCGCATTTCACGCCGGTCGCCGGTCGAATCGTTTCTCAAATCTTCCATCTTCTTCTGCTCGTCCACGAGGATCGGCTTGATCTTGGTCTGCTGATCGGCTGTCAGATTGAAGTCCTTGGTCATCCGCTTCAGCTGATCATCGGGAGTCATCGGCCCGCGCCGCCCGCCTTCCCCCTGTCCTCCTCCGTAGCCGCCGCCTTGATTTTGCGCGGCCGGGGCGATGGCAGCCAGAAACGGCACGGCCAGCAACAGCGCCAAAATCCCGAGATATTTGCATTTTGAGTTCATGCTTTGGTTCCTCCCTAACTATTGACATCATCCTAACCACCGGACCGTCCTGCGCCTGTTCAACCCCTGTTGTATTCCCGCCATTTGCCAATGAGGTTCCACAATCGCTGTAATTTCGGGCCGCTTGAGCCGAGTATGAAATCTGCGGCTGAAGTTGGTATGATGCGTAAGTCCAATGATTACCATACGAACCGCGGAAGTGGGCGATGCCGACGCCATCGCCCGGCTGGTCAATACAGCATTTCTCGTCGAGCGATTCTTCATCGAACGGGACCGCACGAATCCCGCAACGGTTCGCAGCCTGATGGAAAAAGGAAGTTTTCTGCTGGCGGAAGACGGGCCGAACCTTGTCGGCTGCGTCTATATGGAGATGCGCGGGGAGCGTGGTTACTTCGGAATGTTATCCATCGATCCGGCGCGCCAGGGGACGGGCGTGGGCCACCAGCTTGTCGACACCGTGGAAAAATATTTTCGGGATGCGGATTGCAAATTCAGCGATCTGAAAATCGTCAACGTTCGCACGGATCTGCATTCCCTCTACCACCGGTGGGGATACGCCGATACGGGCACCGCGGTTTACGATGATCCGACGCCGACGAAAATTCCCGTGCAGTTCATCACTATGTCAAAGCCGATCTTATGAATTCCCGCGAGTCGACCCTCCAGCCTCGCTGAGCGCCATGTCGCCGTTTGTCTGCGCCTTGGCTTTGCTGAGAACGAAGTCGTAATTCACCACCAGAAACGGCTCGGATGAAATTTCTCCCGTCGGAGTTTTTCCCGCCGGATGTTTCTCGAATTCCACGATGAGTTTGTCTTTCACGCCGAATACGACGTCGGAGTCGATGTACTTCGCATTTTTCTTGAACAGATGCGTGATGAGAGTTTCGTATCCCGGCGCGGAAATATAAAAGTGAATGTGCGCTGGGCGAAAGTGCGAAATATCAGTTTGCCGCAGCAAGTCACCCACGGTGCCGTCCATCGGAATGGAATAGCCCGGCGGGGCAATTGTCTGGATCACGTATTTGCCGTCCGCCCCGGTGTGAAATATGGCGCGCAGGACGGGTTCTTCCGCGCCGAGTTGTGATTCGTACAAGCCATCGGCGTCCGCCTGCCAGATGTCGAGTTTCGCCCCTTCGACCGGTTTTCCATTCATGTCGCTTACCGTCCCGACAAGAAAACAGGTTTCCCCGGCGAGTCCTTCCGCCACGTTCGCGCCCATCGGCATTTCCGGCGAATCGTCGATATGAAACGGGCCGATCACGGTGGAGGGCGTCGCGCCCTCCGGGAAGCGGTGATTGATCGCGTCGACGAGCATGCTGATGCCCATCACGTCTGAGAGCAGGATGAATTCCTGGCGCTTGTCGGTGCAAAGTTTTCCGGTCCTGGCGAGCCAGTCCACGGCCATCAGCCATTCATCCTGCTTCAAATCCACATCGCGCACGAACCCGTGAAGGTGCTTTACCAGAGACTGCATGATTTGCCGGAGTCTTGGGGAGTGCGCGGCGCCCCACTGTTTCACGGCAAGATCGGTCAAATTTTCCTCGGTTGCGTATGGCATCGGATTTCCCCTCTCAGATTGTGATTATGACTGCGATCTTCTCGCCGAAAAGGCCTTCCGTGTCCATTGCTTTCTAGTAGGACGGGCTTCAAGCCTGTCAGCCTTTCTCTGTGCACTCTGTGTCGAGCGTTTGAGATTGAAAAGCAAGGCAAAGGATTTAACACAGAGGACACAGAGAAAGGCGAGTTCACGGAGGAGTCCGTACTTCGGTCACGACAATATCGAGGAAATTTCCGACAGAGAGCGACCTAGCTGCTCGATTCTGTTAAGGTAGACGCGAATTTCTCCGGGCGATTGAAGCGCTTCGCCAAAAGTAAATCACGAGAGGAACCATGGCGATCCTCGTCACAGGCGGCAGCGGCTACATCGGAAGCGTAACGATTGAACGCCTGCTCGAAAAAGGGGAGCAGGTCGTGGTGCTGGCCGATCCGGCGCGGGGCCACCGGGCCGCGCTGCCTGCAGACATTCCATTCTATCCGGGCAAGATTGGCGATCGGCAACTCGTGGCGCGAATCGCCCGCGAGCACCATCTGGAATCCTGCATTCATTTCGCTGCGCTCATCGAGGTGGGGGAATCGGTCCTCGATCCGGCGAAATACTTTGAGAACAACGTCGGCCATGGAATCGCCCTGATTCAGCGAACTGGTTCTGGCGGGCGTGCGCCTCGTCGTGTTTTCCTCCACAGCCGCCGTCTACGGCGACCCCGAGCAGATCCCCATCACGGAACAAAGCCGAAAATGGCCGAAGAATCCGTACGGTTGGTCCAAGCTGTTCATGGAACAAGTGTTAAGCGCCTATGACACGGCTTACGGAATGAAATTCGTGGCTCTTCGTTACTTCAATGCAGCCGGCGCCACCGAAAAATGCGGGGAAGACCACAAGCCGGAGTCGCATCTGATCCCCAATGTGATTGCCGCGGCAATGGGACAGCAAGAGGTAATACGGGTGTTTGGCAACAACTACCCGACTCCGGACGGCACGCCCATTCGAGACTATATTCACGTTGTGGACTTGGCCGATGCGCACATCCTCGCCCTCGAACATCTTCGCTCGGGCGGCGAGTCCGATTTCCTGAATTTAGGGACGGGGAGCGGCTACTCGGTTCTGCAAGTAATCGAGTGTGTGCGCGAAGTCACGGAACGGGACATCCCCACGCGGATCGAGCCCCCGCGCGCCGGTGATCCCGCCCGATTGATTGCCGATCCTTCCAGGGCGAAAGCCCTGCTGGGATGGCAGCCTGCCGTCTCCGACTTGAATACAATCGTTCGCTCTGCGTGGAACTGGCGGCTTCGCAATCCAAACGGTTACAACGGCAGCTGACCCCAGCCATAAAACGCCAATCTGATGACAAATTGTCGTTTGACATTGTAACCAAAACATCCTCCGCCTCCTTCTTTGTGTATTAATCTGGTGACACTTCACAAATGATGTGTCGCATCCTCGGAACGGCTTTGGTGATAGCTGGCAATACTTTTCACTTTGTGACCCTGCTGGAAGGGAGCGGCTTCGGGCCAGGCAATTTGTGAATTTTCGACTTCGGGCTAACTCACTCATTATCAATGCAGTACTGGCGTTGAAGGAATCGCCTCACCCAGGAAGACTTCCCGCACTCTGGCAAACTGATTGCGGATATGAAAGTGAATCTTATATTGCGATTGGCAATTGGAGTGCTACATGCACCCTGAGCCTTTATGCATTGGATCGCGCGAAACCGGATGCGCGCTAAGTATCTGGGACTCATAGGCGTGCCAAAAATTCGCTGAGATGGACAGCTGTTCACTTATTTTTTGCAAGGGTTTTGTCACACAGCTCAATGAGCCTGAAGCCAGGGAAGCGAACCTTCCCGGCGACACAAGATTCGCAGGAGCAAAAAATGGGCAACAACCATTCAAAGATTTCGTCTTCGAGACCACGGGAGTCCAAGCTTAAAGTTGTGGGGCCAAATCAATCTCACCCCTCATACAGCGCGCAACAGGAAGAAGTCCTGGCACAGGATGTCTTCCATTCCATTTTGTCGCTCGAGCGCCGGCGAGCGGAGCGATCCAGCAAGCCTTTCGTGCTGATGCTTCTGGACGCAAATTTGGAATTCGGCGCCGCCGAAAGAATTCTCAAGAAGGCAGCCGACATTGTAGTTTTATCCAAACGCGAAACGGATCTGGTTGGCTGGTACCGGCGAGACGCCATCCTGGGAGTCATGTTCACGGAAGTGTCTATGGACGGGGATCTCCCGGTCACGGAAACCCTCCGCACGAAGATAGAATCCGCGTTCGTCAAGCACCTGGGCAGGGAACGAGCCTCCGCGATTGCGCTCTCGGTGCATATTTTCCCGGAAAGCTGGGACAAAGACAGCTCCGGCTGGGTGGAGGATTCCCAGCTCTACCCTGACCTCGATAGAAAAGTTTCACGCAAGCGGCAGCCTGTATCGTCAACCGCATAATCGATATCGCTGGAAGGGCCTGCGGCGCCTGCCAGCGTACGAATTTGTCCTTTTCTGATTTCCGAAAATATTAAGAGACGGAAGGGGAAAGCAGCGCTAGCCCTTTGTCCGCGCGGAAGCCTTCGGGATGGCCGGAGAATTGGCGATGGCTTGCTCTACGGCGTCGCATAAGGCGTGACCGATGAGGATGTGGCACTCTTGGATTCGCGGAGTATCGTCGGACGGAACGGCGATCAATACGTCGACCAGTTCCCGCATTTGCCCGCCGGAAGCACCCGTCAGCCCGATCGTAAAAAGCCCCAACTCGCGCGCTTTGCGGACGGCTTCCATCACATTTCTGGAGTTTCCCGACGTGCTGATCGCGACCGCCACGTCGCCTGAGACGGCAAGGGCTTCGAGTTGGCGGGAGTAAACGTGTTCAAAGCCGTAGTCGTTCGCGATGGCAGTCAGTGCGGACATGTTTTCCGCCAGGGCCACGGCCGGCATAGGTTTCCGCTCCCGCAAATATCTTCCCAGGAATTCGCCGGCCAGGTGCTCGGCATCCGTGGAACTGCCGCCATTCCCGAAAAAGAGGGCTTTGTTGCCGTTTCGATAGGCCCGGATGAGCGCGTCCGCGGCAGCGATCATGGAAGGCAGGCACGCGGCCATTAGTTGGCCGTGGACCTCGACGCTCCGTTCAATATTGGAGCGAAGAATGTTGTCGGTCATTCCTGCCTCTCAATCAATGCAGCGATTTCAGCGGATTGCGGGAAGACGCCACGAATCGTCCAGGCCTTAATTTCTCACGAATGCCAGGGCCTTTCAAAGTTCTTTAGATGGGGAGTCACTGAAAACGGAGCGCAACTGGGATCGCCAATCAGGAGTTCGCATGGAAAAGACGCGAGCCATTCGCTCGTTCGAGAGGACTGAATAGGCGGGCCGGCGAGCCGGTGTGGGATATTCAATCGCTTGAATCGGGATAACCCGCTGGGTAATCAGGGGGAGGCCGCCGGTGGCAGCGGCGAACCAGGGTGTGGAGGGTTCAATCGACCGGGCTTCTTCCAGAATCGCTTTCGCGAAATCGTACCATGTGGTTTCGCCGGCAGCCGTCAAATGATAAATGCCGCTGACCTCAGCAGAGGAGAGCGGGCCGGCCGCTTGCCCAAAGATCCGCGAAACTATATCGGTAGTCGTTTTCGCAATTTGCCTGCTCCACGTGGGAGCGCCGGCCTGGTCGCGGACAATTCTTAATTCTTCGCGCTGCGTGGCCAGCCGCAGAATCGTCAGAAGAAAATTCCTGCCCTCCGCGGCATAAACCCACTCGGTGCGAAATATCAAGTGATTCGCTCCCGACGATTGGACCGCCTGCTCCCCCTCCAGCTTCGTTTTTCCGTACACATTTTGCGGATTGGTTGGATCGTTTTCTTCGTAAGGAGTGGTCTTCGTTCCGTCAAAAACGTAGTCGGTGGAATAGTGAACGAACAAGGCGCCGATTTTTCCGGCTTCCTGGGCCATTACTCCGGGAGCCTCCGCGTTGATCGCGCGCGCCAGGGCTTGCTCGGATTCGGCTTTGTCCACGGCGGTGTAAGCCGCCGCATTCACGATTAATTCGGGACGGAACATGCGAATCGCGCAGCGAATTTCCTCCGGCTTGGAGATATCCAATTGTTGCCGGTCAAGCGATGTCATCTGGCCCAGGCGCGGCAACATTTTCTTTAATTCGCGGCCGACCTGGCCATTCGTTCCGATGAGCAGAATTGGGGGATTCATTACCGGGGGTAGCGCGGGAGGAATTGCTGCGGCATTTCCGCGAGGGTGCCGTATTTGGCGTCTTTTTCGGAAATCAGGGGATCCGAAATTGGAAAGGGGATCGCCAGGGAGGGATCGTTCCACCGGATGCCGTGCTCATCGGCGGGATCGTAAAAGTCGCTGCATTTATAGAGGAACTGAACGGTGTCGGTCAGGGCCGCGAAACCGTGCGCGAATCCGGCCGGGATGAAAATTTGATTCTGTTTCTCGGCGGAGAGGAGCACGCTGGCCCATTTTCCAAATGTCGGTGAGCCCAGTCGAATGTCCACGGCCACGTCGTAGGCTTCTCCTTCGATGACGCGGCAGAGCTTGGCCTGGGCATGGCGCAATTGAAAATGGAGCCCGCGGAGCGTCCCCTTCGATGAACGGGAGTGATTATCCTGGACAAAGGTTTCCTGGATTCCGATCTCCGCGAAGCGGTTCCGGTTGTATGTCTCTAGAAAGAAGCCGCGGGGATCGCGGAACACCTTCGGTTGGAGTTCCAAGACGTCCGGGAGCGATGTTTCCAATCGTTGCAAGCGAATCCATCCCTCGCGAAATCAGAATATGTCCCAAAGGTACGCAAGGACTGGTGAAGCAATTAGTTCATTAAAGCAAGTGGGTGTTGGTCTCTCTTCATCTGGGATTTTTGGGCCCGGAAGACGTAAGCGCATGCAGCGAGGAATCGCGGTTTTCGTAATATTTGTCGTAATAGGAGAGGTATTCGCCGCCTCGCACCCCGGCCATCCATTTCGTGTTTGTCCGGTACCAATCGATGGTCTTGCGCAAACCTTCGTCCAGGGGAATTTCCGGTCTCCAGCCGAGCTCCTTTTCCATCTTGTCGCGTGCGCAGCGCGTACCGGCGGTCGTGTCCCGGACGGTCTTTCACGGGGGTGAGCAGGGATTCAGGCTTGCCGATCAACTGGAGCACTTTGCGGACGATCGTCAGGTTCTCTTCCACGTCCGCTCCGCCGATATTGTAAACTTCGCCGATTCTGCCCCGCTCGAGGACCGCCAGAACTCCGCGGCAATTGTCCTCCACATGGAGCCAGTCGCGCTGTTGCTTTCCGTCGCCATAGATCGGCAGCGGCTTGTCATCGAACGCATTGGTGATCATCAAGGGAAGAAACTTTTCCGGAAACTGGTAGGGGCCGTAATTATTCGAGGAACGCGTGATCAGGCCGGGGAATCCGTACGTGCGAACGTAGGAGCGGACCAGCAGGTCCGAACCCGCCTTGGAGGCCGAATACGGGCTGCTCGGCTGCAACTGCGATTCTTCGGTGGCAAATCCGCCCGGAGGCATGTCGCCATACACTTCATCGGTGGAGATATGGACGAAGCGCTCGATGTGCAGCTTCCGCGCCACCTGGAGCATGAAAAACGTGCCGGTCACGTTGGTCGCGATGACGGGAGCGGGCTCGTAGATGCTGCGGTCAACATGCGATTCGGCGGCAAAGTGGACGACGGCCGTGCAGCCGCTCATGGCTTCCTCGACCGCCGCTGCGTCGCAGATGTCCCCGCGCACGAAGAGGTAATTCGGGTTGTCCGCCACGGACTCCAGGTTCGCGAGATTCCCGGCGTAGGTCAGCTTGTCGTAATTGACGATGGAATAGCCCTTGTTGAGGGAGAGCACGTGGCGGATGAAATTTGAGCCGATGAATCCGGCCCCGCCTGTGACGAAGATTTTCATCGGTTCACTTCCCGGGATCCGACGGGTTCCGCTGTGAGGTCATGAGACATTTTGTTCGCGCCGGTTTCCGCCACGAGATTATTGGCGCGGAGCAGGGATTCAAACGTGCCGGCGTCGGTCCACCAGCCGTCCATCACTTCGTAGGTGAGTTTGTTTTCCTCGACGTAGAAATTGTTCACGTCGGTGATTTCCAGTTCTCCGCGCCCCGAAGGCTTCAGGCGGCGGATCTTCTGGAACACGGTGTTATCATACAGGTAAATTCCGATCACGGCGTAATTGGATTTCGGGTTTTTGGGCTTTTCTTCAATGCCCACCACGTGATTCCCGCGAAGTTCCGCCACGCCAAACCGCTGCGCATCGGTGACTTCCTTCAACAGGATCTTCGCGCCGTCTCCCTGCTTCTTGAAATTCTCGACCGCCTGGCAGATGTTGTTCTCGATGATGTTGTCCCCGAGGATCACGCAAATCGGCTCGTTGCCGGCGAAAAACTCCGCCAGGCCCAGCGCCTGGGCGATTCCGCCTTCCCCTTCCTGGTACGTGTAGTTGATGTGCTTCAGGCCAAAGTCACGGCCGTTGCCAAGCAGCCGCAGGAAATCCCCGGCGTTCTTTCCGCCGGTGACCAGCAGGATCTCTTCGATGCCCGCATTCACCAGGGTCTGAATGGGGTAATACACCATCGGCTTATCGTAGATGGGGAGCAAGTGCTTGTTCGTGACTCGCGTGAGCGGGTTCAACCGGCTTCCGGTTCCGCCTGCCAGAACTACGCCTTTCATAATTGTCATTACTCCTTCTTGGGAGAGAGCCTTGAATCTAAATTATTCCCAGCGAGGTCAGGATCCTTGCTCGCTTAAAGACTACTGAAGAAACCATCCTGAAGTCCGTCTTCCTTAGATACCATCTTTCGACTGGCTGGCAACAAATTTCTTCCACGCATTGAGAGCAAAAAGTAACGCCGGGGTTAAGAATTACTGTGCTCACTCGGATTTTCTTTGAGTGGGAAGGCAAGTAAAGGAGCGCCGGATGGCGACTCGAGGAAGGCCAAGGTGGGCGCGGCAAATCGGGAGGAAATGGAAAATGTTTGCCAAATCATGGAACTGGGATTGGATATTTGCCTTCCATGCAAGGGATTGAAGACGCATGCCTTGAACGCAACCATGTGAAACTAAATATGTTAGTTCTGGTCTTATTCCCCGCATGCTTAGACCGGAGGTGGCACCCGCCGTGCAAGCTATCCTCGCGGGAAACCTAGCCGCCCTCCCTACGTTTCTTTACTGATTCGGGGGCGTAAGTATCCTCGATTCAATGAACGTCAACTTTTTGTCTCGAGCGGCTAGACTCAAGAAGGCGCCTGGATTTGCCATGGCGACCGGATCTGCGACGCAGAGCATCGAGATGGTCAGAAATATTTCATAGGTCGGCAAGCTCGGCTCGGTTGTGCAAATTGACACGAGATCCAAAGGCACAGGGAAAGAGGGCGGAATGACGCAGCGCGAACTGACTCTCCAAGATTACATCGCGATGCTTCGAAGGCGATGGGTGTTGATTGTTACCTTGGCCATCATTGGGCCGCCGCTCGCCTATGGGGTTTCACGAATCCTGCCCAATCGTTATAAGTCCACGACGCTCGTTCTCGTTGCGGAGCCGACCGTACCGTCCGATCTGGTGAAGCCGGTGGATACTTCGGATATGAGCCAGCGCCTCTCCAGCATGCAGCAACAGATCCTCAGCCGCAGCCGGCTGGAACCGATCATTCGTCAATTTGGATTGTATCCGGAGGATATCTCTAGGAAGCCCATGGAGGACCTGGTCGCCAAGCTGCAGAAAGCGATCGAGGTAACTCCTGTCATGCCCATGGCGGAAACTCGGGCGAGCAACTTGCCCGGCTTCTATGTGAACGTGACCTTGGATAATCCGCGGACGGCTCAAGAAGTGTGCACGACCATCACTTCCATGTTCATCGACGAGAACGTTCATCTCCGTCAACGGCACTCGGAAGATACAACCCAGTTTCTCGCGGGGCAATTGTCGGACGCAAAGGCGAAGCTGGATGACCAGGACAGTAAATTAGCCGCCTTCAAGTCTCGTTACCACGGCTCGTTGCCGGATGACCAGAAGACGAATCTGGACCTGCTGGCGGGCTTGTCCTCGCAACTCGATGCCGCGACGCAAGCTATCGCGCGCGCGCAGCAGGACAAGAGTTTCTCCGAATCCATGCTTTCGCAACAAGAGGCCACCTGGCAGGCGTCGCTGAATGGCTCCGCGGAGACCCCGGAACAACAGTTGGCCCCCCTGCAAGCCGAACTGACGAGACTTCAGGCGAGATATACGGACGATTATCCCGATGTCGTCAAGGCGAAGAATGATATTGCCGCGCTGAAGAAAAAGATCGCGGAGTCCAGGAACCAGAAGCCGAGCGATTCCGACGTGAACGGCAGAGCGGCAATCGAGCCTGCGCAGATCGCGCAGTTGAAGGCGCAAATCCACACGTACGAACTGGTCATGGGCGAGAGAACCAAGGAACAGGAACAGATCAAGGCGCAGATCAAGGTTTTGCAGGACCGCATTCAATCCAGCCCGTTCATTGAACAGCAGTTCAAGCAACTGACCCGAGACTACCAGACGGCGCTGGATTTCTACAACGATCTGTTGAAGAAGCGAGACCAATCCGCGATGGCATCCGATCTGGAGAGGCGCCAGGAGGGCGAGGAATTCCGCGTCCTGGATGCTCCCAATTTGCCGGATAAACCCGCTTTTCCAAACCGCCTTCTATTTACGCTGGGTGGATTCGCCGGAGGGTTGGGTTTGGGGGTCGTACTTGCTTATGTTTTTGAAATGCAGGATACGTCCTTCAGGTCTGAGAGCGACGTTGAGTTTGCTCTGCACCTGCCCGTGCTTGCGATGATTCCGGCCATCAAACCGTTGGCCGGGAAGGCGTCGAAGGCAGTGCCCAAGGCGCCATCCCCTGACCGAAACGTTAGAGTGGGCGCGTGAACCCTGGAAAATCGAGGCAGGAGGCGAACTTTGCCGCGCAGCTCCAGAATTTAGACGAACTGCCCGGGCGCTCGCAGCACATGAACAATGCTCCGGCAGCATCGAGGGAAAGGAAACCATGAGTCGCATTCACGAAGCTCTGAAGAGGGCTGAACAGGAGCGTGCCGTGCTGCTGCAGGCCGATGCCTCAGCGTCGCCGGCAGAATCGGCAAAGGCCGAAGCAAACGGCGAAGAGTCACACTCGGTCGCCGTCGCCACTGCCAACATTCCGTTACCCTCGGCGGTCATCGCACCGCTCCCGAGCGGTTATTTGCAATTCGAGGATATAAAGGCGCACTGTGCCCATCCGCGTTGGCGTCCCGATGCCAAGGAAAACGTTTTTACCAACTCCGACTCAAATACTTACGGAGCCGAGCAGTTCCGCACACTGCGGTCCCGGCTTTATCAACTGCGGGGCAATCAGCCTCTGCAAACGATATTGATCACAAGTTCGCTGCCCAATGAGGGAAAAACCTTCCTGTCGAACAATCTGGCGCAAGCGTTTGTCCGGCAGCCTGACTGCCACGTGCTCTTGATTGACGCGGACCTGCGCCGTCCGCGCCTCCACGTCCCAATGGGTGCTCCAGCCGCTCCTGGCCTAACCGATTACTTGCGCGGAGATGCCGAGGAGATGGCCGTCATTCAGTGCGGCCAAGAGGGCAACTTGTGCTTCATATCGGGCGGGAAAGAAGTGGCGGACCCAAGTGAATTGCTTTCGAACGGACGGCTAAAAAAATTACTTGACCGCGTCAAGCCGGCCTTTGATTGGATCCTGGTGGATTCTCCGCCATGCCTCCCCGTTGCGGACGCGACCGGATTAGCTGACTTCTGCGAGGGAGTTCTGCTTGTGGTGCGGGCCGGGTCGACGCCAGCCGAAGTTGCGCAAAGATCCTGCCAGCAGATGCAAGGCAAGAATATCCTGGGCGTGGTGATGAACGCGGTTGAAAAAAGACATTCCTACTCGAGTTATTACGGGCACTACGGCTACACGCTTAACCAGAGCAGGTCCAAATAATCGGTCGATTAGGACCAGGATTTGTTCCATTTTTTCTGCCGGCTTTTTAGTCCCACTTGAACGGCCAAGGCGTCCAGGCGGGAACTCGAAGCAATGAAGGGTGTTTCAAAAAGAAAGTTAGTGGAAAACGCTTTCTCCGGGTTCTTGCCTAATCCCATCGACTTGTTAGACTTGAGTCTGGCTCCGTGCCTAGAATATTTCCCAAACCAAGCAAGGTTGGAAGCCATCTAGCAATAGATGGCAACGGTTTTCTACTTTTACCCTAAACTCCAGAGTCTAAGCGGTTTCTCATTTAGCTATCGTTTAATAACTTCTTTGTTTCCATTGAAATCCGCCGCTGTTAGCCCGAAGCCTCGGCGCTCTGAGTGGCACAGTAGATGCACTTCATGAGTCGTGTCGCAGGGCGTCCGCTGAAATGGGACGCGAATGCGGTAGCTTTGGTCAACCCCTGAAAGTGAGACTGAATTCGAATGGACCCCATCCGTCTGGCAGAATCAGTTGAGTCGTGGCCTCAGAAGAGCGATCTCCCTTGGTTTGCGCTGCAAGTGAGAACACGGCACGAAACGGCGATTGCAGGTTTCCTGGAAGCCAAGGGGTACGAACAGTTCGTTCCACTTTACAAGTTCAAAAAGCGCTGGTCAGACAGGATCAAAGAGGGCGAGGCCCCGCTCTTTCCGGGATATCTGTTTTGCCGTTTGGATCCCCAATATCGGCTCCCGCTGCTCAAGACTCCCGGGGTGATCCAAATTGTTGGGTGCAACCGGATCCCCGCGCCGATAGACGAGAGTGAAATCAATGCCATACAAACGTTGATCGCATCCGGTCTGCAGACTCAACCGTGGCCATTCCTGGCGGTTGGCGAGCGCGTCCGAATCGAATCAGGGGCCTTGCGCGGCCTCGATGGGATTGTCGTGAAAATGAAGGAGAATCATCGCCTGGTGGTGTCCATAAGCTTGTTGCGCCGCTCGGTGGCGGTTGAAATCGATTCCGCGCTTGTCGAGCCTTTTTGCAAATCCACAGCGGCAAGCGAGGAAGTTCAAAGCAAATTTCGCCGGGACGTTGTCCGCAATCTCCTGGTGCCGGCAAGACTCGCGTAGTATTCAGCTCTCGCGGATATTTGAGACCGGACGCAAAGTGCGTAACCAGCCATTTGCATGCCGGTTTAGAAGCCGTGAAATGATCTTGCGGGCGGCCCGGTTCATCAAAGCCTGAAATTCCTAACGGAAGCTGACGGGACTGGAAACCAGGAATTTCCATCTTTAGATCCCTCTGCGTACACAAACAGTTACACCGACACCGGGGGAGATCTTACTTTCCGGCTGGGCCAAGACCAGTATCGCAAACATGTTCCTTGCACTGACGGGAAACGAGTTCAGGAGAGTATTCTGAACCTCATGAAAATACGGCCAGTTATTCCCAAAGCAAGGATTGCCGCATGAATTTCTGCACCGCCGATTCCCCGAGCCACTAGGAATTGGTTTACATCATTCGAGTAACCATTTTCTCACACGTTAGTAGCAACTGGATTATGCCGATCCTGCAGGTTCCGTAAACCTTCGGCCGCGACCTCGTATGTTTGTTGTTTTGTGTGGCTTAAATCAGATCTCCGGTGGTCTGGAAGGTCCCATTCGCAGGACCAAGGTTGGTTCGCAAATTGCAGTCTTAAAGTCATTTGTTAATCCTTTAGCGGGAGGGCTATGGCGGTAGCCCATTTGCCCAGGCCGCTCCGCGAGGTGCGTTCGGCGCAGTGCCTCCGGACGGACATGAAGAGACTATGAGCCAAACCAGCAAGATAAACTTTCACGACGATCCGCCCTACAAGAGCAACGGTCATTCGAAAAATGGCGCGGTGCGGCCAGTTTTCCCGCCAACAGACTCCAATCAGCAAGTCCTTCCAGAGAATGTTTTTCTTGGAGTATTGGGCCTGGAGAGAAAGAGGGCGGAGCGCTCCAACAAGAAATTTCTACTGCTGCTCCTCGACGCGGACGATGCCACGAATGTCGAGCGGCGCGCGGAAATTTTGGGCGGGATCGTTCAGGCCACGGATGAGGTGCGCAGAGACACGGACCCGGCCGGCTGGTACGAGAAAGACGCGACCTTTGGAATTATTTTTACGGAACTGGGGGCGCTGGACGATAAGGCGACGATCGAGAGGCTCCTGCAGAGGGTTCGCGAGGCATTGCCTTCCCGGTTGAGCAAAGGGGATCTGCATTACGTCCATATCACAGCCCACATTTTTTCCGAGGAATCGGACGGGATCGCGTCCGTCGCCCTAGCCGATCCGGCGTTTTATCCCGACGTTTTTTATCAGAACAAGACCAGGCGGGTATCCTACCTGTTGAAGCGGGCCATGGATATCGTTGGGAGCCTCGCAGCGCTTCTGTTTTTTTCTCCTCTGTTCGTGGTGATCGCGGCGCTCGTGAAGCTGACTTCGAAGGGCCCGGTATTTTTCAAGCAGGAACGGCTCGGGCAATTTGGAAAGACGTTCACGTGCCTGAAATTCCGTTCCATGCATGCCAACAATGATCTCAAAATCCACCAGGAATTCATGAAGAACCTGATTAGCGGCTCCTACAAAGGGAAAGGCGACGGAAAGTCCAAGCGCGTTTTCAAGATGACGGACGATCCGCGCATTACGCGCATCGGGAAATTCATTCGCCGGAGCAGCCTGGATGAGCTGCCGCAATTTATCAACGTTCTGAGAGGCGATATGTCCCTGGTTGGTCCGCGACCGCCGCTGGCGTACGAATATCAAGAGTATGACCTGTGGCATCGCAGGCGCGTTCTGGAAATCAAACCGGGAATTACCGGCTTGTGGCAGGTGAGCGGGCGCAGCAGGGTGAGCTTCGATGAAATGGTGCGGCTCGACCTGCGGTACGCGCGCACCTGGTCGCTCGCGCTGGACCTTCAAATCCTGTTGCGGACTCCGCTCGCAGTCCTGTTCGGAGACGGCGCTTATTAACTCCGGAAAGATTCTTTTGAATCAGCGAGTCCTTCGTTCGGCAGGCGTTTTTCCCCAGCGCGACAACTAAAAGTGTTCCTTTGAAATAAGACGGGAAGGATCACTACGGCTGGTAGAGCTTGGATGGAAACCTCGGGGTCAAACAGGCAACGAATCTCAACCACTTGTTATAATTATAAAGCCATTTAATCGTTCAGTATTATCCTGAGATCGATCCAACTCCGCAGGCCAGAATGGAATGGTCATCAGAATGCCCGACACAACAACCACTTTGAATCGCAATCTGAACCTCACTTCGATCTCCCTGGACCCGCCGGCGGCGGTCGACCCTGGGGAACCGGGGCATGCAATCCCTCAGGCCACCTCTCCCCGGAACGGGAAAGGGAAAAAGATCTGGATCGACATCGATAATTCCCCGCACGTCCCTTTTTTCCGCCCCATTATCGACGAATTGCGCAAGAGGGGTTTTGAGGTTGAGCTGACCGCCCGGGACATCTACCAGGTCTGCCAGCTTCTGGACTTCTTCCAACTGAAGTGCAAGGTGATTGGCGGCCACTACGGCAAAAACAAAGTGCTCAAGGTGTTGGGCAACCTCTTCCGCACCACGCAACTGATTCCCACGGCGGCCAGGTTTCATGCGGACCTGGCGATCTCGCATGGCTCCCGGGCGCAGGTTCTGGCCTGCAAGGCTCTGGGAATCCCAACCGTCATGATGCACGACTACGAACACAGCACCAAAACCGGATTCATCGAAGCCGATTGGGTTTTCATGCCGGATGTGATCCCCGGCAACGCCATGGCCAGCAGGCCGGACCAGGTATTCAAGTACCCGGGACTGAAGGAAGACGTCTACGTTCCCGGTTTTTCGCCCGATTCGTCCATCTTGAATCATCTGGGAATCTCCCCGGATCATATCGTAGTCACGTTGCGGCCTCCCGCCACCGAGGCCCATTATCACAACCCGGAAGCGGAACTCTTATTTGCGGAAGCCCTTCGTTTCTTGTCGGAGAATCCGAGGGTGCGGTCCGTCGTCATCCCGCGAAACGTGAAGCAGGGCGAAAAGTTGCGGCAGGACTGGGCCGAGCTGATTTCTTCCGGGAGCATGATCGTTCCCGCGGAGGCCTTGGATGGATTGAACCTGATCTGGTTCTCCGACCTGATGATCAGCGGAGGCGGGACCATGAACCGGGAAGCGGCTGCGCTGGGAGTCCCTGTCTACAGCGTTTTTCGCGGCAAGATCGGTGCGGTGGACAAATACCTGGCCCAAAACGGCCGGCTGACCCTGCTCGAAAACATCAAGGATGTTCGAACAAAGATCGTCCTGGAACAACGCAATCGCCCCTCCCAGCCCGAAGACAGCATTCGCCCGGCTTTGCAGACCATCGTCGATAACATCATTTTGATATTGGAGAAAAAATGTCAAGCAACTCGCCAAACCCCACGATGAGCACAACGGAACCCACTGTGATGAAAAGTTCGGACAGCCTCCAGGGAGTGATTCGGCGACTGAACACGCTGGCGGTCAACGGACTCGTGCCGATGTTCGATCCCAACAAGCAGCTCTTCTGCTACACGCTGAAGCGGACTCCGTCGGGCATGGTTCAGGAAGGGATCTCGCAGCGGTATACGGCGATTACCTTGATGGGGCTTCACCGGCTCGAACAAAGCGGCGGGACATCGCCCATCGATATCCAGAAAGTGTTCGATGTTTTGCTGGCGGACACGAAATGGATCGACAATATCGGCGATCTTGGGCTGCTGCACTGGCTCTGCGCTCTGGTTGCGCCGGAACGCCTCGAGGAATTCAACACCCGCCTCGATGTCAGAAATGCCCCGTCTCGCTTCCCGGATGTGGGCCAGCGCCACACGATGTACATGTCCTGGTTCCTTTCCGGGCTCGCACACGAAGCCCTGGCGCGCCCGGAGTTGGCTGGGAACACAAGAGAGATGGCAGGGGAAATCTGCCGGACGATTCTGCTGAACCAGGGCAAACAAGGAATTTTCGCGCACCTCGGCACAAGCAAAGGGCTCTCCGGAATCGCACGGGGCAGCATGGGCAGCTTTGCCGATCAGGTCTATCCCATCTACGGCTTGAGCAAATATTCACAGGCCTACGGGGAGGAGAAGGCGGCCAAGAGGGCGCTGGACTGCGCTCTCACGATTTGCGAAGCTCAGGGGACGCTGGGTCAATGGTGGTGGCACTACAATTCCTCGACCGGTCTGGTCGCCGAAACCTTCCCGGTATTTTCCGTTCACCAGCACGCCATGGGGCCGATGGCCCTGTTTGCGATGGGCGAAGCCATTCAATCCGATTTCAGCCCCTGGATCTATAAGGGGCTTCAGTGGATTGACGAGAATGAACTTGGCATTGACATGCGCGATGACGCCGCGAACGTTGTCTGGCGTTGCATCGGGCGGAATCAGCCCACCCGGATTTGGAACCTGGCCATTCACCTTCTGACCGGCCGCGAAGATCGGGAATCGCGCAACGGCCTGCGCGCCTTGTTCGAATGCCGCCCGTACGAACTCGGCTGGCTTCTCTATGCTTTTGCCAACTGGAACCGCGCGTAGTCTGGACCTCCTATGAAAACAGACGCCATCGAAACACTCGATTCGGAGATTCGTCCTTTCAGGACATCCAGTATGAAAATCATGATTGTGGTGGGGGCCAGGCCGAATTTCATGAAGGCCGCGCCCATGATCGCCGCGATCCGGGAACACAACCGCAAGGTTGCGGCGGAGCCTTCCGGTCAGCAGCCGGCGGATGCGGCGAAGATCCAGGGGATCCTGGTTCACACCGGGCAGCATTACGACGAGTCCATGTCCGGATCGTTCTTCGTCGATCTGGAGCTTCCCAAGCCGGACATTCATCTGGGAATCGGGTCGGGCTCGCACGCCGCACAGACAGCGGAAATCATGCGGAAATTCGAGGAAGTATTGCTGCAGGAAAAGCCCGGCGTGCTCATCGTTGTGGGCGACGTGAATTCCACGGTCGGATGCGCGCTGGTGGCCGCCAAGATTTCCTACGATTCGAGCGGAACGCGGCCCTTGATCGCGCACGTGGAAGCCGGGTTGCGGTCCTTTGACCGCGCCATGCCCGAGGAAGTGAACCGCATCATGACCGACCATCTTTCCGATCTTCTTTTTGTGACGGAAGAGAGCGGCGCGCACAACCTGGCTCACGAAGGGATTCCTCAGGAACGTGTCCACTTCGTCGGAAACACCATGATCGATTCGCTCCTGGCCTCGCAGGATAAGGCCAGCCGGTCCGGCATCCTGGAGACGCTAGGTGTGCGAAACGGTTCCGGCGGCAACGGCTCAGCGAACGGCGCGCGCCCTTATGCGCTGCTGACGCTCCACCGTCCATCCAATGTGGACAATCGTGAGACCTTTCTGAGCATCCTCGAGGGCTTGAACGAATTGTCGGACTCGTGTCCGATCTTCTTTTCGACGCATCCTCGGACGAGGAAGCGGATCAGCGAATTCGGGCTGGAGTCCTTCTTCCATTTCAAGAACGGAGAGCCCGCGGTGAACGGGTCTGAGGGGGCATTCCCGCGGAAAGGCATTCATATTCTCGATCCGGTCGGGTACATCGATTTTCTTTGCCTGATGAAGAACGCGGGAATTGTGGTCACGGATTCCGGCGGCATCCAGGAGGAGACCACCTGCCTTGGCGTTCCCTGCGTCACCGTCCGCGAGAACACGGAAAGGCCCGTCACGGTGACGCGCGGCACGAACACGATCGCCGGAACGCGGAGCGAAAAGATCCGGGAAGCCGTAAAAACGCAGAGAGCGAAACAAACGAGCGGAGGCGCCCCGGAGAAGTGGGATGGCAAGGCGGGAGCGCGCATTATCGACGCGATCATGCTCGAGGCAAAGAGCAAATGGAATCGATGATGCCCGCGGCGATACGTTTTATCGAATCGGTCGCAGAACCGAAGCGCTGATACCCTTGTCGATTGGTTCTGAATACAGCGCCACAGCCTGCATGCAAACTGACCTCCGAGCCAGAAGTGACACCCTTTCCGCGCCATATACGTTGGCCAATGGAAACAAAGCGGACAGGAATTACCACGTGAAACGATTCGTTATTACCGCGGCCTTGTTTCTGCTTACGGCCTTCTTATCTTCCGGAAGTGCTTTTGCGACAACTTTCTACGTGGCGGCGAACGGGTCCGATTCAAACAACGGAACCGCCAAGACCACGCCCTGGCTGCACGCGCCCGGGATGCCCAACTGCTCCGCCACGTGCGCTTCGATCTCGCCTAATGCTGGAGACAGTATTGTTTTACGCGGCGGAGACACATGGTCGTCTTCGTCGTTTCCTTGGGCTTGGAAATGGAACGGTTCGGGCGGCAACCCGATCCAGGTGGGAGGCCTAGATCAGACCTGGTTTGCCGGTGCGGCCTGGACGCGGCCAATCCTCAATGGTGGCGCAACATTTCCGAATAGCGGATCAAGCCAGATATTCTTTTTCACCCTTTCCGGAGCCTCTTACGTAACGGTCGCGTGGATGGAATTCACCGGCTTTTTCATCGGCAGCAACGCAACCGAATGGGTGGGTTATCTGGATCGGGGAGCGAGCGGCACGAATATAAACATCCACGACAACTACTTTCACGGCTGGACGCACGCGGCGGGCATATCCGAGGGCGGCCCCGGCGGGAACGTAACGGCGATTCTCTGCCGTACGGGGAAAACGGACGCGACGACGAGCGTCTACCGCAACGTGATCGACGGCAGCGACACGGCGAAGGACGATTTCACGGGGATCTATGCAACCGGTGGCTGCGGGAATGTTTACCAGAATTATATCGCCTGGATCCCGGATGCGGTGAACGAGGCTTCCATCGTCTCCTTCCATGACAATCTCATGGCGAATGACGGCGGCCTGTGTTTCCCCGGGTGTCAGTCGCACAACAATGTCCTGGAGGAAAACAGCGGCCCGGCAGAAATGGATTCGTTTTTCTACAACAATTATTTTTTCAGCCCGGCGTCCACAAATAACGCGGGAGGCATTGTCCTGCAACTAGCCCCTTCCGCGGGCCGAACGAGCTGGTTCTTTAACAATGTCATCACGAACGGGCCTCTGTATCAGGCCAATGAGCTGATGTGCTCGGACGCGCTGGGGAGCGGCGGCGGGGTTTGCACCATTTTCAATAACACGATGGAAGGCGGAGCGGATGCGTCGCCGCCGAGTGGAATTCCGGTTCGCGCGGGAACGTTCAACGGAAGCGCCTCTCCGTCCGCCATCAATCTTTACAACAATCATACGATTTCGAGTTCCAGTCCGATGTACACGAACAGGGATTGCAAGTCGGGATGCGCGGTCACGCAAAGTCCGAACCCGAATCTGATCCAATCCAAGGCCAAGGCGAACGCGCAGGGGTACAAACTGACTCAACCTTTTTCGTTCTCGCCGAGTTCGGCGATGGGCGCCACTGTGGGGAACGGAACCAATGAAACCGCGCTGTGCACGGCGATTTCGGCGACGAATGCCGCTGCTGGAACGGCGTGCCGGAGTGACACCACTTATGGGGTCGTTTACGACTCGACAAGCCATATCGTGACGGGCCCGGCGCGAACAACGGTCGCGCGCCCATCCAGCGGCCCGTGGGACGCGGGAGCATACGAATGGAATTCGAATGCTGCCGCTCAGCCAGTTCCTCCCACCAGCGTAAAAGCCGTTCCCCAATAAAGTTTGGGGCGCAAGGTTGTGACGTACCCGTGGCCAGAGGAGGGGCACTGTACTTGAAGCGTGTCCTACATACTGGACTTTCGGCCAGTAGCGACACCGAATCCGCGACATGTAGTTTTGTTGCAGGAACGTTAGCGGATAGGTGAAACGACATGAAACGGCTCACACGAACTTCGATCTTGCTCACTTCGGTCCTGGCGCTGTTGGCGACCTTTTTGTCTGTTCGAAACGTCTCTGCGACGACCTATTACGTTGCGACGAGCGGCTCCGACACGAACAACGGAACCAGTAAAACCACCGCGTGGGCACATCTTCCGGGCATGGCGAATGCAACCGGCACCGCCGGAAGTCATACCGCTGTGGCCGGAGATACGTTTGTTCTGCGGGGATGTGACGTTTGGTATAACGCCAGTCTTCCACTGGTATTAAATCATGGAGGATCCAGCGGGAATCCCGTAACCATCGGGGTAGACCAAACCTGGTACAACACGACCAGTTGCCCGTCCGCGTGGAACCGCCCTGTATTTGACGCGCACACCTCCGCCAGCTCCAGCACCGGGACTCAAATTGGAGGGACAACTTCCGGGTGCGTCAACGGCAATGGCAATTTCTTTGTCGTCATCAATGCTTCGTACATAACGATCAATTGGGTGGAGATGCGCAACCTGTACTACGCTAATGACGCCGAGAACAGCTGCTACGGGCAAAATGGCTGGTTCTCCATCAGCAACGCCGATTACGTTACGTTCAGCAACGGCTACGAGCACGCCTGGGCGATGGGCCCTTACTCGGCAAACAGGGTAAACGATGCGGACGAGTTTGTTACGATCAACGGCAACCCCTCGTGCCCGCACTGCCTGATGACCTACAACGTAGCGAATAACTGCGCCACGACCAAAGGAAGCGGCACGCAGCCGGGCGGAGCGCTTTCATTTACGAATGTGCGCTACAGCGAGTTTGCCTGCCTGTCGAACGCATACAAACCGCTCTTTGCCGGCGAATTCGCGTTCAACGAAATCACCAAGAATGGCGAATCCCCGGACCCGACGATCCATGCCAACTGTATCGAGAGCGTCGACTCGATGGGCAATGGCGGCGTCTACTACATTCATGACAACCGGATTCACGACAACTACGACTGCGAAGAGGGGCAGATCGGGAACTCCGGCGAAACCGATTACGTCTGGAACAACATCTGGTACAACCCCGGCCCTGGCGCCAATGCGCCCCAGGTTCCGCAGTCCGAAACTCCCAAAGCGATGTACTTTTTTAATAACACAATCGTGGACGGCATTGCCTGTATCAATGACGCGGCTCACGGGTATTCGTGGTCCGGGGCATTTCATTCGCAGAATAACCTTTGTATTAACTCCGCGGGCGACGGTACGTCAGGAAATCCCTCGGCGAATCCCGCGGTGATTTCCAACAATATCGGAATGACGGATTCTCAAGCGGCGTCGGCGGGATACACGAACTCTGAGGCGATTCCTTATTCTCCAGCAAGCAGCTCGGCGCCAACCGTGGGCGCGGGCGCGAACCTGGCGTCACTGTTGCCTGCCGGTTTCAGCAACGTTGACGCTGGTCTCATTTGCACCCAGCAGACGGTGAACACGGTTGTTCAGATGGTTTGCACTGGAACGCAGAATCCGCGCCCGGCAAGCGGGGCATGGGATGTGGGAGCCTATCAATTCAGCGCGGCTTCCACGAGCAGCAAGCCGAATCCTCCGACAGGTCTCAAAGCGACCGTCCAGTGAGCCCGGCAGGCCTCTAGAAGAAGGCGGGTTCCTCGCCCAGTCAAGACAAGGCCTGGGCGAGGAATGCCGCGATTTCGGGTCTTCACGCAAGCAGAAAGTTAGCTTCCTCATAGCCCATATCCCGAACGCAGTGAACGTGATTTTATCCTCTCCTTCCATGACGAGGTCATGGAGGAAAACAGCAGCCCGACGTCGATGACTTCGCTTTTCTACAGCAATTACATTCTCATTCTTAATTCCACGGAGAGTCCCGCGGGCATTCTCATATGAAACGGTTCAATTTAACTTCAATTCTGCTCACATCGGCCTTGGCGCTGCTGGCGGCTTTGTTGCCTGCTCGAAGCGTCTCTGCGACAACCTACTATGTCGCAACGAGCGGCTCCGACACGAACAATGGAACAAGCAAGGCAACACCGTGGGCGCACCTTCCGGGCATGCCGGCTGCGAGCGGCACGGCCGGAAATTATTCGGCCGTGGCCGGAGATACGTTTATTCTGCGGGGATGCGACGTCTGGTACAACTCCCCAGGAACCAGCAACTTTCCTCTGGTATTGAATAATGGGGGATCCAGCGGAAATCCCGTGACGATCGGGGTGGACCAAACCTGGTACAACACGACCAGTTGTCCCTCCGCATGGAACCGCCCTGTCTTCGACGGGCATGCCTCCGCCGGCTCCAGCACCCCCACACAGATTGGAGGGACAACCTCCGGGTGCGTCAGCGGCAACGGCAACTTCTTCGTGGTCATCAACGCATCGTACATCACGATCAATTGGGTGGAGATGCGCAACCTGTACTATGCCAATGACGCCGAGAACAGCTGCTACGGACAAAATGGCTGGTTCTTAATCACGAATGCCGATTATGTAACGGTAAGCAACGGGTATGAACATGACTGGTCAATGGGTACGTACTCGGCAAACACGGTGAACGACGCCGACGAGCTTGTTTCCATTTATGGCAGTCCCGCATGTCCACATTGCCTGCTCACCTACAACGTTGCAAACAATTGCGCCGCAACTTCAGGAAGCGGACCATTTCCGGGCGGAGCGATGTCTTTCACAAATGTGAAGTACAGTGTATTTAAATGCATGTCGAACGCCTACAAGCCGGTTTATGCGGGCGAGTTTGGATTCAATGAAATCACGCTCGTCGGGGAATCCCCTGACCCGACGATTCATCCCAATTGTATTGAAAGCGTCGATTCCATGGGAAACGGCGGTGTTTATTACATCCATGACAATCGGATTCACGACAATTTCGCTTGCGAAGGATTACAGATAGGAAATCAGGGCGAAACGGACTACGTCTGGAACAATATCTGGTACAACGATACGGCAGTCGGCTCGAATGGGCCCCAGGTTCCGCAGTCGGAAACTCCCACCGCCATGTATTTTTGGAATAATACGGTAGTGGATTGGCAGGATTGCATCAATGACGCGAGCCACGGATACACTTGGTCCGGGCCATTTTATTCGGAAAATAATCTTTGCATCAATTCCAGCAACAGCAGCGGATCGGGAAACCCTGCGGCAAGTTCCGTCACCATTTCCAAGAACCTCGGACTTTCAGATTCTCAGGCCACGACGGGCGGATTCACGAATTCGCAGGCCTTTGTTTATTCTCCAACAAGCACTTCATCCCCGACCGTGGGAAAAGGCGCAAACCTGGCTTCCCTGTGGCCCGCCGGATTCAGCACCCAGGATAGCGCCATGGTTTGCACCCAGCAAACGGTTAACACCGTTGTTCGCGTAATTTGCACCGGAACACCGAATCCGCGGCCCGCGAATGGCCCATGGGATGTGGGAGCGTACCAATTCAATGCGGGTTCCGCGAACGAGCCGAATCCTCCGACAGCTCTGAAAGTGACCCCCCATTGAACCTGACCCGCCTCAAAAAGAAGGCGGGCTACCCCCCCAGTCAACACAAGCTCTGGGCGAGGGATGTCGGGTGCTTGCGTTATTGCTTGGTCGGGAAATTAGTTTTCTACAAGGAAACGCAGTGGTTCCCCGGTCCCCGATTGCATCCTTGGGATGGGAATCTCAATCCTGACAGATGCCCGAACAAGTGACCATCGATGAAGCGCCCGGAGAGCAGAGTCTTGCCGTCACGATAGGCAAGAGCACAGTATTCGGCGTGATCGCCAGGTTCGCTCAAGTGGGCACACGGCTGATTACAGTTCCAATCGTGATCAGCCACCTCGGAATTGGCGGTTATGGGATCTGGGCGATTCTCATGACGGCAGCGGCCTACATGAGGTTCGGGAGTATCGGCATTAAGTCAGCGTTTCAGAAATACGTCGCCGAGGCCACAGGAAACGGAGATTTTGAGACGACCAACAGGCTGCTGAGCACAGGGACCGCCGGCATGTTCATCCTCTCTTTTGTCGGTTTGATCCCGGTCTGCTTATTCTCGCGAAGCCTGGCGCGACTCGCCGGAGTGCCGCCGGAATTGCTGAACCCTGCTGCGGCGTCCATCTCCATGCTCGCTTTGATCATGCTGCTGTCCAATGTGGGCGCCGCGTTTGAAGCGATCGTGATGGGCGGCCATCGCATTGACATCGCGCGGAAATTCACGACGTTTTTCACGGTGGCGGAAGCGATAGCCATCGTGCTCCTGCTTCACTTTGGTTATGGCCTCTTCGGAATGGCTTTCACGATGGGATTATCCGAAGTGGGGTTCGTGGCGTGTTGCTACATCGCTTCGCGCCACCTTTTGCCACAGGTGCAGGTCAGGTGGAAATATGTCACGAAAGACGTCATCCCCGAACTCTTCCGGTATGCAGGTAGTTATCAACTAGTTAACGTTATGCAGGTGATCTACAACGCGATCATCCCAGTCGCCCTCCTGCGAGTCTTCGGAGCCGAGGCCGCGGGAGTTTTTGCGCTCGCCTACAGGTTGCAGAACTCGGCGCAGATGCTTTCCGACGCGGTTCTAGTTCCCATCCTTTCTGGAGGCGCCAGGATATTTGGCGCAGGGTCCGTGCGGGAAATGAATCTCCTCATCGTTAAATCGGTTAAGGTTACGATGGGGTTGACGCTCCTGCCGCTTGGTTTCTTTTCGGTTTTTGGCACAACCGTGGTCTACGTATGGACAGGTGAAGCGATCCCCACTCTAAAAGTCGCCCTTTGGCTTGTCTGCCTCTCCGGGTTTTTCTCGACTTTTTCCATATTGGGTCTGGTGCTGTACCGGGTATCGGGCCACGCATTGTTGGACAATATTCGGCAGGTATTAGTGATCGTCATTCTTTTTTCCATTGCTATTTTTGCGAGAAGGATTGGCTTTTATGGGGTGCTGGCGGGTCTGGCTGTTTCGGAAATCAGTGGAATGCTCTTCATGCTTTATGCCGTTCATAAAACGTTCGAAGGATTTCAGGCGAAGGTCCTTTTACCCGACGTCGCCAGGGTGGCTCTTGGCTCGCTAGCGATCCTCGCGGCCGGGGCCATCGCCGGCCACCTGCCCTTGCCTCATATTGCGAATCCGCGTGTGCTGGGGACGGCGAGGTTGGGATTGATATCTATCGGATGTCTCGTTGCCGCCTGGCCCGCCATCTTGCTTACGAATGCGGTATCCAGCGGAGAAAGAAGAGCGCTTTTGGGGGTCCTGCTTCCTCAACGTATCCGGACAGCGCAAGTTGCTCCGGCTAAGTGACAGAGTTGGCTCGCACAGTGAGCACGACAAATAATCCGATTCAAATGGAAGATCCCTTTTATTTGTTTTCGAGGGGATTGAGGTGGTTGAACTCGCGTTGGCTGGAAATGACATTTCCGTTCGCAGGATTTGGCCGCCGGGTGTCCATCGATTTCTCGTGCGACATTCTGCGATCGATGGCGAAAGACATTCAAATCGGGGATGATGTAGTTCTCGCCAACGACGTATGGCTGAATGCGGTTCCGGTCCCCGGCCATCCCGGCCCAAAGATCATCCTGGGAAATGGTTGCAGGATTGGAAGGCGGTCCACCATTTCTGCCAAGAATCGAATCACACTGGAAGATGACGTTCTTTTTGGCCCATCCGTCCTGGTCATGGATCACAACCATGAGTTTTCCGACATCGATCAATCCATCCGCAAGCAGGGCGTGACGGAGGGTGGAAGAATCACGATCGGGAAAAATTGCTGGCTGGGTTTTGGCGTCGTTGTTCTATGCAGCTCTCATGATTTGTCGATTGGCCGGAACAGCGTCATTGGAGCAAATTCCGTAGTTACAACGAGCTTTCCCCCTTTCAGCTTGATCGCCGGCAATCCCGCAAAGCTGGTGAGAACGTACGACATGGAGAAAAAGGAATGGATCAAAGTCACGTGAGTTCAGTGCAAATCATCGACGCTCCGGAAGGGTCGCATAGCCAACCAATGCCGGAAGACTCTTCAAAATGTCCCCTATGCAGCGGCGGCCAGGCCGTGCATTTCATGACCGCCCCCGATCGATTTCATTGGCGGCGGGACGAATACGATTTGATGCGGTGCTCCTCTTGCTCCTATGTCTGGCTGGCGGATCCGCCGAAGCCGGAAGAAATGGGGATCCACTACAGCGAGGACTATCACCGGGCGATCATGGCCGGGGGCGAAAGGTCGGCGCCGAGCCGTTGGCAAAGGCAGCGTGACGTAATCGCGCGTCATAAAAAGGGCGGAGCCATTCTCGACATCGGATGCAGCTCGGGCGCATTCCTCGGAACCATGAAGGGCGGAGACTGGAAGCTGTACGGGATCGATATGGAAGCCTCAACGGCGGAGAAAGCACGATCTGCCACGGGGGCGGAGGTTTTCGTAGGAGACGTTCTCGATGCTCCCTTCCCCGCGGAAAGCTTTGATGTCATCACTGGTTTCGACCTTCTCGAGCACGTTTACCACCCGCGCCAGTTCCTTGCCAAGGTGCTGGAATGGTTGAAACCGGGCGGAATATTCTACGCAGGGGTCCCCAATATTGAGTCGTGGGAATCCCGTGTGCTCGGCACCTACTGGTACGGCCTGGAATTGCCCAGGCACATTTCACTTTTCTCACCGCAATCCCTGCGGCAAGTACTGACCTCGCTGGGATTCCAGGAAATTAGCCTGACTACGCCCCGGACTTCGTATCTCCTGCATAGCGTAAATTATCTTTGTTCGGGAGCAATGGAGAAGATGGGAATCACGCCGGTTC
Source organism: uncultured Acidobacteriota bacterium (assembly GCA_963819395.1). Lineage (GTDB taxonomy): Bacteria > Acidobacteriota > Terriglobia > Acidiferrales > UBA7541 > Palsa-360. The sequence goes on from CAWFVW010000014.1 coordinate 343,238, forward strand.
CAATGTCCAAGCAAGGGCCGCGCGGCATACCTTCGCGGGCAATCCGTAAAGCGTTCCAACTTTCGGTGGCCGCTCCGCTTGCCGAGTTCGCTGCCATGGCGGGCGCCGGCCCGGCCATCGAAGCAGTTTTTGAAAAGCCCGTTTCTCGAATTGACAAGACCACAAGCGTTTCAGGTGGCAAGGCGTAAACCGTGGAACCCGAGAATCTAAAATTCGGTGGCGGTGCCAGTCAAACCGTCTTGAACCCGTACGTCCTCGCGGTGGTGATCATCGTGGGGATACTCATTTGTTTCCGCGGGCGAAGGCAGGTCATCGCGCTGTTCCTGGCGGCCGGAATCCTGATCCCCCTTGATCAGGTTCTCGTACTCGGACCCCTGCACTTTCCGATGCTTCGTGTTCTGTTGCTATGCGGCATGATTCGGATGGTTCGGGACAAGATGGGGTCGAAGACGGAAATCTTCAGCGGCGGCATGACCCGGCTGGACAAGGCCGTAATACTTTTCTCGATCTTTACGGCTGTCAATTCCATGCTTCTCTGGCGCGATTCGGGAATGCTCGTAAGGCAGGCGGGCGATCTCTATACGATATTCGGGATTTATTTCCTGATGCGATATCTGGTCCGGGACGGTGAGGATGCGGACGTGGCAGTGCGAGCGCTGGCATACGTTACCCTGGCTGTCGCTGCCGTCATGATATACGAACAAGTAACCGGACATAACCCCTATGCTCTGCTGGGCGGGGCGCGAGCTTCCTATTACGGCGCGGGTTTGACGAGACAAGACCGCACGCGGGCCGTGGCCGGATTCGGCCACCCGCTTCTGGCCGGAACATTCGGGGCAATTCTGGCGCCGCTTTTTATTGGTTTGTGGTTGAAGGACAAGAAGAATCTGAAGATTGCCCTGGCGGGACTCGCTGGCTCCACGATGATTGTGTGGGCCGCGGCGTCAAGCACTCCCATGCTGGCATACGTGAGCGGCCTGATGGCGATCTGCATGTGGCCGTTGCGTAAGGTGATGCGGCCGATCCGATGGGGAATCGTCGTGACGCTTGTGTCGCTGCATATGGTGATGAAAGCGCCGGTCTGGCAACTGATTGCTCGCGTGGACCTGGTAGGAGGTTCCTCGAGCGATCATAGATATCAATTGGTAAATCAATGCATTTTGCACTTCAAGGATTGGTGGCTCTTTGGCGTGAAGGATACGGGGGCATGGGGTTGGGGCATGTGGGACACGGCCAATCAATACGTCAGCGTCGCCGATTCCACCGGGCTGATCCCCCTCATCCTGTTCCTGGCGATCATCGTTTATGGGTTCAAGTATGTGGGTGCCGCCTGGAGGGCCTCGGCGGGAAACAGAAACATGGCGCTCTATTACTGGTCGCTGGGAGCCGCATTGTTCGCAAACGTCGTGTCCTTCGTCGGGATCTCCTATTGGGACCAGATTCAGGTGGCGTGGTACGCATTCCTGGCAATCACAGCCACGGCTTACCTTACTATTCCCGCGGAGTCTTCGTCCACCGTGCTGGCGGCAGTAACGCCCGCGCCCGCCAGAATGGCTCCGCCTCCGCGCCCAGCTCCGGCTCCGGACATTTCCAAACCGGTCACCTCTTACGGGCGCATGGTCACCGGGCGATGGGCTCCGAAATCAACCACGAAGTAAATTTGTTCACGAATGTTTGCGAATTTTCCATTCCATGCGGGAAATGAACTGACCGGCGGTTTGCGGATTATTCCAGCCGGCCCGCGCACGGTGATTTGAAATGATAAGTATTCCCCAGAGTGTCCAAAATCAACGGAAAGATGGCCAAACCTCCGTGACGGACCTTTCCATCATAATCGTCAGTTGGAATACAAAGAAGTACCTCGAGGAATGTCTCACCTCCTTGCGCTCCATGGACGGAAAGCTCGCCGCCGAGATTATTGTCGTGGACAATGGTTCCACGGATGGTTCGCCGGAGATGGTTCGCACTCAATTCCCCGAAGTGATACTCAAGGAAACCGGAGCTAATCTCGGTTTTGCCGGTGGAAATAACGTCGGAATAAGGGAAGCAACCGGGAATTACGTTTGCCTGATCAACTCGGATGTCAACGTTCCGCCGGATTGCCTGCCAAAAATGCATGCTTACATGGAACAGAATCCAACCATCGGGCTGTTGGGTCCGGGCATGCTCTATACCGATGGGCGCGTGCATCGTTCAGGGATGAGGTTCCCAACCCTCTGGAATCTTTTGCTGCGCGCTCTCTTCCTGGATGTGCTTTTGAAACGCTTCAGCTTCTTCGGCGGTTATCTGATGAAGGATTTTCAGTTTGACCGGATCACGGACATCGATGTGCTCAACGGCTGGTTTTGGATGGCCCGGCGGGAGGCTTTGAACAAAGCCGGCCTGCTCGACGAGCGATTTTTCATGTACGCGGAAGATGTGGACTGGTGCAAGCAATTTCATCTGGCCGGCTGGCGGGTGGTTTTTTATCCCGAAGCCAGGGCGCTTCATTACGGCGGGGCCAGCGCCGCGAATGCGCCTTCCCGGTTCAATGTCGAGATGCAGCGCGCGAATCTGAAGTACTGGAAAAAATATCATGGCCGCATCTCTTTGTTCTTCTATCTGCTGATCGGATGCCTCGGCTACGCCGTCCGGGCCGCGGGATGGGGCCTTGTCTATCTGATGCGGCGATCCTCGCGGTACAGGGCGGAAATTGAGGTTCAGCAATATTTGAAGTGCCTGCGCTGGGCGGTGAACTCCAGCACGCTTAGCGAATTGGGGAAACCATGAGCGAAGCCCTGAACCATGCGCGGGCCTACGTTCTGGTGACAGCGGCCTATAACGAAGAAGAAAATATTTCCAAGCCAATTGAATCCGTGCTTGCGCAAACCGAGCTGCCGCAAAGATGGGTGATCGTAAGCGACGGGAGCGTGGACAAGACCGACGAAATTGTTCAGCGGTATGCGGAGAAGCACGACTTCATCCGTTTCCTGCGGGTAACGAGGGCCCCCGGAAGGAGTTTTCGCACCAAGGTCATGGCGCTGCAAGAAGGCATGAAACTTTTGGAAAGCATTCCCTATAAGTTTATCGGGAATCTGGATGCCGACATCTCCTTAGGGCCGTCGTATTTCTCGGATCTGATCACCAAATTCGAGAAAGAACCCGGGTTGGGCATCGCCGGGGGCTTTGTTTGCGAGGAAGAAGGCGGAGTGTTCCGCAGCCGCAGCAGCAACCGGGTTTATTCCGTGGCTCATGCCGCGCAGCTCGTCCGCCGCGAATGCTACGAAGCCATCGGAGGCTATGCGGTCCTTGAATACGGCGGAGAAGACTGGCATGCCCAAACCTCGGCCAGAATGATGGGCTGGTCGGCGGAAGCTTTTCCGGAACTCGGGATCTACCATCACAGGCACACGGGAGAAGGCGGCAATCTGGTTCGGCACAAATTTCGCCAGGGAAGAATGGATTACAGTTTTGGCAGCGATCCCGTCTTTGAGATTTTCAAGTGCCTCCAACGCGTGGGCGAGAAGCCGCTTTTCCTCGGCAGTTTTGCGAGGCTGGCGGGTTTCTTCTGGTCGTCAATCATTCGGGAACAGAGACCGGTCTCCGGCAAATTCATCGCTTTCCTAAGGGATGAGCAGAGAAAGAAAACCCGATCGCTTCTCCACATCGGGCAGCCACACGACCGATTGGCAGGGTTGCACTAGCTCAAAGGTCGAAAAATCATGAATCCGCGATCCATACTTTCGGCTCTCCGCCGGGAAGCCTTGTGTTCACTCTTCTCTCGCACGGTCCCCTGGGGTAATCGAGGTCCCGTCGTATCGTTCGGCTTCGACGATTTTCCTCGCACCGCACTTTTTACCGGGGGAGCAATTCTGAAAAGTCTCGGCGGCCGGGGAACCTACTACGCCGCCCCGGGATTAATGGGCACTTCCGGCGAACTGGGCGACCAGTTCCGCCGGGAAGATATCCATTCGCTGCTCCAGGACGGGCACGAACTCGCTTGCCATACTTTTGGCCACATTTCGAGCCGTGCCGTTTCTTGCTCCAGTTACAACGAGGACGTCGATCGGGGCAGAAAAGCCATGGAAGAAATCGCGGGGGCCCCTGATTCCGGGAATTTCGCCTATCCCTTTGGCCATGTCACCTTCATGACCAAGAAAACTTTGGGGCCGAGGATGAGCAGTAGCCGGGGCATTTTTCGTGGCGTCAACGGTCCGGATGTCGATCTGAATCTGCTTCGGTCCAACAGCTTGTACGGGGAGCTGGACCAGTTTGAAAAAGCGCGAAAGCTGATTCTGGAGAATGAGAAGCAAAAAGGCTGGCTGATCTTCTATACCCACGATGTGCGTTTAAAGCCTTCCCCTTACGGCTGTACTCCTTCGCTCCTGGAATCAACGGTTGCATTTGCCTTGGAGCGAAGCTGCCGCATACTGACTGTCATGGGCGTATTGGAAGAATTAGGGGCGCAATGCGCCCAGCCTCCAACATTAGCGACATGCGAAATGGGGCAAGGCGGCTAGTTCGGCAGTTTTCCGGAAGGTAGCTTCAGGGGCATCCAAAAATCTCAGACGTTAAGAAGGGAATCGGGTCCGCGAGAAATGGTCTCACTGGAAAGAAAAGTAGGCAATGCAATCCTGGAAAAGATCCGGTCACGCCGGGATTCTCCTGAGGCAGACGGGAATGATTCCGGGGGCCCTCTTCGCATGTGCCGGCCAAAGTTCGCGAGGCGCGATTCTCGGACTACGAAGCAATTACCAATCTTAAACAACGCTGGGGCCTGACCCCGGATCCGCTGGAAAACTGGGAACATTTATGGCGTGACAATCCGGCGCTGAAACATATGCAGACAAAACGCGCCATTGGCTGGGTCTTGGAAGCGGAAGGCAGGGTAGTCGGGTACCTCGCGAGCATCTCTTCTCTTTACCACTTTGGCGGCAAGACGTTGACCGCTGTCGTCGGGTCGGGATTCGTGGCGGAACCCGCATACCGCGCCCACACCGTGAGGTTGATGGGGGCTTTCTATGCCCAGAAGCCCGTTGACCTGTACATTTCCACCACGGCGGTGGAAGCCACGGGAAAGATTGCCTGCGCTTTCGGGTGCGTGCCGATGCCCCAGCCGGAATATGAGACGGTTCTATTCTGGGTGCTGCGGCCCTATCCTTTCATTCAGACGGTGCTAAAAAAACTGCAAATCAAGCCGGCGCTCTCCCCATTCGTAGGAGTTCTTGGATCGCTTGCTTTGAGGATGGATAAGTTGTTCCGCAGGCGCTGGCCGCGAGGATCGGCGAAAGATTTCTCCGTGAGCGAAATTAAACCCTGCGAAATCGCGGAAGAATTCGAGATTCTGTGGAAAGAAAAACTTGGCGAGGGGACACGCCTGCTTGCCGATCGCAGCGTTGAGTTCCTCCACTGGCACTACGATGTCCCCGCCGATCGATCCAGCACGAGCGTGCTTTGTTGCCGCAAGAATGGAAAATTGACAGGTTACCTGGTGATTCGCGACGAAACGGGCATGGCCAACGGTTTGCGGCGCTCCCTGGTTGCGGACGTGATCGTAAAGCAAGACGATCCGGAAGTTGTGCAAACCCTGATTGCCGCAGCTTATAAGCATGCCAGGAAGGCGGGCAGCGACGTTCTCGAACTGCAAGGATTTCCCGCCGGCATTCGCCGTCTGTGCGCGCAATGGAATCCGTATAGCAGAACGTTCCCTGCTACTCCTTTCTATTACAAAGGTGCCTCGCCGGCGCTGCACCAGACGCTTTCGGACGGCGCGTTATGGTATGGCACCCCCTTTGACGGCGATACGACTCTTATGCCGGAGCTTCCCGACGCTGGATAACATTCCCAGCCCGCAAGTCCGCCCAAAGCATGACGCTCGCCGAATTCTGCAAGAAATGTCCGGCCCTTTGAGTTTCATCTTGGTACTTGTAGCGCCCGCCTTCAGGCGGGCATCTGCGCGAACCCAGAGCGCCCGTCCGCTGGCGCGGATGGGCGCTACAAAAACATTCTGATTTTAAGTTCTCACAATCATCCGGTAAACCTCCGGTACGCTCTGTAACGCCCGCCAGCGACTCCGCGACGTCAGCTCCCCCCACAATCCATTCCGAATCGCTCTCTGGCATCTCCTGTCGTTTTGCAGCCACGCACTACACCAGGTTAGAACCTTTCCCTCTGGCGCCACGCAGCAGTAGACGATCAGTCGCCCGTTCCTGCGCGGTGCCTCATTTCTTCCTCGATTTCCGCCTGCCTATTCTTCAGCCCCATTTGAGAATGCATCTGTACTTCTTCGGAGCAGCCCTGGTCCTAAGAACGGGCCGGGGGTGCAACATTGGAACATGGACCGAATTATTTGAGTTTCCCCATTCCGCACTTTCTATATATTCGGGCGCAGTGTTTTTATTCGGAGGAATTATCTGAAGATCGGCCTGAGGTTTCTGGATTCCATCGGGGGGAATGCATATCGGCAGGCGAAAATCGGATTTTGCAATTGCCTTGCTTCCCCACCGTTAAGACAAGCCGAAGAAATGTTGTGAATGGGTTCCGCCAAATTCGAAGAACAGGGCAGGGTCGGGATTTCAAGCGTGTGAATGGAACTTTTCATTCAACGCTTACATGGCGAGGAGTGAGATGAAATCGAAAAATTCGTGGCGAATCAGAGCAGCCCAAATCCTTCTCGGCGCGGCCTTCGTAATCGCGCTGGTGGTGGTCCGCGGAGCCAAAGCGGGAGACGAGCACATTCACCTGGTGAGCGACTGGAGCCATCGGCACCTGGTGTATTCCGAACCCAGGTCTCTGATGGAACGGTTTCGGATGTCTTCACACACGAGATATGTGCAGCAGTGGATGCGGCGCAAGGCCGAGCGGCGGCATGACCGGGACGAATGGCGATGGCGCCGCGCGCCGGAGGATCCGAATCACCTGCACGGGGACTGGAGTATGGACATGGGCGCGGGCGCCACGGTGGGCGCGGCGAACTATCCCGCAAAATTTTCATTTGATCCGACTTCGGCAAACTGCGTGACCCCTGTAACACCGGGTCAGCAGCCGGATTTCGTGGTGTACAACACGGGGCTGGCAGGGTCGCTTACGCAAGCGACGATCGTTGCCTTCAGCAACATTTATTCCAGCTGCACTGGCGGCACACCCCAAACCTATTGGGCGTACAACACTGGGTCAAGCGGAGCGGTAGTGACCTCGCCGGTGCTCTCCATTGACGGTTCACAAGTAGCCTTTATACAAAACTCCGCCACCGGAGCGTCTCTGGTGATTCTCCGCTGGAAAGCCGGTATGGGCACGCTGGCGCTTCCGGTAGCGCCCGGCACGGGAAGCTGTACCGCACTTACGGCGCCTTGCCAGACCTCTGTTGCATTCTCGACCACCAACGGCGACACGACTCCGACAGACACTTTTTCCTCGCCTTTCTACGAATATTCACAGGACACTCTCTTTGTCGGCGATGACATGGGTTTCCTTCACAAATTTACAGGCGTTTTTCAGGGGACTCCCACCGAAACCGTTTCCACTGGGTTTTGGCCCGCCAGCCTGACGATAGGCGTCGCCGGTGATTCCGGCCATCTCAATAGCCCGGTATTTGCCAATGGTTTTAACGAAGTTATCGCTACCGGCAGTGACGGACTTCTCTTTGCGGTGGACGCGACAGTTGGCGGTGTTACTTCCGGTGCCGGGGCCAACGCCCTTGATCCAAAATTGGCCAACCCCGGATTTGAAGATGGCCCGATCGTGGACCTGACCACCGGCGAGATCTACGTCTACGCGCGGGCATCGAGTGAGTTTATCACCGCTTCCGACCCCCCATTTCACGGCACGCCCGACGTACCTAGCGTCTTTGAAGTTGCCATACCCGCCAATCCCTCAGCCCTTCATTTTGCGGCGTATATTCAATCTATTGTCTCAGACGCCGCCTCCGGCGTCGGGATTGCCTCGGCTATGTACACAGGAACTTTTGACGACTTCTACTACTCTGGGGGAAGCAATTCTGGATTCATGTATGCGTGCGGTACTCACCTCAACGGGGCAACCCCAGTCAGTGCGCTTTGGATAATCCCGATTAACAGCGGTGTGATGGATCCTACTTCCCTCGTCCTCGGACCTTCGCTTACTACCGCCCTCGTTACCTGCTCGCCGATTACCGAGTTTAATAACCCAAACACGACCAACGACCGGATATTCTTGAGCGTTCCCGGAAGCGCGATCACGGGCGACGCGCATATCAAATGCCCATCGGCATCCGGTTGCATTATGGCTTTTGACGTGGACAGCGAGTTGGCGGCAACATCCAATACTTCCGCGACGACTTCTGCGGCGGGGGGAACCAGCGGCATCATCATCGATAATGCTTCGGGCACCGGCGGAGCCGCGCAGGTTTACTTTACACCGCTGGCGGACCAGTCTTGCGCGGGATCGGGTGGTGTGGGCACCGGCACAGGGGGCTGTGCGATCCAGGCGTCCCAATCGGGCTTGATTTAAATCAGCAAAAGCAGGGGGCGAGAAAAGAACATGGAAAAGACGGGAAAAGAGAACGCGGGCGAGACGGGGCCAAAGCCGGGGAAGAAGGCGTACACGGCGCCCACGTTTCGGTCCGAGTCGGTCTTCGTGATCTCGGCGTTGCAGTGCGGGAAGGTGCAAGCAACGCAGAGCGGATGCTCGCTGAGCCGGAAAGCTTCCTAGAAGGCCTGTTCGGAGGCTTATGGTCTGAAGGCTGTCTCCGCTAAAACCATGCGCCGGCATTGTTTCGTTGAAGATAGCGCATGTTCCTCCTCCGTCTCGCGAATCGCCGAATACCGCCTCCTTGGCCTCAAAAAATTCTATTGGCGGAGAGATTGTAAAAGAGCCACCCCGCTCGAAAGTATTAAGGGTGAGCCGCGCACGATTCCGGCTTTCGCCCCCGCGCACCAGGTAGAATTTGAGTGCTTTCCGTACCACCGTTCCTTGGCTTGCAAAGTGTGGGATCAAATAAATTTTCGAGGATGTGCGCATCTACAAGTGATTTCTTACTTTTGGCATTGAGGCTGACCAATAACACGAATCGGATAGGCAATATTAGATAAATTTCTCCTGGACCCAGGCCCTCCCAAAGTTGGCCCCTGTACCCTTTTTAGAATGCCTTTAGTCCCAAGGCCACGCAGGGGTACCGTTTTGGAACATTGGCCAAATTAATACAAATTGTGCTTCAGCATATTCGATATATTCAGGCGCGGTGGTCCAAATTCCGGGGAGTTGTCTAAAAGTAACTTGAGACACGTGGTTTCGAACGGCGGAGATGCTTAAAGCGCACCGAAAATCGGGTTTGCGAGAGACCGGTTTTCCCGTCACTAGAATAAACCTGAGAAATGCTGTGAACGTTCCGCTGGAATTAATCCACGTCGTAAAGACCAAATTTTGATTGCGTTCATGAAATTTTGTGTCGAACGTTAAAGTGGCGAGGAATGAGATGAAATCGAAAAATTCGTGGCGATTCAGAGCAGCTCAAATACTTCTCGGCGCGGCCTTCGTAATTGCGCTGTTGATGGTCCGCGGAGCCAAAGCGGGAGACGAGCACGTTCACCTGGTGACCGACTGGAGCCATCGGCACCTGGTATATTCCGAACCCAGGTCTCTGATGCAAAGGTTTGAATTGTCTACGCACACGAGGTATGTGCAGCAGTGGATGCGCCGCAACTCCGAGAGGCGGCACGACCGGGACGAATGGCGATGGCGGCGCGCACCGGAGGGCCGGAACGATCTCCTGCACGGGGACTGGAGCATGGACATGGGCGCTGGCGCCACCGTGGGCGCGTACAACGATCCCGCAAAATTCTCTTTTGACCCGACTTCCGCGAACTGCCAGACCCCGGCTCCAGGATCGGGTCAACAGCCAGATTTCGCGGTGTACAACACAGGCCTGACGGGATCGAGTTCGCAAGCCTCAATCGTTGCGTTCACCAATCTTTACACCAGTTGCATGGGCGGCACTCCTTTAACCTATTGGGCATACAATACCGGTTTGGGCGGAGCGGTCGTGACTTCGCCAGTTCTTTCGTTCGACGGCACTCAGGTAGCCTTTGTCGTAAACACCTCGCCCGCGACGCTGGTCATTCTCAGGTGGCAGGCAAATTCGGGTACCCTCATAAGCCCCGTGACGCCCCCTTCCGGGAGCTGCACCGCGCTGACTGCCCCATGCATGACAACCATCACATTCTCCACCGTAAACGGCGATCCTAATGCTGCTGACACCTTTTCATCGCCTTTCTATGATTACAATGACGACACAATTTACGTCGGCGACGACGGTGGTTTCCTCCACAAATTCACCGGCGTGTTTCTAGGAACTCCGGCGGAGGTTGTTTCGTCCACTGTTGGGGTAAGCCTTTGGCCTGCCGGCAGCCTAACCGGAGGGTTCGGCCATCTCAACAGTCCCGTATTTGTCCAGAGTTCCAGCCTGGCTCTTGTGACCGGGAGTGACGGAGTTCTCTATGCCGTGGACGCCACGATGGGCGGCGTTCCTGTATCCGGGTTCAACGAGTCCAATAAATTGGCAGCCACCGGGTTTCAGGACGGCCCGCTTGTGGACCTTACGACAGGCATGGCGTACGTCTTCGCACAGGTTGACAACGCCACTACTGTAACCGCCGTAATTCAGGTCCCAGTGCCAGCCACTCCCTCCGACCTTCATAATGCTTCGGGGACGGTGGCGATTGTCCAAACCACCACGAATCTAGGTGCGCCTCTTTATAACGGAGCTTTTGACAACGCCTACTACACCTCGGGCGGGACTGGAAATTTATATACTTGTGGTACCAGCGCCGGAGTCACAGCCCTATGGAAAATACCGATCGCTGCCGGCGTGATGGGAACTCCGGTCGTCGGACCCTCACTGGCCACCGCCAATGTGGCTTGCTCTCCAATCACCGAGTTTCAGAACGGAGCCACGGACCGAATGTTCCTGAGCGTGACGGGGAGCCCGGTAACGATCGCGCCCATATCTTGCCCGTCTGGGGCGACAGGGTGCATTATGTCATTTGATATTACCAATACATCAACATGGAGCTCATCGACAGCTACTTCCGCGAAGACGTCGGTCACTGGGGGAACCAGCGGCATTATCATCGATAATTCATCGTCGGCCGGGGGAGCGTCGCAGGTTTACTTTACACCGCTGGCGGACCAGTCTTGCGCGGGATCGGGTGGTGTGGGCACCGGCACAGGGGGCTGTGCGATCCAGGCGTCCCAATCGGGCTTGATTTAAATCAGCAAAAGCAGGGGGCGAGAAAAGAACATGGAAAAGACGGGAAAAGAGAACGCGGGCGAGACGGGGCCAAAGCCGGGGAAGAAGGCGTACACGGCGCCCACGTTTCGGTCCGAGTCGGTCTTCGTGATCTCGGCGTTGCAGTGCGGGAAGGTGCAAGCAACGCAGAGCGGATGCTCGCTGAGCAGAAAAGCTTCCTAGAAGGCCGGTTCAGGAGCTTTTGAATGAAAGGGGATGAGGCGGCGAGGCCGGGGTGTGGTCTGCCCGGAGAAATCGACCGCGCAATCGAACAAGCTGGCCTTCATGTGTTCCGCACCAGCGCCATGCCATCCATCCAAGCCGGTGATCTGACTTCCGTACTGCACGCCTGCGTTTCCTGAATTCCAAGCAGTCCATCAAAGGGGTCCCGCGCTGCTCTTTCCCCATCCTTACCTGGAAATCAGGGCGTGGGAATAGTCGCGGAAACCTGGGCTGAATCCGCGCTTTGTACGCCAGACGTGTTGACGGACGTAACCACAAAATAGTACGTCTTCCCTGATTGAACGGTGTAATCCGTAAAAGAATCCGTGGCCACGGCCGAAGAGTCCAGCTTGGTGTACGGTCCGCCGGAAACCTCGGAACGATATACATTGTAGCCCGCCACGGTCGACGTGCTCGGCATCCACGTCAGCACGACGGAATGGGAAACCGTTACCGTCCCCGCGCCCGCGAGCGAAATCGTCGCCGGCGAATTTGTGGCGTTGCTCGCCACCGTCACGGCGCCGGATAGGTTGCCCGCGGCCAGGGGAGAGAACGTCGCGTCCAAGGTTGCGGACTGTCCCGGCGCCAGAATCAATCCGGCGGAGACCCCGCTTTCTGAATAATGCGCGCCTGTAACTGTGACCTTCGATACGGTGACATTTGAATTTCCGGAATTTGTCAGCGTGACGCTCAATGCGCTGCTCTTTCCCACGGTGACGTTTCCGAAATTCAAGCTGGAGGCGCTCTCGGTGAGAAACGCCGTGGCCGCCATTCCTGTTCCGCTCAAGGAAACCGTGCTCGGCGAACTGGAAAGGTCACTCGTAACGGAAATAACGCCCGACAAAGCGCCTGCAGCCTTGGGCGAAAAAACGACATCAAATGTGGACTGTTTTCCCGCTCCAATTGTCAGAGGCAGCGAAATCCCCGTGATCGTGACCCCCGCAGCAGGCGTGCTCGCCTTGGTTACCGTAAGGCTTGACCCGCCTGTATTCGATATCGTGACCGACTGAGAAGCCTTGCCCCCAATCGCCACGGACCCAAAATGAATTGACGACGGCTCGACTGAAATTGCTGCCGCCCCAGGCGTGGTTTGCTGGCTTGAGGCAGGTTTGGACGCGCCGGTAAGGCCGATGCAGCCCGAGCTGGATAGGATTGCGGAAAGTAGGAGGGCCAGAGCGGCGGCCGGAACCGCCTTCCTGCCCGTGAGATTCGGGTGCGTCGCGTCATTCCGCGCGCCGCCGATCCTGCCGTCTATTCTCGATTTTATCCACAAGTGTTTCATCAATTTCGATTGTGTTGTGGACTGGGAAGGAGGGACTACTGTCCCAACGGACACTAAAGGGACAGGGGAGGTAACCTGAACCACGCGTGCTTGCGCGGAGGGAAGCGGCGGGCCCCCTGCCGGTTGTGTTCCGTGGCCCGCCGAATTTTATTAACGCAAATCCCGCCACAATCTAGGGGATGGTGGCGGAAACTTCGGCCGAGTCAGGGCTCTCCACGCCGCTGGAGTTCACCGAAGTGACCACATAGAAATAAGTCTGGCCTGCCTGGACCGTCGTGTCTGTGTACGTCGTTGCCGCGACCGGCGTTGCATTTAACTTCGTGTACGGCCCGCCGCTCACCGAGGACCTGTAAACATTGTATCCGGAAACTGTGGACGTGCTGGCAGTCCACGTCAGAGTGACCGAGTGCGAAACGGGCTGGACGCCGGTCCCGGACAACGTAACGGTCGCCGGCGAATTTGTGGCGTTGCTGGCCACGCTCACGGTTCCGGGGAGGACCCCCGTCGCCGACGGCGTGAATGTGACATTGAGCGTCGCGGTCTTGCCGGGCGTCACGATCTGCCCGGACTGAATCCCGCTGGCTGTATATCCGGCGCCGGAAACGGTGACGTTTGAAATCGTGACGTTGGAGTTTCCGCCATTGGTGAAAGTCACGGGCAGGATGCTGCTGCTGCCGATATTGACGCTGGAAAAATTCAGCGTAGTCTGGCTGGCGCCAAGTGTGGCCGTAGCGGCGGTCACCGTAAGTGTCGCGGCATTGCTCGTGGCCTTGCCCGCTGAGTTGGTGACGGTGACTGTAAATTTCGCGCCATTATCCGCATTGGTTGTGGCGGGAGTGGTATAGGAAGCCGCCGTTGCGCCAGCAATCGCGGTCGTGCCTTTATTCCACTGATAGGTCATCGGCGCCGTGCCGGCCGCCGTGATGGAGAACGTTGCCGTCTGCCCCGCGATTACGGTCTTGCTTGCCGGCTGCGTGGAGATAGATGGCGGAGTATTGGGAACGCTGACGGTCAGCGTGGCTGCATTGCTGGTCACGTTACCCGAAGTGCCGGTGACCGTCACGGTGAAGGACGCCCCATTATCGGAGGCAACCGTGGCGGGTGTTGTGTAGGAAGAGGAAGTTGCTCCACTGATTGCGGCGCTGTTCTTTTTCCACTGATACGTCAGCGTGCCGGTACCCGTTGCGGCCACGGTAAACGAAGCAGTCTGGCCGGCATTAACGGTCCGGCTGGCCGGCTGGGTGGTGATGGACGGCGGGACATCCACGGTCAATATGGCGGCGCTGCTGGTGGCGTTCGAAACGCTGTTGGTGACGGTCACGGTGAACTTCGCGTTGGTATCGGAAGCCGCCGTAGCCGGCGTCGTGTACGAAGCCGAGGTGGCGCCACTGATAGCGGCGCCGTTTTTCTTCCATTGATAAGTAAGAGGCGCGGTCCCCGTTGCCGTCACGCTGAAAGACGCTGTCTGTCCGGCCGTGACAGTTTTGTTCGCAGGCTCCGACGTGATCGATGGTGCAGCCGCTGCCGCCGTCACCGTCAGAATCGCGGGATTGCTCGTCACGCTTTCACCGTTATCGGAGACCACGACCGTGAATTGCGTGCCGGTTTCCGAACTTGTCGTTGCAGGCGTCGTATAGGATGCGGCCGTCGCGCCGCTGATCGCCGCTCCACTCTTCTTCCACTGATAAGTAAGGCTCCCCGATCCCGTCGCACCGACCGAAAACGTTGCGGATTGTCCGGCAGTAACGCTCTGGCTCACCGGCTGCGCCGCGATCGCGAGCGCCGTCGTCCCCGTTCCGCTGAGGATTATGGCCAGTGAAGGGTTCGTCGCATCGCTGGTGATGTTAATGCCGCCGGAAATGCTTCCCGCGGCCGTCGGTGCAAATTGGATCTGGAAGGCGTGATTCTGACCGGCGGCGATGGAGATCGAAGACATTCCACCCACCACGCTGAAGCCCGCGCCGGTGACCGTCGCCTGTGAAATCGTGACCGCCGCCGTGCCCGTGTTGGTTAGGGTCAGGGTCTGGGGGCTCGTCGATCCCGTTACGACATTGCCAAAACTGAAACTTGTGGCGCTCGCCGCGAGCGTCCCCGCGGACGCGCTAGTCGAATTTGACTTTGCGGCAGGCGTGCCCGCGCCCGTCAAACCCACGCAGCCGGCAAGCGACAGCAGCGCGAGGGTTGCAAGAATCAGGGCGAAGATGCCGAGCGGGGCCCGGCGGTTGAGGTTGAGTTGAGCGTGGGAGCGAATGTTTGTGTGAGCGTTCATGGCGAATCCAGATTAGGAGTCGCTCTGGAAAGCCCTCTACTGGTCCGCGGAGCAAACATGGGACAGGCGCTGCGGCTGTACTTCCGTACATAAGGGCAATATTTATTTCACGTTGGTACAGTTGACCGTTGGTGGGGTAGGGCGTTGGCTAAAGCGCTCTGGAAAATGAATTCCGCGGTATCAACTCAAGAAGAACTTTGCAAATGGGGTCGTCCGGGGAGTGTCGCGGCGCTGTGCTAGACTTGATTGCGTTGGGATAGTGGATTCGACGCTGGAATCATGAAAACTCAGGATCTTCCTCGCCAGCAAGCCTGCGCCGAGTGGTCGAATCGAATCGTCTTGCTTTCGCTTGTGGGTATTACCTATCTGACATTATTTCCCTTCCGATTCGATTTTACGCCTACCACCGTTTTTCAAAGATACCCATTTCTTCTCGAAACTTCCGTCAAACAGCCAATGTATGTGGATTTTTTTCTGAACATTCTCCTGTTTGTTCCGTTCGGATTTGGCGTAACCGCTCAGGCCTGCAAGCGTGGCGTAAATCGCTGGAGTTCGCTTCTCCTGGCCCTCGTGGCGGGCGCGGGCGTTTCCTATACGGTGGAAGTGCTCCAATTCTACATCCCCGCCCGCGATTCGGGGTGGGAGGATGTGATTTCCAATTCCACGGGCTCGTTGGCGGGATTCTTTCTGTTCGAACTCTGCGGCGGCGCCATCCTGGGGCTAGCGTCCCGGTGGGAATCTTCATTTACGTCCTGGCTCTCACTTCGACGGGCCGCTTCATTGCTGGCAGCCTACTTCGCCGCCTGCTTCGGCCTTTCCGCCGTCCTGCAGAACAATACACGACTAAGCGACTGGTATCCTCAAAGCTCTCTTTTCGTGGGGAATGACGCATCCGCCAAGCATCCCTGGGAGGGGCAAGTGCTTCTCCTGCAAATCTGGAACCGCGCGCTTCCAGTTCAAACCATTCGCCAAATCATCGGGCGGCAATCGCTTGAGGATGCGAGTGCGGGCTTGCTGGGATCCTATGACTTCACGGATTCGCCGCCGTACCGGGACCGGACAAATTTCCTGCCGGAACTCGGCTGGACTCCTGAACAGCCGCAAATCACGGCCGCCCGCGCGCCCGAATGGAATGGCAAGACGTGGCTGCGCACAAGCGTCCCGGTTGAAAATCTCACCAATGCAATCGGAAAATCCAGCCAGTTCACGATCCATATTGTCTGCACGCCCGGGGCGGACCCGGTCGCCAACGGCCGCATCGTTTCCCTTTCGCAAACCGAAGTGAACGTGAATTTTCACTTGCGCCAGGAAGATGGAACCCTCGTATTTTTTTTTCGCAATCCACTGTCGGCGAAGCGCTCCTTGCTTCCCTGGTTTATTCGCGGCGCCTTCCAGCCCGGGCAGCGCCGGGATATCTTTGCGACTTACGACGGGTCCGACGCGTTCGTTTTCCTGGACGGCATTCCCGTGCCGCAGACGTATCGCCTGAGTCCCGGCGCCAGCCTCGTGCGCACTTTCTATTTCATCAGGACTCCGGACCTGGATGGATGCGTTATTGTGTATGACACGCTCATTTTTTTCCCTGTCGGATTGTTGGTCGGGGCGGCGGTTGGAAAATGGTTCAGGCAAAAAATCATGTTCGTGTGGATACTTTGCCTCGGTTGGGTCCTTCCGGCTGTGCTCCTTGAGGTTCTTCTGGCCGGGATGAGCGGACGAGGGATCCTGATTGGAAATCTCGCGCTTTCGCTCTTTTTTGGAATGGCGGGAATATTGCTGATCAATGCCGACCGAAGTTTCAAAACTTCTGGCGGCTGTCCGGGAACGCCATCCTCCTGAGCAGCGGGTCCGGAAAGATGCCAATCGGGAGATTCGCGTTCCCAGGATTAGCTGGAAACCGAGGCGGCCATTCCCCATTTGTTGCGGACGGAGCTGTCGAGTTTGCGGAAAACGACGCCGTCAACGATGTACCCGAGGCAGGCGATCAGGACCATGACCGCCACGACGAGGTTGATGTCGTTCAAATCGCGCCCGGTCATGAGGAGCTGACCGAGGCCCAGCGAAATGTAAATCATTTCCCCGGTGATCAGCGAGCGCCACGCAAAGGCCCATCCCTGCCTCAGTCCGTCGAGCAGGTAGGGCAAGCTCGCCGGGAGCAGCACGTGCCAGAACATCCGCGGCCCCTTCGCGCCCAGATTGCGGCCGGCCATGGACAGGATGCGCGGGACATTGTCGAAACCCGCCTTGGTGGATTGCGTCACGGCCAGCAGGGATCCGGTGACCGTTACGAAAATGATCGCGGTCTCGGTCAAGCCAAACCAGAGCAGGGCGAGGGGCACCCAGCAGGCGCTGGGAAGGCTTTGCAGGCTGAGAATCACCCGGCCCAGCGTGTCGTCCAGAAATTTATTCGAGGCCAGAGCCATTCCCAGGAGAATTCCGAGAATCACGGAAATGACGTAGCCGATCACCACGCGCCGCAGGCTCACTCCGATGCCAATCCATAAACTGTGATCCTTGAATCCTTCGTACAACGACTGCGCCACTCCCTGCGGTGTGGGAAAGAGATACGGCGGCCAAATTTTTGCCAGTGCCAATGCCTCCCAGACCACAAGCAGGCCGGCGGCAAAAATCAGCTGGTTAACGCTTTTCTTCACGGGAATACTCCGCATTAAAGGAACGGTCAATCTCTTCCCTCAGCTGCCCGAGAATTTCCTTGGACAGACAAGCGACACCGGAATCCTCGACGTGCCTCGGGCGCGGGAGGTTGATGTGGAATTCAGTCTTGATGCGCCCGGGGCGGAAACTCATCAGCAGGACGCGGTCGCCGAGGCGCACGGCTTCGCGGACATTGTGCGTGACGAAAACGATGGTCGGAGAAGTTTCCTTCCAGATGCGCTCGAGCTCATCGTGCAGCATGTCGCGCGTCTGCGCGTCCAGCGCGGCGAAAGGCTCGTCCATCAGGAGGATTTTCGGACGTAGCGCGAGCGAACGCGCCAGGGCCACGCGCTGCTTCATGCCTCCGGAAAGCTGGTGAATGTAGTGATCCTCGAAATGGGAAAGGTGAACCATGCGCAGGAAAACGCGCGACTGATCCCGCCTGTCGTTTTTGGAAACGCCGGCCATCTTCAGGCCGAACTCGACGTTTTGCCGGACCGTCAGCCACGGGAACAGCCCCAGTTCCTGGAAGAGCAAAATGCGATCCGTGCCGGGACCGGTCACAGGGCTGCCGTCCACGGCGATTTCTCCCGTGGTGGGGCGGTCCAGCCCGGCGATCAAATGAAGCAGAGTGGATTTTCCGCAGCCCGAGGGCCCAACGATGCAGACAAATTCGCCTCGTTCGATTTCGAGGTCGATGTTCTGCAGCGCGCGCGTTGAGGAACCGAGCGAATCGGCATAGCTTCGGAAAACGCCGCGGAGCGCGATGCTTTCTTTTCGCGCGGTCCGCGCCGTTTGCGGGAATCGGGGAACCGGGAAAGTTTCCGTTCCGTTTTTCAGAGGCGGCGGAAACTCTTCATGTTCGGTCGAGACTCGTGTCCCGCCCACCGAACGGTTGAACAAATCAATCACGTAGTTCGTCATTGTATTGGTCTCGCATTCTTTTCATGTAAAACTTCATTCAACAAAGTCAGATCGTAAAGTCCGGAAAGATCAGGCAGCGTCCTGCCGAGGAACCCTTCGTCAAAAGCCTGCTGTGTGGATGTGACGAGCGACGAGCGAATCGGATCGTACGTCACCGCCATTCGGGAAAACGCGTCGCCGAGCACTTCGGGCGACAGGGCCTTTCCAGTTTCCTTCTGCAATTGCCGGTTCAGAATTTGCTTGGCCTGCGCCGGGTTCTTTCCGATCCAATCCGTAAGTTCCAGGTGGGCTCGAAGAAAATTCTTCACCACGTCGGGATGTTCCTTGAGGAATTTGGGGCGAACGATGAGGTCCGTGATGATGAACTCATGGTTCGGCCACAGGTCGCGTTCATCAAGGAAAATCCGCCCGCCCGCTTCGTAAACCAGGCGCGCCGCCCAGGGCTCTGGAGCCCACGCCGCGTCCAGCTGGCCTTTCAGGAAGAGCGTGAATTGGTCCGCGTTAGTAATGGGAAGGACCTGGACGTCGCCGCCTTTTTCCCGGGGCTTGAGGCCGTTGGCGCGCAACCACGCTCGCAGCGCCACATCCTGCGAATTTCCCTGCTGCGGAGTGGCGACTTTCTTACCGTGAAAATCTGAGGCCTTCTGAATCCCCGCGCCCTGCCGCACGACCAGAGAAGCCCCGCCGCTCGCAGCCCCGGCAACCACGCGAACCGCTTCCCCCTGTGACCGGACGTAACCCGCAACCGTCGGATTGGGGCCGACATAGGTGAGGTCGATGGCATTAGCAAACAACGCCTCGATTGCCGACGGCCCGGCATTGAACGCCTTCCATTCGATCTGAACGCCCGGCCCCACAGCCCTCTCAAACTGCCCACCCGCGCGCCCCACCAGCGCCTGAGCATGCGTGATGTTCGGGAAATATCCCACGCGCAGAACGATGGGCTTTTGCTGTGCGCTGATGGGGGACGCGGCAAAAAATAGGATTGCCAGGAGAGTATTCACCGTGGCAATCTTCTTACGGCTGCCAATCGTAAATCGCCGATTTATGGAATCTTTTCTCATGCGGAATTACCTGTTCTAAGTGCGCCCAAAAACAAAAATCCCACCGCCAGATCAGTTCCGGCGGTGGGATTCTAGAATTGCTCGCTATGATTCTAGAGGATTTAGCTCCCGTCGCCAGAAGACGCACACATACAGCAGGTACAACAAATGCGACCCTGCGCGGTCTTCTGCACGATGGAAATCACGAGGTAAAAGTACAGAATGGCAACTCGAATGTCAATGAGGCAATTGGGGCGACGGCAACGAATAAACCGTTGTTCCGAGATGTTGTGCCGCTCGGCGGTTGAGCTGAATTCATCCCGCGGCACACTGTACTATAACCAACCTACTTCAAAACCTCTGCGGCCGTTTCGGAGCCAGTGGAGATCAGGAGGGCGCTTGGCCCTAATTGCTAAGCCTTTCTGCAAGCCCGGCGATGGTTGGCGCCTCCAAAAACTCCGCGAGAGACAGATTTGCTCCAAATCTCTCCTCGATCTGCGACACCGCTCTCATTGCCATTAGCGAGTGTCCGCCAAAGTCGAAGAAATCGTCGTGGATCCCAATTTGCTCCACCTTCAGCAGCTTGGTCCAAATCTCCGCGAGCGCTTTCTCGGTTTCCGTGCGCGGAGAGGAGGATTTCTCGCCGGACGAAACGTTTCCGTAGGATGGAGCCGGCAGAGCCTTACGATCGACTTTGCCGTTCTGGGTGAGTGGGATGGAATCCAGAAAAACAAATTGAGCGGGCGCCATATATTCGGGCAGTTTCTGCTTCACGAATTCCCGCAGGTCTTCCGCGGTAGGCATGCTATCTCCCCGCATGACCACATAGCCGACCAATTGTTTATTTCCGGGCGTGTCTTCCCGCACCAGGACCGCGCAGGATTTAACTCTCGGTTCGCTGGCCAGTGTCGCCTCGATCTCTCCCAGTTCGATTCGGTAGCCACGTACTTTAACCTGGTTGTCCACGCGGCCCAGATATTCGAGCACCCCGTCATCACGGTAGCGGGCTAAATCTCCTGTCTTATACAAACGCGCGCCGCGTTGGCCGGAAAATGGGTCGGCCAGAAACCTCTCCGCATTCAGTTCCGGCCGGTTCAGGTATCCACGCGCCACGCCGGCCCCGCCGATGTAAAGCTCGCCGATTACGCCGACCGGAACAGGATTCATATAACGGTCCAAAATATACAGTTGCGTATTGGCAATCGGCCGGCCTATGGGAACGGAACCGATGGCCGGATCGTCCGCCTTAACTTCATATGTGCAGCAGCCCACGACTGTTTCCGTCGGCCCGTATTCGTTGATCAATCGCGTTGCCGGAGCGGACTTTCTCCATAGAAGCAAGCTTTCGGCCACCAGGTTCTCCCCGCCGATGACGAAAACTTTCGTCGAGCCTGCCGCCTCTTCCGGTTTGATCTGCTGATTCAGCAACTCCAGGTGCGCCGGGGTGATTTTGACCAGACTGCGATCTTTCCCACTCCGCAAGGCCTCCACCAGGCTTTGCCCGCCCCAAGCCTCGGAAAGAACCTCGACTCGTCCTCCGGCCAGCAATGGCGGGTACAAGCCGGTAACCGTCAGATCGAAGGAAATCGAAGTGTGCACCGGGACTGAGCCCCCTGCTTGCACGGAATACGTCTTAACGGCCCAGGTGAGATAATTCACCAAACCGCTATGGAGAATCATCACGCCCTTGGGCGTCCCTGTCGATCCGGACGTGTACATGACGTAGGCCAGATTCGAAGGGTTCGACGTCGATTTTGGATTTCCTTTGCTTTCCTTGGCGATGGCAGGCCAGTCGGAGTCGAGGCAAATGACCCGATTGCCGGCGGAGGCAAAGAGCTGCTTGTGCTTGCTGTCCGTCAGCAGAATTTCTACCGCCGCGTCCTTCACCATGAACGACAGCCGATCCATCGGGTAGGCGGGATCCAGCGGCACATAAGCGCCGCCCGCCTTCCAGATGCCCAGAAGCGCGACCAGCATCTCCGGGCAGCGTTCCATGCAAACACCCACCAGCACTTCGGGGCCAACCCCATGCTTCTGAAGGTGATTCGCCAACTGGTTGGCACGCTCGTTCAGCTCCCGGTAGGTCAGTTGCTGTTTTTCAAAGACAAGAGCAATGGAGCCAGGGCGCTGGGACGCCTGTTGTTCGAACAATTCGTGCACGCAAACCGGGGGGAATTCCGCAGCGGTGGCATTCCACTCGACCAGGATTTTATTTCGTTCGCCCTCGGTGAGCATCGGCAGCCTGGCAATTTGCTGGCCCGGATCGCAGGCGATCGACTTCAGAAGTGTTTCGTAATGCCCGCACATCCGCTGAATCGTCTGGGCTTTGAAGATGTCGGCGCAGTATTCAATTTTTCCCTTGAGGCCATTTTCAGTTTCGGAGAGGACGAGTTTCAGATCGTATCCGGAGGTCCCGGCTTTCGGCGCCCCGTTTCCATTGTGTTTCGACGCTTGTGGGGCTTCTTCGGCATGGTTGAGGACAAACATCACCTGCACCACGGGTGCATGGCTCGGATCGCGCTCCGGGGCCAATTCGGCGACGAGCTGCTCGAAGGGAAGATCCGAATGGGCAAAAGCGCGCAGGGTGCGTTCCCGCACCTGCTGCAGCAGAGCACGGAAATTCAAATTCTCAGTGAATTGCGAGCGCAAAACGACGGTGTTCTGGGATGTGATTGAGCTGGGCCTTGGTTTCGCCGGGTGACCGCCCGAAAATCGGAGTACCGATTAGGATTTCTTCCTGGCCCGTGTAGCGGTGCAGCAAGGTCATGAAACCGGCGCCCAAGGTCATGAACAGGGTGGCTTGCTCGTGATGGCTGACGTCCTTTAATTGCTTCAACAGCTCCTGGGACAGCTCAAAGGCCTCAGTCGCTTCGCGAAAACTCTGCACGGCCGGGCGCGGCTTGTCGGCGGGTAATTCCAGCTTGGTGGGGGCCCCTGCCAGTTCTTCCTTCCAGAACGCAATGTGCTCGTGCAGAACGTCTTCCTCTATATTCATAGGGGTGATCCCGTCACTTCCTTCACGGTTTGATCAGGGCCGGCGGAAATGCGTTCCACACGGCTGTCAAACGAAAATTCGGCACCTGTAGTTCGCAGACCAATACCTCGCCATTCATACTTCGGGCAATTGAATTGCCAGCGCCGGATGCAGTCTAACTATCCTAGTTGCAGTGCCTTAGGTTGGTAAGACCGCCATCCAATGGAAATTCTTAGCCAACAATGGTAAGAAATGTTCTACTTTTTATCATAGAGACTTGAAACAGGGAACTGAAGCTTTAAGCTTGTGAAGCGACCCCCTTCGATTGCCCGCGAATTCGTGCTCACGCCGCTGCGGGGAGTGAATTGGTGATCCTCCGGCTACCCGTCATGGCTGCGGCCATGTACTCCACGAAATCGGACGGGCGGGGCGCGTCGAGTTGTATTACTGGTTGATTTCATTTGCGAATGTTCGCGGGCAACACATCATTCTCGAGCCACGTTTCCAAAACGGGAGTATCCAATTGGAATCTCGAGGCGACATCCATGGCTGCAACGAGTAACCGCGGGCGCATAATATGGGTTCGAGGTCGGAAGCCACCGCCGCATGTGGATCGACCGAAGTGAAATATCCGAGCTGCGCACCGCGCAGACTGGCCGCAGGCAAAGCGCATGTGTAGATTTACAACAGGCTTCCCAAACTTGATTCGAATTTGAAAACAAAACGAAGGGTGCGGATTTCGCCCTTCAATCTCGAGTTGGAGCGTTCCCTATGTGTGGCATTCTCGCAATTCTAAACCGCAATCCGGTTCGCCCGATCGATGCCGAGTTGCGAACGCAGGCTCTGGCCATGGTCAAGAAGATCCGCCATCGGGGGCCCGACTGGTCGCGGTACTTACAGCGACGCGCGGGCCATGATCTGCCACGAGCGGCTTTCGATCGTGGATGTGGAGCACGGCGCGCAGCCACTGATCGACCGTCAGAACGGCAACGTCCTGGCCGTCAACGGCGAGATTTACAATCACAAGGATTTGCGCGAGCAGCTGAAGCAGCCGCACGATTTCCAGACGGCGTCGGATTGCGAAGTGCTCCTGTATCTTTACGCCGAAGAGCACCCCAAGGAATTTCTGAATCGCGTGAACGGAATTTTTGCTTTCGTAATTTACGACCCCAAAGGCAACACGTTCCTGATCGCGCGCGATCCGATCGGCGTGAATCCGCATGTACGTGGGTTGGGACCGCCACGAAAATCTTTACGTTGCATCGGAAATGAAATCCCTGGCCGGCGTTTGCGAACGCATTCTGGAATTCCCTCCAGGCCACTATCTACCTCGGCCATGAACCGGAAAAAGGATTTCAGAAATACTACGAACCCACATGGGCTGAACCGGGCTTCTATCCTTCCGAGCCTTACGATCCGGCCCGGCTGCGCACCGCTCTGGAAGCGGCCGTTCACCGCCAACTGATGAGCGACGTGCCGTACGGCGTGCTGATTTCCGGAGGGATCGATTCCTCGATCGTGGCCGCGGTGGCCGCGAAGTTCAGCGCCAGGCGCGTGGACGAGAATGATTTGTCTCCGGCATGGTGGCCGCGATTGCACTCCTTCGCCATTGGCCTGGAGGGCGCGCCCGATTTGATTGCCCGCGAAGACGTGGCCGAGCACATCGGCTCCGTCCATCATGAGATTCATTTCACCGTGCAAGAGGGACTCGATGCGCTGTCGGACGTGATTTATCAGCTGGAATCTTTCGACATCACCAGCATCCGCGCCACCACGCCCATGTACC
This sequence comes from uncultured Acidobacteriota bacterium, assembly GCA_963819395.1. GTDB lineage: Bacteria > Acidobacteriota > Terriglobia > Acidiferrales > UBA7541 > Palsa-360. Next base: position 367,632 of record CAWFVW010000014.1, read on the forward strand.
TGCTCATGCGGAAGATCCGGGCGATGGGCATCAAAATGGTTCTTTCCGGCGAAGGCGCCGACGAGATTTTCGGCGGGTATCTCTACTTCCACAAAGCCCCGAACGGCAGGGAATTGCACGAGGAAACGGTTCGCAAACTCCAGAAGCTGCACCTTTACGATTGCGCGCGCGCCAATAAGGCAAGCGCCGCCTGGGGTGTCGAGGCCCGCGTGCCCTTCCTGGACCGGGAATTTCTGGATGTGGCCATGATGCTCGATCCCGACATCAAGCTGCCCAAAAACGCCAGGCACACGCGCCCCATCGAGAAGTGGCCTCTCCGGAAAGCGTTCGAAGGCTACATCCCTGATTCCGTCTTGTGGCGGCAGAAGGAGCAGTTTTCAGACGGCGTCGGATACAGCTGGATCAATGGGCTGAAGGCCACGGCGGAGCGGGAAATCTCGGACGGGATGATGCGCGGCGCGGCCGAGCGTTTCCCGGTGAAAACCCCCGAGACAAAGGAAGCGTACTTTTACCGCCAGATTTTCGAAACGCATTTTCCCTGGGCCACCGCCATCAATTGCGTGCCCTGGGAACGCAGCATCGCCTGCAGCACGGCCACAGCGCTCAAGTGGGACGCGGCGTTTCAAAATATCGTGGATCCTTCGGGGCGAGCCGTTCTGGATGTGCATACGGAAGCCTACGAACTGCCGGCGAAGGTCTGAAACAAAAACTCGCCACTCGCTCCACACGCGAAGGGTCTGTGTATTGACCTGCCAGATCTATCTCTGCTCTCTCACCGCATCTTGAACGCATGAATTGTTGATCGACCGCTTCGATCTGGAGCGCTTGGTTTGGTAGCGCCGGCGTCCCGCCGGCTGTTTGGCGCTACGGACGTAGCCGCGAAATTGCCGGCGAGACGCCGGCGCTACTAAACCCGCTTCACGGCGGCGCAAATCGTCGCGGGAAAACGGAATTCCATCTATACGGAGTTTCACTTTCGAAGATTGATTGCTGGTGAGGCTCAGTTCAGCCCTGACTGCGTCAATTTCACGGCGTCACTGCTACCCAAAGTTTCGAAGTACACGCTGGAAGCCTGATCGGAAATGCTCGTATTGTCAACGATGATGGCGCTGGTGGCGTTCCCTTCGGTGGCGCTGGAGGTGAATCCGCTGGGGAACCCGGAGTTAACATTGAATTCGTAGAAGTTGGTCGTGCCGCCGGGCGCGCCGGAGGCAAAGACCTGATCGGTGCCGGCATTCAAAAACTCGGTGACGGGCCCCCATTCCCGGGGGGTGTCAAATGAAAATGAATTCGATGGCGTGCCAATGGCCATATTGTGGGCGGAATCGACGAACCCAACCCCGTATAGGGCGCTCTGTGTGCCTGCACCGTTCAGCCCTACGATGTACATGAACCAACTCGTGGAAGTTCCACTCGAAAAATAGGCATCGTTAAAATACGGACCGTGCAGATTAAACGGCGTGGTGGTGTCCTTCGCCCCAATGTCCGCGACGCGTGCCAGGCTCAAATCCGTCTTGGCCTGGACGAGGACCGGGCTGGAAATACCCGAGCCGGAACCGCTCGTGACGTAAATAAAGCCGTGAACTGCGTCAATCAGCACGGGATCCACAATCCCCCCCGCGGCGGTGCCGTCTCCCACGGCCAGCGGCGAATTGGTCAGCTTGGCTCCGGCGGACGTGTATCCATACAAATTACCGTCCGCGCATCCGACAAAAATATTTCCTGTGACGCTGTCCACGACTGGCGCGCTCATTTGCTTCCCCGCGCAGACGGCGATTGAGCCGCCACCCGTTCCCGTGGGCCAGGTGGTGTCCAGGCTCGGCGCCGGCATCCCTGTAAAGGCGCAGATTGAGATCGGGGAACAAAAGACATTCATCACCCGGAACAAAGTGCCATTGTCGTTCCCCACATAGGCCACATCGTCAAGATAATCCAAGTACGGAGCAGACAGGGTATCCGTGTCGCTTGCCGTCGATCCCAGCACCAGGTCCGAGGCGGTTCCTGTGCCCGCTACCGGAGCACTCCAGGTAAAGGTGGAGATTGTTACGGGCAGCAAGGTATTCTGAAGGTTCGTCGGATCCTGGCCGTCCATCGATTTCCAGGCGAGCACATGAAAGTGAGCCGCGTGGCCGGCCTGGTTTTCGATAAATGCGATTTTATTGCCATCGAGCGAAAGGGTGGGAGAGGTTGCGACGCTCGAGCCGGCGCCGATGCCCTGAATGTTATAAGACCACAGGACTTCCGCGGCCACGCCAGTGTCCGAGCCGGAGGCCGTGCGATTGCACACGCCACTCGTGGGGACCGTCCCGCTGTACAATTGATTGAGCGCAACGATATTCGGCTGAGTCCCCGAGCCCGTGGCATTCACGGGAAAAACCACGAAGTCCTTCACGCAATCCGGCGTGGCGGCGGTATTGAACGAATATTTTGCCGGGTACATGTTGATGGGGACCGCGACGGCGCTCAATGGCCCCAGGGGGATGGACCAGTCCCGGTGTTCGGCGAGTTCAGCGGAGCGGCGATTTCGATCGCGCCATCCCCGCCGCCAATCCCTGCGGTAAGCATCCTCCCAGGCGTCAATTGCCCGTGGATCGCGCTGCGCGGCGAGCAGGGACTTCAGGGGGCCGAATCGGGAAAATACAATATGGCGCCCGGTCCAGTCCTGCACCAGGCCGCGGTGGGATTCATGAGCGTCATTGTCCTTGTCTCTATCCTGGCCATGCGCGGCCGGGCCAGGAGGCCCAGCAGGCAAATTGCGGACAGCGCCAAGCGGCGCGCGCAAAATTTCTCTCGCACGATTCCCCTCCCAGGTCGATTCTTTCCCGTGCCCCGTCAATGAGTTAGGATCGGGTTTGAATCGCGGATCGAACGAAATTCTATCAAGCAGCGGAAATTCTTTCCTCCGACATACGGAGGGAACCAATCATAGGGATAAATAAAGGGCCTTAAAGTTATAAAAAATAGCGCTCGGTCTGGACCCAGAGGCCCAGGGCCACGGCGTCGAGCACCTGGCTCTTGCCGTTGCCGGCGGGCACACCCGGCCAGATGGTCTGGATTGTGTCGCGGAGCTGCTGGCGGCTGGTCAGGGCCGGGTGGGAATAGGCCAGAGAAGCTGCCGCTTCTCCACCCGCCAGAAGCCGAGACTAGGTAGGGCCGCATCGCCGCCTCCACGGCGCGACAGCACGGCCCGGGTGCGAGCCGGCCTGGCCTCTGACCGCACTCGACGGCGACGGAGGTGATGCCAAAGGAAGACAGGAGCCAGTCGACAAACGCCACCGCGCTGTCGATGGCTCGGCCTTGGCCGGACGAGAGCTGGCGGACCTGGGTATAGTCGAGTTGGTCGCCGACAAACACGGCCGCCGCCAGCGAGCGCCGCTCGACCTTGATCGCGCAGAGCGTGAACGCTTCCAGCGCTTCGGCTTTGGCGCGGCCGGCAGCGGCAAGTTCGCGATGAAAGCCGGCGGCCGCCTCCGCCCCGTCGCCGCTTCCGAGGCGGGCACTGGCCCGCCGGTAGGCGGCGGCCAAGACCTCGGGCGCGTGCTCAAAGGCCAGCGGCAGGTAATGGGCGGCCGTAGCGGCGGGTTCGCCCAGCTTTTGGGCCAGCCGGAAAGCGAAGAACTCGCGGACAAGTTTTGGGCCGGAAGGCGCCGTGCTTGGCAGCGACCCGGTCGAGAATGCTTGTAGTCATGGCAAAAGAGAGTTTAGGCGCGCCGCTTCTCCCGGCGCCCGCAGGCGATTTTTAAGAAGACGGTTAAACCCGCGGGGGATCCCCGCCTGCAGTCACCATCGAACGCGGGGCTGCGGGCGGGATTGGCTCTGGGCTTCTTCCTGACGCCGAATCGTGGCCCGCAGGGTCTCATAGAGCGGGGCAAAGAGGAACTCGACGGGAACGCGCAGGATCAGGCCCAAGGCCAAGGCTACGGAAGGGGCGGCAGCATCTGGCCGTGTTCCCAGCGCGTAGAGCTCGGCGCTGTTTTTGTGGCCGAGCAGCCGGGCGACGCGCTGCTGGGAGAACCCCATTCGCCGCCGGTAGAGGACCAGGGCGTTTGAATTGTGGGGTGGGAGTGCTTTCATAACTTAATGCTTTTAGCTATCTTCACGGTAGCAGAGCCAAGGAATTGCGCAAGGCGGGAAAACTTGTGGATAACTGGAAAATCAGCCGCCGGCCTGTGGATGACCGTGTATGCCTTCTTCGGCGCCGTCGGTAGTGGTCGGGGCCGCCGGGCCGCTGGCGTGACCGTGGGACTCGGCGTTGGGATCGCCGAAGTAGAGAAAGCGGTCGTGGGCCGCTTTGGCCGCCCGCCGGTCGAGGCCCAGGTAATACCGGCACGTCGTTTCGAGTCGCGCGTGGCCGAAGATTTCCTTGATGTGGGAGATGGGGCAGCCGTTAAACAACATTTGCGTGGCGGCCGTGTGCCGCAGCAGGTGCGGCGTCACCGGTTTGGTCAGGCCGGACAGGCGGCGATAGCGCGCAAATGGCCGCCAGATATCCGTTCGGCTCAAGCGCCGCTGGCCGGACAGGCAAACAAACAGGGCCGGATGAGCGTCCGAGCGGGCGGCCAGATAGGCGGCAAGCCAATGGGCCGCCCGTTTCGTAAAGAACGCCACGCGCTCCTTGTTGCCCTTGCCGATGATCTTGGCCTCCCGGCCGGTGAGGTCGACCTGCTGCCGGTCGAGCGTCGAAAGCTCCCCAATGCGCATGGCGCTGCCGAGCAGGGTCTCGACCAGGGCGCGAAAGCGCAACGCCGAAAGGACCACTTGGCCGCGCTCGTTATAGACGGCGATGGCCGAGAGGAAGCCTCCGACTT
>CAWFVW010000015.1:0-112139 GCA_963819395.1 uncultured Acidobacteriota bacterium
ATTGAGGGAACATCACAAATTCAGAGAGCCGCAAACACCAGTTCCAAGAGAGGCCAAAAGTCGGGATAAGGATCAGCAAAACGGATGCAGCGCAAACGAATATACGCGCGTGAATAAATGGAACGTGCGGACCAAGCAGGGAAACGCCAGGGAAGGGTCTGCTTTTCGAAGTCCTGTTGAGCTTCGCTTTCTGATACTCTCTCCTGAAATCTTGTCAAGGAGGCGCATGCGGCCCAGCGTGATTCCAAGCGTTTGAGCGAGGCTCTTCGGACTTTAGAGTTTATTCGTTTATGCCCGATCCCGGTGCTCTCACAGAGTAAGGTTGAATAGGATTGCATTTGCCCCAGCCCCTGATATAAGGATGCAAGGAAGGCTGAGTGAAATCCGCAAGTGTGCCCAAAGTACTTATCTTAACTAGAGGGGTTCATCTCAAAAGTTGGGAACAAATTGGGAACAACAACTGCCGAATACCCCTATAAACCGTGATGGAACGTGCGCGAAAGACATAGACGAGACAACTACTTAGCATTCTAGAGTTAACCTTGGGCGCAGGAGGCCTCCGGTTCAAATCCGGACGCCCCGACCAAATCTTTCCAAATTAATGACTTACAGGCAGGCAATTTCGGTACTGCTGCATTGTGGTGCAACTTGGGAACGATCAGAAAAATTCGCGCCGAAAAATCGCATGCGAACTTCGTGTAAACAATTGGAAACATTAAGAGGGAGAGCGGGCCGCCTTTGTGGCGAATAGGCGGCTTCTGAGAACAAGCTGTCGATGTTTTCCGGTAGAGATACGAGCATAAGACCAAGTGAAGCGATGTCATGGATACCATCCTGCTAGGGCATCTCTTCTAACGTAAGTTTGCGGCGAACTTCCAGATGGAGCTGTCCGCGGCCGGCATGAACAAGCCTTACGAATTCACAGCGTTCATCTAAGCGACGCCGCAACAAAATCAGCCGCGTTTCGAGATTGTCCTTAATGTCCGGCAACTGCAGGCTGGCGTCCAGCCGAATCTCCTTATTCGTGAACGCACTTCTACCAGTGCCAACGAATGCTTGAAGCAGCTTCCAGAGGAGACGTCCGGGAATCCCTTTAATCAGATATGCGTCGTCTATGAAAATGCTGTCGTCTGACTTGTAGTGCTTCACCACAGAACTTCGCTTCGAGTGCGGTCCTTTGCGCCGTAGCGCCACTTTTCGTGGGCCGGAAGGGGCCGCTTTGATGTTGGAGATCGCAACCGCCAAGTGGCGGGCTGCAATCTGTAACACGCGCTCATCAGTCGCCAGAAACCGTCCGGGGATTTGATCTTGCAGGCATAGCACGCCCTGCAATCTGTTGCCAACCACAAGGGGCAAGACAAGTTGGCTTTGCGCGTTCGCCAAACCGGGTAGCGGAATCTCCTTTGCAAACAATGTCTGTTTACCGTGTCGCTCGATCGCCGATCGCACTGCTCGCGTGAGAATCATCTCGCGGGTCATACTCGTCGTTCGCACGGCGGCACGTCGCTTTGCCGCCACACCAAGCATCCCTTCGCCAATCAGTACCTCGGAACCCACCCCCGAAGGCTCGAATCCGTGACTCGCGCCAGTGTAAAGACGCTTCCCATCTTCATCGGGAAACATCACAAACGAGTGGGGGCAGCCAAACAGGGAAGACAACGCTTCCAGTGCGGCGCTAAGCAAAGAATCAAGATCATCACAGGCGCTCAACCACTCGGTGAAAGAATCAAGTTCCGGCAAATAATCCGTCTTACGAGCAGCCTCCGCACGAAACCCCAAACTCACGGATCGGCAATCGATCACGTCGAATATATCCACCCCCCGCAATTTGAAAACGCCGTTCATCCCACTTTGTGAGGCCACTGCATCCAGCCGTATTTTCATGCGCTCGAAGGACGGGCCTTCTGTCTCCGTGCGCAGATACGACAGATCGAGGCGGTATTGCTCGGCGTTTTCAGGCGATACGACGAGAACCTGTGCCCGAGGATTCTCCAGAATGTTCGCCCGAGTCTTGTTGAAGAACTGATAGGACAGGCCGACGTGGCGCGTATCGATCTGGTGAACAATAGAGAGATACGTCAGGTTCGGTGTTCCTCCGCTGGAGCAGGAGCAGATCGTCGCCGGAATCATCCCTTCAAAGCATGAAGCAATGCTTTCGAGCGGAACGGTTAGAGGCGGGGATTCGCTCATAAGAGTGATCCAGCGTCCGGCCCGGGAGTCTGGTCAAAAACCTGCTCGGGAACAAATCGCAATTTGATCAGAGCGGGTGAACTTTCCAGTTCTCGCCGCCAAAAAGTTTCGGTCCGTTGGCGCGGGACTCCGACGCGCTCATTCAGGCGGCTGAATGCTTCGCGATGCCTTTCCATCGCCGCCAAGTCCATACGGCTCGGGTCTGTTGTCTCAATGCATTGTCCCTTTAGCTGAACCGTTTTGTAGCTGGTCGGAAGCGAGCAACAAACCGTCATCTGCCCGTTGCCCGCAAGATTGTCGAGGGTTTTACCGCTCGTCGCGAGTGGAGCGCAAAGACTGATGCTCTTTCGATCTTTTGAAACCAACAAGCCCCACGCTCGTGTGACCTCAGGGATCAAGCCCGCGTCGCGAGTGCCGACCACGACGGACACGCCGCTTTCAAGGAAAGCCTTCAGTTCTTCGCTAATGGAAACGGAACTCTTCGGACGTTTCACGCCCTATTTCTATACCAAATCGGAGGCGGCAGTGCTTGCTTTCTCCTAGGAAACATTTAGCGATCTCTTAGGAACTATTTAGGAACACGGCCTTTTGCGATCCGATATTGTCCGACCTGTGAGAGCAAGAACTTCAAATCGAAAGGGGCTAGTCATGACCACGCAAGAGGCGGTAAACGCGAAAGCCGAAGAATCCATCGCATTTGCACGAGGACCGCAGTCCTTGGATCGGTCAATCTGGTATAGCGGTTCGTTGTTCACTTTCCTCGCAACCGGAAAAGAAACACAAGGGCAGTTCGCGCTCATGGAGGTCGTCGCCAGAAAGGGTAACGCGCCCCCTCCGCACCTCCATCACCGCGAGGATGAAACGTTTTACGTTCTGGAAGGCGAGATGACCTTCTGTGTCGGCGGTCGAACGATCAAGGCCACACCGGGAACGATGGTCTTTTTGCCACGCGATGTGGTGCATTCATTCGCGATCGAATCAGATCAGATGCGAGTGCTCGTACTGCTCGCGCCCGCTGGTCTGGAGGAATGGTTCAAGGAATTCAGCGTTCCAGCACCAGCCCTGACGTTACCGCCCGCGACGGAAGTTCCTTTTAGCGAAATACAAAAAATGTTGGCTGCGGCCCCCGGGTATGGGCTTGAGTTCGTCTTGTCCAAGAAATAGGACAATGTGACCGGAATTCTTTCGAGCTTATCAGCACCAGATTCGAGAGAAGGAGCAACCTATGAGTCCAGTATTTATGGTTTTGGGAGGGATCGCAGGAGCGGCGGCAACATCGTTTCTTCAGAGGAAATATGGCTTATCGGCCGTCGTGGCGTCTTCCCTTGTCGGGATGCTTGGCGCTTGCGTCGGGTCATTGGTGTCGAATGTCAATTTGCCTGCCGCTGTATTCGCAGGCTCTTTTGCGGGCATGACTGCGGTCGCGGTAGCGCCGCTTGCGGCAATCGCTATTCGCCGGAGCTGGTGCAGGCGCTTTGTATGCACTGGCAATTACGTTTGACGTCTTTCCCGGATATGGAGGTCGACTCGGCACCGTCGCCTTCATCTCAACTCTCTGCATGATGTGGATTGCCGCTGTTTTCGTAAGGAGATGAAGTATTACGACATGGTTGCCACATGCAAAGCGTGCTGCACGGTATGCCCGACATCTTCCACTGTGTCGAAGGAGCGCGACAAAATACGCTTCGGTATTGTCTGCTACGTAGGCGCTAAGAAGTTCTCAAAATCGAAAGGAGCACGCCATGACAACGCAGGTCGCAATTAGCAACGAAAACATTGAAGAATCCGTCGCCGCCGGGCAGCCGCTTTCCATTCCGTGCGGTGCAAATCACGGATTCGTCAACAATGGAAACCAGAACGCGGAGATGCTCTGCGGAATCACTTCAGCCGCTGGCGTGCCGGAGTATTGCCGCGAGCCTTTCGAGGTAAACGATTCCGAGTTCGGTGGCGAATTGGCGCGATTTTAGACGTTTGAACAGGAGGCAGACGCCCTCCCGGACAATTAACGAACTGTCTTCGTACTACGCGATATAGAAAATGTGGATGTAGCGGAGGTCGCAGAAATTATAGATATATCCCCGGAAAATATGGAAAACCGTCTTCACCGGCCCATGTATTGCTGCGCAAAAGACTGTCTCTTCGGACGGGAGCGCAGTCTCATGAGACTTTCCTCTTTCATGCTAGTCGGTGCGACCGAGTTGTGAAGGCCGTTTTCGCAAGACTGGAATCTCAAAAGCACGACGATGGAAAGGACTAGAGTAGGTTGTTTCTTCGCCTCCGGTGGCCAAAACCGAAGTTGGGAACAATTTGGGAACAATAGCCGCCGAATACCCCCATATACCGTGATATAAAATGCGCGAAAGACATAGACGAGACAACTACTTAGCGTTTTATTGTTAGCCTTGGGCGCAGGAGGCCTCCGGTTCAAATCCGGACGCCCCGACCATTTCAGATCGATCCAGCGGAGACCCGGCCGGAAGAGCATCTACTTTTTCTTTTTGGTTACGTCCTCGATGGAGAGCAGGATCATTTGCGTGCCGCCGGACGGCTCGATGCGGCGCGCGTTGAGGATCATGTGGCGGAGTCCGAGATGCTGGAATTTGTGGCGCATTTCAAAGCCGTCAATGCGCGTGTTGCGCGTGGTGATTTCGCGGAATAAATCGCGTAAGTCAGGGATATCCCATTGGCGGTTGCCGAGATCGTAGATGAGGCGCCCTTTTGTTTCCTCGGGGGAGACTTGAAAGGCGCGGTAAAACACGGGATTCGCCATGGTGACGTGCAACCCTTCATCCAGGACCAGGATGGATTCGCGCGCATTTTCAATGAGCGCCTCCGCGAAACTGCGCGTCTGGTCCAGCGTGCGCTTGAGGCTGTCGATGTCCTGGAAGCTGAGGACGGCGCCCTCGATTTTGTCTTCCCAGGTCTTGTAGGGACGGACTCGCAGCATGTACCACGGGCCGTCCTTAAGGCGGACCTCTTTTTCCTGGAATATAGTTTTATCGATGGTGGTTCGGGCGATTTGCTCGAGGTCGTCGGGTTCGAGATTCGAGCGGATATCGCCGAGGCGCCTGCCTACATCCCCTTCCAGCAAATTCAAGAGTTTTTCCGCCGGCGGGGTGAAGCGGCGGATGCGCAGATCGTTGCCGACCATGACCACGGGGAGATTCACGTTGGTCATGAGATTGAGCTGGTCGTTGTTGGACTGGGTCAATTCGGCGTTGCTGTTTTGCAATTCCTCGTTGAGGGTGGAAAGTTCCTCGTTGCTGGACTGCAATTCCTCCTTCGTCGTTTCGAGTTCCTCGTTGGTGCTTTGCAGCTCCTCGTTCGCGGACAGAAGTTCCGCATTCGCTGACTTGAATTCCTCGAGCGTGGTTTCGTGTTCATCGATCAGCGTATGCAACTGCTCGCGGAGATGTTCGACTTCCTGCTGGGCGCGGGCCATCTCCCGTGAAACTCTTCCCTTCTCCGCCTGCTTTTCGAGGCGCTTTTTGCCGGTCCCCGTCACCAGCCGGGTCGCGTCCTGAAACGCGATGATGTACAGTCGTTCGCCGGCGGATTGGCCCTTCAAGGGAATTACTTCCAGGTCGATCGTGCGCGTGCCTCCATTGGAGGCGATTCGCAGGCCCTCTTTTCGCACCGCCCTGTTTTCTTTTCTGGCCCGGGTCAGCGCGTCGCGGATATCCACCTGGAGATCCTCGCGGGCCATTTTCGACAGGCTGAACGTCGGATGGCCGGCTGCGGGCTCCAGGTAGGGTCCGACCTTTCCGCGGAATTGCACGATTTCCATGGCGCTGTTGACGACTATGCTGCCGGGAACGAAGCGCTGGGCCAGAACCCGCTCGACTTCCCGATCGATGTCAAATCCCGTATCGGGAATATGGGGAGAGTGGAAAGGTTGCAGCCGCGGGACCGCGATTTCGGGGGCGACAATATGCGGGACGACGCGCGCACCGGACCGTTTTTTCTGGTAGATCTTGTGTTTTTTGTCGACCAGCGTGAACAGGTCCTCGAAGGATCCCAGGCTTTCCGATGGACCCAGCATCAGGTAGCCGCGCGGCTTCAGGGCATAGTAAAGGGTGGGAATGGCGCGCTTCTGCAAAATAGGGCCGAAATAAATCAGTAAATTTCGGCAACTGATAAAATCCATTTTGGAGAACGGAGGGTCCTTGACGAGATTCTGCTTCGCGAAAACGCAAAGATCCCGAACGGACTTATGGATCTGATAGCCGCCGTCGTGGCGGACGAAGAAACGGTTGAGCTGGTCCCTGGAAATTCCCGCAACCTCATTTGCCGCATAGACTCCGGCGCGCGCGCGGTCGAGGGCGAAATCGCTGATATCCGTGGCAAAGATCTGGACGGACAATTGAGGAATCACGGAAGATTTGCGCTTCTTGTCATAGGCCCACAAAAATTCGAGGAGGACCATCGCCAGGGAGTAAACCTCCTGCCCGGTGGAACAGCCGGGAATCCATACCCGCAGGGGGCCTTGCTCGGGCATACGGTCCTGCAGGAGGCCGGGGAGGATCTTGTTGCGAAGGGTATCGAAGGCTCCCGCATCGCGAAAAAATTCGGTGACGTGAATCAAGAGGTCGCGGTACAACGCGTCGAGTTCGTTGGGGTTGCTGTCAATGAAGCGGAGATAATCCTTCAGCTTCAGGAGATGGTGCAGGACCATGCGCCGCTTGATGCGCCGCTGCAGAGTGGTTTGCTTGTAGTGCCGGAAGTCCACTCCCATGGCTTTCTGCAAGTGGGCGAATAGAATGTCCAGCTCCGCGGAGGGCCCAGTCACTTCAGGGTCCAGGGATTCGGCCGGGATTCTGGCCGCCTGGGTGCGGCGGCTGATCCGGACCAGTTCCCGCGCAATGTCCTTGGGCGGCATTACAAAGTCGATGCTCCCGCCGCGGATGGCATTCCCCGGCATGTCATGGTATTTCGCGGATTTTTCGTCCTGCGCGAACGTGATCCCGCCAGACAACTTGATGGCTATGCAGCCTTGCGTGCCATCCGAGGCGGTGCCCGACAAAATGATTCCGATGGCACGATCGCCCCGATCGTTCGCCAGTGCCGAGAAGAAATAATCAATGGGAAGGTGGGGGCTATGCGCGGGCCCGCGCTCGACCAGGACAAATTTGCGGGCGGAAATCCCCATCGTCTTGTTCGGGGGAATTATATAAATGCAATCGCGCTCAACCGGCATGCCTTCCGTCACTTCCGCGACGGGAATTTTCGTGATGCGGGAAAGAATTTCGGTCAGGACGCTTTGATGGTCGGGATCGAGGTGGGGAACGAGCACATAGGCCATGCCGGTCTTGGCAGGCAGGCTGGTCAGCAATTCCTTGAAGGCCTCCAGCCCGCCGGCCGAAGCACCGATTCCGACCACGGCAAAGGAAGCCGCGGTGGATGGCTCCGGTTCGGGAGGCGTGTGCGGACTTCCTTGGTTAGGCTTAGCTCCTTTTTGAGTCGCACGCGTTGCTTTTTTCACGGGGATTCTCGACACACGAAGTCGTGGCGCCTCGAAAAATCTAGTGCGCATTTGCCTGTCGATAGAAAGACAGGCGGCATTGGACCAGGCCCCGCACGCCCTGAACGAATCGTATGGTACCTCAAAGGAGCAAGAATTTCCCAAAATCTACGGATCTGGAGAGGGGGGGAGCAGCGGAATTGAATCCTGGCTTGGGCGTCTTTTCCAAAAGAAGCTACTGCAACCCGGGCTTCAACTTGCGGCATTGGCTGGTGGGCTTTCAGAAACCCACAGTATAAAGTGGCTGCGGAAAAAAGGCATTGTTCTGTCATTCTGAGCGAAGCGAAGAATCCCTCTTCGATTTAAGTATAAGAAAAGAAAGAAGGAGAGATTCCTCGCTTCGCTCAGAATGACAGAGTTTTGAGTTTTTCCGCAGCCTGTGAAATCTGTGCTATGAAAACCCTACGGCCCTTTTCGGATCCACCAGAGGACCTTTCCTACGATCTGCCACTTTCTGTCTTTTTCCACCGTGACAGGGCTGTAGTCGCGATTTTCCGATTCCAACAGGTGAACTCCGTCGGCGGCGATAAACCTTGCCAGGGAAAGTCCGTTCTCGCGGTGCCAGGCGACGATAATTTTTCTGTTCAGCTCATCCGGGTTGGTTTGCGAACCGTCCACCGCTACGATGTCACCATCGTTAATGAGCGGGCTCATGGAGGTGCCCTGGACGCGGAGGCAGTTGGTCTGCACAGGATTCGGGCACCAGAATGCGGGGGCCGCGATCATTTCTTCGGCCGTGGCGCTGTCGAAATCGGCGAATTGGCCCCCTGTCTGTCCGATCGTGCCCGCATGCATGTCGAGCAGGGGGACCGCGACCATCTGGAGTTTGGGAGCGCCGCGGGGACGCTTCTTTTTCACGCCGCTTCCGGCACGGACGATTTCAAAATCCACGGACGAAGACAAGCGCGCCGTGGCGCGCGTGCCGGGAAACATCTGGCGCAGGTCGGAGCTCTTCAGGCCGGCCCGGGCCCAGAAAAGCCAGCACTCGGGCTGGCCCGCCATGTTTCCGAGTTGGATGAAACATCTGGAAGTGGGTTCCTGCTTTCCGGTTTCCCAGCGCGACACGGCCATGGCGGAATAATGCAGGCGGGAACCGAAATCGGATTGGCTTAAACCCAGACGCCGTCGAAGGCCGAAAATCGCGGAGCACCATTCGGGGACGATCAACTCTTGTTCCATACTTGTCACCTTTCGTGCCAACTATCTCATTATACTATGTTGATGATTTTTCCATTATAAAATCCTTAAGTATTTTCTCTTATTGCATGCAATCGTTGTCTCGAGGGCCTCCCTGTCTGCTGATGCTCTACTTCTATTTGACCATATTACGGCGAAAATGTAACGCGCCCGCCATGCCGGAGGAAGGGGGCCTTCTGCTGGCGCCTCGATGAGCCGCCAGGAAGTGGCGGTGCATCCCAATTTTGAGAAAAATAGTCCGCGGGCGATGAGCCTTTAAGGCGCGAAATTCCTCCGCGAAACATTTGCATGTTACCCTGCGTAGTATGAATGTGACCAACGCGGCCGCAACTTCGAATGGTTTTGCGATCCGCGCGGAACGCGTCTCCCGGCATTACAAAATGGGAGAGGCGCTGATCCGCGCGGTGGATGAAATTTCGCTGGAAGTCGGAGCGGGAGAATTTCTGGCGCTACTGGGGGCCAGCGGATCGGGCAAGTCCACGCTGCTCAATCTGATGGCAGGGCTCGATCGGCCCTCCTCCGGGGCCATTCTCGCGCTGGGACGGGACCTGGCGGCGATGTCCAGCGAAGATCTGGCAGCGCACCGGAACCGGACGATCGGTATCGTGTTTCAGTCTTTTCAATTGCTTCCGCGAATGACACTGGAAGAGAACGTCGAACTGCCCTTGCGGCTGGCGGAAGTGCCGCGCGGCGACCGGCCTGGGCGCGTACGGGAAGCGCTGGAGCGCGTGGGGCTCGGCGCACGAACCAGGCACCGGCCGACCGAGCTTTCCGGCGGGGAGCAGCAACGCGCGGCCATTGCACGAGCCCTGGTCAACCAACCGAGGATTCTGCTGGCGGACGAGCCGACGGGAAATCTGGACAGCAAGACGGGCGAGGAAATCATGAGTTTGATTGCCCAGATTCACCGGCCGCCAACTGGACCGGGGAGAACCATCATCATGGTGACGCACGAACGTGTGCTGGCGGAAAAATACGCAGACCGCATCGTCACGATGTCCGACGGAGCGATTTCGCGCGAGGAGCGGTTGCGATGAAACTGGGGGACCTGACCGAGCTTGCCGCCCGGAATTTGCGCGAAGCGGTGCTGCGCAATTCGCTGACGACTCTGGGAATTTCGGTGGGCGTGGCTTCTCTCGTGGCGCTGCTTTCGCTGGGCGTGGGATTGCAGCAGCTGGTGGACCGCTCGGTGGCCCGTGCCGGATTGTTTGACACGATTTCAGTGCGGCCACGGCAGAATGTTCCGTTCGGCGAGGGTGGCGGGGGGCGGCGCAATCCGCGCGACGCGGCAAATTTCACGCCCCCGCGGCCGCTGGATGACGCGGCGCGCAAAGAGATTGCCGCGCTGCCCAACGTTTTGGAAGTAAACCCGGAGGTGCGGTTTACGGCCGAGGCGCGGCACGAACCGGCGAGCCAGCTGGTGATGGTGTCGGGCATGGCCCAGTCCTCGCAATCGAGCGGAACGCTCGACGGATTGAACGGGCATTTTTTCTCCGGGCCGGACGCCGAGGAAGCCATTATTCAGGGCGATCTGGCCAAGCGGCTGGTCGATGTTGGGCAGTCTCCGAATTCGCTCCTCGGGCAAGATATTACTTTGCGGTTTGCGCAGCGGCAGGCGCTGCCGCCTCCTTCGCAGCAAGCTTCCACGGACGCGCCCAATCAGGCGGTGGGCCCCGACGAAGAGGCGATGGGATATTCGATTGTGCCGAGCGAAAAAAAGTTCCGCGTCGTGGGAGTGACTCCGACTTCTGATTCCGGCGGCGGCCCGGTGGGTTTCAACAACTCGGGGATGTATTTGCCGCTGGCCGTGGCGGAAAAACTGCAGGTGGTTCAGCAAAGCGATTTGCGGGATATGGCGCGCTCGGCGCCGGTCGAGGGCGTGCGCTATGCCGCTCTGAATATTCGCGCCAGCAGCCCGACGGCGGTGGCCGAGATCGAGTCCCGAGTCGCGCGCCTGGGGTTTGCAACATTTTCGTTGATTGACGTCACACGCAACCTGCGCACGTTTTTTGCGATCTTCGATTTATTCCTGGGAATTTTCGGGAGCCTGGCGCTGGCGGTGGCTTCGCTGGGAATTATTAATACACTGGTGATGGCCATCCTCGAACGTCGCCGCGAAATTGGTGTTTTGAAAGCCTTGGGCGCGGCGGATCGCGATGTCCGGCAATTATTTTTTGCCGAGGCAGGCGTGATGGGTTTGGCGGGCGGATTGTTCGGCGTGCTGCTGGGCTGGGCAATCGGCCGGGCAATTCAATTCGCAACGATGATTTACCTGAAACGGCAGGGAGTGACTCCTCCGAACATCTGGTCGGTGCCGTGGTGGCTGGTGGTGGGCGCAATTGTTTTCGCGATTGTGATCAGCCTGGCGTCCGGAATTTATCCCGCGTCCAGGGCGGCGCGGCTCGATCCAGTGGAAGCGCTGCGGTATGAATGACGTGACCCGCGGTTCGTGACCCGTGGCCCGTGCTTCGTCAGGCGAATGATCCGCGAAAATTAAAATCTCTGCTGGGAAAAATCCGGGCTACGAAGAGGCTTACAGCTGACCATTCTAGGACCGTGTCCGGTTGGTTTTTCACGGGGCACGGGCCACGGATCACGGGCCACGTCGTCGCGAGGCTCCAGATTGAAAACCAGGGAGACCTGCCGTTACGGCAAAGATTTCCGCACAAAAAATTAACCGGGATGCTCAGCTGAGGGGCCGGAGCACCCCGGTTTTCCCTGTCCGCCTCCGCAGGTGGCGGGCAAGACTTTTTACAGGCGGGCCGCCCTTCGAAAACTCAGGGTCAACAAGTACAGCCCGCAGCTGTATTACGCGGCGTGTTCGTCGCCGCGCAGAAACTCATATCGTTCGATTTGGGCTACCACTCCGATGCGGCCCGGTTCGTCGACTTCGGCGCGCTTGATGCGGCCGAGGCAGCGAACCTTAACGGGTCCGGCGAGCGTGATTTCATGCGGTAGCGTCAAGAGGATCTCCACCGGCGAACCGCTGGAGACCTCCTTCGGCAGGAAAAAATAAACCCCGCGCGAGCTCACATCCCGAGATTCCGTCGTGGCTTCACCGATCGCCGAACCACTGGTCCAGCGAACGATCATAGGTAGCCGAATTTGAAATCGCTGTGTCGCGCGTCGCTCTTCGGCTGTCAAGGTGTCGTCCTCCCGATTGAATCCGCTATCGTTCACGTATACGAGATTACGTTCGGGGGCTGAATGCCTCAATAGCGCGGGAGTCCCGATTCGTGGGGGGCAATTTGGTACGCGGGTACTAGGATGGGGGACAGCCAAATTCAAACCAGGCACCTTGTCACGGACCCCAAGGAAATTGAAATCAAAGCATTTAAAGGCCAAAGTCGATGGGTCAAAAGGGGCGAATCTTCCGGCGCTGAAAGCGCAGCGTTGTCTAGCCCAGGGCAACGCCCTGGGTTACGTAAAACCATCGACAATCTTGCGCCCTGAAGGGCGCGGGAACCCTCCGCCCCTTCAGGCGGGAAAAGAGCCTCGACGCAGTACCCGGGGCGTTGCCCCGGGCTGCTCACCTCCGCGCCGTTGGCGCGACTGCACGGGCGTGTTTTCGAGCGCGTGAAACCTTCCAATAGCAAAATGCGTGAATACAAATTCGGAAAAGGTCAGATTGAGGAAGGCTAGGCCTGGTCGATTAGGCGGTGGTGGATCGCGTAAAGGGCCAGTTCCAGGCGGTCGGAAACGCCTAGTTTGTCGAAGATATTGTGGAGGTGGTTCTTCACCGTTTGTTCGCTGATGAACAGCTTTTCGCCGATTTCCTTGTTTCGGAAGCCCTGCGCGACGAGTTGGACGATCTCTTTTTCGCGGTCGCTGAGGAGCGGCTTTTCGCGGCGCGGGCCGCCGTCGGAGGATTTGGAAAAGGCCTTCATGACTTCAGCGGTCATGTGATTGTCGAGCCAGATTTCGCCGCCGTGAACTTTGTGGATGCTGCGCACGAGCAACTCCGTGGCGGACTGCTTCAGCACGACGCCGCGCGCGCCGAGGCGCATGGCGCGGACCACGTCGCGGTCATCTTCGGCGGCGGTGAGGACCACCACGCGCGTGGGAAGCTGGTCGAAATTCACTTCTTCGAGGACAGCGAGACCGTCCTTGTCCGGCATGCGCAAGTCGAGCAAGAGAATGTCGGGCTTGAGCTTCGTCAACATTTTGATGCAATCGTTTCCGTTGGAAGCCTCGCCGACAATGGTGATTTCATCATCGCCGTCAAGCAGTTTGCGCAGACCTTCACGAAAGATGGCGTGATCGTCCGCCATCAGGACACGTATTTGTTGTTTGGTCGTTTTGGCCATATCAGCCGAGAGGAACCTGTATAGTCAAACGCGCGCCGTGACCCGGAGTGGATTCCACCGTCAACACACCACCAACGCTGCGAGTTCTCTCCTTGATTGAAATCGGACCCAACCGGAGGCGGTCCAACTCATCGCCGGTAAAGCGGCCGGCGAAGCTAAACCCCTCCCCGTTGTCGTCCACTACAAGGACCACTTCCCCTTCATTCTGCCATAGTTTTACCACGACGTGGGAAGCATGCGCATGTTTTTTCACATTATGTAACGATTCTCTATAGATCTGGAAAATGTCCCGGCAGATGCGGTCCGGGATCTGCAGTTCGGCGGCATCGATGAGCAAATCCAGGGCCAGGGCGGACTCATTGCGGAACCGCTCGCCAAAGCCGCGCATCAAGTCCACCAGATCGGCGCTCTGGACCCGGAGGGGGCGCATGTCGGTGACCATCTGGCGAAGCTCATCGGTCTCGTTTCGAACGGTTTGTTGCAGGGACGCCAGACCGCCGGCGGCCTGTTCCGGGTCGGTGGGGACCTTGCGCCGCAAAACGTCAAGCTGGATGTCCACGCTGAGCAGGGTTTGCAGGATGCCGTCGTGGATTTCCCGGGAGATACGGCTGCGCTCCCCCTCGATGGCGTGGGCCCGGATATGGCGGAGGAGGAAGAGGTTCTGTAGTGGCTGCCCGAGATGGCGGACGATTCGTTCCAGCCAGTGCAAGTCCTGGGGGAGGAAACGGCGATGTGCGTTTCCAAGCATAAGGCGGCCTGCCGGATGGCCCCCGAGGTCCATGGTAACGCCAATGACCGATTGCCAGCCCAGTTCCTGGCGCATGGGGCCCGGCAGGCGTGGCAGGTCCTTCAGGCGCCGCCCATCCTGGCGATTCCAGCCGAAACCCTCCCCAGCGCCTTCCAGCTGATTCCAGCACACGCTGGCGTCCGGCTGGTCGAGGAGGAAGCCGTCGCTGCGATTCACCGGGAGGTTTTCCGGCGTGAGGCGCGATTCATCCCCGGCCAGGTATCTCCATACAAAAATTCGTTCAATGTCGGTATCGCGAAATGCCAGGATCGCTTCGTCGCAGTGGAAGGCTGCGAATGAGTTCAGAGAGGACAAGGCGCAGCGATTCCGCCATGCCACGGTCCACTTCCAGCAGCCCGGTGAGTTGCGCGAGAAACTCCTGTTCGGTGGCGTGGCGCCGCTGGCGGCTGCCGAGGAAAGCGATGCCGGCGCCTGCTGCAAACGTTCCTGTGGAAAGAGCAATCCAGGACATCATCTGGTTCCAGGCCAGCGGGCCGTTGATGCCCGTTCGAATCAGAAGAGCGAGCGTGACGATGCCGGCGAGCATGATGGAACGCCGCGTCCCCCATCGAATTCCGGCGGCCAGGGCAACGTACAAGTAGACGAACCAGAAAGCCACGACAGATCGAGTGAGAACCAGGAACACGGCCAGCGCGGCCAAATCGAGGGGAAGAGGAAGAGGCAATTCTCCGATCCACTGTAGATTTTGTGCCAGCGCCAGGGCCAATGAAATGCCCAGGTAGACGGCTACGAAGAGGACGGCATGCGCGCCGCGCTCGGCGGGAGGGCGGTCCAATAAATCCACGAGGGCGAGGACCATGAAGATGGGGCGGGCATAGGCAATCTGCCGCTCCAGGTGGCGCCGCTCGGCTGCGTGGGGTTGCATAGATTGGGCGAGGCAAAAATTCGGACGAGAATCAGTCTAACAAGATTGTTACGCGGCGCAAGCCGGGCGTTCCTGTCCTGCAACTCCGCTGAATTTTTCCGCTGGAGATATCCACCGGGCTAGCAATTTTTTTTTCAAATCCGCGGATTTCGAGCGATAATGAGGCACCTTTGGGACCCACGTGGAGCAGGCTGAGTGGAACACCGCTACACTCGCAATGAAGTCGAACGCATGATGGGCGTCACACGGCGCGAGCTGGAGTACTGGACGCGTCTGCGCCTGGTGCTTCCGCGATCCCGGTGGGGCGAGCGATTTTTTAATTTTTCGGATCTCGTCGCGCTGGAAACCATCAAGCGTCTGGCGGCGCGAAAGGTTCCGGCGGGGCGCATTCGCCGCGCGGTGACGGTTCTGCAAACGGAATTGGGAACGTCGCAAACGCCGCTTTCGGAGCTGCGCATTTCCACGAATGGAAAACAGGTGGTTGTGTATCCGCCGGTGGAAACGGCGCGTCCGTTCGAGCCGCTCACGGGACAGTTTGTGCTGAACTTCGAGACGTCGGAACTGGCCAAGAAAATTCATGCCATGGCGTCGCGCTCGGCGGAGGAATGGTTTGAATACGGCATGATGTGCGACTCCAATACTGAATCGCTCGAACAGGCTGCCCAGGCTTATCGAAAAGCAGTGGACGCGGCACCGGAATGGGTGGAAGCGCGCATCAACCTGGGGACCGCGATGTATCAACTGGGCCGTATGGAGGAGGCCCGCGAACATTTTTCAATGGCCGTGGAGATTGAACCGGAAAACTCGCTGGCGGAGTTCAATCTGGGCTGCGTGCTGGAGCAGCTGGGGAGCACGCTGGAAGCGATTGAGCATCTTTCCCGGGCCGTTGAGCTGGTGCCTTCGCTCGCGGATGCGCATCTGAATCTGGCTTTGGCGTATGAGAAAACCGGACAGCTTCACAATGCGCTTCGGCATTTGTCATTGTACGTGCGGTACGAACCAAACGGTCCATGGGCTGAATTTGCGCGGGCGCGGATCGACAAGTACCGGCCACCCAACCCTCCGCCTCCATCCGGAAAGCTGACGCCGTTCCGGAGAGTCCATTAGGTCGCCCTAAAACCGAGGGAGCCGGCTTGGTACAGATTGCTTTGGGGTGTGATCCATATCACTGTGCGGGTAAATAACAATTGTGATACTGTTTTGTCGGAGAGATATTCGATCCGGTTGACATGCACCAGAATGGTTCTAGAATACAGATATTTTCTGGTAAGCTAACTCTGAGAGGACAAAAAAATGATCATTGGGGACCACTTGCGGGCCATCCGCGAAGAAAAGAAACTTTCGCAGGGAGAAGTTGAAAAGCGCACAGGATTGCTGCGGTGCTACATCTCCCGCGTGGAAAACGGACACACGGTCCCGGCGGTGGAAACATTGGAGAAATTCGCGCGCGCATTGGAAGTTCCGCTGTACCAGCTCTTCTACGACAGTGACAAGCCGCCCGCCCTGCCCAACATTTTGAAGCGCAAGAGCGCCGGCGAAATCGCCTGGGGGAGCTCGGGCAAGGACGCGCGAATGCTCGAGAGGTTTCGCCAGCTTCTGAGCCGCGCCAAGGAAGGCGACCGGAAATTGCTGCTGTTCATGGCCCAGAAAATGGCGCGGGGAAAAACCGCGGGTTCGGCGTCGGCGGAATAGTCGTCCGGAACACAAAGCAGCTTCAAACTTGATGCGCGCGGGGCGCCGGGTCCTCGCGGTCGATGAGCGGCACGATCGCGCAGACCAGCAGCGAGAATCCGGCGAGCACCGCAAAGCTGGTCTTGAAGGAGCCGGTCAAATCCTTCAGGTGCCCGACGAGCGGGGCGCCCCCCAGTATCATCATGATCCCCAGCATGTTCACAAGCCCCATAGCCGCCGCGGCGCGGCCCGGGAAAAGCGCGCCGGCGCGGGAAAACATGGCAGCATAGGGCAATCCTATGCCGATGCCGACGAGCACCACGCCCGCGAGTGCGCTGGCGAGTGAAATTGTGGAGGGCACGAATGACAAGCAGCCCAACGCGATCATTACAAGGCTTCCGGCGAAGAGTGGACGGATCCCCATGTGCCGACGCAGGAATCCTCCGAGCGGGCGTGACACAATGCCGAGCAATAGAACCAGCGAGCCAATCAAACCGGCGCGCGTCGCGGGGACCTTCATCACTGTCGTCAGCACAATGCTCACCCATGAGCCTACGACCACCGAAATTCCGAACGTGGCCATTTGCATAAGTCCCAGCAACCAGAGTTGAGGGGCGAGCAGCATTTCGTGGAAATGTCCGGGTGGCCTCGCGCCGAATTCAACGGTGGGCGCGGCGGCCATCCAGATGACTGCCGCGGTCAATGCCATTGCGGCTGAAACAATAAATGTCGTGCGCCACCCGGCCAGGCGGTTGAGTTGGGGCACGGCCAGGATCACGAATCCCGCGCCCATTTGGATGGAACCGCCAAAAAAGCCCTGGGCCACATGCAGCCGCGGGCCGGCCGCGGCCTCGTGAATGTAGCGCGCGCCGCCGACGAAGCACACACCGGTCCCCATGCCCGTGAAAATCTTGAAAAAAAGCAGCTGCCAGTACGCGCCGGCGAGCGCCATGCCGAAATTGCCCAGCGCCACCCAGATCAGCGCGAAGAGCAGAACGCGGCGGGAACCGAGGCGGTCAACGAGATAGCCGCCGGGGATCTGCATTCCGGCGTGCGTGGCGAAGATGCCGGTGGTCAATAATCCAGCCAGAGCGTTATTGAAGCCGAACTCGCGCATCAAGGCGGGAGCGAGAGGCGCGTGATTGGTGTAGTTGGCAGAATAGGCAAACGCGACGATGCATCCGCAAATTACGGCAGCCGTCTGCGCTTTATCGGTTAAGAACGGGGTGCGGGCGGCGGGCTGGGCCGGCGAATCCTGGAGGACGCTCATGGGCGGCCTCGATGAACCAGGATGGTGCGCCCGTTCGGGGACTTGTGTTGTGAAATCAACATTTCGTTTGGGGTCTCTGTCCTTACCGTCTTGAAATTGCGCTTGATACTACACTGGCAGCTACGGCCCGCGCTACCGGGTTTCGATTGAGAGAGGTTCTTAGTGGCGCATGCTTTAGCTTGTGAAGGTTTTGTTCCAGCCTGAACAAAACCTTCACAAGCTAAAGCATGCGCCACTAGAGAGACATTTCACTGGGACGCAACGCAAGCGCAAGGATGGCGCCCAGGAAACAGAGCAGCGACATCTGAATCTCGCTCGCCGCTAGCCATCCGCCTGCGTGTCCGACAAGCCAGCCGAGGAGATAACCGCCGAATGCCGCGCCACCGTACAGGCTGGTGACGAACATGCCGGAGCCGCTGCTGGAATGGCTGCGGCGCAAGGCCTTCACGTGATACCCCGCGAGATTGACATAGAGAATGGCGCTGCCCGTGACTCCGTAGATGCAGGTCAAGAGTTCGCGAACCGGCATGGTTGGCGATGGCTGGAAAAAGAGATAGCCGAGTACAGCGATGGAGAGCAGCGATCCGCTTAGAACGAGTTTGGGCGAATAGCGGTCGCCGATCCAGCCGCAGGGGATCGAGGCCAGCGCGCCTATTCCGAAGAAGCCGATGACTTTTCCGGCATCCACCGGCGAATAGTGCAGAGTCTCGCGGAGAAACGTGGGGTAGAGGCCGAGAAATCCGTACATGCTGAGGCCGTGAATGAGGCTCAGAATCGTTAGAATCACGGTGTTTCGGTTGGCGAGGCTCGCGGCGCCGCCGCTATCGGCCTTGACTTCCGCGGCCCGGCGCGTATCGCTGAACCAAGGGCGGACCGTGGTGGCGATCAGCACCACCATTACGAAACCGAATACGCCGAACCAGAGCATGGGCGCGTGCCAGGTGTTGTAGGACTGGCGAAGCTTTCCGGCCAGATACGGGCCGAGAAATCCGCCGATGCCGTAGCAGAAATTGACGGAGCCGATGGCCGCGGAACGGTATCCGGAAAAATAACTGGCGGCCAGAGCGAACATCGACGTGGCCAGCATCGACATTCCAATGCCCTGCGCCGCAAGGCACACGAGCATGGTCCAGAAGCCGGGGACTTGCGTGGTGAGCGCCGTGGCAGAGGAGAAAATGACGATGCCGGTCAGCAGGACCAACTTTCGCGAGTGACGCGCGAGCAGGTAGCCGGTCGGCAGGCCGCCGATTCCGAGGCCCAGAGTGAAAATTGTGGAGAGCAATCCGGTGTTGGCCAGTGAGAAGCCGAAGGCCTTGCGGATGTCCGGGGCCAGGACCGGGAACAGGTAACGGTCCGCGGCCATGAGGATGTAGGAGACCAGCAGGACGCAGTACATCGCGATGGCGATGCCGCGCGCGTCCGTGCCAAGGGTTGCGGCCGAGTTTGACTGAAGTGGGACTGCTTTGTCCGTAGCCGTCTTAACCTCCCGCTGGCTCTTGAAATCGGCGCGTCTTTGTAGAGCCCGCCTTCAGGCGGGCATTTCGGAATCAAGGAGATGCCCGCCTGAAGGCGGGCGCTACATGAATCTTAACCGACTTCTCATACAGACTCTTTTGGCCCTGAAGCCCCGCTCATGCGGCACGAATCGTCGGGCTAAAACCCCGACCTCCCAACCTTCCATAATGTGGCGGCAATTTTCGATAGGACAGTATCAGAGTTCGCCGTTTGCTTCCACAGGGCGAACAATAAAATTCACGGCGCGCCGGGCGGCCTATTATCGTCCGCCACGCCGGAATAGGATGGGGATTTTCGCGCCGTAAAATCCCGTTTGAGATTGAATTTAAACCCGCACCCTTTGGAAGGCGCAAAGGGTGCGGCACCCGCGAGATTTCCCCGCGAATTCCCCTCGCGCATTCTCAGCGGGTATTTTCCAGAATGATTTTCATGCGCTGGTCTTCGTCGGATTCCAGCATGCCGATCGCTTTTTCCAAATCAAGGAGGGGGATTACGTGCGTTACGAGCGGCTTTAATTTCAGCGCGCCTCGCGCTACCAGATCAATGGAAGGCGGATAATCTTCGCCCTTCGCGGCGCGGGTGTTCACGACATTGAGTTCTTTGTAGTACAGCTGATAAAACGGCAACGCGGCTTGCGTCGCCGACATGATTCCGAAGAGCAGCAAAGTGCCGCCCAATCGCACCATGTTGATTGCTTCGGCGAGCGCGGCGGGAACTCCTGTGCATTCAATGACAGTATCCGCGCCGTGTCCTCCGGTCGCGTCCTTCACGAGGCGAACGGCATCGGGGCCACTGGAAATAGTGAGGTCAGCGCCGAGTTGCTCGGCGAGGTTTCGTTTGTATGCGCTTCTCGTGATTCCGATCGCGGGATACGCCCCCCAGGCCTTGGCCACCTGGAGATGAACTTGTCCTGTGACTCCGAGGCCGATCACGGCGACGGACTGGCCGGGGAAAACTTTCATGCGTTGCTGACCGTGCACGCAGGTGGTGACCGGTTGGATGAGCGGGGCGACTTCGCTGTCAATCGAATCCGGCAGAAGGTAGACGTGGCTGCGCGGAGCGACAAGGTAGTCGGCGAATCCGCCGTCGGAATCACGGCCGACGAGGGAGCCGTTCGGGCAGAGATTGGTTTGGCCGGCGCGGCAATTCAGACACATGCCGCAGTAAATGGCGGGATCGACGATGACGCGATCGCCATGGTGGAGCGTTTCGTCTCCCCCACCGGCCACTTCACCGATCATTTCGTGGCCCATGATTAGAGGGTGGCGAACGGGGATCGCGCCTTCGAAGATGTGGAGGTCGGTACCGCACACTCCGCTATGAGTCACTCGGACGAGGACCTGATTGTATCCGTAGGTGGGCCGCACGACTTCGGCGGGACCCAAGTCGCGGGGCCCTCGGAGGACCATGGCTTTCATGAGAGCGTCTTTCGTCAAGCGGCGTTGTCCTGTTCGGAAATATTCGCAGTGGCGGCGCTATTTAGACGTTGGGATTTTAGAGTTTGTGTGAGAACTCAAAATAAGGGCCTTTTGTAGCGCCCGCCTTCAGGCGGGCACTTTGCAATCACGCAGCTGCCCGCCTGAAGGCGGGCGCTACATGAACCAAAACCGATGTCTCACACAGACTCTTTGGCCCCTGAAGCTTCAGTGCCTAAAGGCCCACGTAATGCAATTCGAGATGTCCGACCTGAAGGTCGGACCTCCTAAAAACCAGTGTCCATTTTTTCGCGAAAAGAGACTCCGCAAAATTTGGACCTTGCGCTTCAATCCGCGGCGCGGCCGGAGCCTACGGCCTTTCCGGGGAGAGTGGCGCTGACGACGCCGCGAAATTCCTCGTCGGTCAGCAGGCGTTTTCTTTGCAGCGAGAATTCCTTGATGGCGGCGACCACGCGCATCGCTTCTTCCTCGTTGAATTCGACGCCGAGTTTTCTCATGCCCCACTTCACCGAGTCGATGCCGCTGCCCTTTCCGAAAACGACGCTGACCGGAGCTTGCCCGACCACGTCCCATCGGAACGGGAAAAGTTCAGTGGCATTTTCGACGCCGCAGTTTTCAAACCAGCTGGCGATGATGCCGGACTCGATTTTGAACAGCGCGTCGCCAACGACTTGCCGGTTGGACGGAACGGCATGGCCGGAGAGCTGCGCGACGAGCCGCGAGAGGCCGTAGAACTTATCGTACTTGAGGCCAGTGTCGATTCCGTAGAGAGTGAGCAGAGCCATCGCGGTGTCTTCCATGGGCACGTTGCCGGCGCGTTCGCCAAGCCCGAGGACGGTCGAGTGCACGACTTCGACTCCTTCCGCCAGTGCCATGATCGTGTTGGCCACGCCCATGCCGAAATCCATGTGGAAGTGGGCTTCGAGGCGCTTATTGATGCGGGCCTTCACGGAGCGCACTAGGTACTGAATCGAATGAGGCGAGAGCACGCCGAAGGTATCGACGAGGGCTAGGGCGTCCATGTGGCCTTCGTTGGCGACGCGGAGGATGAGGTCGAGCACCCAGTTCATTTCGGCGCGGGAGAAGTCGATGGGGAAGAATACGACTTCGAGTCCCTGCTCGTGCGCGTATTTTGTGGATTCGATGGAGAGGTCGATGGCTTTTTCCATGGACCACTTATAGGCGTACTTGATGATGTGTTCGCTGGAGGGGACTTCCATCACGACGCCCTTTACGCCGCAGTCCACGGCGCGCTTGACGTCGTCCACCATGCAGCGCGAGAACGCGAAAATTTTTGGGCCGAGATTGCGCTTCACGATTTCCTTGATGGCCGCGGCGTCGCTGGGCGAAACGACGGGCATGCCCGCTTCGATGCGGTGAACGCCGGCTTCAGCGAGTCCCTCGGCGATACGAATCTTGTCGTCCTTCGTGAAGATGACGCCGGTCTGCTGCTCGCCGTCGCGCAGCGTTACGTCGTGAAATTCGATTTTCTTCGCGAAATTAAAGCCGCTGTTCACGGCGGGATTGAAATTCCAGGGGCTTACGAACCACTTGTCTGTCTTCCAGGGTGTATTGGACATGCTGACTTCCTCCTTAAGATATTTTTACTTGCTGCGCGCGGCTGCCAGCGCTTCGGGATTGACGGGATTGCGGGGCGGCTGGCCGGAGAGGACGCGCACGACCTCTTCCGCGGCTTTGGTCTGCAATTCCTCGAGCGATTCGACCGAGTAGAAACTTGTGTGCGGGGTCAGGATCACATTGTCGCGACCGAACAAGGGCGAGTTCACCGGCGGTTCCTGCTCCATTACATCGAGCGCGGCTCCCGACAGTTGCTTGGCGTCGAGCGCGGCCGCGAGTGCAACCTCATCCACCACGGGTCCGCGGGAGGTGTTCACGATGACAGCGCCGGGTTTCATCTGGGCAAACACCGCCGTGCTGAACAGGTGATGGGTTTCGGGCAGGAGCGGCGAGTGAATGGAAATGTAGTCGGAAATTTTCAAGAGTTCGGCGAATTCCACTTTGCCAACTCCGGCCTGGTCCATCACTCCCTGCGGTACAAACGGATCCGATGCCACGACTCGGATGCCGAATGCTTTTGCTTTTGGCGCGACGAGCTGCGGAATCCTGCCGAATCCGACGAGGCCGAGAACCGTGCCGCGCAGGCGATGGATCGGCGTCACGGCCGGCATCTCCCAGCGTCCCGCGTGCGCCCGCGCACTCGAAAAAGGAATCTTGCGCACGAGGGAAAGGAGAAGAGCCATCGCATGATCGGAAACTTCGTCGATGCAGTAGTCCGGCACTTTGGTTACTACAATTCCCGCGGCTGTAGCGGCCGCGAGGTCCACGTTGTCCACGCCGATTCCGAAACGCGAGATGATTTTGCACTTCTTCATTTCACGGATCATGTCCGCGTTAATTTTCGCGTACGTTACTAGCAGCGCGTCGGCATCCTTCGCCGTCGCCACAATTCCCTGCGGCGTAGGCTCTGACGCCATGCGCAACTCGGCCCCGGCCCGCGAAACGACTGCGCGGGCCAGGTCCAGGTTTGGAAATACAGAGTCTGCAACCGCAACTAAGAGAGAGGACATTAGCGCTTCATGGCCTCTTCCATGTGCTCCATCAGGGTGAACACCACCGGACCTTTGCCGCTGACGAGCACGTTTTCCTCGAGGCGGCAGGTTTGCTGCAATCCCGGATGTCCCGCGAAGGTTTCGATGGCGAAGTACATGTTCTCCTTGATCTCGGCGGGATATTTCAGGGAATACGCGCGCGACATCCACATGCCTTCGTACAGCGTGATGCCGATGCTGTGGGCGAATTGCTGCAACGTCACGGTGCCGTAGGTGTCGTCGTCGTATTCTGGAAATGCTTTTGCGACGTCCGCGGTTGTGTTTCCGGGCTTCAGCTGTTCGAGTCCGGCGTACATCGAGTCATACACTTCGCGGTAGAGGTCGATTTCTTTCTGCGTCATCTTCATGCCCTGCGCGCCGCCGCACTTGAAGCAGCGCACAAAGTCGATGAAGTAGCCGGAAGGTCCGACGGCGTTGATGTCCACGATCACGAGGTCGCCCTGGCGGATTAGTTTATCCGTGGCCCAGCGACGATAGGGACTGGTGTTGCCGCCTGACGCGACGATGATGTCATAGATAATTTCGCAGCCGCGCTCGAGCATGAACTCGTGCACCTTCGCTTCGATTTCCCGCTCGCGCACGCCGGGCTTCAGCCATTCGTACTTGATCTTCCACATGGCGGCGTCGCCGATGCTGGAGGCCTGCTTGAGCAATTCGATTTCGTCCACTGTCTTGATCACGCGGGCCTGCGAAACGGCCGGCCAGCCATTCACAATTTTGAGGCCGGTCTTCTGGAACGCTTCGAGCGCGGGCATGTCGAAGTTGTCGATGCCGATGCGCTCTTTCGTGACGCCGTTTTCCTTCAGCACGTCCATGACGCTCTCAGCCATGCGGCCCGCCATGTACGGCACGGCGCCTTCGGCCCACTGCCAGGTGATGGCCGGGCGGATGCGCCCTTCCATCCACGGCAAATCGATTTCCGCGCAGTGCAGGTCCGAGCCGGCGGTTTCAAACAGGACGGGTTCCGCATCGTGTGTGACGACCGCGTAGCGAATGTTGATGTTGTATTTCCAATTTCCCTGATAGGAGGCCGTCGCGTAGCGGATATTCGCGCCAGCAAAAAGAACCAGCGCGCCGAGGTCGTTCGCCTTCATCGAAGCGCGCAATTTCGCGAGGCGGTCCTTGCGCAAGCGCTCGAAATCCACGCGCATTTGCCAATCCGCGCCGGTCTGGCTGTATAAGCGCCGCGGATCCCAGTGATGAGGCTGGCCGATAAATCGAGTATCCATAATTGTGGAGGAAACATCCTTTCGTCTATTTTTGATTTAAGGCAGTCTAACAATATAAAGCATCGCGGCCCGTTTTGCTGGGAAAAGTAGGACAGGCTTCAGCCTGTCTGGTTTTGACTTCTTCGCGCTCGGCGGAATTCAAAATCACAAGCTGAAGCATGCGCCACTAATCCTTCCACGCCACTCGCATTTGTTTCCCTACCAGCAACGCGGGGTTCGCTCCTGGCTTGGGGCGGAACATTTGCGGGCGGCCGTTGAAAACTTCGGCTGTGAATAAATTGCCCTGCTGGTCGGTGGAAAATTCGTGGACGCCCCATAGCATGCCGGGGTGCGGGCCGAAGGTGCCCCACGAGTAGAGCAACTTGCCGTCGAGGTCGTACTTTAACATCTTGAATGTGCCGTGGCCGTCGGACATCCACAGGTTGCGATCTTCCGTGAGCAGCAGGTGGTAGATCGAGGCGTATTCGCCCAGCGGCCAGATGTCCAGGAACTTGCCGTTTTCGTCGAAAATCTGGATGCGGTGGTTTTCGCGGTCTGAAACAAACACGCGATGCGATACGGCGTCCGCCTGAATTCCGTGCACGTTGTAGAAGTAGTTCGGCGGGGGCGGATCGGGCAGGCCCGGCACAAACTGGCGCGTGCGCCAATCCCAGCTCGGCTTTCCCCACGACGTCAGATATTTTCCATTTTTGTCGAATTTTACGACGCGCGTGTTTTCGTAGCCGTCGGAAACAAAAAATGTGCCGTCGGGCAGCCAGGCGATGTCCGTCTGGCGATTGAAATGTTTGTCATCGTCGCCGCATACGCCGGGCTCGCCAATGGTCTGCAGCAATTGTTTGCCGTCGTTTGAAAAAATGAAGATCGCGCATTTTCCGTCATCATCCACCCAGACACGCTTTTCGGGATCGTAAGGGCTGATCAGGATTTTGTGGACGCGCTTGAATTTGCTGTCCCAGCGCGACCAGTCGTCCACCAGATTGCCCTGGCTATCGACGATAAAAATCAGGTGCTGCCAGCGATAGTCCCTGCCCTCCTGCGCGCGGAACTTGACGTGCGGTTCACCGGGGCTGGACATGGGTCCGACCGAAGCGTTACGCGGCGGAACGCCGGGCATGGGAATCGTGAGCCAGATGCTGCGGCCGTCCGCTCCGATCCCGGGCACTTCCACGTTTTGCGCTTCGTCATAGATGCTCAGGAAATCTCCGGGCTTTATGATGGGCAGTTCGCCGCGCATGGATATAAAAATTCGATTGGGATTTTGCGCGAAGATGGCCTGCGTGGCGCCCCAGGTCCAGCCTGTTTCCGAGGGCCACAGGGTAGCCAGGGGTTTCGGCCAATTCTTCACCACATCGTAAGGGCCACTCACTTGTTCGTCGCTCTGGGAATGATTTTGCGCCGGCGTCCCCTGCGCGTGAACGGGCGCAGTTGTGCGGAGAAGGAAAAAAATGGAGAGCAGCAACCCACTCAAGGACATTGTGACCGCGATTGCGCGCTTCAACATTCTCCATCCTCCTGAAAATCTAAGATTGCATTCGGATCAAGCGATTTCAAGACATGCTTGCCCTCTATAAATTGTGGCCCCGTTACTGGCGGACCGAAATTCGTAACCGCACTCGGCAAGTAAACGTATCAGACACCAATCCGACCCAGTTTTGCAAGCCGTGCAACTGGCCCGTAAATGGGCCGGACTCCGCCAGGAAAGCTCGCGGATACAGGCACCCCAACGACCTAGAGCGGGTTTCTTGTCTGTTGAGTTTTTGCTACCACGCCCGCCCGATTGGAGTTGACGCGCCGTCCAAGCTAAGCAAATATCTGACAACCGAACGCAAATGTGGAAACCTTCGTCTCGCTATCGCCAATGTCCCCGATGCGGCAGTTACGAAATTCACCGTCATAGAGGGGGCGGCCAAATCAAGCGCCTCATGCTGAAGTTGGTCCTCGTGTGCCGCTTTTCCTGCATGAATTGCAATACCCTTTACTACGGCTTTTCGCTGTGCAAAAGGAAGTCAAGACAAGACGGAACGCGTGAAAGAGCGACTTTTGCGATGCCCATTCCCAAATCCAGATAATTTATCTGAAAGTGGCCGACTTCTTCGTTTTCGCCCAAGAGGACATTCCGAACAGAAAATTTCCAGTGAGTTAGCCATTGTAGCGAGGACGAGTTCTTACTAAGCGCGCCCGTGGTGGCGCTCGGCGCTACTTCGACGCGAGGACGGGTGTGTCGGGAGCAACTGTGTCGCGATGCGCGATCCAGACGAGGAGCAGGAGGGCCGGGACGGTCGCCACTGTGGATAGAAGAAAGAAGGGGACCCAACCGAGCTTGTCGGCAAGCACGCCGCCTGAGGAGGCCACCAGCGTGCGCCCGACCGTGGCGACGGAAGATAGGAGCGCGTACTGCGTGGCCGTAAAGCCGGGAGAGCACAAACTGGAAAGATAGCTAATCAAGGCCGAGCCCGCCATTGCGCCTGTCAGATTTTCGGCGATGACACAGAGCGCCAGATAGCCGATTCGGTGACCGCCCGCGGCTTGCAGCACAAAGAACAAATTGCCCGCCGATTGCAGCGCGCCGCACCACAGGAGCGAACGCAGGATACCGAGGCGCGCCGTCACCACGCCGCCGAGGAGAGCGCCGGCGATTATCGCGAAAGATCCCACCAGCTTTGAGACTGCGGCAATCTCGTCGAGTGAAAATCCCAGCGAGATGTAGAGGGGTGTCGCCATTACGCCTGCCAGCGCTTCGCCCAGCTTGTAACCGAGAATGACCAAAAGGATCACGGGCCAAAGCGGGCGGCGCATGAATTCTGTGAAGGGACCGATCACTGCCGTCGAGAGCCATTGGCCTGGCCCGCCTGCGCCGGTCGTTCGGCTGCGGAGCATAGACTCGGCCGCCAGCTCGGGTTCGGAACCGAACAGGAATACCAGAGTTCCCACTCCGAGTAGAGCGGCCATTGTGGCGTACGCCGCGAACCAGCCGACGCGCGAAGCAATGACCAGCGTGCCCGCTCCCGAGACCAGCATCCCGATCCGGTAACCCGTCTGGTACATTCCCGCGCCAGGGCCTTGCTGCTCGATTGAAAGCACCTCCACGCGCCACGCGTCAATCACAACGTCCTGGCTCGCCGAAAGAAAAGCGACGATGAGGGCCAGAACTCCCATACGCGCGAGATTGTGTTTCGGGTCGCCCGCTCCCAGGCTGAGCGTCGCGGCGATGAGCGCGATCTGGATCGTGACTCCCCAGCCGCGCCTTCGCCCGAGCGGGAGCGGCGGGGGCAGGCGGTCAATCAGCGGCGACCACAAGAATTTTAAGGCATAGGGCGTGCCGACCAGCGCGAACGCGCCAATCGCGGCGCGGCGCACGCCCGCGGTGGCTAGCCAAGCCGAAAGAGTCGAAAAGGTGAGGAGCAGAGGGAGGCCGCTGGCGAATCCGAGCGCCAGAACCTGCAGCACGTGGGGATCGGTGTAGGCTTTGAGCGAGCGCTGCCAGTTCGTGGCGCCCGTTTCCTCGATGCCGGATGTTTCTCTCATCTTAATCGGAGGCTCGCGCGGCTAGAGAAACATTGGAGACGGCTTTGCGCGCTCCTTGAATCATGCGCACATTGCCTGCCGGGTGCAAGACTCCATGACCAGCTGCATTCCTTTAGGGAAACATCTCCGAAAGGCGGTTTTTCCCATTGCGGCGTCCGTCGTAAAACTGAATTTCCGCAATGGATAACGGAAATCCTAATTGGGAGGATGGCCACCTCCGATGAGTTAACGCGACCTGGTTTTGCCGTGCTCTGGAACCAAAAAATCTGGGTTGGGCATTGCCTGCTCGGGTGTATCTTAGCGGCGGGTGAGGAAGTCAAATTGGAAATCCGGGAACGCCAATCTCCCGATTGGCGTGGCGCACATCGCCAATCGGGAGATTGGCGTTCTTGGGGATGCGCCCGTTCCGGTTCAACTCGCAAAACTTCGCGGTAGGTTGCTTGAAAAGCAAAATCGAGGAGGAACCACGATGAAAGTGGGTGGGCGAGCAATTCTTGTCGGGACGATCGTCTCCGCCGTGATCGGCGTCATGGCATTGATCAGTTTCTCGATCGCCGCAAAGATCACCGCTGCGCAGCAAAAGGACGCGGGGCAGTGGGTCGATCCAGCAAACAAAAGTGACGAACTGGTGGACGGCCCGTATCGAGTCGACCCAAACTGGCCCAAACCGCTGGCCACGCTGTTTCCCGAAGAGAAGGGCTGGACTTGGGGCGCGGTGCAGGGAGTGTTCGCTCAGAATCCTGATCGCATATTTGTGGCGATGCGCGGCGAGCTGCCCGATTTAGCGGGCCTCAAGAGGAAATATGTCGAGGTCGAGACTGCTTACGGAATCACGACGCACCTGCAGATCCCGGGAACCGGGATGTATGGCAGGAACGCGTCCGTGGGCTCCTACGCCAGCCCGGGCGAGGCCTCCGACGATTACATGGGCGTCGACGGAAAAGACTACCGCTGGAAGCACATCATTACGGTTTACGACAGCCAAGGAAATGTGAAAGAGGCGTGGACGCAGTGGGATTCGCTGTTCAAGCCGGACAATCCGAATCTGCTGTCCCAGGGCCGCGTTCACAAGATACTGATCAACCCCTATGATCCGGAAAAGCGCGTGTGGGCCATCGACGACGGCCACGAAGTAATCCGCATCTTCAGCAACGACGGCAAGCAGCTGCTCCAGACCATCGGCACGCTGAACACGACGACCGAGAGGAACGCGAAGATGACCGGCAATACCGGGCGTCCTTCGTATATTCAGAAGACGGGTCCTGCGAACGAGACTTTCGGACGCCAGACGGACATCGCGTGGCTGCCGGACGGCACCTTCTTCGTCACCGACGGGTACGAGGAAACGCGCGTCGTGAAATTCGACAAGAACGGAAAATTTCTGATGGCCTGGGGCGAGAGGGGCGAGGTCAACGGCAAGGAGAAGCGCCCCGGCTATTTCAATACCGTCCACGGGATCGCCATAGACAACCAGCGCCGGCTTTATATCAATGACCGAAGCAACCGGCGCATCCAGATTTTCGATGAGAATGGAAAATTCATCGACCAGTGGTATCTCGGCGACGGGCCCACCGCGACATATCACATCGTCATGACCGCGGACCAACACCTCTGGATGTCCGACGGCCACGGAAATTTCAAATTCTACAAATACGACCTGACCGGGAAGCTGCTGTACACCTGGGGCACCATGACTCCGGAGCCGGGCGGGCTGTGGGGAACGCACCAGTTCGGCGTGGACCAGGACGGCAACCTGTACACGGCAGAAGTGTGGGGCGGCCGCCCGCAGAAGTTCGTCCCGCGGAAGGGCGCCGACCCGTCCTTGCTGATCGGCCAGCCGATTCGCGCGGCTTGGACCAAATAAATTTTCGGAAAACACTCGCTGGCTGGGAGAAGAAATTTTCTCCCGGCCATTTTTTAGCAAGCTGGCAGCTGCGGCGGAGATTTCGTCATGTGAGGCCGCGCCCTACCGCTCCCTCCCTGCGGTTGTTGCTTCCGACAAAAAGCGCTCTCTGCGATTGGCTTTTCGGATTTGCCACATACCCAGAAGACGACATGTAAAGCGTTGGAAGCGAATAAGTCGTCCGATAGGACCCGTTATTCGAATCGCTGGCCGTCGATGTAGAGCTCATCAGGCGGCCAGGTTAGTATGTGGTAGGTGACCTTTAGCGATTGATTCAGTCCGAGTTCATCATCCTCGAATACCTGAGCATTGACTGAGTTCGTTTGGAAGTATTTTTGTAAGAGCATTCGTGATCGTTCGGCGTCAGAGTATCTATAATGCTGGGCAGCCTGTAACGGTAACTTCGGGAAATTGTTTTGGTTCTGCGGTATGCTGGCTATCGACGTTAGCCCAAAACCATCAATCGAAACGTCGCTGACCATAAGATCGTTGGTTCGGACATGTATTGACACGCCTCGGCCACTCCCATTTCCATTCCCTACGGAATAATTTAACTCCGAGAAGATGTTCAGATTTCTAAGATGCTGTTCGTCAAAACGGATCGTTGATTCCGAAAAACATTCGCCGTCTCGCGTGTGAGTTGACTTCAAAATGAAATTCAAAGGTGCGAGATCGTCGACGTCGAGCAGGCTGAAATACGTGATCCTAGGATCATCCTTGCAATCCTTGAGTAGGGGCTGAACCGGACCATCCGGCCCTTCCCAAATCTTGTACGTTAACGACGCAGTTCTGGCGCGATAGTCGAGTTCAATTCTCTTTGAAATCCCAACCATAATTCCCTTGGATCTGAAAAAGTTCCCGATTCGACTCTCGTTCCCACTTTCGTCACGGTAGTCGTAGAAATCACCAATCCGAGGAAAAAGGTTGTTCGAATTCGTGTAACTTCGAAACTCACTTTCCAGTTCCTTCCGGATTCCATAATCAATTCCTGTCAGCTTCAAGGACGGCGACTCTAGAACAAATATCACAAGCTTTGAAACTACTCTCGACGGTTCAAATTTGATTTTGCCTGATTTGATATGCTCGTGGCCTAGTATCTCTTTCAGGCATTGTTCCCCTCGCACCGCATCATACGATTGCTTCCCATCTAGTTCTCCAATGCAGCGGTACCACTGCCTAGCGGGCGGAACTGATCCATGAGTCTCAAGATTTACAGAGGTAGCTATCTTGCCCTGGCTGTAAGAGCGCACTCCAAGTAGGCTTAGCCCCACGAGACTTAACGGGACTAACAGGCTTGTTGTGCGGTGGCTCATGCGAATCCGTCAATCGAAAGAGTATAAAAACTAGTTAAGTATATTGCTGTCTTCAAGAAATCGAAAAGGCCACAGGAGCGGTAGCCTATGAGGCGTATCGCTTGTTCCTGCTCTTGAACCTTACCGGGTTGAGATCGGCTAGCTCATGTCCTTCCATTAGAAACGGCCTGACCGGAAACTGGCCCACCATTGATCGAGTGTTCGTCGGATTGCAAGGAGTCGGGATCCGGCGTAACTCTAGCGGCCGCGGAAGAGAAAGATGACATCAAGTACGGCGAGGATGGCAACGAGGACTTCCAGGACGAATGAGCGGGTCTCGTTGAACTGATCGACCATGAAGTCGTAGAGTTCGCCGAACGTGTGCAGCTTCTGGTCTACCAGGCTTCGATAATCCTGCACGCCCATGCGCTTCGCCGCGAGACGGTAGACGCGGGCGTAGTAAATATCGCTGACAAATTTGATGGCGTTGTCGATGCGCTCGGTCAGGTCCATTACGTCCAATCGAATCGTGTTGAAGCGCTGGGCTTCCCGCGGCAAGGTCCAGCGCGAGAGCAGCACATTTCTTTTCCGTTCGAGCGCCGTATAAAATTCTGACAGCACACGCGTCATGAAGAGGTCGTAGTACCGAAACTCGAGCAGCTGCATTTTCGCGTATTCCAAGATCTGGGTTACCGCCGCAGCGTCTTCCGCTTTGTCGTAGACCACCGCGGCGTGAGAGCCAACTACAACCAGGTCCGATGGATAATAGGAGAGGCTCACCTGCAGCGTTTCCTCGCGGGCTTTGGGAGAGAACGTGGCCGTCTCTCCACGAATCAGCTGCACGAGTTCCCCGCCGTGGGATTCGACCAGTTCGTCCGCTGTAGGCTGATTCCCCGCGGCATCACGGATTTCGTGAATTTCGATGACCAGATAGCTTTCCTGCAGCCAGTCTTCGGTCGGCCGGTTCACCGCAGAGCCGATCTGTGCGAGCCGCCGCCTTGCCAATTCCCGAATTCGAGGCTCAACGTCGGGAGCGTCCATCCATCGCGCGCTCTGCTCGACTAGAGAATTCCAGTCGGTCTCGAACGGCAACTCGGCCTGAATGACAATCGCGCCGAACGCGTAGTATTTCACCGGGCATGAGGCATTGACGCCGGGGCAAAGGGAGACGAATTCCGCGGGCTCTACAATTGGAGGATGCTCAAAGCGCACGTATCCGGGCGTGCGCCGCGGAAAGGCTTGCTCGACGGAGCCGCCTCGCTCGCCAAGCAAGCCGCGAAGCTTGCCGAGGTCAATCGACTCCGCCACATCGTAGAGAAACAGAAGGCGAAACAGGCCGCGGATCTGCATACCGCTTTGTATCATTAATCGTCCCCGGGTGGAGAGTGCCCTTGGCCGATGCGCGGAGCAGGCCTGCCTATCTGAAACGAGATTCCAACAGGACTGTCACCGACTCTGGGTGTGCCACGCATACTCAGGAACACTATAACGGACAGCCACGAGTGGCTGTCCTACTACTGCTTTACTGAAATCAGAATGTGGCCTAAACTGTGGGTACTTGGTCTGTGGTGAGCGTAGCTCAGCTGGTAGAGCATCGGTCTGTGGCACCGAGGGTCGCGGGTTCAAACCCCGTCGCTCACCCCAACTACTCCTTCTATTCCGAGAGGAAACCACGGTGAAGCCTCCAACTCCGTTTTCTGAGAAACGCGGATTTGATCTTCGATCGGATGAGCTCCATCCATCGCGCCGGAAAGTTCTCGGCATGATGTCCGCGGTAGGCGCGGGAATGGCGCTGTCTTCGCGCTGCTTCGCTCAAGGCGTCGGCAGCGGGCCCCGCATTATCGATACGCACCATCACATTTTCCCGCCCGCTTTCACGGCCAGAAATTTGAAGCGCATGACGGATGACTCTCCCACTTTTCCGGGCTCCTTTTATTCCAGTTGGACGCCGCGCTACTCGCTGGAGCAGATGGATCAGAACGGCGTCGCCGCCGCCATCGGGTCGATGACCAGTCCCGGGATCTGGTTCGGAAACAATGAAGAAGGGCGCAAGAATGCCCGCGATTGCAACGACTACGGCGCCAGGCTGATGCAGGATTATCCGGGGCGCTTCGGGATGTGGGGCGCGATTCCGCTGCCGGATACGGACGGAAGCCTGCGCGAAATCGAATATATTTACGATAAATTGAAGCTCGACGGAATCGGGCTCTTGACGAGCTACGACGACGGAAAAATGCTCGGACATCCCAACTTCTCTCCCGTGCTCGAGGAACTCAATCGCCGCAAGGCAGTTATCTTTGTTCACCCGACTGTATCCTGCTGCGCGCTTCCCGTCCCCCACGTGAACCGGGTGGCAATCGATTTTCCCACCGATACGACGCGGACGATCACGGACCTCGTTTACAGCGGATCGCTCATGCGCTTTCCGAACATTCGGTGGATTTTTTCGCACGGGGGAGGAACGATTCTGATGCTGGCGGCCCGGCTGGCCGGCGCCGGCCTGACGCCGAAGCAGAAAGCGGCGACGATCCCGAATGGATTTGAACACGAATTGCAGAAGCTTTATTACGACGTCGCGAGCGTCGCGCTGAGCCCTGTCGCCATGGCGGCGGTGTTCAAGGGGCTGCCCAAAGAACATCTTTTGTTCGGGTCGGATATACCGTTTTTTACGATAGAAAGGCTCACGACGGCCGTGGGTAAATTCGACATCTCCGCGGGCGACCTTCGCTTGATCCAGCGCGAGAACGCGTTGCAATTATTGCCGCGATTGAGGACGTAGGTATACCAGTAGGGCGGGCTTCAGCCTGTCTGGTTTTGATTTTGCCTGGCGCGACGAAAAGCTGACAGGCTGAAGCCTGTCCTACTGAGACTGCTCGTAAACTCGCTGGACTTCGCCTGCAACGTTGTTGGGATTCGGCCAATCCGGATTCTTCGCTTTGAGTTCCGCTGTGATTGTCTTCCCGGCATCCTCCACGGATACCCCCTGCTTCTTGAGTTCCAGGGCGCGCGACTGCAATGCCATCAGGTAGGCCCGCTGCGTTGCGATCTGAGAGGCGTCTACGATGGGCGCGCCGTGATCGGGGACAATGAACTTCGGATGCAGAGTCTCGATGTTGTCCAGAATCGAGAGCCAGCCTTTCACGCTTGCGTCCGCGTTCGGCATGATCGGGAAAATATCTTTCTGGACGATGTCTCCGGGGATCAGGACACTGTCCTCTTCGATAAAAGTCAACATGTCTCCCTTGGTGTGGGCGGGCCCGAGCCAGAAGAGGCGGGCGGTCACGCCGCCGAGGTCAAGTTTGGCTTCGCGGTCAAAGAGGACATCGGGCGGACGAAAGTGAACTTCCTTGAGAAGGTCGGCGTTTTGAGCGGACATTTTTCGGAACGCTTCGATGTGGCCGTTGACCATCTTGTTCATTTCATCCTGCTGCGCGCTGTTTCGGATGATGATGGCGCTCGCCGGGAAGGCCTGCTCGCCCGTGGTGTGCTCGGAGTGATAATGCGTCGTTGTGAGGTAGAGGATGGGGCCCTTGGCGAGCTTTTGCTCGACGCGCATGACGGTGGCGCCGTTGCGCTCACCCAATCCCGTGTCGACCACCAGAGTTGCGCGGCTGCCGACCACAATAGCGACGTTGGGAAAGCCCTCAATTACGTACACATGGTCGGAGACGCGCTTCAGATTGTCTTCCGAGAGCAGCGGTTGCTTGAGCTGGGCCTTCGCGATTGCCGGCATCAGAAATGCCCCCGCAACGATGAGCAGGAATGCGAAGCGGATGCGTTGGCACTGATTCAATATCGACATCTTGTGTCTTCCTTTCGCGTCCGAATTCAAGAGTCTTTTCAGAGATTTTGTACCGTGCAGCAATCAGAAAAACCGCCGCCCCCTCTTACATCGGGACGAGCGGGACGCCGGCGCCACAAAAAATCTGCGGCCTGGCGCAGCACCCTGACTCAACCCTGCAAGTGCGGCACTACCAGGTGGAAGAGTTTCAGGGGAGCTGCGCCGGACTGTTTGACAGTCACGGATTCCGAAGGGCCGACGTAGACTCCAGCGCCCTTTTTCACGCTGTGATCCTTGGAGTCGAGCGTGATGGTGGCTTCACCCTGCATCAAATAAACCAGCTGATGGGTATTCGCGTCGGAGCGGACTTCCAGCTTTTCGCCCGGATTGAGCCAGCGGAGGGAGCCGACCACGTTCTCTGCGCCGCAGATTTCTTCATTCAAAACTTCCGCGAACTCGCCGGATCCGGGGAGCCTGACGTGCGGAACTTTGTTCGTATCGATAAAAGTCAGTGACATTGCGGGTCAATCCTTTCGATTTCTAAATCATCCGTTCTTCGGGTATCCGTATCTTGAAATTTGGAAAGGCAGCGTGGCGCTGCCGCTCGATCAGCTTTGATACCAGACGCCGCCGTCCACGCGGTCCCACTTCAGATCGTCGGGCGTGCCCTCGAGAATGGTGGTCTGAAAGCGATTGGGCGCCTGGAATTCAAAATAAAAAAGCGGCTCGACCGCTCGCAGGCGGTGCTTTTCTTCCGCGGGGATGAAAACCATCATGCCGGGCCCGATCTCGCGAGTTCCTTCCTCGCTCTGCACGGTAGCTTTGCCATCCATGATGAAATAAAAGTGCTCGCAATTTTTGTGCATGTGATACGGAGACGCGGCGCCCTGCTTGTAATGCATGATCCCCGCCAGCATGTCGTCTATCTTAGTGAGTTCCTTGTTGACAAAGAAAACCCGCTCGCGGCCGTTGGACAACAGCCTGGGGAGCTGATCTTCGTTAAAAATGTATGCCATTACTGGGCCTCCAGTTTAAATCGACGAACGCCGGGCGCGCCTGCTCCGCAGCAAACGGCAACATCGCCCGGATGCGCCATCAACGCTTTCCAGCGGTCGAATGAGTACATGCTAGCAGTTTTCAAGCGGCACTTCCAGAATCGCAAGCCGCTCGCCAAAAATCAAAACGCGCAATGATTCGTAACTTGGACCGCTGCTATTTCTTTGGAAGGCCAAAGACAGTCACGGTCGGGTTTCCCCCAACGATTTCCGGAATCGTTTCGTGTCGCAGGACGCCGCCATCCCCCGAAGTGACGGCCACGTACTGAACGTTGTGTGCGGAATACGTAATGACGCCGCCCTGCACACTGTCGCCCATGTCGTAGTGCAGAAGAACTTTTCCAGACTGTGCGTCGACTGCGTCAAAAAATCCGCCCACTTCGCCGGT
This sequence comes from uncultured Acidobacteriota bacterium, assembly GCA_963819395.1. Lineage (GTDB taxonomy): Bacteria > Acidobacteriota > Terriglobia > Acidiferrales > UBA7541 > Palsa-360. The sequence goes on from CAWFVW010000015.1 coordinate 36,584, forward strand.
AAAGACGAGATTAGAGGCCGTAACAGCAACTCCGGCAACCATCAAGCTTGGCGATTCGTAGCGCCAGCGCTCCTTGCCGGTTGCGGCGTCAAAACCCGTCAGGCGGCCGCGCCCCTCGATGTAAGCGCCGTGAGTGATGGGGCCGCCAAAGTAGCTTTTCTCTCCAGTATTCGCCTTCTCGATGCTGGGCGGCTCCTTGTCCTTCTGGTTCATGGAGCAATACAGATCATCGCTGGGCACGACGAGCAGGCTGAGCTTGGGACTGTAGGCCCCGCTGTTCCACTCATCGCCTCCCAAAATTCCGGGACAGACTTTGATCGGTGTCGTGGTGAGCCGAACTTCCGAGTTCAGCTGAGTCGTGAAAGGAACGGCATAGACAACTTTATGCGTGTCGGCGTCGACCACGCGTAGAACGCCGTCCTTGCCGCTCGACGCGATCATCGTCTTCGAGTTCAGTTTAAAAATTGGATTGACGTGCGTGATGTCGTAGTCGTCCACGTCGTGGGGGATAAACTGGTTGTACCAAAGCAGACGGCCTGTTTTCGCGTCAAGGGCAATCATGGAATTCGTGTACAAGTTCGCGCCAGGGCGCGCGTCATCCCAAAAATCGGGGGCCGGATTGCCGCCTGCAACGTACAGGATGCCCTTCTCGCTGTCGTACGACTGCGGAGTCCAGAGCGCGCCGCCGGCGTGTTTGCGCGCTTCCGGATTCGGACCCCAGGTGTCGGCCCCGGGCTCGCCATCCTTTGGGATAATGTTGAATTTCCAGGCCTGCGCTCCATCGCTCAATTTGAAAGCGCCGATCCATCCGTTGCCGGCTCTTTCCGACCCTGCGGGGCCGATATAAATCATGTCCCCCGTCACGAGAGGCGGCATGCTGATGAACAATCCATCCTTGGGATTCGCGATTTGTTTGGCCCAGAGAAGTTTTCCAGTCTCTGCATCGAGCGAAATCAGATAATCATCCCCAGTGCCCCGGATGATTTTTCCGTTGGCGAGGGCAGCCCCTCGGTGTGGATGAACGTAGTCGGTATCGCGCGGCACCCACTGATAGGACCACAATACGTGGCAGTCGGCAGCGTCGATGGCTACTGTGTAATGGTCGCTCGTTACATACATAACCCCCGCGGAAACGATGGGCGCGGATTCCGAAGGCACTTTTTCAGGAATCGTGTAGGAGCAGACTTTTGCCAGCTGCTTCACGTTTCCCGGAGTGATCTGAGCCAGCGGGCTGTATCGCGTTCCATTGAAATCGTGATCCGCGTAGATCCAATCTCCGTTCTCGCCCTGGGCAGGACTCGCAGCAAGAGCTATTCCGACATTGCCACGAAGGCTTCCGGACAAGATTGCGAACATCCCGGTGAAAAATAAAATCGCTGCGATCGATCGGACGTGTGCTGCTTGAAAACGGCAAGCGCCTTGATTCATTTTGTTAATCCTTTATCGGCGTTTTGAAGGGCGACTCGTTTTACTTGGGCAACATTCCTACGGTTGTCTGCGGTTTGTCAAGCGATGCGGAAGAGGGGCCTTCGGGCCGGGAAGCCTTTTTGTAGCGCCCGCCTTCAGGCGGGCATTTCAGCCCAACCGGATGCCCGCCTGAAGGCGGGCGCAACAAGAACCAAAATGAGCGGATCGTTGCTAATTTTTGAATTCGCGGTTAGGTTTCTCTGGCTTGACGATTTGGAAGGATACAGATAGGAGGCGGAGTAAGATACTCTGCGATTGAGTTTACGAAGTTCAATGGACTAGAAACGTAGCCCCATGGAAAATTTCCGGTTAAAAGTATTCCGCACGGTAGCGGAGAAACTGAATTTTCGCGAGGCGGCTGAGGCGCTGCTTTTGACGCAGCCCGCGGTGACCTTGCAAATAAAGGCCCTGGAGGAACAGCTCTCCATCCGTCTTTTTGACCGGACCGGAAACCGGATTGTCCTCACCGAGGCCGGCCGGCGGCTGCTGAAACACGCGAACAAACTCGCGGCGCTGGCGCAAGAGGCGGAACGCGACATCGCGGCGCTCAGAGGAGTGGAATTCGGAGAGCTGCACATCGGCGCATCCACAACGATTGCGCAATATTTTCTGCCGAGACTTATCGGCGAGTTTGGCAAATTAAATCCGCGGGTATCGGTTTCCGTCGTGAGCGGCAATACCCAGGAGATTGTGGACGCGCTGCTGAAGGGGACTATTGCAGTGGGCCTTGTGGAGGGCCCGGTGCTTCGCCGCGGCATCCGGACCGAGCCGTTCCTCGATGACGAAATCGTGATGATTCTTCCCGCGCAGCACGAATGGGTCGGCCAGGCCATCCCCAAAGAAAGGCTGGAAACCGAGCGGCTCATCTTCCGCGAAAGGGGATCGGGCTCGCGCCGCGTGGTGGAAAATGCGCTGCAGCGGGCGAAGATTCCGCTCAAGAAACTGCACGTGGCGATGGAACTCGATTCCACCGAGGCGATCAAGGAAGCGATCGAGGCGGGCCTCGGGGTTGGTTTCGTATCATCGCGGGCGATTCAGAAGGAGCTGAAGCTGGGAACGCTGCGGCAGGGCTCCGTCGAAGGCTTGCGTATCTTGCGACACTTTTCCATCATTCGCTTCCCGGGTTCGCATCCGGCAGGCCTCGCCGGAGTCTTCCATCAGTTTTTACGCGGCGTCAGCGAGCGCTCCAATTTTCGCCGAAATTCCCCCGGTAAAGTAGCCCGATAAATCAAATTGAAGGCTCATAAGAATTCCTGCTTGGACGCATGTCTCCGTAAGCGGCGATACTGATGTGGCGCAGTCGAAATAAGCGGAGACTCGGACGAATACCAAAACAATCTTCTTCGTGGGGTTGATTCTTTGCGCCACCGGCGTGATTTCCCCTCCCTTTGCACTCCTCTTGGGCCTCATCTATGGATTCTCTTTTGTTCACCCCTACGACGCGGACAGCCGCAAACTTTCCAAATTTCTTCTGCAGGCTTCCGTAGTGGGCATGGGGTTCGGCATGAACCTGCACGAAGTCATTCGAACCGGGCGGAGCGGCTTTGTGTATACAGCCGCGGGAATCGCATTCGCACTGGCTGCCGGTTTGCTGCTGGGGCGTTTGTTCAAAGTGAAGCGCATATCCTCCATGCTGATTTCCGTGGGCACGGCCATTTGTGGAGGAAGCGCAATCGCCGCCGTCGCGCCCATTCTCCAGGCGGACCAGCAGGAAACAGCCATCTCGCTGGGGACAATTTTCATCCTGAATTCGGTCGCCTTGCTGATTTTCCCGGCAATCGGGCGGGCATTGCATTTATCCCAGGAACAGTTTGGACTTTGGGCGGCGCTGGCGATTCACGATACAAGTTCTGTAGTCGGAGCATCCTCAAATTACGGCCCGATCGCTCTCGTCGTGGGAATCACCGTCAAGCTGACGCGCGCGCTATGGATCGTCCCTGTCGCGCTGGGCGCTGCCCTGCTCCACCGTTCCAAAAACCGAATTCAGTGGCCATATTTTATTCTTCTTTTCTGTCTGGCGACCATCGTGAATACCTACATACCCTCCTTCGCGAGCCTCTCCCAGGTCTTGAGCAACCTGGGAAGGCTGGGCCTGACCGCCACGCTTTTCCTGATCGGGACCAGCATTTCACGGCCCGCTTTGCGGCAGGTTGGAGTGCGCCCTTTGCTGCAAGGCGTGGTGCTCTGGATTCTGGTGGCCGTGTCGTCGCTTTGGCTGATTGTTGCCGGGATCATTTCGCTGCACCTCTAATTTGGCCGGGATTTCTCAAGTTACTATTCCCCACTCCGATCCGGATCGGTGAATCCCAATCATAGAGGTATCAAAATCGCCCCTCTTTTGCGGCGCCGGCGTCCCGCTTGTCCCGATGTAAAATCGGCCGGGGATTTCTTGATTGGCCCTAAATCGCAACATCACTGCCGAGACGCCGGCGCCACAACAGCAATTTGATATTTGGAATTCGGCGCTTATAATGCCTCAAGACTTGGCAAGGCAATCGCGCACCTGCCCCCTATATGCGGAGAAAGAAAGGGTGAAATCCATGGATGAACCAAACGAACCGAAAATTTCCGATCCGAAAACTCTCGTGGACCGGCGCGATTTCCTGGGCGGCGCGACGGCGCTGGCGGGCACTTCGCTCCTCGGGCTAGCCTCCGCGGCGCGCGTCGAAGCTGCCGAAGGCGTAGCCGACCGCATGCCCCCGATCCCGGCGGACAAATGGACGGACGCGCAAAAGAAAGCCGCCGAGGAAATAACTTCGGGGCCGCGCAAGGAACTGGTGGGGCCGTTCATCCCCCTGCTGCGAAGCCCGGAGTTCATGAGCCGTCTGCAAAAAGTGGGCGAGTACCTTCGTTACAACACCAAGCTCGGCTCGAATATCAGCGAGTTCATCATCCTCATGACCGCGCGGCAATGGACGCAGCAGTTTGAGTGGTACTCCCACGTATCGCTGGGCCTCAAAGCCGGAATCAAAGAAGAGACAATCAACGCCATCGGCGAAGGGCAGCGCCCCGCCGGCATGACGCCGGATGAAGAAATGATCTACGAATACGTCACGGAACTCCGTCTGCACCAGAGCGTGAGCGATCCCGCCTACGCGAATGTTGTGAATCGATTCGGAGAACAAGGGATCATCGACATTACCGGTTTGTGCGGCTACTACACCTTGCTGGGCATGCTCATGAATGTGACGCGGACGCCCTTGCCGCCGGGGATAAAGCCGCCGCTCGCTAATTTTCCGCACTGAAGTAGCACAGGCACTCTGCCTGTGCGGTTTTGTAGGCCGCACGCAGAGACTACACTGCCCAATAACGATCGCAAACCCCGCACAGGCAAGAGTGCCTGTGCTACCAAGACAGCGCGGTTAACAACATGCGTCTGGCGACTTTCCGGCAGCAGGGCATCCAAGAAATCGGCGCGCTCGCAGAAGCTGACTCGAAAATCATCAGGTTGCAAGCCAGCGAGCAATTTCGGACTGGCGAAGACAATTCTCATTTCCAATCGATGCTCGCGTTCCTGCAGGGCGCAAGCGCGTCTCGAGACGCGGCGCAAAGAACCATTGAATTCGCATTGTCGCAGCGCCCCGAAGGCGCAGTGATCGAACGCGCACGCGTCGAGCTTCTTTCCCCTGTGCCCCGGCCGGAATCGATTCGCGAATTCATGGTGTTTGAGCAGCACGTGATCAACTGCACGCGCCGCTTCGGCATGCCGCGCTGGGTAGCGTCACTCGATCGCGGCGTCGAGAAGATGCTGGGACGTAAAGCGACTCTGGCTTACCGGGCGATGCGGCCATGGTACGAGCGGCCTGTCTATTACAAGGGCAACCGCATGAACGTGATCGGCGACGGGGCGAGCGTGACGATGCCGCGCTACACGAAAGCGTTCGATTGGGAACTGGAATTCGGCATTTTTCTGTGCCAGCAAGGACGAAATATTCCCAAAGATAAAGCCCGCGATTTTATCGGCGGTTACACGATCTTCAACGATTTTTCCGCGCGCGACATTCAAAAAAGAGAAATGGGCGGCCGCCTCGGCCCCGCGAAAGGAAAAGATTTTGACGGCGGCAACGCCATCGGCCCCGTCCTCGTCACGCCCGACGAAATTCCCGACCCTTACAATCTGGAGATGAGAGCGCGCGTGAACGGTGATGAAGTTTCGTACGGGCACACCAAAGGCATGCGTTGGACCTTTGAAGACTTGATCGCCTACGTTTCCCAGGACGAGACATTGTACCCGGGAGAATTTTTCGGCTCCGGCACCGGGACGGTCCCCGAATCCGGCGCCAACCGCTGCTGCTGCGGCCTCGAAATGGGACGTTTTCTCAAAGCAGGCGACACGGTTGAACTCGAAGTCGAGCGCATCGGCAAATTGACCAATCACGTTGTGGGACATGCCTAATCTCGTGGCGCCGGTGTCTCGCCGGCGTTTTTGCATTGCGTGGTGACCGAGAAAAACCGCCGGCGGGACGCCGGCGCCACGAAAAGTCTATGTACTATCCTATTCTCTGAATTGCGTCCCAATGGTCGAAACTCTCGTGAAGATATGAGGACGAATGGAACAACAGGAATCACGAGGGCTCATTCGCGCGATGGGGCGCTGGACGCTCACAGCGCTCGTCATCAACTCCATCATCGGGAGCGGCATTTTTGGCTTGCCATCGGTGGTGGCCGGTTACCTGGGCAAACAAAGCCCGCTCGCCTATCTCGCCGCCGCCGCAGGAATCGGAGTGGTCATCGCGTGCTTCGCCGAAGTGGCTTCGCAATTCGGGGCGGCGGGCGGACCGTATCTCTATGCGCGGGAAGCCTTCGGTCAATTCGTCGGGATAGAAGTCGGCTGGTTGCTTTTGCTTGTGCGTTTGACGGCTGCGGCGGCCGCGGCGAACCTCTTCGCGAATTATCTCGCTGAATTCTGGCCCGCCGTGCAGGCGCCGGTCATGCGGCTTTCGGTGCTCACTCTCCTGATCGGATTGGTCGCCGCCGCAAATATTCGCGGCGTAAAATCCGGCGCGGCCGTAAGCAACTTTTTCACCGTAGCAAAGCTCGTGCCCCTAATATTGTTTGTGGTTGCCGGGGGAATTTTCCTTTTGCGCGCCCACCCGCCAATGCCCGGCGAATTGCAGATCGGCGCGCCTGTTCCCGCCCGAAATTGGTTTGAAGCCATGCTCGTATTGACGTTCGCGTACGGCGGCTTTGAAGGCGCAGTCGTCCCAATGGCGGAAGCAAAGGACCCGCGGCGCGACGCTCCGTTCGCCCTCCTGGTGGCGCTCGTGACGGTGACGCTTCTGTATTGCGCGATTCAATTCGTTGTGGTGGCCGTCCTTCCCGCTGCGGCCGCAACGGATCGCCCGCTGGCGACGGCCGCGCGTCAATTTGCAGGAACGACCGGCGCCGCGCTCATTTCCCTGGGCGCGCTGATTTCCGTTTACGGCTACTTGACCGCTCAAATGCTGCACACCCCCCGACTGGCCTTTGCCTTGGGCGAGAAGGGCGACTTCCCCCGCTTCTTCGCGCGGATCCATCCCAAATTTCGGACCCCGCACATCTCGATCTTGGCCTTTGCCGGAATCGCCTGGTGCTTGGCTGCCGCCGGGAGTTTCAAATGGAATGTGATTCTCTCCGCGGTGGGAAGGCTGTTCGTCTACGGTTTTACGTGCGCAGCCCTCCCCGTTCTGCGGCGTAAGCATCCCGCCGCGCACGCCTATCGCCTTCCGGCGGGGAATATATTTGCGGTGCTCGGAGTTTTTTTTGCGGCACTCCTGGCCTTCCATTTAGGCCGCAATGAGGGGATCGTTCTCCTGTTTATCACGGCCATCGCGATTGCAAATTGGTGGTGGGCGCGAAACGGGCAAAAGCAATCGGCATGATGGCAAACGGAGGGCGGCTTTACACGCTTCCAATCCGGATTCTGGATGCCCCAGGCTCGGAAAAGCAGCGAAAAATGGATTGATCCGTTGAGAAATAGTATCTTGTGAGCTTCGAGGGCGGCGTTCTTGAATCGGTTGGAACGCGCCGGGACACAGAAAGGTTGTTCCATGCATCTCAAGCGCAGACCAGGGATTGTTGTATTTTCCTTGATTGTTATTGCTTCCTCCGCGCAGGCGCAAGCTCCGGCCAAGCACTCACTGACGTTTGATGACCTCATGGCCGTTCAGCGCGTCGGCGAACCGCAGATTTCACCGGACGGGCGCGCCGTCGTCTATAGCGTGGGCACGACCGACATGGACACGAACCGCGTCGCGCACAACATCTGGGTCGCCTCAACTGCTCCAGGAAACCAGCCGCGCCAACTGACGCAGAGCGGGCATGACACTCGGCCGCAGTGGTCGCCCGACGGAAAATCCATCGCGTTCCTTTCCAGTCGCGAGGGCGTGACGCAGGTTTACGTGATGCCGGCGCAAGGCGGGAACGAAAAAAAGATCACTTCCCTTTCGACAGGCGCCGACAACGAAAAATGGGCACCCGACGGGCGGTCGATCGCCTTCACTTCCAGCGTCTTCCCCGATTGCGCGGACGATGCCTGCAACCGCGCGCGCGATGACGCAGCGGAAAAAAGCAAAGTGAAAGCACGCTCCTACGACCATTTGCTGTATCGCCACTGGGTGCATTGGAGCGACGGCAAGCGCAGCCACTTGTTTCTCGTGGCGGCCAGTGGCGGCGCTCCTCGTGACCTGACCGCGCACGCCGACTACGATGTGCCTCCCGATGAGCGCGGCGACGCCAATGATTTCAACTTTTCGCCCGACAGCAAGGAGCTCTGCTTCACCGCGGTGACCGACCGGCCCGAAGCCATCAGCACGAACGGTGATCTGTTCCTCGTTTCGGCGAACGGCGGCGAACCGAAACGCTTCACGACCAACCCCGGCTTCGACGGGCACCCGGCCTATTCGCCCGACGGCCGCTTCATCGCCTACCACTCCCAGAAAACGCCAGAGTACGAGAGCGACCTCTGGCGTCTCATGCTGTATGACCGCGCCGCACGAACACACACCCAACTCGCCGGATCCTTCGATCGCAGCGTGGATGAAATTATCTGGTCGCCGGACAGCAAGGAAATTTACTTCACGGCAACCAACGAAGCGGAGCAGCCCGTCTACGAAATCGCGGCAGCGCCAGGAAGCATTCCGAAGGAAGTCGTGAAAGATTCGTTCAACGAAAGCATTTCGCTTTCGGCGGATGGAAACACCTTTGCGTTTCTGCGTTCGAGCCTCGTCGCACCCGCCGAAGTCTTCGCTTCGCGCGCCGATGGAGCCCCGGCCCGGCAACTCTCGCAGCACAACGCCGCGCGCCTCGCGTCCATCGATATGAATCCTCCCGAACCCTTCTGGTATGAAGGCGCGGGCGGCACGCGCATCGAAGGATTGCTGATCCGGCCGCCGCATTTCGACGCCTCGAAAAAATATCCGCTCTTGCTCCTCATTCATGGCGGCCCGCAAAGCCTGTGGACGGATTCGTGGGGCTACCGGTGGAACGAAGAATTGTTCGCCTCGCCGGGTTACGTCGCCGTCCTGATCAACCCTCGCGGATCCACTGGCTACGGACAGAAATTCACAGACGAGATCACCGACGATTGGGGCGGCCGCGCCTATGAAGACTTGATGAAAGGCGTCGATTACGTCGTCGGAAGTTATCCCTACGTCGATGGAAACCGCGTGGCCGCGGCAGGAGGCTCGTACGGCGGCTACATGATCGATTGGATCGCCACGCACACGGGGCGTTTCAAGGTGTTGATCAGCCATGCGGGCGTCTACGATAAAAACTCCATGTATGGCGCCACGGAAGAGTTGTGGTTCGAGGAGCATGACATGGCGGGAACTCCCTGGACGAATCCGGAGAGTTACCGGAAATGGTCGCCGAGCACGTACGCCGCAGATCTAGCCAAATACAAGACCCCGACGCTCGTAATTTGCGGAGAACTCGATTACCGGGTCCCTTACACGCAGAGCCTCGAATTTTTCACCGCGATGCAGCGGCAAAATGTGCCGTCGAAATTGGTGGTATACCCCGACGAGGGGCACTGGATCCTGAAACCGCAAAACAGCCGGCTGTGGTACAAAAACTTTTTCGATTGGCTGGCGGCGTACCTGGAATAATCCGCACGCGAAATGATCCGAGGCTGACAAAATGAAATTTTCCTTTGGGATTGTATTTCTCTTGGCGACGGCCGCGCTCGCCCGCGCGCAAGCGCCCGACCCCGCGCTCATGGCGGAAATCCGCAAGATTCGCGCCATCGACAACCATTCGCACCCCCCGCGCGTCGTGGCCGACGGCGAGCGCGACGATGAATTTGACGCCCTGCCCTGCGATCCCCTGGAACCCACCGACGCGAACACCATGACGCGCCCGGAAAATCCCCAGTATCTCGCCGCATGGAAAGCCCTCTGGGGATATGCCTACGACGATCGCAGCGAAGCCCACGTAAAGGAACTCCTCGCGGCCAAAAAACAAATTCGCCAGGAGCAGGGCGATCACTATCCTGCCTGGGTGCTGGACCGCCTGGGCATCGATATGGAATTTGCCAACCGCGTGGCCATGGGCCGCGGGCTCGACGCGCAGCATTTCCGCTGGGTGCCGTTCGACGATACCCTGCTCTTTCCGCTTAATAACGAGGCCCTGGCCGCGGAAACCCCCGACAGAAAATTTTTCTTTGGCCGCGAAAACATGCTGCTCGCGCGCTACCGCCGCGAGCTCGGCGTCGCAGCGATGCCGGCGACGCTGGCCGATTACGCATCGCGTGTCGTGACGCCGGAACTCGAGGCGCAAAAAAAAGACGGCGCGGTGGCGATCAAATTCGAGGCGGCCTATTTGCGTTCGCTCGATTTCGAGCCCGCCTCGGAACAGGATGCCGCGGCCATCTACGCGAAATTCGCGCATGCCGGCTCGCCTGCGAAACTGGATTACACGCGCTTGCAGGACTATCTGTTCCGCTACGTCGCCGCGGAGGCGGGCCGCCTTGGCCTGCCCGTGCACATGCATACCGGCGCGGGATGCGGCGGATATTTTTACTTGAGCGGATCGAACCCGGTGCTGCTCGAGTCCGTCCTGAATGACGCGCGCCTTCGCAAAACGACGTTCGTCCTGCTGCACGGCGGCGCGGGCCCATTCTCGCGCGAGGTTTCCATTCTCCTGATGAAGCCGAATGTTTATACGGATTTGTCCGAGCAAACGTGGCTCTTATCGCCCCGGCGCCTGGCGGAATCCCTGCGGGATTGGATCGAGTTGTATCCCGAGAAAATTCTTTTCGGAACCGATCTTTTTCCCGGGAGCGGCGCCTACGATTGGGAGGAAATTGGCTGGCAGACCACGGAGACCGGGCGGCAGGCCTTAGGAATCGCGCTGACCGGCATGCTCCTGGACGGAGAGATCACCCTTCGGCGTGCCAACGAAATCGCGCGCATGGTCCTGCGCGAAAATGCGATGAAGCTGTACCACTTGAACGACAAACCATAGGAGGGGGCGCAACCTTACTGGGGTTAGATGAACGTGCGGTTGCACATCAAAGCTGCATGCTCAGGTTCCGAACAATTTGAATATTTGTCATTCCGAGGCGCGCCGCGCGCCGAGGAATCTCTCCTTTCTGGCGCCAAAACAAAGAGAGATTCCTCGCTTCGCACCGAATGACAAAAAAGGTTTCCTCTGCTGACTGTGTTGTCCCGCCCTGAATCCTCCTTGACTCTTCAGGGCAGGACAACCAATTCCATGCAAGCAACACAATGCCATCCGGAGCGACCTTCCCGGTAAACGGCCTCGATCGCAGCCGGACGGGCATGTCCTGCTCATTTCCAGTTCAAGTGACGAGCGCCTCTTACATTCCTGAAAATTCGATGGACTTGCTCTTCCCGGCCACTTGAATTTCCGTCAGTTTGTCGTGGTCGATGACAAACGTGGTTTGATTGATCTTCCCGGAAAAATCCTTCAGCGTGCAGGGAATCTCGGCCACAACCTTGCTGCCCTGTTGAAATTTCGCCTTGCTCCCATCAGCGATGACCTTGTAGTCGCCGGGGGCGAGCTGCGTGGTGCCGACTGTCGTAGTGGCCGTGAGCTTTAGGTTTGTGGTAATCGTATCGCCCGCATCATTCTTGGCCCAGACCGAAACACTCATTGCGGTAAGCGCCATGATCGCTAGAAATAGTGGTAACGAACGTCGAGACATATCGGATTTTTCTCCCTTTTTAATAAATATTGAATTAGGGCCGCTGAGGAGTATCGATCGAAACCTGAAAAACCTGAAGATGAACAGGTACCGGAGCCGAAGAAGCCCTCAGCGAGCTTCCTGCACACTTTGATGCGGGCCGGGCGAGTAGGGTTACAGTTAATAATCAGAAAATGGATCGCCAAGCGTCAGGTTGGCATCTTTTTGGCCACCTTCTGCGAGCAAAATGCCCGCCTTAAGGCAAGGGATGCAAAAGAGCGGCGAATGAAATTCTATTTCCAATTGCCTAAAATTCGTCGAACCGTGAGTACCTGTCCCAAATGATATGCGTTGTGGTCCGCGATCAGCAGGGCTTCGCGAAGAATCGTTTGCCCGGTCCCATGAGGAATTTTCGCGAAAAGGTCCGTCTTGGCGCTCTCGACCAGTTTTTTCATCGCCTCGAGATCTTTCGCGAACGATTTGAGGCTTTTGTCCCAGGCTTTTGCATTCGGCGGCGCTCCCGCTGCCGGCCAGTAACCGGCAGGCCAGTCCGGCGAAACATGTTTCGCGTCACGGGAAAATTCCAGGATGTCCGACTGCGCGATGCGCATATGTTCGAGCAGGTCCCACAGTGAATACGGTAATTCGTCGGGACGAACGCCTCTCAGTTTGGGAGGGATGCCGCTGAACGACGCCTTCCAATCGACATGTGCGCCTTTCCCGGAAAGAAGGTTTACCAGATGCCCGCGCAATGCTTTTTCGTTCACAGGCCCCCCTGAATTTTCCGCAGCTGATTCAATTTGCGCCTTGCGTCCCTTCCGGCGCTCGATCGGCATGCTGGACCGCGCAGGCGTTCACCCGCATCGAGTTTTCCCAACCCTGAAGCAATTTTTGCCCTTCCAAATTAATTTCCTCGATCGTTCGCGGCCTTCCGTTTCCGGACCCGGGAAACACGAGAAACACAATGCCTCCCCGAGTGCCGCCATTTCGCGCGTCGGATCGGATCCCCAAATTTTCGGCCAGCGCCACCGAGCCTTCGCCGATCCGGTCAAACGGCCCGACATCTCCATAAATTGCGTAGGACATTTTGCCGTTTCGCTGATTGAAGACCGTGGCAAAGTCTCCCGGCCGCGTCCCCAGTTGGCGCGCCATCCCGCCCGGCAACACAACAAAGGGAATCTTCGACGCATCTACGTAACGGGTCGGATCGTTATATGGCTTTGAGCGATCCGCGAGGGCGGTAGCAGAAATGTAATAGCCGGGAAACGGATCGTTCGGTCCCTGTATGATTGGTTGCCCGTCAGCATCCTTCGCCAGTCCTTCCCATGTCCCGGGCGTGCCTGCGTTTTTAAGGTCGTCCAGTCCAGTATTGTCCGGATGATAGGCATTCGGCGCGCCATCAGCGTCGATGGTCATTCCCGACTCGTAAAAAAAGGCCGAGGTCCCGGGATGCTGCCCAATCGGGATATCCCGCACAATATCCCCGTTATGCCTCATTTCGAATTTCAAGAGCAGCTCGCCGAGGCAAGCCCCCTGGGAATCCTGAGCCGGGTCTTGCACGTCGGCTGCAAGAATGCATTGCGCCAATCCCGTCAGCCGTTGATCCAGGATCTTCAAATCTTGTTCCAGGTGGATTGCAACGGGAGCCGTATCCGCCAAACTTGGATCGCTAACCGGATCGGAGGGTGATTGATTCGCGCGCTGGTTGACATTAACAGTTTGATCTGTCGTGCGTGGAGCCTCAGGAGAAACGTTGCAATCGCTCGCCTCGTTTGCCAAGGATGGATTTCCAGCCGGGAGAGAACCTTCAGTCGCAGAAGCCTGCTGACCATTTGCCGCGGAAGAGTATAGAAAAAGCGCCGCCGCCAAAAAAATCACATTGCACCGCATGGCCTAAAGCCTCCAACCATTCCGAGCCGGGTATTCAGATATCCGCTAGTCGAGCCTCCCTATTGTAGACGATGTTTTTAAACAGGGTGTTACATCATTCTCAAAATTCAAGAGGGTGATCCGTTCCGGGGCTTGTCGCCGGAAACTGCGATATGAGTTTCCTCATTCGCGGCATGATAGGATTGGCGGGATTCGCCTCGAATGCCCTCAGGGAGTGCGGAAATGACTACTTCACCGGACAACGGAATGGTTCACCTGATCTGTCCTTATTCGGTCCCGGAAACACTCAACCGTCTGGAATCGATCTTGCAATCGAAAGGTCTAGCCATATTCGCGCGCATCGATCACAGCGGGGAGGCGGAGAAAATCGGAATGAAAATGCATCCGACCCAGCTCATTATTTTTGGAAGTCCCAAAGCAGGGACGCCTTTGATGGTGGCCTCTCCCACTCTTGCCATCGATCTGCCGCTGAAGGCTTTGGTGTGGCAAGATGCGGGAGACAAAGTTTGGGTTTCCTACAACAGCGCGGAATATCTGAAACAACGCCACAACATCCCGGATGATCTCGTAAAGAACATCGCCGTGATCGGTCCGCTGCTGCAAAGCGTGGTCGCGTAGTGTCGTCTACAATTCGCGCCGGTTATTTCCCGGATGGAATCATGTCTGAGCCAACGCGTAACGACATTAAACCCGCAGCTGGAGAAAGTGCCAACCGCGCCCGCGATCATCTTGCCAACGAGCGCACCTTTCTCGCGTGGGTGCGCACCGGCGTGGCCATCGTGGTGTTCGGTTTTGCGATTGGCCGGTTTGCCATCGCCATCCGTCAATTCATGCAGCTCGAAGGCCACACCTTCCAATCGGCGGGAATCACGGTTTGGTTCGGAGCCATTGCGATTTTCGGGGGCGTGTTCCTGACCGTCGCCGGCTGGCTTCGCTATCGCCGGACGCGCGTGCAGCTGGAATCCGGCAAGTTCGAGCCCGCTGGGTTCCTGGTTGATCTTGTCGGGATCCTCGTGGCGCTATTTGGCGTGGCCCTGGCCGTGTATCTCCTCTATATCCAACTGCAAATGTAGGCACCCTGCGCGTATGTCTCGCTGCTTCGTCTTCAGAATCCCTCCAGATATTCGAACAGCATCAACACCTACCCCTTAGCTGTCCTTCCGGCCAGCTTTCCCGGAAAGGTCCAACTGGTAGGCTGATTGGGCTGGCGGATTAGTGTGCGCGCCAGCCTGAATTCAAGTCGGCAGTGGTGGAAACGCCATGTGCGGTTCGTCGGAGGAAGCTGGTGCCGTTTTTCATTGCCAACGCGAATCGCACCAGCTTCGGAATCATCTCTGGCCCACAGTTCCTCGCCGCGCTTTTGATGCTCGGCGGCCTCCTGTTCGCCGCCTCCAGCGCACGCGCCCAGATTTCGCCCGGTCCACTCTCCAAAGCACACCAATCCCTCAACGGCTCGACCCAGTGCAATAGCTGTCACCAGTTCGGAGCCAGCACCCCGACGTTCAAGTGCCTCGATTGTCACAAGGAAATCGCGGACCGCCTGGCCGCGCATAAGGGCTACCACGCGCTTCTGGGGATGAAGAATCCCAACGGCAGGGATTGCGTGCGTTGCCACCTCGAGCACAACGGCGAGGATTTCTCGCTCGTCCACTGGGAGCCATCGCTCAAGCAATTCGATCATCGCCAGGCCGGTTACCCGCTTCTGGAAAAGCACACGGCCGTCGCCTGCGAGAAATGCCATACCCCGGCGCACATGGCCCCGGCCCTCCGCGCGCTGATAAAAAAGAAAGACCTCCCGAACTCATTCCTGGGGCTTTCCCAGGAGTGCGCGAGTTGCCATGAGGACGTCCACAAAGGGCAACTCGGCGCGGACTGCCAGCGCTGCCACAATGTGACCGACTGGAAACAGGCCAAGCAATTCGACCATTCGAAAACAAAATATCCCCTCACCGGGATGCACGCGCAGGTGGCCTGCGAAAAATGCCACTTCCCTTCCGGCCCCGAAAAAACAGTGAAGTTCACCGGGATCAAGTTCGCAGCCTGCAGCGACTGCCACACCGATCCCCACAAAGGCGCGTTCAAGGGAACGTGCGAATCCTGCCACACCACAGCCAGCTGGAAAAAAGTGAATGCGTCAATGCAGTTCGACCATTCGAAAACAAAATATCCCCTGCTTGGAATGCATTTGAAAGTCGGGTGCAGCGATTGCCACACGGGAGGCGATTTCAAAAAGCAATTGGCCTTTGCCCAATGCGCAAGTTGCCATGCCCCCGACCCTCACAAAGGCCAGTTCCAGGCGCGGGCGAGCAAGGGGGAGTGCGCGGAGTGCCACACGGTGGAAGGCTGGAAACTATCGCAATTTGGCGTAAAGGAGCACGCGACATCGCATTATCCGCTGGAAGGAAAACACGCGGCCGTCGCTTGCGACAAATGCCACACGCCGGCTGGCAAGGACACTCTCTACAAAGTGAAATTCGCGGCCTGCGCGGATTGCCATCAGGACGCGCATGACAAGCAATTCGCCGCCGCCCCCTTCCAGAATCGCTGCGAAGACTGCCACACGGTTAAGGACTTTCATCGCTCGACGTTCACCATCGCCAAACACAAGAACACGCGCTTCGTCCTGACCGGGGCCCACGTGGCCGTCGCCTGCGCGGAATGTCACAAGGCGGGCCTCGGCGGAAGAACAGACAAGATTCTGCCCTTCCATTTTACCGACAGCACCTGCACGGCCTGCCACACGGATCCCCACAAGGGTGAATTCAACGAGCGCATGGCGCAAAAGCGCGCCGATGGAACCGCACTGGGCTGCGAAGCGTGCCACAGCGCCAAATCCTGGATCGACATCCGCAGTTTCGACCATTCGAAAACAAAATTTGCTTTGCTCGGCGCGCATCGCGGAGTCGCGTGCGGCGAATGTCACAAGGCGCTCCCCGGCTCCCACGAAATTCAATTTAAGGGAACGCCGAAGGATTGCGAGGCCTGCCACACAGATCAGCACGGCGGTCAATTTGCAGCCAAGGATGGAGTCACTAAGTGCGCGGATTGCCACGTGGATCAGCGCTGGGCCCCATCCACGTTTGACCACGATAAGCGCACTCAATTCCCGCTGACCGGCGGCCATGCGAATGTAGGCTGCCCGATGTGCCACACCTTGCAGCACGACGTCCAGGGTAAACCGGTCTTGTTCTACAAACCGACCCCGAAGAATTGCGTGGTTTGCCATGGGGCGGACTCCCGCCCGGCTTAGCGGAGTTCGAGATGAAGGACAGGTACGCTTTCTGTCCCGATGCCCAGTTGTTTCACGGGTATTGGAGAGGGTAACGTACCCTACGCCCGAGTTTATCAAAGGGTCGGAACCAGATAAAGCTTTTGGGGGCAATCATTTACCGAGCATCTCAGGTTGGGAGTTTTCTCGTGCTCGTTCTTCTAGCCCTAGTTGCCGCCTGCTCAGCATCCGCGCAGAGGCAGCCAGGCCGGAGTCCGCACGGCCCCCTCAACATTCCCTGCGAAAATTGCCACACGAATACCAGCTGGGCCCCTATTCGAGCCATCCCCGAATTCAACCATGACACTACGCGGTACCCCCTTCGGGGCATGCACGAGAAAGTTTCCTGCACCGGGTGCCATACCAAGCCGATTTTCACCGACGTCGGAAAGAACTGCTCCAATTGCCACGCGGACATTCACCGCGCTCAGTTCGGCGCGAACTGCGCGCAGTGCCATACGGTATTAGGCTGGCAGGTTTCCACCCAATCGATTCAGCAGCACTTCAACCGGTTTCCGCTGCTCGGCGCGCACGCCGTCGTGGAATGTCAGGAGTGCCACAAAAATGCCGCGGTCGGAAATTACCTGGGGCTTTCGACGGCTTGCTCGTCCTGCCATCTGACGGACTGGAAACAGACAACAAATCCGGTGCATCCGTCGGCTGGTAGCGCATTCGCCGCCGCGAATTGCTCCGGCTGCCATACTTTCGACAACTGGCTGAACGCCAAGTTCGATCACAGCTCGACCGGATTCCTACTGACGAACGGCCATGCGAATGTGGCCTGCGCGCTCTGCCACATCAACAACAACTACAATTTAACAATCGCTCCGACCGATTGCGGCAATTCGCAATGCCATTTGACGACCTGGCAGCAGACCAACAATCCCGTGCATCCTTCCGCCGGCGCGGCGTTCGCGGCGGCGAACTGCTCCACCTGCCACAACACAGTGAGCTGGACGACGGCGACGTTCGATCACAGCACCACGGGATTCCTGCTGACTCAGGGGCACGCCAACGTTGCTTGTTCAGCCTGCCACATCAACAACAATTACAGTTTGACGATCGCGCCGACAGATTGCGGCAATTCGCAATGCCACTTGACCACCTGGCAGCAGACCACGAATCCGGTCCACTCCACTTCCGGCCCCGCGTTTCGCCGCCGCGAATTGCTCCACTTGCCATACTCCGGCCGGCTGGGACGCGGCCTCGTTCGATCACAGCGTCACCGGATTCACACTTACGGGCACGCACATGTCCCCGACGCCGACCCCCTGCGCGGCCTGCCACATCAACAACAACTACACGTTGAATTCAGCGGATTGTTACGGATGCCACCAGGCGGCGTTTCGTCAGCACCACGACCATTGGCGGCTCAGTGCCGAATCACGTCACGGCGGGTTTTCCGACCACTGCATCGGCGTGCGCAACATGCCACCCGATTACCACCTGGTCCGCAGGCGTGTTCAATCACAGCGCGACCGGCTTCCCCCTGACCAACGGGCACGCCAACGTGGCCTGCAATCTCTGCCACATCAACAACAACTACAGTCTGACGATTGCCGCCACCGATTGCGGCAATTCGCAATGCCATTTGACCACATGGCAGCAGACGAATAATCCCGTGCACTCTTCGGCGGGCGCATCCTTTGCGGCCGCGAACTGCTCCACCTGCCACACGACAACGGGCTGGGACGCGGCCTCGTTCGATCACAGCGTGACCGGATTTGCGCTCACCGGAACGCACATGTCTCCGACGCCGACGCCCTGTGCTTCCTGCCATGTCAACAACAACTACACGCTCAATTCCGCGGATTGCTACGGCTGCCACCAGGCGGTGTACCTGCAGCACCACGACGATTGGCGGCTCGGTGCCGAACCACGTGGCCGCCGGATTCCCGACCACGGCGGCGCAGTGCGCCTCGTGCCATCCCATCACCACCTGGTCCGCGGGCGTATTCAATCACGCGACCACCGGTTTCCCCCTGACCAACAGCCATGCGACCGTGGCCTGCAATCTGTGCCACATCAACAACAACTATTCCTTATATATCGCCGCCGACCGCTTGCGGAACTTCCGGCTGCCACTTGACGGACTGGCAGAACACCAACGCCCCGCCGCACTCCGCCGCCGGAGCCACATTTGCGGCGGCGAACTGCTCCACCTGCCACACCACAGTGAGCTGGACAACGGCGACGTTCGACCACAGCACGACCGGATTTGCGCTGACGGGAATGCACGTTTCTCCGACGCCGACGCCCTGCGCTTCCTGCCACATGAGCAACAACTACACGCTCAATTCCACGGCCTGCTACGGATGCCACACTGGCGGACTGGCAAAGCACCACGACTCTGGGCGGCGCGGTGCCGAATCACATCACGGCCGGCTTCCCGACGGACTGTTCGATCTGCCACTCGACGGCAAATTGGACGACTTCAACTTTCAATCACAGCACGACAACTTTCCCGCTGACCGGCGCGCACACCACCGTCGCCTGCGCGTTGTGCCACGTGAATGGCAACTACAGCGGCACGCTGCCCACCGATTGCTACAGTTGCCACACCACGGATTGGCAAAGCACCACGACCCTTGGCGGGTCGGTCCCGAATCACATCACTTCCGGTTATCCCACCACCTGCGCGTCGTGCCACACCACGACCTCCTGGCTGGGCGCGACCTTTAATCACACCACGACCGGTTTCCCGCTGACCGGCGCGCACACCACCGTGGCCTGCAACCTTTGCCACACCAGTTCCAATCCGCCGCCGACCGATTGCTACAGCTGCCACACCGCCGATTGGCAGAGCACGGCGACGCTGGGCGGGCCGGTGCCGAATCACGTCGCGGCCAGCCAGGTTGCCGGAACTCAATTCGTGACCACCGCCTGCTCGACCTGCCACACCACGACGAATTGGCTGGGTGCGACGTTCACTCACTCCTGGTGGTCCACCACTCACGGCAATGCCGGCGGCATTTGCGCCACCTGCCACACAAATTCCTCGGACTATTCGGTGTTTGTCTGCTCGAACGACACTTGCCATCCGCAGAGCCAGATTAACCAACACTCACCAGGGCGTCTGCGTCCTACGTGTACAGCACCGGGGCCACCTGCTACGCCTGCCACAAGAACGGCGGGAGCTGATCGGAGAAGATTTTGTTGCGCCGCCTTTCGCTGATCACCGTCCTGCTTCTCGGAGCCGCTGCCTCCGCTGCTCAGGCGGCGCAGTACGCCTCAGCCGCAATCGCAGCAGGCCGCGCCGCAAAATATTTTTCACGTGAAATACGTTTCCGAAGGCGCGGTTTATCTGGATGCCGGGCGCAACGCGGGACTCGAAGAGGGGATGATCCTCCATCTGGTCCACGCCGACCCGAGCGGCGGCACGACCGAAGCCGTAAGGTTTCAAGGCCAGGAACCCATCGCGGATGTGCGCATATTTTCCGTGGCCGATTCTTCCTCCGCGGCCGAAATCATAAAATCGCGGGAGGATCTGGCCGTCGGCGACATCGCTTATCTGGACGTGCAAAGCGTTCATGCCCGCGAAGACAAGGTCAACGCCGCCGAATCCGAAAACTATCCCGTCGTCGTCACGTTTTCCTACGGGGATCCACTGGATGAGGAAATCCGCGCCACGACTGTCTCCGAAAAAGTCGGCCCCCCGATCGAAAACCAGATGCGCGGCAGGATTCGGATTGGATTTCGGGTACCTTTCCGAACCGGGCGGCGTCAGTTCGCGGCAAGTGGGACTCTGATCGATGCCGACATCAGCCGCATCGGGGGCACGCATTGGAATTTCACGGGATACTGGCGGGGCGATTTGAAGACGCAAAACTCCGGCAATTCGAGCGGCGTTTCGCCGCTAACTTTGAACGATCTGCTGAACCGAACCTACCACCTGGGCCTTTACTACCAGAATCCCGACTCCATCGTCACGATGGGGGTCGGGCGCCTCTATCTGCCGTACGCGCCGAGCTTGAGCACGATTGACGGCGGATACTTCGGTTACCGCATCAGCCAGCGGTTGACCGTTGGAGTGTTCGGCGGATCCACGCCGGACCCGACGTCCTGGAGCTACGCTCCCAACCAGCGTATCGCCGGGACCTTCGTCAATTATGCAGTACGGCGATTTTGACCATCTGCGGCTCAACGACACTTTCGGGCTGGCCGGCGACCAGCATCGGCTGGCACGTCGCGCGCGAATTCGCTTTCGCGGAAAATACCGATTTCGCTGGGCCACAAGTTTTCCGTTTACAACTCGCTGCAATTCGATAAAGGCCGCACGGCGCTGCGGCCGGAGCTTCCTACGGCACCGGCTTGACGCAAAGTTTTTCGAGCGTCCGGTTTCAGCCCATTCATTTGCTGACCTTCGACCTGAATCACAATTACTTGCGCAATTTGCCCACGTTTGACCCGGCGCTGATCAGCACGGGCCTGCTGGATCAATATCTATTTCAGGGACTGAGCGGAGGAGTCCGCGTGGAATTGCCGTATCGCATCGCGATTTCCACCGATCTTGGCCGCAGCAAGAGCAGCACCGATACGGCGTCTTCCTGGAACCAGATGTACGGCCTTACGTTCGGCGAAATCCGAAACACCGGCCTGCAATTGGACCTGCGGTACACGAAATTCAACAGCTCTTTCGGCCAGGGCGCTTACGAGTTTGTTTCCGTTTCCAGAAGCATCGCCGACCGGTTTCACGTTCAAGTGCAGGGCGGAACGCAGCATCTCAATTCCGCATTCAGCACCAATTCGAGTTCAAGATTCGTGACCAGCACCGTGGATTGGTCGATCGGGCCGCGCTACTTTTTTGAAGGGCTCTATCAGCTGGAACACCGGCACGTCGATGAACTATCAGCAGACGAATTTTACGTTCGGATACCGGTTTGGAGGGAAGCTCCGCAAATGAACTGGAATCTTCGCAGTCGCGGCTAAACATTCCACGCGTCGCGGCTCGGCCGAGACTGGTGGCGCGCCGTGGCGCTCGTTGCCGCGTTCGCTGATTGCCGCCGGGCCTTGCGCTGGCGCAAGCCCCGCCGGGCGAGATTCCCGCCGCGCCTCGCCCCACAGCTCGATGCGCTGGTCCTCGCGCGAAAATATGTTCAGGAATATTTCGAAAAGTTTTCCGACCTGACTTGCAAGGAGTCCGTCACGCAGATCGTGTTGAACAACAGCGGCCACGCCATCTACCGGGAGAACTCCGCCTACGATTATCAGTTTCAAGCCACGCAGCGCGAGCGGAACTTTGAAATTCAACGAGACGCGCGAAACTCGCAATCCCGCCTATCGCGATCCGGCCCGGACGTTGCTCGTGACCACCGGCTTTGCCAGCCTGCTCCTCGTGGCGCATCCCATGTACGAAGCCAGCTACGTGTTCGAGCCCGCCGGCGCCGAAACGATCGGCGGCGTTTCCTACGCCATGATTCGCTTTGTTCCCGTTCCGGGCGCGTCCTCGCCGGCGTCGCTTCGCCTGCGCGGGAAAAATTATCCGCTGCCGATGTCCGGCACGCTTTGGATCGATCCGCAATCCGGCGCGATCGTGAAGCTGGAGGCCAAAGTGGATTCCAGCTTGAGCGACCTCGGCCTGGCGGGCATGCGCAGCGAGGTCCATTACGCGCCGCACAGTTTCCGCGATCCCGCGGAATCCGTCTGGGTTGCGGAGTCCGCCGTGATCGACGTCGATACCCCGCGCCAGCACTGGCGCAACCTGCACCGATTCTCGGACTACAAGAGATTCAACGTCAACGTTCATGAGGAGATCGGTCAACTGCCATGAGTCAATCCGCAGCCGTACAAACAACGATGATGTTCAGCAAGGAAGCTTCGGAGCGAAAGCATCGCTTCCGGATCCTGATCGCCTGGATCGTGTCCATGGCGTTCGTCGGCGCATTCGCGGCCTACGGATTCGATTACTACACGCTGCGCCTGGAAGGACCGGCCCTTTTCGCCGAAACACATGCTGCTGCGCCCGAGCGGCCCCGATTGGCGTCAATCTGGGCGTGTTCGGCGTGCTCATGTTTTTCCTGATTTATCTTTATCCGCTTCGCAAACGGTGGGGCTGGCTCGGGAGGCAGGGAAATTCGCGCCACTGGCTGGATTTCCACGTCGTCCTGGGCACCGCGGCGCCGCTGGTCATCGCGCTGCACTCTTCGTTTAAATTCGGCGGAATCGCCGGCATGGCGTTCTGGATCATGACGGCCGTCACGCTGAGCGGCTTCATCGGCCGGTATTTGTATTCGCAGATTCCCCGAACGCTGAACGCCGCCGAGCTTACCGTCAAGGAAATTCAGGATGCGGAAGTGCAGCTCCGATGGAATGCGGAGGAAAAACACGAAAAAATCGGCACCAAACTCATCGATCTGTTCGCGTTGCCGACTCCCGCGGAAGTGGCCCGCACTCCGATGATGGCGGCCCTCTGCTGGATGATCTGGCTGGACATCAAACGCCCCTTCCAGGTTTCCTGGCTGCGCTTGCGGGCGGCCGGATTCTTCGCGTGGCTCGTTTCGTTTTTTGGGATTTTCCCGACGCGCAATCCTGAACTGGAACATGCCATTCAAACCGCGCGAAGGCAGGCGTCCCTCTCCAAGCGAATTCTATTCTTGTCCCGGACCAAACAGGTCTTTAACCTGTGGCACGTCGTCCACCGCCCGTTTAGTTATTCCTTTGCTATCCTCGCCATCCTTCACATTGTCGTGGTGCTGGGGATGGGTTATAGGTAAGGAAGAGGAGACTCGCATGAAGCGCAGCTGCCTATTTTCTGACGTTCCTCGGGCTTCTGGTCCTCTTCGCCGGGTGCAAGAAACAGGAAAGCGATGCGGACGCCATCCGGTCCGGCATCAACCAGCACCTCGCTTCCCTGAAGACGCTGAATCTCGGCGCCATGGACATGAACATCACGAATGTTTCCATTCAGGGGAACGAGGCCCAGGCGCAAGTGGAGTTTAAGCCGAAGACGGGAGCGCCGCAGGGCGCGGGGATGCAAGTCGCCTACTCACTGGAAAAGCAGAATGGCCTCTGGGTCGTGCAAAACACCCAGCCGGCCGGCGGTTCGATCCAGCATCCCGGGCCGGGCGAAAATCCCCACATGAACGCAACTTCGCCATCGTCCGGCTCCATGCCTAATTTTCGCGACCTCGTCCCCGGAGGTGGCAAGTTCGAACGCCCTCCCGCCCGGGCACCCGCCCATAAATGGACAGGAAAACGTAGGGACAGGCTTCAGCCTGTCGCTTTTGATTTCAACCGAAGGCAAACGTGACAGGCTGAAGCCCGTCCTACTCTCATACCTGAACTAATCTGGATTGTTTGGCCTCGCTGCTGCCCTCAGCCGTCATATCGCGAAGCCCAACGCGCACTCCGATCTTCTTCAGAAACGCCGTGGGCGGCTCGCCGCCGGCAAAAATCCACACAAAATCATTGGGAATTTCCTGCGCCTTGCCGTTCACCTCGAGAACCACAGAGTTTTGCTTGAACTCCACCGGCGTGGAATTGAAGATGACGTTGACCTTCCCCTTTTGCATGCTCTCCTGAATCCTCTTTTCGTTCCTGTCTTTCAGCCGCGTAAAACATTCTTTCCGGTACGATAGCGTCACCTTGTTTCCAACCTGATGCGCAAGCCCCATCGCCGCTTCGATCGCACTATCGCCTCCCCCCACCACGAGAATCTTCTTGTTCACGTAATGGTCCGTCTCGATCAGGCGATACATCACCTTCGGCAACTCCTCACCCTTAACCCCCAGCTTTCGCGGGATTCCGCCCTTGCCTAGAGCAAGTACCACCGCGTGCGCCCGATACTGCCCCTTGGTGGTGGTGACGGCGAAAACGCCATCCTCTCCCTTTTTGATGTCCTCCACTTTCTCGCCTTTCCGGAACTTGAAATCGACTTTGGTCAAAATTTCGTGCCAGATCGCGAGAAGGTCTTCCTTGGATAATTCCGTCTTCTTGAATTTCCCGTAGACCGGGAGTTCCACCGGACTGGTGAGCACTAATTTCTGGCGCGGATATTTTGAAACCGTGCCGCCAATTTCGCCTTCGTCCACTGTGAGATAATTGAGCTTGCGTTCGATGGCGCGCAGCGACGCGCTGATGCCGGCCGGCCCCGCGCCAACAATGAGCGCGTCCAGCACGTCGGAGTTCGGCTTTCCCTTTCGCAAGCCGGGGATTCTGGCAGCAATCGTGTCCGCGCAATCGCGCCCCTGATTGATGGCGTTCTTGATCAAAGCCAAGCCGCCCAGTTCCCCGACAATGAACAAATTCGAAACACTCGTCTCAAATTGCGCCGTCAAGTGAGGCAAGTCCGCGCCCATGCTTGGGCTGGCCATGACCATGGTGATGGCGCCAACCGGGCAAGCCTCCGCGCACAGGCTGTGCCCGATGCACTTGTACCCGTTGACGATGGCCGCTTGCCCCCCAAGCATGGCCAGCACGTCTCCTTCGGGGCAAACAGTTGTGCAGGTTGCGCACCCGATGCAATACTGTGTGTCGATATGCGGATGCTGGGACTGGGGCCCGTCGGATCGCAGCGTTCCCTTTTTCGCGGCTTCGTGGGCGCGCTCCTCCCGGAACTTCTGCTCCTTGAGATACCTGCGCACGAAAAACAGCGTCACGATAAGCGGCAATGACGAGGCCCACGAGATTATTCATGCCAATATTTTCTCATAGGCCTCAAACAAACGCCTGGGGAAGGGGGAGCCATGTGCCGAGATTGGCATGAATTTCTTCCCTCTGCGCCCCAGCGGAACCGGTGGATTCCTGTCCGATTCGAACAGAAATTCAAACGAAAAAGCCGCCTTGTGCCTGACCATGCGCGGCCAACCCTTCAACAGCGAGTGGATTGACTGTACGAAAAGCCCCCTCTTGTCCCCGAAAATGGACCCGGGTCCAGTCTCCGGATAAGTGGAAGGTCAATGCGCGAATCAATCGGATCAGTTTAATGAATTAGCCAGCAAATATATATGTTATACAATTTCGCCGTTTTTGGGGCCCAGGGGGGAAAAGGCGTCCAAGCGCAAATTTCCCGGCCCCTAATCAGTATTTTTAAGCGACTGAGAGCCGGGGGGGGTATTTCTGTACTCCATGTAACCGCTTATAGGTCTGCGCCGTCCATGGCTGGAAATGGCGCCCCGGTGATGTTGTATTCAATCTTGACGAGTTTGTCGGAGACAAAGGGGAAGTTTCTTATGAAATCCAACATGCTGAAAATGCTCGCGCTCATGCTCTCCATGTTCATGTTCTCACTGCCCTCCCACGCTCAGCAGGTTGTAGGCGCCATCACCGGTACGGTCAACGATCCCACCGGCGCGGCCGTGCCCGATGCGTCCGTGAAGGCGACCAATATTGCGACCAACCTTGAGATCAGCGCCCAGACGAAGGCGAACGGCACGTACGTCGTTCCGGAGCTCCCTGCCGGGACCTACAAACTGACGTTTACGAAGGACGGCTTCAAGACGGAAACGCACACGGAAGTTCTGGTCAACGGCAATCGCACGACGACGGTGGATTCCAGCCTGGTCCTGGGCGCGATCAATGCCACGGTGGAAGTCACCGCGACGCCGCTGATGAATCAGGTGGATACGACAAGCGGCTACGTGGTCGACAATCTGACCATTCAGAATACCCCGCTGGGCACCGGCAGCTTCACGCAATTGGCGATTCTGAGTCCCGGTGTGCACGCGGATTTCCTCAGCGGCGGCGGCGCGATCGCCGGCCTGGGCAATCAAGCGATTTTTGCCGACGGGAACCGCGACACCAGCAACAGTTTTTCGCTGAATGGCGTCGGTACAAACAACCTGTTCAACGGGAACTCCACGAGCAGCGTCGGCGAAAACCGATTCGTCCTGAATACCGGCGAAAACTTCGGCGCGGGCGGCTCGATCTCCAGCAGCTCCGTCTACGGTGCGATTGGCCAAGCTCTCCCCACTCCTCCCCCTGACGCCATACAAGAAGTCGCCGTAAACGCGTCGATGTACGATGCGTCGCAGGGAAACAATAGCGGGGCGCACATCAGCGTGCTTACGAAATCAGGAACGAACGCGATTCATGGGAGCCTCTACTGGCAGTTCCAGAACAGTGCGATGAACGCCACTCCGTTCTTTTATAATGCCGCGGGCTTGCTCAAACCCTTCCTGAACCGAAACCAATTTGGCGCCACTTTCGGTGGGCCCGTTAAGAAAGACAAACTGTTCTACTTCGTCTCGTATCAAGGGGTTCGGATTGCCGATGCGGAGCCGTCTCTCAAGACCCTCACGGTTCCGACATCCCTGACAGATGATCGCACCATACAGGGCATTATCAATGCCATGGCGGGCCCATCGTCATATAATACAACGATCACCGCAGGCCAGATCAATCAGGCCGCACTGAACCTGCTTCAGGCTAAACTCCCGAACGGGCAATATTTCATCCCAAGCGCCAACCCAAGCCTCAACCCGTCGCTTGGCTACGACGCATTCGTGCAAGGGCCGAACACAACTTCACCCGTCGACCAGGGAATCGCGGATGTGGATTATGTAGTGAATGATAAAGATCGTTTGTCTGCAAAATATTACGTCCAATACGATCCCACGAACGATCCTTTTGGCGCCGTTGCTTCCTTGCTTGGCTTTCCCCAGCAGCTTTTGGCGGGAAGCCATGTCATTTCCCTCGCCAACACAGTCGTGTTGTCACCGAACCTGACTTGGGATCAGCATTTCGGCTTTACGCGCCTGAAAGCGTATGCACAGCAAACAGGTCAGGCCTTTACGCCAAGTTCGATCGGAATAAGCCTATTGGGCTCGACGGTTTTCCCAGGCATCAAAATTGGCCAAGGGGATCCCAATCCCGACTTTGTTTCTGGCCCCGAGTTCGGCCCCAGCCCCAGTTTTGCCGACGCTGGGATGTACCAGAATCAATGGGAAAGCGGATCCTCTCTGAGCTGGGTGAAGGGAAGACACATCATCACTTTCGGCGGACTGTGGGACCACGCGCAACTCAACGTCGTCAACAACAACACAACTACGGATTCGGTGGAATTTACAAACTTTTTGGACTTTGTCGAAGGGCAGGTTCACAACGGAAACGCGTTCGCGGGTTCGGCAAGCCGCTATTACCAGTCCGATACAATCGGCGCATATGTCAACGATGATTTCAAATTGCGCAGCAACCTCACGGTTACCGTTGGTGTGCGTTGGGATTTCGACGGTCCTCTCTCCGAAAAGTATGGAAAGCTCACCGCGTTCGATCCGTCGAAATATAAGTACATTCAATGCACCATTGGGGGAGTTCAGGCCGATCCTGGCTTAGATACTTGCGACCAAGGATCCGATATGATCACAAGTTCCGGACTGGAAATCGCCGCAAATAATGCGGCTTCCGCAACGCCGGGAGCCAGCAAGTCGCTGATCAACGGGCGGCAGTGGGCGTTTGCCCCCCGGATCGGTATCGCGTGGAGTCCATTCTCCAAACTGACCGTGCGTGCGGGTTACGGCCTTTTCAACGATCGAGGTGAGCTTTTCAGTTACTTGTCTCCCAGCGCGGGCGCCGGGTTCAACGGGCCATTCGGTGTAACCCTTGCTCCGCCGTTCGTTTCTGCAATCTCCACAGCCAAGCATGCAACCCTTTCGGAACCATTCGGATCAACACCTGTGCCGCCTCCATCGGGTACTGCGGCTGGGTTTCTGGCTTCGATACCCAACTTGGAGGATACCGCCTGCGGATATCCCGGATGCTGGCCGGCAGGCAATCTTTTTGGACCCGTCCTGTACGGCGGCTATGACATCAACAACAAACTGCCGTACGTGCAAAATTGGACATTTGACTTGCAATATCAGTCGTCCAATAACTGGTTATTCGATTTGGGGTTTGTGGGTAACCATGGAACACGTCTAGTGATTCCAATACCTTTTAACCAGGCGGGCATTGCCACTCCTTCGAATCAAATCAATGGCCAGACTTCTTCTTATGGCGGCACAAGCCCGTTGGCGAATCAGAACTATTACGGGGGCACGCCTCTCCCACTCGATACAGAACCGATTTATACCAATGAATACGCCGGCAACGCGCCACTCCGCGTGCCCTTTCCCGGCTACGACATGAACTCGGTGCTGTATAAGGCCGAAGGCACCTCGAACTACGAAGCCTTGCAGATGCAAGTGAAGAAGCGACTCTCCAATGGGCTGCAATTCACGGGGTCATACACATGGTCGCATTCTCTGGACGAGCAAAGTGGACTCGGACTATTCTTCACCGGCAACAATCCTCTGGATCTGAAAGCCAATTACGCTTCCTCGGACTTCGATCAGACCCACGTTTTCCTGATCAATTACAGCTACACAACTCCCAAGTTTACGGAGCGAAAAGGGCTGGGGGAAGCGGTCAATGGCTGGACCATTGGCGGACAAACCGTGGCTCAGAGCGGTCAGCCTTACAGCGTGTATGATTTCTCGGGTTCGGTGGCCAGCCAGTACTTCGGCACCAGCGACTACATTGGCAATCCAATTGTGCCCCTTGTACCCGGCGTAACCCCAAAACAGGCTGAGTTGCAGGGCACTCTTGGCGTTAACGCCGGCAAACCAGTGCTAAATCCCGCGGATTTTGCCCCACAGTTTGTCGCTCCCGGCACCAATGGTGTCCCTGCATGCGACGCAACGGGTTGCGATAATTATGCGTCCATCTATGGGACCTCAGGCCGGAATCTTTTCCGTGCCCCATTCCAAGTCCGCTTTGATATGAGTCTGGCCAAACAGTTCCCCCTTGGGGACAGATTCAACCTGCGCTTCGAGTTGGACGCGTTCAACATTTTCAATCACCCCGATTTCGACGCGCCGAATAACAACGTGACATTCTATCCCAACTACGAGGCCCCTCCTTCAATCCCACCGGCAGGGGACTTGGGCGTGATTCAGCACACAATTGGGAGCCCGCGCTTCCTGCAGTTGGTCCTGCACCTGGCGTTTTAATACCAGCGCGCCGGACGAGGATAAGAACCTCTGCAAGTAATGTAGTTTAACGGCAAAAATGCCCTGTCTGTCCCGAAGAACACGGGACAGACAGGCCTCCGTGAAATTGTCGAAATTTTGGCGGATGGTTTTGTAGCGGCCGCCCGTTATTTGGGCGGGCAGCTGTTTGTGTCATGTGCTGCCAACCTGAATTACCACCGAACAGTGTCACCCATTCCAACCGCCCGCAAACTGCTTTACTATAGTGTTGTTCAACAACGCGCCCGTAGCTCAGACGGATAGAGCGTCTGCCTTCTAAGCAGAGGGTCGGGGGTTCGAATCCCTCCGGGCGCGCCACACTTCCCTGAATTTACAGAAACTGATCATTCGGGCCGGCTGCATTTGCACCCGCGCCGAGCGCAACATACCGAACGTTGCAACACAAAAAAATTTGCGGAGGAAGACCAGGAATTGCTCGGTGCATTGGATCCCGCACAGCCTCCGTCTGGCCGCCCGGGTTACTTACCCAGGGCCTTGCGGATGCGCGCCAGGTGGTGCCAACTGTGCCGCAGCGCGTGGTCTTCAATGACGAACTGCGCGGTGACAGGCGCGCCGAAGCTCAGCGAGAAGGGCGCCGCCTGGTCGAGTTCCGCATCCGTGAACGCGCGTACTGCGGCGGCGGCTTCGCGGCTGTTCCGGCGCAAGAGTTCGAGCGCGACGGCCTTCGATATTTCGCCATGTTCGCGGGCATGCTTGGCATTTATCTCGGCGACAACCTCCCATGTAACGTCCGTGATGGCCTTGCCGCCGGCGATGGTTCGCGCGACATCAATTTCGATCGGGTACATGCTGGCAACGTGGTGCACGATGACGCCAACCGAACGACGGTCGCTGGCGGTCACAGGCGTGCGCCACTCCGCTTCAGAGAGCCCTCCCGCGAAAGCACCCAGGCCTGCCGCGCCTTCCTCAATACGATCCCCCAGTAATTGACCGCGACGATTCATGGATCCTCCGTTATTTCGAGCATTAATCGTGAGTTGCTCAAATTCTCTCCCGGCATGCGCCTCTTTCGCAATGGAATTCGTATCTTTTCCTCCTCCAATATGAACTTTGCGCTTGCACCCCGCGCGGCGTAATATGGGCGCACTCTGGCCATGAATGGCACTCGACGCGATTTCCTCAAGTCCGCCGCACTCGCCGGCGCAGCGGCGGGCATTTCCAATTTGGCCGCCTCGCCGCCACGCGCCGAGGCCGCGGTAGAATTGCCGCGCATGGAGACGCTCACCGAATGGCTGCAGGCCGATCGCGCCACCCGGAAACGCGGGTTGGAAATTTGCCTCCAGCGCATCCGGGAACTCGAGCCGTCGATTCACGCGTGGGTTCAGGTGCAACCCGAGAGGCCCACGGCGGACGGACCGCTTGCCGAAATTCCGTTTGGCGCCAAGGACATCATCGAGACACAAGGGATGGCTACCGAATACGGCTCGCCGCTCTACCAGGGCCGCCTCGGCACTGCCGACGCCGCGATCATTCGAGAGATGCGCAGCCGCGGCGCCATCCTGCTCGGCAAAACGGTCACCACTGCTTTCGCCTATCGCACGCCGGGGCCT
The DNA here is from genome assembly GCA_963819395.1 of uncultured Acidobacteriota bacterium. GTDB lineage: Bacteria > Acidobacteriota > Terriglobia > Acidiferrales > UBA7541 > Palsa-360. The sequence goes on from CAWFVW010000015.1 coordinate 67,850, forward strand.
ACGCGGAACCCCCGGAACCTCGAACATACGCCAGGCGGAAGTTCGAGCGGTTCCGCTGCCGCGGTGGCGGCAGGCATGGTGCCGTTCACCATCGGCGAACAGACCAGGGGTTCGATGATCCGCCCCGCCTCTTATTGCGGCGTGACCGGATTCAAGCCGACGTACGATCTTCTGCCGACCGAGGGAATGTTGCCTGTGTCCAAGAGCCTGGACACGCTCGGTCTTTTCACGCACACGCCGGCGGACATGATCGCTCTCTGGAAAGCCCTGGGACATCCGGCAGGCGGCGAAGAACAATTTTCATTTGCAGCCCCCGAACCGATGCCCGAATGCGAGCCGGAAATGGCGAATGCTTTCCGTCAGGCGCTGCAGTTGTTGCGGCGCTCGGGAATCAGCATCAAGACAGTGGACATTGCCGCGATGCTCAAGAAACTCGACGAAGCGAACGACGTGGAAATGTTCTACGAGGGCGCTCGATTCCATCAGGCGCGCCTGGAGGAGTTTGGTGACCAGCTGGACCAGCCGCTGGCGAACCTGATTCGCGATGGCCTGAAAATTTCCGCGGAACGGTACAACGAGGCCAGGCGATTCATCGCAGAAAGCAGGGTCCGATTCGCGGAGATCTTCAAATCCACGCCGGTGATTCTCACTCCCGCCGCCACCGGCCCCGCGCCATTGGGCTTATCCAATACCGGCGATCCGAGAATGAACGCGCCCTGGACAGCCCTCGGAACTCCAGCCATTTCGATTCCCATGCCGGTCGCCGGCGGACTTCCCCTCGGTTTGCAGCTGACAGCTGACCTGAGACAGGATTCGAGAGTCCTGCAAGCCGCGCTTCTCTTGCAGCAACGCTTCAACGCGGGACCCAAAATTCCGCAAGCATGAGGACATTTTTCCTTGAATGCTTGGGAGATACGCCGGGAGACGCAACTCGGTTACGTAGTGGAATCTTCAGTATGCCGTGTAGGGACCGGTCCCTCCCGGCGTGCTTTTTCCGTCGATGGCCACATAAACATTGCGGCCGAAAAAGAACGGCAGCCCAAAATCAAACATGTTTGGATCTGGCCCGGCCAGACCGTTAACCGCGGCATCGTTGGAATTGTTCAGCAGAGTGTCCCGGCACTACCCACAGTGAAAGTGACGGAGCCGCTTGCCCCGTTTGTTCCGGGCTGGGCATCATTTACCACGGAGATAGTCTTGTGCGGAAGCCGGACAATATAATGTGTTTATGGTCGCATTGGTGCACACGGGTATCCCCGTAGTTGCAGCGTCAAGAAAATAGATCACGTTCGAGCCAGTGTCCAGAAAGCTCTGATACGCAACGCTTTTATACGTCGTATTGAAATCGCCAAATGCATCAGTTCCGAAAACCGTTGCGCTTCCCAGGCCGTTATTCGATTGCGTGCCGATACCAAAAATCAGGGAGCCGCTGACGCTTGCTTCGTCGCCTGAAACCGCCGGCAACTCGATAATCACTCCATTGTTATCGGTTGCGAAGAACGCCACGAGGTTCTGAACCTGTTAGCGGGGCTTTCCGTAGTTCGGGGCGTGAGATGCATGCAATATCCCAAGGCTGGGCAAGCGTAATACGCTTGACAAGTCCTGGATCGATTGCCCCTACCCCAAGGAGGCCGTTCGCACCCAAGTTCGCCAGATCGTCCATGGGCATTCCCTGCGCAGAGCAGTCTGAGGAATTGTTGAAAAATTCGGGGAGCCAATAACTTGAATCGGCAAAGAGCTGGCCTTCTCGCCGGCTATTTTCACGTCCGCCGTTTGCACGGGTCCCCAAGTGATGCCACTCCCGAACACGGCACATTCGGCAATGGGATTGCCCCCGGAGCCGGTTTGCTGGGGTAGCGAAACTGTAGCGCTGAGGATAAAATTCTTAGGCCGGAGGACCCCGTATCAACCAGAATTCCGCCAATCGTCTGGCAATTGGTTGTGCTGCCCGGGGCGCAAACTGTCACGCTGGTGAAAGCGCCGTCGACAAAGTTGGAATCCGGGCCGCCGTTAACGATAATTGCCTGCCACGTTTAACCCGGAGTAGTACCTGACGGTGAATTTTCCGATGTGCCGCTACTTCCTCCACACCGCAGACCATCATCGCTAACGCGATCGAAACTAAATGTCAAAAATAGCCTAAGTGCAGGACAAATCCGCGAAGGAAGCGCTCTCATCGTATCTCCTCAGGGTGCACTCCCGCAGGCAAGCCTTGAGGAAGATAGGCTCTTCCCGATCAAAGACCCCATGTGTCCGCCCATTTGCACAACGAGGCCGGGCTGTTGAATCAGGAGCGGCCCATGGCCATGGCGCTGGGCGCGCTGAGCCTGGACAGCTTGAACGTACTGGTCGTAAGACGCGCCCAACACCTGACGCAGGTCAGGATGCGAACGTCCTTGCCAGGCGACGCCAAAAACGTTTCCTGAAAGTGAAACGTATTCCCTCACAACGACTCCACTGGGGGCCTGAATTTCATGAACGTTGTACGAATTGTTGCTGGTGGTCCGCAAAGTGCCTTGCATTTTCGCTTGGTCGTCGCTCACGGATGACATGTCACCGCCCAACGAGGCGCACGCTGCAAATGGCAAGCCAAACACCGCCATCGCGATTCCCATGCAAACAGCATCTCTAAATTTCATGGAGTGGATACCTTCCCAGGCTGGTGCTTTCTTGAAATCTTCACCTTAATTAGGATGCAGAATTGCGAGTTAGCGCTGACAAGCTGGGCATCAAAAATGAATGGAAATCACAAGGCAGTCACGAGTTCTACAGTCCTCCAGGCAGGTGGAACAAAGGCGGCGAAATTGGCGTCTCCGCTGGCCAATGATCTCGGTTGAAAACCACCACCCACTGCCCGAAAACCACCAATCCCGACCATGTCATGACAGTCCCTCGGCGAATCGGCATAGTCTCTATATTGCTTATTATACATGACTTATTGGAAATCTGACGCCTGGAGGCCGAATTTGGAATCGGCCTTGCAATTAGCATAGTCGAATCGACCTGAATGAGAGAAGCGGATTGGAATAGAAAAAGGAGAAGAAACATGACTCGCTATTGGAAATATTCCGCAATGGCCCTCTTGGCGCTGGCGATTTTCGTTCCGGTTGCGTCGGCTCGACCGCGGGTCTTCATCGGCGGGTACTTTGGCCCTGGGTTCTACGGACCGGCGTATTACGGCTGGTATGGCCCAGGCTACGTGGCCCCGTACGCTGAAGTGCCGGCTCCGTACGTGGGCAAGGTCAAATTTGACACCAAGATGAAGGACGCGGCCGTATACGTCGACGGCGGCTACGCAGGGACGGTTCGGCAACTGGGAACGTTCCCCTTGCGCCCGGGCGATCATAACATCGAGCTTCGCAACCCCGCCGGCCAGACGATTTTCCAGGAGCACGTTGATGTGCTCGCCGGAAAGACGATCAAGCTCGCTGCCTGATTGCGTATGGATGTTAGCCCGAGCAGAGCGCAAAAGGCCGGAACCGGCGGAGCGGTCCGGCCTTCTTCATTTTGGTAAAGACGTAACCCCTTTATTGCGAGGTCAACTAGGAAAGGCCCATGCAACTAAAGCACCGCCCAGCAGTGTTCTTATTAAGTGTCCAGCCTCGGGAGCCAGACAGTGTGGGCGAAGATGAAATGTTCAAGGCTCGGGTGTCTTACTTTTCTTACTTTGTTGGCGGCTGCTGCACCCGAGGGCGAGGGCAAACGTTACTGTCCTGCTCGAAGAGCCCTATAGCTACGATGGAGCCTTCGCCGGAACCGGCCACACCGCGGTCTACTTGACGCGTGTCTGCGCCGCAACTCCGGTCACTCTTGCGTCGCTGCAACCCCGGAGAGCATGGCGTAGTCATCAGCCGCTACACACGAATCGCGGGATATGACTGGATCGCGATCCCGCTCGTTCCCTACCTATACGCCGTTGAAAATCCGGAAGATATTCCTCTCTACGCGGACCCGAAGCTCGAGGCATTCCTGCGCGATCAATACCGCCGCGCCCATTTGGAAGACCTCGCTCCGGATGCTCCAGGCGGCGAAATGCCAAAGGGCGACTGGTACGAACTCATCGGCTCATCTTACGACCGCACGAACTATGGCTTTGAGATCGAAACCACCCCGGAGCAGGATGATGCTTTCATCGCCTGGCTCAATTCCCTGCCGAATCGCGCCTCCTACAAGGTTCGTTTCCCGCAATTGCGCGGACTTCGTTCGCGAAGTCCTGGATTTCTATTACCCCCATTCGGTGTCGCGCGGCATCGATTGCCGACCTCTTCGTCAGCACGCCGAAACATGCGGCGAAGTCGCTGGCCAGGTACAGCAAGCGCCATCCGGATTTGGAATTCACGCAATTTGTCATTCCCCAGGTTCCCGGCAGCGTGAAGCGCAGCAGGCCGGTGCGCGGCGTGCTCGAGTCGGTTTTCCGGGCAAAGAAATATGTCGTGGTTCTGGCGGCGTTTCACCCTTTCATTGCCGGAGGAGTGTTATCCGCTGACCTGGTCGGTGACAGGTTCAACCCTGCGAGGAATTCGTCGGTTTTTAGCCTGACGAGCGAGCCTTTAGCTCCGCCGACAAACGCGGAGAGGCGTTCCTATCTTGAAAGAATTGCAAACCGTGGCGGAAAATGGCGCAGAGGGCGACTCGCCCGCCGGCGGGATCAATTGGCGAAAATTCGTTGAGAAGTCAGAGCCAGAGTTCGATGCGGACGGGCAACCGATTCTGCAAGCCCCTTACGGGCCCGACGGTAAGTACACGGTGGAATTGGGAGTGACGCGAAGTGACCTGCGAAGCGAGGACGCCCCCGCGGAACTTCAGAGGGAACTCATGGTTTCTCGCTTGAAACAGACCCTGGCGCGTAGCCGGGCTCCCAGAATATCGAGTACCGAATTGCCGAGGATTGGCAACTGCTGGAGAAAATCGACGAAGCCGGAGCAAGAGGAGCTATCCAAGAAGTTGGACCAGGGGGATCAAAGCCGTAAGTCAATGATACGGTCGGAGTTGTGGCTAACATCCCGATGGAGGAGGGATGGATCCTTGGGAATTTCCCCGGCGTTTTGCTTTCCTTTTTGAGGATTCTTGCGTCTCAATCAGTGATTTAAGTCATAGGCGTAAGTCATGCCCCCTGAGGCGCAATGCGGCGTGAATGAATCGTTGGCGCTTTTTCTGGAACTGTAAGAGATTCTTCACGGCGCTGGGCGTCATGCCTCTGCTCGCAATCTGGCTCGGCAATGTTGAGGATTGACATGGGGCTGGCAAGGTTCTTAAGATTGTGCTCTCGCAATGTAAATCTGCGGCTGTGGAACCATATTTATCTCGTATGCGTCTGTCTCAAAGAGAATCCTTATGATTACAGTAAATGGACTTACGAAAAAGTACGCACACACGACCGCGGTCGACCAGATCTCGTTTGAAGTCCAGCAGGGCCAAATCGTCGGATTCCTCGGGCCGAACGGCGCCGGTAAAACGACGACGATGCGCATGCTCACCTGCTTCCTGACGCCGACGGGCGGCACGGCCACCGTGGCCGGGTTCGACATCCTCGAACAGCCCCTGGAAGTGAAGAAGCGCATCGGCTACCTTCCCGAAACTCCCCCGGTTTACCCGGAGATGCGAATCGCCGAATACCTGTCGTTCGTCGGCCAGCTCAAGGGCCTGTCCGGGTCGGACTTGCGCGCCCGCGTGGACTACGCCTGCGAGCGCTGCGCGGTCGCGGACGTTCGAAACAAGATCATCGGGAAGCTTTCGAAAGGGTACCGGCAGCGCGTGGGCCTGGCCCAGGCGATCATCCACAATCCCGACGTCCTGATCCTCGACGAGCCGACGGCGGGCCTCGATCCCAAGCAGATCAATGAGACGCGCGACCTGATCAAGAGCCTCGCGGGCGATCACACCATCATCCTGAGCACGCACATCCTTCCGGAAGTCAGCCAGACCTGCGAGCAGGTCATCATCATCAACAAGGGCAAGATCGTGGCGACCGATTCGGTGAGCAATCTGCAGCAGCGCGCGCGCTCGGGAGAATCCGTGCTGGTCGAAGTCGCGGGCCGCAACGGCAGCCTGGATCCCGCGGCGGTGCAGCGCAAGCTCGAGCAGATTGCCGGGGTGAGCCGCGTCGATCTCCAAGGCCGACGGCCAGAAGCGCGTCATTTTTGAAGTCGAGGCGACCAAGGACCGCGCGTCCGGGGCGACGTGGCCCGCGCCGTGGTCGAATCGGGCTGGGATTTGAACGAGCTTCGGCCCGCCGCGCTGAGCCTGGAAGAAATCTTCCTCCAACTGACCGGATCGGAAGCGCCCGCGGAAATGGAAGCCGTGGCCGCAGGAGGAACGAAATCAATGAAAAACATCTGGATCATTTGCCGCAAGGAACTGCGCAGCTATTTCGTTTCTCCGGTCGCCTACATTTTGCTGGTCATGTTCGCCGTCATTTTCGGCTTCTTCTTCTGGAACTCCGTGGGCTATTTCGTGAACATGGCCATGGAAGCCACGCTGGAAGGCGAACAATTTCCGATGAACATCAACGAGCAGGTCGTGCGGCCGCTGCTCGCCAACATCAATGTGATCGGGCTGTTTTTCATCCCCTTGATCACGATGCGCCTGTTTGCCGAGGAGAAGCGCAGCGGCACGATCGAACTGCTCGCCACTTCGCCCATCACGGACGTGCGAGGTGATCATCGGGAAATGGCTTGCCGCGGTGATCATGTACGCGTTGATGTTGCTCTCGACCGTGCTGGATATCCTGTTCCTGTTCCGGTACGGCAATCCCGATTGGAAGCCGCTGGCCATCGGGTATCTGGGGCTGCTGTTGCAGGCGGGCGGCCTGATCGCCATCGGAACGTTTATTTCCACGCTGACGCAAAATCAGATCATCGCCGGCGCCGTGACCTTCGGCGTCTGCCTGATGCTGTGGGTGCTGGGCTGGGTCAGCCAGTATGAAAACGCCACCTGGGCGCAGGTGCTCTCCTACATGTGCGTGATTACGCACTTTGATTCGTTCGCCAAAGGCGTGCTCGATTCCAAGGACGCCATTTTCGACGTGACGGTGATTTTTCTGGGATTGTTTTTTACGGCGCGCTCGATGGAATCGATGCGGTGGAGGTCGTAAGTGAATCGCAAGTGGATTGAAGCACGACAAACCAAGTACGCAGCGTATGTGACGTTGTATATCCTCGTGATCCTGTGCATCGTCTCGGTGGCCAACGTTCTGGCCAACCGTTACAACAAGTCGTACGACTCGACGTCCAACAAGCGGTACAGCCTCTCCGACCAGACCGCCAAGATCGTGAAGGGACTGACGCAACCCATATCGATCACCTATTTCGACAAGACCGACCGGCTTCCAAACCGGCAAGGACTTGCTGGACCGCTATGCGACGCTTTCGCCCAAGGTGCGTCTCGATTACGTCGATCCCGACAAGAATCCGCAGGCGGCGCGCGCCGCGGGCATCACCAAGTACGGCACCACGGTCGTGCAAATCGGCGCGAAAAAAGAAGAAGCCAAGAGCATGACGGAAGAAGACGTCACCGGCGCGATCATCCGCGACCTCAAGAGCAACACGCGCACCGTTTGCTTCCTGACGGGCAGCGGCGAACGCCAGATTGACGACGCGGATCGCCCGGGCCTTTCGCATCTCAAGGATTTATTGAGCAAGGACGACTACACAGCGAAGTCGATCAGCCTGCTCGAAAAGGCGGAAATTCCCGCGGACTGCACGGTGGTCGTGGTCGGCGGCCCCAAGAGCGATTACCAGCAGCCCGAAGTGGATGCCATCAAGAAATATGTGGAAGGCGGCGGGCGCGCCATGTTCCTGCTGGACCCGCCGCTGAAGATCGGGCGGCCCACCGCGGACAACGAAGCGCTGGACAATGTCCTGCAGGGCTGGGGCGTCAGCGTGGAAAAAAATCTGCTGCTGGATTTGAGCCCCGTGGGCCAACTGTTTGGCGTGGGCCCGACGATCGCTCTGGTCTCCACCTACGATTCGCACCCCATCGTGAACGAAATGAAGGGCACCGCCACGGGATTTCCGCTGTCGCGTTCCTTGACGATCAAGAACACGGACAAGACGACCGTGCAGAAGCTGTTTGAATCCTCGGATTCGAGCCTGGCGACGACCAAACTGGACACGCCCAACGTGAATCCGAACGATCCGAAGAACACCCACGGGCCCCTGACGATCGCCGCCGCCGGCACCTACACCACCGGCAAGGAAAATTCGGAGGGACGCTTCGTCGTCGTCGGCAGTTCTTCCTGGGTTGCGAATTCCTTCCTCTCGTTCAACGGCAACAGCGACCTGGCGATGAACGCGATGAACTGGCTTTCCTCGGATGAAGACTTGATTTCCATCCGGCCGAAACCGCCGGAAGACCGCAAGGTCAACATGACCGGGGCGCAATTCAACTGGGTCCGCCTCAGCAGCCAGTTCCTCTTGCCGGGAGCGCTCTTGCTGGCAGGTCTCTCCGTGTGGTGGCGGAGGAGATAGCGGCAGCTTCGATTTCATACCATTTACCGCGAGACAAAAACATGATGAAGATGCGACAACTCATCGTGGCGACCATTGTGCTGGCGGCGCTCGCCGCGACACTTTATTGGTCCAATCACCGCAAGCCCGCAAACGATAGCGTGACTGCCAGCCCGAGCGCGACGAACGCCAAGGTTATTTCCCTGACTCAGGACGACATTTCCAAACTGGAAGTAAAGAAAAAGGACGGCGACGACGTCGTTCTGAACCGCGCCGGCGCGTCGAGTTGGAAAATCACTTCGCCCAAACCCCTGGTCGCCGATCAGGAATCGGTTTCGACGATTCTGTACAATTTGTCGCCGATGGATGGCGCCACGCTGATTGATGAAAAGGCCGCCGATCTGAAGCAATTTGGCCTGGCCGAGCCCGAGGCCCAGGTATCGGCCACCGGAAAAGACGGAAAGACGCACACCATTCTGGTCGGCGACGAGACGCCCACGGGCGACTCCGCTTACGTCATGGTTTCCGGCGATTCCAAAGTGTATTCGGTTCCCAAGAATACGAAAACGAATTTGGACAAGGGCCTGAAAGACCTGCGCGACAAACGCCTGATGCCTGTCGATTTCGACAAGCGCTGGCCGGCGTGGAAATCAGCGGCGCGAAATTGCATCTGACCTTTGGTTCCGACGACGGAAAGTGGACCGTTCGCAGTCCCGCGAATTTGCGCGGCGACACTTCCAAGATGGAAACGATCATCGAAAAACTGCGCACGTCAACCATGGACCCGAGCACTTCGGACGCGGACATGAAGAAGGCCGCTTCCCTGTTCGCCTCGGGCGCGCCGATCGCGACCTTGAAGGCCACCGACGCGTCCGGCTCGCAAGAGCTGCAAATTCGCAAAGCCGCGGACGGCTACTACGCGAAAACGACCGCGATGGACGGCGTGTATAAAGTGCCGAATGAGCTGGGCGATGCGGTCAACAAGGATGCCGAGGATTTTCGCGAGAAGAGGGTCTTCGATTTCGCGGAAGAGGATCCGGACAAGGTGGAACTGCACGACGGATCGAAGGGATATTTCCTGACGCGCAGCGGCGAGGACTGGTGGTCGGCGACGGGAAAAAGATGGATCCCTTGAGCGTTCAGGAATTCCTGCGCTCGATTCGCACGCTGACGGCTACGAAATTTGCGACGACCGGATTTTCCAGCCCGGCGCTGTCCCTGGTGGTGACCTCCAAGGACGGCAAGCGCGTCGAAAAAGTGGACATTGCAAAGAGCGGAAGCGGTTACCTCGCGAAGAGAGCGGATGGGCCGGCGCTGTTTGAGTTGGACGCGAAGGCTGTTGAAGACATGCAGAAAGCCGCGGGCGGATTGAAACCGGCCGAGGCTCCTCCTGCTAAGAAATAAATCAGCCTCGATAAATAGAAGTGGCGCAGGCTTCAGCCTGTGGGGGTTGGTCCTTGCAAGGACCAAAACCCCACAGGCTGAAGCCTGCGCCACTCAACAACCCACATGCGCCTATGCGTTCGGGTACCAATCGAGCAAGCGCACATCGATTCCCGTGCCGTCCAGCGCCTTCTTGAACACCGCCGTGTCCTGCCCTTTATAGTGATAGGGGATGGCCACCTTGGGATGAAACGCCTTGACCGCATCGGCGGCTTCTTCCGGCGTCATGGTGTAGGGCAGATTCATGCAGACGAAAGCGACATCGATGTTCTTGAGCGCGCGCATTTCGGGAATGCCTTCGGTGTCGCCCGAAAAGTAGAAGCGCTTGCCGCCGTAGGTGAGCACGTAGCCGTTGCCGCGCCCTTTTTCGTGAAACACGCGTGCCGGGCTTGGGGCCGCGCGACGCCGTCGTGTTGTACATGGGGATGGCTTCGATCGTCCAGGCGCCCCAGGTTGTCTTCTCGCCATTGCCGATGACCTTGGCGGTCGTCACGGTCTTGGCGACCGCGGCCGGGGCGATGATCTCGGTGCCGGCCTTGCTTTCGGCCTTGATCAGGTCCGGATCCAGGTGGTCGCCATGGATATCCGTAATCAGGATCAGGTCGGCTTGCGGGAGCCCGGCGAAATTCGCCGGCTTGGCCGGATCGACGATGATGATCTTTCCCGCCGGCTTCGATTTCCAGTGACGCGTGGTACACCGGCGTAATCTTCACCGGTCCCGCGGACGTATCGAACGTCTGAACCGGCCGTGCCATCTGCGCATGCGCACCCGCCGCGAAGGAGAGCATGGCGGCGCAAGCAAGAATACAAACAATCGATTTCATATTTCACTCCTGTGGGGTAATTCCACCCTAAGCGTGCGAAATCTTAGCACGCGCGCCGCGGGCCATACAATCCTCATCGTCCGATGTTCCATCGTAGCGCCGGCATCTTGCCGGCGGGAATTGATCCGCGCACAGAAGAACGAAAGCCGGCGGGACGCCGGCGCTACTTAAACCAGCACTTCGCCTCACCAGATTTTCCGTATGAGATAACAATTGCATTCTCGATCAATCCGCAATTTATACGCTCGAAAAATAGCGCATGGCATGCCGTATTCCTGGGGCAGGTTACTACCTGTACCAAAGTACAGCTAGCTCTTTCGCAATCCTTCGCGCGCGCGTTCCGCGCGCAGTCCCGCCGCCTGCGTAAAATGGAATGAAGGGTCCTTGGCCAAATCTTCATCGGAGCGAGACAACACCATGAGCGAAACTCCCTACACGTGGCTCGAACAACTCCGCGCTTCGCGTTTATCGCCGAAGCGGAAGATCGTGGGAATGAAGGATAGCGCGCGTGTTTCGGAATTGAGCGCGCGCGGCTGCTACATCGATTCGATCAACCCCTTCCCAAAGGCACGGAAGTCCGCTTTCGCATTCGCTATGGCTGCAGCACTTGTGAGTTTTCCGGTACGGTCATCTACACGCATGCCGGATTCGGCATGGGCGTGGTGTTCGGCGAGATGACCGCCGAGCAGCGCTCCACGCTCGACGTCTGGCTGGACGAACTCGCGCGAAAACTGGACTGACAAGCCGCAGCCGGATTCCACAGTAAATGCCAAAATCGCAGGGTCAATCCCCACACGCGAGTTGAGCATGAAATGCCCTTTCCGTCCCGAAACGCACGGTTCACCGTGAGCGTTCACCGTGAACGGGACGGAAAGGCCTCTACAAAACCTTTCCGCACGATTTGCATTTGTAGCGGCCGCCCGCTTTTTGGGCGGGCATCCGTTCGCTCGTCAGCAATCGAACGCGTTTCGTGCAAGAGAATCTGGCCCCTTGACGTTCGCTTCTGCCTCCGATACTGTTTCGCTGTCTTTCCAACAATTGCAAAAACTTTTCTGCTTCCATCTCATGAGGAAATAATCCGCCATGCCTACACCCTATCGCGCTGAACACGTTGGCAGTTTGCTCCGGCCGCCGGAGTTGCTGCAGGCCCGCGCGGCGCATGCTGCAGGCAGCCTCCCGGTGGAACAGCTTCGCGCCGCGGAAGATCGCGCCATTCTTCAAGTCCTCGAAAAGCAAAGCGAATTGGGGCTGGACGTCGTGACCGACGGCGAAATGCGGCGGGGCTCCTGGCTCACCGACATGGCCGACGCGGTCGAGGGCTTCGTTTCCGAACGCGTGCCGCTGGAATGGAAAGGGCCGGGCGGAGGCGTGGAAGGGAGCACGGCGCATGCCGCCGGAGCGAAACTCCGGAAAGTCCGGAAAATGACGGGCCACGAAGTTCCTTTCCTGAAGAAGAATGCGCGCGCCCCTTTCAAAGTCACGCTGCCCGCGCCGTCGAATTTCATGCAGATCAGCTACAAGACCGGCATCACCGAAAAATTCTATCCGACGCATGCCGACTTGTTGCAAGACCTCGTGGAAATTGTCCGCGATGAAGTCCGATGGCTGGTTTCGGAAGGCGTCCAATATATTCAGTTCGACGCGCCGTATTACTCCCACTACCTTGACCCGCGGCGGCAGGCCAGCATGCAGGAGGCGGGTTTCGATCCGTTCAAGGAACTTGAAAACGCGATTGCCGGTGACAATGCCGCGCTGCGCGATGTGCCCCGCGGCGGCGTAACGCTGGCGTTGCACGTCTGCCGCGGCAACAGCAAGAGCCGATGGTACGCGGAGGGCGGTTATGACGCGATCGCGGAAAAACTTTTCGGCCTGCTGGAAGTGGACCGGTTTCTTCTTGAATATGATACCGAACGTTCCGGGGGTTTCGAGCCGTTGCGTCTCGTCCCGCGCGGGAAAAGCGTGGTGCTCGGCCTGGTCACGACGAAAGAACCCGAGCTGGAATTGCAAAGCGAATTGCGGCGGCGGATCGAGGAAGCTTCCAAATTCGTGCCGCTGGAGAATTTGGCGCTCAGCCCGCAGTGCGGCTTCGCATCCGTGGCCGCGGGTAATCTGCTTTCCATGGACGAACAATGGAAGAAGCTTGAACTTGTCGTGGACACCGCGCGCAAAGTCTGGGGTGACGGGTAATTCCTAATTGCGGCTACATAATTGCGCTCCGCGGGACGACCGCGGCCCGACCGTTGTAGCGCCCACCTTCAGGTGGGCATCTTGGCATCGAGCAGATGCCCGCCTGAAGGCGGGCGCTACATGATTCGCGTGCCGACTTCTGGCCTGCGTTCAGTTGTAGGGGCACGGCATGCCGTGCCCCCACTTTTCAGTTGAGGGGTTAGAGCGAACGCAGGAAATTCAGCAAGTCCTGCTGCTGGGTTTCCGTCAGGCCGTTAAAGATGCGGATGACGGTGTTGGCTTCCGAGCCGGGGCTGGCGTGGTCCTCGATGGCCTTCATGAGATCAGATGTCCTCCCGTCATGCAGGAAGAACAACCGCTGGCCGAGGCCCCAGAGGGGCGCCGTGCGGAATTGATCCGGCCCTGCTCCCCCTTGAGAAACCCCGTCGGCCAGCCCCGCACCCATATGGTGGATCAACAGATCAGAAAATAGATTTGCGTGAATGTTGCTGAGCGCGGTGACGTAGGACGTGCCCGTCTTCATACTCGGAGTGTGGCAGACGGAGCATTTCGCGACGTTAATGAATAGGTTCATGCCGTTCTGAATCGATTGGGAGCAACCGGTACCCGTGCAGGATGGGGCGGGCTGATCGAGGAAGCGCATGAAATTCGAGAACGCGACGATGTCACTCGGGCCTGACACAGTGGAGGTGACGTCGAAATTCGTGGTGTCCTCGGGGGTCGGGTTGATCAGGCAGCCCGGCGGAAGCGGGGTCGGGGGATATCCGCGCTCGTTCGGGAAGATCTCGTTCGTGATGCCCATTTCCACGTTGTAGGCTTCCCCCGAGAACATCAGCAGGGATTTATTTTGCCCCTTCCAACCGAACCGTGTGATCGAGCCGTCGTTTCCGCTGCGGTTCGGTTGCCCGGCAATTCCGAGGAACCGCCCAACAGCAGCCTGGGCTGCTTGATTGGCGATGATGGTGTCGTCACTAATGCTCTCCATCAATCCCGCGCCGAATACCGGAGTGGGGATGCGGAACGAAATATTGTGCTCGTCCACCATTTGCTCGAAATTGGGCTGCGCGAGAGTGCACGAGGGTGCGTCGCTGCGCCCCTGGATCGTAAACAGGCCGTGCACGCCCCCATCCGGGGTTTCCGTGACCCTGCCGTTCGGAGAGACTGCAAATTTGAATCGCGCCTCGCGCACCGGGCCATTCAACGTGATAAACGATGGAATCGTATTTGACGCGCGATCCAGATTTGCGATGGCAATCTGGGGATTCACTGACGGGCTTGTTCCTCCAAAGGCGGGCTGGGCGTGGCAACTCGAACAGGAATTGGAATTGAACGTCGGCCCGAGACCGTTATTTGTGCCGTTTTGAACCGTCTCCACTTCCTGAAACCGCGTCTGCCCATCCATAAAATAGGACTGCTGCGAGGACGTGAGGCCGGCGATAAAATTCCCAGCGCCCGGCGACCCGGTTCGCGGGCCTGGGTCCTTCGCACCGTTCTGGCCTTGCACAACGAAGACAAACGCAAGCAAAAAAGTCAGCAAGGTCAAGCCGCGCAGAATCCACGTACGCTTCGAACTCCAGTCGCGGTCCCCAGCGGTGCGCGCCTGGTTGCCCTGTGGAACTCCATATTCTTTTTTCATGGCACTTCCCCCTTGTTTATTGCGGGCTGGGAATTCGTGACCGCCATTGAGGCTTGGTTCCCCAAACCTCGCTGAGCCCGAGTCTGTGACTGGCGTCGAAGAATTAAATCCGTGGTCCACCAGACTTCGTTCGCAAATGGCGTTTGACCCGTCCCCTGGGCAGGGCGGGTGGAATCTCTATTTTTTGAAAATAGAGAATTTCACCAGAAGCAAACTCGGCTTTCTCCCCCCAAATGGCTGTCGACTAGGGGCACACGTTATTCCTTATCGGAGCGCGGAATCTGCTGTCCCGAAGTACAGAATCGGGAGAGGGTGAAAGCACGTCGTAAGGTACTATCGGCATCCTGTCCCTTACCTGTAGTTGGACCAGAGGATTCGTGTCACCAATCGTGTTAACTTCGCCGAGATAACAGGAATGCTCGACAGGATTTGCCAGCCGCATTTACACTAGAAGCCCAAGCCGCGCAACTGCGGCCACGCGAGAGGATTCCGGATGCCCATGATTACGTATGTTTCTTCGAGCGGAATTTCCCGGGAGATCGACGTGCCCGCCGGGATGTCCGTCATGCAGGCGGCGCTGAATCACAGAGTCGAGGGGATCCTCGGCGAATGCGGCGGCAATTCCATGTGCGCCACCTGCCATGCGTATGTGGATCTCGCGTTTTTCGGCCGGATTCCACCCGCATCGAACAACGAAAAATTAATGCTGAGCATTGCCGCGGAGGGGCCGGAGAAGAACAGCCGGCTGAGTTGCCAGATCAAAATGACGGAAGAGCTGGACGGGATGGTAGTCCGGCTCCCCGGCAAGCAGAAGTGAATCGCGCGGAAAATTTGCAGCAGGGAGGACAGGGCGCAATCATGAAACCACGCGAATATGTGAAGCCTTTCCGGGTCGCGGATGGATCGCATTTCCGTCTGAAGGATTTTGATCCGGGGGAAACGCTCGGCGTGAAATCCAAAGAGCACGCGAAAGAAGGGCTCGAACGCGGCATTGCGCGCCTCGCCGGGCTGCAGGAAAAACTCTACGCGCAGGATCGCTGGGGCATCCTGCTGATCCTGCAGGCCATGGACGCCGCAGGAAAAGACGGCACCATCAAACACGTCATGTCGGGCGTAAACCCACAGGGCTGCCAGGTCAATTCGTTCAAGACTCCTTCCGCGGAAGAATTGCAGCACGATTTTTTGTGGCGAACCTCGCGCTCTCTCCCGGAACGCGGCAAGATCGGCATTTTCAACCGGTCGTACTACGAGGAAGCCCTGGTCGTCCGCGTGCATCCGGAACTGCTGGCGCGAGAGAGAATGCCCACGCAGCTGGTGCTGGACAATATTTGGCAGAAGCGCTTCGAAGACATCAACGCGTTCGAACAATATCTCTCGGAAAACGGGTTCGTGGCGCTGAAGTTTTTCCTCCACCTTTCGAAAAAGGAGCAAAAGCGACGCTTCCTGGAGCGGCTGGACGATCCTGACAAAAACTGGAAATTTTCCATGAGCGACGCCCTGGAGCGGCAGCATTGGGAGAAATACATGAAGGCGTATGAGGACATGATTCGAAATACGAGCACGAAATACGCCCCCTGGTACGTCGTGCCGGCGGATCACAAATGGTTCACCCGGCTGGTTGTGGCGGAGGCCGTGATCGAGGCGTTGGAGAATCTGGACCTCTCGTTCCCCAAGGTGGACGCGGAGAAGAAAAAAGAGCTGAAGGACGCCCGCGCCGCGCTTGAGCATGAGGGCTGAGCGTTACTCACGCATCGCAATGGTTAGTTCCTCGGCTTTTCATAAGACAATTTATTTACAACCAGTTTGAGGTTCGCAGAACAACTCTGCCTCTCGTACCGGCATCTGAATGTTCTGATTGTGACTAAGCATCGTGAGGTCATCGTTGTCGGAGCGGGACCAGCGGGCATCGTTGCGGCCATTGCGGCGCGCAAACACGGACTACAGACACTTGTTCTGGACGCCCGAAATCCCCCGATCGACAAACCCTGTGGAGAAGGCATCTTGCCTCAAGGCGTTGCCGCCCTGAGAACTCTCGGCATTTCCCTTCCGCCTGAAAGCGCGTTTCCGTTCCGAGGGATCAGGTTTGTCGACCAGGAATATTCCGTGCGCGCGGATTTTGCTGGCGCAACGGGCTTTTCCGTGCGCCGCGTCAGGTTGCATCAACTGCTCGTCAATCACGCGGTCGAGGCAGGCGTTGACTTCCGCTGGGGCGAGCGAGTGACGCAAATCGACAAGGACGCTGTGACGACGGCCAGGGAGCGATTACCCTACCA
This sequence comes from uncultured Acidobacteriota bacterium, assembly GCA_963819395.1. Lineage (GTDB taxonomy): Bacteria > Acidobacteriota > Terriglobia > Acidiferrales > UBA7541 > Palsa-360. The sequence continues at coordinate 84,660 of CAWFVW010000015.1, forward strand.
TTGGCTCGTAGGCGCCGATGGGCAGAATTCGCAAGTCCGAAAATGGGCGGGGCTCGATCCGCGATTCGCGCGAAGGAAACGATTCGGCTTTTGCAGTCACTTTCAGGTAAGTCCGTGGTCGGACGTGGCGGAAGTTCATTGGGCGGCTGGCTGTCAAATTTTTATCACGCCCATGACGGGGCGGGAGATTGGCGTCGCCGTGCTGTCTCGCGATCCGGCGTTGCGGCTGGAAGGGGCATTAACGCGGTTCCCTTTTCTTGAAGGAAAATTACGGGGAGCGACGCCGACAACAAGGCAGCTGGGTGACACAACCGGCCTTACAATTTTACCCGCCCCCGCGCGAGGCCGCGTAGCGCTGGTCGGAGACGCTTCGGGAACGGTGGATGCGGTGACTGGACATGGTCTCAGCCTCTCCTTTCAGCAAGCCATTTCGCTGGCGGATGCGCTGAAACGAGGAGACCTTTCCAGCTACCAGCTCGCTCACAAAAAAATCGCTGCCGTGCCAATCACCATGACGCGACTCATGCGTCTCATGGCCGGAAACGATTGGATTCGGAGCAGAACTATTCGCATGTTCGAGAAAGCACCGCGTTTATTTTCTAGATTGCTGGCGATTCATACGGAGGCGGATCCAATTTCCTCAATTCGCGCGTCCGAACTCGCGGATTTCGGCTGGAAATTTCTCTGGACCTAAACCCGATGATTCACAAAATCCATTTCCTTCGGCGGCGCTGCGCACCAATCTCCCTCGCGTTCTTCGCGGGATTGTTCTCGCTAATTCTCGCGCCCGCGTCCCGCGCCCAGGAATCCCCTGCACAACTGGTGCAAATTGACCCGGCACGGACGACGATCGATTTTTCTCTCAGCGGGAATTTCCACACCGTGCATGGGAAATTCGCTCTGAAGAGCAGCGCGATCCACTTCGACCCTGCCACCGGGAAAATTGACGGCGCGATTGTCGTGGACGCAACGAGCGGCGAGAGTGGAAACGGGGGCCGCGACGGGCGCATGCATCGCGAAATTCTGGAAAGCGCGAAGTTTCCTGAAATTGTTTTCACGCCCATGCATGAGACGGGCGCAGTGGCGGCTGAGGGCGCCTCTAAGGTGGAAGTTTCAGGCCGGTTTCGACTGCACGGGGAGGATCATGACGTAACGCTGCCGGTGGAAATCAAATCATCCGGCGGGGATTTACAGATCAGCGCTCATATCGAGATTCCGTATGTTCAATGGGGGATGAAGAACCCTAGCAATTTCCTTCTGCGAGTCTCCGATAAGGTGGAAATTGAAATCCAGGCCTCGGGGCGCGTTCTGTCCGGTGACGTATTGCATCAATGAATCATGTCAGACAGGCTTCCAGCCATGTAGGACAGGCTTCCAGCCTGTCTGGTTTTGAACTTTGCTGGACTGAAAGAAGTCAAAAGCAGACAGGCTGGAAGCCTGTCCTACTTAAACGCAGCTGCCTGGGACATCGCGCCGATCAGCGGGGCTTCTTCGTTTAATACCAGGCGGATTGGAATTTGCGCCAACATCGCGGCGAACTTTTCCTTTTCGCAGAACGCGCGGAAAAACGCGCCGTCTTCCATCTTTTTGCGTATCTTTACGGCAATTCCGCCGGCCACCCAGACACCCCCGCGAGCGAGCACCTTCAGCGCAAGATTGCCCGCCTCGGAGCCATAAATATTCACCCACAGGTCCAGCGTCTGGACGCAAACCGGACATTCGCCCGCAAGAGCCAGGCGAGTAATTTCAGGAGCAGAGTCCGCCTCCGGACCGGTAAAGGAAGGATGCTGCACGGAGGCGTCCAGAAAAGTATGGATGGTCCGAAAGCCGCGCCCCCCAAGAATCAACTCGATACTTACAAATTCGTCCCGCTTTTTCATGTAGCGCAGCAGCTCGATTTCCTGCTCCGTGCGGGGAGCAAAATCCGTGTGCCCGCCCTCGGTGCTGGCCACCACATGCTGCTTTCCGTCCCAGAAGAGAATGGCTTCCCCCAGACCGGTTCCTGCGGCGAGCACGGCCTGCGTGGAATGCGGGGAAGGAGTTCCTGCGTTGAGAGTGAAAATCTCCGATGGTGCCAAATGCGACAAACTGTGAGCCGTCGCTTCCAGATCGTTCAGCAACACCACGTGCCGGGTCCCGAGTTGCGTGGAAAGCTCTGCGGCATCAATGACCCACGGCAAATTGGTGGCCTTGACTCGCCGGTCAATCACAGGCCCGGCCACACCAAAACCCGCGGCCTCAATGGCTCGCGCGCCGGCAGCTTTCGTTTCCATCTGTGTATCAGACAAAAATTTCGAAATCACTCCATCAAAAGTGGGAAATTCGCGGCTCCCGTACCGGTGATCGATGATTTTCCGGTGTGACTTGCCCTGAATTTCATAGAGGGCCAGATTGCACTTGGTGCCTCCAATGTCCCCGGCGAGGATCACGGCCTTTTCTCCGGTTTGCCGCGGGAAGTTCCTGCAGGCTTTTCCTGAGGCCCCGGCTGGATGGACCGTGCAGGCCCGAGCAACGCGGCGGCGGCGTTGTCCACCAGGAAAAGCTTTTTCCCTGGGTCCCGCGGCTGGACGAGCTGCGAGGGATAAGGAGGATCGGCCTTTCCCTCCAAAACGGCTCGCAGGATTTCCGCCTTTTCCGAACCCACGACCAGAAACACTACGCGCGATGCGGCATCGAGGACAGGCAATGTGAGGGTCATGCGGCGCATGTTCAGCTTCGTCACCACCGGTGTGCTGACCCAGCGCGACGTCTGTTGCGTCACGCGCGTGCCGGGAAACAAGGACGCGGTGTGGCCGTCCGCGCCCATGCCCAGAAAAATCAAGTGGAATCGCGGGAATCCGCGGTCATCCAGATCGAGATATTTTCGGAGAGTTTCTTCATATTCGTGAGCCGCGCGGCCGATGCTTGCTTTTTCGGCCTCCATGCGATGCACGTTGCCCTCGGGAATCGGCACTCGAATCAGCAAGGCCTTGCGTGCCATGGCATAGTTGCTCTCGGGACTCGTGGGAGGAACCGCGCGCTCATCGCTCCAGAAGACGTGCACCTTGGCCCAGTCCACCTGGCCGCGAAATTCATCGGAAGCGAGCAGTTCGAACATCTGGCGGGGCGTGTTTCCGCCCGAGAGAGCGACCAGGAACCGGCCGTCCTTGGCAATCGCCTGCCAGGCGTAGTCGACAAACAGCCGCGCACCGCCCCGCGCAACGTCGGCGGGATTTGGATACACGTGCACGCCCGGGAGAATCTCGGGGGGGACGCCTTTATGTATTTCGCCAGTGTCGGCCATCGCGCTCCAGCAATTCATCGGCTTCGTGTGGGCCCCAGGTGCCCGCCGCGTAGTTGGGGAATTTGGGTTTGTTCGACTGAAAATAATCCAGGATGGGATCCACGAGAGCCCAGGCCGCTTCCACGCCATCGCCCCGGTCAAACAGGGTTGCATCGCCGCGCATGCAGTCATTGATCAGCGTCGCATAAGCGGATCGTTCGCCCGCGCCGAATTCCGCCTGGTAACTGAAATCCATATTCACCGCCTTCAATTTCATATCCTGACCCGGGCGTTTCGCATTGAATGAAATCGAAATTCCTTCATCGGGCTGGACATTCAGCACCAGGGCGTTCGTGGATACATCCTGGCCGCGAAACACCAGGTGCGGGGCGCGGCGGAACTGGATGGCGATTTCGGTAAGCCGCGAGGGCAGTCGCTTGCCGGTCCGCAGATAAAACGGCACGCCGGCCCAGCGCCAGTTGTCGATCTGCAGATGCACGGCGACGAACGTCTCCGTGGCCGAATTCCTCGCCACGCCGGGTTCCTCCTGGTATCCCGACAACATGGAGGAATCCTCGGAAGAGCCACCCGGACCGTACTGCCCTCGAACGATATCCCTCTGGATGCTTTCCGGGGTAAACGGGCGGATCGATTGCAGGACCTTGATTTTTTCGTTGCGCACAGCGGTGGCATCGAAGGCGGCCGGCGGCTCCATGGCCACGAGCGAAGTGAGCTGCAGGACGTGGCTCTGGATCATGTCGCGCGTCGCGCCCGCGGTTTCGTAGAACGCCGCGCGCTGCTCGACGCCCAGCGTTTCGGACGCGGTGATTTGCACATGATCCACGTAGTTGCGGTTCCATAGCGGCTCGAAAATTCCGTTGCCGAAGCGCAGCACCATGAGGTTCTGAACGGTATCTTTTCCGAGGTAATGATCGATGCGGTAGACCTGCGGTTCGTCGAATGCCTTGAGGACGGTTTCATTCAGTTTTTTCGCCGAAGCCAGGTCGCGGCCGAACGGCTTTTCGATGATGATTCGCGTCCAGGATTTTTCGCTCGGATTTTTTGCCAGGCCTGCCTTAGCCAGTTGTTCAATAATGATAGGATAAATATCGGGCGGCGTGGCCAGATAGAAGAGCCGGTTGCCATTTAGTTTGTGCTCCCGGTCGAGTTCTTCAAGGCGGTTCCGCAATTTCTCGAAGGCCTGCGGTTGATGGTAGTCGCCGGAGACGTAAGCCAGGGCGTTCGCGAATTCCTTGCACTCCTCCTCCCGCAGGGTGTTGGCGTCGGCGAATTTTTTCACGGAATCGACGGCCGTCTGCTGAAATGCCTCGTCGGACATGGGCGTGCGCGCGAAGCCGATAATGGCAAAGCGGCGCGCCAGGCAATTCTGCGCGGCCAGGCCGTACAGCGCGGGAACCAGTTTGCGGCGCGCAAGGTCTCCCGAGGCGCCGAAGATGACGATGGTGCAAGGATCGGCCGGCGAAATGGAACTTTTATTTGCTGAATCGTCCAGCTCAATCACCGCGCTTTTGCTCGCCGTCATGTTCATGCCCTCACTTTTTTGCGGCAGCCTTGATGGCGTGGCCGCCAAACTGATTCCGCATCGCAGCCAGCAGCTTGTCGGAATAGGAATCGGTATCGCGCGAGATGAGACGTTGCAACAGCGATGAGGTGATGACTGGGGCCGGAACGTCGAGGTCAATTGCTTCGGCCACGGTCCAGCGGCCTTCCCCGGAATCCGAGACAAAAGGAGCTATGCCCGCCATCTCTGCATTTTCTTTCAATGCAATGCTGAGCAGATCCAGCAGCCAGGACCGCACCACGCTGCCCGTTCGCCAGATTTCCGAAATCTGGTGCATGTCGAGTGCAAATTCGTTTTTCTTTTTGAGGATCGCGAAGCCCTCGGCGTACGACTGCATCATTCCGTACTCGATGCCGTTGTGGACCATTTTCACGAAGTGGCCCGCACCGGATGGGCCGACGCGGCCCCATCCCTGGTCCTTGGCCGGGGCGAGCGTTTCCAGCAGCGGGCTCAAATACTCGATCGTCGTTTCGTCTCCGCCCACCATCATCGAGTAGCCTTCCTTAAGGCCCCAGATTCCCCCGCTCGTCCCTACATCCGCGATCTGAAAACCCTGGGCCTTCAGGCTCACCGCGCGGCGCTGCGTGTCTTTGTAATTGCTGTTGCCGCCGTCGATGAGAATATCACCTTTCGAAAGATGGGGAATGAGCGCGGCAATCGTTTCGTCGACCGGCGCTCCGGAGGGGACCATGATCCAGATGGCTCGCGGTTTTGCGGTCAACTTTCCGGCGAGGTTTTCGAGCGAATCGGCGCCTCCTGCTCCTGCTGCGGTAACGCGCGCCACGGCGCCCGCATCGCGGTCGTAGCCGACGACGCGGTGCCCGCCGCGCACGAGCCGCTCGACCATATTCGCGCCCATGCGCCCCAGTCCCACCATTCCGAGTTCCATTTAAGCCTCCGGGTTTATGTTGCTGAGATATTTACGCCGCTTGCCGCCAGGTCCTGCCGCAACTGCGCCGCATTCTGGAAATGAATCGTGCGCATGCGCATTTGCCGCGCGCATTCCAGGTTCAGCTCGCGGTCGTCGATGAACAGGCACTCGTCCGGATTGCGCTGGGTCACTTCGAGGGCCAGCTTGTAGATGCCCTCTTCGGGCTTTCGGACGCCCAAATAGCAGGAGCTGAAAAATGCCTTAAACTCGCGGCGCAAGTTGAACTGGTGGATCCGACGCTCATTCAGTTCAAGCGGCTCGTTATTGATGGTGGCTTGCAGATAATTTCCGCAGGCGGCCACGTCGCGCAGGACCGCGCGGGATTCCGGGAACTCCGACGACTGCGCGAAAATGAAATCCGTGAATTCTTCGCGAGTGAAACTTCGCTTGCGGTAGAAGACAGTGCGCTGAAGGTAGGTGTCGAGCGTGATGCGCCCGGTTTCAAACGCGGGGCTGGCGAGCTCGTGCCGATCCTGAAATTCCTCCCAGTCGATGCCGAACTTCTTGGCCGCCGCGGCGCGCGCCCCGCGGTCCCAGCCGTTCGATAGGATTACGCCGCCCACATCCCAAAACAGCGCCGTGACGTCCGACATCGCGCCCCCTCAGAGCCGACCGCGTGACCCCGATATTGTAAGCGAACAGGGCTGTGAAACTGAAACGCCGCACTCCGCCAAAATCTTTTGAAGGTTGCCGGGGGCATGTCGGCCAAGCAAATAGGCCAGTTTCCGGCACGGCTTATCGGGCACTGAGCCGAGCGACCATTCGCTTTTCTGTTAGGCTTGTTGCTGTGGAGTTGTCCCGAGTCTCTGGCGAGAATTCCGTTCCGCCCGAGTGATGCGCGTACCTTTAGCAAATTCTTCTATTGAGCGTTGCCGATGAGCTTGACGAACTCGTCGTTTGACCCGACCCGCTGCCCCACGATCGAGACATGCTGTGCAACATCCAAATCCAGCTTCTTCATATTTAGATACAACGTTCGCATGCCGGCAGTGGGAGGAGTTGGTTTTGCACCCGGTTCCGGCGGCACATAGAGATCCGCGTTGATCAGGATCTTCTCTTTCGGGAGATAGGCCATCAACATGTCAGCAGAGTGATTCCCTCTGGCCAGCGATGGACCGGGGATCTTGAGGTAACTCTCTCCCACTTCGTACGCCATGTCCTGCACATGCCAGACCTGCAACTGGCGCTCGTCATCGCTGACGACGTATTTTCCCATCATCGTTGTGCCGCCCACCGTCTCAATCGGAGGAGGCCGGCGGCTGATCATGTACATCGGGTTATAAGTTGTCATCCGATCCGGGTCCAACGTTCTCGGAAACGGACTGAACAGGATTCCGACATAATAGTCTCTGTTCGACTGGTGGGTTACGACCGTGGTTCCCTGCGAGAAATACGTGCGGAGACCACCGGCATAAGCCATGTGGTGATTTGTATTGACCACGTACTGAATCATTTTGCCCGGAACGAGTTTATGAACTTCGTCGATGACCGCCAGCGACCGCGCCTCGTTCTGCGGCGCTTCGACGACCGCAACGAAGTCCTTGAACTCGACGAGCACGCTGTTCATGGGCCCGCCGCCCAGCAGCCAGACATGGTCCGCAAGCTTCTGCGTCTCCACCTTGACGGGATCGAGTTTTGCCGTCCGCACCACTTCAGGAACCGGAATCTTGTTCACAACCACATTGGGCTGAACATCTTTTATGTAGACCTGAAAATAATTTTCCGCGGTGTTGATCCTGGGATCGCCCTGATGGACATGGATTAACCCGGGAAACATCACGCCGTTGTAATCCTTGTACTGCGTGTAGCGCATTTCATAGGGCATGTCGCCATAGACAGGGTTCGCAATCCAGGTGCCGGTGAATTCGACGAGATTCTTATCGTTGATCGTGCCGTTGACTCTGTACTTTCCATAGTGGAAGGAGACGATCGTCACCCACTGGCCAAACATCGAGAGGCCGAAGTCCGAGGGGCCCACGATCGGTTGCGTGATGGCGGTCGCGTCGGTGGCGGCCAACGCCGCCTTTATAAATCCGTGTGGAGTGAGCACCATCTCGAGTTGCCGCAGATCGGCGTAGGGCATGCCATCGAGATACAGGCGCGTGAAAGGCACGGGCGTATCACCCTTCATGTCCCATGCGTAATTGCCGCTCAGGATGTTTGTGACGTGTTCCTCCGGCACTGGCGGATAGCCGTTCGTAGGGTAGTTTCCCTGCTTTTGGTTATAGTCCAGGCGCATATACTTGGCGTCGAAGTCGATCGTGCGCGTGTACTCGGAAACCTCAAAATGCGGCCAGTCCGTCGTCAGATCGTACTGCTCGCCAACTTTGGATAAAAAACCGTCGGCGGTAAATTGAATCGACTTCAGGTTCGTGGTGCCCATGGCCTTTGCAGCAGCCTCTAAGGCCTTCCGGGCATCCACAGCCTGCGCGGACGTCGTTCTGGCGCCCAGTGTAATGAGCGCAACAAAAAGAACCGCAAGAAACCAAAGGTTTCGCGTCATTTGCCTCTCCTCATGGGGCGGAAGGGTGGCTCGCCTTTCCGCTTCTGTACCCTTGACGGGTGCGCAGGGTCGAATGATAGCACCGCAATACATGATCGCTGAGGAACTGTCTTCGGGTTTCCGGTGGTTAGCTTTTCCGGGTGGACGATCCTTCGCGGGTTTCGAAGGGTCGGGGTTTTGACTTCTCTCCTGTCGAGGCCCGGAGGCGGCACTTGAGCAGCTTTTCCTTCTAAGTCGAACTCCATCCAGACATGATCCGCGTTTGCCTCGCCCACTCAGCCGCAAACACAAATGCAATCAAAACCCCTACCCTTTGAAACCCGCGAAGAGTTGGCCACCCGGCCGAGCTAGGCACCTCACGACTCAAGCGAACGCACGGTTGCATAGGTCTTTTAAGCCTGGCCTCAATAAAGAATAAAGAGGATTGTCCTGGCCCGTCAAATACTTGGAATGGTGTTGTAAACTTGTGACTGCAATCGAGTTTTCCTTTCAATGGTGAGAGATTCCGTGCCTGAGAGCTCCAACCCTGAAATGGGTTTGGAGCCTTCTGTTCCAAGGAAAACTAAGGAGACACGCGCTTGGCCACAATCCAGATTCCCGCAGACCTAGAGAATGTGCTTAACGTTGCGTGGCAAAAAACCGAGAATGTTCAAGGTCATCTGTTGGAAAACGAGGCTCGCTTTCTAGGGTTGCTAGCCGCGTGCGTGCCTGGCAATGGCACGATTGTAGAGATCGGTAGTTTCAAAGGACGGTCGACTGTGATGCTCGCCACTGTGGCTTCACATTATGGCTCAGGGCCAGTTGTTGCAATCGATCCTCACAATTCGCCAATTCTTCTGGACCTGGCAAGCAACCCTGAGGCCTCGACATATCGGGATTTTCTAAATTCGATAAATGCCACCGGAGTGTCGGACCACGTTGAGCCTCATTTAGCGTATTCCACGGAAGTGGCAAAAACATGGAAACGACCCATACGAGTCTTGTGGATTGACGGCGATCACAGTTACGACGGGGTCAAGAAAGATTTGGAGGGATTTCTTCCTCATGTCGAGCCATTCGGTGTCGTAGCCATGCACGATGCCTTGAATGTCTGTCCGGGGCCTATTCAGGTTTTCGTTGAGGACATCCTTCGATCAGATCGATTCGGACCCGCCGGATTCGTCCATTCAATCGCTTGGGCCCAGTTTCGACCGAACGATGGCAATAGGTTTCAGAAACAGCGCCGTACACTAGAACGTTCAGCCTCCCGACTCATTCCTTTCGTCCAAGACGGCAAAGAACTGCACGGCTTCACAAAAAAGCGGTACAAGTTTAACCGTTTTCGCGTTCCGCACTCAGCGGTTGATCCCCGCGCCTGGGCATCAAAGCTCATGGGTTCCGGGCAATGCTGAATTGGACAGAAGGACACAACTCGTTCAAATCGGAAACGCACTCCCGCATCTATACATGAGGCTCCGCCCAGTGGGTGCCAAGTCCTTCCCTGGAAAGACCGGGCTCAATCAAGCTGGCGGGTGAGCCACCTTTCCGCTTCTGTACTCTTGACGGGTGCGCAGGATCGAGTGATAGCACCGCAATACATTATCGCTGAGGAACTGTCTTCGGGTTTTCGGCGGTTGGCTTTTCCGGGTGGCCGACCTTTCGCGGGTTTCGAAGGGTCGGGGTTTTGACTTCTCTTCTGTTGAGGCCCGGAGGCGGCACTTGAGCAGCTTTTCCTTCTAAGTCGAACTCCATCCAGACTTGATCCGCGTTTGCCTCGCCCACTCAGCCGCAAACACAAATACGATCAAAACTCTTATTTCAAAATCGAATCGCGCACAACCGTCTGATCGGCGATTGGCACCCACAATACCAGACGGTCCTCGGGCCCGAGGTTGCGGTTCCGGTGGCCTTTGGTCGGGGCCAGGTCTTCAATGAGCTCTATGTCTCCGGGATTTAGAGTGATTCTCTCCCCACCCGAAAATTCAACCTGCTCATGGCCGGCAAGATCGAAAATATATTGCCGGCGCGGTCCTGGATGGAACGCTCCGAAATCCGCGCCGGGTGCATCGGGTTTTGACGTGCGGAGCGTAGCTCCCGACGTCGTTTCCATCAGGTTGGCGACGTTATTGGGGTCAAAATTCTTCACTTCAATCTTTTCCACGTGCGACAGCCCATCCTTGCCCGTATAGAACCGGTACATCGTGACCTGTTTGCCCCCTTGCGCGGCAACTACATCCTTCCGCGTTTGTCCGCAAAACATGAGAAAACAGATCCCGACCGTCACAACAGCAATGGAAAACCTAGGCATCGGTTTCATGGAGCGCTCCTAATTGTCGTTTTCAGGATGACTCGCCTCCAGATCTGAAAGATCGGCGACCTATGCGATTTTCACGTTATGGCCACGACACATCCTAGGCAGCGCAATGCGAGATTTCAAGGAGAGTCCCAAACAGAAAGCCCGATAAACGGGGCGTTATCGGAATCTGGACCGAGTCACATCCGGCTGAAATTCCCAGTTTGCGAGAAGCCGCGAGGTCTCAATGGGTCATCGCAGCGCTGGCCGGGTCTAGGGGACGTTGACCATATCCAATTGCTCTCAGGCGCTTCGGAGAGTATGCTGCCATAAACGGTATGGTGGTGAAGCGTGTGTCCATTTTCAGGTCTTCGTTACTTCCTTGCGACCGCTCTAATGGTTGTCCTCGCCGTAAGTTGCGATCCCCTGTTTGCGCAGAGGGGCGGAGGCCCGTCAAGTCGATCTAGCACGATCCAGTACAATTTCTCGGTCAGGGGGAAGGTGGTCGACCCTGATAACCATGCACAATTAGAGGGTGCACGCGTCGAGCTTCGCACCTTTACAGGCGTGACGGTGGGAACAGTCCTCACGCGCGCCGGGGGTAATTTTGAATTTCTGAATGTAGGAGTGGGGAGCTACGACCTCATCGTGCAACAAGCAGGATACCATACGGTGACCCAACGGCTGGACGTGGCTGAAGCGATCCTCGGCCTTTCTGTCGAGTTGCATCCCAATTTAGATACGGCCTCTCCGACACCGGGAATGCTCTCAGTATCGGCTCGGGACCTCTCCATACCTCGAAAGGCTCGCGAGTCAATGGCTAAGGGTTTGGCAATGATAGATAAGAAATCCGATTACCGGGGGAGTATTAAGCAATTCGAGCGCGCCATTCAATCCTACCCCAAATATTACGAAGCATACACGGAGATCGGCATCGCCTACATGCACACGGGAAACAATCCGGGCGCCGAACAGGCGCTGCGCAAGGCTGCGGAGTTAAGCCAAGAGCAGGACGCCGATGCGTTGTCTTGGTTGGCGACTCTGCTGAACGATAGTCAACGTTTCGCCGACGCCGAACCCATCGCACAAAAAGCACTGGAGTTGGACTCGAACTCCTGGCAGGCGAACGCCGAATTAGCTCGATCTCTGCTCGGTCTGATCCGCCCGGCCGAGGCTGAAAAAAGTGCGGTGGCCGCGTCCAAATTGCAACCCGAGAATGCACTGCTTTACCTGATCCTCGCAAATGTTCACAGCCAACTCGAAAATCCATCCGCCCTCCTGGAAGATCTGACTAATTATCTCCGGCTCGCCCCCACGGGACCCGTGGCCGACAAAGCCAGGGAGCAGCAGAAGCAATTGCAGGACAAACTGCGAGATTCGCAGCAAGCGTCGCTCGCACCCGCCCCGAACCCCTCATCAACGATTGGAGAAGTCGCGACGAACGACGAGGCAGCAGAAATGCCATCCGCCCTGCCCTCGAATTTTGACGATTCGCCGATTGTAAAATCCCGCGCGCAGGCGCTTGACCCCGTGCTCTGGCCGCCCGCGAACGTGGATGCCTCCCTGCCGCCTGTCGTGTCGGGCGTTTCTTGCTCCCTTGAAACGGTTCTGAAGGGAACGCGTCAACGCGTGAAGGAGCTATTGGAAAATGTGGACCGTTTTACCGCCACGGAAGCTGTCGATTATGCGGAAATCGGCAAAGACGGACGCGCGACCCGATCGCTAAAATATAACTTCGATTATCTGGCCGAGTTTTCTCTCGCTCGCGACGGCGATTTGAGGTTTGAAGAGAGCAGGACGGAATTCGGAAAAGGCAATCCTACACCGCTCCCGATTCGGACGGTGGGTCTTAATGTCGGCGCCGCAGTATTTCACCCCTTGCGCGTCGACGATTTTGAAATCACATGCGAAGGCCTGGGACAGTGGCAAGCCAGGCCGGCCTGGCTGCTGCGCTTTGAGCAGCGGCCGGACAGGCTGCCTCGATTTCAAGCCGTTCTTTCCGACGGCAAATGGTACGACGTGAAATTGAAGGGGCGCGCATGGATTTCTCCTGACTCTTCGCAAATTGAGCATATCGATTTCGATTTACTGGAAGCCATTCAGCCAATCCGCCTCCAGATTGAGCATCTGAGCATCGATTACAGCGCGGTGGATTTCCCAAAACGCAGGATTCAGCTTTGGCTGCCGCAAAGCGCGAGCTTTTATATTGATATCAATGGCCACCGATCTCTTAACCGCGACCGGCTCTCGAACTATGTTCTTTTCGCTGTTGATACAAACCAGGAGATTCACGCGCCTCACGAATCAAAGTGACCCTCAACTCGTGATCTGATGGCCCCACAACCTCCAGGATGAGGAATCATCTCAGAAATAGTCGAGAACGTCGTTCTGGCACATGACACCCATTCCACCAAGGTGTTCAAAATGAACGGTGCCCCTTCTTAATGTGAGTAATATAGGCCGACTCCTGAGAATCGGCCCTACCGCAAACTGTCCAATCACTCCGCCTCTTCCCGCCTCTTCCCGGTTTGGTTTTCCTTGAGTCTTGCAGTATCGTAGATGGGAACCGATTGCCCAAGTTTCCCGGTGGAGGATAGAGATGGCGGATGAATCCTGTGGCCCGACAAATCCCGTGCCGGCGAGCGCGCCCGCGAAGCCCGGGCAGCGCATCGTGCATTGCGTGAAGTTTGACAAGGATATGCCCGGCCTCGAACGCGTCCCGTGGAAGGGAGAGCTGGGCAAGCGCGTCTATGAAAACGTTTCGGCCGAGGCCTGGAAGCTTTGGATCGAATACTCCAAGATGCTGGTGAACGAGTACCGGCTGAATCCGCTCGACCCGCAATCGCAGAAAATCATGGAAGAGCAGATGGAGCAGTACTTCTTCGGGGAAGGCGCAAAACTGCCGGAAGGATATGTGCCGCCCAGGGCGAAGGGGTAAAGGCCTAAATGTAGGACGGGCTTCAGCCTGTCTGGTTTGATTGTTAGCCAGAAAAAATCAAAAGCGACAGGCTGAAGCCCGTCCTACTGTCTACTCACTGTCCCCGTTACTGGATGCTGCACCGGCAATCGCTCGGTAATCTCAAATTTCAATTGGGTGTGAGCGTGGCGGAGGGCGGCTTCCGCTTCGGCCGGGGATTTCGCGTGCGAAAAAATGAATCCCAGGTAGGAAGAACCTTCGGGCCACGCTGCGATCAAATCATGCAGGCGGGCCGTGATTTGCATGTCTTCGATTCCCGGCGTGGCGCGGGCCTGCTCCTCGCCTTCCACTTTTTCCAGCGTGCCGGTCCTGGGCACCGGGATCATCATCACGCCGGAGGCGTCGTCTTCGCGATCGAGATCCGTCCCCGGCATGGTCAGAGCGTGCCGCACCAGCAGTTCTTCCAGGAAAATTCTTTGCGGACCGAAACGCAGCGCGCGGGAACACAGGCCGCCGATGGGCCTCGGCGTCGCCTCCAGCGCCCACGGGCCCTTGTCATTGATGCGAAACTCCGCGTGAACCGGGCCGTGCGTCAGGCCCAGCGCCTGCACCGTGCGTTCGGCGCAATCCAAAAGGCGATCGTAGGCTTCGTCCGGGAGGCGTGAGGGCGTCACGTAGATGGTCTCTTCAAAGTACGGCCCCTCGAGCGGATCCGGTTTGTCGAAGACTCCGAGAATGCGCAGCTTTCCGCGCGTCAGCAATCCCTCGACGGCTACTTCCGCGCCGGGAATGTAGCGTTCCACGAGCAGTTGGTCGAGTTCCGGTTCGCGAGTGGCTTTTATTTCGGGGGATTCCAGCAGTTGCTTGATCCGTGCGACGGCGGCTTGAAATTCCTCCGGATCATTCGCGCGGATCACGCCCTGGCTCGCGGCCAGGCGCAGAGGTTTTACAACGCACGGAAACTGGACGCGCGGAAGAATTTTTTCCACGCGCTTGTCGAGCCGGAAGGAGAAAAATCCCGGCACGGGAAGACCCGCGTCGCGCAAGACTTCCCGCTGGCGCAATTTGCTGCGGCAATTTTCGACGGCTTGCGGCGAATTGTAGGCGAAGCCCAGCGCGCGCGCCGTGTACGCCGCCGTCGACGTCGGGCGGTCACCGAGGGCGATCAGGCCGTCCACGGGACGCACGAACGATTGCTTGACGATGTGCCGCGCGGCGTCTTCAGGCTCGTCGAAACGGACCGCGATCGCGCCATCCGCCCACGGGTCATCGAGTTGGTGGCAGCGGTCGCTCGCGAATACAACGTCCACGCCCAGCGCTTTCGCGGCTTCCGCGAAGCTGCGTGTCTGGTAGCCCAATTTACTTGCGAGAATAAGTAGGCGGCTCATAAGGGTTGCATCGGCTGTTTCCGCACCTTTCGATTTTGGTGGTACTGGTAGCACAGGCACATTTGCCTGTGCGGTTTTGAGAGCCGCCGCCGAATTCGTGATTTAGCTGCGATCGCGAAAACCGCACAGGCAAATGTGCCTGTGCTACCTAAAGGCTCCCCGACTCGGCTTGGATCACACAAATTGATCCGCCTTGGCGACTGTTTCCTTTGCTTTTCCGATGGAAACGAATTGGACGTCCATTGGTTCGGCGCAGCAATACCAGGGTTCATCGAGATAGGGCACCCGCGCGTTATTCAGGGCGGAATGGGCGGTTCCATTTGGCGCGCAAGGTCCGGCGGCTGCTTGCGCGGTCCGGCGAATATGCGAAAAAATCTCCGTCCGTGAAAATTTGAGGCTGTCGCCGCGCTGCACGAGTTGCGAGATTTCACGAGCCAGCGCGTCCACGCCCGCGTCCTCGTGTTTCCAGGGAAAGACGAGCGCCGCGGAATCGAATGGACCAACCAGCGCGCCCACCTCCGGCAATTCCAGCAGGCGCGAGCCTGCCGGGATCAGCAGCCGAATGGCCAGCTGGATGGGAGCCACGTTCTCGCACAGGCCTTCCTCCGCGAGCACGTCCAGCAATTCCGTGTAGCCCTCGAACGTCGTCCACGGGGTGAACGGCACGAAGGTGGGCAGGAGCGTCATGCCCAATTCGCGGAAGCGCGCAACGACGTCGAGAAAATCAGCGCACGTGTGGCCCTTGTCAAATTTTTCAAGCACCGCGTCATCCACCGATTCCACGGCGCTCGTGACGAAGAGGCACCCGGTATCGCGGAGCAGCGGCAGGAGCGCATCGTGTTTGCGCAAATGCTCGATCTTGATGGTCACGTCGTAAGTGAGCTGCGGAAACTCGTGATGCACGGCCTCCACAATGGAAATCGCGTGCGCCGGCCCGTTGAAAAAATCCGGATCGCCAAACGTGATGTGCCGCGCGCCCGCGGCCACCTGCTGGCGGATATCCGCGAGGACGATCTCTCGTTCCACCACTCGAAACACGCCGTTATACACCGGGACGATGGGGCAATGGCGGCAAAGGTGCTTGCAGCCACGCGTCGCTTCTGTTGAGCCCGCGACGCGATGTTCGCCGCCGGGCATGACCACGCGAGCATATTTTCCAGGCTCCAGCATCCCCGCACGGTCCGGCACAAGAAATTTCTGCCGCGCAAGAGAGATAACCGGCTCCTGCTGTTTCATCGAGCCGTTGCCATCCGCAGCACCATGTTGCAGGCGAGAGGCGAGACTCGCGAGGCCTTTCTCAAATTCACCGCCAAGGATAGTGTCCACGCCGAGGCCGCGCAAGTATTCCTCATTGACCGGAGCGTAGAGCCCGTAAAAGCAAAGATGAGCGCGGGCATTCCTTTCGCGGATTCCGGGAATGAGGCCCGCGGCAAGCCTCGTGGCCGTGTGCATTGGCACATAAAAACAAATCAAATCCGCAGCAAGGATCGCCTCATCATCGAGCGCCTGGCGCGTCAAATCGAGACACGCAACCTCGTGCCCGCGGGCGCGCAGCCACGCTGCCGGCGAAGCTACCCCAAACGGCTGCCTGCCAAGTTCATACGTGGAGATGAGAAGGATATTCATCCGGCTGTGCAAGCGCCCAGGGACATTCTAACCGAAGCGTATCTTGGAGAAACCAGAATAAAGAAAAACGCCCCGTCCCGACGGCTGGGCCGCTCGGGACGGGGCGCAGGGCAAACCACAAACGTAAGCCGTCACGCGAGAGACTCGCCGGCGGCCGCGAAAATGGGAAACTCAGACCCTTACGGGCAGGTCGTTGAAACCATCTTGATGGCCGTCACTTTCATGTAGTGAGGGGCCTTTTCAACGCCCTTCATCGTCTCAGCCTCAGCAGGAGGAACCGCTGTGCCGGTGATGTCGATCTTGTGTCCGACATGAGGCTTCAGGTTGGCATCCGACGATACGATTCCCACCGTCTTTGGGCCCTTTTCGAGATCGGAGAGATAGTACATGCCGGGGGCCGTTCCAGCCCTCAAGCATCCCGTCATCGTATGCACTTTGGGGGCATCCTGTGCGCTGGTACCCATGGAGATGGTCAATGCACATGCGACAACCAGAACCGCGAGAATCAACTTTTTCATGATGGTCTCCTTTGGAGAGGATCGCCGGGCATGGTATCACAAATTCTACCAGCAAAATGGAATTCTGTTTAGTTTTGTAACATCTTCCTCGGCTCCCCCAAATTTCACTTTGAAACTGTGTGCCGGCAGTACACGCTTGCAGGTATAAGATTCCGGGACTCCCCGGCTGCACGGAGCATCAGGATGCGTTATGATTGTTGACCTGCGATACACGAGAAAGGAACAAGGTTCGTATGTCTCCCGCATCCAAAAATTCATTCGGCACGCGTGGCACGCTTCAAGTGGACGGCAAATCCTACGATATTTTCAGTTTGAACGCACTTGAGAAAAAGGGAGTGGGGCATGTTTCCAAGCTTCCCTTTTCACTCCGTGTGCTTCTTGAAAATCTTTTACGCCAGGAGGACGGGCGGTTCGTTCATCCCGGAGATATCGAAGCGCTGGCCAGCTGGGATCCCAACGCCGCGACGCAAAAGGAAATTTCCTTCATGCCGGCGCGCGTGCTGTTGCAGGATTTCACCGGCGTCCCCGCTGTGGTCGATTTCGCCGCCATGCGCGAGGCGATCACCAAGCTGGGCGGCGATCCGAAAAAGGTAAATCCCTTGCTGCCCGCGGAACTCGTGATCGATCACTCGGTGCAGGTTGACAAGTTCGGCTCCGACATGGCGTTCGCGTTCAACGCGGAACTCGAATTCCAGCGCAACGTCGAGCGCTACGCCTTTCTGCGCTGGGGACAGGATGCCCTGAACAATTTCAAGGTTGTCCCTCCGGATACCGGCATTTGCCATCAGGTGAACCTCGAATATCTTGCCCGAGTCGTGTTCGACGCAGCTGAAAACGGCAAGACATTGGCGTTTCCTGATTCGCTGGTCGGCACCGATTCGCACACCACCATGGTCAACGGGCTCGGCGTTTTCGGCTGGGGCGTCGGCGGCATCGAAGCGGAAGCCGCGATGCTCGGCCAGCCTTTGTCGATGCTGATCCCCGAAGTGGTGGGCTTTAAGCTGCACGGCCGCTTGCCCGAGGGCACAACGGCGACCGATCTGGTGCTGGTCGTCACGGAAATGCTGCGCAAAAAGGGCGTCGTCGGAAAGTTCGTCGAGTTCTATGGCACCGGGCTTACCAGCCTGAGCCTGCCGGACCGCGCCACGATCGCCAACATGGCGCCTGAATATGGCGCGACGATGGGCTTCTTCCCGGTTGACGCCGAAACGCTTTCTTACTTGCGCTTTACCGGCCGCACCGAAACCCGCGTCCGCCTTGTCGAGGAATACACCAAGGCCCAAGGCATCTTCCGCACCGATGCCACGCCGGACCCAATGTATACGGACAAGCTCGAACTCGATCTCGCAACCGTCGAGGCTACCCTCGCCGGGCCGAAGCGCCCGCAGGACCGCGTCCCTCTGCGGCACTCGAAAGAGTCATTCGAAAAGTCGCTCGAGGGCACCGCGCAAAAGCATGTCCCGGTGCGCAACAACGGGGACAAATTCGAGCTTTCGAACGGTTCCGTGGTCATCGCCGCGATCACCAGTTGCACGAATACTTCGAATCCCTCCCTGATGCTTGGCGCGGGCCTGCTGGCCAAAAAGGCCATCGAGCGCGGCCTGCACAGCAAGCCCTGGGTGAAGACCAGCCTCGCCCCCGGCTCGAAAGTGGTCACGGATTATCTCGAAGCCGCAGGCCTGGGAAAGTATCTGAACGAGTTGGGCTTTCAGCTGGTCGGCTACGGCTGCACCACCTGCATTGGCAACAGCGGCCCTCTCGAAGAGCACATCGGCGCGGCCATCAAGGACAACAGCCTCGTCGCCGTTTCGGTTCTCAGCGGAAACAGGAATTTCGAGGGTCGCATCCATCCGCTCGTGCGCGCGAATTATCTGGCGTCGCCGCCGCTGGTAGTGGCCTACGCGCTCGCGGGGCGCATGGATTTTGACATGGCAAGCGAGCCGCTCGGCAACGACAAGGCCGGAAAACCTGTGTTCTTACGCGACATCTGGCCATCGCCGCAGGAGATCGAGTCGACTGTGCGCGCGAATGTCACGACCGCGATGTATCACAAGGAGTACGGCGAAGTGTTTCAGGGAGATTCCCGCTGGCAGGGATTGAAGGTGCCGAAGGGAGACATCTATGCCTGGGACCAGCGTTCCACGTACATCAAGAATCCCCCCTTCTTTGAACAAATTACGAAGAGTCCGGCGCCGTTGACCGACATCCACAGTGCTCGGGCACTCGCGATGTTGGGCAACAGCATCACCACCGATCACATTTCTCCTGCCGGATCGATCGGCATCGACAGTCCGGCCGGAAAGTGGCTCATCGAGCAAGGCGTCAAGCCTATAGACTTCAACTCTTATGGCGCGCGCCGGGGGAATCACGAAGTGATGATGCGCGGCACGTTCGCAAACATTCGCCTGCGCAATCAGCTCGCTCCGGGCACCGAGGGCGGCTGGACTGTGCACCAGCCCGACGGCGAAAAAATGTCTATTTATGACGCGGCCATGAAATACCAGAAAGAGGGCGTGCCGCTGATCGTGCTCGGCGGCAAGGAGTACGGCTCGGGATCGTCGCGCGACTGGGCGGCCAAAGGCACTCTGCTTCTCGGGGTGCGCGCCGTGATCGCGGAGAGTTTCGAGCGGATCCATCGCAGCAATTTGCTCGGCATGGGCGTTCTTCCGCTGCAATATCGCGCCGGCGATTCGGCGCAGTCGCTGGGCCTTAGCGGCTTCGAGGAATTCACGATCGAAGGCATTTCAAAACTCGCGCCGGGAATGGCGGTCGAGGTTCACGCTCGCGATAAGGGCGGAAAAGAAACCGTGTTCCAAACCGTCGCGCGCGCCGACACGCCCGAGGAAGTCAACTATTACCGGCACGGCGGCATCCTGCCGTACGTCCTGCGGCAGATGCTCTGATGTTTTTATTGGCGCATGCTTTAGCTTGTGTGGCAACGGCGAAATCTTTGTAGGGCACGGCTTCAGCCGTGCCGTAAAGCATGCAGAATCAATACGGCTTTAGCCGCTGGCCCGCATGGAATCAAGTTGGCACTCAGGCTCTTTTACCAGTCGGGTTTGCCACTGGCGCGACCTAATCTAGATATTATGCGGATCCCCACAGGCTGAAGCCTGTGCCACAGGAACGATCATGAACAGCAGTATTGAAACCCCGGATTGGTCTGCCATACCAAAGCCGACGGATGATGGAGCGGCGTCGCACCTTGTAGGGATGCGAATGCCCTCCGTACCATTGGCTGCCACGGATGGCAAAACCGTCGACTTATCCTCACTACCCGGCCGCGTCGTGGTCTACGCGTATCCGCGGACGGGAATCCCCGGGATCGAAAACCCTCCTGGATGGGACATGATCCCCGGCGCTCGCGGCTGTTCGCCGCAATCCTGCGCTTTCCGGGATCATTTTGCGGAGCTGAAAACTCTCGGCGTCAATCGCCTTTTCGGACTTTCCACCCAGGACACCGCCTATCAGCGCGAGGCAGCGGAACGGTTGCACTTGCCGTTTCCGATTCTTTCGGACGAACATCTGAGCCTTACCGGGGCCTTGCGCCTGCCGACCTTCCAGACGAGCGGAATGACCTTACTGAAACGCCTGACCCTCGTGATTCTTGACGGCAAGATCGAGCACGTCTTCTATCCGGTTTTTCCACCGGACCGGAATGCGAGCGACGTCATGGCCTGGCTGGCGGCCAGAAATAAGTAAGGATCCGCTGCATCGAACTGAGACTTTGTCCTTCTTCGTTGCGACTTTCCTTCTTCCCCGCACTTCTGTTAGTTTCATCTCCTTATTCGTTGAGGAGCCATCGATGCGCCCGCAAATCAAATCGGCCTTTTTTCTGTTTTTCGCCCTCTCTCTTTCACTGATCCCAATGGCGAGGCTCGCGGCACAGTACCCGCAGCCAGGGCCGGACCGCGTGTATGCCATCAAGGCAGGCAAGCTCGTCGACCCGGAAAAAGGCACGACGGAATCCAATCAAATTATTCTGGTGCGCGGAAAAAAGATTGAAGCCGTCGGCGCGAATGTAGCGATCCCCTCGGACGCAAAAGTCATCGACCTCACGAAATCGACGGTCCTACCGGGCCTTTTCGATGCGCACACGCATCTCTGCATGACCCTCAAGAAAGACCGCGACGGGAGCAGCTATTACATCACGACGCTGCTCGACTCGACGCCCTATCGCGCGATTGAAGGCGTAGCCAACGCGCGGGACATGCTGGCGGCGGGCTTCACCACGGTGCGCGACGTGGGCAACAACGGCAATTACGCGGACACCGCGCTGCGCGAAGCTATCGAGCGCGGACTCGTCCCCGGGCCCACCATGATCAACGCCGGGCGCATCATCGCGCCGTACGGCGGGCAGTTCCACTTGCAGCCTGAGAAGCGCGATCTCGCCACGCCGGAATACGCGTTTGCCGACACGCACGACGAAATGATCAAGGCCATCCGCGAAAATATTCATTACGGCGCGACGGTGATCAAGATTGTTGTCGACGACCAGAAATATATCTACAGCGCCGACGATATCCGCTTCATGGTGGAAGAGGCGCACCGCGACGGGCTGAAGCTTGCCGCGCATTGCTGGACGCGCGCCGGAGCGCACAACGCCGCGGAGGCGGGCGTCGATTCGATCGAGCACGGCGAAATGATGACCAACGAAGACTTGCAGCTGGCCAAGAAGAATCACGTCGTTCTGGTTGGAACGGATTTTACCGAGAGCGCCGCGCGTGTGGACGGCTTTCCTGAAATGCATGCCGTGTTCGTGGACCGGCTGAAGCGCGCCTACCAGATCGGCGTGACGATGGCGTTCGGCACAGACGCGTTTGTATACGTCCCCGGGGAGACGCGCGGGACGCAGGCGGCGGAATATGTCGACTCCTGGGTCGAAGCGGGCGTGCCTGCGAAGGATACGCTGCGCGCCATGACGATCAATGCCGCACGCCTGCTCGGCGTCGACGCGGATCGAGGCGCGATCAAACCGGGCCTTGCCGCCGACATCATCGCGACGCCGGTAAATCCTCTGGATGATATACAGGCCGTGCGAAAGGTTTCGTTCGTGATGAAGGACGGCAACGTTTTCAAGAATGAGTAAGTGGAACAGGCTTCACAGGCTGCGGAAAAACTCAAAACTCTGTCATTCTGAGCGAAGCGAAGAATCTCTCCTTGTTTCTTTTCTTATACTTAAATCGAAGAGGGATTCTTCGCTTCGCTCAGAATGACAGAACAAAGCCTTTTTTCCGCAGCCACTTCAGCCTGTGGGGTGAATGCCTTCAAGACCAAAAACCCCACAGGCTGAAGCCTGTGCCACTTTCGATCATTCCGGCACGCGGACGACGGTGATCGACTTGACCATTTCCACCCAGCGCGCGGGGCGCTTTTCATGGGGAGCAACCAGCCGGAACGGTCCGAGACCGCCGGGGATGGGCGCGCCATCCATCGTGTCCGCCACGATGATTTCGGAATCCATGAAGCTGGAATTGAACTCCTCAAGCGCAAAAAGGACGCGATAGTTGTCCGCCGCATCCACCAGAACGTAGGTCGCCATGGATTGTCCGCGCAATGCTTCGCCCTGCGGTACGCCGGCCTTTTTCAGCAGGTCTTCGACCAGCACGCCTTCATACACTTCCGTCTTCTTCGAGTGAGCATTGTCCACGCGCAGCGTCTTTCGCGGCATGGCTTTGAGGTCTGCCACCGTCAAGTCGAGAGGAGTCGTGACGGCGCCGCCGATTTTGAAATCGGATGGGCCGGTCGAAGGCTTTGGCGGCGCGGCTTGCTGCGCCCAAGCGGAAAATCCGAGCAATAACAAAATCAAAGCGGAGGAGAAAATACGGCGCATGGGAAATTCCTTTCCAAAGCTGAATCGAAGAAAGCTCCGGCACGGCGTTTGAATCCGCGCAAGAATTTATTGTATTTCTGTGTAGCGACCGCCTTCAGGCGGGCAATTGGGAGCCAACCCGAATGCCCGCCTGAAGGCGGGCGCTACAAAGGCGCTTTTGAATTCCCAATCAGGCCTAGTCAACCTTTTTGCAGCATGACTTCGGTCGATTTGATCACGGCCAGAGACGCGGTCGCCAACCTTCAGCTTCATTTCGTCGGCGCTTCGCCGGGTGATGACGCTTTCAATCAGATTCTTGCCCACCTGGACCGTCACGTGAGCCATGACGCCGTCCACTTCGAGCTCCACAATTTTTCCTTCGATCTGGTTTCTTGCCGAAAGTTTCGTGGCCACTGGAATATCCTCGTTTCCGCCGATCGGGCTCTGGAACACCTGGAGTCCGGCCCAAGCTTCGGATTTTTCCGCCTCCCTGTCAAATCGACTGAAATCGGCCAATTATCAGCCATATCCATACGATTTCCGAGGTCCGCGAATCGCACCGCCGAGTCCGCGCAGAAAACGTCCAAGTTCGGCCGAGCGGCGGCGCGTACGATTTTCCGCTTGCGGCCATACCAATCCATATAATTCCTATTCGTATTAAGTCGATTTGACATATCGATTCTGATTGTATTAAATCAACCATCCATTCCAGTTTCCGCCGCGATAAGGCGGAACTGTCTAATTACCGCCCCACTCCGGGGCGCTTCAGGGGGGAACGTTTCATGAGCCGTTTGGTCAGGGGTATTGTCTGCAATCCCGAAAATCATTCATCCTGCCGTGCCATATCCAAGTTCTTATTTGGCCTTGTCGCGGCTTGCGTCGCGGTTGTCCTGCTGTGCGCCCCGGCGGCGCGAGCGCAAGTCTCGGCCGCCATTTCGGGCCGAAATCGCTTGCTCGACTTCGCTCACCGTATAGATCGAACTCATCGCAACGAACGTCACGATGCCCAACACCACTAAGATAGCTACTAGTTTCAGCCTATTCATGGCCGTTCTCCCTTCTGGGAGTCGAGATTTAGCAATGGCAGAATGCTGCGCGTCCGTTCGTCGACAATGATCTTTGAGCGTATGCCCGGCATGACGTCCTGCAGGGTCTCGATATAGATGCGGCGGCGGGTAACCTCTGGGGCCTTGATGTATTCCGCCAATAGGGCGCTGAACCGAGCGGCATGGCCTTCCGCTTCATTGATCCTCTTGAGCCGGTAGCCGTCGGCCTCGCGGACCCGCTGATCCTTCTCGCCCTCGGCCAGTGGGATCACCTTGTTATAATCGCGCCGAGCTTCATTGATCAGCTTCTCTTTCTCCTGCTGGGCCTGGTTGACCTCGTTGAACGATGCCTGCACCGGCTTGGGCGGATTGATGTTCTTCAATTGCACCTGATCGATGCTGATCCCCATTGCGTATTTAGTTGCGAGCGCCTGCATCTTGGTCAGCGCTTCCGTTTCGATTTCCTGTCGGCCAATGGTAATCACCTCGTCCACGGTGCGATCGCCGACGACCTCCCGCATTACGGATTCGGAAACATCACGGAGGGTTCCCCTTGGTTCCCGAACGTCAAAAAGGAATTTAACGGGATCCGAGATGCGGTATTGAACCACCCACTCCACCAATGCGGCGTTCAGGTCACCCGTCACCATCTGCGCTTCCTGCTTCGCGTCGCGAGGAATTTGATACGGATCGGTGGCGCCTGCGGTCGCAAACCCGAATTCCTGCTTCAACTGCCGTTTGACAGGAACGATTGTCGCCACATCGATGCCCAGCGGCAGCTTGAAATGCAATCCCGACGGAACATCCGTTAGATACTTTCCGAAACGTTGCACGACGGCGACGGAGTCGCTCGGCACAGTGTAGTAGGTCGTCCATGCGACGAGGGCGGCCAGGGCTAGGATAACAAGGACGATCGCGCTGCGTGGGCCACCGGTTGGCATGATCTGCCTTAGCCGATCCTGCCCCTGCCGGACCATATCCTCCAAATCTGGGCCGGGTTTGGCCCCACCACCCCAGGGGCCGCGTCGGCCGCCATTATCGTTCTGCGATGGCATTTGAATGTCCTCTTTTGTGCACGCTTGAGTTCACGCTCAGCGTCTTTGCATCGTGCTGACTGGCCTAATGCATTAAGCACTGTTATCACGCCTTGATCGTAGGTTGCGTGAAATCAGCATCACTTAATGCGGCGCAGCGATATGTCCGGAGTTGGGTGAACATCGGAAGTAACTACTGCTCCCTTGGAATGTCGCGATTGACCCAAACCGGCGCTTCGCCGCCATCAATTACCGCATTGCGAAAGGTTTATTCTTGCCTCGATAGACACACCCCACCCTCGACCATAAACTCAGGCCGCAATCACGGTGGGTTGGGGCAGTCTTTATGGCCGAGGCACGTGTCAAGCGGCGGCTGGCCGCCATTCTCGCGGCTGATGTCGCCGGCTACAGCAAGCTGATGGGGGTTGACGAGGAAGGCACTCTTGCGGCGCTTAAGGCGTCCCGGCGCGAAATCATCGATCCCAAGATTGCAGAGCATCGGGCCGGATCGTCAAGACGACGGGCGACGGGATGCTGGCGGAGTTCGTCAGCGTGGTCGACGCCGTGCGCTGCGCCGTCGATATTCAGCACGGCATGGCGGAGCGCAATTTCGAAGTACCGACGGAGAAACGGATCGAATTCCGCATCGGCATCAACGTCGGCGACATTATCAGCGACGACGACGACATCTACGGCGATGGCGTCAACGTGGCGGCCCGGCTAGAGGCGCTCGCCGACCCAGGCGGCATCTGGTGTCACGCAGCTGTCCACGACCAGGTCCGCGATAAGCTTAGCTTCGGCTTCGAGGACATGGGCGAGCAGACCGTAAAGAACATTGCGCGGCCTATCGGCGTCCATCGCGTGCAAAAATCAGAACTTGCTGCACTGGCTGTAACCAAATCCGGCGTTGTAACGAGTTCCAGTCAAGCCGTCGATCGCGGTGCTGCCGTTTTCAACATGAGCGGCGACCCGGAGCAGGAATACTTCGCCGACGGTATGGTCGAAGAGATCATCACGGCGCTGTCCCGATTCGCTGGCTCTTTGTAATCGCCCGCAATTCGAGCTTCACGTACAAGGGCAGGTCCGTCGACGTGAAACAGGTCGGGCGCGAACTGGGCGTGCGATACGTGCTTGAAGGCAGCGTGCGCAAAGCCGGCAACCGGGTGCGCATCACCGGCCAGCTCATCGAAGCCGCGACCCAGCATCATATTTGGGCCGACCGTTTCGAGGGCAGCCTCGAAGATGTTTTCGCGCTGCAGGACCGTGTGACAGAAAGCGTGGTCGGCGCCATCGAGCCAGATCTACGCAAGGCGGAAATCCTGCGCGGCCGTGCCAAGCCGACCGAGAACCTTGACGCTTACGATTGCTATCTGCGTGCGGTCGCGGCGCTTTACGAGTTGACGCTTGAGGGCCATGAGGTAGCCGAAACGTATCTGAAAAGGGCCATAGAGCTCGATCCGCACTATGCATCGGCAAAGCACGCTATGCCTATTCCCTCATCTTTCGGCGCGTTCAGGGCTGGGCACGGCCGGAGGATGGAGCCACAGCGCTGGCGATTGCCAGGGAAGCTTTGTCGGAGGGTGGCGATGACCCTCTGGTGTTGGCGCGCGTCGCCATGACCCTCACCTATTTCGCCAGGGATAATCAGCAGGCTGTCGTGTTGGCGGATCGAGCCATTGCTCTTGATCCCAACTCGGCGGAATCCTGATCATGTCAGCGTGGGTGCATTGCTTCGATTCCGTCGATCCGGACAAATCGATCGACCAATTCACGCGCGCCATGCGGCTCAGTCCCCGCGATCCCGACACGGGAAGGGCATGCGCCGGGCTCGCATTCGCAAATTTGATCGCCGCTCGCGATGAAGAAGGGTTACGATGGTCTCAGAGGGCACTCAATGAGGTGCCACATTCGACGTGGCGCATGCGCACAAATCTTGGCAGTGATCGAGATAAGCGCGATGACGAAGCGAGTGATACGGCGCGACGTATGATGGAAATCGATCCAGACTTTACCATAACGACCCGCATGCCGCCCTACCGTGATCCAATATTTCGGAAGGAATTGCACGCCGCATTACAGAAACTTGGGTTGCCCGAGTGATGACGGCCCCCACGGGAAGCGGCCACACGATCAGCAACGTCGGCGACGGGCGTCCAAATCGGTTCGACCAAACCCCGGCAGTGCTATACTGCGCATCATGAAAGTCGAAGAGATCACCGAAGCCGTCGCCAAGCTGCCGCCGGATCAACTCGCCCGCTTCCGCCGTTGGTTCCATGCATTCGAGGCGGGCCGCGCCGACCAGGCCAAGGAGCTCAACTCCACCGCGACCACACTTGGCCGGCTTGCTGGCCGCGCGTTTGCTAAATTAAAAAAGCGCGCGAATGAACCGTGAGCGACACAAGAGGACCACCAAATCTGCCGGGTCCGTATTACTGACCCGATCTCCGGGCCGATAGTGGTGAAGCATCGAGTTTCGGGAGTGCGTAAATAGCACGGTCGCCCAGTCAAGAGTTTTGGAAACGCATCTTGACCGCCTCTGTTGCTGCCTTTGTAAATGTCTCCGCGAGGCTTTTTGTCTGTTCACCAAAC
>CAWFVW010000016.1:0-408101 GCA_963819395.1 uncultured Acidobacteriota bacterium
TGTAGCGCGCGACAGACATGTCGTAATTTTCCAGGAACACCAGCTTTTGGCGGAATTCCGGGCGCTCGGCCAGATTGATGATGGTCTGGATCAATTGCTTTCCGGCGTCGTCCCGCGGATGGGCCTTTCCGGCAAAGAGAATCTGGACCGGGCGGTCGGCGTCATTTAAAATCCGCGCCAGGCGGTCGGGATCGCGCAACAGCAGCGTGGCCCTTTTGTAGGGAGCGAACCTGCGGCCAAAACCGATCGTCAGCGCGTCCGGACTCAGAACTTCGTCAGCAAATTCGACGGCCGATTTTGGCGCGCCGCGGGAAATTAATTGCGCTCGCAGCCTGCGACGCGCGTAGCCCACCAGGCGTTCCCTGCGCCTCTCGTGCGTCCTCCACAATTCCCCCGCGGGGATGGATTCCGTTCGCTGCCAGAGTGTCGCGTCAGCAGGCTCTTCCCGCCATTTCGGCCCAAGGTAACGATCGTAGAGCTGGTTCATTTCGAGGGAGACCCAGGTTCGGAAGTGCACGCCGTTGGTGACGTGCCCGATCGGAACTTCCTGCTCCGGGACGTCGGCCCAGATGCGATTCCACATCTGGCGCGAAACCGCGCCGTGCAGTTTGCTGACGCCGTTGCTGTGGGAAGCCAGGCGCAACGCCAGCACCGTCATGCAAAAAACCTCGGAATCGTTGGCCGGATCCTGGCGGCCGAGGCCTAGAAATTCGCTGCGGCTGATTCCCAGCCGGACCATGAACTCCGAGAAATAGCGGTCCATCAAGAACGGCTGGTAGTAATCATGCCCGGCCGCGACCGGAGTGTGCGTCGTGAAGACCAGGCTCGAGGAAGCGAGAATGCGCGCTTCGGAAAAAGACAATTTCTCCGTTTCCATCAGGCGGAGAACACGTTCGATGCCGAGAAATGCGGAATGCCCTTCGTTCATGTGATACACGGTCGGCTTCACGCCGAGCGCTTCGAGCGCCCGGTATCCTCCGATCCCGAGCAGAATTTCCTGCCGCATGCGCATCTCCAGATCACCGCCATACAACTGCGAGGTAATCTTGCGGTGTTCGGGCCGGTTCGAGGGCAGATTCGCATCGAGTAAGTAGAGCTGAATCCTTCCGACATTCACGCGCCAGACTTGTGCGTCCACCCTCCCGTCCGGCAAATCGATGGACACCTTTATGTTGGGAACAAGCTCGATGGGCCACGTGTGGAATTCATTGTCTTCAAACGCTTCCTGCTGCCACCCCGCCGCGTTGAGATACTGCCGAAAATATCCCTGCTGGTAGAGCAGGCCGACACCCACGAGCGGAAGGTCCAGATCGCTCGAGGCTTTTAAATGATCTCCGGCAAGCACGCCCAGCCCGCCGGCAAAAATCGAAAGGCACTCCGTGATTCCGAACTCCGCCGAAAAATAGGCGACCATCATGTCGCCCGCCTCGCCGTGATTTCGCCGGTACCACGAGCCCTCTCCTGAAATATAGGAATCGAGTTTACCGACTACCCCTTTCATATGCGCCAGGAAGGAATCGTCCCGGACCGCGGCTTCGAGAACCGATTGTTGAACGGTGCCCAGAACCAGAACTGGATTGCGATTGCATGTCTCCCATAGATCGCGGTCCAGTCTGCGGAATAAATCGATGCCGCCATGGTCCCAGCTCCACCTCAAGTTGTAGGCAATGCGCAACAGCGGCTGCAAGGCCGGCGGAAGAGATGGCCGAACGTTAAATGTGCGTATGGATTTCATGGACAGTCCTCGCGCAGGGTCAAATTTGCGTGCATGGTCCTTCAGCGAATTTCATCGGTTCGAGCGGAGGAAGGAGGTTTTCGGTGTCCGGATGTCCCAAGGAAAAACGAAGCCGGAAGCCAAACAGGCCGGGGTGGGGCCGCTGGTTAAAAGCTCAAGTCAAGAATTGTTCCAGTTGCGTATCAATCGAAACAATCCTCAATTTTTCAACCGAAGATTATCTTCGGCTCGCGATCAAATTATGTCAACAGCGGAAATAACTCTCGCTTACGATTCTGGAACAATGGCCAGCAACGTGATCTGGGTTGCAGCGCCAAGAACAAAATGGCTTGCCGTGTTATTTACAAATTGGTGATGCAATGGTTCTAGAAAATCAGCTTCAAGCCTAGCTGAACGGCCCGGTTCCCGCCCGAACCGAGCACCGGGTTCCCGGCAGCCTGGTCCGGCGTGGCGCACCCGCAGCCGAACAGATTTGTGACCGAAGGGTCGCCGGAGGCGCCGATGCCAAAGCCGCTCGACGCCCCGTACGGATTCGTAAAATTCGGATGGTTGAGAATGTTGAAGAACTCCGCGCGGAACTGAGCGGTCAGCCGTTCCTGAAACTTGAATGACTTCGTCACGGACATATCCCAATTGCGGAGACCGCCGTCGCGCCAAATGTTACGCCCTGAAGTGCCGAAGGTCCCTGCGGCGGGCGGAATCAACACGGAATTGCCCTGCGCGTAGCAGCCAAAACTGTTGAGCGAGGCGGTAGTGGGGCCGTTAGGTCCTCCGTCCACCTTCTCGGCTGCCGCCGAGCAGGCAGTAAAGTAAGTAGTGGATTGCGCGCTGGAAAGTACAAACGAATTGGCACCAGGTAGGAGGGAACTCGGAATGGTTTGAGTGCAACCGCCGGTCCCAGGGCCTGTGCAATAGGGGATGGAGGAATTGCCAGATTTAAAATCGCCCGGATTGCCAAAAAAATCCCAGCG
This sequence comes from uncultured Acidobacteriota bacterium, assembly GCA_963819395.1. GTDB lineage: Bacteria > Acidobacteriota > Terriglobia > Acidiferrales > UBA7541 > Palsa-360. Next base: position 2,707 of record CAWFVW010000016.1, read on the forward strand.
ATCAGTATTCTCACCAGTTCCGCTGATCCCATTTGACTGATCGTTGCCGTACCAGGGCTGCCCGGTCTGCAGGGTTACAACGGAATTGAGCTCCCACCCTCGCAGAAGTTGTCCCGGCGCATCCTTCCCCGGAATCGCGTACGTGACCGAAAAAGTGAAGCGATGTTTGATGTCGAAGTCGCTGCTCCCATATTCCAGGCCCGGATTGTTGCTGTCTTGAGGAAGGAATTGGCCGATATTGTAGGAATCGTCGTCGAGGGAGTGAGAGTACGTATACGACGCCAGAAAAGAAAGGCCGTGCGCGGTTCGCTGTTGCAGCGTCGCCTGCAAGCCATTGTAGTTGGATTTATAGAGGTTCGACAAAACCAGGATGGATCCGAGGTAGGGGAACTTTTCGGAAAATGGCCCAAGCCCCGTATTCGGATCCGGCTGATTGATGTCTCTGATTCCGTTCAACTTTGTGCCGTGGCTTCCCACGTAAGAAACGTCCATCGAGAGATTATTGGTGAGAGCGTGCTGGACGCCCAGGGTCCAGTTGGTGACATAGGGCGTGCGGAAGTTTTGATCGATCACGGCGAGGGAGCAGGGCGATCCGCCGTCGCTGCCGTCGCTGCACTCGACTGTGTTGGCTCCGGAGAAGATGGGCACGCTGGAACTGTTATTCTGCCAATTCGAAGCCAATGATGATGCGGATCCGCCTGGAATTCTGACATTCGCGACGGCAATTGTGCCCGCGCCTGGCGTGGACACGTTATTTACGACAAGGGTCGCTCCTGTCGGAACCGTCGCCACGCCGCCAGTAACATTAACAGCGTTGCCCGCAACACCGGTAAAAGTTTGCATTGGCAATAGGGTATTGAAAATGATGCCGGCCCCGGCGCGGATTACAGTTGTTCCCTTGCCAGATAGATCCCATGCCAAACCCAACCGGGGCGCAAAATTCTTATGGTCTGGTTTATAGAGAGACTTGATTTGTTGCCCTACTTGCACCATGCCGAGGTTAGGATCGAAACCGCCCAGGAGGTTGTTCGCTTCCGCCATGGGTGAGGCATAGTCATATCGCAGTCCGATATTCGCCGTGACCCTCGGAAGGATGCGCCAATCGTCCTGGATCGAGAGTGCATAGGCCCATTGACTCAACTGCCGCGCCGGACTCCCCGATTGAATCGTCGCGAAACTCGGGTCTCCGGCCAGATAGTCTTCTAGCGCAGTCGAGCCTGAGAAAGCGCGGTTTCCACCCTTAAAGTTGATCGACCCTTTCGCCGCGCCAAACTGGGATGGGTCGGCGAGGTTGCGGCGGAAGTCTCCGCCAAATTTGAAGGCGTGATTGCCATGCAGATAAGAAACGTAGTCCACAAACTGGAAAACGGTATCAGGGCCAAACCTGTAGGGCCAGCCCGGTGAGCCTCCAAGATTCGTAAAAGGCCCAACTCTGATAATTGGCAACGAACCCGTGGTCGTCACGCCCGTGAAGATTCCATATGTTGACGGCGGCACATTGGAATCCACCTGTTGGCTCATCCGGTTCATACGCACGAAACCGAAGCGGGCCGAATTCACCCATTGCGAATTGGGAGTCCACGTCCAATCTATCCCTGCCACGCGAGGGCGATTTTCCTGTACGGATAGCCATTGTGGCTGGAGATATGTGACGTCCTCGGCTGTAATCAGACCCGCGCTTTGAAAATACATGCCATTCAGAGTGTTGTGATCGTTGATGTGGTAATCGATTTTCAACACGCCGTTATCGGATCTGAATACGCTGGGAAAACCCTGGGCTAATGACGCCGTGCTCCCGGAGTTGGTCGGGAATAGACCCCCCGTGCAAGTGTAGACGGTCCCCGCCCCTGTCGGAGGCGTACAACCCGTCAGCTTAAGGCTGAGGGCGCTCGGCTGGATACCGTTTGCAATCAGGTCGGAAATCGCATCGGGCAAGCTATTTCCACAATCACCAGCGGCTAGGGTCGTACAACCACCGTCGCCCAGACCGTTGACACTGGGTTGTGGGAGCGCCTCTGGAACGGACGCAAAAAACAGATTTCCCACGCTGTAGCTTTCCGCCTCGTAGCCGGCGAAGAAGAACAGTTTATCTTTCTTAATGGGCCCACCGACTGTGGCGCCATACTGTTCAAGGGCAACGGCTCGTTTGGGCAGAGAGATGTCGTTGAAGTAGTTCCGCGCGTCCATCGCGCTGTCGCGGCCAAAGGCGTAAGCCGTGCCATGGATGCTGTTCGTCCCGGACTTGATTCCAACATTGACGACAGCGCCAGGCTTACCTCCGTATTCCGCCTTCGGACTTTCCTCGATTTTCACTTCCTGAATGGCGTCAACCGGCATGATCGTCGCCGCATCGCCCGCCACTCCGGGACCATTGATGATCGTCAGCCCCTGCAACGGATTGTCATTGGTCAATCCGTCGAGGATGAACTGGTTCTCCTCGGGGCGGCTGCCGTTGGTGCTCATGGTCCACCCGCCGCCGCCGGGATAAATCATCATTCCGGGGCGCAAGGTCAGAAGGTTTTGATAACTGCGGCCCATCATGGGCAGATCATTGATCGTCTCGTTGCTGAGGGTTCCGCCGAGAGTAGCGTTTGTAGTCTCGACGAGCGGTGGTTCTTCCGTGACCGTGATCGTCTGCGTCTGTTCGCCGGGCTCGAGCGCCAAATCGACGCGGATATCCTGGTTCACTTCCAGCGCAATTTTCTGCCGCTCGACGGTCTTGAAGCCTTTGAACTCAGCGCGGACGGTGTAAGCGCCGGGAAGCAGGCTGGGCGCGACATATTCGCCGGATTGGTCGGTGATCAGCGTTCTCGTGATGCCGCGTTGCACATCAAGGACGGTCACTGTGGCGCCGGCAAGCGACTCCGCCGCTTTGGTCCGTGACGGACCCAAGGATTCGGCCCGCGCTGCCTTGCGAGAACGCCGGGAGACACATCAAAAGGGCACAAACTCCCGCAGCAAATGCACGAACACAATCAGACGCTTTCACGCGGAAGAATTTCATACGCACCCACCCCCTACCATCGAATCTCGCTGGGACTATCGTGATTTCAAGTGCCGGGGCCGACCCTGTTTCAGGGTTTGTGACACATCACCCGTGTGCCGACATGGAATGCGTATATCACCGCGTAATTCCAAGCGTCAAGGTTTAATTCCCGAAAAGTGAACGCGTTCGCAAAAAAGAGAGTCTCGCAAAATTACTCAGTCGCTTGTTACCGTGGCCTAACACATTGAATCAGGATACCGTCCTGTGTATAGTCTCTAATTAACGGTGGAACCGCGGTCAGGCTTTCAATTGTTGAGTAAGGAGCGTCCATGCGATCCATGAACAAGCTTGCGGCTGTTGCGAGTTTCATAACTCTTTTCGCTTCCTCCGCCTTTGCCGCGACGGTCACCGGCACGGTCAAGAGTCCGGACGGCGCGCCGTTTGAGGGCGCTTTCGTGGTGGCCGTCAACGCAAAAACGAAAATCAGCGTCAGCGTGCTCTCTGACAAGCAAGGGCGCTACCGCGTGGAGAACCTGCCCGCGGGAGACTATCAGGTGCGGGTGCGAGCGGTCGGATTCACCACCGACACCCACAGCGGCGTGACCCTCACGGCCGACCAGAATATTTCGTTCGACTTTCCGCTGAAGCAAGGGACGGTTCGCTGGAGCGACCTGAATCTGTACCAGGGCAAAACGCTCATGCCGGACGGAAAAGGAAAAGACACTCTCTCCACGAACTGCTATATCTGCCATGGATTTCAGACCAGGATGGCCGCCGTTCGCCGCGACGAAGATGGCTGGCGCGACCGCGTCAATTACATGCGCGACGCCATGGCGTTTCAATTAGGCCAAAGATTCAACGACGAAAAAGCGGACGAAGTGGTCTCGTACTTGAATACCGTGTTCGGTTCGGACTCAAAAGTTACTCGCAATCCCACGGAATTGCCGGGATACAAAGACACGGTGCGCCCGTTCGCTGACGAATCGATGAACATCGTCTACGTCGAATACGACGTCTCCGGCTCCGCTGGACTCCCCTGGAGCGCCTCCCCGGACAAAGACGGCAACTTCTGGATCCCCTACTACGGCAGAGGAAATGAAGTCGCGAGGCTGAATCCCAACACCGGCGAACTCACCCGCTTCCATCTGCCTTTTACGGAAACTGCCGGAGTTCACTCAGTCGTTCGGGGTTCTGACGGTTTCGCGTATTTCACTGAGTTTGCGCTGGACAGGCTGGCAAAACTCGATCCGCAGACCGGAAAAATAACAGAGTTTCAAGAGAATGTAGTTGTGCCCGGGGAACGGTCGGACAAACATACGGTCCGCGTGGATGCGAAAGGAAATCTGTGGGCCTCGGGCAGCCCGCTCAGCAAATATGATCAGGAGACCGGCAAGTTCAAGCAGTTCATGGAGGTGCCGTCTTCCTATGGCATTACCTTCGATAAAGACGGCAATGTCTGGTTCTGCGTTCTGAAGAAAGATGGAAAAATCGGCAGGATCGACGCCAAAACGGAGAAGGTGACGCAGTGGTCTCCGCCGACGCAGGGCACGCCGCAACGGCTGTCGATCGACTCCAACGGGATTGTGTGGTTCGGCGAACGCACCGGAAACAAGATTGGCCGGTTCGATCCGAAGACGGAAACTTTCAAGGAGTACCCGCTGCCCGGCCCGGCTGCGACGCCCTACGCGATCATCGTCGGCAAGGACAATGGAATCTGGTACGCCTCCACGGACCAGGATTTAATCGGACGGCTCGATCCGAACACCGGAAAGGTGATCGAATATCCGTTCCCCCACTCCGAAGCCATGATGCGCGAATTTTTCCTGGACGCTCAGGGCAGGATCTGGTTCGCCACGCCGACGAACAACAGGGTGGGATACTTTTATCTCGCCGGCGCTAACGAGCGCGCGGCCAAGTAACGTTCTGCAATAAATGCGTCCCCGGGAACGCCAATCTCCCGATTGGCGTTCCCCGGCTATACAGGCTGCGGAAAAACTCAAAACTCTGTCATTCTGAGCGAAGCGAAGAATCTCTCCTTGTTTCTTTTCTTACACTTAAATCGAAGAGGGATTCTTCGCTTCGCTCAGAATGACAGAACAAGGCCTTTTTTCAACAGTCTCTGTAGCCTGCAATTCGCGGGTCTTGTAATTCCCTCTTTTCCCGTGGTCCGGAAGACTTCTCAGCCCGCGGCTTCCGCGGATGACTTTACGGCTGACTCCTCCGCCGTGCCGGTGGATTTTGCGGTAATCTCCAGTCCATTCTTGTTCATGTCGAATCTCTGCTTCCGGTCCAGGGCCTTGACGAACTCGCGCGTCGCCTTGGCAACTCCGCCGGGCAGATTCGACGCGTTCACATTCACCGTCGACTCCACTGTTTCTTCATTCCGATCGCGATAGCGAAATTGCACCTCAAACGTTTTCATGATCCTTGCCTCCCTTTTCTGAGTTTGAAAATCAACATTGCCCGGTGCATTGCAAATCCTGTGCGGCTTTTGAAATTTCCAGAATTTTCAAGGCCTAGCTCCGGCGGCGCTTTCGGCTCGCGGCTTTCTTTTTGGGGCTTTTCTTTTTCGTGGCGTTGATCTGCGCGTGCAACGAGTCATTCTCTTTCATCAACGCATCGCGGGCGGCCGTCACGGTTTCGAGATTATTTCCCATTTCTCCGACCTGTTTCTGAAGATCGGCCACCTGAGTTTTCAATTGCGCATTCTCCTGCAGTGTTTTTGTGTCCTTGCAGGCGGTCAGGCCTAAACTCAGCACTACCGCCACAACGAGGCTCGCCAGAGTGCCCTTGCGCGTCATGCGCCATCCTTCCATCACTGGAATTTGTACTGCTATTGGAGCAACCGGTAGCGGGTGAGGTGGGAAGACTCCGCCGACGACTCAATCAGCCTAACGGAGTTTCCCGGCTTGTGCAAGCCCGATAAGCGCCCGATAAGCGCCACGATTTGTATTGCCGGTTTATCCATCGTGGGGATTTCCGAAATCGAGCCGCACGAAGGTGCAATCCGGGATTTCCATTCGAACTTACGGCCATTGCCGCGCGCCGGATTCTCCCTTTGCATGCGTGGAACAAATTACTCATCACTTGATATTTTGCACGGTGTGGCGCGTAGAATAGGAAGGAGCAAGGAAAAGGCCATGAACCGACGAATACTCTTTCCTTTCGCATTGATCGCAGTTTCTATTTTTGTCCTTGCGGGGGCATCCATTAGACCGGCCGAAGGACAGTCTTCCCAGCAGAACCAGCAGCAAAAGCCCGGCGGCGCCTCCAGCCAGGACCAAACCATGCCTGGGATGGACCATGACATGCCCGGCATGGACATGGACCACGACATGCCAGGAATGAAAATGGGCCAGATCTCCGATGAAAAAGATCAGCAGACCGAGCATGGCGCCATGGACGCGATGAGTCACATGCACCATCACCAGATGGGCCCGCACATGTACATGACCAAGCTGCGCACCGCGACGCCCCAGGATTGGGCCAAGGCCGACCAGATCGCCGACGAACTGCGCGAGTCCATCGAGAAGTACAAGGATTACCACGCCGCGCTGGCCGACGGATTCCGCATTTTCATGCCGAATCTTCCGCAGTCCGAATATCACTTCACGAATTATTACAACGGCTTCCTCGAATCCTTTACCTTCGATCCGTCGCGGCCCACTTCTCTGCTCTACAAGAAAACAAAAACCGGCTACGACCTGATCGGCGCGATGTACACCATGCCCAAGCGCGTATCGGAGGAGCAGTTGAACGAGCGCGTCCCGCTCAGCGTCGCCCAGTGGCATCTGCACACCAATCTCTGCATGCCTCCCAGGGAGCAGCGCGGTCATGCCGACCTCGCCAAATTCGGACTGCAAGGCTCGATCATCACCAAGGAAGCCTGCACCGACGCCGGTGGCACTTTCTACCCGGTAATTTTCGGTTGGATGGTGCACGTCTACCCCTTCGAGGATTCCCGCGAGAAAATCTGGGGCCAGTAGCACAGGCACTCTTGCCTGTGCGGGTTTCGCATAGTCTATTTTGTGCTTGCTCGTACCTTCAGTTTCCAAACCCGCACAGGCAAGAGTACCTGCGTTACTTGACCCCATTCATCCTCTACTCATCTAGTTGTCACCAAATTTTTACATTGTGTGCGTATAATGGGTGCTCGGGAGACAACCCATTGACCTCGCGCCCTTTGTCGGCGGTTGAGCAGTCGTCCGCCGCGCCTGTTGAACCTACCGAGGATGCCTCCCAGCGGCCCGAACCAGCCCGAAAATACCCCGGCGCCCTGATCGTTGTGGAAGGCATTGACGGCTCCGGGAAAAGCACGCAACTCTACCTGTTGAAACGCTGGCTGGAAATCGGCGGCTATCGTCTTCATTTCACGGAGTGGAACTCCTCGCCGCTCGTCAAGTCCGCCACGCGTCGCGGAAAGCAGCGCAGGCTTCTGACTCCCACCACATTCTCCCTGCTCCACGCCGCGGATTTTGCCGATCGCTGCGAACGCCAGATCCTTCCCCTGCTCCACAGCGGCTACCTGGTCCTGGCGGACCGCTACGTCTACACCGCGTATGCGCGCGACGTGGCGCGAAATTGTTCCCCGCGCTGGTTGCGCAATCTATACAAGTTTGCCCCGGTGCCAGACATCACGTTTTATTTCCGCGCGCCTCTCGATGTGGCCGTCAAGCGGATCATGAGCGGGCGCCCCAAGCTGAAATATTACGAAGCGGGAATGGACTTAAACCTCTCCCTGGACCGCGCGGAAAGTTTCCGGATTTTTCAGGGGCGCATTCTGGCGCAATACGATGAAATGATCGAATCGGACAAGTTCGTGGTAATGGACGGCACGCTTGCAGTGAACTCGCTGCAAAAGCAGATGCGCCAGTTGGTGAAGGCCCGCATCGATTTGGCGCGCTTTGCCCCCAAAAGGTCCGCGCGGAGGGCCCTGTGAAATCCGCGAAAGGCAGCCGAAAAGACGGCGCCTCGAAAAAGGGGCTCTCTCCTTCCGGAGCTTCCCCGCGCAATTATGGCCTGCCGCTCCCCGGCTTGAACGACGAGGAATTCGGCGGCTCCCTGATCGTCATTGAAGGCATGGACGGTTCCGGCCGATCTACTCAAATATCGCTGTTGACGGAATGGCTCGAATCCGAAGGCTTCGCCGTGGAAACGATGGGCCTGCGCCGCTCCGGTCTCGTGGCGAAAGACATTGACGCGTTGCTTGCCGAAAACACGATCACGCGCATGACGCTCACGCTGATGTACGCCACCGATTTCTACGACCAGCTCGAGCACCGCATCATCCCGGCTCTGCGTTCCGATTTTGTTGTGCTCGCTGACCGATACTTTTATACTCTTATCGCCCGCGCGGTAGCACGCGGCATCGAGCGTGACTACCTGAACGGCCTATACGAAATGGCGGTTCGCCCCGATCTCACATTCTGGCTCAACGTCCATCCGGAAGTGGCGTTCGAGCGCGAGTTTCGCAAATCGCACGCCATCAGCTATTGGGAATCCGGCCGCGACCTTTCCCTTTCCGACGATCTGTTCCAGTCCTTCATCCTGTATCAGGCAAAAATCAAGCAGGAATTTGAATCCCTCTCCGAGCGCCACGGCTTCCTTGCCATGGACGGCGAGGAAAGCGTGATCTCCATCAACAACGATTTGCGGAAGCGCATCGCCGCACATCTTGGCATCCAACACACGCATTACCGGCCATCGGCTGCGTTGGCTCCCCTGTGGCGTTAAGACTCCGCAAGCCCATCCAACTCGCGGCGATCGACGCCGGGTCAAACGCCTTTCGTTTGATGATTGCGCGCATCCGCTCCAGCGACGACTGGGAAATCGTGGAATCGGTTCGCGCCCCGGTGCGCCTCGGCCATTCCGTTTTCACTTCGGGAGAATTTGACCGCAAAACATTGCGCGAAGCCACCGCAGCGTTTCGCGAATTCCGCAACATCATGGACGCCCACGGCGTCACCGCCTATCGCGCCGTCACAACCAGCGCCGCGCGCGAGGCCCGCAACCGCCACATTCTGATCGAACGCATTCGCCACCAGGCCAAAATCGAATTGGAAGTGATCTCCGGAGATGAAGAGGCCCGCCTCGTTCGCGTTGCGGTTCTTCGAGCCCTTCGCGATTTCGACCCGCCCCGCTTCATTCTCGATCTGGGCGGCGGCAGCCTCGAGCTCAACGAATTGCGCCGCGGCGTGTTGACCGAAAGCATCGGCCTGCCTCTCGGAACCGTCCGTTTGATGGAAGCCTTCCAGGCGCAGGGCGTGATTCACGAGCACACCGCGAACGAAATCCGTTTGCACGTGTTGTCCGTCCTGCAAAGCGCTCTGCCCTGCCGCCCGCGCTCTTTTGGCGCATTTGCGGTTGCTTGCGGCGGCAATGCCGAAACTCTTGCCGGACTGGCTTCAGGGCCGCGAGTCGGCCCCTTGACCACTCTGAATCCTCGAGTCCTGCGCGACCGTCTCTGGGGCATTCTGCAGCTCAGTGTGGAAGAGCGAATGAAAGCGTTTTCCGTTCGGCGGGACCGCGCCGAAGTGATGGGCGTCGCGGCAATCGTCCTGGTGACCGTGGCGTGGTGGTTGCGCCTGCGCCAAATGATCGCCCCGCGCGTCGGAGTTCGCGAAGGTTTGCTGTATGAACTCGCCTCCGCGCAAATGGGCCCGCCCCAACTCACTGACGAGCAGCGGAAACGTTCGCAGGTGATGCTCGCCGGCGCCGAATCCTATGCCCACAAAGTTCGCTGTGATCTGAAGCATGCGGAGCAAGTACAGGTGCTCGCCCTGCAGCTCTTCGACCAGCTTTGGCCCTATCATCAAATGGATTTTGAAGCGCGAACGATCCTGGCTTCCGCCGCCATGCTTCACGATTGCGGCGTTCTGATCAACCGCAAAGCGCATCACCGCCACGGAGAATATCTCATTCACAACGCGAAAATTCCGGGATTGCGCGGCTGGGCGAAAAACATGACGGCCTGCCTCGTGCGCTATCACAACAGGAAATCCGAGCCCAGCACGGCGCATGCGGTATTTGCCACGCTCAAGGGGGAGCAAAGAAAAAAAACGCGCATTCTGGCGGGAATGTTGCGCCTCGCCGAGCGCCTCGAAAGCGATCACCGCCAGGGTATCTCCAACATCACCGTCGAGGGCGGCCCGCGCGATGTCCGCATCCACGTCGAAATGCGCGACGCTTCCCGCCTGAATCTCGCCGGCATCGAACGGAAAGCGCGTCTTCTCGAACAGGAATTGAATCTGCGCCTGTCGTTCCAGCGTGTGCTCGTCGTTGAGAAAGAGAAGGAGAGGGTCGCTTAATGATGCAGCTTTATCTCATCCGCCACGGGATCGCGGTGGATCGTGAAGATCCCAATTGCCCGCCCGACACCGAGCGCCCCCTCACCCCCAAGGGGGTGAAGCGCTCTCACGCCGCTGCCCTTGGCTTGCGCGCTCTGGACGTTAAACCGGGCGTTGTGTTGACCAGCCCGTGGCTGCGAGCCCTCCAAACCGCCGAAATCTTTTGCGAAGCGTTCGGTTATCCCTCCAACAAAATCCTGCGCACGGACGCCTTGAAGGGCACCAGCGCTCCCTCGGATCTGTTGCGCGAACTGCAATCGATGAAAGCCAAAGTCATCTTTTGCTTCGGCCACGAACCCCATCTGCACCTGGTCATCGCCCACGTCCTTCACACCAGCGCAAAAATAACCGAACTCAAGAAAGCGGGCCTTGCCCTTCTGGAATTAGAGCGCCTCTCGCCTCCCCAGGGACGCCTGCTGGCCCTCTACCCCGCGAGCACCCTCCGCCTCCTCGCAAAATAAAGTAGGACGGGCTTCAGCCTGTCAGCTTTTTGTCGCAGCGTGAGCCGCTATGCCTCCCCAAATCCTTACAGATTGAGAAGTCTGTGTGAGAAATTGAAACGGGCGCGTCTTTGTAGCGCCCGCCTTCAGGCGGGCACTTTGGAGTCAAGCAGATGCCCGCCTGAAGGCGGGCGCTACATAAACCAAAACCGATTTCTCAGACAGGCTAAAGTGGCTGCAAAAAAAATTTATTCTGTCATTCTGAGCGAAGCGAAAATCCCTAGTCGATTTAATTCTAAGAAAAGAAACAAGGAGAGATTCTTCGCTTCGCTCAGAATGGTAGGACTTTGAATTTTTCCGCGACCTCTAATGTCTATTCGACTTGAAAATGCTCATTAAATCTCCGCCCGGCGGAAACAGCTGCGGAGATGATCGTTCACCATGCCCGTGGCCTGCATGAAAGCGTAGCAAATGGTCGACCCCACGAACCGAAAACCCCGCTTCTTCAGCGCCTTGCTCATCGCGTCAGATTCCGCGGTTCGCGCGGGCAAATCTTTTGGGCCGCGCCGCATATGCCGAAGCGTTTTCCCGCCGGTGAATTGCCAGATGTATGCGTCGAAGCTGCCGAATTCGCGCTGCACTTCCAGAAATATCCGGGCATTGGAAATCGTGGACGAAATTTTCAGGCGGTTCCGAATGATCCCCGGATCGGCCAGCAGCGAGCGCACTTTTCGAGCGTCGTACCGCGCGATTTTGGAAGCGTCAAAGCCGTCAAAAACTTCGCGGTAACGTTCGCGCTTCCGCAGGACGGTCTCCCAACTCAATCCCGCCTGCGCGCCCTCCAGGATGAGGAATTCAAAAAGGCGCCGGTCGTCGTGCACGGGCACACCCCACTCTTCGTCATGGTAGCGCGCCAGGATGCCCGATTGCGCCCAATGGCAGGTGCGCCGGGACGCCTGCTGCGCCCCGGCGCCAGTTGGATCCGGCATGATGACCTTTACACGAGGTGACGCTGAACGGCCTTCTCGATCGCGTCGCGCGGCACGGCGCCGACAACTTGCTCGGCAACCTGCCCGCCCTTGAAAATCAGCAGCGTCGGGATGCCGCGGATATTGAACTGCCCTGCGGAATTGGTGTTCTCATCGACGTTCAATTTCACGACCTTGATTTTTCCCGCGTAGGCGGTTGCTACCTCCGCCACAGTCGGAGCCAGCATCAGGCAAGGCCTGCACCACTCCGCCCAGAAATCCACCATCACGGGCTGCGTCTTGCTCGCCTCGATCACTTCCGCCTGAAACGTGCTATCCGTTACATTACTTACATTGTCAGCCATGAGAACCCTTTCCTATGGGAACCACCGGCGATATCTTAGCCGATTTCTCCCTGGGCGTATTAGATGAAGTTACAGCTTTTTGGTTTCTCGATTTCCATGCCGCTTCATACAGCTTTGCATACTCGATTGCCGATACTTGCCACGAAAAATCCTTGGACATGCCGTTCAACTGGATGCGGCGCCAGACCGCCGGCTCATCCCGAAAAACAGAAAGAGCCTCGCGGATTGCGCTCAGCAGCGATGGTCCATCATACGCCTGAAACTTGAATCCCGTCCCGCGCCCTGTTATCGGATTGAACGCTTCGATCGTGTCGTCCAGGCCTCCCGTGGCCCGCACCACGGGCACCGTGCCATATTTCAAACTGTAGATCTGGTTCAGGCCGCAGGGCTCGTATCGCGAGGGCATCAGGAACATATCCGCCCCCGCTTCCACCTTGTGCGCGAGGATATTGTCATACGCCACCCTCACATTGAGTTTTGCGGGATGAGCCTTTGCCAGCTCCCGCAGAACTTTTTCGTATTTCGGCTCCCCCGCTCCAAGAGCGGCAATCGCCACGTCCTCGGCCAGCAATTCCGGCGCGACTTGTTCGATCAGGTCAAATCCCTTTTGCCCGGCAAACCGCGAAACAATGCCGATCACCGGCTTATCCACGCTTTCCGGCGGCAAACCGAACACCTCGAGCAAATTCCTCTTGCAAGCCACCTTGCCCGACAAATCCTTTGGGGAGTAGCGCGCCGCGATTACTTTGTCGCGCTCCGGGCTCCACGCCGCGTAGTCCACGCCGTTCAAAATTCCCATGAGCCTGTCCGCGCGATTCCGTATGACGCCGTCCAGGCCGTGTCCGTACTCCGCGGTTTTTATTTCTTCGGCGTACTTGGGGCTCACCGTCGTCAAATAATCAGAAAAGAGCAGCGCGCCCTTCAGAAAATTAACCCGGCCGTAGAACTCCATGCCGGTGATGCTGAACAAAGTTTCCGGCAAACCGATCTTTTTCATCGTGTCCCGCGGAAACGCGCCGTGATAGCCCATGTTGTGGATCGTGAATACCACAGGCAATTCCTGCAACGCCTCATCCATCGCGTACCGAGTCCGGAGCAGCACGGGCACGAGCCCAGCCTGCCAGTCATGGCAGTGAATCACATCCGGCATCCAGACGCGCTTGCAGAATTCCAGGGCCGCGCCGCAAAACTCCGCATACCGTTCCGCGTTGTCCGGGTAATCCTTTCCCGCCATGCCGTACAGCTGTTCGCGGTCAAAGTATTCCGGATCATCCACAAAGTAGTAGTAGACGCCGTGCAGCGTTCCCCCCTCCACGATTCCCGGGAAGCGCAGCGCATCGCCCATCGGAACGGTTAGGCTCGGCACCGTAACCGCGACCGCCCGCGTATTGCGATAGCGCGGAAGGAGCACAGTCACTTCGTGTCCAAGCGCGACCAGCGATTTGGGCAGCGCCTCGATCACGTCCGCGAGGCCGCCCGTTTTCGAGAACGGAAGCCCTTCCGATGCGACAAAAAGTATCTTCATGGCAATTTCGAAGCTTCAAACGTACTGAAACCGTCCGCCCCCGTCAAGGACACGCCCCAAGTGGCGCATGCTTTAGCTTGTGGGGTCTTAATCTTTGCAAAAACCAAAACCCCACAAGCTAAAGCATGCGCCACTGGACATTCGATGTAAAATCGATCTTTCCGTCCCCAGCCGATTCCGGGGACCGCGGATCGTTATCCGCAAATTCAACTCCATCCGTGCGAGGTGAAATCATGGCCACCGTAAAACCAATCCCCGAGGGATATCACAGCGTCACTCCGTATCTGTTCGTAAGAACCGCGGCCCTCGCGATCGATTTCTATAAAAGCGTCTTCGGAGCGGCCGAAATCCTGCGCATGCCGGGACCGAACGGCAGAATCATGCACGCGGAGCTGAAAATCGGCAACTCGATTGTAATGCTGGCCGACGAGAATCCGCAGACAGGCATCATGAGTCCCCAGACGATTGGCGGCTCCCCCTCCAGCCTGCTCGTCTATGTCGAAAATGTGGACGCCGTAATGCAAAAGGCGCTGGAAAGTGGAGCCAAGCAGCTCCACCCCATCAAGAACCAATTTTACGGCGATCGTTCAGGCTCGTTGCTCGACCCGTTCGGCCATATGTGGTCCGTCGCGACTCACGTCGAAGACGTTTCGCCTGAGGAGATGAAAAAGCGCATGTCGGCAATGGGCCATGCAGCAGGCTCGTAGTTCTATCACTTAACAGGCCGACAGCCGCATTATCCGTGCCGAGAGCAGACTCTTGTGGCGCCGGCATCCCGCCGGCAGCTTTCCCGCTGCGACTCGAATACAAAAGATCGCCGCCGGGACGCCAGCGCCGCAAAACCTCGCCGCCGCGCGTCACTTTGACAACCCTCCACTGAAACCCGGATCCCCAGCATGAGATACGGGCTGAAGCGGATTCTCATACCTGGGATGCCCTCTCCTCTTGCTACACTTCCCTGCCATGTCGCCTGAAAAACTTGGCCAGCATTTCCTCACCGGCGCCGGTTGGCAGGAGCGGATCGCGAGTGCCGTCGGCCCCAGCGATGGCGTGTGGTTTGAAATCGGCGCAGGTCACGGTGAAATGACAACGCGACTTGCCAAGCGTGCGAGCAAAGTAATTGCCATCGAACTCGACCCGCTCCTTGCCAGGCGTTTGCGCGAAGTCACCGCGCCCTGCGGAAACGTGGAAGTCGTCGAATGTGATGTGATGGCTGTCGATTTTGAGAAACTGACAGGTGGAGAGCGCTTTTCAGTTTACGGAAATTTGCCTTACTACATTACCTCGCCTATTCTGCACCGGCTCTTCGAGCACGCCGATCGAATCGCGTCCATTCATATTGTGATCCAATTCGAGGTTGCAGTCCGCATCGTCGCGCAACCGGGACGCCGCGATTACGGGTATCTCTCCGTTGTTTCGCAGTGGTTTGGCAGGCCGGAGATCGTGTTCCGCATCCCGCCAGGGGCGTTCCACCCGCCCCCAAAAGTTGCTTCCGCGCTGGTAAGTTTCCGCATGCCGGGAGCGCGCACGATAAATTCAGTAAACGATGAAACCGCATTCCTGGATTTCGTGAAGGAATGTTTCGCGCAAAAGAGGAAAATGTTGCGCAATAACCTGCGCGCGCGCCTGGGATCGCGAACAGAAGACATTTTGCAAGAAGCAGGCCTGCCCACGGACGCACGCGCGGAACAGTTAACGGTCCCCCAGTTTGCCGCATTGTTTAAATTGGCGGCCAAGTAGGACGGGCTTCAGCCTGTCAGGTTTTGATCTTGCCGAGACCAAACCTGGCAGGTTGAAGCCCGTCCTACTTGGCTTGCAAGACGCTCAAGAGCCGTTCCGGATAGTCCGTCATGATTCCATCCACCCCTATCGCGATCAGGCGCCGCATCTGCTCTGGATCGTTAATCGTCCAGGCCACCACCTGCAATCCCGCCTGATGAGCCTTCTCAACAACTCCGGGTGTAAGCAGGTCCCCGCGCGCTACGAGCTGCCGGGCCCCTGCTCGGACCGTGCGCTCGACCAGGTCGCCGACGGGATGCTCGCACAAGAATCCAGTCATCATCGTTGTATCCAGCTGGTGAACTGTTTCGATCGAACCTGGGTCAAATGACAGAATCACGACGCGCGCCGAAGCGTTCTGATCACGCAGCGCCGCGACCACGGCATGCTCGATCCCCCAGGCCGACCCGGATTTTATTTCCAGATAAAAAATAATGTCTTGCTCTTTCGCAAATTCGAGGATTTCCTCCAGCGTGGGCACGCGTTCCCCGGAAAACGCTTTTTTGCCGCCAAACCAAGCTCCTGCATCGAGCGCGCGAATTTGCTCGAGCGTCAGAAAATGCACCTGTCCCTTCCCGCTCGTCGTCCGCTCCAGCGTGAGGTCATGGATGGCGATCACCCGCGCATCCCGCGTGATCTGCAGGTCGGTCTCGATAAAGCGCGCTCCCAGCGCAGTGGCTTTTCGAAACGCCGCCATCGTATTCTCCGGCGCGTGTCCGGATGCCCCGCGATGCGCAATCGTCCAAATGGCCTTTGTTCCCATTTCCCTTTCATCACTCGTAAGACGCAAACGTGCCGACGCCTTTCGCCATCCTACCAGACCCAGCCGCTGCAACCCGAGTTGTTCGAAGGAAGCTGCTCCCAGGATGCCTTTTGAGCCAAGTCTGCATCTAAGTAAGTGTAGGGTTGTTGGAATTACCGGCCGCGAGGGCCGAGGAAAGGAGGACTTCCATGATTACCCGTGCAAGTCTTCTAAGATTTTTGTTTGTAATGATATTCGCCGGGGCGATGAGCTTCACTCTGGGGGCCGTGGCCGCAAAAGCGGGAACCACTACAAACCCCAATGTTTCGGCGATCCCCAACCAGGTCCAACACAATCTAGCCATGCTTCCCTGGTACGGCGTCTTCGACCACCTGGGATACCAGGTGAACGGTTCGGAAGTGGTGTTGACCGGCCAGGTAATCAGCGAGCACGCCACGACCAAAGATGACGCCGGAAAATTTGTGGCGTCAATACCCGGCGTGACAAAAGTCACTAACAACATCGAAGTGCTGCCGCCATCAAGGTTTGACGATCAGATCCGCCGCGCCGAATATCGCACCGTCTTTTCGCAAGGCGATTTGGGCCGGTACACGATGGGCGCCATCCCGCAGCTCCACATCATCGTAAAAAATGGCCACGTGGCCCTCGAGGGCGTAGTGATGAACCAGATGGATAAAACCATGGCCGGCATCTTCGCGAACTCAGTCCCCGGCGTTTTCTCCGTCGAGAATAACCTTCAGATCGGCTAGTTCCATTTCTTCTCTCGCTCGATCCAGTGGGCCCGGATCAATCCGGGCCCACGCCATCACTACAGCAAAGCTCGCGGGTTTTAGCAGCACAGGCTTCACAGGCTGCGGAAAAACTCAAAACTCTGTCATTCTGAGCGAAGCGAAGAATCTCTCCTTGTTTCTTTTCTCATACTTAAATCGAAGAGGGATTCTTCGCTTCGCTCAGAATGACAGAACAAGGCCTTTTTCCCGCAGCCTGTAAAGCCCGCACGACTAACTTTATTGGCCGCCGCATGCAGCAGGTCAACTTTGTAGGAAGCAAGATTCTATCCGCCGGCGGGAATTACTTTTTCGAGCGGTCTTTCAAGAGACCCTTCAATTCCGACATGAATTCCTTTACATCCTTGAAATCCAGGTATACGGAAGCAAATCGCACGTAGGCGACTTTATCGAGCCTCTTGATGCGGTTCATCAGCAGCTCGCCGATTTCGCTGGTCTTGCGCTCGCGCTCGGGTGCTTCGTGAACGAAGCGCTCCACTTCGTCGACCAGCGCCTCGAGCTTGGCCGTCGCAACGGGCCGTTTCTCGCACGATTTCAGCAACCCCTGCAGAATTTTCTGCCGGTCGAAGCGCTCACGGCGCCCGTCCTTCTTGATCACCATGTAGGGGATTTCGTCGATGCGCTCGTACGTCGTGTAGCGTCGTCCGCACTTCAGGCATTCGCGCCGGCGGCGGATCAGATCACCGGCTCGCCCTTCGCGCGAATCGATGACCTTGTCTTCCATGACCGAACAAAATGGGCACTTCACCGCGCCGAATCTCCCCGCAGCTTTGGCTTGATCGCGCCCGCGGGTTTGGCTGCCCCGTTCGACCCGGGAACCGCGATGTGCTTGCCGGACTCTTCCGCCTCGGCTTCGGCGCGCGCCAGTTGCCGCAATTCCCCGAGGGACATTCCCTCATGAATCAACAATGGAATTCCCACCAGCGTGCACCCGGCAAACGTGATGATCCAGAGTACGGCGGCAATGGCGATGGCGGGCTCCTGCGAAACGCCGAAAATCGCGGTCAGCGCGACTATGCTGGCAATCTGCGCGCCGCCCCCTATTCCAGGAAGCTGCAGCACGGAGCCCACTAGAGTGACCGCGAGCAAAAGCATGGCTCCCCAAAAATTAATATCGGAGTGCAGGAACGCGCCGGAGAAAGCCTGCGAGACCCACATGTAAACGAGGACAACAAGCACCCAGTGCGCAGTGGTAAGACCAATCGCCGCCCACAAATCGGACAGGGTCCGTATGGCCTGAAGCCCCTCGCTGATTCCGGTGATGGCGGAAGCGAAACGCATCCTCATTCCTCCGCTGTTGCGCCACCGCTCGAGGCCCTTATCGACCGCCGCCGCCCCATGCACGCGGTAGTAAACCAGCACCGCCGTAAGACCGACCAACGCGGCGAGAAGCAGCCAGGCTCCGTGCCGGGCGCGGCCCACCCAATCCATGTCCGCCCCCGCATCGGAGAGCCGGTTCGGAAATACAAGCAGGCTCAGGCACGCCAGCGCTGCTGCCGCGGCAAAGTCGCAGAATCGTTCCAGGAAAAATATTCCGAACACGCTGGCGACGGGGAGGCGATCCTTCCGCGCGAGAAGCAACGGCCGCACTGGCTCTCCCGCTCTGCCAAGAACAAAAATCGCGGCGAAACCCATCAGCGTGCCGCTGTACGTGTTCAGGAAAGTCGTAGGGCCTAGATAACGGCAGAAGCGTTGCCACCGGACGGCGCGGATCGCGTAGCATCCATAAAGCGCAACGAACGAAATGAGGAGCAGCCAGATATTTGCCTGGCCGACGCTCGCAATGAATTTGCTCCAGGTAAAATCCGCCAGATGAATCTTATGACGGGATTGGTAGGCAAGCGCCACCACGCCCGCCAAAATCACCAGGGCAAGCAGTATCCGACGAAGTCTTCCTCTCATTCGCACGCGAGGTTAACCGCTGCGGAGACGGAGTGTCAAGAAAGGACACGCACACACTTTCCAAAACATTTTTATCTCCTTTAACGTCAGATGAATGCAATGTTACAAATGTTTCGGGCGGCCCCGGGGCTTTTGAGAAATCACGATCCATCTGATCCGGTTCTCTGACAATTGTTTCTACCTAAACAGCGATCCAATTTGGCAATCGTGAGCAAGCTTGTTGTGGCGCCGGCGTCCCGCCGGCGGTTTTGAGCGGCGTGACCGTCGAAGAAATCGCCGGCGGCACGCCGGCGCCACAAAACACCCTGCCTCTGACAGTAAGCGATACGATTTGAGTTCCATCGATAGGGGTATGGCGAGAAATCCTGACTATCGCTCAACCAGCCGCTCGAGCGTCGAGAAAAATTCAGGGTAGGAGACCGCTGCACATTCCGCGTCGTGAATCACCGTGTCGCCCTCGGCTCCCAAAGCGGCGATAGCGAAGGCCATGGCCATGCGATGATCGCCGTGCGGCTCGATCTCCGCGCCATGCAGACGGCCCGCCGAGCGGCCCCCCACGCGCAAGCCGTCGGGAAGCTCCTCGACCTTCGCGCCCATTCGCCGCAGGTTCTCCGCCAAAACTGCAATCCGATCGCTTTCCTTCACGCGCAGTTCCGCCGCGTTGCGAATCTCAATCCCCTCTTCGGTGTACGGACCGATCACCGCAATCGCAGGAAGCTCGTCAATCAATTGCGCGATGGCGTCGCCTTCGATCGAGCCCCCCTTCAGCGATTCATGATGGACAGAAACGTCGCCGACAAGCTCCCCATGCTCGCTGCGAATCGAAACGAGCGAGATAGGCGCTCCCATCGTACCCAGGACATCGAGCACCGCCGAACGGGTGGGATTTAAGCCAACGTTTTGAATTACCAGATTCGATTCCGGTAAGACCATCGCCGCCGCCAGAAAAAATACAGCCGACGAAAGATCGCCCGGCACCGCGAGCGTGCGGCCTTTCAAACGAGGCCGTCCGTGAATACGAATCGTGCGCCCCTCATGATCGATGTGCGCCCCAAATTCGGCCAGAGCCAGCTCCGTGTGGTCGCGCGTGCGCACCGGTTCTGTCACGGACGTAACTCCGTCGGCGAACAATCCGGCGAGAAGGACCGCGGACTTCACCTGCGCGCTCGGCACCGGAAGCGCGTACTCGATGGGAGTAAGCCACGTGCCCTCGATCTTCAGGGGCGCAAAACCTCCTTCGCGGGCATGAATCCGCGCGCCCATTTGCGTGAGCGGGTCCATTACGCGCCGCATCGGCCGCGACCGCAGGGAGGCGTCACCGTCCAGCGTTGACCGGAAATCCTGCCCCGCCAGGATCCCGGCGAGCATGCGCATTGTAGTCCCCGAATTTCCGGCATCCAGTGTGCCCCGCGGCCTGCGCAGCCCCTCGAGGCCGAGGCCGGCAACGCGAACGCGGTCCCCCTGAATATCGACTTTCACTCCAAGCCGCGAGAAGCAATCGAGCGTGCTCCGGCAGTCGGCCGCCGCGGAAAAGTGCGTGATTTCGCTCGCCCCCTCCGCGAGCGCCGCAAGCATCGCGTAACGATGGGAAATGGATTTGTCCCCGGGAACTTCGAGAGACCCGCTAATCGTGCGGCCAGGCCGAACAATTTGTTTGGACACGCAAGAATTCTAGCACGCGCGCAAACCCGCCCGCAGTTTCCCCACGGGTGAGCCTGTCAAAATGAACCACGCGAGTGGCGAAGGTATGTAGCGCCCGCCTTCAGGCGGGCAATTTGTGTAAGGCAGATGCCCGCCTGAAGGCGGGCGCCACAAAAAACCGAGTTGCATTACACACACAAAACGGGAGTATGATTCCAGGAAGCCACTTCCTGAGGAGGCACAGAAATGAAGCACTTCATCGGATTCGTACTGGCCGCGCTGCTCGCCACCGCCCCGGTATTCGCGCAATCCCCGAAAGGCTGGAAGCTGCGCTCCGACCACAGCTCCGACGCGTCCGACCCGGATGCTCCCGGCGCCAACAAATTCCTCGTCAGCGGATCCGGTTTTCACGCCGTCAATCCCATGGCCGCGATCTACTGGAACCCGGCCAACACGGCCACCGGCAATTACACGCTCAAAGGCACATTCAAGCTGATCAAATCGACGGGCTATGACGAATACTACGGCCTAATCTTCGGCGGCAGCGGCCTCGAAGGCGCGACGCAAAGCTACATCTACTTCATGGTGACCGACGACGGCACCTATCTCATCAAACGCCGCGACGGCGCCTCCACGCAAGGAGTCTCTCCCAAAACGCCAAGCCCCGCGGTGAAAAAGCCCGACGCCAGCGGATCAGCCACAAACTCTCTGGAAGTCCGCGTGATGGCTAACAAGATAGACTTCGTCATCAACGGCACCGTCGTCACCTCCCTGCCTAAGACTGGAGCCGCCGCAAAAACCGACGGTATCTACGGCATGCGCATCAACCACCAGCTCGACGTGCAAATCGACGGCTTCGGCGTCTCGAAGATGTAATTTTCAATCTGTAGGGGCACGGCATGCCGTGCCCCTACAGACGGCCCGCCGTGTATCCAAGTTTGACACCCTACTGTCGCTGTGCTCTAAATGGCTCATGCCCTCGGACCGCGAAACGGAAGCAAGGCAGCGATTCCAAGAGGCATTTGCCGCTCAAATGGAGGGCGATTACGACCGCGCCGTCGAACTCTACCTCGGATCGCTAGCCCTTCACCCCACCGCCGAGGCGTACACATTCCTGGGCTGGACCTATCATTTCCAGGGGAAAATCGAAGAAGCCATCGCCGAATGCAAGCGCGCCATCGAGGTTGATCCGGATTTCGGCAATCCGTACAACGACATCGGCTCCTACCTCATCGAGCTCAACCGCTACGACGAAGCCATCCCGTGGCTCGAACAGGCCATGAAGGCCAGGCGCTATGAGCCGCGTCATTTCCCTTACTTCAATCTCGGCCGCGTCTATCTCGCCAAAGGCATGATCAATCGCGCCCGCGAACTCTTTCAGAAATCCCTGAACATCGAGCCGCGTTACACCCTCGCTCGACAGGCCCTCGAAAGCGTTCGCCGCATGGTGAATTAATCCCTTCCCTGCTGTACACTACGCGTCTTTACTCAGCAAAGGTAAGTATTGTACGAATTTGGAGTAACGGTCGCGGAAGGCGTGGGTTCGGAGGTCCGACCTTCAAGTCGGACAGCCAGCTCCGCACGAGGACGGCCTTTAGGCCCTGAAGCTTCAACTTCAGGGGCTAAAGCCCGATTTTGTGCTACGTTGATCGTCCGACCTGAAGGTCGGACCTCCTAAAAATCGGATTCATGGCAATAGATCCGAAATTAGGACAACGCCCAAAGATAAGGAAGGGCACATTGAATATGAAACTGATCCTTGCGGCGCTGCTTTTTCTCCAAACCGCCCCGGCGAGCCCGCTTCTCGAAAATGATTTCATTCGCGTCTTCAAAAATAGCGCGCCCTGCGCGTCGGCGGAACCTTCTTGCGGAGAACGCGTCGTGGTGGCCCTCGGTTCCGTGGAAGTGAATGGACATGAGATGAAACGCGGCGAAGTAAAAGCTTTTAAATCGGGAGAACGCTATTCACCCCCCAAAGCCGGAGATTTTCTCGAGGTCGCGATAAAATTAACTCACCCCAAAGTGATGCCTCCAGCCGCAGGAACGCCGCCACCTCCCGGCAACAAAATTTTGTACGACGGAAAAGATTTCACCGTGTTTGCGGAAAAGATGCAGCCCGGCGAATATGCCGCGCCTCACAGCCACAACGTCCGGTTGGCGATTTTCCTGAACGACACGATGGTGCAGCAATGGACCGACGGAAAAGAAGAAACCCGTGAACTCGTGCCCGACGTAGTCATGTGGAGGCCTCCCGTCGTCCACGCCTCCAAGGACGTCGGTAAACTTCCGATCAGCAATCTCCTGATCGAATTCAAACCCTAAGGCCACTCCCGATGAAGCGCAGCGCAGATCGAATTCTCACCACGCATGTTGGCAGCCTGATCCGTCCGCCGCGCCTGCTCGATCTCGTGCGCGCGCGGGAAAAAGGCGATCCCGCTGATGTGCGCGCCTACGAACAGTGCCTCAAGGAATCCGTCGCCGAAGTCGTGCGCCGCCAGGCCCAGGCCGGCATCGACATCGTCAACGACGGCGAATTCGGCAAGTCCACAAGCTGGGCGCTGTACGCATTAAAACGCGTAAGCGGCTTCGAGATGCGCCCCGTCAAACCGGGCGCCAATCCTTTTGCTCGCGGAGCCGACAGGGAGCGCTTTAAGGAATTTTACGCGGAACTCGAAGGCGGAAACGATCGCACCTGGTCAAACGTGACTCAGCAAGAAGCCGTCTGCGTAGCCCCCGTAAAATACACCGGGATCGCCGAACTCCAGCACGACATCGACAATCTTAAAGCCGCGCTGCAACGCGTGAGTGTGGAGGAAGCATTCCTGCCGGTGGCCGCCCCATCCAGCGCGATCCCGGACCGCAAGAACGAATACTACCGCAACGAGGAAGAACTGGTGATCGCCCTGGCGGAAGCGCTCAGGACGGAATACCGCGCCATCGTCGACGCCGGTTTCCTGCTGCAAGTGGACGACGCCCGTGCCGCCGTGACCTACGACCGCATGGTCCCCCCAGCGAGCTTCGACGACTATTACCGCTGGGTGGGTCGCCACGTCGAAGTCCTGAATCACGCCCTGGAAGGAATCCCGGAAGACCGCATCCGGTATCACGTTTGCTGGGGTAGCTGGCCCGGCCCGCACACGACCGACGTGCCGCTCAGGAAAATTGTCGATCTCATCCTAAAAGTCCGCGCCGGCGCCTACCTGATCGAGGCCGCCAATCCCCGCCACGAACACGAATGGCGCGTCTGGCAGGACGTCAAGCTCCCGAAAGGCAAGATCCTGGCCCCCGGCGTAGTCAGCCACGGCACGAACGTCGTGGAGCACCCGGAACTCGTTGCCGAACGCATTTCGCGTTTCGCGAGCCTGGTAGGCAGGGAGAACGTCATCGCCAGCACTGACTGCGGCTTCGCCCAGGAACAGTTCAACCGCCGAGTCCATCCGTCAATCATGTGGGCCAAGCTGGAAGCCATGGCCGAAGGCGCTCGGATAGCCAGCGAAGAGCTGTGGGGGCGGGCCAAAGTTGACTATGGCCAAGCATCTCAATAGACGACAAGACGCAGATTGTGGTTCAATCGGCTCGAACACCGATGCGCAAGAACCGCAAGCAATCCTCGGCATGGCTGCAAAGGAAGTCCAAACGGGGCTTTCGCGGCTATCCCATCACAACGATCGCATACTATGGACCGACTGCCGATGTTGCCACGAAAGTGGTGGTGAGCATCACGCTCGCGGAGGGAAATGATGTGGACCTGCTCGAACGATGGTTCTCCGAAGAGGACGACGTGCGCCACGATATCGCTATCGGCGAAAAAATAATTACATTTCTAAAGGAAAACGGTGCCAAGTCCGTGATCGCCACCGACGGGCTCATCGGCTGCCCTCATGAAGAAGGCATTGACTACCCCGAGGGAAAATCCTGCCCCCGGTGCCCTTACTGGGCCGGCCGCGACCGCTTCACGCGTGACCGCATCCACTGAAATCCCTGATGTGGAACGCAACCGTACAGAGTCCATCCTAAGTTGACGCAAACGTTGTTGGATTCTCCGGAACAACTTCAGACTGACCCATTATGGTTGGGAAAAATGCTGGAGCCGAAGTCCGGACTTGAACCGGAGACCTGTCGATTACGAATCGACTGCTCTACCAACTGAGCTACTTCGGCCCTTCTTCCATGCGTTTCAATCACTTTAGCATCGGGTGGAAAATACTTCAAACGCCTGTGGTGGAATGTAAACGCCTGCCAGTCAAAGCGGCAACGATCTGTTTGCCGTGAAACCGCCCGTTTTCAATGAAGATTTCGCTGGTATGGTTTCCGCCGATCACCACTCCGGCGACAAAAATCCCCGGGACATTGCTCTCGTGCGTCATCGGATCCATGCTGGGTTTATTGGTTTCCGGATCGAGCGAAATCCCCAGCGAACGCAGAAACTCAAAATCCGGATGGTATCCCGTCAGTGCAAAAACCTGGTCCGCGGGCAGTGTCATTTCTCCAGCATGATTGGAAACCACCACACGGCCTTCTTCGATCCGCTTCACGCTGGTTTCAAAAAGCGCTCGAACCTGCCCGGCCTTGATGCGGTTCTCGATATCCGGCCGCACCCAATACTTGATCGTCGAGCCAAGCTCCGCGCGCCGGTGAACCATCGTGACCTTCGCGCCATTGCGGTAAAGATCCAGGGCCGCCTCCGCCGCCGAATTCTTACCGCCGATCACCACTACGTTCAGCCGCCAGAACGCGTGCGGCTCCGTGTAGTAATGCGAGACGTGCGGCAGATCTTCGCCGGGGATGCCCATACGATTCGGCAGGTCGTAATACCCCGTCGCCACTGCAATTTTCTTGCATGCAAATTGCGCGGGAATTCCCCGCTCGTCCCGTGTGTGGACGCTGAATTGGCCGTCCGCTCCGTCGACCCGCTCGACGCGATGCCCGAGCCTCAAGTCCATATCATAATGCTCGGCGCACTTGCGATAATATTTCAGCGCCTCGGCGCGCGTGGGCTTCTCCGCCGCGCTAGTAAGCGGCAAATCCCCGATTTCCAAAAGCTCCGGCGTCGTGAAAAACACCATGTTCACGGGATAATGGAAGAGAGAATTGCAAAGGCATCCCTTGTCAATCACCAGCGGACGCATCCCCGCGCGCTTGGCTTCAATCGCGCAGGCCAGACCGGTAGGCCCCGCCCCAATGCAAATCAAATCATAAGTGCTCATAAAGAAAGTGTGCCCCGGGAGGAAATGTTTTGCAACGCCTCAGTAGCCCCAGTAGTGCGGGCTTCAGCCTGCGGGGTTCCATAAGCAAGAGGAAGACGAAAACCCCAAGCTAAAGCATGCGCCAAGTTTTGCCAGCGAAGTAATCGGTAGTTACTTAGCGGAGGCCGGATGAGGGGTAGTCGCCCCGCCAAGGATCCTCGCCTCCTTGCGCCTCTTCAATCGCGCCTGCAGGCGATCCATATACAAATAAATCACCGGAGTCGTATAAAGCGTAAGCGCCTGGCTCACCATCAACCCGCCCACAATGCTGATCCCCAGCGGTCGCCGCATCTCCGAGCCAGTCCCATGCATCAAGGCCAGCGGCAATGCTCCGAAAAGCGCCGCCACCGTCGTCATCATGATCGGCCGGAATCTCAGCAGGCACGCCTGATAAATCGATTCCTCGGAAGTTTTTCCGGTCCGCTCCGTTTCAATCGCGAAATCGATCATCATGATGGCGTTCTTCTTGACGATCCCGATCAACAGAATGATTCCGATCAGCGCAATCACAGTCAATTCCGTATGAAAAGCAAGCAATGCCAGAAGAGCGCCGACTCCCGCGGATGGCAGCGTCGATAAGATCGTGATCGGATGAATGTAACTTTCATACAGCATGCCCAAAACAATGTACACGGCCACCATCGCCGCCAGAATCAGCCACGGCTGGCTGGCCAGCGAAGACTGAAAGGCCAGCGCGTTCCCCTGAAATGTCGGATGAATATCGGAGGGAAGGCCCATATGCAAAACGGCCGCTTCGATCTTGGTCACCGCGTCCCCCAGCGAGACGCCATCCCCCAGATTGAACGAAATCGTCACCGCGGGAAATTGCCCCTGATGGTTGACGGCCAGAGCCGTATTCTTGGTCTCATAGTGCGTGAAAGCGCTGAGGGGCACCAGGTCCCCCTTGGATGACTTCACATATAAACCGCGAATGCGATCCGTGCTGTCCCGAAACTCCGAGTCGACCTCCATCACCACATGGTACTGATTCAATTCCGTGAAAATCGTGGACACCTGCCGCTGTCCGAACGCGTCGTAAAGCGTATTGTCGATCGCCAGTTGCGAAATTCCCAATCGGGAAGCCGTATCGCGATCGATCACCAGGCTCGCCAGCAATCCGCGCGTTTGCTGATCGCTGGCAATGTCCCCGATTTCCGGGATTTCTTTCAACGCCGACTCTACCCGTGGCGCCCATTCCAGCAAATCATTCAGGTTTTCGCTGGAGAGCGTGTATTGATATTGCGAGCTGCTGATTCTGCCGCCCACGGTGATGTCCTGATAGGCCCGCAAAAAAAGTGTCGCCCCGGGAACCTGCGTGAGTTTCGGCCGCAGGCGGGAGAGCACCTGATACACGCTGACGTTTCGGTCCTTGAGCGGCTTCAATTCGATTTCCATTTGCGCGGTGTTTTCCGAGCCGCCGCCCATTTCGCCCACCAGTGTTTTCAACGCCGGATCGGCCAGGACGATGTCCGTGAATTGTTTCAATTTCTCCTGCATCACGGGAAAGGAAGTATCCTGCGATCCCAGAATATTTCCGGCCATCAGGCCCGTATCCTGTTGCGGAAAAAATCCCTTGGGAATCACGATGTACAAATACACGCTGAGGCAAATCGTCGCGCCCGTAACGGTCAGCATGAACGGCTGGTGGCGCAGAACCCAGCGTAATCCTGACGAGTATGTCTCCACGCTCCATTGAAACATTCGCTCGATCGCCAGGTAAGCTTTCCCGTGTTTGACATCCTTTTGCGATTTCAGGAAATGCGCGCACATCATCGGCGTCGTGGTCAGCGACACGACAAGCGAAACAAGAATAGCCACGCTCAAGGTGACCGAAAATTCGCGGAACAGCCTCCCGATAATCCCGCCCATCAGCAGGAGAGGAATGAAGACCGCAATCAGCGACATGCTCATCGACAGCACGGTGAATCCAATTTCGCGGGAACCCTTTATCGCCGCCTGCATCGGCGAATCCCCTGCTTCCATATACCGGGTGATGTTCTCGATCACCACAATCGCGTCGTCCACTACGAACCCGGTGCAGATCGCCAGCGCCATGAGGGAAAGATTGTCGAGGTTATAGTGCAGCAGGTACATCGCTCCAAACGTCCCCACAATGGACAAAGGCACCGCGACGCTCGGGATAATCGTGGCCCAGGCGTTCCGCAAAAAAAGAAAAATCACCATCACTACAAGAGCCACGGTCAACAGCAGTGTGAATTCGATGTCTTTCACGGATGCGCGAATGGTCGTCGTGCGGTTGTAGTTCGTGTCCATCGTCACCGTGGGAGGGATGGACGCTTTCAATTCCGGGAGCAACGCCATGATCTTATCCACGGTCTCGATAATGTTGGCCCCGGGCTGGCGGCCAACCCCCATCAACACGGCCGCTTTGCCGTTCGTGTACCCCGCATTGCGGACATCCTCGATCCCTTCGCTTACTTTCGCGATATCACGGACGCGGACCGGAGCCCCATTTCGATAGGCGACAATCAAAGATGCGTATTCGTCAGCCTTGAGAAGCTGGTCGCTGTCGCTCACGACCCATCGGATCGTCGAATTCTCCAGTGCCCCCTTGGGAGAATTGGCATTGGCCGAAGCAAGCGCAGCGTTCACTTCCTGCAAACCAATTCCGTAATGCGCCAGCGCGTTGGGATTCAGATCCACGCGAACCGCCGGCTTCGCTCCCCCCGAAAGGCGCACGAGGCCGACCCCCTCGACTTGCGCGATCTTTTGCGCAAGAAAGGAATCGCATATGTCGTAGAGCGCGCCCCTCGTCACCGTGTCCGATGACACCGACACATCCAAAATGTCCGTTTCGGCTGGATTGACCTTGCGGTACGTCGGCAGGTTTGGCAAAGATGCAGGCAATTGTCCTGCCGCCGCGTTGATGGCCGCCTGCACGTCCCGCGCTGCGGCATTGATGTCTCGATCCAGATCAAACTGAAGAGTGATTCCGGTGCTGCCCAGCTGGCTGCTGGATGTCATTTGCGTGACGCCCGCAATTCGCCCGAATTGGCGCTCTAGCGGCGTTGCCACCGAGGAGGCCATGGTTTCCGGACTCGCCCCAGGCAGATTCGCGCGGACATTGATGGTCGGGAAATCAATATGCGGCAACGCGGAGACAGGCAGAAAATAAAAAGCCACTCCGCCCGCGAGCAGAATGGCAACGCTCAACAACGAAGTGGCAACAGGCCGTCGAATAAAAGGCGCGGAGATATGCATCTTGGATTCTTCAGCCCATTCCTGCGGCTACGAACCTTGCGCCAGGGCTATCCCTGTTCAAACATTACATATAGTAATCCTAATCCGGCGGGCTGAACGTTTCCTGAATTATGTAGCGCCCGCCTTCAGGCGGGCACTTTGGACTCAAGCACATGCCCGCCTGAAGGCGGGCGCTACAAGAGCGTTCCGATTGGCGAAATCTCCAGGTTAGCTAGCCGAACCATGCAGGCCAAAAGCGTCACCCATCACGTCCGTATACTTAAGCCCGCCCCCGGTATTGAACAACACAACGCGGTCCTTGGGGGTAAGAAACCCGGTCGCGATCAGATGATCGTATGCAGCTGTCGCCGTGGCTCCTTCCGGAGACAGAAACATGCCTTCATTCTTTCCCCAGTCCTTGACCGACGCGATGATCTGCTCATCGGAGACAGCCAGAGCCACGCCGCCGGACTCGCGCAGAATTTCCAGCATGATCGAATCCCCATACGGCTTTGGCACGCGAAGCCCCGCCGCAAGCGTTGCGGCGTCCTGCCACATCTGGCTTACTTTCGCGCCCTCTTCAAACGCGCGGACCACCGGCGCGCACCCGGAGGACTGCACCGCAACCATGCGCGGCCGCTTTCCGGGACGCACCCAGCCGAGTTCTTCCATCTCAATGAACGCTTTCCACATTCCGATCAGTCCGACACCGCCACCCGTAGGATAAAAAACCGCATCGGGATATTCCCAGCCAAGCTGCTCGACCAGTTCGTACCCCATGGTCTTCTTGCCTTCCACGCGAAACGGCTCCTTCAACGTGGAAATGTCGAACCAGCCTTCCTTCTCTTTACGCTCGGCCACCATGCGCCCACAATCGGAGATGAGCCCGTCAACGAGAGTTACCTTGGCTCCATATACGGTCGCCTCGACCAGGTTGGCGAATGGCACGTCTTTCGGCATGAAGATATTCGCTTCGATCCCCGCCGCCGCGGCGTAAGCGGCAAGTGCGCCCGCGGCATTCCCGGCTGACGGCACGGCCAGCTTTTTCAGGCCGTAATGTCGAGCCATGGTGACGGCCATGGCGAGTCCTCGCGCCTTGAAGGTGGCTGTCGGGTTCGCGCCCTCTTCCTTAAGATATACATTTGGAAAGCGCCTGCTCTTCAGCATCGGCGTCCAGCCTTCGCCCAGCGTGACCGGCTTGGCATCGGGCAGAACAAGGCTGTAGCGCCACATCCCTGCCCATGGCACCGAGGCTGCATACTGCGCGATTTTGTCGCGCGCCGCGGGTCCGTGCAGCGGACTCAAATCGTATCGAACATAAAGGGAACCCGCGCAATCCGGGCAAAGTGTCTGGGGGGTTTGGGCCGAAACAGATTTTTTACAACGAGAGCATTCTAACTTCGCAATAGTTGGCATGCACGAAAGATATCAGAACGACCGAACACCAGACAACCTTGAAAGACGAGTCACCGCGGAGAGAATCCCTGATGTATTATCTGGACTCTCCAGGCTGCCAGCTAACAATGTCTCGGGGAACTTCTGTCAGGACTAGGATGGTCAGGATGACGGCTGACGCGAAAAAAGCTGCGACCAAAAAGTCAAAGCCCGGCGCATATTTCGGCATTCCGCTCGCCGTTTGCGTCATCGCGCTCCTGGCCGCGGGCTTGCTCATCGGTGTGTTGTTTCGCGGGAATCATGTGGCGGCCGCAATCTATATAAGCGGGACGTACTTCCCAAAGCTCATTGTCACTTTTGCCACGCTTATTATTTTTGCGCTCCTCTCGGGAGCCACTGCAAAGCTGGTGCTCTACAATCGCCAGGGTGCGGGACGCCTGTTCGGCTCCATTCTTGCGGCCTACGTAGTCCTGGGATTTGCTTCTTTGGCTTACGTCACGATTTGGATCCCGATTCTCACCAAGCTGCCCTTTGCCGCTCCGGGCGTGCCAATCCTCGGAGCGGGCCAGTGGTTTCAGCAAGTAAGCCAATCCTTCTCCTCGCTTCTCACTGAGCAACCACTGGTCCAATCGCTGATCATTGCGGTGTTAATCGGTTACCTGGCATCGATCATTCCGGGCCTGCGTTCCGTTGCGCGCGGACTGATCATGGCCAGCCAGGCCACGCTCTGGATGTTCCAGAAACTTCTGTGGTACTACCCGCTGATGATTGGCTGCCTCGCGATCGGCATTCCCATGAAATTCGGCCTGAAGGGAATGTCCGCGTACGGCGAGACAACGCTCTGGGTGGGCATTGTCACGGTGACTTGGTCCATTATCCTCGCCACTTTCGTGAAGTTGACGTCCAAGCGAACCTGGAAGCAGATCGTTTCGTATTACGCGGCGGTGTGGCCCACGGGATTCGGCACGGGAGGATCGTACGAAACTCTGGCGATGAATCTCGTTTCGGCGGAATCCGAACTGGGCCTCCCTCGCGAAATGGCGGAAGTCTCCATCGTTTTCGGCACGGTGATGAACAAGAGTTGCGCCACCATTTCCGTCATGCTCGTCACCATCTCTGTCGCCCGGCTGCTCAATTTTCCCATTTCGCTTCTGGAAATCCTGACGCTGATTCCACCCGTGCTCGTTCTGGGCCTGGAATCTCCCGGCATTCCCGGCGGCGCCGCATTTTTTATGGCGCCGATTGTAGCTGTGCTGCTGCATGTGCGAGACATCGATGGATTCGTCGCCACATTTGTCACGATGTACACCGGCCTCATTCCCATGTTCTCCACCGCCGGCAACACCACCAACAACGGCCTTGTCGGCGCAATCCTCACCGACCGTTTTTTCAAATATCCGGCCCCGGAAGATCCCGCGACGGGGAAAATTCAGAACGCTCCTGAATCTTTTGCGAACCAGGGCAATCCGCTAAGCCCGTCCAGATTGCTGGGCTGGCTACTTCTTGGCTTTGGCGGCTGGATGATTGTTTCGCCCCAGGCAGTGTTGGGCCTCGACCAGCTAAAATGGATGCATAAATACGCGTTCCCCGGCGAAGTCATCCTGGGCGCACTCGTGATGACCGCCTCGCTCCAATTGCTGACTCCCAAATCCGTCGTCGACCATTCCCGCGTTGTTGCGCATGAAAGTGAGAAAACTCCTGCCCGCCCCTAAGACGGGCCGCCGCGGGTTTCGTAGATGCCGCCCGCCTTTTTGGCGGGCATCTTTGATCTACCCGGAGCAAAATTTGACTTCTGACCTGCCAACCCTCGCGATTGATTCCCACACTCAGCACGCGTATCATGGAAGTTTAATGCACATGGACAGAACAGGCCGCCCGGCTCGCCTCTTCCCTTCCTGCAAGCGCATCCTGCTTGCCGCGCTCCTGGTGTCACTGATTGCGCCCGCTCTTTTCGCCGCCGATCCCGATATCTTCCCCCTTTCCCAAGTTCAACCCGGAATGAAGGGCGAGGCCTACACAATTTTTGCCGGAGACCAGATCGAAAAATTCGATCTGGTCGTGATCGGAGTGATGCCGAATTTTCTGGCCCCCAAGGAATCGATCATCCTGGTGCAACTCGTCGGACCAAAAGTGGAGCACACCGGGGTAGTCGCAGGAATGAGCGGCAGCCCGGTCTACTTTGAAGGGAAGCTCGCCGGAGCGCTCTCCCTGAAACTGGGCCAGTTCAGCAAGGAACCACTCGCGGGGGTCACACCGATTGAAAATATTCTGAGCCTGCCAAAAGGCCAGCCGAATGCGATTCGCGCCGAAGCGGCGCCGGGAACCGCAGCCCCTGCAGATCAACTGGACGCGCGATTTGAGCTTCCCTCCGACTGGGCGTCGCGCGCCGGCCTTTCCGGCGGAAAATTCCTCACCCCGATTGCTTCCCCTCTCACTTTTTCAGGCTTCAGCGCCGCAGCCATTCGCCAATTCGAGAATGAATTTGCGGCCTACGGCATGGCAGCGGCGCAGGGCGGAAGCATCGACGCACGTCCGGACGATGCAAAGATTCGTCCCGGAGACATGGTCAGCGCCGTCCTTCTCGAAGGTGATATGTCGCTGAACGCATCGTGCACGGTCACGACGATCGTGGACGGCCGCGTCTATGTATGCGGCCATCCGCTTTTCGGCTTCGGCTCCGTCCAGATGCCCATGGCCCGTGCGCGCGTGCTGACCACCCTCAGTTCCGACCTGGAATCGACGAAAATCGTGAATGTCGGCGGAACGATTGGATCGTTCAGCCAGGATCGCGTGACAGCTGTCGTAGGCAGCCTCGGCTCCTCGCCGAAATTAATCCCCATCGATATGACTGTCGCGACTCCGGACGGCGACAAGAACTTTTCATTCCGCGTGATATCGAATCCTAAGCTCACTCCGATTCTCATCGGAATTTGCTCCTTGAACGGCCTGATTCAAAGCAGCGTCTACGGCGAAGGCACGACGATGCACCTGACCGGAGGAATCGACATCGCCGGACACTCCACCGTCACGCTCGATAATCTCTTCCCGCCGATTGATTCCTTCGCCCCCGACGGCATCCCGGTCGCGAGCGCGGTGCAAAATTTATTCCAGAGAATTTTCTCCAACCAGTTTGAAACGGCGAATATCGAGCGCGTAACTCTGCGCATGGAATCCTTGCCGGAACGCCGCCAGGTAACCATCGAAGGCGCCTGGCTGGATAAATCCGAAGCCGAGCCGGGCGACACGGTCACCGTGCGCGTGCAATTGCGCCCCTACCGCGGATCGCCAGTGATTCGCGACGTGAAAATCGCCATTCCCCCGCAGGCGGTGCGCGGCTCCAGCGATGCAAATCCTGGCCAGCGATTCGGGCACGTTGAATCGCATGAGCATCGTCGCCGGATCGCAGGCGCGCCTGGACAGCCTGGAACAACTGATTTCGGTTTTGAACCGGGAGCGGAGAAACAACCGCCTGTACGTGACCCTGGTCGGTTCCGCTCCGACCATGGTCGTCCAGGACAAAGTGATGCCCAACGTTCCCGCGTCCCAGATCAATCTTCTTGACCAGCGCGGCGGCCCGGCCAGTTCCCTCGTCCTCCGGCAATCTTCCGCGGGAGAATGGTCTGTGCCGCTCGACGAGATCGTTCAGGGATCCACTTCCATTACGATTCAGATCAAGTAAGCGGCAGGCTGGCGCGCGTCGCCATTTCCTTGAGGAGTCTTATGCGCAATGTTTTTTCAAAGGCACGCGACCCGCGCGGCGCAACAACCGCCGCCCTTTCGCGCCCAGGCGCGCTGCTGCTTTTCGCTGCCGCCATCCTCGCCGTTGCGGCCCCCGCTCTTGCCGAACACACCCGCTGGTGGCGGCAAACCACGTTTGAAGAATTCGACAAAGGCACGGCAAAAGGCGTCGCCCTGCGCAGCGACGGGAAAATGTTTCTCGCCCCGCGATTCGCTGAATTCGCGGACGCCAGCCTCGCCTATCTCCTCCAGATCAAGGCCGACGCCAAGGGAAATCTCTACGCGGCGGGCGGCTCGAACGCGAAAGTGCTGCGCATCGATACGAGCGGCAAAACGACCAGTGTCTTTGAATCCTCCGAACTCGCCGCCCAGGCGCTGGCTCTCGACTCCGCCGGCAATCTGTTCGTAGGCACGTCGCCCGACGGAAAAGTTTACAAAGTCACGCCCGCCGGCCAATCCTCCGTCTTCTTCGATCCAAAAACAAAATACATTTGGGATCTCGCCGTGGACAAGGACGGGACCGTGTACGTCGCCACGGGCGACACCGGTAAAATTTTCTCCGTCGCGCCGAATGGCACGGGGCAGGAATTTTATTCCAGCGACGAAACGCATATCCGTTCGCTCGCGCTCGATGCAAACGGAAATCTCCTCGCAGGCACGGAACCGAGCGGTCGCGTTCTGCGCATTCCGAAAGCCGCCGCCAACCGCCGCGCCTTCGTCCTTTACGAAACCTCGAAAAAAGAAATCACGTCGCTGCTTCTCGCCGCGAATGGAGACCTCTACGTTGCATCGGTAGGCGAGAAAACGCCAAATGCACCCGGCCAGCCGCGCCCCATTTCGCCGGACAATACCGCGACCTCCAATTTTGTGATTTCCATCGGCCCGGGAGCAAACGCGCCCGGCATCCCTCAGGGGCAGCCCATTCCCTTCACGCCGCTCGCCACCGTGAATTCAAGTTCCGTTTATCGAATCGCTCCTGACGGTTCCCCGGAAGAACTCTGGAGCGCCCGCGACGAGGTGGTTTACTCGATGGGCCTGCTCCCCGGCGGAAAACTTCTCCTCGGTACTGGAAATGACGGCGTGGTTCTCGAACTCGACGGCAATCGCATTTTCTCGAAACTCGTGAAGGCCGCCTCGCGCCAGGTCACCTCGATCGCCGCGGGCCCAGGCGGGAAACTTTTTCTAGCCGCCGCGAATCCGGGAAAGGTTTTCACTCTCGGACCGGAGAACGAATCCGAAGGCACTTACGAATCGCAGCCCTATGACGCTCACATTTTTTCGCGCTGGGGCCGCACCGTCTGGTGGGGTGAAAATTTCGCCGCCGCGAATGGCGCAGGCGCCTCTCGAATCTCGATCTACGCCCGCTCCGGCAATACTTCCGACCCTGACTCCAACTGGAGCGACTGGGCCGGCCCGTACACAAACCCTTCCGGTGACAAGCTTGACTGCCCCGCCGCGCGTTTCGTGCAGTGGAAGGCCGTTCTGCGCGCCGCCGGCAGCGCCCCGGCTCCCGCGATCGACTGGTTCAGCATCGCGTATCTGCCCAAAAACATCGCTCCGGAAATTACCGCCATCGCGATTCAGGATCCCGGCGTGCGCGTCCAGGGAATTTCCCTGCCAAACGGTGGCCCCGGCTCGCAAACACCCGCGCAACTCCGTATGCCTCAGCCGCCGCCGTCCTCGTCTTCGCCGAATGCGGCGTTCTCCGTCACGCAGCTCTCGAATAGCGGCCAATCCTCCGGCCAGGCTCATTTCGAGCCGATCCCGCAGGGCATGTCGCAAAAAGGCTACCAGTCAGTGCTGTGGACCGCGGACGACGCCAATGACGACCAGTTGGAATTTTCCATTTATTTTCGCGGCGAGAATGAAACCACGTGGAAGTTGCTAAAGGACAAACTGGACACCCGTTTTTATTCCTGGGACACAACCACAATTCCGGACGGCGCCTACTACTTGAAGATCGTCGCCAGCGATTCTCCCTCCAACCCAGCCGGTGAGGGACTATCCTCCGAGCGCGAATCCGACCGCTTCGTCGTGGACAACACGCCCCCGTCCATCGCCCAGCTTGCAGCCGATTCCGTCAGCGCCGGCGTGCGCGTCCGATTCCAGGCCAGCGCTCCGGTAAGCTTCATCACGCGCGCGCAATACAGCCTAGATGCGGGAGATTGGACGCTGGTCTTCCCGGCCGGAGGCCTGAGCGACGCGCCCCGCGAGAATTACGATTTTCAGTTGCAGAAGGTTTCCCCAGGCGAGCACACCGTCACAGTCCGAGTCTACGACCAGTTTGAAAACGTCTCCACCGCCAAAACCACAGTCCGCATTTCCACCAGCGGAAATTAACCCAGTCCTGTAGCGCACGCTTCAGCTTGTGCAGTCCGTCCCAAATCCTTGTAGGGAATCGCCTCAGCATGCATGGTTCGTCCCGAATCTTTGTAGGGCACGGCTTCAAGCCGTGCCGTAAAGCCGCCGGATTGATAAGGCTTTAGCCGCTGGCCTCTTTGAATTTGACCAGTCGCGCCAGCCACTCAGTCTGAATTCCTATTCCATCAAACAACAGACCCGACAGGCTGAAGCCCGTCCTACTTAACTCGCCCACCGGTCCCGCAAGGAAGCCTTCGCCTCGTACCGCTCGATGTGCAGCCCGATCCCCAGCATCCCTCCCGGCGCCGAACTCGGCGTCACGTGCACCACGCGCGCCACGCACTTTACTTCGCTCGACAATTTTCCGGCCAGCTCCGTCGGCATTCGCAGCGATACTTCCACCGGCGTCCCGATTTTCAGCGGAACGTGAGTCATGAAATACATACCCCGCTGCGATAAGTTTTCCGACTCCGCCGTTTGCTCCGTCGATCCAGGATTATTGAGCGCCCGGAATCGTAGCGGCACAGATATATTCACGCGCGGATCGATACGTCGTTCTCTTGAGCTCATGGCTGCCTCCCCGCTCGCTGGCTTAAGTGCGCGCGGTTTTCAAAGTAGGAAGGGTGTGATAACAATTCTACCGTGCGGCGAAATGGACGCAAGGAAAATGAGCCTCTTTTGCGAGCCGTGCGCCATCGCGGGACAACTTGTGCCATAATGCGCCTTTCTTAAGGCGTTTCTAATTGAGCGCTCCAGACACTCCATCTTTCGCCGGCCCCGACCTCCAGGCAATTCGCGAGGCGCACCGCCGCATCGCTCCACACATCGAGGAAACGCAGGTCATGATTTCCTACCCGCTCGATGAGCTCGCCGGCGCGCTCCTGTATTTCAAATGTGAAAATTTGCAGCTCTCCGGCTCCTTCAAAATTCGCGGCGCGGCAAACGCCGTCTTTTCCCTCAGCGAAGCGGAAGCGGCGCGAGGCGTGGTGACGCACTCCTCGGGAAATCATGGCGCGGCGCTGGCTCTCGCCGCACAAATGCGCGGCATCCGCGCCTGGGTGGTGATGCCCCGCAACGCCCCGCAGGTAAAAATCCGGGCCGTCGAAGCCTACGGCGCCGACATTTCGTTCTGCGAACCGACTCTCGCCGCGCGCGAAGCCGCTGCCGCGGAATTGCTGCGTTCCACGGGAGGGACACTAGTTCATCCCTACGATGATGACCGCGTGATCGCCGGGCAAGGTACCGCAGCCCTCGAATTCCTGGAGGAAATTCCCGACCTGGACATTATCTGCGCCCCGGTTTCGGGAGGAGGACTGCTTGCCGGCACCGCCATCGCCGCAAAATCCCTG
The DNA here is from genome assembly GCA_963819395.1 of uncultured Acidobacteriota bacterium. GTDB lineage: Bacteria > Acidobacteriota > Terriglobia > Acidiferrales > UBA7541 > Palsa-360. Next base: position 40,500 of record CAWFVW010000016.1, read on the forward strand.
CGTCCGGAAATTCAGGTGATCGGTTGCGAACCGGCTAACGCCGACGACGCCTCGCGCTCGTTCGCCTCCGGCCATCTCGAGCCCGCCTCGGAAAAATTCACCATCGCCGACGGCCTCCGCGCCAATCTCTCCCCGCGCACCTTCGCCATCCTGCGCGAGCGCGTGGACCGCATCATGCTATCGACGGAAGAGGAAATCATCCACTCCATGCGCCTCATCACCGAACACCTGCGCATCACCGTCGAGCCCTCCGGCGCGGTAGCCGCCTCCCCCGCCCTCCACCGCCAAATCGAAGGCGACGACCTCCACATCGGCATCATCCTCTCCGGCGGAAACCTCGATCCAGACACCATGCCCAGGCAGTAGAAAAAAAGTGAATCGTGACTCGTGATCGGTGACTAGTGACCGGCGACTGGTGATCAAAAGCAGTCCGACGGACAGTCTTCGCAGGTCGCACCTTCAGCCGTGACATTGGTTGAGGGGACAATAAAACGGATTTTGGATCCTGCCTTAAAACTCAATCGCGGATGGAGAAAGCTTTTCGGGTGCCGCACCCTTTGTGCCTTTCAAAGGGTGCGGGTTTAGATTCAACGAAACCGGGCATCGTAAATGGAAGGTCAAAATTTCCACCCTTGTAACACCCACAAGGATCGAGCACCGGCTGAATACGATTACTGCACGTTCAGCGTAACCGTTGTGGTCTGCGTACTTGCCCCACTGCCGCTTGACGGTGTCCCAATCACCGTGACGGTATAGGACCCCACTGCCGTTCCGGGGTTGCCCGGCCCGGTGCCCCCGCCCCCACTGCTACTCCCACAACTCGCTCCTACGATCGCAACCGCGAGGACCGCCATCCCTAGCAACACCATGCCTCGACGCCTTTGCCCCGCAATCGCGAGCATGAATATGCAGGTGATAGCCCCCGCAACTTCGAGGACGAAGAAACCATTTGGCGTCCACGGCCGGTTCGAGGGTCGAACAAGCACCGTACTCGCAGCAGTCGTCGTACACGATAACGCCGCACCACCGCTGTTTACAGGCGGGGCGGCGCTCGAATTTAGTGTGACCGCGCCAGCCGACCCGAACGAGCAACTCGGCGGATCGCTCAAAGTTGAAGGCGAAATCCCGGTGACCGTCAGCGTGACCGTCCCCGAAAATCCTCCGGACCCGGCAACCGTAATCGTGTCCGTAGCAGGCTGCCCGGGCGCGCTGGCCGTCATGACGCCGCTATTCGATGCGCTCAAGCTGAAAGTGGCGCCGCTCGTAACTGTAACCGTCACCCCTGGCGAGGTCGAAGCGGTGTAATTCCCGTCTCCGTTGTACACGGCCGTGATCGTTCCAGTTGCCGCAAGTTTTGCGGTCGTCAGTGTAGCTGTCGACTCGTCATATCCATTTATGTCGCCGATCCCAATCGCCAGCAAAGGCGCCGAGCCCAGGTTCGTCGCGCCCGAAAAGAAAGTGACGGTGCCCGAAGGAGAGAGGCCGAGGCTGCCCCCACTCGGATTCGTCACGCTTTGTGTGTCCACAAACGCGGTAAGCGTGAAATTCGTGTTTGGCGCGACGGAAGTGACGCTGGAGTTGATGGCGGTGGTGGTCGGCCCCTGCGTGACAGTAAGCGAACCGGTGCCTGGGACCGTAGTTAGGTTGTAGCTAGCGTCGCCGCCATAGATCGCTGTGAAGCTGTGCGCACCCACGGAGAGGAACGCGGTTTGATCCTCTGTGTATCCTTCCGTATTGAGCGGAAATGCGACCACGGTCGTGTCAACCAGCGTGACGATCGGATTTCCATTGTCTTTGAGGGTCACTGTCCCCGTTCCCGTCTCCAGCCCGGACGCAGCGCCCTTCACGTCGACGCGAACGGTGTTGAATGCCCCATAGGGAACCGGATTCGCGAAAACACTGTTATTGGTCAAAGTAGTACTGAATATGCTCATGCTAGTGATGCTGTTTTCTGGAGTCACTGTAACGCTAATGCCGGGCGTGGAGGTGCTGGATCCAAATTTCCCGTCGCCGCCATAGCGAGCGTTCACCGTGTAGGCGCCGCCAACGAGTTCACTCGTCGTGTCCGCGGTTACCGCACCCCCGCTCCCCAGAGGGTAGATGTCCACGTTCCCTGTGTTCGGATCAAACCGATCCACCCCTGCCGTAGCTCCCCCGGAGAAAGTTCCAATCAGCGCGACGTCCTCCGCTTTGGCGGCCGTCGAGGCAGGAGGCGCCCCGGATCCGCTTGTCACTCCGATCGTCACGTAAACAGTCGTCCCGTGCGTAATTTGAATTGAAGCAGGCGTGCAAGCTCCCGAAGTTGTGGAAAGGCAAAGCGTGGTCGTCGTGGGGGTGAACGTCCCGACCTCCGTGGGCCAATTGCTCACCAGGTTGAACGCATTGATGGTGCCGAGCCCGGTCGCGAGGTCAAAACCGGTTCCCGCTGTGTACGAAGGAGTATTGGCGGGAGTGCCCGTTTCCACAACACCGAGAGCGCCTGAAGTTCCGCTACTGCAATTAAACGAACCGCCGGCGCAGGGAACGGAGTTATTCCCCTTGGTGACGTCATTGAACGTGCATTGCGCGTTCGGGCTGCTCGAAGAATTGCAGGAAAGCGCTGACTGATTTGCAGCCAATGGGTACAGAACATAATTGGCATTTCCCTGGCGAGGGCTCAGTGTCGGGTGATTGAGCGCCATGTTTTCATTCACCAGCGCCATCATGCCCGCGAATGCTGGAGCGGAAGAAGACGTCCCTCCGACGCCGACAAAATTGATTTCGACATTATTTATTACGCACGGTCCTCCCGTAATGTCCGCATCGCATACGATGTAAAAACTATTGCTGAGAATTCCATCCGCGGAAAAGAGCGAAACGTCCGGCAGGTCGCGGGTCAGATCGTTTCCGACGTTCAGGCCCGAGCCCGTCGCCGTCGGCTGGTACGCAGGTTTTGGCCATCCCGGGATCGTTGAATTTGTATAAGCGGCGGTTGGGCACGAAATGGAGTTGTCTGGATTAAGCACTGCCGCGACGCAACTGCTCTGCCCGCCCCCGCCCCCTTCAATGTTCAGCAAAGAGCTATTCCCCGCAAGCGAATTGCAACCAGTCAAGCCCGACCGCGCGCAGGAATTGTTCCACGGGACTTCAGGAATGTACCCTTTCGCGGAGACATCCGCGATGCCGTTCACGGTTGAACTGCTTGTAGACCAGAATGCCGAGGGATAATTCGTCGCAGTGAAGTCGAAATCCGAGCCGCCTACAGCGACGTTGAAAGGAGTGGAGGCTATCCCGCTTACACTCGCGCCGTTTAGCGCAGTACTCTGTAAATTCTGATTGTCGCACGCGGCTGAACCGCTATCTCCGGCGGATACAACCGCGGTAATTCCTTGCGCAGCCGCTTGCTCCCACAGAAAAGACTCGAACAGATTCCCGTTCGCCAATAAAAATGGCTCGCATTCGCCGAAACTTTCGCTCAATACCGGCGCCAAATTGTTATCCACGATGTATTCCGCGGCGAGGTCGGTTCCCGCGGATGCTTCCGTGCCTTCCGCAATCACAAAGTCGATGGTTGCGTTCCTGGCAACCGCCCCGGACCATTCGACGTCCAAATCGCCTTCCACCTCGTCCCCGTTAAATCCGGGGTCGGGGCCATCCAGAATTACGGTTGGCAGGTTGGAAGTCGATAGGCCAAACAGCCCTCGGAAATTAGACACGTCATCCGTGATGCAGCTGCCAAAGTCAGGCGAACTCGCGGTGCAGATTTCCGAATCTCCCACAATCGCGATCGTTTGGCCCGTCCCGTCGATCACATGCCCGCTGATCCCTGGATTCCACAACGGATTTACGTTGTAGATTGCCGCAAAATCGCCGGGCCCCAGAGCGTTGCAGTTAGAACTGAAGATCGAATTCTGCGAGCAACCTGTATTGGAAAATGTAAAGGAAGGTGAGGCCGTGGGAGTAATTTTCCCGGTCGTTCTGTCCTTTAGAAATGTCCCTCGGATTTGGCTTTCTGCTTTCCTTGGAAAATTGTGGAGAGACACCGGCCCAGCCACAACAGAGGCAATCGCCGTGGGAATTTGTGGGTCGGTCGAATTTGCCAAACGCTCCTCGCCGTTGACGATATATTGATGAATCTGCGTATGGAAGGCATTCAAAACCTGCCCCGCCGTGCCCGAAAACTCGATCAGGGTTCCGCCCGTCGAAACGCGAGCGATCTGGAATCCGTGGGACTGCAGCCAACCCGTGACGGTCTGAATGTCTGCCGGTGCAGCGCCAAATTGCTGCCCGAACTGCTGCGGGGTAAGCCATTGATGGTAATTCGGTGAAGCCTTGCTTTGTTGCTGGTCGATCAGTGTCCTGAGGGCCGTCTCTTGCTCAGGGCTACGCTGAAGCAAAAGCAGCATGCGACGAATCGGCTGGCTGTCGGCCACAGCGCCCTGGTCAAACTGCGGGCGCGCCAGCGGGTGCGTATTCCCCCGAAGAGTTGTCAAATTCCCCTCGTCGATTTGCGCCGTAATTCGCGGACGCACCGCACTGGTCTGCGCATAAGCAGCGAATGGCATAACCAGCGCCACCGCCAACCCTGCCGCCCTCCGGAACTGCCCAAACGCACGGCGAACATCGCGCATCGATCGCGGAACGATGATTGCCGCCCACTCGCGCTCACGCACGGACACACTGCTAAATAAAGGCTTTTTCACGTTTCCCCTCTACCCAAGCAAGGATGAAGACAGACCAATCCCCAAAGGACCCAATATCAAAGACAAATTAGGGCATGATGATCCGGGGCGATTTCCGCCCCATTTCAATTCCCTTGGATGCAGTATTTGGTTCCGGGTTTTCCCGTAGATCTTAGGAAGTGTGTTTCCAGAACCTCCTGCACTCAAAGGCTATGCCCACCCTCCCGGCATTGCCACAAACTAAATCGAAGATATTGCCTTGTTTATTAACAATTTGACCAGTGAACCCCCCAAATCCCAGTAGCACAGCCACTCTTGGCTGTGCGGTTTCTGCAATCGCCCCGAGCTTGATAGCCGTCCGGTCACGCCGCGAAAACCGCACAGCTCCGCCGCGGCGGATCGCTGTGCTACTCCCATCTCAAGAAATTAAATGGATTAGACTGCAGCAAGAAGAAAAGCGCATGAAAGCACGGCCAGGAGACACCCGCCGTCCTCAGTTCTCAAGCCCCTTCCAATTCGTGGGCGGAAAGGAAATCTGCCAAAAATTCGGCGACGGCGAGGTGAACTCCAGCGGAATCAGGTACCCCTCGGCGCTCTCCCGCGGCGAGCGCGTCACGCGCGATTCGATACTCTGATCCGTGCGTCCGTTCACCACTTCCAGCTTCGTTTCCGCATCCAGGGTCCGCGGGCACACCACCATCGCGCCGTGAATATTCACGGCCACGGTGTGCGCGGAAATCCGCACACTCTGCCCGTTTTCCGTCACCACCAGCGTCACCGGCACGCGGATGATCACTCGCTGGCTGCGCCGCCGTTCTTCGCCAGGCAGCAGCGCCGCCCCTCGATTCGACAGGTCCTTCGTTTGGGTCACAGGTCCAACTCCCAAAAACCCATCTGAGGGTTGATTAATTCAATTCCCAATTCCCACCCCTCGGCTCGCTCCATGCCCCGCCAGACAATTACCGCCGGATTCGTCTGCTTGCTCACCATGTTCGTCAGCTGAATGGTCTGCGAGACTTCCAGATTCGTGGCCAGGACCACCATGCACCCGTAAGGCCCCACCACGCGCGTTTGCGCTTCTTTCCGCAGCAATTCCCCGCCGGCGTGCCATTCCACCGCAATCGGCACTCGCGAATTGACCCGCACGCCGCGCCGCTTTTCACGGCCGGTCAGCGGAGCACGCTTGGCATTTTCAACCGGGTGTATGGCCCTGCCCGGAATACTTGGGGCACGCTTGGCCCGAAAGTCAGTCATTCCAGGACCCCTCAGTGAATCACGGGAAGTGACCCGGCGCTCAATTCGAGCAGGGACATACCCGTTAACAAGAATGCTAGGCGTCGGGAGCGACCCGGTCAATGGTACGTAAGGACAGGTTCAAGTGGCGCATGCTTTAGCTTGTGGCTTTTCGATAGCACAAAATGCGACTCCCAAAGTTAAAGCCCACCCTCTGGCAATTGGCCTCGGATCATGATACTTCTGCAGCGAGAACTGAGACCAGAAAGGCGCCCATCCACATGAAAACACTGATCTTCGGAGCCACAGGCATGGTCGGCCAAGGCGTCCTGAGGGAATGCCTCCTCGACCCCGACATCGAAACCGTCCAAACAGTAGGGCGAAGGCCAACAGGAAAACAGCATCCAAAGCTCCGCGAAATTGTCCACCCCGATATGTTCCACTATTCGAATATCGAAGCGAACCTGAAAAGCTTCGACGCCTGCTTCTTCTGCCTGGGCGTGTCCTCTGCCGGCATGTCCGAACAGTCCTACGAAAATCTGACTTATACTCTAACCCTCGCCGCAGCGGAAACCCTGGCCAGACTAAATCCCGCGATGACTTTCATTTACGTTTCCGGTGCCGGAACAGACAGCTCAGAAAAAGGCCGCACCATGTGGGCCCGCGTCAAAGGCAAAACGGAAAATGCCCTCCTCCGCCTGCCTTTCAAAGCCGCCTACATGTTTCGGCCCGGAATCATTCAACCGGTGCACGGGGTACGTTCCGGTACGCGCGCATACCGCGTAGCCTATGTATTGTTCGCGCCCATCCTCCCCCTGTTCCGCCTCCTGTTCCCACGCTACATCGTAACGACCGAAGAAGTAGGCCGCGCCATGATCCGCGTGGCCAGGGAGGGCTTCCCCAAGAACGTCCTGGAGAGTTGGGATATTGGAAATTGCGCGAGATCGCCGATTGCCAGTAAATAGAGCCGAGCGCGCAAAACCGCCCCTCCATCCGCGTTGGATCCTTGTTTAAACCTAGCGCCGGTTTTGTGATGTGCTACTCTTCGGTGTTTCCGCACGTCTTCGGGAGGGACAATGCAACTGGACTTGCTGGCAATCGCGCCGCATCCGGACGACGTCGAGCTGACCTGCGGCGGCACTCTGCTAAAAGCCGCCGAACAGGGCTACAAGACAGGCATCCTCGACTTGACCGCCGGCGAAATGGGGACGCGGGGAACCCCGGAAACGCGCTTGAAGGAATCCGCGAAAGCCGCTCGAATTTTGCGCGTGGCGCACCGCGAAAACCTGCGCCTGCCGGACTCCAATGTCGAAGTCACCAGGGAAACTAAGCTGGCCCTGGCCCAGCGGATTCGCGCCCTTCAGCCCCACACCGTCATTCTTCCCTATTGGGACGGCCGGCATCCCGACCACTACACCGCTGCCCGGCTCGGATACGAAGGCTGTTTCCTCGCGGGTCTGAAGCAATTGCCGATCGAAGGCGAAGCGTTTCGCCCCTTCAAAATCCTCTATTCCACCGTCTATTACCGCGACGTCCGCCCGACGTTCGTCGTGGACATTTCCCGCTATTACGAGCGGCGTTACAAGGCCATTCTGGCCTACCATTCGCAATTCAGCCCAAAAACAAAAGACAAGAAATCAAAGGTGGATATCCCGCTGGACCGCCTGCACCACGAGGTCAACTTGATCGCGCGGTACTACGGGCACTTGGCCGGCGTGGAATACGCTGAACCCTTTTTGGTAAAGGAAGTGATGCAGGTGGATGACGTCGTCAAACTGCCTGTCCGCTCGGTCTAGATCGTAGCGGACCGGGGCGCTATCGCCCCTCGTTTTCCTGAGCCATGGCGTACCCGGGCAAAGTCTGCCCGTCGGCGCGCCGTTCGACCCGTACCCGTACCATCGACTGCGTTGCCTCACCAGTCGGCCGTAGCACGGCAATTGTGGACAGGGCTTCGTTATAAAGCTTGGTCACAAGGAACGTTTCCTCGGATCCGACCTTCTTCCAGACCTGTCCGATCCGTATGTGCTGCTCCGCAATGGGCATACTCTGAGGTTAGAGAGAACTCCGGCGAGTGTCAATCGCTTGCCGCGCCACGCTTTCCAGGCCAGCCTGGAAAACCTATTTGCGCTCACTCACATCTGAGTGCAAAGAGAATATGCTTCCAGGGTCCGAGTGTGTTGTATACTGTTACGGCGCGAGCCTTCAGGGGGAGCCATGAGACGCCTCTGCAACGAAATTTCCGGAATTCTTTTAGTGCTGCTATTGGCCGCTCCGGCCGGATTCGCGGCGCAACAGCCAGCCCAAACCCAAACGCAGCAACAGCCCCAGGCGCAGCCCCAGCAACAGCCCGTCGCCACGGACTCGACCCAGCAGCCCCAAGCAGACGACCAATCGTCGGCTTCCGACGAAGATGCTACGATGAAGGGCGTTAAACCCGGCTCGGACAAAGACGTTAATGCCATCGGGAATCGCGGCGTCGGCAAGGGCGTGAATCTGTACTCCCTGCAGCGCGAAATCGCGCTCGGGAAACAGGCGGCCATGGAAGTCGAAAAGACCGCCAAGATGATCAATGACCCTGTCGTCACCGAATACGTGAATCGCGTTGGCCAAAACCTCGTCCGGAATTCCGATGCCAAGGTCCCGTTCACGATCAAGGTGATCGACTCGGATGAAATTAACGCGTTCGCCCTGCCCGGCGGTTTCTTCTATGTGAACAGCGGCTTGATCCTGCGAGCCGACGAAGAAGCCGAACTCGCCGGCGTGATGGGACACGAAATCGCCCACGTCGCCGCGCGCCATGGAACGAAAACTGCCACGAAGGGCGAAATCATGCAGCTGGCGTCCATCCCCTTGATCCTTCTCGGGCCGGGGGGTTGGGCTGGATATGGCCTGTATGAAGGCTTAAACCTTGCCATCCCGATGAGCTATCTGAAATTTACCCGCGACGCCGAGCGGGAAGCCGACTTCCTCGGCCTCCAGTACATGTACAAAGCCGGGTACGATCCGAACGCCTTCGTCAGCTTCTTCGAGAAAATCGAAGCGGAGGAACGCCGCCACCCCGGTAGCATCCCCAAGGTTTTTTCCACGCACCCGCCGACTCCGGACCGCGTGCAAAAAGCGCAGGAGGAAATCGCCACGATTCTTCCGGCGCGCGATGAATACATCGTCACCACTTCGGAATTCGACCTGGTCAAGGCGCGCCTGCGCAGAATCGAGAACAGGAACAAGCTGGACGACAAGAAATCCGCGAGCGACAAACCCACTCTGCGAACGCGCACCGAGACGGGACAGCCCAGCACCACAGGTTCTCAGCAGCCTCAGGCCGGCGGCACCGGCGATGATTCCGATCCCGACCGCCCCGTCCTGAAAAAGCGCACCGACGACAGCACAAACTAAAAGTGGAATTTGATTCTAAGTAGCACAGGCTTCAGCCTGGGGGGACTCCGAAATCTTTGTAGGGCACGGCTTCAGCCGTGCCAAAAAGTGTGCAGAATTAATACAGCTTTAGCCGCTGGCCTTGCCGGAACCGAGTTGCCCCACAGGCTGAAGCCTGTTCCACTTTCTTCCTTATGACGAACTCGGCTGGTGCACAATCCCCATGCGGCGCATCTCATCCGCATAATACTTGCGGTAAAGCACATCCCACTCTTCACTGCCTTCCAGAATTTCCTTTTTCTGCGAGCTGATTTTCTTCCGGACCTCCGCGTCCATCGCCTCTTCTTCCTTCAACAAATCCTGCAAAATCGCCAGGACCTTTTGCCGGATGGTGTCGCGGTCCTCGACGAATTCCACATCGTCGCTGGCCACTAAAAGATCGGTAATCACATGGGAAAGGCGAATGGATTTTTCGCGGGTGAGTCGCATCAGTGGGTTATCGAACTTCCCTTTCGTCGCGCATCAACGCAGGATCAGCTTTCTTTGCCGTGCGAGTTCCCCCTTCACTTTCTTGTACATTTCCTGGTACTGCACGCCTGTCCGCCGCATTTCATCGGCATGCTTCGTCAGAATCTCGCGCACCTCTTCGTTCAACCGGTCCTCGACGCTAATCTCATCCTGCATCGCCGAGCGCACACGCTGCGAGAGTGTAGCTGCCTCCGGCGCTTCTATCATCTTGGAGGCAAGCAGTCGCTTCACTACTTCCCCGGCCATGTATCCCACGTAATCGCGCGACAGCAGCATCGTTTGTGCCCTCGAAAGAATTCGGAAAAGCAGTTTACTGTCCCGCGCAAAGAAGTGTCAAGGAAGCTTCGCGCGCCGCGAACGCAACGCATCCGAGACAGAATGGAACCGGCGCACTCTAGCTGCAAATCCAACAGCAATAAGGGCTTTTCTACCTTATTCGGATTGTCTCCCGCTACTCGCATTGGCTGACTTGGCTTATATTGAACGCTCGAATGCTTACCCGGAAAATCCCGTCGAGCGGCGAGGCCCTACCCGTCATCGGCTTAGGCACATACAAGGGGTTCGACGTCGGCTCCAGCGCCGCAGACCGGGCGGGGCCCGCCGGCGTTCTCCGCGCTTTATTTTCGCAGGGCGGCTCGGTCCTTGACAGTTCTCCCATGTATGGCCGCGCCGAAGGAATCGCCGGCGAACTGCTCGCCGCGCAACACATTCGCGAAAAGGCCTTCATTGCCACGAAAGTGTGGACTCAGGGGCATAGCTCAGGCATCGAGCAGATGAACCGCTCGATGAATTTATTGCGCTGCGAGCGGATCGACCTGATGCAGATTCACAATCTCGTTGATTGGCGCGCGCATCTCGCGACTCTGCGTGCGTGGAAGGAAGAAGGGCGCATCCGATATCTGGGCATCACGCACTACTCCGCGAGCGCATACGGTGAAATAGAAAAGATCATGCGGGCGGAACCGCTCGACTTTGTTCAGCTCAATTACTCGCTTGACGATCGCGAAGCGGAGCGCCGCCTCTTGCCTCTTGCCGCGGAACGCGGCCTCGCGGTTCTGGCCAATCTCCCGTTCGGTGCGGGACGCCTGTTCAAAATCTTGCGCGGCAAGCCCATCCCTCCCTGGATGCAGGAAGCCGGTTGCGACACATGGTCCCAAGTCTTGCTGAAATTCACGTTAGCTCACAAGTCCGTGACGTGCGTCATCCCCGGAACCGGAAACCCGCAACACATGTCCGAAAATTGCCGCGCCGGAGAAGCCCCAATGCTGGACGAACCCCAGCTCCGAAAATTAATAGGATGGTTCAAGTAGGACAGGCTTCAGCCTGTCTGCTTTTGGCCCAGGCCTGCAACCAACTAAAACCAGACAGGCTGAACCCCGTCCTACGCGGAAATCTTCAGCAACTTGCTCATAGTCCCGCCAAGAATCGAGATCCGATCCGCATCGCTCAACCCAGGCTGCGACATCACGTCATCCACCGGAGTGAACGCCCACGGAAACGGATAGTCCGTCCCCAGCCCGATCTGCCCCGCGCCCACCACGGCAATCAGATGCCGCAAGCCCTCCGGATTAAAAATAATCGTATCCACATAAATCTGCTTCAAGTATTCCGAGGGCTTTTTCAAGATCTTCTTCGTGCATTGCGCCGGAAACACGCGGCAGCCCTGATCCAGCCGGCCGTCATAGCTCGGCAGAAAGCCTCCGCCATGCGCCGCGCAGATTTTCAAGTTCGGAAACTTGTCCAGCGTTCCTTCCATGATGATGTGAGAAAGAAAAATCGTGGTCTCCAGCGGATTTCCGATCACATTGCTCAGGACCCCGTTCCCCTTCACGCGATTCTGAATGCCCGGTGGCGTTCTGGCTATCCTGCGGGTGCACGAAGATCAGGGCCTGCAACTCCTCCGCCTTGGCCCAGAAAGGATCGAATTCCGGCGAAGACAGTTCCTTGCCCTCGCAACTTCCGCCAATCGCCACGCCGCGCAATCCGTATTTCTTCATCGCGACTTCGAGCTGTTGGGCGGCCATCTCGGGAAACTGCAGCGCCACCGAAGCGAACGCCACGAAGCGGTCCGGATGCGCCGCGCACATCTCCGCCAGTTTTTGATTTTGCAGATCGATCAGCTTGCTCGCAAGATCCTGATCGGCGGAATACCAAAAAGAGTTGATGCTCACGGCCTGTACGTCGATCCCCATTTCGTCCATGAGCTGAATTCGCGCGGGAGTCAGCCCCGCGTCATCGTATCCGCCCAGCGCGATTCCGGCCCCCAGCCGCCTCTCAATCTTCGTGCCCTTGAGCAGTTCCGTGGCTTCCGGCACGCTCACGTGGCAATGAATGTCCACGGTTTTCACACGCCGCTTCCCCACCATCGCCGGCTTGTGCTTCACGCCGCTTCCAGCCTGCGCCGCGACGTCCCGCAGCCATCGCCTCGCACACCGCGCAGCCCGGTAAAAACAACGCCAGCGGAAGCCCCCACAACGCTCCTGATGAAATCCCTGCGATTCGGCATCTTTTCTCCTCGACCGGCCAGCGATCCCCGGCCACGGTTTTCTCCGCCTTTCTCCGCCTTCCTCAGTGTCCTCTGTGTTAAGCCTTCCAAAGCTCAACACAGAGCGCACAGAGAAAAGAGAAGATCCACAGAGTTCGCCGGAGATGAAACAGCCCTGCGCGAGAGTCTATCGGCACACGCAAGGCATGTCGACAAAAAATTAAAGCGGCGCACGCCAGCCGCGGGACTGGAACACAGCCGCAATCACGATTAAACTGGTTGCCGCGAAGGACGCTCGGTCCTTCCTACATTCTTGATCGTGAGGTGCCATCATGAGTTTGCCGACACGTCCGCTGGGTTCGAGCGGATTCCATATCACAACCGTGGGCTTTGGTGCGTGGGCCATTGGCGGAGGCGGATGGGCATTCAGCTGGGGCCCGCAGGACGACGCCGAATCCATCGCCACGATGCGGCACGCGCTCGAATTGGGCATCAACTGGATCGACACAGCCGCCGTCTACGGACTGGGCCACTCGGAGGAAGTTGTCGGAAAGCTGTTGCGCGAATTGCCGCCCTCCGAGCGTCCGTTGATCTTCACCAAGTGCGGCCTCACCTGGGACGCGAACAATCCCATGGAAGCGGCCAAGCGCATCCTGAAACCGGAAACCATCCGCCGCGAATGTGAAGCTTCCCTTCGCCGCCTCGGCGTCGAGCGCATCGATCTCTACCAATTTCACTGGCCGGACGAAACCGGCACGCCTATCGAAGATTCCTGGGGCGCCATGGTGAAACTGATCGAGGAAGGAAAAATACGCGCCGCGGGCGTATCGAATTTCAACGTGGACCTGCTGGAGCGCTGCGAAGGCGATTCGCCACGTCGATTCCCTGCAGCCGCCTTTCTCCATGATCAATCGCGCGGCTGGGGAAAAACTGCTCCCGTGGTGCAAAAATCAGAATACCGGCGTGATTTGCTACAGCCCGATGCAATCCGGAATTTTGACGGACGGCTTTTCCGCCGAGCGCGTCGCAAAAATGGCGACTGACGATTGGCGCCGCCGCGGCCCCGAATTTCAGGAACCCAAGCTCAGCCGCAATCTTGCGTTGCGCGACGCGCTGCGGCCCATCGCCGCGCGCCACGCAGTTTCTGTCTCGTCGGTCGCGATCGCCTGGACGCTCTCCTGGCCGGGCCTGAGCGGCGCGATCGTCGGAGCGCGCACTCCCGCGCAAGTCGACGGCTGGATTCAAGCGGCAAATCTGCAACTGGCGCACGACGACCTCGCGGAAATTACCGCCGCAATCACGAAGACGCAAGCCGGCGCCGGCCCATCGCAACCCCCGAAATCCGTCGCCTCCATGGGAGGAAGCGCGTCGTAGGCTCCATCCCTCTGTAGCGCCCGCCTTCAGGCGGGCATCCAGGCGCCTCCCAAATGCCCGCCTGAAGGCGGGCGCTACAAATTCGTGCCGGCGTTTATTTTTGAACAAACTCTATCGCCCGGCGCCAGCCTCCACCAAAATTCCAAAAAAAAGCTTATGTGATTTCGCCGCAGCCATCCCCGCCGCTTCCATCCATCCGCAAACGTCCGGGAGCCGGTGTGTGCGCCCCCCGGGTACTTCCACCAGCATCATCAAATCAAACAACGCCTCCACCGGGTTGCTGTGTCCGCCCTCGGGGGCGAGCACGTCCAGAATCACCAGCTTTCCCCCGGCCGCAACACGGCGCGCAGCGTGCCTCACGATTGCGGATGCGATCGGCGCGTCAAAATCGTGCAACACGTGCGAAAGAAAAACGCAATCAAACACCCGCCCCGGAAGTCCGCAATCGTCCCTCAGAAAATCGCCCTCCACGAGTTCCACCCGCCCCAGAAGTCCTTTCCGTTGCAAGTGTCCTTTGGCGATCGGGACGATTTGCCGGAGGTCCGCGAGAGTCACCTGAGCATCAGGCAGCGCCCGTGCCAGCTCGGCAGCGTACCCACCGCCTCCACCGCCAAAATCCAAAATCGTCGCGGCGCCGTTGAATGCGCCCGTTCCAATCACTCCGGGAGCAGCCGTCTCTGCTATATCATTCAAGGCCAGCAGAAACTTTTCAACCGACGGAAAATCGTTGACCAGCCGATCAACAAAGGATGGAAAAAGCGCGTCGCCCGTGGTGATCGCATCGGCAAGCCGGCTCCACGCCGTATAAAACAGGTGTTCCTTCCAAGCCAGCCTCTGCATCCCTCCCGCGCCCCCGCGAAGAAATGACCTCGAAAAATCATTGAGCGCGAACCGGTCCCCCTCCCGGGACACATATTCAAGCGCGCAGAGAGCAACCAGAAGCCGCGACGTTGTGTCAGTCGACGCCGAAATTCGTCTCGCCACTTCAGCAGCCGTTGCCGGGCCATCAGCCAGAGCGGCAAACAATCCCAATTTCGCCGCGGCCATCAATGTGGCGGATTTTTGGTACAGCGTTAATTCCTGATAGGGGTCCATAGTTTTTCGTGCCCGTTCAATTCAGCATTTTGCGAAAGCGCCACGCAATCTTTGCAAGGTCCAGGAGCGACGCCTTACCTTCGGTTGCTTTTTCGCCGCGCTCATCGCCAAGCACCGCAGCCGCGGCCAACTTCCCCGGCATCCCATGCACGCCTCCGCCCGGATGCGTGCCCGCCCCCGAAAGATACAAGCCAGGAACAGGAGTCCTGTAGCGCGCAAACCCAGGCGCGGGACGCAGCGTAAATAGCTGATCGATCGTCATGTCCAAATGATTTGGATTCCCCGCGCGATTCCCCAGCTTCGCCTCCCAATCCGACGGGCCAGTGATCTTCCGCCCGATAACTGAAGCGGTTATTCCCGGCGCAAACTGCTCCAGCGTCTCAAAAACTTTATCGGCTGCCGCATCATTTGCATCCGGCCAACTCTCACCCTCCGCGCAAACAGCCGGCACAAACGCCGAAGCCCACAGCGTCGCCTTCCCTGGTGGACACTGCGAAGGATCTGCCGCGGAAGGAATGACGACCATGAGCGGCAGCGGTGCGGGAATTCGCCCGCCTGTCACCGTCCTCATCGCCGCGACGTACGCCTCCGGCGTGTGCATCAGGTACTTGAGCGATCCCGCGAATGCCGGCGTCTCGCCGCCAAAAACAGGCGGCCGGTCCAAAGCCGCGTCGACCTTAATCTCGCCTACGTTGAAGAGGCCTGAGTGGGTCACCGCCATTGCCTTCCGCCAGGGCTCGGTCAGCAACTCCTGCGGCATCATTTGCACGACGCGCTTCACATCAACCGTCGAAACAACATTGTCCGCTTCAATTCTTTCGCCGGAATCAAGAACGACGCCGGATGCGCGGCCTGACTGCACAACAATTTCGCGAACTGGCGACCCGCACTTCACTTCGCCACCTCGCGCCGCAAGCGCCTTCCACAGCGCTTGAATCAATTCACCTGTCCCGCCCAAAGGCCGCGCGCCCCGCCCTCCGTGTGACGATGGAAGAAGGCAGGCAAGCAACCCGCTCCCAGGCGCCCATGGCGGCATCTGCGGATGGCTGGAAAAAGCCGCAGCCGCCGCGCGAATCTCCGGAGCGCTCGCCCACTCGTCAATCACCACGCACGCGGGAGCCAGCACGGTTCGGATCAAACTTTCTATATCACTTCCGAACTCTCCGAGCCTGTCAAGAATGTCCGTGATGCCTCCAACCCCGGAGGAATTCACGTGTTGAAGAGATCCTACCGCTGACATGACCGCGCTTCCAAACGCGGCGAACCGTTTCCACTCCTCGGCCTCTCGAGCGCCAAACTGTCGGCGAAATCCTTCTAACGTCGCCGAAAGGTCGCGGTGAAACAAAACCGTGCGGTCGCCCACATGAGCGGAAAGAAGATCGTCGGTGCGGACCCACTTGAGCCCATGCCCCTCCAGGCCCAGTTCGCGATCCACTCCGCTGTGAACAATCCCTTCCAGCTCAATCGCGCCGGTATTGAATTTGTACCCGGGAAAAATTTCTTCCGTGATCGTGCACCCACCAGGAACTGGCGCGCGCTCTACGACAGTGACGTGGTGCCCGGCAGCCGCTAGATACGCCGCGCAGACAAGCCCATTGTGTCCGGCTCCAATGATTATCGTGCGAGGCATGAAAATTCCGACAAGTTGCCTGCTCGTGCGAGCGTCCGCGCCAGTTCACGGACTCTCGGCACGATCGAACGGGGAGCAAAGGAAACAAACTCGCCCTCCGCCAGCAGCCTCCGGCCGTCAACCCACACATCAGCCACGGATTCCGGCCCGGCCCCGTAAACAATTTGCTGATACGGATCGTGCACCACAGCCGCCCCGAACGAATCGCCATCGAACCGGACGATATCGGCTCGCTTGCCGGGCTCCAGCGACCCGGTCATTTCGCCGAAGCCCAGGACGTTGGCGCCGCCTATCGTTCCCATCCTCAGCACCTGGCGGGCATCGGCCGCCTCCGGATCCAGTAAATGGACTTTCTGCAGAAGAGCCCCAAGTTTCAGAACTTCAATCATGTTCTGGCTGTCATTACTTGCCATTCCGTCCGTCCCAATGGCAAGCGCGATTCCATGACTCGCTAGCTCCCTGAGCGAGCACACGCCCGATCCCAGAATCATGTTCGCAGTGGGATTGTAAATGATCGCCGCTTTCTTTTCGGCAATCAGATTCATTTCGTCGGTAGAGAGCCACACGCCGTGCCCTGCTACACAGTTAGCGCCAAGTAACCCGATGTCATCCGCGTGCTGCACCGTGCTTTTTCCCCACCGGAGCTGCGCCGCGGTCTTCTCCTCCCGCACCTCCGCGAGATGGGTATGAATTCCTCGCCCCATCGACCGCGCAAGCTCGCTCGAAGCCTCCAGCATCGCATCGCTCTGCCCTAAAATCGTCCCCACACCCACGCGAAAGCAAATGCGACTGGACGAGGCGCAGCGCTCGGCAAGAGCGTGGTGTTCTTCCACAATTCGCGCAACCGGGAGCGCCCCCGTAGCGCCCCAGGCGATGTCCTCAGCCCCAAACGATACGACCCCCCGCAGACCGAGTTCCTCTAACCCGTCCACCACGCCGAGACTCGCAAATTCCGACGGATTGCAATGGCAAAACATGTCGTTAAACGTCGTGACCCCGGACCGGATCAGCTCCGCCCCGCGGAACAGCGTCCCAACGTGGGCCATTTCCCGTGTCAGGTGAGGCATGACAGGCATCAGGAGCCGCGTCGCCCACACCCAGATGGAAAGGTTCTCCGCCATCCCCGGGATCAGCGCCTCGGACATGTGCGTATGCGCGTTGACGAGCCCTGGAATTACTATTCCGTAATCATTGCCCACGACAGCGGCGCCCGGATATTTGCCGCTCAGCTCCGCGTAGGTACCCACACC
Organism: uncultured Acidobacteriota bacterium; assembly: GCA_963819395.1. Lineage (GTDB taxonomy): Bacteria > Acidobacteriota > Terriglobia > Acidiferrales > UBA7541 > Palsa-360. The sequence continues at coordinate 58,131 of CAWFVW010000016.1, forward strand.
CGCGATCCTTTCGCCGGAAATCGCGACCGCTCCACCGGCGATGTCGCCCAAGGGCCCCATCGTGAGGACGTGGCCTCCCCGGACCAGCGTAATGCTCTCGCTCACAACGTCTCCTTTGCATACCGCCGCCAGGAAATCGCCCAATTCTCGACCCACCCCACGAGGAAAAACAAAATAATTCCCATGACGGTGAGCACAGCGACCGTCGCAAACAGCCCGGCGGTTTCCCCGCGATTCTCAAAATGCAGCATCAGATAGCCCAGCCCGTGCGTGGATCCAACCCATTCACCGACCACCGCGCCTACAACGCTGAGCGCCATCGCCACGCGCAACCCAGAAAATATCCTCGGCAGCGCCGAGGGAAGCGCGGCCGTCGTCATCACTTTCCATGGCCCCGCGCCGAACGTCCGCAGCAGCCGGATCAACTCCGGGTTCACCGCACTCAGCCCGTCCACCGTATTCACCGCCACCGGAAAAAAACACATCAGCGCCACCGTAGCCGCTTTCGGAACAATGGTGAAACCAAACCACAGGACAAGGATCGGCGCGACAGCCGGGATCGGAACCATTTGCGTCGCCACAAGCCACGGATAGGCCGCCTCACGGAACCATCGCCATACCTGCATCAGAATTCCAAGCGACAATCCAATGATCGCGCCGCTGAAAAATCCCATGAGCAGCTCCGATAAAGTTGCCGCCCCATTGCTTACCATGATCCGCCAATTCTCCACCAGGTACTTCGCCACAGCGCTCGGCGGCGGCAACAGCAACGGGTCGATCCCCGCCGCGCGAACATAAATCTCCCACGCGGCAATGATTCCCGCCCCCAGGAGCAGAGGCGGCCATATTCCCGACTTCATGCCTGTTTCCCCAGGCTTTTCAAAAGGCTTGCCTTGAGCCCGTTAAAATGAACCGACGTCACCACTTCTCCGTACTTCCGGGGACGCGGAATATCCACCTCAATCGAAAGGATGATCCGGCCAGGGCGGGGGCTCATCAAGTGAACCACGTCGGACAGGAACAAGGCTTCGTCAATGTCGTGTGTAACAAACACGATTGTACAACGGTTCTCCTGCCAGTAATCGAGCAGCCAGGTTTGCATCGACGCCCGCGTAATCGCATCAAGCTTTCCGAACGGCTCGTCCAGCAAATTAATTCTTCTCTCGCACAGAAATGTCCTGAGCATCGCCACTCTCTGGCGCATTCCTCCGGAAAGCTGCCCCGGATAGGAATGTTCAAACCCGGCAAGCCCGAAGCGGTCCATGTGTTCTCGCGCCCGCCGCCGTGCCTCCTCGCGCCCACATCCCAGGCACTCGAGGCCCACCGCCGCGTTGTCGGTAATGTCCCTCCACGGCATGAGCGTATCCTGTTGCGGCATGTACCCCACGCGCCCCAGCAACTCGCCGTCGCCAAGCGCTGGGGCTTCGATCGAACCGGAGTCCGGCTTGTCCAGCCCGCAAAATAAATTGAGCAGCGTGGATTTTCCGCAGGCGCTTGGCCCCACGATCGAAACAAACTTTCCATCAGGGATGTCCACGTCCGTCGCCCTCCAGGGCCATGACCGTGCGAGTCCCGTCGCGATAGGTTCTGCTGACGCCTCGCACTTTCATGGCTGCTGGCTCCATCGTCACGGTTTTCCATCCCCGCTGCCGGCAAGCGGCGGCAAAAATTCATTCGTGGCAAATTTCGCCGGATCCTCGTGCAAGTCCAGTACGCCAATCTCCTTGATCCAAGCCAGATAATCCTTCAACACGGAAAGATTCAGCCGGCCGAACGCGGGAGCGTCGGCTCGCAAAACGGGAGTCAGCGCTGCCAGATAAGGCTCCAGCCCTTCCGTGGTCTCCCCCTCGACACGCGCCGCCATGGCGGCGCAGGCAAGATCCGGCCTCGAAATGGCGTCATCATATCCTTTGGCAACGGCCCGGAGAAATCCACGCGCCGTCCCCGGTTCCCGCGCCAGAAAATCCTCGCGCGCAAAAACAATCAGCTCAGGATAAGCCGGCACGCCATAATCGTTCAGGCGCATCACGGTCGCGGGTTTATGCGCGGAAACCTGAACGCCCTCCTGGCTCCAAAAACCAAAAGCCGCGTCAACATTTCCCGCAATAATTTCCTGCGCGGTATTAAATCCAATGTTGATCAGGCGAACCGACGCAGGATCCCCCCCGTCATGCTTCACCATCCACCTTACGCCGGCTTCGTCACTCACGACCCCGGTAATTCCCACCAGCCGCCCGCCCAGATCCCTCGGCCTTCCGATTCCCGATTTCTTCAAGGCGATCAACGCTGCAAGCGGCCGCTGCTCAATTGCCATGACAATCTTCAGAGGCTCTCCCTTGGCGCGCACGCTCATAAAATCCAGCAGCGAAACCAATCCGAACTCCGCCTGCCCCGCCGCCATCAGCCGCAGCGTATCCGAAGAAGAGGTCGGCGCATCAATCCGCACATTCAGCCCCTCGTCCCGAAAATAACCAGCCGCCTCCGCCTGATATAATCCGGCATGCACCGCATTCGGCAAGTAGTCGAGGATGACGCGAACTTGCCGCGCCGAACCGGGGGATGTCTCCCTCGCTTTTCCATGGCAGCCAGTAAGAACCAGTCCCAGCGCCAGCGTGATCCTGAGCGCACTCTTCATGAGTTTCCAACCCTTCGCCCATCCCGAGTGCATCTTGGCATGAAGCGGTTCCGAGTTCGAGATCATCGCGGATGAATTCATGAAAGTGTTAAAAGCGATCTCACAACCTCATGAGTAATCTTTGTGGGTCACGGCTTCACAGGCTGCGGAAAAAGCCCCCCACCCCTTTGTCATTCCGAGCGAAGCGAGAAATCTCTCTTTCTTTTCTTAACCTTAAATCGAAGAGAGATTCCTCGCTTCGCTCGGAATGACAAAATCACGTGCTTTTTCCGCAGCCTGTTCAGCCGTGACATCAGGCCTCGGAAAAACAAGTGCTTTAGCCCCTGAAGTCCTACCGAGTCTTCAAATTTGCCTATTCATCCGATGGCTTCTACTGGCTATCCCTCTTCAGCCGGGCAATCAGAAAGTTCAGCAACTCCGGCAACGCCAGCGGAGTCGCATCTCCCCCGCCCCGCGAATAATATCCGCCCACCGCACTAACGGGTCGGCGGAGCCTCTTCGCCAGGCGCCGCTTAGCCGCATCGCATTGCTCAACAGTCGGCAAACATTCAATCCGCATGTCGGGCGCCAGCAAATCGTTTGCCCCATAAAGAGGCAAACTCTGCTCTCCGACTCGGCGTGCCGCGGCCACACCATTCCCGCTTCGGTGCTCGCGGTCCAGGATGAAGCTCCGATGCGTGAGCCCGGGAGCGACCCAAGCAACCACTTCACTGTAATAGGGTCTCAATCTCCCCACCACCTGAGCCAGTCCTTTAGACATTTCATTGTGCATCGTGACATACGCCCGGCGCTCCTCGTCCCCCCATCGCCACTTGTTCGTCGAAATAGGAACCCCGGTAAAATCCTTCCGCCAAGGGGACACCGCGTTCCCGCGCCCCTCGAACAGACCCGGATCATCATAGGAACAGGCCGGAGATTGTTTATTCCCGAATCGGAAAACATATTCGTAAGGAACAAAAACAAGCGGTTCGGACATCACCGCGCGATGAATAACCGTGTTGCCCCTCCGCAGCGGCCCAAGCGAAAGCACCTCTGGCGAAAAACCAGCTGGGAGATGAGCAGAAAAATGATCCGCCAGCGTTTCCCCTTTCATCGCGCGAAATCCCGCGCCGATAAGCGCGGCGTTGATCCGCAAATGCTCGGGACTCAAAAGATAGGGCTTTGTCTTTGTGCATGGTAAAAGGAGAAGAATGTTGTGAGCTTTTTTATCGACCTTAGGGACATATTCCCGCGACACAAATCGAATCCATCGCCGGACGCGAGGGTGTTTCAAAGCTTCGACATTTTCCTGAGGGCAGTAAAAACAAAGCTCATCGTCGAGCTTCGCCGGAGCGCAAATCTTCTTCCTGGACTCCAGAATCCGAACCTTGCGATTTGTGGTCGTTACCATAATCGAATCCGCATGTCTTTGTAGCGCCCGCCTGAAGGCGGCCGCTTAAAAATTGAGGGCCACCGTCCCCGCAACCCCACAATATCACGCCTCAATTGCTAGGTCTCATTGCTGTCTTTTGTCTCAGACAGCGCACGATCTTAAAGCCCAGCCATGATATCGTAAAACCGCGCAACCCTGAGGACACCAATCATTGCGTCTCTGGATCAAGGATCCGATCGCCACGCTCGCCACCGGAGCAGACCGTGGCCTCGTCGTCGAGGACGGACGCATCGCCGAGTTGGTCGGCCGCAATGGACCAGCCAGCCCCTGCGATGAAATCTTCGATGCCGGCCGCCACGTCATTCTCCCCGGCCTCATCAACACCCATCATCATTTCTATCAAACGCTTACCCGGGCCCACCCCGCCGCCATCAACAAAAAGCTCTTCGATTGGCTGAAGGCGCTCTACCCCATCTGGACGCGACACCTCGATCGCGATGTCTTTCGCCTGGGCGCACGCCTGGCCCTCACCGAACTCCTGGTTTCCGGATGCACCACGGCCAGCGACCACCATTTCCTGTTCCCCCCCGGCATGGAGGACGCCGTCGATATCGAGGACGAGGAACGAGCATCGCTCGGCATGCGCATGACTTTAACTCGCGGCACAATAAACCTCCGGGCCGCCGATGGCGCAATCTTCTACGAAAAAATGATCCAGGATGACGACACCATCCTGGCCGACTGCGAACGCGTCCTCGCTCGCTTCCACGATCCATCAGAGGGATCCTACCGCCAGGTCGCACTCGCCCCGTGCGCATTATTTCTCGTGACCAAGCCGATCATGGTAGCCACCGCCTGGATGGCCGCAAAACATAACTGCAAATTGCACACCCACTTAGGCGAGACACTCGATGAAGACGAATACTGCCTCGCGCGTTACGGCTGCCGGCCAGTGGATTATCTGGAAGAGGTCGAATGGTTGACCGAGCGAACGTGGGTGGCCCACGGCATCCATTTCAACGATTCGGAAATCGCCCGCCTTGGCAGGCATCGCGTAGGCGTCTGCCACTGCCCGACTTCGAACATGGTTTTGGCTTCCGGCCAATGCCGCACACGAGAGCTGGAAGCAGCAGGCGCGATCGTCGGCTTAGGCGTCGACGGTTCGGCCTCCAACGACAACTCCAACCTCATGGAAAGCGTGCGCCACGCGATGATGCTAGGACGCCTTCGCTACGGTGCAGACGGCGTAACGCATCTGGATGCCCTGCGATGGGCCACGGAAGGCTCAGCCCGCTGCCTCGGCCGCTCCGATATCGGCGCCATCGCCCCCGGCAAGCAGGCCGACCTGGCGTTGTATACCCTGGACGAGTTGCGCTTTTCAGGCGCTGGCGATCCCATCGCCGCGCTCGTGCTCTGTGGAGCGTATCGCGCCGACCGTGTGATGATCGGCGGAAACTGGCGCGTCATTGACGGCGCCCCTCTGGGCGTTGACGTGGAACGATTGCGCCGCGAACACGGTGCCGCCGCGCGGCAGTTCCTGGAAGCTCTCTGACCTCGCGACTTCCTTTCGCAGCACTGGAGACCGCGCAAGTATCTCAGCGGACAAGCCGCTCGATCGCCGAAACTGCTTCGTATGCCGCCACCGATACGAGGATGCTGATCACCGCCCCGGCCCACACCATGTCATAGTCAAGCAATCCTCGTGAAGAGTTCAGCAGATTCCCCAGCCCTCTGCCACTCAACAGCCACTCCGCAACCATCACTCCCAGAAGCGCTCGCGGCGCCACCAACTTGGCCGCAGCAAAAAGATAAGAGGCCGCATAAGGGACCGAGACCAGCACGAGTTCCCTGCTCCTGCTCCCTCCATACACTTGCACTAATTCACGAGCCGGACGTGGCACAAGCGCGAAACCCTGAGCCAGCATGACGTAAGCCGGGAAGAACACCACCAGCACCGCCATGATGACAGTTGCGGCCGTGTCGCGCCCGAACAGCAGCATCACGAGCGGCACGAGCGCCACAAGCGGCATGCTTTGCAGGAGCATTGCCACAGGCAAGACGGCATTCGCTGCCGCCGGGCTCACGACGGTCAGCGCCGCGACAACGAACGCGGCGACAAGCCCAAAGAGCAAGCCAAGTCCAGCGAGAGGCAGGGTCTGTCCGAGAGCGGCCGAGAGAGCGGCGCGCGCATCGGCGCTTTCGGGGCCGCTCGTCAGATAGCGGAGCGTCTCCATCGGCCCGGGAGCGATGATCGGGCTGATGTGCGAGACGCGCAGGATCAGCCACCACAGCAAAAACGGCAAGATGACGGCCACCGCGAAGAGGGCTGCCCTACTCTGGCCAGAGTACTCTGCCCAGAGTATCACCTGATCCGGCGAACGATCCGAGGCGATGGTCACCGCCATGGTGGCGCCAACGGTGCGCCGTCCGATCCAGGCAAAGAATCCGTACCCCAGAATGGCGACGGCTGTGGCGGCAAACCCAATCCCCAGCAACCGAGCCGGATCGGCATCGCCCAACGAACCAAGTAGAAAGGTACCGAGACCCCACCGCACGCCGGAGCCGAACTCTCCGAGGATTGCCCCCAGAACCGCGAGAGGCGCGGCTGTGCGCAACCCTGCGAGAATCGCTGGGAGCGCCGAACGCAGCCTGACGAATCGCAGGATCGCGTTCGAACCACCGCCGTAAGTCCTGATCACGTCGAGCAGCCTCGGGTCAATGTCACGCAATCCCACCAACGTGGCAGCCATGGCCGGGAAATAGACCACTAGAGCCGCCAGGATGATTTGCGGCAGGTCTCCGTTAAAAACAATTGCGAGCACCGGACCAACGACGATGGAGGGCATGGCGAAAAGCGCAATGTTTACGCCGCGAAAGGCGCGTTCCACTGTTGGAAAACGGCAAAACAGGATCGCGGCAATTACGGCGGAGGAAGTGCCAATAACGAATCCCAGCGCGGCGCTGCGGACCGTAGCGGCGAGGTGCGGAATATAGAGGTCTGCGCCGGCCCAATATTGCGCCAGGATCAAAGCGGGGGAAGCAATCACGTCACGAACCGCGTGCGCTGATCGGCTTGCAACTTCCCACACGAGCAGCGTTGACAACACGGTCAGGGACGATTTGATCCAAGTGCGCGTCATCGCGGGCGGCTCGAATCCAGAGCCGCGGCTAGCTGGTCGCAGAGGGCGTGGAATCCCGGCGCTGCAAACAGTGCTGGCATGCGCGGACGAGGAAACGGAATCGGTACGGTATCGACGATGCGTCCCGGCGCGGCGTTCATGACCACCACCTGATCGGCGAGGAAAACGGCCTCGTCGATGCTGTGGGTCACGAGCAATGCCGTCGTCGGGCTGGCCATCCAGATGCGCTGCAATTCCAGGTTCATGGACCGGCGGAGAATCTGGTCCAGCGCGCCGAACGGCTCATCCAGAAGCAGCATGGAAGGATTCGTGACCAGTGCGCGCGCAATCGCCACACGCTGGCGCATTCCGCCGGAAAGCTGACCGGGGAGGGCGTCGGCATAGCCGCTCAGGCCAACGAGTTCAATCAGATCGTCGATGCGCCGGCGGTATTCGCTCACTTTCCTGCCGAGGACCTGGAAGGGCAAAGCAACATTGCGGCGAACCGTGCGCCACGGCAAAAGGGCGGAATCCTGGAAGGCGATTCCCAATTCGCCGCGCGCGCGAAACGAATGAGGAGCCTCGTTGCGAAGCAGCACCACACCCTCGTCCGGCTCCTCCAGTCCCGCGACGAGACGCAGTAGCGTGGATTTTCCACAGCCGGAGGGACCGATGAGGGCTACGAACGAACCCCGCTTGACCTTCAGCGTGACGGGAGAGAGCGCCTGAACCGGCTGGCCGCGCGTGCGGAATGTTTTGCTTACGCCTTCGATGTTGAGGTCCGCCAGCTCGTGCGGTTGGGCGAACGGCGGCTCATCGACCATTCGCTCAAACCTCCGCAAGCAATGTCAGGTCAAAAATATCTTTCGAGCCATTAAGGCCGACGTGTTCGAGCGCCGCCAGACTCGCATCGATTGCGGCAGGATCAAGCGAGAACAAACCTTTCGAGCTTGTCATAAATGGAATTTGCGCCTTGTTATGGAAATTTTCCGCTTCGAGCGAACTGCCGTTGCCCTTGAACCAGCTGCCCGCGAAACGGGCCGGATACTTCGAGGGATCCGCGTTATTCTCGGCCCACGCTTTGCGGCTGGCCCGCAGGAATTTCACAAGCTGCCCGCGCTTGTTTTTCAGCGTATCCGCCGTCACCGTGACGAGGTCAATGAAAAGCGGCATGCCCGCATCCCACAACAGAAAATAGCTGGTCTTTTTTCCGCTTTTTTGTTCGGCCAGGAAAGGCAGTTCCAGCACGAAGTCGACGGCAGCGTCCACCTCGCCCCTGGCCAGCGGAACAGGAGAGAATGTGTAGGGAACGATTCGCACTTTGTCTTTGGGGACGCCATTGAGCTTGAGAACGGCCTGAAAAGTTGAGAGGCTCAGCGGCGGGCAGGCGACAGTTTTTCCGATCAAGTCTTTCGGTTGCCGGATCTTGCTTTCCTCCAGACTGATCACACCGACCGGGCTTTTTTGATATTGCGTCGCGATCACTTTCAGCGGCGCTCCTTTTTCCGTTACCGCCTTGACGACTCCCGTGAGATGCGTGAGCGAGACATCGGATTTGCCCGTAAGCAGCGAGCCCTCGGGAATCACGTCGGGGCCGCCGGGCATGTAGTTCACATTCAATCCTTCGGCGGAGTAGTAGCCATTATCGATGGCGATCATGTAGCCGATGAATTCGGGATCGTTCAGCCAGATCGACTGGAAATTTAGTTTTTCCGCGCCCAGGGCGCGCTGCGCGAATCCGCCCGCCCCGCCGGCCAGGGACGCAGTTCCTAAACTTGTGATTATTGCCTTGTTAAATTGCCTGCGCGAAATGGATGCCACTATTAAGATCTCTCCCACTGATCATGCCGTTGTCGAGCGGGACGGGCTTCAGCCTGTCTGCGTTTCGCCCAATTGTTCTGCCCGCCGGAGACAGGCTGAAGCCCGTCCTACAGTGACCCCAAATATTTTAGCCAGGTCCAGATTCTCTCGGTCTCGGCGGAATACCATCTCGACCGTGCGGCGAGATCTTCGGCACTGAATGGCGATGCCTGCGCTCCCTGGCGCATCGCTTGGGCGCACCGTTCCTCCAGGCCCCACATTCGCGCCGCGGCTTCCCCCAAAGTGCGCCCGACCGTGAGCACGCCATTTCCGCGCAGGATGAGAGCGTCGGCGTTGCCAAGCCGCGCCGCAGCTGCCGTTCCCATTTCTGCTGTATGAATCAAATCGCACATCTCGAAAGTTGCGACGGTTCCGGTGATCCCGCCAAAGCCGTGCTGGACCGGAGGAACTTCCCCATTCGCGGGCCAGGTTGACGCGCAGGGAGCATGGGTGCTGCAGATCGCCTGGATATCCGCACGCACTTTGTAAATCCCGATGTGCAGAAACACCTCGATCGGGCGCGCTGCCGCTTCGCCCTGATATCACGGCGCCATCGAAATCCACTTCCAAGTGTCGGCGCCTGCGTCGCCAGCGGGGGGGCCGTTGGGGTGATGAGCAGAGGAATGTTCAAGCCGCTGGCTGACGTGGCCAAATGCATGGACGTATTTGAGCCGGCTGAAAGCGCGCGCCGCCGCAGCGATATCATTTCGAGGGTCATCTTCGCCGCACGGCATTCGTCGAGAATCCTTCCAGTCCGCGATGGTAGCGTCCAGGATTGCCTGAATCAAGAGCAACGAAGCAGGTTGCAAAAATTGTAAAACGCCCCCAACCCTGACCTCTCACCATAATTCGAGGTATCGATCCAGGAGCTGTTTCGACAAAGGACGCGAGTTTCGTGGCGCCGGCGTCTCGCCGGCGATTTTTGGAGCACGCCGCAGCTGAAAAACCGCCGGCGGGACGCCGGCGCCACGAAGATTCGCTGCCTCAAAATCTGCACTGCGCCGGTGCATTTGAATAGGGCCAGAACTTAAACCGCATCGGCCGTGAAGAATCCAGGCTAGGCGGAAAAATCCCGCGGCACGCGGCATTCCGCGACGCGTACGCGGCGGATTCTCGGCGGCGTGTTGCGGCTCCTGCCCGACAAATCGCGGGACGCCGACCGGGATCACGGCGCAGACTGCGGCGATATCGCCGTTTTTGATGGCGTCGAGCGCCGTCTCGTGGCATCCCCCGCCCGGCGCATCGAGCAGACGTGATATCAGCGTCCCGTCCTGCGGCAAGCAAACCGGAATTGAGGTCATAGATGCGCGCATTGGATCCGGTCGCCGCGCAGACAAACCATTCCGGCGGGCAGGTCGTCAAACTGGCGCAATGCGCGATGGTGTACAGCATTCCCAGCGGCATCACGCCGCTGCCCGTGGGCGTATCGGTGGCGATAATGAAGCGGTCGAAACACGCCTAGTTCGTGCGCGAGATTTGCGCACAAGATCGTGGTCCGCACGTTGCCGGCCGTACAAACCTGCAATGCGGCTTCGGTCTTTTCGATGATCACGCGGTAGTCTTCGTCCGGCAGCGCCGTCGGCCCGCCATTGATATGGAAGGACACATGCGGCTGCATCGCCACCAGGTGTTCGGCGCGAATCGCGCTCGAGCCGGGAATGGACGAGCCTCCGGTATGCACTGTCGTAATCATTCCAGCGGATTTTGCCCAGGCGATCATCGGCGCATAATCGAACGGCGTCTGGACGGCGCCGAACCCAGCCTTCGCCAGCCAGACGCCTTTTGCGGCGACTTCCTTGAAATCGGCTTCGCGCAATCCGGGTTCGAGAATGATCGAACCGCCATGTACGCGCATGCCGCCCGGGCGAAAATTCTCGAAGCTCTTGAATGCAGCAACGGCCAGAGCTTTTACGCCTTCCGGATCAGTGGGCCGGCCGGGGACATGAACTTCGGAAGCGGAAATGGCGGTGGTTACTCCGCCATGCAGATAACTTTCGAGGAAGCCTACCGTCTTTTGCCGCGGCGTGAAATCTCCAAACGTAGTGTGCACGTGGCTGTCGATCAGTCCCGGAATCGCGGTGGTGCCGCCCGCATCGATGACGACGTCGGCGCCTGGACACTTGGCTGGCCGATGCCGTTCCCACGCTGACGATGCGGCCAGTCCTCGGCGATGATCGTGTCGCCATTGATGAACGGATCGCGCCAGTCGCCGCTGACCATGCGTCCGATGTTGACAATCGCGACGCGCATCCGTTACTTCGGCTCAATCTCCGTGAGCACGTGGGTTCGTTTCATGTCGCGCCCGTCCGCCGCGGCGGACGGGCACTTTGGAATCAAACGCATGCCCGCCTGAAGGCGGGCGCTACAAAAGGAACCGGAAAAGAGGCCTCTCGCACATTCGATGGTGCGTCAGCCAAGGCCATCTTCTCCTTTAATTTCGTGCACTGCCAATCCTCCGACCCGGTGATTAAGGCGCCCGCGATTGGCGAACGCGGCGATGATTGCGATTTCATCGGGAAGCGGAGCGTCATGCAGCGTTATCGTGATCCCGTCATAATGCGAGCGGACGTAGAGAGCGTCTTTGTGCGCCAGCGGGATGTCGATCGTTGCGCCTGTCGCCACCCGCTTGGTCATGCGAGGAAATCCAGGCTTTTCCGCCGCCGGCCGCTTCGCGCATGACGTTGCCGAAGACGGTCGTGAGCATGGACACGGCGTGTTCCTGCTCGCCGGCTACGCCTACCAGGCCTGCCTTGCCGTAGCTCTGCACGGGGAGGCCGGCCATCGCTGCGATGGCGATGGCAGGTGATTCGCTGTCCGAGGTCCAGACTTGCTTTTGTGAGCGGCGATAAATCTTCGACGTAGCGCGCGCGAATGGATTTTTTATGATGGCTGACGACGGCGACTTTGCGCAGGGGCGGCTCCGCGAACTGGCCCGCTTCGGAGAAAATATCTTCTGTGAATGTCACGATCTTGCGGACTTCCACGGCGTCCTCCCGGTGGCGACAGGCTTCAGCTTGTGGGGTCCGTCTTGCAGAAACCAAAACCCCACAAGCTGAAGCATGGCCTACTTAAATCCGTTAATCAGCTTCGCGCACAACCAGTTTCATCGGCGTCGGGTTGAACGCGTTGCAGGGGGTCAGGTCCTGCGGACAGGCTGAGAGCAGATGCCAAGATCCATCTCGGCGCGCAGAGTGATCGTTGCGCCTGCGGGATGCGCCGCGGGGTCGGTGACTACCTTGCCTTCGGGCGTCACGCGATTGTGCATGAAGACATTCCACGCTTGTTCGCCATGGATGTCGAAAGTTTCTCCCAGCAGGTCGCGCGCCTGCTTCCAGGTTGCGCAAACAGCTGCGATGATTCTGTAGTCCGAAATCGCGTGAAATAGCGTTCCGGGTCGCAGCACGGAACGAGGAGATCGTGCTTGCCAACATCGTCCCGCAGGATGGTGAAGATGGGATTGCGGTGGTTGGTGAAGAGCTTGCGATCCAGCGCCCAAGCGGATGGAGGCATTGCACGATACCGTGTGCGCGGGCGACAAGTATTCTGCGAGGATCATCGCGGCGCCAGGCGACCAGATCGCCGACCTGGTGCCCTTCGAGGGCGATGATATCGAGAAGTTGGCCGACGCGCACGACAACGCCGCGCCCTTCGCGTGCCGGGACCACGATTTCGTTGACGGTGCTCATGGCGAGAGTCGACGCGCTTACCTGCGTTCTGCGCGCGCTGCGCGCGCTGCGGGAGGATAGCGTTCGTCGAAGAGTCCTGCCTGCAGCGATTCGAGATAGCCAAGCACCTCGGCCAGATCCGTGACATCCACATACTTCATGTGCAGATCGAACAGCGACATTTTGTGGGAAAGTTCTCCGCGGTCAAACACGGCTTCTTCTGGAATCGTGACGCGCAGGTCGTAGCTCAGGGCATCGACGGCCGAGGCGCGCACGCAACCGCTCGTCGTCGTGCCGGTAAGGATCAGCGAGTCCGCTCCGGCATTCGTTAGATAGCTCATCAATGGAGTGCCGAAAAAGGCTGACGGCTTTCTTTTCTCGATGAAAACATCGCCTGGATGTGGCGCTACTTCCGCGACGATTTCATTTCCTTTGTGGCCCTGCACATCCACTTCTTCTTCCGAGCGCGTTCCTTTCAGCGTCCAGACACCGAGATCAAACCCATCTTCACGCCGCGGGTTGGTGGTGTAAAAGACGGGAAGCCTTTTGCGCCGCGCCACGGCGAGGATTTTGCGAATGGCGTCGACGCCGTCCCAGGCGCGCTCGCCGCAGGAGAAATGCCAGCGTTTGATGGATTCGAGGATCGGCTCGCGCTTGTCGCCGCAGAAATTGTAATTGACGTCGATGACCATGATGGCGGGCCGCTTTCCGAATCCGGCGCGGCGTCCCCAACCGGCTGCGGCAAAAATCTGTCGGTCGCGTTCGCTTAAGACGTCGTCCCAGATGGCCATTTCACTTCCCCCGCTGCTTGGTGTATTTGAGGGTATCCGGGCTGAAGCCGGGGCGTTGATAGGGATCGGCAAGCCAGCGGTCGGTGCGGCTGACGCGCACCGGGCTGTTTACTTCCATGCTGCCCGGCTTGGGCATTCCAAGCGAACGGCGAAGATATTTCCCGCGAGGTTCGCCAACGGGGCGCATGCCGGGGCTGTCCTTCGCCCATTCCGCTGTGACTTTGCCGCGCAGGATCGTTTTTACCGGCCAGCCTTTGAACGAGTGGCCCTCCATCAGGGACCATCCCGAGCGCGTGTTGATGTGGCCCTTGTTAACCTTGACTTCGCGGGAGAGATCGACGAGCACTACATCAGCGTCAAATCCCGGCAAGAGCGAACCCTTGCGGCCCCAGATGCCAGACGTCTTGGCCGGATTTTCGCAGGCGACTTGCACCACGCGCTCAATCGAAAGGCGGCCTTTGTTTACGCCCTCCGAGAGCAATGCGGGCAGCATCATTTCGACGCGCGAGAAGCCCGTGCGGCAAGACCAGATATTGGGATTGTACATTTCCTCGTAGGAGGAGGGCTCCCATGCAACCACATGATCGGAGCCCACGACGTCCACCGTGCCATCGGCGAGAGCGACCCACAGGGCCTCGATATTGTCGCGCCGCGGCAGCGGCACATTGATGCGCCAGCCGTACTGAGGTTCGAGCCACAGCCAGGCCGGCCCGGTCTGGGCGTAGACTTCGAGGCCGTCGGCGCGCGCTCGGGCGATTTCGTCAAATGTAAGTTTCGTTGTCGCGTGCTGCAGGTAGAGACGCACGTGGCCGGGCGTCTGACGCGCCAGATAACTGTAGGCGTGGACGTGCTGCGCTTCGAGGAAGTCGGGCGAGCGGTCGGTCCAGGCGCCGAAATCGTTGCGGCCGGCCTTGCGCAGGCGCTCTTCGAAAATGCGCGCGATTTCCCAGTTTTCCGGGTGGATGTGGCAAATGGCCGGGTAGCCGAGATGGGCTACGTTTTCCATCACTAGATAAACGGTGCCGTCATCGATGCCGGAACCGAGGCCCGGCGCGGCGGGACGGCCAGTTGCTGTCCTGATCGGCGCGCCAACCCTTCATGCTGCGCGTCTGCATGTAGAGTTTGTAGGAGGTGACGCCGTGCTCTTCGGCGTATTGCGGAATTTCGTGGGCCTGCTCGTCGGTCTCGAGCATGTAGGTGAGATAGCAGTCGACCAACGAAACTGATTCGATGATTTCTACGGCCGGGCCGAAGCATTTGTTAAATGACACCACATCGCTGGACGCTACTACTTCCTTGAAGGGCTCGGTGCCGAGGCGCGTCGAAGGCGCCTGGATGCCCCAGTCGTGATTCCCGCGCACGCGGCGGCGCGCGATTCCGTCGTCATGTCATATTTGAAGGGAACGTAGCAGCCGGGGTGGGCTTCGCTATCGACTATGCCGGGGAGGACGTGCAGGCCGGTGGCATCGATTTCTTCCTTCGCCGGGGGCAGGAACTTTTCCTCACCCGAGTGCGGCAACTTTGCCGTCCTTGATGCCGACGGCCATTTTGTAGCTTCCGCCACCGAGGACGAACGTTCCGTTCTTGATCACCAGATCAAGTTGTTCCGCCACCGCGCCCCCTCGGTTGACAGTCTGATCGTCAGCGCCGTACTCTGTTTCTTGTCTGAGACAATATAGCAACGAGGAAAATTCCTCGCAAGCGCCGAATCGGAGAGCTTTCCGTTGGCCCTCTCATCTTATTGGCCTTCGCACGCCAGCGTAACGAGCGGAGACTTCGCTCCGGGACATGACCATATGCGTCCGCTAGAGGCGCGGCGGTGCACCGATCCAGCTTTCCACCGGGCGGCTATATCTCGACGCCGTGGCATCGCCGGCTACCGCATTGCTTGGGCACGACTTGCCACCGATCCTGCCTGACCGGCGAGCCAACCGTGGAACGCGTGCTGTCATCGCTTGCTCCCGGTTACACCTGCGTAGCGATGAAGTCGAGTTTCGCTGCCGCGGCTGAATTTGCTGTGCGGCTTGGCCGAACGGCTGCCGGCGCGGCGGGGCGCGTTCTTGAAATCAACGCGTTCGAGAGAGAGCCTGCGGGCCGCGCGGATGTCTTGGTGGTCTATGAAAACGAGACATTGGGCCGCAACGGGCGGTGGCTGGCCAGCGCCGATTGGAAACGGACGCCGGATTTGGTGGTCGTCGGCGATGCGCTGGCACTGGGCTTCCCTTTTGGAGCGGTGCTGGCGCGTGGCCGCATCCGTCCAAGTCATGATGCGGACTCTGCGAGTTTGGCGCGCGTCGCGGCGGCATTTGCGGCGGTGGAAAGCGAGGGGTTGCTGCAGCAGGGTGCGGGAGGTTGCGGAGTATCTGAGGGCGCGCCTTCTCTCCGTGCGGGAAAATTGCCCTGAAATTGAAAGCGTCGAAGGCTTGGGGCTTTCCATCCGCATCGCGTTCGCGCCGCCGCTCTACGGCTGCTGCAAATTCGGCGCGAGATGTGCGAGCGCGGAGTTCTTGTTGGGGTGGACTGAGGCGGGGCGGCTGGCGATCGATCCGCCGCTGCCTTTGCGGATCGCCGAAGCCGATGTGATTACAGGGGCATCTGCGCGGCGCAATGCTCGATCTGCCCATGGTGGGCGCGTCGGCATGTTGCGCCGCGTGCGAGGAGGCAATTTAGTGGCGCAGGCGTCTTGCTAGCTTGTTCGCGATACGGTTCAAGACTGCCGGCGAGAGCCGGCGCTAAAACCCCCGATCCACTGAAGTTAAAGCAGATGTCGCCCTGAACAAGTTAGCGAGTCCTCCGCCGCCATTCCGGCTCCTAGTTTGAGCTTGGCGCCGAGCGAAGTGTCCAGCGCGAAACGGACGACGATGACGCGCTTCACGCCGCGCACGGCCGCTGCGGCTTCGGCCGCCGACCAACAGCAAATACAACATCCGCATGCGGCGCGAGCTTCGCTAGTTTGTCGGTTTCGTCTTCCAGTGATGGCGTCGATCTTGGCGTCGACATAGTCGCGCACGATTCCGGACAGGCGCGTCACGGAGCTGTGATTGTGGCCGACGACCAGCATTCTTCGAGCCGGGGGGGATGGTCAGCAATTCATCGAGCGTTTCGGCGCTCGGCGAGGTGTGGACCGGCACGATGGAGGCGTCCTGGCCCACGATTTCCTTTACTTCGGCATAATGGTAATAGGGGACCAGGACCACCGACTTGTTCTGGCGCAGGCGCGAGGCGTCCAGATCGGCGATCAGAGGTGCGGCCGATCGAGAGGCGGGGGAGTTCGCCGGCCAGCTGTTCGCCAAGATAATTTAAGTCGTCATTATTACATTCAGTAAATACGAATTGCCCTTCCGTATCGAAGACCTCGGTGACAATTTCCCGGATGTCGCCGAGCAGCTCGTGTTCGTCGCCGCCCCACAATTTCCATTTGTGCGCGATGGACTGGATGGCGCGCTGGACCTCGGCGTGGCGCGCTGATTTGTGGGGAAGCTGGCTGCGCACGCGCACGAACTGGCGCTCCTGCACCTCGAGCCAGCCGTTGCGGATCATCTCCTGCACGGCGCGGCTCACCGTCGAGGGACTGGTGCCCAGTTCGGCGGCGATGGAACGCAGCGGCGGCAGCCGATGGCCCAGCGCGTAGAGGCCCTTGCTGATGCGTTCCTCGATGGCCTCTTGCACTTCACGCGCGGTCAATGACGTGTGCACGGGCTTCCTCCTTTGCTCCCGGTCTTCGGCCGCGAAACGCGGAGTCTCTTCGGCTCCGCGCGCAGCTTTGTATCCGCGGGGGTGGCTGCGGCGCGGCGTCACAGGCGTTCCACCAGCTTTTCCGCCTGCCGCAGCACGGCATCCTGGTGCGGTTGCAAGTCCTGGAACGGATATTTTTCGATGATCGGAAGGAACGGGTCCGCCATTCCGCTGTGGATGCCCGCGAGCTGCTCGATCACCGCCAGGCCAAAGAATGGGACCGACGCTTTGTGATAGCCGCCCTCATGGCAAAGGACCAGCCTACCGGCGCAGAGTTCTTCGGCCGCGGCCTGCACGAGACGCGTCATGGAGCGAAAGCACTCGGAGTGAAGCATCATTCTCGACATAGGATCAAAACATCCGGCATCGAAGCCGCAGGGAACGATGATCAGCTCGGGACCGAAGCGCCTCAACGCCGGTACGATTACCCGCTCGAAAGCGGCCAGATAAGCGCCGGCACCGCTCCCCGGCGGCAAAGGAATGTTCAGATTGTAGCCGATTCCAGGGTCCTCGCCGATATCGGTGATGGGGCCGGAGCCCGGCGGGAAGGCACTGTCCTGATGGACCGAGATGGTGAGGACATCCGGATCCGTCCAGAAAATATGTTGCGCGCCGTTGCCATGATGCGCGTCCCAATCGACGATGGCGATGCGCCGCAGGCCATGCGCCTGCTGAGCGTGGCGTGCGGCGATGGCCCCGTTGTTGAATACGCAGAAGCCAAAGCCGTGTTGCGCCTCGGCATGATGTCCGGGCGGCCGGACAAGTGCGTAGGCATTGCGAACCGTGCCAGCCATTACGGCGTCCACAGCCGCCATCACGCCGCCCGCAGCAAGCGCAGCGATCTCGAAGCCGCCAGGACCGAACGGGGTTTCGCCAATTGCCTGATCCATGCGCGCATCGCCGCCCGACCTCGCGCTCATCGCTTTGATCGCCGCGATATAGCGGCGGTCGTGCACTGCGGCGAGCTCTTCTTCCGTGGCTGGGCGCGGCTTGATCAGCGCGAGTTGCTCGGTGACTCCAGCCACATCGAGCAGGTTCTTGATCCGGCGCTTGGTGGCGGGGCTTTCCGCGGGTTCGTCCGGCTCGATGATCCCGCGGCCTGACTGCAACATGCCTGCAATCGGGCTGGTGTCATGCCACATGAAGAGTTCGTGCCAGACCAAGCCGGTGAGCGAGCCCGCGGTCATGGCCGTTGCTCCATTTTGAGAAGCGCATCTACCTCAGTCCGCGTGGGCATGGAAGGAGCCGTGCCGCGTCTTGTCACGGAGATGCCGGCCACGGCGCATCCGAATTGCGTGGCGGCAACGATGTCGCGTCCTTCAGCGAGGGCGATAGCGAAACCTCCATTGAAGGCATCGCCGGCGCCCGTGGTTTCGACAACCGAGCCGGCGTCTACAGCGGGGACTCGCTTTGCAACACGGACATTTTTCACAAATGCGCCTTGTGCGCCGAGAGTCACGACGACGTTGCGCGTGCCGCGAGCTAACAACACGTCGGCGGCACGTTCCGCTTCCGCAATGCTGGTCACCTGCAATCCGGTCAACGCGCGGGCCTCGGATTCATTCGGCGTCATGTAATCGCACAATGGAAAGATGGATTCGGGCAATTCCAGAGCCGGCGCAGGATTCAAAATTGTCTGCACACCCAGGCTGCGGGCCAGCTTCAATCCATGTTCCACGGACGAAATCTGCAATTCGAGTTGTGTAAGGAAGACGGCCGATTCAGCGATGAGCTCGCGGGCCTGATCGATTTCACCGGCGGTCACATGAAAGCAGGCGCCGGGGACGACGACGATCGCATTCTCTCCCGTCACCTCATCAACTAAGACGGTGGCCGCTCCCGTGGGGTGACTCTCTGTTTCAAAAATGAAGCGAGCATCAATGCCCTCTTGCAGATACGTCCGGCGCGCCAAGTCACCAAACCAGTCGCGGCCGAGTTTACTGAGGAAACTGACTTTTCCGCCGAGCCGTGCAGCAGCAACCGCCTGATTCGAGCCCTTCCCGCCGGGGCCCAGGCGGAAATCCGATCCCATAATCGTTTCGCCCCACGCCGGCACTTTCCTGGTGCGAAACGTGAGATCGGCGACGAAGCTCCCGAGAACCATTATCCGATTTCGATCGGCCACATAGCACTCCTGATGAAGCAGGTGCGGGAGATCATAATCCCCGTGAACCCGCGCTTCAACTTGTGAAACTCGCTTCTCGGCCGGGTGCCTCATCCTTGCGCGTCTTGCGAGCGCGGCCCTCCTGGCGCAGGATGAGTGAACGCGCTTGTGACGGCCGAGGCGCGGAGGTAGACTCCAACGCTTAATGTAGCCAGGAGTAATTGTCCGGTGGCTATGCAAGCGTATTGTCCCCGGACACATTGCACTTTCCAATGATCCCACGTCGTGCTAGCTCAGCCCCCTCGCTCAAGTTCCGTGGTTTTACTCTCGCAGCATGCGCACTGATTTCCGCCACACTGCTTTCCGATGAATGGCGGCCGCGGCACGCGCTGGTCCCGCCTACGGGGGTGATGAATCTGGCCGAGCCGGCTGGACCTACCGACGTGCTGCTGCCTGGCCCGGAAAGTCCCGCAGGCGCGGAGGCGTGGCGGACGGGGATGAAAGCGTGGCGGGAGGAACGACTCGGACGATTGCGCTACGATGGAGCGGAGTATGCGCGGCCTGAGCTGGCGTGGACTCAACGCGTGTACTCGCAGGTCCAGATGCTGATCTGGGACCGCACATTTTTCGATCCGGACAAGAATCAATACACGGTCGACCGTTTTCTCAAGGATATTGAAGGACGGATAGGTCCGATCGATGCTGTCCTGATCTGGCCACTCTATCCCAACATCGGCGCGGATGACCGCAATCAAATGGACTTGATCCGCGACATGCCGGGCGGAATTTCCGGAGTGCGGCGCATGGTGGATGAATTCCACGCGCGCGGCGTGCGAGTTTTTTTCCCTACGCTGGCCTGGGACACCGGAACGCGCGACGAGGGCACGGCGACCGCGACGGCGCTGGCTGGATTGATGGCGCAAACTGGCGCGGACGGCGTCAATTTCGATACGCTCGAGGATGTTCCCGCCAGTTTTCACGCGGCGGCCGATGCCGCGCACCACCCGCTTGCGCTCGAACCTCAATTTTCGATTCGCGACGAATCGCTTGCATGGAGCACGATCAGCTGGAACGACTGGGTGACGTGGGAAGACACGCCCTATCCGTTCGCGCCCATGGTGGATCAGGCGAAATGGCTGGAGCGGCGGCACACGATCAATGTCACGGACCGGTTCACTCGCGACAAGACGAACAGTTTGCAGCATGCTTTTTTCAACGGCGTCGGCTACACATCCATGGAAAATCTTTGGGGCTTCTGGTACGGGATGACCCCGCACGACGCGGAAGCGGTGCTGCGGTTCACGCGAATCGAGCGCGCGTTCGGTGAAACTTTGCAGAGTGCGGATTGGGAGCCGTACACCTCGACATTACAATCCGGCATTTTCGCGAGCAAGTTCCCCGGGAAAAGCGGAACGCTATGGACGATGGTGAATCGCAACGAGTACGTCGTATCGGGAGATGAGCTTCAAGTTGCGCACAGCAACGGAATGCACTATTACGACCTGTGGCATGGCGTCGAGCTGACTCCCGACATCGTCGGAGGAAAGGCCAAGCTGCGATTTTCCGTGGAAGGTCTCGGGTTTGGCGCGGTGTTCGCGACTTCGGAAAGCGCGCCGAGCGGCGAACTGAAAAACCTGCTCGCGTTTATGGCCGAACGCGGGAAACATCCCCTCAGCAGTTTCACGCGCGAATGGAAATACTTGCCGCAGAAGATGGTTGAGATACCACCGACCAAGCCGGCCACGACCGCACCGGCGGGCATGATTCGCATCCCGGGTGGCGATTTCGATTTCACCGTGCACGGCGTCGAAATCGAAGGCGGCAACGATCCCGGCGTGGACGTGCAGTATCAGTGGGAAAACACGCCGCGCCGATTTCATCGCGAACGCCTGCACATGAAGGACTTCTATATCGACCGGACGCCGGTGACGAACGCCGAGTTCAAAACATTCCTTGACGCCGCGCACTATCATCCCGCGGACGATCATAATTTCCTGCGGCATTGGTCGAATGGAACGTTCCCCGAAGGCTCGGGCAACGAACCGGTGACCTGGGTCTCGATCGAGGACGCGCGGGCGTATGCTTCGTGGGCGGGAAAGCGGCTGCCTCACGATTGGGAATGGCAATACGCGGCCCAAGGCTCGGACGGGAGACTCTACCCCTGGGGCAACGAATGGAATGACCGGGCGCTTCCGCCACCTGACCGTGCGCGAACGATGCGCTCTCCGACCAAAGTGGATGCGTATCCCGGCGGGGCAAGCGCGTTCGGCGCGCTGGACATGGCTGGAAATGTGTCGCAGTGGACCGACGAGTTTCGCGATGACCATACGCGCGCGGCGATTTTGCGCGGCGGGGCGTTCTATCAGCCGCGCGGATCCATTTGGTATTTTCCGCAGACTTACCGTCTCGACGAACATCAGAAATACCTGCTGATGTCTCCGGGGCGCGATCGCGCGGGTACGATCGGATTTCGATGCGTGGTGGATGCGCCCCAAAATGGGAGAAATGCGAATATCAGTGGCTTTTAGTGGCCCGGCTTCAGTTTGCGAGGATTAGCCCTTCCAAGGACTTGTCGCTACTGGCTGAAGAGCCAGTGTGGCAACTCGGTTCCGGCAAGGGCAGCGGCTAAAGCCGTATTAATTCTGCACCCTTTATGGCACGGCTAAAGCCGTGCCCTACAAAAATATCGCAGTTCCCACACCGCCTCTGAAGCCTGTGCCACAAGGATTCTTTGCTGGCCAGATGAAAGAAATGCCCTAACGCACTCGGCTCTCGGCCTGACGTCGCACTTCGGCTACATTCTGGGTCGCTACTTTTCCGTGCAACACCACGAGGTCCCCTCCGACGTGGATGCGATCGATATCTTCGACCCCGCCGACAAAAACGAGGCTCGCATACGGGTAAAAAACATGACCGAACTCACTCGGATCGATCACGACCAAATCAGCCAGCTTCCCTTTTGCGAGACTCCCCAATTTATCTCCCACGCCCAAAACCTCGGCTGATCCGAGCGTATGCATTTGTAATACCTGGTAAGGCGAAAGCACCGCGGCGTTCTCATACTTTGCGCGGATCACATAGAGTCCCATGCGTATGTTTTCAAACGGGTCGGCGCGATCGGCGCTGGCCTCCCCATCCACGCCCATTCCAACTTTGATTCCCAGCTTCAGATAGGCCGGAATGTCCGCGACGCCCGAGGCCAGCCGACCGTTCGATAGCGGGTTCCAGCTGACTCCTACATGAAACTTTGCCGTCTGCTCAAGGATATGAGAATCGGGGTGCACGAAATGCCCCCAAATCAGATTGGGCCCGAGAATGCCGCTCTCTTCAAACCAGGGAAATTTTGATCTCTCCTCGGTCTGCGTCGCCGCAGTTTCCAGGTAGTGCTGCTCGTTTCCGACGCCCAGTTCGCGCATGATTCGCGCCTCGGAGAACCTTGTTGGCGGAAGGGCCCAGGCTTTCGGTCGGCGGCGGGATGCCTTGACGGCTTCTCAGAAAAGAGCGTCACAAACTGCAAGCGATAGCGAACAAATCATTTGAACGCAGAGAGGGCCGGAAAAACATGCGGCGATATCGTTTGGCGCTTTTGGGGGCAGCCGTTGTTCTGGCCCTGTTGTGTTTTTTGCCACCGCATGCATGGCCGCAAGACCCGTCCGCGCCGCTGCCGCAAACGTTGACCACAGAGGTGGCCTACGGAATTTTTCAAAGAAACTGCATGACCTGCCACAATAATCCCAATTTTCCGCGAGCCCCTTCCGTGGCTGCGATCAGGCAGATGTCCGCCGAAGCAATTTATGCAGCAATGACAACCGGGCCGATGGCCGTACAGGGCGCGAAACTGAACGACACGGAGAAGCTTCGCGTGGCGGAGGCCCTGAGTGGCGAGTTGCTCGGACTCGGAGGACGCGGGAGATGCGAAGTCCATGCCGAACCGCTGCCCTTACAATCCTCTGCTGAGGGATGCATCGGACGGGCCGGCATGGAACGGATGGGGCGTTGACGAGTTCAATACGCGCTTTCAGGAAGCGAAAGGCGCCGGAATATCCGCCGAGGATGTCCCCCGATTGAAATTGAAGTGGGCTTTCGGGTTTCGGAAAGGAGTGTCAGCCTGGGGCCAGCCGGCCGTCGTCTCCGGACGCGTGTTTATCGTCAGTGACATCGGATATGTCTATTCGCTCGATGCCGCGACGGGCTGTGTCTGTTGGTCGTTTCATGCCAGAGCGCCCATGCGCAACGCGGTGAGCGTCGGCGCCGTGACGGGACATGGTTTGGCAAAGTATTTTGTTTACTTTGGCGATATGAAGGCGAATGTGGACGCCGTGGATGCGCAAACCGGAGAACAATTGTGGGTCGCAAATGCGGAACCCCATTTCGCCGCGCGGATCGCCGGCGCGCTAAAGATGTATGACGGGCGTCTTTATGTTCCGGTCTCTTCGTGGGAGGAGATGTCGGCAAGCAGCCCGGGTTATCCATGCTGCACGTTTCGCGGCAGCGTGTCGGCCTTCGACTCGAACACGGGCCGGCGGATTTGGAAGAGGTATACGATTTCCGAAAAGCCCAAGCCCGTCAGGAAGAATTCGCAGGGCGCGCAATTGTGGGCCCCAGCCGGAGGCGCGGTGTGGAATACTCCGGCCGTGGACGTCAAGCGCCACGCAATCTATTTCGGTACGGGCGATTCCTATACCGATCCCGCGGGAAAGACTACAGACGCCTTGATGGCACTGGATATGAATACCGGCAAGCTGCTTTGGTTTTTCCAGGACACGCGGAAGGATGCGTGGATCGTCGGCTGCGACCAAAACCCGTCCGAGAATTGCCCGATGAATTTGGGGCCCGAATGGGATATGGCCTCCTCGCCCATATTACGAGCTCTGCCTGACGCCAAAAGAATCCTGATTGCAGCGGCAAAAAGCGGGAATGTATTCGGGCTCGACCCGGATCGCAAAGGCGCATTGGTTTGGAAAGTTCAACTCGCAACGACGCTGCCCGGGATCGATGGCTTGCTCAGATGGGGCGGAGCGGCGGACATGGAAAATGTGTATCTCGCAGTTCAATCCGGAGCCATGGTGGCGCTTCAGCTTGGAACCGGAAAGAGTGCCTGGACCACGCCGCTGGTCTCTCCGGCAATTGCGGATTTCCCTGGCGTGAATGCGGCGGTCAGTGACATTCCCGGCGTTGCTTTCGTGGGCGGGTGGGACGGAGTCCTTCACGCGCTCTCGACCGCGGACGGGCCCATCCTGTGGGAGTACAACACCGCGAGGGAGTTCACCACGGTTAATGGGGTAACGGCGAATGGAGGTTCGTTCGGCGCGCCTGGCCCGGCGCTCGCGGGCGGCATGGTCTTCACGACTTCGGGGTACGCATTTTTTGACGGGGTCAAAACCGGGAACGTGCTGCTGGCTTTCTCGGTGAATTGAACGAGAAAATCATTGTAAAGATGCAGGAACGGGAGCGAAGAATCCGGAGAGACCTCAATCAAGGAGGATTTGAAATGGAATTCGATCCAACGATGAACTTCATCGCGCGACGCGAAATGTTGCGAACTGCTGTGGCGTTGACCGGTGGGGTGCTTGTGGCTCGGTTCTGTCCGGATAATTTACTTCTCGCGGCAACTCCTGGCACTCCACCACAGTCGTCCGCAAACGATCCGGTCGCAGCGAGTCGCGCGCGTTTCGCGACCATGCCGATTCAAATGCAACCGCTGGCAAAGGGCATTTCAATGCTCTCTGGGCCGGGCGGAAATGTGGTTGTGCTGAACGGGTCGGATGGAAAGCTGGTGGGTGACACGTTCGTCAAGCCCGCCTGGCCCCAACTGAAAGAAGCGCTTGCCGTGCTCGGGAACGCGCCGGTCAAGATCGCAATTGACACGCACTGGCATTTCGATCATTCGGACAACAACTCGGCGCTCCACGCCACAGGCGCAGCCGTGATTGCGCACGAGGACACGAGGAAACGGATGTCCGAAACGCACACCATGCCCGTGATCAACATGACGATTCCTGCTTCGCCTGCGGACGCCTTGCCTCAGCAGACCTTCCGGCAGAGCCACAAGATAACGATGAACGACGAAATTGTTTCGCTCGTTTACGTTCCGCCCGCACACACTGATTCCGACATTTATATTCATTTCGAGAAGGCCAATGTTCTACAGGCGGGCGACGTTTATTTCAGCGGAACTTACCCCTACATTGATTCCGGAACGGGCGGCAGCGTCAGCGGCACAATCGCCGGCTTGACTAAACTTCTGGCCGTGGCCGACAACGGCACCAAAATCGTTCCCGGTCACGGACCTCTCGGGGACAAGAGCGACGTCATGAAATTTCGCGATATGCTTTCCACGGTGCGCGAGCGGCTGCAAAAGCTCAAGTCATCCGGCAAATCCGTCGAGGAAGCCGTGGCGGCGAAACCCCTCGCTGATCTCGACGCGGCCTGGGGCAAAGGCCTGAATGACAGCGACACCTTTGTTAAAATCGCATATCCGGCGCTCTGACGCGTGCCCGGCGAATGCGGCGAGCCTCCGCGCGAGTAGCACAGGCACATTTGCCTGTGCGGGTTTCTGAACCTCCGCGCATGAGCGACGCAATCGACGGTAGCAAAACCCGCACAGGCAAATGTGCCTGTGCTACTCGCGCGCAACTGAGGTATTGAAGACTCCGCGAATTTGCGCTGCTAAGGCAGCGAACTCCCCCGTCCCCAGCAATTCCGCCGATCGCGGCCGGGCAAAAGGAATATCGATGATGGCCGCAACGCGGCCCGGCCGCGCGGTCATCACCACAACCCGATCGCTGAGAAAAACCGACTCGGGAATTCCGTGCGTTACGAACAGAACCGTTTTGTGATGCTCCGCCCAGATGCGTTGCAGCTCGATGTTCATCGTCTCGCGAGTCATGGCGTCGAGCGCCGCGAAGGGCTCGTCCATCAGCAGGATCCTGGGATCATGCACAAGGGCGCGTGCGAGCGCGACGCGCTGCTGCATGCCGCCCGAAAGTTCGCTTGGCAGCCGATTCTCAAAGCCGCCGAGGCCCACCATGCGGATGAGTTCGCGCGCGCGATCCCGATAATCGGCGATCCGTTTTCCTTGCACATCCACTGGCAACAGCACATTGCGCAGTACGGAGAGCCACGGCAGCAGCAAGGCCTGTTGGAAAATCAAGCCGACATCCGGCCGGGGCTCGCGAATTTCGACGCCTCCGACCAGGACTTTGCCCAAGCTCGGCGAGAGAAGCCCCGCCACCATGCGCAACAAGCGTGGTCTTCCCGCAGCCGCTCGGGCCCAGGATCGAAACGAATTCGCCGGGCTTGATGTCCAGGCGAAACGCCTTCCAGCGCGTTGAGCTCCTGCCCCTCGCGCGTTTCAAAGCGGCGCCCGACATCAAGAAAAGTGATGCCTTCGGAGGCCGAAGGCCGGGGCGGGAGTCGTGTTCACGTCATTTCCAGTTTCGCGCCTGGTTGACGATCGCTTGACGATCAAACTGATTGAACTGGTCGGCAAACGCGTTCGTGAAAAAGTCCGTCGGGGCGATGGGCTTTGAAATCTGTCCGGCATCGGCCAGATAGGCCTCGAATCTTGTCAAAGATGGCAGCGTACTGGCTTCCCCACTTGAAATTTACCGGGAGTTCATCCGCGGCCATTTCGTGAATCTCCGCTTTGATGATCGCCAGATCGTTCTGAAGCGCCTTGGGATCATTCAGGTCTTTCGGCGCGCGATCGGGATATTGCTTCCAGAAAGCGCGAACGGCGGCCTCGGGATTGGTCATGAGGAAAACCGTGGCTTTTGCGGTGGCCCGCCCCATTTTGGCGATCACATTCGGGATTTTTGTCGATGAAGGACTGGGTTGCGAACAGATTGAAACTGTACTGGTCCATTTCGTCAGGCGTGGCGGGCAGCATGCGAACCGCGTATCCGGCCATCTGCTGGCGCGCAATGCCTCCGGTGAAACTGACTTCCGCGTCCACGCTTTTGATTCTTCAACGCTTCGAAGAACGGCGTTCCGTAGCCCACGCTGATCAGTTGCACATCGTTCAGGCTCATGCCGGCCTCTTTCAGACGCGCCCGCAGATAGATCACGCCGCCGCTGCCGAGATCATTCACTCCAACCTTCTTGCCTTTCAGGTCGCGCACCGATTGGATTGGCGAATCCGGGTTGACGACGAAGCGGTTGGTGCCGCGCCGGCAAACAGCGTAGAAAGGAGACGAGAGGAATTTTGATCTTGACGCGCTGAATCACGACCGGGTCCGGTTGCGCAAGCCCCATGTCGGCTCGCCCGGAAAGAAGCAATTGCGCGAGTTGTCGCGGAGGACTGGCCGGGCACGACTTCAACGTCGAGTCCCTTCCTGCTTGGTAATAGCCGAGCGCCTTGGCGAGCGTCGCGAACGGATACCCGACGTTCAGATCGGCAGTTGCAACCGCGTAGGTGATTTTTCTGAGCGGTTCCGCAGCGCCGAATGCAGATCTGCCAATGCCGACGCTGCAAGACGCGGCGACAAAGCCGAGGCAGCGCAAGAAGTCACGGCGCGACGATTGCACCCGGTCACACACAATCTCAGCCTCCATAGCGGCATGCATTTGTAGCGCCCGCTTTCAGGCGGGTACTTTAGACGATCGAGCATGCTCTACTCTAAGGCGGGCGCTACAGAGTCTCGCCAGGTTTGTTCGCACAGACTCTTCAAACGCCACGCGCGCCGTCCGGCTGGCGCCCCCAAAACACCAGGCGCTGCCCCACCAGGCGAACGATCGCGTGCAATAGGAATCCTGTCACCGAAAGCACCGCCAGCGCGGCGAATTCGCCCGCCATGTCCAGATTGGTGTTGTAGGTGAGGATGCGATAGCCCAGCCCGCCAACCGCTCCCAAAAACTCGGCGACAACCGCCGCGATGATCGCAAGCACGATGGCCAGTTCGAGCCCCGCGAACAGAGGCGGCAAAGCGCTCGGAAGCTTCACCCGCAAAAAAATTCGCCAGCGCCGGCCGCAATAAGCGCGCAGCATGTCGAGTTGATCCGGGTCCGTGCGCTCGAGGCCCGACAGCGTGTTGATCAGAACGGGAAAGAACACCGTCGATACCACCAGGGCCACCTTCGACTCAATGCCAAAACCAAACCAGATCAGAAACATCGGCGCGAGCGCCGTCTTGGGCACCGATT
This sequence comes from uncultured Acidobacteriota bacterium, assembly GCA_963819395.1. Classification (GTDB taxonomy): domain Bacteria; phylum Acidobacteriota; class Terriglobia; order Acidiferrales; family UBA7541; genus Palsa-360. The sequence continues at coordinate 86,556 of CAWFVW010000016.1, forward strand.
GCAGGCCGATCACATACGGATACACGATCGTGCGCACGGGCCGAAATTCGGAGATGATCAGCGCCAGAAAGAAGCCCACCAGGCTGCCGGCAAAAAAGCCGACCAGCACCTCGCGCATGGTCACCGCGAGATCACTCGGAAAAGTTCCATCCTCTAGATTGATCCACAGCGATTGCCAAACTTGGAGGGGACCCGGGAAAGATCGCGGGCGACACATCGAACTTTTGCCGTGTACCACTGCCAAAAACACACCAGGAGGATTGCGCTCACGAGCCATGCGCAGAAGCGCGCTGCCTTTCTGTAATCGGCTCCGCCGCGGAGCGCGCCCATTCCCAGCAAGGTTCGGCTCCGCGCGAGTGCGGGCGGTGGCTCACTCATGATCCAAACGCTCCCACTTCGGCGAAGCGCTTCTTCTGCCATTTCAGCGCGGCGGAAACGCCTTGCTCCTTCGAGATTCGCGTGAACTCATTCGCGGGCGCCGTGCTGAGCCCATCACCGAGACTGGCCTCTGCAATATCAGCAAGGGTCGCATAGCCCCATGACATCGTAAAAACGATTGAGCAGGCTTTTGTTTCTCGCGAGCGTGCCCGGCGGCAAGAGGCACATGTGCCGCACCACCTGATCGACGCGCGCGTCCAGCGCGTCGGCGCTCACCGCCTCGTTGATCAATCCCCACGTTTCGGCGCGCTTCGCGTCAATGAATCTGCCGGTGAGCAGCAACTCCTTGAAGTGGCGAGGGGGCAAAGCCCACGCCAAAAGCGGAGACATGGTGCTGCCGCCGAATTTTACTTCCGGCTCGCCAAAAAAGGCATCTTCGCTGGCATAGGCCAGATCGCAGGAAAGACTCAAGCGCGAATCCGCCGCCCAGGCACGCGCCACGAATTTTGGCGACGACGGGCTGCGGCAGCGTCCACACACGATCGAGGCCCGCATAGGCCAGGCGGAAATGCTCGACCCAGTCGGCGGGCGTCCACTCGGGCATATCCTCATCCGTGCTCACGTCAAATCCGGCCGAGAAGGCGCGCCCTTCGCCGGTCAGGACGACAACGCGGATCGAATCATCGCCGGCGATACGGTCAAGCGCCGCCACCAGCTCCTTCATGATCGCATTCGGTCAAGGCGTTCAGCTTATCAGGGCGGGCGATTGTCAGCGTGGCAACGGCATCTTCCGTATCGCAGTGAATAAAAGTGGCGAGTCATGGTTGAAGCTCCGGAAACAGCAGAAGCCGGGCGTCGGCGATAACGCCGCCGGGGTGCCGGGCGTTTACAATCACAGGGTTCAGTTCGAGAACTTCAAGCCGGTTGCCGATGGCAGCCGCAAGTTGGCCGACACGGACGATCATCTTGGCGAGTCGCCTCGAAATCGGCCTTTGGGGCCGCCGCGAAACCCATTTAGAAACGGTCGAATCCCGCTGCGTTCGATCGCATCGAGCGCGTCGGTTTCATCAAAGGGCGGGACAAGCATCGCGTTTCGATCGAGAATCTCGAGCAGCCGCCCCCCAAGGCCAAACACTACTACGATGCCGAAGCTTTCGTCTCGCTTGGCGCCGATATAAACTTCAATGCCACTCTCGATCTGGACGCGGCAACGACATTCCTTCGCCCGGAAGAGCTCCCACCGGTGGGTCGAGACAGGCTACGAGCTTGTCGTAGGTTTGCGCCGCCGATTCCGGCGTCACGCCGAGCGCAACGCCGCCAACATCGCTCTTGTGGACCACGCGCGCGGTGTCGATTTTCATGACGATCGCGCGGCCCGAGATCGCGGGCTGCCTGTTCAGCCGCCACACTGCTCCCAATGCCGCGCATCGGCGGCGCGGGCAATCCCGCTTCGGCCAGATACCGGAAAAGATCTGCCTGCCCAATCGCAGCTGCCTGCCGTTGTTCACAATCGCAGAAACGACTGCCGATTGCGTGCGACGAAACAGGCGAAGCGCGCTTTCGATGCGCAAGCCGCTGCGAGTAGTTTTCCAGGTGACGGATGGCGCGCAAGCGCCTCGCGGCTGCCTTCGAGCGCCGGAACATTGGCTTCCCTGACTTCCGCCATCACTTCGTCATCGGCGGAGCCGGCCCGACTCGCCATCACCAGAATGGGCTTTCCGATGCGAGGCGATTCCTTTGCGGCGGCGCCCAGAATTTCGCGGTTCAGCGAATAGGCGATGTCCGGGCTATCGCGATGAAAGCCCTGAAGCACCGCGACCACGTCGACGGAAGGGTCGGCGGCAACGGCGCGGATCGCGCCGCGCATGCGGTCTTGGTAGCTGCCGGGAGTATTGAAGCCAACTCCGACATCGACCGGATTACGCGGCCACACGTCCGCAGGAAGATGAAGCACGCCTTGCAGACGCCGTCAGCGTTTCCGTCGGAAAATGCCGGCAATGCCACGCCGTGCTCGACACACTGATCGGTTACCGCGCCGAGTTCACCGCCCGAGGTTCCCAACATTCCCACTCGAAACGATGTCGGCAGCGCACGCCACGACGCCGCCAGTTCCACCGTCTGCGCCAACTCGTCGAAGTCGTCGACCAGGATGAAATTTGCCTGCCGCAGCGCCTGCCTGTAAACCGCGCCCGACCCGGCGATCACTCCGGTATGCCCGCGCGAAACTGCGCCCCCGTCTTGTGTCAGTCCGGCTTTGAGTAAAATGACCGGCTTTCCCGCGTCGTGCGCGCGTTCCGCCAGTTCGAACAAGTCCGGCGGATTGCGGAACCCCTCCACGAACGCCACGATCAGCCGCGTCGCTGGATCCTCAATCGCATAGGCGATCAGGTCTTCGGCGCCGGTGACCGCTTCGTTCCCGGTCGAAGCCAGGAAGGAAAGGCCGTGGCGGCCCGCGATGCTTTGCAGCAACGAAGCGACCGAACCGCTCTGGCTGATCGCCGCGATCAACCCGCCGTGATGCCGGCGGAAATTTTGAAGCTCGAAATCGATACGCGATTGGTGAAACTCAGGAAGCCGAGACAGTTCGGCCCGAGCGCAGGAATGCCCGCCTCCGCGCAAAGCCGCTGAAGCTGCTGCTGACTTCTCCGCGCCGGCCGCGCCGCGCTCGAGGAAGCCGCCGGAATGAATCATGCAGCGCTCGCGCGCCATGCGCGATCGCCTCCTCAACTGCCGGCAAAACTTTTTCGTCGGGGAGGTTGATTGCCACAATATCGGCGCGTTCGGGCAATGCGGCAAGATTTGGCCAACATTTCCGGCCCATGATTTCGGAGCGAGCTCGGATTGATCAGAAAAATTTCGCCCGGTAAAGCCGAGGTCATCGTTGGTTTGCAGGAAGCGACTCGTGAAGCTCACGCTGCTCTCGCGTCCGCTCGCGCCCACCAGGGCGATCCGGCGCGGGTTGGAAATCGCTTCCCACCCTGCGCGGCTGAGGCGGGGAGTCCAGCGTCCGCTACCGCTAGGCTCGGCCGGGCGAGCGTTATCTTTTGCGAAGGGCTGGGTCAAAATGGAAAGGCTCCCTCCGCCTTTGGCGCAGGCTCAATCGTATACGGAATGAGTTCCGCGGTCACGCCCGCTGCCTTTCCCGGCTTTCAAATTCAACCTGAGCGGTTCCGCTGTTGGTCCGAAATCCTAATTCGCTGTGGCAGGCGATTTCGAGATCGACAAGATAGCGCCCGTCCACCACGGATTTGCGCGTCACTCGCCCACTGCAGATCATCTTGAAGCCAACCAGAACCCATTCCTCATTGCGCTGGAAATCTTTGTCACGAAGGCGTTCGGGCCGGCCCAGCGCGTGAGCATCGCTCCGAACCATTGGATGCGCAGGACGCCGGGCGCGAAAGCGTCGGGGACATGCCCGGTCCGGCCGATCCGGTCGAAACCCGTGCCGAGCGTGACCGCATTGAATCGCCCGATATCAAAAGCCATCAACGGCCCAAGTTCCCACGGCGGAACCTCTTCGCCCTCGGCGATGTCTTCGAAATATCGCGCTGCGTCGTAGCGGCGAACGGGCGTGGGAAACGTACCGGGCAGGGCCGGCGGCGTCGGAATATTTCGCGTGAACTGGCCCGGCGCGAGCGGCGGATAGCTTCTGCGCGATCGTGCCCGCATCGGCCACGCGCCTGGCATCAAAGCGGAAAGTGTAGGAGTTCAATCGCGCAACAATCTCTTCCTTTTGGTTGGTGAAGCGCATTTCTTCATTCACCAGAACGGCATCGCCGAGTTTGCGCGACTTCTTCGGCTCGATCCCCGCGATCTTGCCATGAGAAAGAACGGTATCGCCGGGACGCACGGGACGAAAAAACTCCCAAGCTTCGGTGGCGTTGTCGTCGCCTTCCAGTTCATTTCCGCTCGAATCCCGTATGCCCGGCATCTTCCCCAGCCAGGCGGGCGATCCGTGCGCGTAGAGATACCCAGGCGGCGCAATGATGCCGCGCCAGCGAGTGGTCGCGGCGTATTCGTGGTCAAGATAAAGAGCATTGGAATCCGGAATGCAGTAGGCAAAGTGACGAATCCTATCCCGCGTGACGCCGTAATTGAATTGTTCAGGCTGGGGAAGGTCTTTGCCTACGAGGGCGGCGAAGTCCGACACGTCCAAGCTGGTTTCGTGCATCCAGGCTTACCCTCTGAAATTTCGGCGCGAGCATACCACACAAAATGGAAGCGCCGGCGGACGTGAGGTCACGTCTGCCGGCGCCGGCCTGAAGAACAACTTCGGCTAGAACGTAAGAGCGAGCGACATCTGAATCTGCCGAGCGCTGCCGATGGTATGGACCGTCTGCCCCAGGCCCCCGGGACAGAAATAGAAACCGTTGCTGGCGGATGACGTGCCGCAACCGGTAGCCAACGTAGGTCCGCCATTTCCATAGGGGGCCTGAGCGACCGGAAATGGGCTGAAGGCCAGATTTTGCGTGACGTTATCGATCGGAACGTCGAAGCTTGGATGATTGGTGAGGTTGAAGACGTCGAAGGTGTACTTCAAGGTAAATCGCTCGGTCAGCGAGGTTATCTTCACCAAGGAAATGTCCGCGCGCTTTTGCCAGGGTTGCCGGAAGATATTGCGCTGCCCTCCCGTGGAAATGAAATTGGTCTCGAACGTATCGCCGGGAGGAATCGCTCCGCCAAGATCACCCGGGTTGAGCAACGGTACAGTAAAGCAGCTAGCCTTGAGGGCCGGCTGACCGGGAGTGTTCCCTATGGCGCCGGTAAGCGCATTCTGGGGCGTGCACCCGGGCGCGAGCGGCACGATCGGATTCGTGATTCCGTCGTTAATACTGTAAAAAATACTCCCGACGGCTCCGGAATAGTCCACCACGCTGTAGGGTTGTCCGCTTTGAATGACGACCAGGCCCTGGACGGCCCATCCGTCCGCTATCCTGCCTTTCACCTCCGTAGCCGGGAAGAACTTCGGAAGCTCATAGTGATAGTCGATGTTGAGAACATGCGTGCGGTCATAGTCCGATGGCGCATAACCGCCCCGCAGGTTGAGCGGGTTGCTGCCGTTGTAGAACAGGCCCAGGGCGCTCTGTTCGTCAAACGATCGCGAGAAAGTGTAGGAAACGCCTACTTGCAATCCGTGGCTGAGCCTCTTTTCAACGTGGGCTTGCAACGCGTTATAAGCCGAAACTCCGGCGGCACTGTAGGACAACGATTCACCCGCATATCCGATGTACGGGACTCGTTCGTCAATGTTGCCGCCCTCGGAATTGAACTGCATCCCCGTCATTGCGCCAGGCCCGCCTTCCGGGTTGGGAATATTCAGGTCGCTGCCGGTAAAGAAGTTCTGACCCTGTTGGGTCGCAACCGTGTATCCATAAGTGTAGAACTGAGCGAAAGGCGCGTTCGCCGCGGTCGGGTTGCCGCCTTGGCAGCGGGTGTTGGGCCGCACAGTGGGTTTGTGGGCGTCGCGATTCTCGCCTGGTTGAATGGAATCGGAATAATTTCGTGCCGGCCGAGGGCATTCACGTACCCAATATCAATTGCCAGATCGTTTCTGGGCTGCCATTGAATGTCGAGCGTGCTGTTCATTGTGTAAGGCAGCTTGTTATTCCGGTTATAGACCGCCAGATAGAAGGGTATGCATCCGTTCTGAAGCTGGGAGGCATTAGGAAGCTGCGAACAGCCATTGCCTGCAGGTGCGGAAATGATCGCACTCGGGTCCCCGTTGGGCACGGCTGGAGGAGTGGTTCCCCACGGATTCTCCAAATTGCTCTCGCAGGGATTGAAGGTGCCCGCAAATTCTGTCGGGCAGAACTGCGTGCCCACAAAGGGCAGCTGTTGATTGATCCCAAACGGACCGCCCGGTGTGATGCTCTGTGCGACCCCCGGAGAGAGGTACGAATAAAGCTCGCCTCGGTCGTAATACATCCCCCAACCGGCCCGAACTACTACTTTGTTGTTAAACATCTTGGGAGTCCAAGCAACTCCCAATCGGGGAGCAAAACCCCACTGCCGGCCAAGGAGGGTCGAATTACTTACACCGGGCGTCGCGTGCGGACTATTCCCGGCGACAATCAAGCCGTGACGAAGTAATTGCGTCCGTTGTGCATGCCGGCGGGTCAGCGCAAGGGTTATAGCCATACTTGGAAGGGTCAAAATTGAGGAAGTTGCCGTTTTTCTCCGTAAATCCTCCCATCCAATCAAAGCGAAGCCCAGCGGTGATGGTCAGATTACTGCGGAATTGGAACTTGTCCTGGACATATTCACCGGTTTCATTCGAGCGGAAATAACGATTGGGATCTCCGGCCAAATATAACGTGCCGGTATAAAGATAATCGTTAAACAGGTCGCCCTGGATAAATTGGTTGATCGACTGCGCACCGATCATCCCCAATTGATTCCTTTGGTCCCGCGCGTTCATCTGTGTGTAGGCATAGCTTCCGCCGAACGTAATGGTGTGCTTTCCTAGCGTCCAAATCGCGTTGGCCGAAGGATTGAAGCGGTTTTGAAAAATCCCGGTATCGGCCCCCATGGACTGGGCCCCAGCGCCGATGTTCAATAGCGGATCGTAGGAGGGGAGGATCGTGCTGGGCCAGTCAATCGTAAAGCCCGGGAAAACCGATGAGCCAAAGTTGTTGATGGTGCAGTCAGCAGTGGTTGCGGATGGGACCAGCGTCTGGCAGGCGGAAGTGAACTGCGACATCGTGAATGGCTGATCGAGCGTGCTGTAGGCCTTCTCCCGGATGAAACCGAACGTTTCGGTGATGCTCAAATTCGACTTAATGATTTGCGTGTGACTGATGGCGGCCACCTGGCTTCCCGCGTCCAATCGCTGCGAGAAGCCCGGGACTGACGAAAATGCGTATGGGGCAACGGTCGGGTCATGTTGGTAATAATATTTGAGCGGAAAAAGAATGGTTCGAATTGGGGTTCCAATCGAGGTTGGCAACCGCCTGATGGGCCCGGAAGAGAGCCGTGCCCGGCTCCTCCGCATCCTCCGGAAATGCTTCTATCAGCGCGGACTGAACGGCTGGATTTGCGCTGTAGTTGCCAACATTCAGGGCAAGGGCGTTCGGATTGGCCCACGGAATCATGCAAGCCTTGGGGCACCCGTAGTTGAATAACGTGTAAGCGATCGGATTGATGTTTCCGGCCGCGGTTCCGACAAGAGGATTCGACCCCAGAGGGCTATCGAAAAGTCCAAGGATTGACGAAAGATTGTTGGTATTCGCGACGCTTGCGAGGCATGCGGGGGTTCGCATTCCCGGCGCGGAACTATTCGCCGCGACACAAGGATTCGTGGCATTGTTCGGATCTGTGGTGCTAAACAGCCCCGCCGGTATAACCGGCCGGTAAATCCCGATTTCCTCGTCGGAAGCGTGCGTATATTGGTAGCTCCCGAAAAAGAATAGTTTGTCCTTCTTGATCGGCAATCCGATGGTGCCACCCGCCGTGTAGCGGTGCAGGGATGGGTTCTTTTCGCTCTGGGGGATATTGGGATCCGCGTTATTGAAATACGGGTCGGCATTGATCCAGTTCGTCCCGCGATGCACGTAGGCGCTGCCGTGAATGTTGTTCGTGCCCGAAGTCGTGCTCATGTCAATGTGCGCGCCGCTGGTTGACCCTTGCTGGGCGTCGTACATCGATGTGTTCACGCGAACTTCCTGGATGGTCTCCTGAGGCGGCGAGGGAATCGACTCGCCAATGGCCAGGTAAACGGAGGCGCTGCTCTGGATCGGAAGAGTGCTCAGAGCCGAAGAGGTGCTGACGCCCGTGGCGTTCACGACACGGGACGAGGACACATTGCTCGTGGTCTTGCCATTGAAAAGGTTGCGCGCGTCCACGCCATTCAGCAAAAAGGAATTGCTGGTGTCGCGCTGGCCATTGGCCCAGACAGGCGCGTTGCCCAATCCTTCATTTGCGCCCGTCCCAGACTGAAATTCGGCGCTCACGCCAGGGGACAGAACCACCAGTCCCGTGAACGCGCCGGTGGGAAGCGGAACAGACTCGATCTCCAGTTTGTCCATCACGTAGCCGTTGGTCGTGTCGACCATGTTGATCAGCGGCGTTTCCTCGACCGTTATGGACTCACTCACGTTGCCGATTTTCAGCTCGGCGTTCACGGTCGCAGTGCGGTTCGCCTGCACGACGATGGACGGTATGTTCTGTGACTGGAATCCCTGCTGCGTGAAGGATAGCGTGTAGGTGCCGATGGGCAGGTTCACAAAAAGATAGGATCCGGAGGTGGTCGTGGTTTGTGTGCGGCTCAGCTTAGTGTCCTGGTTGAGCAAAGAGACTGTCGCGCCCGAAATCACCGCGCCGGAAGTGTCGCTGACGGTGCCCGTGATTCCTCCGAGTGTTTCCTGGGCTTGAGCATTCGGGATGATCAGCAACGCGATTGCGAGGAACACAGCTGGAAGTAATGCGGAAAGCAAGCTACGCATTTTCATTCTTAATCCCCTCTCCAATAGTCAAAATCGAGTACTTCAAAAACACAATGCGAGGGTTTTTGGATATGAGTATTCTTCCCCCTTTTACGACACCACTTTCGGACTCAAATAATTTAAGGGAACTTACGCCATTCCGGGCCGGATGGAAAGCACAATCTTTTAATCATCGCCATCAGAGATTTGTATCTGTTTCCGCATGCGGTCGAGGGCACATAACTTAACGCTTTCGGCAACTTTTTCAATATTTGTAGCGCCCGCCCTCAGGCGGGCAATTTGGAATCAGTTGGAATCAAACAGATGCCCACCTGAAGGTGGGCGCTACAAAAACCAAAGCTTCGTTCTCATGCACACCCTCGAGCCTTACTTTCCTTTCGTTCCTGCCAGAAAAACCACAGCAGGCCCGCGCTCAAGTATGCGAGATAGATATACGGCAGCTTGCCGTATGGCCCCTCAGGCACCGGGTATAAATTCCCGATCAGCGCGGACAGCATGGCGAGGAACGCGAGCCACGGGATGATTTGCGCGCCGGCGCGGAAAACGCCATGGTCGCGCAAGTATCGCGGCAACGCGATGCAGACGAGCGCATACGTTACGATGAATCCGTACGTCGCGAGCGAGCCCATCCAGCCGTAAACGTCCAGCCCGCTCGACCCCCGATAGGCCAGGACGGCGACCGGCAGAACCGCGGCGAGTCCGGTGACCAGGATGGCAAGCGTCGGCGTCTCGTTGCGCGCATGCGTTGTTCGAAATGTGCCGTGCGCCAGGCCATTGTGGGACATCAGAAGCAGCACCCGCGCAGCGGCGGTGATGCAGCCGAGCGTGCCCGCAAAAAGACTCACGACTGCCCCGACGTCGATCAGTATTCCCAGGGCCGGGACGCCGGCGACATTCGCCAGAACGTGCATGGGAGCCTGGCTCGCGCCCAGATCCTGCCCGGCCACGTGAAAGCCCAGCACTTCCGTGTAAGCCGACACAATAAAAAATATACCCGCGATCACCGCGCTCTCGATTACGACGCGCGGAATGGTCTTCAGCGGGTTTCGCGCCTCGGCGCCCAGGGTCGTCGCGCTTTCGAATCCTACAAAACTGAATAATGCCAGGACTAGACCGAGCCGCAGACCGCTGCCCGTCATCCCGGACATGTGCAATTGGCCGGGATCCAGATGAATTCCATGCCTCAGTAGGACAAGTCCCACGACCGCAACAATCACGAGCAAAGAAACTGCCTCGATCCACAGCATCAGGCGAGCGGAAATTTTCACGTCGCGCCACGCTATCCACATGGAGACTCCGGTCACGATCAGCGCCAGTGCCGCCCCGGAAAATCCACGACCCATGGATTCGGCGAACAACTGATTTGCGTAGTGATAGAAACCGCCGATCACGCTCGATCCGGTGGCAATGTAGGCGAGCAGGAGGCTCCAGGCAGCGACGGCGCCCAACCAGGGCGGAAGAATCATGGCCGCGTATGTGTACAGCGAACCGGGCGACGCCGAGTATCGCGCGAACCGGCTGATGCACCACGCCACCAGCAGAATCGCGGCCATCGCCAGAAGGTAAGCGAGCCAGGTCCCATTGCCGGCGAGCGCGGCCACGAGTGGAATCGTGGCGGCCGGGGTGGAAGTGGGCGCAATCGTGGAAACCGATTGCCCCAGCGTTTCCATCGGCGAGAGCGCCTCGCCCCGCAAACCGTAGTCACCGGTTTTCACTTGAAAGGATCCGGTTGGTTTGCGTGAAGAAGAGTCGGTCGTCTTATCGTCGGGCTCAGTCCGGCTAGGCATGCCGTACCTTACATGCCCGGAATGTTCGGCGCAAGAGCGTGCGTCGCCGAACCTCCCCGGGTGCCGCATCCTTGCGGGTTTCAAGGGTGCGGGTTTTCGTCTAGTGCCACCGGGATTCCCCATTGAATTGAAAACGAAAAGTCGCGAATTCCGGAATTGAGCGAACGGCGATCCTAGGGCATTCAAAAAACCCGCACCCTTCACAAAATTCGTGAAGGGTGCGGCACCCGATTCGCAGGAGGCCATTTGAAAAACGAATCGGATGATCCCGCATCTGCGATTCGATAAACTTCACCGAAAAAGATACTCTAACTCGTCCGAGCTTCTCCGTTGACGGAGCGGGCTGCTCCGGCCTATAGTGGCCCACTTTTCAGAGAGGGACGCATTGCTCGAGCGAATTTTCCATCTCACGGAACACCACACCACCGTCCGCCGTGAACTTCTGGGCGGGCTGACGACGTTCATGGCCATGGCCTACGTGGTGATCGTGAATCCGCGCATCCTCGGCGAAGCGGGCATGCCGGTCGAGGGCGTGCTCTTCGCGACGTGCGTTTCCGCCGCGATCGCAACTCTGGTGATGGGCCTCTGGGCGAATTATCCGATCGCGCTCGCTCCCGGCATGTCCTTGAACGCGTATTTCACCTATTCGATCGTTATCGGCCGGGGCATCCCCTGGCAAACCGCGCTTGGCGTCGTCTTCCTCTCCGGCACGCTTTTTCTGCTCCTGACGCTCACCAACATCCGCGAGCACATCGTCAACGACATTCCCGATTGCCTGAAGCACGGCACCGCGGGGGGCATCGGTTTCTTCATCGCTTTCGTCGGGCTGCGCAATGCGAAATTGATCGTAGCCAGCTCGGCCACCTTCGTCAGCATGGGAAAATCTTCCGATCCTCAGGTCCGCCTTGCCGCGCTGGGGTTGGTCCTGATCGCCATTCTGATGTCCCGGAAGGTCGGCGGCGCGATTCTGATCGGGATCGTGACTATTGCAATTGCGGGAATTCCGCTCGGCCTTACGAGCGTGCCCTCGCATGTATTTTCATGGCCTCACCCGGGCGGCACATTCCTGAAACTGGATTTTCGCTCGGCCCTGAAACTCAACCTCGGTGATTTGGTTTTTGTATTTTTCTTCGTGGATCTTTTTGACAATGTGGGAACCCTGGTCGGCGTCTGCGAGCAGGGTGGATTCCTGCGCAACGGAAAATTCCCGCGAGCCAGCCGCGCCCTGTTGGCCGACGCGTTCGGCACGATGGCGGGAGCGCTGACGGGAACTTCGACGGTCACGAGTTATATCGAAAGCGCCGCGGGCGTCGCGGCGGGAGCGCGCACCGGCCTTGGCAACGTTCTCATCGCCGCGCTGTTCGTTGCCGCGATGTTCTGCGCGCCGCTCGTCGCCGCCATTCCGACTTACGCCACCGCTCCGGCGCTGATTTTTGTGGGCGCGCTCATGTGCGCCTCGCTCGCCAAAGTGCACTGGGACGACTATACAGAGGGCTTCCCCGCGTTTATCACGCTGGTGGCCACGCCGCTTACCTTCAGCATCGCCACTGGACTCAGCCTGGGCCTGCTTTCGTATACCTTCATTAAAATCGGCACCGGTAAAATCCGCCAAATCAGTCCCCTGATTTGGGTCCTTTCGGTCCTCTTTTTGCTTCGGTTTGCCTTCCTAGGCGCGGAGTAGGATTTTCCGGCAATTATTCACGCCAATCGATTTCGCGCGGGCCGCGCCGCCGTGCGGGGTAAGTAGACTGCACGAATGCCGGCCAGTTGAAAAACATCTCAACAATGCCGAATCGGGAGAGGAGGGGTACAATGCTCGAGATCTTCAAGGTTAGGAATGAAATCTCTGGACAGGGGTACTTCATGGGTGAGCCGGCACTGGATACGGTTCCATTCGATCTGACCGGTCGTTACGCCGCGTTAATGGACGTGGTGCGCAATCGCATGACCAACAGGGCTTTCGCACCCTGCAACGTGACGCGCGAACACTATGAGATGATCCTTGAAGCGGCTCGACATGCCCCATCCGGCGCCAATTCGCAGCCCTGGCATTACATTGTCGTAACCGATCCAGCCACAAAGCAAACCATCGGGGATTGCTTCGTGGAGGAACAGCAGCATCGCGCGCGGCTGCACATGGGATTCCCTACTCCTAATTACAACGGCGTCAAGACCGCTCCCGGCTTAATCGTTGTCCTCGCCGATTTCCGATTTGTGCGTGCTTTTCCTGTCTTGAATGACGGGTCGGAGCTCGACCGTCTTTATCATCAGAACGCCGAGCGAATCCTGCTGCAGTCCGTGGCTGCCTCGACGATGCTCGCTCACCTCGCGGCTGCGGCCCTTGGCCACGCCGTTTGGTGGATCACCGCGATTGGGCAAGAAGAGATTCAACGCCGGATCAAGCCGCTTCTCGGCGTTCCGGATGAACTTTCGATCATAGATCTCATGTGCTTCGGCCCTCCGGCGAAACCCTCCTACAAGCGGTGGAAAAGGCCGATGGAACAAATCATGAGTTGGGACCGCTTCAACCCGAAATGCCTTTTGACTCTGGAACAAATCGATGAGTGGATCAAAACGATGCGTCACAAAGTCATGTATCGAGATGAATCGCAAATCGACTGACGGACCGTACAAGCCTGGCGTCCCCCGCACGTTCCGAAAAGTGCAACGCCATTCCATAATTAAATAAACTAGATTCAGCTGGAACACACAACCTGAGAGGAGAAAAGCATGCCCGTGGCATTCAGGGCGGATCACGTCGGAAGTTTTCTGCGGCCCGCAGATTTGCTCGAAGCAAGGAGCAAAGCCAGTCCGGATCAATTGAGGCAACTCGAGGATCAGCACATTCTGCGGGTGATTGCCAGGCAGAAAGAGCTCGGATTCGGGATCATCACGGATGGCGAACTCCGCCGCCGAAATTTCATGAGCGATTTCAACGAAGCGGTCGACGGATTCGATATGTCAGGCGGCCTCGGACGGACATGGAAAGCGGGAGCGGCGGTCGATGCCTCCGTCGCCACCGTGGCCGGGATCGTTGCCGCGAAGCTGCGCCAGGTGCGCCCGCTCACCGGACACGAATTGCCGTTCCTGAAGGCCCACAGTACGCTGCCGATCAAAATGACATTGCCGAGCGCCACGCAGTTTCCGGCGATCTCCTTCAAGCGAGGGGTCACGGACAAGGTCTACAAAGACCATTCGGCGCTGCTGTGGGACATCGTGGAAATCATGAAGAGCGACATCGCCAGGCTTTCCGCCGACGGCGTGCAATACATCCAGATCGACGCCCCGCGCTACAGCTATTACATGGACCCCAAGTGGCGCGACTGGATCAAGACAGAAATGAAAGTCGAGCCCGAAGCCGCGCTCGACGAAGCGGTGCGCGCCGATAATGCGTGCTTCCAGGCGGCGCGGAGGGACGGCGTGACGCTCGCCATTCACCTGTGCCGTGGAAATAATCGCAGCCACTGGTACGCCGAAGGCGGTTACGACGCGATTGCCGAAAAGCTGTTCGGCACATTGGACGTGGACCGGTTCCTGCTCGAATACGATGACGAGCGCTCCGGCACGTTTGAACCGTTGCGGTTTGTGCCCAAGGGCAAGATCGTCGTACTCGGCCTGGTCAGCACAAAGCTGGCGCGAATGGAAGATCCCGATGAGCTGGCAAAGCGCATCGAGAGAAGCGTCGAAATACGTTCCCATGGAAAATCTGACGCTGAGCCCGCAGTGCGGATTCGCTTCCACGGCGGAGGGGAATCTTCTTACCGAGGATCAACAGTGGTCGAAGATGAAGCTCGTCGCGGATACTGTTCGGCGCGTTTGGGGCTGAGCCGGGAGTCGTTGCCGAGCAAGCATGTGATTGCCAGGATTGCCGCGTGATGACTTGAATTTCCTGAGGCTGGTTCGGGCCGTTCCAGAACTTCGGGAGGCCGAGGTTTCGCTTCGGACGAAGGTTATCTTTTATCTTTCGCGCTTACCGACATTGCCGCCAGGGGACGAAGACTGGCGATAGACTTCAACAAGTTATAGCAAACAGATGCGCCGAGGCACAGAAAAGCCAGTGCCACAAGCAAACCCGGCAACTCCTGTCCAGTTGGCGTCCACCCCGGCCACGTTTCAGGCAGCACTCTGAATTCTGACCGAGCGAGTTCACCTTTAATCGAAGCAGAATGATCGATGAGCTTGTCGGCGTCGCCCGGCAATTCGGCGTTGACCTCTTGCTCATAAGAAGCGGTCAGATTTTCGAGCGCAGGGTCTCCATCCAGAGTCGCGCGAAGCCATAGCACAGCATCTTCCCTGCTGCCAAATCCCGGCCTTGCTTCCAGCGATTTCCCCGCCCTGACTTTTGCCGCAAATGTCGCCTTGTCTTCACCAGGCGCGGCGGTAGGTTTTTCCTGCTCCTTCGCCTGAGATTTGGCCTTTGCTGCCGCTTTACTCCGCCGGGACTTTGATGGAGCTTCCGTCGAAGCCTGTGCGGCAGGCGCCGCACCTTGGCCGCCTTCGCCGGTTTCCTGTGAGACGCCCGCGGAAATCTGAGCGTCGCCAGAATCCGCTGCGCCGCCGCTCTGCGCGGGTGCTGATTCGCTTTGCGGCGCGTTGCTCCGCGAAGCCCGGTGCGGTTTTGTTTTGGGTTGTTCCCCAGCTACGCGCGCAAGTTCGAGCACAGTGGCCATGGCGCTGCGGTATACGTCAGGCACGACGGATCGCGCCCCTTCTTTACCCCGCGACGATTTGATCCGCCTGTTTGATGAGGGCTTCGGCGCTGGCGGCCATCTGGGCTCGCTGCTGCGGGTCGGAAGAAAGCATTCGGAACAAGCGGATCGCGTCCAGATGCGCGCCAAAAACAAGTACCAGAGAGAGCAGCACAGTAATCACGCGGGCTTGGACAGTGAACCGCTGAGAGGCCCGCTCCATCGCGCGGTCAAACCACAGATTCAAGCCTTCCAACCGCGCTTCTGCAGGAGCTGCAACCTGCGTGATCGGCCTTTCGACGGCTACGGCGACGCCACCACCCTCATCGTCATCCGTGTGCCGGAAGATCCGCTCCATTTGAGCGGACACCGAATTCTTTTTTGCCGGCATGGGCGTGGTTCTGCTCTGCGTCTCACCGGCAATGACGAGCATGGCGCGCTGGGCAGGGTCCGGCAGCGTTCCTCCCGCCGGAGCAGACAGCCTCTCCAGGATGGCGACCATCTCGTCGAGCCGGATGAACGTCGCCAGCCGCCAACGGCTGAGCAGGCCACCAAAGACCGCCCCGAGGATCGCTCCACTGCGCCAGGGATGTTCGCACAGGCTCAGGAACGGGACGTATTGGGTCACAACTGCCGAATAAGCGCAGAAGTCCGAGAAAACTATCCGAGTTATGAGCCACAGCATGAGCGGGCCAGGCGAAGAAACCACCCACCGCGCCGAGAATCCAGGGTTGCAGCGGAATCCCGCTCCCGGCCCAGCGTAGCTTCCCAGCCGCGTCCGCCGGCATAAAGGGCAGTCCATCCATCCGGATGCCAAAGCGCGAGAACACCGAGCTGGATACCAGAGGTTGGTGCAAAACCCTGCGCGCAATTACCTTGGAGTAGCGCTTCGCGTCCCGATCCTGGCTCGCCGATTCGAACAGATCCGCCAGGCTTCTGCGCAGGTTGGCTCCTCGTAAGCCAAGAATGCTGATGGCCAGCTGCGTTCCTGCTGTAATAACCAGGCTGGCGGCCAGCATCACGGCCCCAAATGCGATCACGGTATCAAGGTGTGGGAATGTCATAGTCAGCGGCTGGTTGATAAAAGTCTAGAACAGGGGGGCCGGAGGGGGTAGTCAAAAAGCCCGAGCGGTATCCTTTCGGTTAAGGACAGAAAGGCCATGTTTCGACCTGTCCTAAAGAACAGGGTCCCCCGGTGGTTCACCTCGATCGATCCGACCGGAACGCGGGAACTTTCAAACCCTGCGGGGTCTATTCACCAAAGACAAACTCCAATCAGGGAAGCTTTAGCCAGGAAAATGTTTAGCAGAACAGAAGGCAACTAAAGATGTAAAATGCTCCATCTACTCTAGCGGGCGTGGTTTTGAAGGGTGTCCGGTCCGTAAAAGTCCATGTAATCGAAGGCCGGCTCGCACCCAGAATCACGGAAGTCGAGGCAACCTTGATAAACAGAACCAGCGCAATCGCCACCTTTTGGGGGCTCTTGTTCACGATTGCTGTGGGCCCCGGCCGCTTGCTGGCTCAGGCGCCGCCAGGACCGCTTCCGGTGCCTCCGCAATCGGCTGATCCCAGACCACCCCGCCCCGTTGCCGCCAGACCTAAGCCGCCGGAGATTCCGCCCAGGAAAACTCTCGACGGCCTTTGGAAGCTGAATCAAGATCAAAGCGACGATACCCGCAGAAAGATTCAAGACTCGCGTGGCACAAATGCCAATTCCGGCGGTGGCGGGCGCAACGGTGGGGGTTACCCCGGGGGTGGTTACCCGGGTGGTGGGGGCTATCCAGGAGGAGGAGGCTACCCGGGTGGCGGCGGCTATCCCGGAGGGGGAGGCTACCCGGGCGGCGGCTATCCCGGAGGCGGGCGTAGCGGCCCCAGCGCAAGGGACACGGAAACGGACGAAAAATTGGAGAACTTGATCCTGCCTCCAAACTCGTTGACCTTCGCCCTGAACAGCGCCGAAGTGGATTTGACGGACGACCACTACCGCAAAATGGCCTTTTTTACCGATGGTCGCCAATTGCAGAAATCCAAGGACGACAGCTACCAGGAAATCGCCGCCCACTGGGACGGCAAACAGCTTGTCACCGATGAAAAGACGCCGCAAGGGGCCAAGATGAGCCGGACGTTTGAATTGTCCCCCGATGGCCGCCAGTTTTACGAAACGGTGCACGTCGACCGCGGCAAATCCAAAGGGCTGCTGACAATCAGGTATGTGTTTGACGCCGCCAGCGCAGGCACGCAGGTTGACCGCATAAACGATCCGGACCAGCCGGTGCTGAAGAGGCATGCCGACACCGGCAGTGGCGACGCAACCCCGCAGAACGGCCAGACCAGCCAAGCGCCCGATCCAGATCAGCCCGTGATGCGTAAGCGGACGGATGACAGCGGCACTCCGCCGCAATAGCGACCGTTGAGATTTATATTTGCTTTTTTGCGGAAGGACTCGTTCGAATTTTGATCTTGGATTCGGGCTAAGCGACGTTCGAGTCCGGCTCGGCTACTCCGTGGGCGCGAATGTTCCACAGGCTCTCTCGCACTCGTTCCGGGTCCAGCCCTGCGGATCGGCACACGAACGGAAAATCCACTTCATCTTGAAATAGAAAATATTCGGCTTTGCATTTATGTGAAAGCGGCCCGCGGACCCAATCCGAAATCGCGCTGTCAATGACGGCCTGCCAGAGCTTTTCGTTCGCGCTGCCTTGATTCTGGAAAACAGGGCCGTCCGACATTCGCTGCTCCTTTTCACTTGCTCTCATTCCCATATTGATACTCGCAATTGAAAACGAAGCGCTCAATGGGTCAGTGGGGCTAATATCGCAAGTACCCTGGGTTTAGTACTGCGGGTTCTCCTGTGTGCGCGGGTCGTAAGGACGAGGCGAGGGGTCGCCCGTATCTTCAACATTCTGCTTGCAATTCCGGGACAAAATTTGATAATCAGAGTGTGTCTGCTAATATAGACTGTTAGTCCATGCAATGCCCTTTTTGTCAGGTCGAGAATCCGCCCACCGCCGGCACCTGTACGAACTGCAGCACCCCCTTGCCACAGAATAAGCCAGAACCAAGCGCAACTATTTCCGGAGGCACCATTTCGGGCGGCACGATTTCCGGAGGAACTCTTTCCGGCGGGACCGTCGCGGGAGGAACGATTCCGCGCGCCACCTATGCATGGTCCATGGCCGTTGATCCCCCGCCTGGGACGCTCACCTCGCAAGGAGAAGAACTCATCGGAGCGATGCTGGCCGACCGGTACGAAATTTTGCAACTCCTCGGCCAGGGCGGAATGGGCGCGGTTTACAAAGCGCGCGACACGGAACTGGAACGCCTTGTGGCTCTCAAGCTGATTCGCCCCGAGCTCGCCAGCAATCCGGAAATCCTGCGCCGATTCAAGCAGGAACTTATTCTCGCGCGCGAAGTCACCCACCGAAACGTCATTCGCATTTTCGATCTGGGGCAGGCGCAGGGAATCAAATTCATTACGATGGAATTCGTGGAGGGCCGCGATCTTCGGTCCGCGATCCGTGAGAAGGGAAAACTTTCTCCGGAAGAAACGGTGACAATCATCGCGCAGGTTTGCCGCGCTCTCGAGGCCGCGCACGCCGCCGGCGTCGTTCACCGCGATCTGAAACCTCAAAACATAATGCTGGACGCCAAAGACCGCGTGTTCGTCATGGATTTCGGCATCGCGCATTCCCTCGAAACGCCGGGCATGACGCAGACCGGCGCATTGATGGGCACGCCGGAATACATGTCGCCCGAGCAGGCCAAGGGCATGAAGGTCGACGCTCGTTCCGATCTGTTTGCGCTCGGAATAATTTTTTATGAAATGCTGACCGGCGTTTCCCCGTACAAAGCGGATACTGCGATCGCCACGCTTTTGAAACGCACCACGGAAAAGCCTCAGCCTCCGTCCGAACTCGATCCCGCGATTCCACAAGCGATCAGTAACGTGGTGATGAAATGCCTGGAGATCGATCGCGATTACCGCTTCTCAACGGCCAGGGAAATTCTCGAGGACCTGGGCCATGAAATGCCCACGAGCATCCGTACGATCCCGCCCACCATGATCCAGCCGGGCGGGATTTCGCGCGCGCTGCCTGGGGATATCCCCAAGAGCAAAGCAGCTGTGCAGCCGTGGATGTGGATGGCAGGCGGAGGCCTTGCGCTTGTAGTCGTTGGACTGGGCGCCTTCCTGCTGCGAGGACGAATCTTCCGCGCTCCTGCGGGACCCCATGCACCCATAAAAGTTTTGGTTGCCGATTTCAGCAATCACACCGGCGATCCAGTTTTTGACGGCACGCTGGAGCCGATGTTCAATGTGGCGCTGGAAGGCGCGAGTTTTATCAACGCCTACAATCGCGGCAGCGCCCGCAAACTCGCCGAGAAACTCCCGAATCCAACCGAAAAAATCGATGAGCAGCCGGCGCGTCTGGTGGCGCTCAGCCAGGGCATCAGCACGGTGATCACTGGCGAAATCAGCCGGCGCGGCGATAGCTACGATGTTTCGGCGCTGGCCCTGGATGCGGCGTCGGGCAACGTCATCGCCAAGTCCGAGGCCACGGCCGCCAATAAAGATGACGTAGTGGGCACCGTTCCCAAGCTCGTGGCTCCGATTCGTAAAGCATTGGGCGACGCCACGCCCGAAGCCGCTCAGCTCGAGCGCGCCGGCGGAGCTTTCACGGCGGCGTCATTGGAAGTCGTGCATCAATACGGCGAGGCAATGGAGCAGCAATTCTCAGGCAAGACCGAAGATGCACTGAAGTCGTTTGCGAAAGCGGCTGAACTCGATCCCAACTTTGCGCGCGCATATTCCGGGATGGCGTCTTCGTCCATCAAGCTGGATCGCCAGGCGGACGCCGCCAAATACATGGACCTGGCCATGCAGCATGTGGACCACATGACCGATCGTGAACGGTATCGGGTGCGCGGCCTGTATTACGCCACCTCCGGGAACTGGCAAAAATGCACGGAGGAATACAGTTCACTCGTGCAGAGTTATCCTGGCGATAATATCGGGCATAATAACTTGGCCGTATGCCTGAGCGAGATGCGGAATCTGCCCAAGGCGGTCGAAGAGGCGCGGAAAGACGTGGAAACAAACCCGAACGAGTCCGCGTACACCAATCTGTCCGTGTTCACATCCTTCACAGGGGATTTCCAGAACGGCGAGAGCGAAGCGCGCGACCTCCGTCAGCGCTACCCAACTTCCGAATACGGTTATATCGCTCTAGCATTCGCGCAAATGGGCGAAGGGCAATTAACGGATGCCGCCGATACCTACACCCAACTCGGTAAACTCGGCGAACACGGCGCTTCCGCATCCGCATGGGGCCTCGCCGACGTGGCTGTGTACCAGGGCCGTTTCGCGGATTCGGTACGTATCTTGGAGCAAGGCGCGACTGCCGACCTGGCCTCGAAAAGCAATGATTCCGCAGCCGACAAATTGACCGCACTGGCCTACACGCAACTGTGGATGCAGCGCAATGCGCAAGCAACCGCCGCGGTGGAGAAAGCCCTCGCGAACAGCAAAGAAGTAAAGATCAGGTTTCTGGCGGCAAAGATTTTCGCGGAGACTGGGCAGCAGGAAAAAGCGCAAAAACTGGCCAAGGACCTGTCCGCGGAAGTGCAAACCGAGGCTCAAGCCGACGCCAAAATGATCGAAGCCGCTTTAGCCCTGCAGCACAAAGACACGCAGCAAGCCATCAAAGCGCTCACCGATGCCAACACGCTGATGGACACCTGGCTCGGCCACTTCGAGCTGGGGCGCGCGTATTTGCAAGCCAATGCCTTTGCAGAAGCGGATTCCGAATTCGACCAGTGCATCAAGCGGCGGGGCGAAGCCTTGTCGCTCTTCATGGACGAAGTCCCCACCTACGGATATCTTCCCCCCGTCTACTATTACCAGGGCCGCGTGCGCGAAGGCCTGAAGAGCCCCGGCTTCGCCGAATCTTACCGCAGCTACCTCAGCATCCGCGGCCAGGCCGGAGAAGACCCCCTGCTACCCGAAATCAAGAAGAAACTAGGGCAATAGGAAACTACAAGGAAACGCGAGTTCCCTGAAGTTCTGCTCCACCACCGAGTGCTCGCCTTCTGATCTCACCCCACAAGAAATAAAAATGCCCGGCAACAGCCGGGCATTTTTGTTCTGGACCGTCCAACGAACCCGGTCAGACTTCTTGTTACGCCCCCTCGCACCTAAGTCTACGGTTGGGGAGGTTACGCGGTACCTATGGCGCCACCGTGACTTTTCCGAACCAATACTTGATGGGGGCGTAGTAGCCCGGCACAGTTATTCCACTGCATCCCGAAATCACAAAGCTCGGCGGGATAGCGTTCGGGCCCGGTTGGGTAGTGCACGAAAGAGTCCCAGTTACGGCCGACAGCGTATCGTCATTGACGAACCCTGAGTAAGTCACCGAGGTAATGGTGAGTGGCGGGGTTGGGACCTGATCGGTGGAGCCGTGTGGCACGGTACCGATCACGTTCACGGTCAAGGTGCTGTCTGGGGTGCTGGGTGGATAGCCGTACGAGTAGGTGATGGTGTAGTTTGTCGCGCTCAACCCCGTGCAGGAGATCGGAACATTGCCCGCCCCGTCAGCAGTCCCCGAAGTGCAAGTGAGTGTGCCGGTGACGACCGTGGGCGCATCCCCGTTGACTAACCCTGAGACAGCATATGCGACGGATGGCGGCGTGCCAGTCACGGTAACGATCAATGGTGACGGCCTGGCGGCAGTTGTATCGACCGCGTTGGTGTAGTCATAGCTGATGTTGTAGTTGTTCGCAGTCAATCCTAAGCACGTGATTGGATACTTGCTCAATGCGGTTGCCGGCACCGACACCGTGCAGGACAGCGTCCCGCTCACCACGGACGGCGTATCCCCATTCATAAATCCAGAATAGGTGATCGATTTGATCGTGAAGGTGGGCGTCCCGCCAAGTTTTACGGAACCATTTACGGCCACTGTCAATGGCGATGGCGTCGGCGGAGGGGAATTGGGTGTTCCGTACGAGTAGTTGTAGACGATGTTGTAGGTATTTGTCGCGCCAGTCACACTCAGCCCCGAGCACGAAATCGGGTAGTTATTCGAGGAGTAGTCAGGTGCGAGCACTGCGCAGGTCAGCGTCCCTGTTACAACCGCGGACGTATCCAGGCTGAGAAGCCCGGAAACCGTATAGGAAGCAATGGCGAAGGTGTTTGGCGTGCCTGGAACTAACGTCCCATTCACATTCACCGTCAACGTGGCAGGCGAGGCGGCAACTATTCCGCTGAGCGAACCGTAATTGTAGGTGATGTCGTAGTTGGCTGCACTCAATCCCGTGCAAGAAATCGGGTAGGTGCTGCTCGGGGCTCCGCCGGAAGGCACAACCACGGCGCAGGACAGCGTTCCGTTGACGGGGGACGACTCTGCATCCGAGCCGGCGAACGTCGCGTAGCTGATCCCGGTGACCGTAAAGGTGGGAGGCGCGCTGGACTCGGTGCCGCTCACAGTCGCAGTCAACGGCGCCGGTTTGACCGTTTGGGTCAGCGGACTTGCCGTGCTACCGCCAGAGCCAGTGGCGTAGAAGTTGGGGTCCCCGCTGTACACCGCGGTGATTGAGTGCGTCCCGGCCGTCAACTGCATAAGGTTGGGGGAGTAGCTGGCGGTGCTGAAAGTGGCGCCAGAGATCACAGGGATCGCGCCACTGATTGGCGCACCCGCGTCGTAGAACGTCACCGTTCCGCTCATCGGGCAACCGCCTGTCGGCGCCACCGTTGCAGTGTAGGTGACCGGCACCCCGTAGATCGACGTACTCGAAGAAGAGCCGACTGACGTGGTTGTGGTCGCCTGCTGTATTTGGAGGGTGAGGCCTTGCGTTCCGGAGTTCGGCTTGGAACTGGAGTCAGTCACCTTAACGGTGAAACCGAATGAACCCTCAGTGCACGTTGTGCCGTAGAGTAAACCTGTACTTGAATTCAACATAACGTTAGGTGGGAGCGAACTGGGAGGGGGGACCGACCACATGAGTGGTGGCGTCCCACCGTCCTGGGTAAGTGAAAACATGTACGAGCTCGCGACAGTCGCAGGGGAGAGAACCGTAGTGGTGATTTGCGGAGTGTGGTCGTTATCATTTACGTCAATTCCGAGCTGCAATGGAGTTGTAGTCGTCTGGACCTGAGCCGGTGGGCCAGCTGGGGCTGGGACGTGGTCCAAATCCAGCTCGAAGAGTATAGGAACCCGCGCAGAACGAGTCCGTGCTGTTCCACATAAACGTGAAATTGTCGCTGTTGCCGTTATTGCTAAACGTGTCCGCGGCGTTCGTTGGAGTTCCGTTGGCCAATAATGTATAGCGACCGAACGTGGGCGTGGTGCAGTTCCCTGGAAGGGGTCCGATGGCGACAAGTGTGTTTGCGCTCTTTGTGGTCACGGGGTTATTTTTAGGGTTGTAGTCATCCTGCAACGTCCAAGCTACAGTGGCGGCGCTCCCTTGTACGGTGCCGGTCGCCGCGAAATTGGTTACCATATAGCAGCCCGTTAGCAGGCCGTCACCCCCATTACTAACAATGTTCGAAGGAACGCTTTCCTGCAAAGGGTTCGTGCTCGTATTGGAAAGCAGTGCGGTCACAAAATACTGATAGCCGGCCGGGTCGCAGGCCACCGTATCTGTGTACGTAAGAGTCGGGGGATTGTCGGTAGTAACTTGGCTGTGAAACCACTTACGCCCCCCGGGGAGCGGTAGATATTGTACGTGCCGATCTGGCCGAACGTTGGCGCCGACCAGGTCAGAGTAATCGTGCGCGGTGACGTTCCTTCCGTCACGCCAGTGAGGGTGGGAGGACGAGTGTAAGAGTCGGCAGTCTGTTGGTTGATTTCGCCGCCACCATTCAAAGGCTGGCCACCGCCGTTCAAAGGTTGGCCGCCGCCATTCAGGGGTTGCCCACCGCCATTCAAGGGTTGGCCGCCGCCGTTCAGAGGCTGGCCGCCGCCATTCAAGGGTTGGCCGCCGCCGTTCAGAGGCTGGCCGCCGCCGAAAAAGTTGGCTTGCGAGAAGACAGAGCCGTTGCCGGTCGCGCCAATTTGTCGCAGGTCAACTCCAGTGGTAGTTGCGGTGGAGACCCAATCGTTATAGCCGCGCAAAGGGGGCGCCGTCGAAGGGATGGAGCCATCGAAATCAACATCCTGGGGCGCCGGCTGTCCCACCCGGTGAAGCAGGGTCCGAAGGCCCGGGACGAGGTACGCCAAGGAGGTGGCGGCGGGGGTACCATCGCAATGGGTCGTTACCGGCGAACCGGCGTTCGGTGGTATAGGGGTATACCATTTCGTCTTGGTATAAAAAGGCATCGCCATTCGGGTAGGTCACGCCAGCGGGCAAGGACACTTCGTCAAGCGAGTCCAACTGCTGCTCGGAGTAATCCACGAGGTGTTACCGAAGAGTTCAGCAAAGGTCTACCTGGAAAAATAGTTCATAACGCTCTGGAAGTTGGGTTTGCAGTTCGGCTCGATCGTGGGGACATAACTGCCGGCCGGCTGAGTGTCGTAATAAAACCCTCCATGAGTCAGGCCGAGGGAGTGTCCGGTTTCATGCATGAAGGTTCCGGCTATAGCGTTCTTTTGCCGCCCGTTAGATGACGCTAACGTCGGGTCCCCCCACAGGCCCAGAGTGATGAGAGAATCCGCCCCGCCGACATCGGAAATGCCGGAGGCGCTGCTGGTTTGGCCGGGGGCAACGGAAAAATAGGGATCAGTAAGAGGCGTGTAGGTCGCATTTGCTGAAGAGGCGGGAGGCACAGTTATCGAAAAGGTATGGCCACCGGGACCACTCGAGGCGGTGATGCAGAAAGTCCCATTCAGGTTCGGATTTGTCGCTGCATAGTAAATGCTAACTCGGCCATAGGTCGTGCACGTCGGATCGGTCAAAATTTTCGAATGATTATCATATCCGGCGTCGTTGAGCGTGGGCAGCGGTAGTGAGGGGAGGGGCGCTGAAGCTGAAGTGGTGAAATTGACGGTAGTCCCCACCTGCACAACGCTCATCAGCGTGCCGTCCTGGATCTTCCATTCCGTCCGCCCCACTGCATGGGCAAACAGCGCATAATGCCAGCTATCCTTGCGGCCATGCTGGAAACGCGGCTGGCAGTCGTTAGCTGGGAATTGCGCGAGGCAGTTGGTAACGCTCTTATTAGTGGAACCAAAGCAGCTTGCACCAGTGCAAAGAATTGTTTCCACGAGCTGATTCTTGAAGTAGGAGTAGCCGCCCTTCCACCCTACGACTCCCGCCTGATCCGGAAATGGGCAGAGCGCCAGCTGGGGACTTTTAACGTCAGCGCAGGTTTGTTCCTGGATCGCGTGTACTGGTTGAATGGTGCCCGCGGGATTGATGTGAACGTGTACTTTATGTGCACTGAACGCATTAGTCATCATAGCGGCCGCGCCCGACGGCCGAGGATCGAAGGAATAATTCGTACCATCTCCCGTGGCACATGAATCAATGCCGGTCGTCTTGCTGCACATATAATCGAGCTGAATGAAAAGATCCTTCTCCCCCAGCACGGCTCCAGGAAGGGCGACCCAACCGGGGTCCAAGTTAACCCCTTTCAAACATAAGCCCCCATTCATGGAGGCATCGCAGTATCCGGGAGGTTTCGATGTTTTCCACGATTTCAGCAGACCGTCGCCGTCAGGCTCGTTCACTGTGGTCTTGAAAATGACGGCTCCCCAGGACACGCACCCGGGGTTGTTGGACGCCGGCACCACCTGAGTCGTCGCGGAAGCAGCGTCCAGTTGCACTGGATTTGCAATCTCACTGAAATTGGGGTCACCAAAGGTCCAGGTGGGATTGTCCCATGCGCCGTAGTAGCCGGGGAACGGCGGCATATTTGTTCCGGAATGAGAAGGAAGGGCCACGTTGTCCAGATAAACGGTTTCAAACTTGTTGCTCTTGCCGGCGCCCGCGATGAGCGTCATTTTGGATACCGGGCTGGGGGCGGCGTCATAAAATCCCTGGACGGTTTGCCTCATGACCAGCGAGTCCTCGCTTTGGCCATAGGACCCGTCGTAAATCACAATCGAGCTCAGCGGAACATTTGGGGAGAGGACGCGATAAATGATGACGAGTGTCGCGCCAAGAGTAAGCGGGGTGCTGTTGTTGACGCTGGGCACGCGGATTTCGAACTGGCCGTTGGTTAAGACGTTCCCCTTGGCATCTTGCGGGAAGGCGCCGAGGACATTGGCGCGGTAGGTCCGCGTGAGCCTGCTTCCCTGGGGTTCTGCGCAGCTGGTGGAGCCCCATGTGACCGCCTCGTTCTGTCCGGGCAGGGGTACACCGGTTATGGGATAGCCAGGCATTGCCGGTCCGCTCGTAATTAGAGGTCTGAAGAATCCATTCTCACCGCTGCCGGGATGCCCGGGGATGGTCCCGGCGTTCTCGACGGTTTGCCAGTACAGGAAGGCGCCCACAACCTCGGCGCCCGCTGGCACTTGATTTATGCCGTGGATCCCGGGGTTCCCGTCAGGGATGCTGATCGTTCCGACGGCATAGCCGCCGGAGAAGGTGGTCGTCATGTACTTTGCGCCCGCGACGATGTAGTCGCCGGTAACAAAAAAATTGTCGCCAAAGTTTAGCGGAGATCCCTGCTGTGCGAAAGATGTGGTGCTCAGAATCGTGGCGCATGCAAAGATCGCAAGCGCCAAACAGAAACGCGACGGCCGCACGAAACGCCGTTTACCCATCCGCAGGGCGCGAGCGCTGGACTGGATCGCCTCAACAACCGGGATCGATATTCGCACTGGAAACTCCTTCTGAATTTCGGGATGTATGCGGCGCGCGATTCAGCTTTGGCGCGCCAATCAAAATGGTTGATGGTGAACTATCTGCATGGACACAAATAAGAACGGCCCTGCCGCGAGCAGCGCGGCCGGCGATCGCGGCCAAATTTTTGGGCGCAGGACTGGCTGAGGATGGTTTCGAGAAACCAACGCCGGTGAGAGCGCATTTTTGTGAGCTTGCCGAACGCGGCGCCACAGGCAAAAACAATCGAGCGCAGATTCCTGCCACCACGGGGGAGTTGCTAGAACCCGCGAGAGTTCTATGGAAATTCAGGACACACTGACATTGTTTCGCAAGCATGGGCCAGGCTCCCCGCTTGATACACTTCCACTTGAATTTCAGAAACTGAAATCATTCCGACTAACCAGCCAAGTAAGTACAACTCGATTTAGACTCCGAGGGACAGACGGAATCTTGATTGCCGCCGATTCAGGCCGGACACGTGGCCTGCCCGCGGTCAAAGAATAGTGCTTTGCTGCGAAATTTTTGTCAACGAGTTTTGGCTAGTTCTTCGGTAATGGCAGTACCAGTCCTGCCCCGCGATGAGGCTCACAATGAAACCTGCGAAAAACAGCCGCCGGTTGGGAACCAGATTCACGAAGTAGCGCCCGCGGCGGCGGCGCGGTAGCGGAGCAGGAGCACGGTAATGTCGTCGGCCTGGTCGGCGCCGCGCGTGAAGGCATCGACGGACTCGAGGATCGACTTCTGAAGCTCCTCGAGCGGCACGTCCTGCTTGCCGGTGAGCACCTCCTGCAAACGGGGCACTCCGTAGAGCTGTTCCTCGGGATCGGCCGCTTCGGTGACGCCGTCGCTGAACAGGACGAGCGTGTCGCTCGGCTGGAGGTTCACCATATCCGCGGTAAATTCAGCCTCCGGAACAAGCCCCACCGGGAGCGAGCCCTTGGTATACAGTTCAGTTACTTTCCCCTCTCGTAATACAAGCGGCGAAGGGTGGCCGGCATTGAAGAACACGAGCTGGCCGTCGCGGCTCAGGATGCCGAAGAACATGGTGGCGTAGCGGCCCACTTCCGCGTGCTCGCACAGAAAGCGATTCATGTGATTGAACACCAGCACCGGGTCCGACCCGCTGGTCATGCCGGAAAGCGCGCCCTGGAGCATGGTGGTGACGAGGGCGGCGCCGAGTCCTTTGCCCGAAACGTCCGCCACAAGGAATGCCGTCCGGTCTTCGCCAATTGGAAAAACATCGAAGTAATCGCCGCCCACTGCGTGGCACGGCGTGTTCTTGCCGGTCACCGACAGGTACGGGTAATCCTTGAATCCGCGCGGGAGCAGGGCCTGTTGAATGTCCCGGGCGATGTTGAGTTCCTGTTCCATGCGTTGCCGCTGGCGCTCGCGTTCGACGAGGCGCGCGTTATCGAGGATGCTGGCGGCCTGCACGGAGAGGGCGTCCAGAATCTGCCGATCGAGCTTGGAAAACGCGGTCGGGCGGCGGGAATCGAGGTAAACCATGCCAAGAAACTGGCCGGGCGCGGATTGGCCGCCGGCGCCCGCGGAATTGGCCCGGGATACGGAAAAAAGAGGCATGGCGACGACGGCGCGAAGCGATTGCGTCACGATGCTCTGCGCGGCTTGCAGTGCCGTGTCCGCCAGGCTGAGATCCTCCGTGATGACGCTGGATTGCTTGGCCATCGCCTGGCGTAGGGCCGTCTGGCTCGGATTGAGGCCCTCCAGGGGCAAATCCACTCCACCCTTGCCGCGGGCCAGGCGAACGTGGAGCGCTCCTGAAGCGTCCGCCTCGAGCAGGAGGCCGCGGTCGGCCTGCGTGATGCCGATGGCGTGATCCAGCATGGTGCCGATCACGGACTCGACGGGCAAATCGGAATGCAGGAGCGACGTGGCTTCGAGCAGGAGATTGAGTTTGCCGAGGCCGGTCGACGGGGCTTCAATTCCGGTTCCGGTGATGCTGCCGATCAGGGTGAGCATGCTTTCGACGGATTTCTCGGCAACCTTGGCGCGGAAGACGATTTCGTAGGATTCCTCGAGGCCGAATGTAATGATGTCTCCATTATTTAATCGGTAATGATCGGCTTTCTTTCCGTTCACGAACAGGCCTCGGCGGTATCCGCGGTCCTCGAGAATGCAGCCCCTGGCGTCGGTCACGATGGCGGCGCACTGACGGGAGATGCGCGGGTCTTCCAGTGCGAGATGATTTCCCGTTTCATCCCCGCGCCCGATCAGGAACGGGGAACCGGTGATTTTCACGACGCGGCGCGAATGGTTCGGGGAAATGACCTCGAGAGAATAGTCGCCCGCGGCTTCGACGTTCGGCATTACGCCCCCTGCCGCGAAATCATAGCACGCTCGGGCGGAGTGTGGCTTTCCAAATGCTGCCGACGAGGGTCGTTCAAGTAGCACAGGCACATTTGCCTGTGCGATTTTCGCAATCGAAATTGAATAGGCGGCGTTATGTCAACTCACAAAACCGCACAGGCAAGGTGCCTGTGCTACTTAGGAGCAAAAGCAAAAGAGGCGGACGCGTTGAGCGCCCGCCTCTCTGGCTGCATCGATACAACTGAGGACCCGTCTGCCTGATCGGCAGAAGTTAGAAGATTAACTTCAAGCCCAGTTGGATGTCGCGGTTGGCACCCGAGCCGAGGACCGGGTTGCCGGCTGCTTGGTCCGGGGTTTCGTTGGCTGCGCCAAGGATCCCGCGGACGGATCGTTGTTGGCCAAGTGTCCTGAGTCCACCTGCCCGAAGAGAGGATGGTTGAGGACGTTGAAGAGCTCCGCGCGGAACTGCGGCGGTAAACCGCTCCTTGAATTTAAAGTTTTTGTTCACCGAAAAATCCCAGGTGCGGAAGTTCGGGTTGTGGAAAATGTTCTTGCCGAGGGTTCCGATAGGTTCCGTAGGCGGGGGGAGTCAGGACAGAATTGCCCGACACATAGCAGCCAGCGTTAGCCAGAGCGGAGTATCCCAGCGTCCCCGGGCCGCCCGATTGCGCCGTGCAGGCTGCGTTGTTGATGCCGAGGGAAGGATCGCTAGCACATGCGCCACAGTCGGCTGCGTGCAAGGCCCGAAAAAGGGAATTCCCGCGGGAGTCGCGTTGAAGTCCTTGGGATTGCCGTGGAAGTTCCAGGCTTCACCCCAAGGGTTGGGCTTGTTAACCTCGCCGGTTCCACTGAAGTCGTTGGACGTATCCTGAACGGCCCAAGGTGTCCCGGGCTGCATGGTTACGATGGAATTGATCACCCACCCTTGCAGGAGCTGTCCGGGCGATTTCATTCCGGGGAGTGCGTAGGTCACCTCGAAGGTGAACCGATGCCGGATATCATAGTCGCTGTTCCCGTAATTGCAATCAGGGAACGAGTTATTGAGAGGGGCGCGAACTCCCGAAATTCTGAGAAACATCGTCCGAGAGCGTGGCTGTAGGTGTACGCAGCGGTGAAGGACAGGCCGTGGGTTGTTCGCTGCGTCAGGTGAGCTGCAGAGCGTTGTAGTGAGACCTATCCTGATTCGATAGTTGGTCGATGTAGGCGAGTATGGGAACTTCGCGACTGTAGGGTCCCAACTCGAGTCAGGTCGGCGCCGCAGGTTGTGAAGTCCGTGGCACAGCTGGTCAGCCGCGCGCTGGCAGTGTAATACCGGAGCCGACCGCCGGCGCGTTGATGTCTCTTGTTCCAACAATTTTCACGCCGTGGTTGCCCAGATAAGCGAAATCCAGGGAGAGGTTATTCGTGAAGCTGTGCTGGATGTCGATGTTCCAGGTTTCGACATAGGGCACGCGCAAATTGCGGTCAAAGGAGGCCGTGGAACAGGCCCTGGTTTAGTGCCGTTAAGAGCGAAAAAGGGTGAGCTCGAAGGGGTCCGAGAGGGATCGCATTATCCCGTCCCCGCATGCCACGGCTGCCGTTAAAGATGGGTGTGGTGCCAAGGGCCCGTCAGACGATTGCTCTGCCATCCTGCTGTCACGCTACCGGACCGCTCTGAGGTGGGGTGAAGGTTGCGGCCGCGATGTTGCCGTGCCCTGCACGCAACTCCCGTCCATGCAAATCGCAGCCCCCGGTCGGGACCTTGCCGAGCCCAACGGCATTGCCGCCGGAATTCATGAACGCGGAAGAGGGCACGAACTCATACAACAGACCGGCCCCCGCACGGATCACCGTCTTCTGGTTGCCCGAAGAATCCCAGGCGAAACCCGCCCGAGGCGACCAATCGCGATGATCGGGGTTGTAGGGAGAAGTGATCCCGTCGCCAACCTGCACAAGGCCGGTCGCGAGAGTTGGGATCGAAGTTGCCCAACCGGTTGTTGGCATCCGCCCAAACAGTGCCCAGCTCATAGCGCACGCCGATGTTGATGGTGAGTCTTGAGGTCGCCCGGTAGTCGTCCTGGAAGAAAGCGGCGATGTGATTGGTGTGGACATCCCGAATCGGGTCGCCCACGAAGATCGGAATCCTGAGCCTACGTTGCCGAGGAGGAAATTCTCGAAGTGCACTGCAAGTGGGGAGGCAAGGGAAGCCGGGTTCAGCCGTCTTCTCGCCCTTATCCTCGCCTTGAAGTTAATTCTCCCCTTGGCGTTGCTGGTGGCGCCCGAATTGGTTTCCACGTAGGTATATTCACCGCCAAACTTGAAGGCGTGTTTGCCATGCAGATAGGAGATGTGATCGAGAATCTCGACGTTTTGGTCCGGCCCGACGAACTTGGGCCAGTTGCCTCCAAGGATGTGAATCCAGAAACGCTGATATTCGGGAAGCCGAAAAAGAGCGGGTTCGTTACGCCCGTGTTCATCGCGTAGCCCGTCGGGATTCCGTTGGAGAGGCCCCACGGGGCATTCGGATTGGCATTGTGGTCGACCGAGAAAAACGGCAACCGGTAGTGCGTATAACCCACCTTGAAATTCGTTCACAATTGAGGAGTTCGGAACATACGTCCAGCTCCCCGAGCCCACTCGAGCGTTCACGGGAAACAGAGACTCGTAGAACGCCGAAGTGATTGCCGATGGGTTGTCATCCCAGGTTCCCGAGCCGTCGCCGATAAAAAACATGCCGCTCAAGGTGTTCTTGTCGTTGGGGTGATAGTCGACTTTGGCCAACCCGTTGTACGTATTGTTCACGTCCGACGTATGCCGCCAAGCCGCGAGGGACGACCTGTTTCTGGGTCTGAGAACTGGGTCCCGGGGTTGAATGGAAACACGTTTTCAACCGAACTGGAGGCGGGCACGGGCAGTGCAACTGCCGGAAGCAAGGCCCGCCAACGTCGCGCTGAGGCAGTGAGAATTATGTCGCGGCCAATGCTGTTGCAGGCATCCACGATGCTGTGTGGCTTGAGTCATCTCGCGCAGTCGAGGCATCCACAGGCGCAAAGATCGGTGATGTAATCCCTGCAAGTTCAGTAGCTGCGCTTCATAGCCAACGTACCAAAACAGCTTGTCTTTCAGGACGGGCCCTCCGGCCGTGGCGCCGTATTGCTCAAACGACAGGACGGCGCCGCTTGGCCGGGTGGATTGAAGAAGTTCAGCGCGTCCCACGAACCGTCGCGCCCAAAAGCGTAGGCCGTGCCGTGGAGGGAATTGGTGCCGGATTTCAGCCCCACGTTGATGGCGACGCCGGGCTTCCAGCCCAATTCCGCCTTGGGATTCTGCTGGATGTTGAATTCCTGGATGGCGTCAATGGGCAGGAGCGTGGCCGCATCTCCCGCAGGGGCATAGCCGTTCACGAGCTGCTGGCCCTGGCCCCATTCATACAGGTTCAAGCCGTCGAGCAGGAACATGGAATCGCCGGGCCGCAGGCCCATGCTGGACTGGTTGCCGCCGCCGCCGCCCGGTGAATTGACAAATCCGGGGCGCAGCGTGAGCAGGTTGACGAAGTTGCGGCCATTCAGCGGAAGATCGGCGATCTTCTCGCTTTCGATATTTCCGGTCAGGGTAGCGGAGGTGGTTTCCACGAGCGGGACTGCCTCGGTTACGGTAACCGTCTGGTTTTGTTCCCCAGTCTGCATGGTGACGTCAATCTTGGCTTCTTGACCGACCCCCATGTCCAAGCCTTGGCGGTCGTAAGTCTTAAAACCCTTGTATTCGACACGAATTCTGTAGGTGCTAGGGTCGAGGTTCGGAGCGGCGTACTCTCCAGCCTCGTCCGTGGTCAGAGTTCGCGTGACGCCCTTTAGCGTATCGGTAACGGTCACAGTAGCGCCCGCAATGGTGCCGCCCGATGCGTCACGGACGGTGCCCAGGATGCGGCCTTGATTGGATTGCGCTGAAAGCGAAACGGAGAGCAACAAAATTACAACAAGGGAACCCAATACACGCGCGGCATCCAATATTTGGACACGCCGCAACATGCGCAACGTTGAAACGATCATCCACCCACCCCCTTAGCCCTCTGAGTAAAAACACAGCCCGTGGAACAACTTTATGGGGCTGTCTGTAGCATTAGGAGGAGCCGGATGTCAACGTCTTTTTTGTCAAATTTCACAAAAGAGGGCAAATGGGGGTGTTTAGCAGGCAAAAAATGTTGGAACTTTCCACAGGGTAACGCCGAAGGAAGCCACTGCATCGGAGGCACCGCGGGTCTGACTCCGAACGCTTCTTTCAGGAACATGCTCTTAGAAACGGTTTCGATCTTTGAGGAAGGCGCCGCGCCGGAGACCGGGCCCACGGTTACATCGAGGACCCGGCCGCCGGTTTGGCAGCACTTAGAAGATCAGCTTCAAGCCCAGTTGGACGTCGCGGTTGCTTCCCGATCCGAGCACCGGATTCCCGGATGCCTGGTCGGGAGTTTCGCTGGCCGCGGCAAATGGGGATCCAAATACTGACGGATCATTTTGGGCCAAGTGACGGGACCCAACATCCCCGAATAGGGGATGGTTGAGAACGTTGAAGAATTCCGCGCGGAACTGGGCGGTGAGCCGTTCTTTGATTTTCATGTTTTTCTGGACGGAAAAGTCCCAGGTTTTAAAGGGCGTGTCACGGAAAGTGCCTCTTCCGAGGTTGCCGTAGGTTCCGTATGCGGGCGGAGTCAGGACTGAATTGCCCGACTTGTAGCAGCCGTTGTTGAATAGGGAGGCATAGCCTAGCGTTCCCGCGAGCTCCCGCATTCGCCATGCAAAGAGGTTGGTTGATGGCATATGCCGGATCGGTGGGACCTAGAGGATCGCTCCCAGGAGGCGCTCCTGCCAGGAAATATGGAATTCCGACCGTGCCGGGCACCGAAGTGAAATCTTTGGCTTTCCCGGAGAAATTCCAGTCTTCACCCCACGGATTCGGATTGTTGGCCTCGCCCGTTCCGCTGATGTCCTGCGTGAGATCCTGCACGTTCCAGGGTGTCGCGCTCTGTAGCGTGACGATGGAGGTGAGCTGCCAGCCTTCCAGGAGCTGTCCCGGCACATGGATTCCGGGAATGAGGTAGGTGGCCTCCAGGGTGAAGCGGTTCCGGATGTCGTAGTCGCTGTTCCCGTACATCGATTCATTGGGCGCGGCGTTATTGAGCGGAATCGTGCTGCCAAAGTTCTGGGACACGTCATCAAGGGCGTGGCTATACGCGTATGTGGCGGTGAACGAGAGGCCGTGAGAGGTCCTCTGGGTCAGAGTAATTTGCGCCGCGTTGTAGTGGGACCGATACATGTTGGAGAGGTAATCGACGTAGCTCAGATACGGAAACTTTGCGGTGTAGGGTCCGATCTCGGCAGCTGTGTTGACGGTGCAAACGAGAGTAGTGGCGCAGGTGTTGGCAGCGGTTCCGGCAACGTTCGGGTTCCCCCACCCAGCGCCCAAAGCTGGCGCGTTGAGGTCTTGCGTCCCGTAGAGCTTGGTGCCGTGGTTGCCGATATACGCTACATCCAGCGAGAGGTTATTCGTGAAGCTGTGCTGGATGTCCAGATTCCAGGTTTCGACGTAGGGCGTTTGCAGATTGCGCTGGATCGCGCCGGTGGAACAGGGCCCCGGCGACGTGCCCATTAGAGGTCCGGACATCACGGGGGTACCATCTCCGCAGGCTACAGCGGCGGAGAAGATCGGATTGTTCGGGCCCTCGGCGTTCCAAAGCGCCGAAAGTCCGGTGCCTATCCCTGTCGGAGGAGTGACGGTGGCAGCCGCGATCGTACCTGATCCCGCAACGCAGCTTCCCTGCACGCAAAGGTAGGCTCCCGTCGGGACTTTACCAATGCCGACGGAGTTCCCGCCCAATTGCAGGAACGCGGAATAGGGCACGAACTCATACATCAGGCTGGCGCCCCCGCGGAGTACCGTTTTCTGTTTGCCGGTGATATCCCAGGCGAACCCAATGCGCGGGGAGAAATCGTGGTAATCGGGGTTATACGGGGAAGAGAGCCCGTCAGCCACTTGCACGAAGCCGGTTTTGGAGGTCGGATCGAAGTTGCCGAGTTGGTTGTCGGATTCCTGAATGACCGTGGCCAGCTCCCAGCGCACACCGTAGTTCACGGTGAGTTTCGGAGTGACCCGGTAGTCGTCCTGAAAGAAGAGCGCGAGCATTTCATTGTGCATGTCGCGCACCGGGTTTCCCACGAAAATTCCCGAGCCGGTGGCAACATTTCCTTCGAGGAAACTCTCGAGGGCGGTCAGACCTGTACTAGTCTTTTTGAAATTAAATCGCCCCTTGGCATTGGTCGTCGCTCCGCCGTCTCCCTCAACGAACGTAAGTTCTCCGCCGAACTTGAGGGCGTGCTTACCTTTCAAATAGGAAAGGTGTTCGACAAACTCGGTATTCGCGTCCGGCCCGATGATCTTAGGCCAATTTCCGCCCATCAGAGTAAAGCCTGTAATCGATATGCGCGGGAAGCCAAAAAACTCCGGGTTCGTTACGCCTGTGTTGATGCCATAGCCGGTCGGTAGCCCCGTGGAAGACAAGCCCCACGGCGCAGCCGGATTCACATTGGCGTCGGTGGAGAAATACGGCCTATAGCTGTAGGTGTAACCAACATTCAATTCGTTCACCATGTTGGAATTGGGAACATAGGTCCAGCCGCCCGACCCTTCGCGAACATGAATGGGCGTATAAGTCGTCCACCACTGAGAAACCTCGGCGGATGGGTTGTCGTCCCAAGTTCCAACAGTCTGGCCAATAAAAAACATGCCGGTCAAGTTGTTGCGATCGTTGATGTGATAGTCCACCTTGGCGAGTCCGTTGTAGGACGAGTTCGAGTCCGTCAGGGAAGCCAAGCCGCCCGGAACCACCTCGTTCGTGGGGCCCGGGTTGTAAACAAACACGTTTTCAATCGAAGGCGTGGCTTGTTGAACGGTGCAATTAGCAGTAAGCCCTGCGAGCTGCGCACTCAATGGCGAAACATTATTTCCCGGGGTTCCGAAAGGGAGGTTGCTGGGGTTCAAGGCATTGCAGGCGTTGACCATGCTCAGCCCTATATTCGTCTTCGTGTTACCGCCCGGCAGCAGCATGTCCACCGGCGCGGAGATCGGCGTGGTGATTCCCAGATTAAGTTGTTGCGACTCGAACCCGGCGAACCAGAAAATCTTGTCCTTCTTGATCGGGCCGCCTGCCGTGGCGCCATACTGGTAAAACCCCACCGGAGGGACCGCCTGGTTTTTCGGTTGGAAGAAGTTTTCCGCGTCCCAAGCGCCGTCGCGTCCAAACGCATACGCCGTTCCGTGCAGGCTGTTGGTTCCGGACTTCAGACCAATGTTGACCTGGACGCCGGGCTCCCACCCGAACTCCGCTTTCGGATTTTGCTGGATGTTGAAGTCCTGGATGGCGTCAATCGGCAGCAGGGTGGAAGCATCCCCGGCCACGGAGTAGCCGTTAATTACCTGGCTGCCTTGATTCCAATCAAAGGAGCTTAAACCATCGACGATGAAAAAGCTGTCGCCCTGCCGCAGGCCCATGCCGGCCTGATTGCCGGCGCCGCCTCCGGGTGAATTGATGTATCCGGGGCGCAAAGAGAGCAAATTGATATAGTTGCGGCCGTTGAGCGGAAGTTCCGAAATAGATTGCGTATTAATATTTCCCGTGAGGGTTGCCGAAGTCGTTTCCACGAGAGGGGCGTCCTCGGTCACGGTCACAGTCTGGTTCTGCTCCCCAGTCTGGAGCGTGATGTCCACCTTTGCTTCTTGGCCGACAGCGATCACCAGGCCCTGGCGATCGAAAGTTTTGAAACCCTTAAATTCAACCCGAACCGAGTAAGTGCTCGGGTCCAGGTTGGGAGCGGCATAGTCTCCCGCATCATCGGTGGTCAGTGTTCGTGGGACGTTTTTTAACACGTCGGTTACGGTAACGGTGGCACCGGCAATGGAGCCGCCGGATTGGTCTCGAACGGTCCCTAAAATTCGACCTTGGTTGACTTGCGCGGATAACGAAGCGGAAAACAGCAGAAAACTGAAGATTGAAAGAAATAACCTTGGTACGGACACACCACTAGAGCGCCCTGCCCCGCAGAGCACTGAGAAATTCATTTTCCCCACCCCCTTGGCCCGAGATATGGAAACCCAACATCTAGAACAAGTTACGCGTGCTTATTTAACATCCGTTACTAAAACTGTCAACCACTCTTTTACAGTTTAAAGACAACTTTAATGCAAGAGGACTCCAGTTTCACTTCAAGAATTGTTGAAGTCCAACCAACCCCATAAGCTTAAACGGAGGCTTACTCCATCGGAGGCCGAACCGGCTGAACTCCGAAAGCTTCGTTCAAGAACATGTCTTCGCAAACCGCTTCCCCGGCGCGCGCATTCTGCCTCGTGCGGAAAGTTCTCTGGGTGATGTTCCAAGGCTTGGTGAAAGCAACCGGATCGTCGAGTGTAATGTCCATGAGCATCGTTTTGTCGTCGACGCGCTGGAAGCGCTCGATGAGGTGGAGCTTGTCGCTGTGAGGGTGGCCCATGCGGTCAATCCAGTTGGCATCGTTAATATCGACGGTATCCACGACGAAGGTGTTGCCATCCCACGAGCCAATCGAGTGCCCCATCCAGAGCATATGATGGTCTGCGGGGTGTGGGCGCCCGTCCGTATAGATCTCGCGTATATTGCGGCCGAAAAACATGAGCGTGCGGCCGGGAAGCTCGACGATTTGCATGCCAGTTTGGACGCCGGCATAGACCCTGGGAACGGAGTTGGGAAGGCACCGGTAAGCAACATCATTCGGGTCTTCGTGCGGATCCGGGCCGAAGGAAGGCTTGCTTTCCTTGAATTTCGCCACCGCCCAGGGAGTCATGGGCGGTTCGCCCGGGATCAGCGCGTAGTTGTACCAGCGGTCCTCGCGGGGCGTGACAATGGCCCAGGTTCCGGCGATGCTTTTGGGCGGCGGCCCGCTGGGGCCCTTGGCGGCTCTCGGGGCCTTTGCCGGGGCCTCGTCGTCGGATGGCATGCCCGATTGCTGGGGGAACGCGGCGAGCGAGAGCGCGAGCGCCGCCGGGAGCATTAGTAACGACAATGTTAATTTCCGCATAAGTTCATTCCTTCCCTGCCGCGCAGAGCCGGCCACCGGCAACCCGGCGAAACTACTGCCTTGATGGCAACTTCGGCTTGAGCCCGAAAGCCTCGTTAAGGAAAACATCTTCGCAAGCCCCGCCGCCGGCCCGTACATTTTTTGCAGGCCGCAGCTGAAAAGTTCTATGCGGCGTTCCAGGGCGCCGTGTAGGCCTTTGGATCATCAATCGTCATCTCAAGTTGCAGGGTGTTATAGGAAACACGGTGGAATCGCTCAATGAGGTGCAGCGCATCGCTGTGCGGGTGGCCCATGCGGTCAATCCAGGTACTGTCATTGATGGCGACGGTATCGATGATAAATGTGTCCCCGTCCCAGCTTCCGATCGAGTTGCCCATCCATGTGGGCTTGACGCCCTTCGGATGCGGCCGCCCGTCCGTATAAATTTGCCGCACATTCTGCCCAAAAAACATCAGCGTGCGGCCCGGGACGTCAACGATCTGCATCCCCGTGCCGATGGCGGCGTAGACGCGGGGCACTCCCGGCGGAAGGCAGGCATACGCCCCATCGTTCGAATTCTCTTCCTTGTTGGGGCCGAAAGAGGGCTTGTTTTCCTTGAATTTCGTCTGCGCCCAGGGAGTCATGGAAAGATCTTCGCCTCGGAGGGCATAATTCCACCAGCCTCCATCGTCCGTGCCGTAAACACTGTTCCGTTCGTCGCCGACAGGCGGGCGGCCCGCCCAGCTTCCGGTCAAGTCATGAACGGGGGCCGGCTGCTCCTTCTTCATCTTATCCGAGGGGGCCGGATTTGGCTCTTCGGACATCTGGGCCGAAAGCACGGACGGAAACACGATTGAGGCCACGATCAGAATTGAACTTGTCAGAATATTTCGCAAAGCGGCAGCTCCCGAATTATTGGCGGTCTACGAGTTTTTCTTGCTCGCACACGCCCTCCCAGTCAAGAGCCAGACCCGGCTTCAACTGGAAGCCAGTTTGCGCGGTCCAAGGCTTCGTGTAGGCCTTAGGATCCTCAATCGTAATTTCGTCGGTCAGGGTGTCGTGGTTGACGCGGCGCATCCGCTCGGTGACGTGCAACGCGTCGCTGTGCGGATGGCCGGCCCGATCGAGCCAAGTCTTATCGTTAAAGCCGATCACATCGATGACCAGCGTATCGCCCTCCCACTTGCCGATGGAGTCGCCCATCCAGAGCGGAGGATCCAGAAACTCGTCATGCGCGCGCCCGTCAATATAAATGTGGCGAACGATGCGATCGTACTCGAACATCATGATCATTTCATCGGGCAGCTGCACAATTTCGATCGGCTTGGGATGAAGATAGATCCGGGGCAGGCCCGGTGGAAAACAGCCGTACACCGGATCGTTGGATAGCTTCGGCGTGGTTTTATTTGGCCCGAAGACCGGCTTGGCGGCCTTGTATTTTTCCTCCCCCCAGGCGGTCATGGGAGGGTTCTCTTTGGTAAAGGCAAAACTGGAATACGCGCTGGCACTGGCGGATGGATGTACCAACCAAAAACCGGACAGATCGGCCGGGGCCGCTTTCTGTGCCTCCGTGGATCCTGATGGCCCGGCCTTTTGGGCGAACGCAATGGAAAAGGAGGCAAGCAGGATGGGCACTCCAAGGATCGCACACATCCGGTATTTGCGCATGAAGCCCCTCAGTGGTTCCGAATTTCGCACGCACAAACTCGACTGCGGGCCTCGCGCCGATGCAGCGAGGCCGCTCGCACCCGAGAATCCTCAGTTATCGTCTGCGCGCCGAGTGCGGTGATCACTTTGCCGTCGGACATTTCAAGTTTCAAAACGCGGAGGACGGTGGCCCCGTTCTTGGCGCGATTCCCGATCATCGTAATTTGGTCGCCTGGCTTGAACATATCCTTGGTCCAGCCGCGCCGGTGCAGGGTGCCGGGATTGGTGAATTCGCCGTCCCATTTGACCATCTTCGCCGCTCTCGTCGGCCGCGTTGATAAAAAGCTGGCAATGGGGATTGATAAAATCGAAATCCACCACCGTTCCCTTGATCGTGGTGGTTTGCGAGTATCGTATGCCGCCGCACCGTGGTGCGCGAACATCGGACCCGCGGCGAGAAAGGCAACTCCGACCACTGCACACAACGTAACGATCAGCTTGCGTTTCATCCTGATTCCTCCCTTATGTGATCACGTCTGGCCAACTACTACTAGTTTACTTTGCTGGAACAAACTTTTGAATTCTTTCGCCCGTGGTGACTTCGCCGGTATAAATGTTTCCCTGCGAATCCGCGGTGGCCACATGCAGGCCGTGGAACTGGCCCGGCACATGTCCGGCATGGCCGATCTTGCCCGCCACGCTGCCATCGTTCCGGTTGAGGATCCACACGACGCTGTTCATCATATCGGCGACGTAGAGATATTTTTGTTGCGGGTCGGGAGAGAAGTTGATGGAGCCCGCGGTATTGTTGCCGCCATTATTGTCCACCATGAATTCCTTCACGAATTTGCCCTGCTTGGTGAAGACTTGGATTCTGTCGCCGCCGCGGTCGCAGACGTACACCAGCCCGTCATTGGAAATGTGCACGCAGTGGACGGGCTCGCGGAATTGCTTGATCGGCGCATCTCCCGGGACGCGCGGCGGCAAAGGATCGTTGTTGATTTGATCCAAAGGAATGCCGTAGGCTCCCCAGCCGCGCTTGAACGCGCCGGTTTCGGAGTCGTATACGATCATCCGCTTATTCAAATAGCCGTCCGCGATGTAAATCTCGTGGGCCGCTTCATCCAGTTCCGCCGCGGCGACTCCGCGCAAGAGGAGAGCTCGTCTGTTGATTATCCTGCTTCTGCTTGTCCATGCTGCTCGACGGCGGGACCGCGATGTCCGAAATCAGAGATGAATTTTCCGTCGGCCGTAAATTTGAGCAGCGTGTCGCCGGACCTTCGCTCCCGCGAGCCAAACGTTTCCTTCTTTATCCACAAGAATGGTGTGTTCGGAACCAGGCCAGCCGGGCGCGTAGTCCGGGCCGCCCCAGGAGCGGAGGAGGTCGCCTTCGACATTAAATTCCAGGACGGCGGGAGGCGGGACGCAGCATTCCGCGGTGGGCGGAATCAAGGTTGCAAAGTTCATGGTCTTGTCCAAATCGCGCGGACGATTCAGGACCCAGACGTTGTCGTTCTTATCGACGAACATGCCGGTGACGCCCATGATGGTCCAGTTCAGGGGCAGCGGTTTCGGCCAATTGCCGTCGAGCTTGTAGTGAGGAGCATCCTGCGCCTGCGCGGCCGGAGCGATGCCGAGCGCCAGGATTCCGCAGAGTCCGACAACCACGGCACATATCACCATCCAATTTTTCAAAGCACGCATTCGAGTACTCCTCTCTGAAATTACCCGCCCCAATTCCCTGCCGCACTTCGCCGCATATTGGCTTTCCATCAATTCAATCTTTAATCTTAGGAAAATAAATTCGGCTCGCGCATTGCAAACAATTTCGTTCATTCCCCCCGAGCGAGTCCCTGCCTGCTGACATTTGAGACGCACCCCGCTCGAAGTTGGTTACAGCCGCTTCG
The DNA here is from genome assembly GCA_963819395.1 of uncultured Acidobacteriota bacterium. GTDB lineage: Bacteria > Acidobacteriota > Terriglobia > Acidiferrales > UBA7541 > Palsa-360. The sequence continues at coordinate 128,557 of CAWFVW010000016.1, forward strand.
CGAAATCTTCCGGGGCGTTTCGAAGAGGCCGAAAGGCACGGCCCAAAAGCATTCCCCACCCCGCAGTTTCCCGCCGACCTCGGTCTCGAGATCCGAAACGATTATTTTGAAATTATGGCTGAGGTTTGCATTTGGAAAAATGAAAGTCAAGTGAAATCCCTTGACATCGCTAAATCGCAATGATAATACCCCCGCAGCTTGGGTGTGAAAAAAGCGGCGCCCTTTTCGCTTGCCCGATCCGTAAAGAAAAGGTGCGAGAAGCTTTGTATCCATTCGCGGCAAACCAGGAAAATTTCCGGCTTGCCGGCGCCCCAGCGGTTTTGACGGGCCATCCCCTTCCGTTGTAAGGAGTCTCAAATGAATCGCACTCGATACGCTCTTGCTGCATTTTTCCTGGCGATTCTTCCCGGGTCTTACCTGGCGCTCGCTCAGCAAAATGCGCCGCAACAGCACCCGATGACATTCTTCGTGACCAGCGTGGGACTGGGCAAAGGCGCGAATCTCGGCGGCGTGGCCGGAGCCGACGCGCACTGCCAGGCGCTCGCCGCGGCGGTGGGAGCCGGCGGGCATACCTGGCACGCCTACCTCAGCACGCAGGCGAAGGACGGCCAGCCGGCCGTCAACGCGCGCGACCGGATCGGACAAGGGCCGTGGTACAACGCGAAGGGTGATCTGATCGCTCACGATCTGGCCGAATTGCACGGCGACACGATCGAACTCGCGCGCCTCGGCAGCAATCTTAACAAACTAACGGCGCTTACCGAGAAGGGCGAGATCGTTCCCGGCCTGAGCGAAAACCCGAAATGCCCCGGTGCGGGCTGCAACGAGCACGAAATGCTGACGGGGTCGCAGCCGGACGGACGCGCCTTTACGGACACCGCGGACCACACTTGCAGCAACTGGACGAGCAACACCGACGGCGTGGCTTTCGGGACCAACTCGTGGGAAGAAGCCGAAATCGGCTTTCACGATCGTAATGGCGGGAGCAATGGCAACTGGAACTCGTCGCATCCGACCAGGGGTTGCAGCCAGAAGGCCCTGCTGGCCACGCATGGCGCGGGCAGATTTTACTGCTTTGCCGCAAATTAGGGTATTGTCCTGAACGCAGCGCAAGCGATTGACGAAACGGCTTTATCTTTTTTGCAAATCTACAGGTCGCCAAACTGTCAGCGAAGCACGATGGTCCATCGGCCTAATTCGAGGAGAAGCATAATGAGAAGGAATTTTTCCAAAGTGGTGCTATTTACATCGGCGTTGCTCCTCGTCTCCATTCTGGCGGTGGCGCAGGAAGGCGAGCAAGGCCCCGCCGCAAAGCATCCCATGACGTTCTTCGTTACGAGCGTAGGAATCGGCGACGGCGGAAATCTAGGCGGGCTGGCTGGGGCCGATGCGCATTGCACCATGCTGGCTACGGCGGCGGGATCCACCGGGCATACCTGGCACGCTTACCTCAGCACGCAGGCAAAGAATGGCCAGCCCGCAATCAATGCGCGCGACCGGATCGGGACGGGACCGTGGTACAACGCCCGCAACCAAGCCATTGCACAAGGCTTGGCCGACCTGAACGGTGACACGCTGGAGTTTGCGCGTCTCGGCAGCAATCTTTTTAAGCAATCGGCCTTGAATGAAAAGGGCCAGGTGGTGAACGGAGCCGGGGACACGCCGAACACACATGACATGCTGACGGGCTCACATACAGACGGCCGAGCTTTTACCGACACCGCCGACCACACCTGCAATAATTGGACCAGCAACAGCGGAGGCAGCGCCCAGGTTGGACATTCGGACCGGACCGGCGGCGGGAACCACTCCTGGAACTCCGCGCATGCTACACCGGGCTGCGCGCAGGCTGATCTGGTGAAGGTGGGCGGGGCCGGCTTGTTCTATTGCTTTGCCATTAATTAGGCTCTGGCGGATCCTGCGGGCGGATTGGAGACAGGCAACCGTGCATTAGTCGGATTATTGGTTGCAGTTGGTTGAGATCAAAGCTGCCCGCCCAAAGAAGGGCGGCCTCTACAAAATCAACGGCATCGGCGCGTTACGGTTTTGTCGAGGCCGCTTCGTTCGAACCCACGCGATGAGAAAACGAGGTTCAATCATGAAACATATTGCCCTTGTAATTCTGTTTCTTGCGGCTGTAAGCGTGTCCGCTCAGGAAGCGGCCAAAGCACCGGAAATTCCCTTCCACGTTGTCGAAGATTTCCTGCAGATTCCCACCGGGATGTTCATGGCTGAAGCCGTGGGCGTGGCCATCAATTCGAAGGGGCACATCTTCATTTTGAACAGAGGGAATCACCCTCTGCTCGAATTCATGCAGGACGGGTCGTTCGTGCGTTCTCTCGGCGAAAACTCGCCGATTTTCCGCGTGCCCCACAGCATCCGGTTCGATAAATCGGATAATTTGTGGTATGTCGGAGCGGCAGACAATCTGGTGGTGAAATTCGATCCCAATCTTCGGGTGCAACAGGCGCTCGGCCGGCGCGAGGAACCCTGGGTGTACATGACGCACGGAATCGAGCGTGCCATTCCGCCTCCTTCCAACTTCTATCAACCCACGGACACGGTTGTTGGCCCTGACGGGAGCACGTACGTGACCGATGGCTATGGAAATTCGCGCGTGGTGAAGTTCACAAGGGAGGGCAACCTCGTGAAGTACTGGGGCGACCGCGGCACAAAGCCTGGGCAGTTCAACACGCCGCACAGCATCGTGATGGATGCCAATTCAAATCTGTATGTCGCGGACAGGCAGAACAACAGGGTCCAGGTCTTCACGACCGATGGCGAGTTCAAGCAGGAATGGAAACTTCCAGGACCGGCCTGGTCGTTGTGCATTACTCCCGGGCCGAATCCGGCTATTTTTGTCGGAAGCATCGGCAAAGTTTACAAGCTCGACCTGGCGGGAAAAATCGTGGGGCAGATGGGCAAACTCGGCAGGCTGCCGGGCTGGTTTGATTCGGTGCACTCGCTCGCGTGCCCGGACGAGAAGACGCTGTACCTGGCCGAGGAATTTAGTTACCGCTTCGATAAAATAGTTCTTCAGTAATCTTCGTCAGATCAGCCGGCGGCCGATGAAATTTCCGGCCGCCGGCCCGGCAGGTTATCTCGCTTGCGCGGATTTCGTCGCCGTTTCCGCGGGCTTGTGATCCCAGTACGTGATGAAGTCCGTGATGTGGCCGTTGTACTCGTCGGGATACAGCCGGAAATCGAAGTGATCGGCCTTGTTCACGATGATCATCCGGACTTGCGGGTTCTGCGCCGCGATGATGTCATACAGTGCAAGGCCGCGCGCGAGCGGAACCGAGTGATCGTCATGCCCCCAGATAATCAGGACCGGAAACGGAAGGACTCCCGGCTCGCTCTGGATGCGGGAAAGCAAACCCCTTTTATAGTTGTTGAACGGTGAGTCGACGGGAGTGGTGCCCGAGCGCTCGCCTGCGCCGGCCTTGATCTTCACCTGAGCCGCCTTCGATTTGGGAGTCTCGGTCATGTACTCGCCCGCTTCCCAGAACTCGTTGTCCCAATTGGCCTCCGGTTTGTAGGAGAGAGCCGTGAGCCTGCACTTCCAGAAAGCCATGTCCGGTTCCTTGGGGCACTTGAGCACGGGGTTCTCAGCAGGGGGCACGCCTGGCCCGAGCGGGGCCGCGGTGACGCTATCCATGATGGTCAGCGTGTGGATGATGTCCGGGTGCTCGACGGCGATGAAGAGCGCCATGCCGCCGCCGTGCGAATGGCCGACAAGATTCACCTTGCCCAGTTTCAGCGTCTGAATGAACTGGACGATGTGATCCATTTCCGCGTGGATGTTGTAATCCTTGTCGGTCTTGGGATTGTCGGTCAGGCCGGAGCCGAGACGGTCCAGCGCGAAAACATGAAAGTGTTTTGCGAGGCCGGGGATGTTCTTGGCGAAGTAATTTGCGCTGGCGCGGCCGTCGAAACCTTCCTCGGCGTGAATCAGGACCATGGGCTCGCCGCTGCCCATTTCGTAGTAACGCGTCCTGATCCCGTTGACGTCCACGAATTTTGCCTTGAGGCCGTCAATGGAGCCGTCCTGGTTGACCGCCTCGGCCTGAGCGAAGGCCAGCATCAAAAAGACCGCGAGCATTACAACTTTCAAAGGTGCGGTCCAGCCTGTCAAGCGGGGGACGAGACGACCGCGCAGCGGCAACTCCTCTTGGAATTCATGCTTGATCGACACTGGTTTGTCCTTTCAGGAGCGGACTGCGCGGGGATTTGACGAACTTCCCCTCAGCGGCCACGCCTCAACGCGCGAGATCAATCACACAAACTGACATTTGGACTGTGACTCTTTGTTGCCGACTTGGACTACTTCAACCCTGCCCCCGAGCCATAAACGAACTGGCCCATCCTCGAGTTCGCGAGGATGGGCCAAGGTGTTCGAAAGGCGCCGCCGTTCCCTACTTGGCGCTTGCCATCTTGTCTCCGCCCTTCACCGTCACTAAAGCAACGACGTTTTCACCGCTCTCGGTCAGCACGAGCTTGCCGTCGGCAGTGTGCATCATGTTGCGGACCACGCCTCCGCCGGCCGGGATCACCCAAGTTTGAAATTTCTCGGTCTTGGGATCGAAACGCACCAGCGTATTGGGCTTCACCGCCGATTCGCTGTACCAGACGATTCCATTCACGATTGTGATTCCGTACGGCCGCGAATTGGGACCGCCGGGAGACGCCCACTCCTTGCCCACTTTTCCAGTCTTGGTGTCGAAGGTGCCGAGGTAGCCGCGGGAGTAATCGGAATAGTAGAGAACGTCATCGGCGGTGATGGCTACGCGCCGCGGACGGCTCTCCGCATTCGGCAAATCGTATTCATGAACGGCCATCGTCGTGGGATCGATGCTGGCGATTTTGTTGGCGCCAAACTCGACAAAGTACGGAACGCCCTTGGTGGTGATCACCATGCCGTAGGGATTCGCCTTTGGCGTAGGCGGAGTCACGATCTTTGACTCGCCTGTCTCCACGTCAAAGTGACCTACTTTGTTCGCGCCCTGCACGGTGAACCAGATGTTGCCCTTGGCATCGAAGATCGGCGTGTGTGGATCGCGCGCTTCGGGGTCCAGCGGATATTCGGTGAATTTGGCGGTCTTGGTGTCGAACTTTCCGATATAGCCCTTGAAGTTTGCGGTGAACCAGATGTTGCCCTGCTTGTCCATGATCAAGCCGTGCGGGCCGGAACCGGGCGTATCGGTGCGATATTCCGTGATCTTGCCTGTCTTGGGGTCGATATGGCCAAGCAAATTGGCCATGTGACCGGAGTACCAGATCGTGCCGTCGGGTGAAGGCAACGGATCATGTGGCCGCGTGCCGGGCGTGGGCAATTTCCATTCCTGGAAGGAGACATCGACGCTGCCGGGGATAATCACCGCGGGTGGCGCGGGCTTTTCCGGGAAATTCTTGATCAAATAATTCAAAACGGTGTCAACTTTATCCGGTGGAACGTTTGCGCCCACGTTCAGCATCATGGCGACCGTGGTTTTCCAATCCTCCGGAGAATGTCCGGAAGTGGTGATGTTGCTCAGGCTGTGGCAGGCGGCGCAGGCGGACTGGACGATTTGCTTGCCGTCTCCGTCCGGCAATTCAATTTTGCCGCGGGACTGCGGGCCCATCGATCCCATCCCCTCCTGGCTGCGCGCGGGAATCGCAAGAAAAAGTACGGCCGCCGCGATCAACGTCGAAACTGATTTCGCTGTCATTAGGTCCTCCGTCTAGGAACGTTCCAATCGTAAGACGACACAAGGCCACGCCCGGTTACAGAAAATCTCCTTGCGCCCGCCCATCGAGCAATAAGTCTTCGAATCGCTGCTTTGGGCGGACCTCCCGCGATTCGATATCCCAACGTTTCCGCGTCGCCAAGGGCAACACCCAAGGGCCGATTTCCGGATTATATGGCAAAACGACGTGCAAATTCGCCCTCTTTTTTTGAGGCCTATTCAGAATGGGTTTTGACGACGGTTGCAGGCGGGCCTTTCTGGACCGATCGAAGTGCCTTGATTGCCGCAGTCGCAGATGCCAAACGAAAGATCCAACGGTTTATTTTTGAAACGCACCCATCGCGAACAGTCGTCTTATGTCCGCGATTTGGGGACGCCGAATCGCAAAAGTATTCAGTCATGGGATGGGCATGTTTTATGGCTTTGCAAGGAATTAGGGGAGCGCTTACTCCACAGGTCGCCTGATTTGAACGACGTTGAGTTGAATGATACAACTCGTGTGTGACAGTACCCCGCGCGATGCACTGCCGCTTCAGTTGCACCCAGAAATATCAGGAGATGAAAAAATTGACGCAGGTCACACAATGCTGTTGAAGCTCGCGGAAGAGTTGCCCCTTGGCGCTTCGATCGAGGAAGTCTGGAAGCTGTTGCGCGACACTTCGCGCCTGACGGGCCTGTTGCCCGGCGTCGGATAGCGTCGCCGCGTTGATGGAGGAAGGAAAGGAGGCGTATACCGCGAAAGTGAGCGAGAAAATCGGCCCGTTCAAGATCACCATGAATCTGGAAGTGCGCGTCACAGAAGCAGTCGAGCCTTCCATGCTGAAAGCCACACTCAAGGGCGCCGATTCGATGGGCATGAACCGCATGACGGGAACCATGCAGGTCGCTTTGACTCCGGCGCCGCCGGGAACGCAAATGCATTTCGAGGCATCCGTTGAAATTTTAGGTAAACTTGCAACGCTCGGCGCGGTCCCCATTCGGCGGAGGGCGACACAAGTTTTCGCCGAGTTCGCAAAAAATATTCAGGGGCAATTTGAGGCGGGTGCCGAATCCGCTTGAACAGGCCCCGAAAAAGACAATTTATTTTGTCATTCCGGGCGGAGCGAGGAATCTCTCTTTTCTTAAGTTGAGAGGCAAGAGAGATTCCTCGCTCCGCCCGGAATGACACAACGGGTTATTTCGCGGATCTCTCAAGCCCGATTGATAGGAGAGTGCTTGAATATTAGTTTCGAGTTGAACGGAAAGCCGGCCACCCTCGAAATCGAGCAGCGGGAAACCCTCGCGGAAGTTTTGCGGGCACGCTGCCGCCTGACGGGCGTGAAAATTTCCTGCGAGGCGCAGGTGTGCGGCAGTTGCACGGTTCTGGTGGACGGGCTTCCCGTAAGCTCCTGCACCTTGCTGGCCTACGAAGTTCGCGGCAAGCGAGTCACCACCATCGAAGGCCTGGCGGACGATGCCGGACGCCTGCACCCGTTGCAGCAGGCCTTTCTGGACAATTTCGCGTTTCAATGCGGATTCTGCACGCCGGGGATGATTCTGGCCGCGAAAGCGCTCCTCGATGAAAATGCACCATGCCACGGACGCGGAAATCATCGCGCACATGAACGGCAACCTGTGCCGCTGCACGGGCTACTTGCCGATTCTGAAAGCGATCCGCCAGGCCGCGGCGGAAATGCGAGGGCGAAAAGTGAAGGACCGCGAGCGAATTCGCCGTCGTCAATCATTCCGTTCCGCGCGGCGACGGCATTCCAAAGTTACGGGAAGCGCCATCTATGCGAGCGACATGGTCGCTGGAACACATGGCCTGGGCAAAGGTTCTGCGCAGCCCGTTTGCGCGCGCGCGGATTCTTTCCATCGACGCTTCGGCGGCCAAGGCCCAGCCCGGCGTGATTGACGTGCTTAACCGGCGACGATCTTCACGGCCTTCATCCCTATTACGGCCACGGCGTGAAAGATCATCCTCTGATCGCGATCGGCAAGGTCCGCTTCGTGGGCGAGCCGGTCGCCGCAGTGATCGCCGAAGATGAATTGGCCGCGCAGGAAGCGCTCGGAAAAATCGCCGTCGAATACGAGGAGCTCGAAGCGATCCTGGACGTGGATACGGCGCTCGCGCCGAAGGAACTCCGCGCATCCACGACGCGGATTTTGCCGGCGGCGCCTTCCGCGGCTTCGACGATTTCCCGGGCGCGGCGGGAAATATTTGCCAGGCCGTGCACGTCGAGTGGGGAGACGTGGACGCGGCCTTCGCTTCGGCCGCGCACATCGCCGAAGGCGAATTTTACTTTCCCATGGTGTACGCGTACGCCATGGAGCCGTACGTCGCCATCGCCGATTACGACGCCAAGGGCCACCTGACGGTGTATTCCTCGGCGCAACATCCCTTCATGGTGCGCCACGATCTGGCGCAAGTTTTCGGCCTGCCGCTCAATAGCGTGCGCGTCATCGTGCCGTACATCGGCGGCGGCTACGGCAGCAAGTCCTACACGAAAATCGAGCCGCTCGTCGCGGCGTGCTCGTGGAAGTCAGGGCGGCCGGTGAAATTGCAATTGAGCGTGGAAGAAGCCTTCCTGACCACGCGCGGAGATGACGCGCGCGTTCGCATCCGCACCGCCGTCGATGCGCAGGGCCACCTCGTGGCGCGGCAGGCGACGATTCACTTGAATACCGGCGCGTACGCGGAAAACAGCCCCATGGTGTGCCGAAAAGCCGCCAATCGAATCGTCGGGCCGTACCGCATTCCCAACGTGAAGATCGATTGCTTCGCGGTGTACACAAATACGGTGCCGGCAAGCTCCTATCGCGGACTGGGCGGCGCGCAGGTCACGTTTCCCGGAGAATCGCAGATCGATGAGCTGGCGGAAAAGTCGGCGTTGCGATCCGGTCGAATTCCGCCTGAAAAATCTGGCGCAGAGCGGCGAGTCGATTCATCCCGGCATGCGTCCCATCGACGCGGATATTCCCGGCGATATTCGCGAAGCCGCGCGGATGCTGCACATGGATCGTCCACTGGCGCCGGGACACGGGCGCTCGGTCTGCTGCTCGGCGAGCGACGCCGGGGCGCATCCGGTGACGCTGGCGATGGTGCAGGTCTATGCCGACGGCTCGGTGTCCGTGCTGAGCGGAAGCACGGAGATCGGCCAGGGCAGCCACACGGTGCTGGCGCAGATCGCGGCGGAAGAAATGGGCGTGCCGCTCGAAAAGGTCCGCCTGGTCGGCTCCGACACGGCGGTCACGCTTGTTCGAACGCTCCACCGGCGCCAGCCGCACCACCACGTTGATGGGCCGCGCCGTGCTGGAAGCGTGCCGCGAGGCGATCGCGCAAATCAAGGTGATGGCGGCGGAAGTCTTCGAGGCGCCCGCGGAAAGACTTGATGGAAGAGCGCGGCGGCATTGCGCTACGGCGGAAACTGCCTGACCTGGGCCAAGATCCTCGAAAAATATTTCCAGATGGAGGGCTGCAGCATCGTCGGCCGGGCCTATCTTCGCAAGGCCGGCGACCTCAAGCTCGATCCCGGTGTTCTGGGAAATCGGCGTCGTGGGCGTGGAGATTGCGCTCGATGAGGAAACCGGGAAAATCTCATCTGGATTCGCTGGTCACGATCGGCGACGTGGGGCTGGCGATTCATCCGGCGATGACGGAAGGACAGGACCTGGGCGCCGCCACCATGGGCCTCGGAGCGGGGTTGTTCGAGGAATTGATTTACGACGGGCAGCAATTGATGAACGGCACGATGCTCGAATATCGCGTGCCGCGATTTTCCGACCTGGCCGCGAACATCGAGATGAAGCTGGTGCAAAATCGCGATGGCGTCGGCCCGTACGGCGCGAAGGGCGGCGGCGAAGGCGCGGTGAATCCGATTTCCCCGTGCATCGCGAACGCGCTGTACCGGGCCACAGGCGTGCGCATGAGAACGCTGCCGCTGACGCCCGAGCGCGTGTGGAAGGCGTTGCAGGAGAAAGAAGGAGCGATAGTCCCTCCAAGTGGCAGAAGTCTGCGCGCTTATGACCAACACTCAGCCGCTTCGAAATCCATCAGCCTGCCAGCGCGCTCGAAGCTTCGCAGATGCTGGCGCATTACGGCGAGGACGCGGGCATTTACGCCGGCGGCACCGAACTCCTGCTGGCCATGAAACATTAGGCGCTTGAACTATCGCCACTTGATCGACCTCAAAGTAGTTCCCGGGTCTGAACTCAATCGAAGTGCGCGACGGTCGTCATCGAAATCGGCGCAACGTCGACGCACCGCAGCATCGAGCGCTCCGCGCTGGTGCGGCAACATCAGCCCGTCCTGGCGGAAATGGAATCGCAAGTGGCGAATGTGCGCGTGCGCGCCACAGGAACGCTGGGCGGCAATCTTTGTTTTGCCGAGCCGCATTCCGATCCGGCGACGCTGCTTCTGGTTCTGGGAGGCACGGTGAGAATCGGAGAGCGCGGCGGGCGCCCGGGAAATGCCCGGTCGGCGAACTGATCGCGGGCGCGTACGCCAGCAATCTGCAGCCCGGCGAGATTCTCACGAAAGTCACGGTTCCCTGCGCGAAGCCGACTCACCGGTCCGGCTACATGAAATTTCAAGTGCACGAGCGCCCCACGCTTGGCCTGGGGCTGTGGCTCGAAACGCCGGACGATGGGCGACACTTTCACGTCCGCGCGAGTGGCCGTAGGTTGCGTCTGCCCTTTTCCGACGCGCGGCCTCGACGCCGAAAAGTTGCTGACCGGGCTCGCGCGGAAGTTGAGAAGCGCCTGCCCGAAGCCGCGGATGCGATTGCGGACGCCGCCGATTTGGTCGACGACCACGAAGGCAGCGTCGAATACAAGCGGCATCTGATTCATGTTTTCTTGCGAAGAGTATTTCGGAAGGCGCTCGGAGAGCCGACCGCATAATTTTCAAATATTGCAGCAGGATTTCTCTGTCTTTCTCTGTGATACTCTGTGCCCTCTGTGTTAAATCTTTTTTCTTTTAGCCGTGCCGCGGCGGAGGAATTGAGTGAGGACGAGTCTCGGAGTTGCCGGTACGCTTCTGCCCTTCGCCGTGTTGTTCTCCGCGTTTCTGATTTTCAAGTTGGATGCGTTCAGGGCCAGCCTCTCCGCCTGGATCGTGGAACTCGTATTGGTGCTGGCGTTTTACCGCATGCCGTTTCTGAAAAGCCTGGAAGCTTCCGTGTGGGGCAACCTGACGATGTGGACCGGGTTCCTGGTCCTCTACACGGGGCAACTTTTCGGGCAGGCGTATCGCAGCACCGGGCTTGCTGGAAATCCTGCTCGAATCGATCCGTTCGATGCTGCCGAGCCGCGATCGTCGAAGGTCGGTCGGTCGCGCTGGTTACGCTCGTCGCCGGATTTATCGGCGCGTTCAATGGATTTGCGACGTATCCGGTAACGATCCCCGGCCTCGTCGATATCGGCTTCGACGGCGTGCAGGCCACCACGAGCTACCTCGTCTATTTTTCGTGGACGCATTCCATTCAACAGCCTGTTCATCGCGCCGAACATTTCCAACGCGGCAAGCCACGTGCCCGTCGTGGATATCGTGCGCGTCGCGGGATTGCTTTCGATTCCGCTGGTGTTGCTCTCTCTGCTCGGATTTTTGAAAATTCTGGGCTTCCGTTTTTTTGCTTGGAAAACGCAAGCACTGTTCTGGACAACCGGCCTTGCCAATGTCATTGCCATTATTCTCTTCACGCAGATTTGGCCCTCTTATTACATTCTAATGATGATTGGGGGCGCCGTGATTTCGCTCGCCGGGCTATACGTGTACGGGCGGCTCGCTAAAATGCGGGTCGGCGAAACATCTCAGGACGCAGTTCCGGTTCAGGTTTCATACACCTCACTGGGATTGTTCAAAGCTTATGCGCCTTTGCTACTGGGCGTGGTCATCGTCATGCTCACGAGAGTCCGTAGCGTTTCGGAATGGCTCGATCACTTTCAATTTGGCGTTTCGGCGTGGGGTTACAACCGCATCTCGATCAATATTTTCACGACAGCGGGCTTCTACATTTTCGTGACGGCCCTCGCCTGCTACCCGTTCCGTTCCAAAAATGCGCATGCGGGGAAAGATTTCGTGGTCGCGAGCAAACGAAGCGTCCGGAGCCTGTCGACGCTGCTCGTAGGCAGCGCGGCGGTTTACCTGATGGTGGATTCCGGCCAGATCGCGCAGCTCGGAAAAATTCTCGCCGGGGGCGGAACGTTCGTCTATTCCTCCCTGCTATCCGCTGGTCGCATTTCTCGGTGGGATGGCGTTCGGGCAGGGACTGCCGGGGGATTTTCTATTTTCGCGGATGCAGGTTTCGATTGCGCCCACACTGGGGATACCACTCATGGTGCTGGTCGGAATTATTCTGGTCGTGACGATGGGGCCACCGAACGCCTTGAAGCCCACGCAGATTGCGTTCAGCGCATCGCTCGCAAACGTGAAGGGGCGCGACGGCGAAATTTTCCGCATCTGCCTGCCGTGGGTGATGTTGCAACTTGTGGTGACCGCGATCCTTTCGGTTATCCTTGTGTACTGGTGGAAATAGGCATGGGAAAAGCTGGATGGGAGTTTTGCGATGAGTGGTAGCGACCAGAAATTGCATGCCCGGCCAAGCCTGGATTTTCAAACGCACCTGGCGCAACTCGAAGCACAGGGGCCTGCTCATTCGCGTGGACCGGCCGATCAATAAGGATACCGAGTTGCATCCGCTCGTGCGTTGCCAGTTTCTGGGCGGCATCCGGAAGAAGATCGCCGCGCTTTTCTATTTACGAATGTCGTCGACTCCCACGGACGGCGCTACGACATTCCGGTTGTGGTCGGGGCGCTCGCCGCTTCGCCGAAAATTTATGCGGTTGGAATGGGGTGCGCGGTCGAAGAGATTGGCGCTGCCTGGTCGCATGCGGTCGCCAATCCTATTTCTCCCGTCCATGTGAATTCCCCGCCCTGCCAGGAAGTTGTCATCCAGGGTGATGAATTGCGTCAACCTGGCGGTGCATTGGCAAGCCTGCCGGTGCCGATCTCCACTCCCGGCTTCGACGCCGCGCCTTATCTCACGGCGACGCTTTGCATCACGCGCGATCCCGAGACCGGAATTCGCAATATGGGGACGTATCGCGGCGCGCTCAAAGCGACCGACCGCCTCGGCGTGCGCATGTCCTCGCGGATCGGCGGCGCGGGCGGCTACCTGCACTGGGTAAAGTACCGCGAGCGGAAAGAGCCGATGCCCTGCGCGATTGTGATCGGCTGCGCGCCCGTCGTGATTTACACGGGGCCGCAGAAATTTGCCACCAATGTGGATGAATTGACGATCGCAGGCGGCGCCTTGGGCGCGCCCGTTCGGACGGCAAAATGCGTGACGATTGATCTGGAAGTCCCGGCGGACTCCGAGATCGTCATCGAAGGGCTCATCGACACCGATCTGCTCGAGCCCGAAGGGCCATTTGGCGAGAGCAACGGCTACGTCGCGCTGGAAGACTACAACATGATCATGCAGGTGACGGCGATCACGCACCGGCGCTCGCCGGTTTTCGCGTCCATCATCAGCCAGGTCACGCCCAGCGAATCGAGCGTGATTAAAAAAGTCGCCTACGAGCCGGCGTTTCTGGCCCACCTGCGGGATCAATTGTCGATCAAGGGAATTCGCCGCGTGGTGATGCACGAGCCGCTGAGCAATGTCCGTCCCATTATTTTCTTGCAATTCGCGAACGGCAGCGCCGCGCACAGAAGTGTGGCGCGGCTTGCAGGGCGCGGCCGCGAAGCAAGCCGACTGCGGCAAAGATCGTCATCGCCGTCAGCGAGGATATCGACCCGACAAACACGGACGCCGTGCTGTGGTCGCTCGCCTACCGATCGAATCCCGTCGAGGATGTGCACATCGAGCCGTACCGGTCGCGAGGCCACGCGCCAAAATCCGGTGCGCAATCCATGGACTCGACCATGCTGATCGACGCGACTTTGAAACATTCCATGCCGCCCCTTGCCTTGCCCGCGCAGGATTATATGGAGCGTGCTCAGTCAATCTGGAAAGAACTGGGCCTTCCGCCGCTCTCGGTCCGTCCTCCCTGGCACGGATATTTGCTGGGCGATTGGAGCGAGGCCTGGGATGTTTTCGCCAGCAACGCCGTCGCCGGCGAATGGGAGAAGAACGGCGCGAATACCGAGAAGCGGCGGCGCGGCGGCCTTACGCCCGAGACGCCTGCCCGGACCATCGAGCGCCGCGAAAAGTAGGGGCACGGCATGCCGTGCCCCTACAATTACAAGCGAGCTTCGGCGGATTTGTGAGAATTCCGGCCTGACGGGCAAACGCACATTCCACGAAAAGGATTTGATGGCCATCAACGCGTCGAGGAAAGAAAGTGCCGCCCGGGGAATTTTCGACGTTGGCATTAATGATTCCCTGCCCGCAGGTCAACTGCTTGTCCTTGGGCTGCAAAACGTTTTCGGAATGACGGGAATGTTTGTATTTCCCGGACTGCTCGGGCGGTCGTTCAATTTGCCGCCGGAAAAGATCGCCTATCTTTATGGCATGACGTTCGCCGTGTGCGGCGTCATTACCGTTCTTCAATCCGTGCTGCTTCTGCGGCTTCCGATTATTCAAGGGCCTTATGCCGGGAGCTTCGCCGCCATTCTCGCTGTCGGGCACTTGCAAGGGGGCGGGCTGGGCGCGGCATACGGATCGTTCTTCGTCGCGTCCCTGGTCTGGTGCGCGCTTGACGCTGCCGGTGAGGCGATTCAGTTTCATCGGACTCTTTGCGCGATTTCTTCGCGCGCCGATTATTTCCGGGATGATCGTGATGCTGGTGATCATCCAAATCTCCAATGTGGCGCTGCCGAACTGGATCGGCGTTCCCTCGAATCCTGGATTTCCCGTGGTGAACATTCTGGCGGGCGCAGTTGCCGTCGCAGTGGTGATCTGGCGTGATGCTGTGGGGCGGCGCGCGTTTGCGCCGCGGAGCGATCCTGGCAGGGCTCGCCGCCGGGACGGCGTGTTACGCGCTTTTCCGGCCAATTTCTTTTGCAGCGGTCGCGAGCGCGCCATTACTGGTAACGCCGCACTGGTTCCCTTTCGGATTCAGCGTGCGAGCCGATCTTGTCATAGTTTTTCTGCTAGTGCTGATTCCGCCGGGGATGGGTTCCATGGCCATGTACCAGATGGTTGCAGACTGGGGCGATGAAAAGCTGCCGGCAGAGCGCATGGCGCAGGGTGTTTTCGGCATTGCGATCGGATCCGTGCTTGCCGCCATCGTCGGTGGATTGAGCACCATCGCGTACCCTGACAATATCGGGATGCTCCGCGCGACGCGCGTGGGTTCGCGTTACGCGACGCTCTCGGCGGGAATTCTTCTGATCGCGCTGGGAGGCTGCATCAAGTTCGACATGCTGCTCGTGGTGGTCCCGCAGCCAATCATCTCCGCGGCGGCGACGCTGCTCTTCGGCATCGTCTTCATGCACGGGGTGCACATGCTCGCTAACGTGGATTGGGACGACAGGAAATTTGTGGTGGCGGGACTTGCGATTCTGATTGGGCTAGGGGGAATGTTCGTCTCGCCCGAGGCGCTGCAAAGCATGCCCCTCATGGTACGGCTCATCGTGCAGCAGCCGGTAATTTCCGGCGGCCTTACGCTTGTGATCCTGCACTCGCTCCTCTGCAAGATTCCCACCATCCCCGATGCTGGAAGCCATCTTTAAGAAACCAGGCGCCCCATTCTTGTCCGGCGCGCAGAACGGCAGATGCTAAATCAATATAGCGAAGAAGGATTAAGTGTCCCGAGTTTTGTGCGGGCAGGGTTCAATTGCTGCTGTAACCCCCTCTTTGCGCAAATAGTGTTATGACAAATCGCGGGGTGGATCGTCTCTCTAACCAAATCGTCCCAGGACAAATCCGTATGCACGAGGGTAATGGAGATTCCGCGCATGCCGCAAGCGGGGCAATCGTAAATAAGTTCCACGGTCCGCACAGGGCGGCCAATCAGGAGGCCTTGTGTTTGTGATTTGAATGGAACAAGATCACTGACCTGTTGATGGAATCTTTTCCCGCAAGCTGGGCAGGTGATCCTAGCGACGCTCTTCGGACCAACTCGAATTCGGTCCATCACCCACAAAATCGTGAAATCTTTATGGCAGGTCGCACAGGTGGTGACAAACTCGTGGTCCACAAAGAACTCGTTTGCCGGACTTCAATCCCGGCACAATTCTTCAAGTGAGGACCGCCTGAAGAACTGCCTAGTCATCTACAAAGGACGTGCGCGAACTGGCGGCTTGCCGCTTTTTGAGGAGCGGACATTTCTCGGAAACTTCTTCAATCGTGAACGATTCCCCGGGATACGCAAGCTCCGCGGCTCTCTTGAACGCCTCTGTAAGAGTTTGAATGCATTCCCAGTCCGGGTTTTTCTTATCTTTCCAGTGAATGTGAAAGTGCGGCGATTGATCTGTAGGGTTGATCATTCAACCCTCCTATCTGAACAACCCTTGTTTGCTCCATGGAATGAGCAAACAACTCACGGGGGCGGGGGGCTTAACAGAGATGTTATAACGCATGTTTTATGTGAATATCAAGAAGCAACGAGGCTTTCAGGAAGCGCCCTCAATTAGAAGACGCAAAGCGTGGACACCCGTAGTCCCTTCAACGCATCCGCAGGTTTTCTTGCTCAATGAGCCGCAGTCGGGTCAGGCCCCGGGTATTGTCCGTTATGGCCGGCTCGTTTTTTTAGATCAGGGATATCCTCGAGGCGCGCGGGAACCCAGCCATTGCGATTCGGCATTTGAATTTCCGCGAGGCTCTTGGCGTCCATCACGTCGTCTTCCTTGATGATTCCGCTGCGAAAAAGCAGGAAGGCCGTGACCGCGTAAATCTGATCCGGCTTGAGCGTCCCTTCCTGATAGCGGGGCATGGCGCGATTGATGTAATCCCAAACCGACGTGGCAAACGGCCACGACGTCATTGGGCCGCGTTCGTAGGATGTGTCCCCAACCAGCTTCGGCGCGAGCGGGCCACCTTCTTTTCCGGTTACGCCGTGGCAATACGAGCACCGAGCGGCATAGATCGCGGCGCCTTCCTTGGCGGTTCCCTTGCCAGGAGGAAGTCCCTTCCCCGAAGGGAGGATAGTGATGTCGCGGGCCCGGATTTCTTCCGGGGTCGCGGGCTTGCCTACACCTTCAAACTTGGCTGTTTGCGCCGACGCTGAGGCGCATGCGAAGAGAGCCAGCGGCAGCAATAGCAGGTTATTAAATCGCATTGTAAACACTCCCATCGGTCGCAACCTTCCAGGGTCGAATGGCGTTCGCGTGGCCCAGCCCGTGCGTTCTAAGATAATTCGCGTCCACGTCCCAGATTTTGCCGAGTTCGACGAGCGTCGGCTGGACCTGGCCGTGGTCATCCGTGGAGCGGGACATAATCACTGCCTCTTCTCCATCCCAATTCCAGGGAAAGCCAAATCTGGTGTGCGACTTTGCAAGCACGGGCGCCTGCAGCTCCGCGTCCTTCCAGGTCTTTCCGTTGTTGGTGGATATTTCTACCCTTCGAATGGCTCCTGCGCCGGACCAGGCCAGGCCCGTGATTTCGTAGAATCCATGGCTGTCCAGCTTCTGTCCGCCGGCGGGGCGGGTGATCACGGAATTCGTCCCGAGTTCGAACCGGAACCAGCGCGATTTGTGGTCGGCAAACTTGCCTTCGGTCACCGTGGTGTTGTAGTAGAGCTCCCGCTCCGTGATGGCGGGAGTGTCGGCGAGCTCCAGCCGGCTTACCCATTTCACGTTATAGATTCCTTCATAGCCGGGGGAGATCAGGCGCAGAGGGTAACCTTGCTCGGGACGAACCGCCTCGCCATTTTGGCCCCAGGCAAGAAGGCAGTCGTCCATCGCCTTGGCGATCGGAATACCTTTCGAAAAGCGAGTCCCCTCCGCAGCTTCCGCAAGGATCCAGGTGGCGCCTTTTTGCACGCCCACCATGCCAAGCACGTGGGAAAGCAACACGCCGGTCCAGATGCTGCAACTGGTAAGCCCGTGCGTAATCTGCGGCGTCGCTTCCGGTTCAGCTCCATGACCGGCAGTGGTTCCATTTGCGTTGCATTCGATGAAATGAGTTCGGGTCACGGCTGGGAGGCGTTTCAGGTCGTCCAGAGTGAAAGTCATGGGACGATCCACCATACCGTGAACCAGCAGAGTGATGTTTCTTCGGGTCGATGTCCGGAGGGATGTAACCGTGTGAATCGTAGTAGTGGAGGGCAGCCGGTGTGATGATCCCGATCACGTCCTGAAGAGGAGTTAATGCCCCGAGGAACGGGCGGCTCATTTTGCCGTTTGGACCATGGTGGAAGGCGCCAATGCCGCCGACGCGTCCGGAGGTCTCGTAGCGGGAGCGCACCCCGTAAACGGCATCGAATTGCTGCCCCGGAGCGGGGCCGGGCGTTCCTTCATATGTGTCGGCTGCGGCGTGTGCAAGGGCTTCCTTGAGCCCCTCGCCGCTCGCGGATGGGATCGCGATCGCGCCCGCGGCCAGACCGGCCAGCGCCGCACCGCCCTTCAAGAATCGTCTCCGGTCAGTTTTTTTCGCGTCCATGGGTCCCTCCTAAAGTATCGTAGAAGCTAATTCACGCTTCAAAACTCGATTTGTTCCGTTTCGCAGGAGCATAGTGCCACCGTTCCTCTCTGTCAACGGTAGCGCTTCCGAACTCTGCGAACTGGTATCCAGGAATTGTGAGTGAAATCTACCGGTTTCATTGCGTGTCTTTCGAGGGGTTTCCCGGCTTTCTCCTGATTGTCAACGCGCCACGTCCAGGGCGATAATCATGACCATGACATCCACCACAGCGTTTTCAGCGGGGCAGCACTCCTCGACGCATTCCTTTGAACAAAATCTCGACCGCCTGGCTGAAGTCGCGGTTCGCGCCGGACTGGGGCTTGCGCCCGGGCAAGAAGTCGTTATGACTGCCACGCTGGATGCGGTGCCGCTGGCGCGGCGCATCACGGAACATGCTTATAAGGCGGGCGCCACTCTGGTCACGACGTTATTTACCGACGAGGAGTCGGCGCTGCTCCGCTACCGTTACGCTTCCGACGCCAGCTTTGATGCGGCTGCAGGGTGGCTCTACGAGGGCATGGCCAAGGCATTCAAGAGCGGAGCGGCCCGCTTGGCGATTACCGGCGGCGATCCTTCCCTTCTTTCCAAGGAGGACCCGGAAAAGGTGAGCCGGGCGAATCGCGCGCTTTCCAAAGTATACCGGCCGGCGCTGGATTTGATTGTGCGCCACGAGATTAACTGGACCATCGTCGCGTGCGCCACTCCCGCGTGGGCCGCGGCAATGTTTCCCGATCTGCCGAAGGACGTGGCGATGGAGCGGCTTTGGAATGCGATTTTCGCAGCGTCGCGCGCGGACCTCGCCGATCCTGTGGCGGCGTGGAAAGTGCACGACGCGAACCTGCACATGCGCTGCAAGCAACTGAACGAGAAGCGCTATTCGGCGCTGCACTTTCGCGGGCCGGGAACGGATCTTCGCGTCGGCCTCGCCGACGATCATTTGTGGCTCGGCGGTGGTACGACGGCGGGAAATGGGCTGTACTGCATCGCGAATATGCCGACCGAGGAAGTTTTCACGACTCCCCATAAAGATCGCGTGGAAGGATATGTGACCAGCACCAAACCGCTTTCGCATCAAGGCACGATGATTGAGGGAATTTCCGTGAAATTTGAGGCCGGGAAAATCATCGAGGCTCACGCCACGCGGGGCGAACAGGTTTTGCAGCGGATGATCGAGACGGACGAAGGCGCTCGGAGGCTCGGCGAAGTTTCACTCGTGCCGCATTCCTCGCCCATTGCATCGAGCGGATTGCTTTTCATGAATACTCTATTCGATGAGAATGCCGCGTGCCACATTGCCCTGGGGCAGGCCTACAGCTCATGTTTCATAAAGGGTGACAGCCTCACTCCCGAACAATTGGAGGCGCGCGGCGCGAACAGCAGCCTGATTCACGTTGACTGGATGATCGGATCGAATCACATTGACGTGGACGGGCTGCGCGCGGCGGGTGATTCCGAACCGGTAATGCGCTCGGGCGAGTGGGTATAGAATTTCTTCAGGAAGTTTCCGTCAGCGGCCTCGACCGCTGCAATCAATGCGAAACCGGGCCGGCAACAGTCGCCTTCACCGAAACTGAGTGTGTCAATTCCCCTTCCGCTTCCAAATGCCTGCCGCCAAACAGGGTGAAGCAGACGCGCATCAGGGCGAAACTAGCCAAAGCTCCGAGGGCCAGGGGCGCAACCGGGACGAGGAAGAGCCTTTGCAGCGGCAGATGCCGGCCGATGAGCCACCCGCCGATCATGGGGCCGGAGATCGCTCCGAACCGGCCGATTGCATTCGCCCATCCTATTCCGTTCGAACGAATCGACGTCGGATAAAGCAAACCTGACACGGCGTTCAGGCCAAGCTGATTGCCCAGGATGCAGAATCCGGTAAAAAAGACGGCGACCATCAGAAAATTATGCGAGAGGCCGGGCGTGCCGATGGCCGCAACGAACGGACAGCCGAGCAAAAAAGTCAGCCCAATCGCCGCGAGGCCCCGCTTGTCGAGCAGGCGGCTAATCGTGATGCCGCCGGCGATGCCGCCGAAATAAAACAGGGTCATGGTCAGGGCGCTTTGGCGGACTGACAGACCCGAGTCTTGAAATAAAGTGGGCATCCAGCTGTTCAGAAAAAAATTGGCCATCAGATTGGAAAAGAAAACGATCCAAAGCAGGGGCGTCATCCAGGCGCGGCCGTCGGCAAAAATCAGGCGGATCGAAAAACCGCTCCTGGGTTTTTCGTCGATCAGGAAGTTCGCATCGGGAGCGATGGAAATACCAGGACGCAACTTCTTCGCGAGCTGCGCCACTTTTTCGCGGGCGTTGTGCAACACCAGAAACTTGATCGATTCGGGCAGGAAGAAAAACGCCACCAGCGCGACAGCGATTGGAAATGCGCCTCCGATGAAAAATAATCCCTGCCACCCATATTTTGGCAAATAGGCGCTGACCGCGCCGGGGAGAATGCCGCCGACCGTGATGCCCATGAACATGAAGACGATCATCGTGGCGCGCGCGCGTTTCGGAGCGAACTCGGCATTGAGCGCGATGGTGTTCGGCGGCAAGCCGCCCAGGCCGATGCCGGAAATAAAGCGCAGCGCGATCAGTTGATGAAGAGTATGCGATCCCACGATGGCCAGCGAGGAAATCCCGTACAGCAGGCAGCCGAAAATTATGGCCCCTTTTCTGCCGAAACGATCGCCGAGATAGCCGAGGATGGGCGCACCGAACAGCATGCCGAAAAGGCTGGCGCTGAACACGGGGCCCATCACGGCGCGATTTAAATGCCACTGCCGCACGATCAACGGCGCGGCATACGCCGCCGCGGCGAGCGCGTAGCCGTCGGAAAACATCACGAAGAATGAAATTAAAATAATGGCGAGGCCGAAGTGATTGATTCTCTGCTCGTCCACCAGTTGCGTGATATTGATTGTCTGCCGGTCTTCCACCACGTCCCTCTTGGCTAAAGGTTATCTCACAAATCAGTTGCGGGGATGCAATCCGTTTGAAAATGCACCAGGTTGTCGCGCCAACGGCGCGGAGGGAATCAGCCCGGGGCAGCGCCCCGGGGATCGTGCGTAAACAATTTCCGCCCTGAAGGGGCGGAAGTCTCCTGCGCCCTTTCAGGGCGCGCATAATTGATAGGGTCCGCAACCCAGGGCGTTGCCCTGGGCTAGCTACCTGCGGCGCCTTCAGCGCCGACATGAGCAGACTTGGGTTAGCCTCGGAAAGTCTAACTATTCGTGCATGCGGCGTGGTTGCTCTTGCTCACGAGCCAGGCTTGCTTTGAATGCCGGCGCGACGGCACCAATAGTCCCACGAGCGGTTGAAGCCTTCTCCGGGCCTCCCCTGGCCGAGGCGCAGTTTGGCCTTTTCAATTTCACCCGGCGAAAGAAATTTGGCTTTGCCTAGAAAGCCGGCTTTCCACTGAAGCTCAGCGTTCACTTCCAAATACACCGATGTGTACACGGCCTCCCGGATGGATTTGCCGGCGACGGTGGAACCATGTCCGCGCATCAGGACGCAATTTCCTGAACCAACCGCACGGGCGAGATCCAATCCCATGTCGATGTTTGATACGAGCAAGTCCGTGTCGCCGAAATTGGTTTGTGCATCCCACACGGGAACTTCGCCGCCTAGAGTCGCGGAACTGTGCACGACGGGGCGGAGTTTTTCTCCCGTTAAACCAAATGGGATGGGGCCGTGGCTGTGGCTGTGGACAACAGATTGAACATCCAAACGCAGTTGATACAGCGCGGCGTGAATAAAACGCTCGAGATAGGGCTTGGCCGGGGCGGCGGCGGTGGCCACGCCTTCGAGCGTGAACTCCATCATGTCGCTAGCTTCTACCAATTCGGGAGACCTGGCGCGCGACAGCAGAAAACGGCCGGGATGATCCGGGTGGCGCGCGCTCACGTGTCCAAAAGCGTCAACGATCCCTTCCGACGCCAGGATGCGATTCGCCGCGACAAGATCTTCGATCAACGAGTCAAGATCCGCCATGCACTTCCTCCCCCGGTGAAAACAGGCTCAAATCTCTGCTTGGAAATTCAACATTTTGTCATTGCGAGGTGCGCTGCGCGCCGAGGAATCTCTCTCATCCAGCGTTTAAACCGAAGGGAGATTCCTCACCCTGTTCGGAATGACAGAATCAGTGGCTTTCGACATACCTTGCCAAGCCGTTTTGCGTCCGTTCAAAAGTAGTTCGAATGGACTAGACAGTTGCCGAGACGGATTTACCACCCTTGATCTGGCGCCCGGCGCGCACATCCTCCGAATAGGCCGTGATGGCATCGTGCGTGATGCGGGCCACATTCGCGTAGGTTTCCGCTGCCGAATCGAGGCTGCTCGCCGCGTATCCGATCGCGGCGTGCGCCATGCGCATTCGTCCGTCGAGCCAGGGACCGCCGCCAAGACCGCCCAACACTGGAATGGAAACCGCATTCGCGACTGCCGGGCCTGCCACCGGTCCGGAATGGGTGAAATCCAGTAAGGAAGCGCCCGCTCTTTCGAGTTGTTTTGCCGTTTCCACAAGTTTTGCTGCCGTCTCCGTCGGCAGTTCCGCGTCCGGTTTCAGCATGGCGGCGTATTCGATGCCGTTTCGCAGAGCGGTCTGCGGCGTGATCCCGAACTGGGCGAAGACTGGAATTCCTGCGCGCGGCAATGGCGGTCACTGCTTCGGGAAAATCCGCCGCGCCGTCGAGCTTGACCATGTCCGCGCCGGCCTCTTTTACCAAGCGGATCGCGGCGCGCAATGCGGATTCGGTGCCCTCCTGCAGCGGGCCAAAGGGAACATCGACGCTGACCAGAGCGCGCTTGACGCCGCGGCGGACCGCCTTGCTGACGACTAGCATCTCTTCCATCGTTACTTCCAGGGGATTGGGCTGGCCCCACAAATTGATGCCCACCGAATCTCCCACCGAAACGATATCGACTCCGGCGCGGTCGACGATTTGCGCGATCTGGTAGTCCCACGCGACGACGCCGACAATTTTTCGTCCATCGCGCTTCATTTGCCAGAGTGCGGGAATAGTGATCTTCGCGTCCACAGGCGTCCTTTCTAGGTGGCGCATGCTTTAGCTTTGAGATTTGCCCTCGTCCGGATCAAGGCTCACAAGCTAAAGCATCGCCGGACCCCAGGCTTAAGCCGTGCCCTACTTCCACGGCATCACGGAAACGTGGATCGCGCCGGGCGCGCCTTCGCCGCTTACCGACTTGATCGCGTAATCCACTTCCGCGAGACCGAACTGATGCGTGGTCATCAACTCGAGCGGAAACCGGTGCGAGGCAATAGTCATACAGTGCGAGCTCCACAGCTCGGTACGAATGGCCGCGCGCGCTCTTCAGCGTCATGCCTTTTCTGGTGAGCCGGCCTACGGGGAATGACGGAAATTCCTGATTGCCCTCGGCTTGAATCACCATGGTTCCGCCGCGACGCTTGGTCGCCTCGATTCCGAGCAGCATCGTGAGCGGTCCCCGCTCCCCCGGTGCAGTCGATCACGACGTCTACGCCTCGTCCATCCGTAACTTCTTGAACTGCAGCGAGCGCATCCTCTTTCTGACATCAACAACCGCATCCGCGCCGAAAGCCTTTGCCACTTCCAGCCGCCGAGTATCTTTGCTCGTGCCGGTGACAATCACGCGGGAAGCGCCCGCTTGCTTCGCAGCCATCAGGCAGCAAAGGCCCTGTTGCCCGGGCCCTTGAATGAGCACTGTGGAGCCGTAGCCAACTCCGCCGTCAATCAAGGTCCATTGAATTCCGTTGGACATCGGAGTCGCAACTCCAGCCTCTTCGGGCGTGACTCCCTTGGGAACCCTGTGAAGCACCGCGTTGATCGGGAGATACACGTAATGGCTGAAGCCGCCCCACAAGCCGGGGGCAATGTCCATCGAGGTGTATCCATAGCGAATGGCTTTCGGGTCGTAGAACCATTCCGTCGCCACGCAGTGACGATATTCGCCGAGATGGCACCACTCGCAATTGCCGCAGGGCAGGTAGTGCTCGAGAAAAACCAGATCGCCTTCCTTGAAACCTTTGCGCGAGGCGAATTCGCTGCCAACTCGCGTCAGGTATCCAACATTTTCATGACCCATGATTAATGGGCCGCCGCGCAGCGGCAAGCGGTACTGGCTGACGTCGGTTCCACAAACGCCTGCGACCTCCACTTTCAATAAAGCAGCGTCCGCGGGGATCTTGGGCAGTTCGAGTTCGCGCATCTCTGTTTTCGACGGCCCGACTTTCACGCTGGCCAATAATTTTTCTGACACCGAGGCCCTTTCCAAATCCAATCACCAGTTTTGTTTTTTCTTTCCAGATTCACAAACGTGACTAGGCGACGTGCAGTTTCGTAGTGATGCTAGTCCGGGGGACTTGCCAGCGTCAAACGCTTTGCGCTGATTGCGCGAAATTCCCAAGTCGCATAATCGTGATGCGCCTGCGCATGATATAGGTGTAATTTAGACCGATATCAAGAAGGAGTTCGGGCCGTGCTCAGCAGGGAACAAAACGCTTTGCTTTCGCAAACCGGCCCGGACACGCCCATGGGCCGGATGTTCCGCAGCTACTGGATTCCGGCGCTGCTGGCGGAGGAATTGCCAGAAAATGAATGCCCGCCAGTACGCGTCAAACTTTTGTCCGAGCGACTGTTGGCTTTCCGCGATACGCAGGGGCGCTACGGCCTGATGGATGAGTTTTGCGCGCATCGCGGTGTTTCGTTGTGGTTCGGGCGGAATGAAGATTGCGGGCTGCGCTGTCCTTATCATGGCTGGAAGTATGACGTGTCCGGGCAGTGCGTCGAGATACCTTCCGAGCCGGATGACTCCCGCTTCGTCACACGAATCAAGCTGACTTCGTATCCTTTAATCGAACGTGGCGGCATTCTGTGGACTTACATGGGCCCGGCGGAAAAGCAGCCGTCGCTGCCGGAGTGGGAATTCGTAAACGTGCCGCGGGCGCAGACGATCACGACAAAGAGGTTGCAGGAAACCAACTGGCTGCAGGCGCTGGAGGGCGGGATTGATTCCAGCCACGTGTCGTTCCTTCATCGCGGCGACCTGGACTCGGACCCGATGTTCAAGGGCGCCAAGGGCAACCAGTACAACTTGAATGACATGCGGCCTGTCTTTGAAGTCGTCGAAAGTCCCGGCGGGTTACACATCGGTGTCCGGCGGAACGCGGAAAACGGGAACTACTACTGGAGGATCACGCAGTGGGTGATGCCGTCCTTCACGATGATTCCGCCGCGCGGGGGCCACTCGATTCACGGACATTTCTGGATCCCGATTGATGACGAGAATTGCTGGGTGTGGAGTTATGACTACCACCCGACCCGCGCACTCAGCGGCGCGGAAATTCAATCGGTGCGGGACGGCAAGGGGATTCATGTCAAGTATATCCCCGGGACCTTTGTCCCGGCGGCGAACAAACAGAACGACTATCTGATGGACCGCGCTTCGCAGAAGGCGGGAAAAACTTACAGCGGGGTCGAGGGGATCAGCATGCAGGACGCGTCGCTGCAGGAGAGCATGGGCCCCATCGTCGACCGCTCGAAAGAAAATCTGGTGGCCACTGACAACGGCATCATCATGGCTCGGCACCGGTTGCTGCGCGCCGTGAAGGCTTTCGTCGAAAATGGAGTGCCGCCTCCGGGGGTCGATCCCGAGCATCAGAAGGTACGCTCTGCTGCCGTCATCCTGCCGCCCGACCAACCATTTAAGGAAGGCGCTCGCGAGGCTCTGCTCGCCCGTCCGCAAATCGCTCCGGCAACGGTTTAGAGGATTTTTTTCATGATTACTGAATCAGCGCGGATGAGCTCGGCGAGCGAGGTGCGCTTTCGTCTTCAAGCGCCGAACTCGAAGCCGCGCGAGATTAAAGTGATTGCGCTGGACGCGCCGAGCGAAGGCCTGGTGAGGCGGCTTGCGGAATGCTCCTGGAATCATGCGGGGTTTCTGAGCGCATCGTCCTTCGGCGCCACTCCTTCTAATTTGCAGCGCGCCGAGACGGGCGGATGGCTCGTCGATCTCGACGGGCGTCCTAAAAATTTGAAGGATGCGGTGAATGCGGCGGACCTGATCGTCATGGTGGCCATGCCCGGCGGGAATGCGCGAGCGGCGGCGGTGATTGGCGAAGCGTGCAGTGAGCTGCGCGTGAATACCGCGGCGTTTATTTCCGGGGCGATGTCTTCGTCAGAGGAAGCCGTTTCCAAAACGCTGGCGCAGTTGCGGCCGTGGTCGCTGATGGTGGTAGTCGCAAAATCGGAAGAATACATCGAGGACATGCTCATTGCGCTGCAGGCGTAATCCATGTTCCCTGGGCGGAGATTTTTGATCGGTCTTCCCGCCGAGGATTCGCTGGCAGGTCTAGTGTAGCGCCCGCCTGCAGGCGGGCATCTTCTTAGGTCCACGATGCTGGCCTGAAGGCGGGCGCTACATGATTGGAGGAGTACCCATCAACGAACTCAAGTTGAAGACAGTATTTCGCACGCAGGGAAATAATCAGGCGCTTAAGGACGGCGCCGTCAAGCCGCGGTCGTTTGATTTCGACTTTGAAGAAGTGGAACCGCTCATCGCCGCGTTTCGGCACATGGTGCGCGCGAAGGAGTACGACATCTGCGAGCTGGCGCTCACGACTTACATCTGTTCGCGCACGTATCAGAAGGGTTTCACTGCCCTGCCCATTTTTCTGGTGAGGGCTTTTCACCACGGCTCGATTCTGCACAATCCGAAAACGGGTGTTGTGACTCCCAAGGATCTGGAAGGGAAAAAAGTGGGCGTGAATCGCGGTTACACGGTCACGACCGGTGTGTGGGCGCGCGCTATTTTGCAGCATCAGTACGGAGTGGATTTGAATAAGATCACCTGGGTGGTGTCCGGCGATGACCATGTTGCGGAGTACGTTCCGCCGCGCAATGTGGTCCCGGTCGAAAAAGGAAAGAAGCTCGAAGAAATGGTCGTCTCGGGAGAGCTGGCCGCGGCGATCGGAATTGAAGTCGACCACCCTGACGTGGAGCCGCTCATACCGAACGCCAGGGAGGTGGGTTTCGAGGCTCTACGGCATTCCGGACATTACCCGATCAATCATACTGTGGTTGTTAAGGACGAGTTGCTGAGGGCTCATCCCGCTCTCGCCGCGGATATCTTCGACGCATTCGCGCGAGCTAAAGAAATTTATGTACGGCGACTCAAGAACGGAGAGATTGAGAATCCGACCAAGATTGACGACTTGCACCGGCGAGTGATGGAAATTACGGGACGCGACCCGTTGCCGTACGGCATCGCGCCGAATCGGCAAGCGCTGAATGAGATAGTCCAGGCCGCGGTTGAACAAAAAATTATCGCTCGTCCCGTCGCCGTCGAGGAGCTGTTTCCACGCAGCACGCACGAATTGTCGGCCTGAGGATTGAGACGGGATCGCGCTCGAAGGATCTGAGGAATGCAGGGTGCTAGAGTGAATTCGAACGAGCCGCGCACAGAATCGGCGCTGCGTGAAGAACTGGTCCGGGCATGCAAGGTTTTGTATGCCGTCAAAGCGGCGGGGGACGGTCTCGGCGGGCATTTGAGCGCGCGGTTGGACGCGCAGCGGATTCTCATCAAGCCGAGGCCGGTAAGCTGGCAGCGGCTCGGGCCCAGGGACCTGATTGTCATCGACTTCGAGGGCAAGCGTGTGGACGGGCCCGGGGGCGGGCGGTTCGCGGTTCGCGAATGGCCGATTCATGCGCAAATTTACGCGGCGCGGCCGGATGTAGGTTGCGTATTGCACGCTCATCCTGCTGCGTCGACCCTTCTGGCAGCGCTGGGGATTGCTGTCGAACCGCTGGATCAGGACTGCGCGGCGTTCGTGGAGCGGTTGCCTGTGTTGGATAACGGCGCCGTGAGCATTTCGACCATGGAACTGGGTGCTGACGTGGCGCGGAAGCTCGGGAAGATGAAAGCTGTGCTGCTGAAGAATCATGGAAGCGTTGTGGCGGGTGCGGACGTCGCCGGTGTGTGCGTTACGGCGCACAAGCTGGAGAAAGTAGCGGAGACGATGTTGCATGCGGCTTCGCTTAGAAAATTGCCCGTGATGTCAACGAAAGCGAAGGCCGCCGTGCTTCGGGCACGAGAAGCGGTGGAACCTGCGGGGAGCGGCGGCATGGATCACGAACGGTGGCAAATGTTGCAGGACTACTACCTCGGCGAAGGGTTTTAGTGGCGCATGCTTTAGCTTGTGAGGTTTTGCTTTCGCAAGGACTAACCCGGCACAAGCTAAAGCATGCGCCACTCCTATCTGATTCCAATGTGCGGCCAATAGAAGGGGACGATCAGAAACAGGACCAGAGATTCGACAACCGTTAGGATTAGCCCGACTTTGATCAAGTCCTTGGGCTCGAAATAGCCGTAGGAATATCCTGTCACCATCACTCCCGATTGATACACGAATATTTTTCCGCCTGAGGCGAACGCCCAAACGAGCCCCAGAGGCACCGCGGCGATTCCGTTGGCGCGGGCGAAATTCATCAGCGGGGGGACGGATGTGGCCAGCATGGCGAGTTCGTTGCCCAGCATGATGTGGTACAAGAACGCCGTCCAGTACGGAACGACTGCAATCAGGTAGATGTTCGAAACAAAGGGGCGCATCCATTCGAACATTACCCCGGTCAGCGCGTGCAGCGCCTGGGTCTGGATGAGGATATTGCCCAGGCTGATTGCCGCGCCCGTGAAGAGAACGGGAAGATAGTTCATCCGCCTGAGGTCCTCCGTTTCGAGAACGCCCAATGCCAGGGATTGCCGCGAGCAAGCCGACTCCAAGTCCAATCACGGCCGGTGAGATGTGGTGTAGCAAGTCGGTGGCCCACAGGCTTGTGGCAATTAGCATGAAAAAGAGGGATTTTTTCTCGAGATAAGTCCACGCGCCCAGCTTTTCCGATTCGCGCTCCAGATAAGCCGTGTTGCCTTCCAGCGCTTCGTTTTCCGGAGGATAGAGCCAGAGGACCACGCGCCAAGTCACGAAAATCACGACCAGGGCGCACGGGAAAGAATGCCAGGAGCCAGAGACTCCAGTAGAGGTGTGCGCCAGTTCCCTTTTCGATCAGCCCGCGCCCCAGGATCGCGGCGGGGCCGGCCAGGACAATTTTGTCGAACGTGCCCGCCGTGTAAGTCAGCGTGACAAAAATCCCCCGTCCCACGTTGCTTCCCTTTCCCAGGCCGAAAACTTCCATGAGCCCGAGCGCCACGGCCGCCATGATCACCACGCACGCGATTCCGGAGGGGACGAGGAACGTGAGAACAAAAGATGTAAAGATCATTCCGAGAAGCAGGCGCGAGTATCCGGAGCCCGTGCGGCGCAAGATGACAATAGCGATGCGCCGCGCGAGGCCTGATTTCGTCGCCATCATCCCGAATAAAATGGCGCCGAACAGAAACCAGGGAGTCTGGTCGGCGAAGCCTCCAAAGGCATCTTCAAATTTTGCGATTTTCAGGATCCAGAAAAGATAACAGCCAATCATGCCCGTGATGGCGTGGGGAATGACGGCCGCGATCCAGGCGACGATCATGAAGGAAGCCACGGCCATCGCGTGCTTCGCGGTTGGGTCCAGATTGAGCGGGGCGAACCAAATGGCAAGCGGAATGAGGATGGAGGCGAGAAGGCCGATCAAGCTTCGCGAAGATTGCTGGAATGCCGGAGAATTCTTAGCTCCGCTCGGCGACTCGATAGAACTTGCCATTCGTGTGGGTCCTGGATTGGCTGGCGAACAAAATCATTTTCCGCCTCGTTGATTGTTGGTTGTTTCGCTTCAGGCCTCGACAACGAGAGGCGATGGCTTGTCCTTCTCCTAAAGCTGACTTGAATTATTTGGTTTCGCGCTTGGTTATACTCTGGGCCTCATTTCGCGTCAACTTCGAATCGCAGTTGTAGGGGCACGGTCCGCCGCGGCGGATGCCCCTACAACTTGACCCGGGCGAGAATCATTTGTTGTTCGTGATGCTTCGTCGAGTAGATAATCTGCTCGGATGCCGCCAAGCCATTGCAAATGGGGAAAGGATTCAATCCATGGAATCGCCTGTCGCTGAGCCGAGGAAATCGATCGTTCAATACCGCGATTTGCGCGAGTGGCTGAAGGCGGTGGAGGAGATGGGTGAACTGAAGCATGTTGGCGGCGTCGGCTGGGACCGCGAAATGTGCGCCATGGTCGATATGGTGTATCGCGCGAGGGGAAGCGGCAAGGCGCCGGCGATGCTGTTCGATGAAGTGCCCGGATATCCGCCCGGCTACCGATGCCTGTACGGAATGATGGCGTCCCCGCGCCGGTTTGCGTTCACGATTGGCGGCATCGACGTGACGACGGCGCGGGGCAGTATCGAGTACCTGAAGCAGTACCGGCAGCGCATGAAGGATATTCAATTCATTCCGCCCGTTTATGTGGACCGGAGCCCTTTGTACGAGAACGTGATGGAAGGCGACGACATCGATCTTTTCAAATTCCCGGTTCCCATCCATCACGAACTGGATGGAGGCCGGTACATCGGAACGGCCTGCGGGGTTATCACCCGCGATCCGGATTCGAACTGGATCAATGTGGGCACGTACAGAATCCAGGCGGCCGATTCGAAAAGCGCGATGTGTTACATCTCGCCCGGAAAGCATGGCCGCTTGCACCGCGACAAGTATTTCGAACGCGGCCAGAATTGTCCGGCGGTCGCCGTGGTCGGCATCGACCCGATGCTGTTTCTCGCGGGGCGCTACCAGGTTCCGCCGGGTTCATCGGAATTGGATTGGGTCGGAGGAATGCGCGGGGAGGCTGTGGAAGTGCTGAAAGGCAAGTACACGGACCTGCCGATTCCGGCCAACAGCGAGATCGTGCTCGAAGGGGAATTCTGCCACGACGAAAGAAGGCTGGAGGGGCCATTTGGCGAATGGCCGGGCTACTACGCGGGCGGAAAAATTGAGGAGCCTCTCTTTCGAATCAAGCGGGTGCTTTACCGCAATCAGCCGATCCTGACGTGCGCCGCTTCCATGAAGCCGCCGCATTCGCATCTTTACGAGCGGGCGTTTACGCGCTCAGCCGCGCTGTGGGATGGGCTCGAAAAGGCCGCCGTCCCGGAGATTGCGGGCGTCTGGGTGCACGAAGCAGGGTCCGGCCGCACCTTCAACGTGGTCAGCATCAAGCAACGGTATTTCGGACATGCCCGGCAGGCAGGGATTCTGGCGAGCCAAATGGTTCCAGTGGCTTACGGAAATCGCTGGACGATCGTGGTCGACAGCGATATTGATCCGACCAGGCTCGAGGAAGTGGTCTGGGCGATGGGCACACGGTGCGACCCGAAAGAGGATCTCGAGATCATGAGGAAATGCTGGAGCAGCAAAATCGATCCGATGGTCTTCGACAATACTTATTACAACTCGCGAGTGGTGGTGGATGCGTGCATTCCCTTCGAGCATCGTAACGACTTCTCGCCCGTCGCCGCGACGAGCCCTGAATTGCGCGCCAAGTTGATTTCCAAGTATCGCGACAAGTTCCAGGACATCCTTGGCGAGGAATTGTTCTGATCGCGTTGCGATGTGTAGCTGCAGGCCAGAGTGACGGATCTTGTGTTTCCCGAGTTGACCAGGCCACGGAGGCCGCTAAAAAAATATATTGTTTTGTCATTCCGAACGAAGTGAGGAATCTCTCTTTGGTTTAAACACAGGAAAAGAGAGATTCCTCGGCGCGCAGCGCGCCTCGGAATGACAAAAATGAGCGTTTTCTCGCAAGGTGTATATTTTGCCATGTGTGGGAGAATTCGACCACTCGAACAAGGGGGCTGATGCGATGAAATCACCGAACTGGTCCGCCGGTAGGAAAGCAATGCTGATCTTTTTGAGCTTCGGTTGCCTACTCGCTGTTAGCTCTCATAGCGTTATCGCTAACGTCAGCCGCCTCGGCCGGGGCGGCTCAGGCGGAAACGAATAGCAAGAAGGAACTCTCCGAAGCGGACATGTCGCATTTGAGTTCCGACCAGCTGGCGAAATACGTGTTCGAACATCATGGCTGCGACAGCTGCCACACCATGGGCGCGAACGGCAAGCTCGGTTACACGGAGCGTGGCAAGCAGGTCGGCAAAGGATTCATCGGATGCATCTCTTTGCTGACTTCCATGAACATGATCGCTCAAGTAGAGCCGGCGAACAGGACGGCTGAAGAGAAACAGAAGGCCGCCAAGTTTTCAGAGTTTGGTTGCACGACATGCCATCAAATCATGCCCGGAAAACTTGGACTTACCAGCTACGGGGCCAGGCTCAAGTCATTCCATATGGCCTGTACAGATGTTGAGAAAATCTTGAGCCAGCAAAGCCAGCATTAAGGACGGGCAGACGTCTAAAATATTTCAGGAAAGTGGAATGTCAGTACGGCGTTTAAGCGTTTATCCGATACGATCATATTCTCGTTCTTCACATCCAGCGCGATGCCTCGCGGCATTCGCAGAATGCCTTTCGGTCCTCCTATCGTCCATTTCGCCGGGACATCGCCATTGTCGTTGATACTCCAAACTCCAACATAAGCCTCATCGGAAGAGAGCTCTGCGTAGGGACCCGTGCCCTCGACGCTGATCAGAATTTCATTTTTCGGCGGGTATACGGCGATGGGACCTCCGAAGGAGTTGAGCTTACTCTTGGGTCCGCCGATGACGGCCTTCGGCTTTACGTTTCCCGAATCCGTGCGATTGAAAATGAGCAGGCGGGCCTGTCCCCTGCCCACGGATGTGCCGACGAGCAGCAGATTGTGAACGGGATCTACCGCGATGACATTGTCGCCCGTCAGCAGGGTGTCGGGTCCCTCCAGAACGCGAACCGGGGCGACGTCGCCATCACGATCACGAGGAAAAACCAGGACGCTCGCGTGGCGAGTGGGGACGAAAATCTCGTTGTGAACCGGGTCAACCTCGACATGCTCGGGGGCGTCGAGCTGGCTGTGCGGTCCTTGAATGATTCGGATGGGACGTTCTTCTCCGTTGGCCTGCCCCCGATAGGTCAGGATTGCTTGCGCGAATTGCTGGGGCACGGTGAATTCGTCGTGAATCGCGTCATAGACGATTCCGTGCATGGTCCGGCCCAGCAGGCTTCCCTGGCCTTCGATCCTTCTGAGTGGCTTTGCTCCTCCTTCCGCCAGCCTGGCGAAAGCCGCGATTTCCGGATGGGCCACTCAATTGGGGACGAGGATTTGGTCGCGCTTCGTGTCGTACGCGATGGGGTGCGGATTGCCGAGGCCCGGAACGCTGTCGGACGCTTTCGCGCTGCGAATCACGCGGAGCGGTGGCGTGTCGCCGCTGGCGGTGGGTTTGTAAGCTGCCGAGGTGTGGTTCCCAAAATTGGCAACCCATAGCTCTTCGTTTTTCTTGTCGAGGTATATCCCTGTGGGATTGCTGACCAGGCTTTTGGGGCCCTTCAGCACTCGCAGGGGAGCTGCGTCGCCGCTGGCCGAGGCGTCAAACACCAGAATAGAATTTCCGCCGTCGTTGGCGACAAACAGCTCGTTACGTTCCGGATCGAGGGCCAGAGCCGTTGGCCAGTCCATCTGGGTCTGCGGTCCCTGAATCACGCGAACGGGCGGCGCATCGCCTTTGACGTTGCTCTGGTAAATGGTGATGGAGGGCGGCAGCAATTTTCCGGAGCCGGGGACGGCGTCTTCTCGATTCAGAGGGAAGCCAGGGTAGACACGCTCGCGGCGCGTTTCTCCCGGAAGAGGAGCTTTCACTTCATGATACGAGCCGTGATTGGCGACGTAGAGCAGCTTATTTTTGGCATCGAAGAGCATGCCATGCGGATCGGCGAGGCCGGTACGGGCGCCCTGAATCACGCGGATCGGAGCCTCGAATCCCTTTTCCATCTTGTTGTAGACCACCACGGCGTTGTCATGCTGCACGCTGAGAAACAGTTCCTGGGCCTCTTCGTCGACCGCGATGCCGAATGTGCCGTGCGGGGTGTGGAGTTCGCGGTCCGGAGCCACGTCGCCGACGGCCTTACGGGAGAAAATAACCAGATCGTCCACCGTATCATTATTTACCGCGTAGATATCGCCGTTGACGGGATCGATGTAGAGCCCGCACTGGAATTCGATCTTTGTGTTCAGGCCGCCGATGACGCGCTGGGGATCAGAGACGGAATCAGGCGGCGTGTTGGTCTGGCGGTCGTAGGTGATGATGTTGAACAGGTTTTCATCGGTCATCACGACTTCATTGTGTGCGGTGTCAACCGCGACGGCGCTATAGGCCGAATCCGGGTCGCGAATCATGCGCACCGGCTGCCGGGAAGCGATTTCCGAAGCGGCAGGTCCCTGGTCGACGCGCTGCTTCATAAGCGCGGCCCTTAAGGGGATACCGGTCGGCGCATTCGCAGGCTGCGCTGCGCCCGAATCATAATCGCAGTCGGCATTATCCGGGGGCAATGGATCGTAAGAAACGAGGCGTGGGAAGCGGATCCAGTTGGCCGTGAAATAAAAAGTTGCGATCAGCGCGATCGTAAGAGCAAGCGCGGCGTGCGGCTGTTTCCAAGGCTCGGATCGCGACGTCGACGTGATCATTTGTTCCCCATTATCCGAGGTTATTCCGGAGAGTCAAGCGCCGCCGCAAACTGCGTTAACGGGGCTCTCGCCAATGGATTTGCACGACCAAAGCGTGGCTGCGGGAAGTGCTGCTCGACGGTATAATTCAAAATGATCTTGTGACTTACCCTGCACAAAAGCAACAAGAACCAAATTCCGGCGGATCGGACAAAATTGCCGTTGCTCCGCGCGGCCTCTGGCTAATCGCGGGATATAAACTTTTCAAGGGTCTGATTCTATTCGGTCTCGGGGTCGGCGCGGTCAAGTTGCTGCACAGGGACATGGCTCTTGACGTCGAGCGTTGGGCGGATATCTTTCGCGCCGATCCCGGGAACCATTATATCCACCGCCTGCTGGAAAAACTTTCGTTGCTGGACAGTCGAAAGCTTAGGGAATTTAGCGTGGGGACCTTCATTTATTCGGCGCTGCAGCTAACCGAAGGCACCGGTTTATTATTGGGCAAGGGTTGGGCCAAATACTTCACGGTAATCTCCACTTCCGTCTTTATTCCGCTTGAAATCTATGAGATCGCCAGACGCGTCAGTCCAGCAAAAATAGCCGTTCTGCTTATTAATGCGGCCGTGATCGTGTATTTGGTGAACGAGCTTTGCCGGGCGGCGCCGGAACGGAAGAATAGATCTGCCAGTGGAAGCCTCACTCCACCTTCACCGTAAATTGGGTCACCACGACTTTTCCCGCAGCGCTGAATTCACCGAAAATATGGTAAATGCCGGGGGATGGGAAAGAGAAGTTTGTCGCCTCGATGTCCGGGCCGAATTTATCGGGGAGGAGGAGGTGAGAGGCATGGATGCTCTCGCCCAGGAGTTTTCCGGTAAGCGAAACGGGGAGGAGCCCGTGGATATGGAGGAAGCTCATCAGATCATCGCGGATGATGCTGATGTGCATGGGGACCGCGAGATAGGGGGTCATCTCCGTGAAGGGCTTGCCGTCTTTCTCAATGTGATAGTCGAGTGTTGCCGGGGCGCCTGCCTTGAGCGTGGCCGGCGATGTCTTGAGCGTGACGTCGTAGCCGTCAAATTTTCCCTGCATCGAAAAGTTTTCGTTCTGAGGCGCGCTCATCGTGCTGGACGGACCGACATTCAGATAGAACTGGTCGGAGAAAATGTATCCCCTCTCCGCGAAGTCCACGGAAACCAGATAGCGGCCGGGTTTTGGAAAAGTGTATTGCACGGGGAATGCGGCGGCTTTCAGCATTTCGGGAGTGACCGGCCCGAGATCTTCCGTGTGGATGTGCGCGAAGACGGAGAAATCCTGGCTGGCAATCACGACGTGTACGATGCGATTGTGGTCGAGGACAAGATCGCGGACCGGGTTGCCCAGATTGTCGCGCAGAGTAAAAGTAAGCGTGATGGGAACGTTCGCGAGTGAGTTCAGCCGGGCTCGTTGCGAGCTGAGCTTTGGCGCGCGCGGGCCTTATGAAGTAGGCGAATTCCCGCGCGTCGACGAAATGGTATTGGCCAAGGCCGATGCCGACCGTGCAGCCGGGCATCGCCAAATCGGCGGTTGCGTTTCCGTCGCGTTCGGGAACGCTTTCGTGCCAGACGTTCATGACATTGGTTTCCTCGCAGGCGCGCTCAAATGGGCTTGCCAGAACGCCCGAAGTCACTGCCGGGAATCCGCCAGTGAAGCAGAGAACCATGGCGATAAGGATCAGGGATGGAATCCAGGCGCCTCGCCGGGCGAAGGTCAGTGCCGTCGCGGCCGGAGCGGCATCCGGCGCGGAGAGCGCAAATCGGTTTAGCTTGGAGCTTTTGCGATAAAGGAGCAGCGAAGCGCAGAGGATCACGATCGCAACAATCAGGTGAATCACTTCAAATGATCCGAACGTCCTGTCCTCCGCGTGCGCGTCGCTCTCCGTTATTTCCTGTGGATAATTTACGTTGAAGGATGCGGTGGCGTCATAGGCGCCGGCTCTCTGGGCGGTGATGTTGATTGTCCACGCGCCCGGCGGCGAAAGAAGATTTTCATCGAACACATATCCGCCGGCAAATCTCTCGACAACGGGGGCAGTGATCGGACCGACGCCCGCCGCTTGATTTGCGAGGGTTACGACCACATTTTTTATATCCGCTCCGGTTTTCTTCAGAGGGTCTTGTGCGGTTACAAGAAATTTGCCGCTCTCGTAAGGCTGCTCGGCAAGCGAAAGCGCAATTCCCTGGCTCGTGGCAGACCGCGCGAAACTGAAATGGGGAGCGAGCGGGGGCGTGGTGATGATGAGCAGCGATGTAACGGCGAGGATTGCAATGCCGATCGCCATTTCACCGGGCAAAGTAAAGCCGAGCCAGGCAAAAACGCGGGGCATCTGCGTCCCGTCATTCTTCCTGATCGCGTCTATGATTTTCGGCTCACAATATAATTGAGCGAAAAAACGCAGAAGGAGCAGAATCGCGGCAAATACGGAAAGGATTGCAAACCTTTTGCCCCAGTCCGTCGTCAACACAAACGAAAAACTCTTCAGATGGAGCCAGACGACATAGACGCCAGTGACGCCCGCGATGCCGAAGGCGATGCTCGCAATTCTTGAAAACGAAGTGAGCGCGAACGCGGCCATCCTCAGGCTGCGCGATTTTCGGATGATGGGCGAGAAAAGCACGACCAGCGCGATGATCCCTCCGATCCAGGCGTCTTTGAAAAGAAGATGGACGAAGTTCATTGCCACGCCGAATGCCGGCGCGAAACTGGAGGCGGCCGCGTGGCTGATTCGCGCCCGCGCGAAATCGATCAGCGCGAGGTCAGCGAAAAATGCATATTCGATCGCCGTGATTCTTTCGGCCGAGAAGATTCGCTTCCGCATGATCTCGAAGGCGATCAACAGAAAACCCACGCCAAGCATGCGATAAATCGTGGAAAGCGCGGAGCTGGTGGCGAGGAAGGGGCCCCAGGCTCTCGCGAAAGTTGTTTCCTGAAGCGAGGCGAGCTCGTTCGTCTTATAGATGAGATAGGCAAGGCCGCCAGCAAGCGCCAGAACACAGCCGGCGACGAGCAATACGACTGGAATCGCCGAAGGAATTCCTGTTCGCAGGAATTCGCTTCGGTGAAATGCTTGCGCATCGGCCGCCAGATGAAAGCGAACCCGATCAGGGCGCCCAAAATCAGGGCGTCTCCGATCAGTTCGAGGGCCAGCGTGAAGGCTTCCGGAACGCTGGAGCTGTGGACCGTCTGGAATCCGCCGGCCTCCGCGGATGCGTTCGACTTCGCATTTCCCACCGAAAAAACGTACGCGCCTTTCGCGAAGTGGCCGTCGTCGGCGGAAATCACTTCCCACGAAACCGTGTACGTGCCCGGCCCGCTGTCTTTCAGGCCGACGCGATAGATTCTGGGATCCGCCGGATCGGGCGCGGAATTGGAAAGATCGGCGCGCGAGCCGTCGGGCGCGAGAACGGTAATGCTGGAGACGCGAGGCTCGACGCGTTCGCTGAAATGGATTTGCACTTCGGGCGGCGCTTGCGAGAGAACGGACGATGCCGCGGGAACATATTGAATCGGCGTCGCATGGGCAAATGCGGATTGGGGGAGGATCGAAATTACGAGCGAGAAACAAAATACCAGAAAGGTTTGGCTGGACCTCTTGTGCATAGCGTCATTCAAATCCCGCGACGGTTGAATGTGGATGGATTCAACCAGGAACGAAAGACCTCACTCCCTATGCTATCAGTCCGCCCGCTTGCGCGCTCCCCAATACCCGCCCAAAAGCCCCAGGAGCAAGCATCCGAATAACGCGGCGATATACAAGGCTCGCATTTTACCTCCGGCCCCCGAGATGGTAAGCGGAAACGATGCGGTGGCGAGCGCCGGCGGAGTGCGCCTCGAGTCGAAGAACGTCACCTTCAAGCTGTAAGTGCCGCCTTCCGGGAACGTATAGAAGAGAAATGTATTCGGCATTTCCGTGATGATGTCGCAGTTGACGAGCGGCTTCCCGTTGCGCTCGATGTCGATGCCCACGCTCGTCGGGGTCAAGCAGGGGTTCCCGCGTATCGCTTTTCAGGAGATTGAAATCGAATTCAATGGGTTCGCCCGCCACCGGCGTGGAAGTTTGATCCGTGCCAATGTCCACGATTTGATCGCCGATTACTTTTTCTAGGCGTTCCCCGCCAAGCCCGTTGGCGAAGACTGCGCCCGCGATCGCAAATGCCACGAAGGCAAAGAGAATGAATTTCATGGATGGCCGGCCTACTTTCTTTTCCAGGCGATTCCCGCGAACAGCAAGTCCTAACAGGCCCGCCACAACACCTGCGATGCCCAGTGGCTTCCGCTGTTGCTGCTTGTTTGCCGGCCATCTGAGCGGCCGCCGCGAGCGCCTGCGTATTCTGATTCAGCTCGTAGGAAGATAGCGACGGTTCGGGAAAGCCCATCGCCTTTCGTGGAGCGGGGCAGGCAAACGCGCCGATTTTATTCACCCGCGTTATCGTTTCCGAAACTTTCACCTGGGAATTGTCTTCGGCGGTCTCTGAAACCTCGCCATTCACGCAGGTAAATGTGAGGTCAACGGGGCTGCTATTGATGGTGCCGAAGATGCGGTAGCTGTAGGTGGTCTGCACGGTGGGAATGAAATTTGCGGCGTAGGCTCCCGGAGCCTCGTCGGAAGGATCGAACGAGAGCGTTTCTTTCTTATCTCCCGCGGCAAGCTCGACTTTGAGAGTTTGCTCGAGTCCGGTAACTGGAGTTCCCTTCCCCGTTCCCTTGTTCGGGCCGCTTCCGGCGGGCGCAGAGACCTGCGAGACGCGCAAGTCTACTCCTGAAATGCCATCGACCACAAAGGGCTCGTTCAGCGAGCCCACGGTAAGGACGTAATATTTGCTCCCGATTTTGAACGTGTCGCGCTCGTGGGCCGAGGCTGGCCGCGCAACCACGCAGAAAGCGACCATACATGCGGCCGCGCTTAAGAATGAAAATTGATTTTTCATAGTGATCTGGAGCTTATGGGAGTGGAAAACAAAGTCAAGGCCATTTTCGGATTTCGAAATGTCAGTAGCGACTCAATTTTCGATTGCCCCGTTTACCAGGCACGGCCAGAAAGTTGGGCGCATAAAGGACAC
The DNA here is from genome assembly GCA_963819395.1 of uncultured Acidobacteriota bacterium. Lineage (GTDB taxonomy): Bacteria > Acidobacteriota > Terriglobia > Acidiferrales > UBA7541 > Palsa-360. The sequence continues at coordinate 168,423 of CAWFVW010000016.1, forward strand.
GAGGATTATTGGCGCGGAGCGGCGCGAGTGTCGGGCAAGTTTTTTCTCTCACTGCTTCATGTAACGAAGCGCAACACAACCTGACTTAAAAATCTTTGACTCAATAAGATTCAATCGCAATTTCTCCGGCAGGCTAATACCCTCCGACAACCGTCTCCCTTCTCCATCGACTATCGGCTGAACGACGAAATGATATTCATCAACCAGGCCAAGCTCTATAAGCTGTGAGGGGATCGCTACACCGCCGACTAAACTGTTTTTGCCTTGTTCCTGTTTCAATTTAAGTATTTCATCTTGAAGCCCGGTACGAACGATTCTCGTACTTCCTCCAGCGCTTTCTAATGATTGCGAAAAAACAATTTTGTTGATGGAGTCAAATGTTTGGGCAAACTCGACCGTTGCTTTTGTCTCGGAACGGTTTTTTGCGACATCAGGCCAATAAGGAACCATCAATTGATAGGTTTTACGCCCGAAGGCGAGCAGGTCAACATCTCGCAAGAGGTGCGCATAATATTCAAGTAGCTCGTCATCGGCAATTGATTTGGTGTGGTCGCAGCAGCCATCCAGGGTAATGTTGATTGCGAAGATTAGATTTCTCATTTCCGCCTCGGATTGAGCAGCAGGGTGTCCGAACGTGAAAACAATAACCTTGAGCCGCGCGTCATTCCAACAGAAAGATTGGGCTCATCCAACAGGAAAACGCCGTTCTGGTTATACGGGTTCTCGGGCACAGCGTCACGAAATCAGCCTGAGTCGCTATCGAAAAGTCCTAGCAGAAATGTTGGCTTGACCTCGCTCTTTAAAATCGGATCACGATTTTCCCAAAGTGCCCGCCGCTTTCCATGTATTTCAAAGCTTCGGCTGCTTCGCTAAATTCAAATGTTCTGTCGATGGACGGCTTCAGGAGATTCCCTTCGATCGCCTTGTTCATCTCTTCAAACATTTGCCGCGAACCAACAAGAAGACCCTGCATCCGGACCGCTTTCATCAAGACGCTTCTGGGGTCGAGCCCGCCGCCACCCGCCAGGACGCCGATCACCGCCACATGGCCGCCAATGCGTACAGAGTTCAAGGATTTCGGCAGGGTTCCCGCGCCGCCGACTTCCACCACGTGGTCCACGCCAATTTTATCTGTCAACCGCAGGACTTCCTTGTCCCATTCGGGAGTCTTTGCGTAATTGATGATTTCATCCGCGCCGAGTTCTCTCGCCCTTTCCAGTTTGTTGTCGCTGCTCGACGTTGCGATCACGCGCGCGCCGTGTATTTTCGCGAGCTGGAGAGCGAAAATCGAAACACCTCCGGTGCCAAGAGTCAGCACCGTGTCGCCGGCTTTCAGGTTTCCCGAAACCACAAGCGCATTCCACGCGGTGACGGCCGCGCAGGGGAGAGTTGCGGCTTCCTCAAAGGAAAGATGTCCAGGCGCTTTCACCAGTCCGTTTTCGTCAAAGGCGCCGTATTCCCGGAGAACCCCGTCCACATCTCCCGCGCCGAGCGTGGTTCGCCGCTTCTCGATGGAAAGCGGCCCTTCGATCCAGGCCTGCGTGAAAATGGGACAGACGCGATCGCCAATCTTCCATTTCCTTACTTCCGCGCCGACGGCGACGACTTCGCCAGACCCGTCTGAAAATGGCACGGCAGGTAATCGGGCCTTCGGGTTGTACAAGCCTTTGACAAACATCAAGTCGCGGTAATTCAGAGACGCAGCGTGAAACTTTATGACTGCTTCATTCAAGCGGGGCTGAGGCTCGGCGCGCTCGACCACGCTCAGGTTCTCAATCCCAAATTGCCGGACTTCGTAAACCTTCATTTTTTCCCCCCAACGGTTCGCACCGCGCCCCCCGGTGAATCTGTATTAGAAGTCAATATCGCCTGAAGGCGGGCGCTACATACGCCGAAATCGAATCCTCACACATAATAATTAGCGCGTGTTGGCGTGGAATTTTCACTATTGCCGAAACGCCTAACCGACAAGAATCAATTATTGTTCCCACTTCCAGTTGGCATATTTTTCCCGCAGAACGGTTTTCTTGAATTTGCCGACGGAAGTGCGGGGAATGGCGTCGAGGAAAACAAACACGTCAGGGAGCTGCCATTTCGCGAAGGATTGACCCAGGAAGGCGCGCAGTTCTTCCGGGGTGGCTTGGGCGCCGTCTTTCAACACCACGGCGGCGAGCGGGCGCTCCGCCCACTTGGGATGCGGGATGCCGACGACGGCAGCTTCTTTCACGGCGGGGTGGCCCATCAAGGCATTTTCGAGGTCCACGGAGCTGATCCATTCCCCGCCGGATTTCACCATGTCTTTGGCGCGGTCGACAATCTTCATGAATCCTTCCGGATCGATTGTGGCTACGTCACCCGTCTTAAACCATCCGTCATCGGTCCAGCGATGCGCCTGGTCGGGCGCGTTATAGTAACTTCCGGCCACCCATGGACCGCGCACCTCTAGCTCCCCCGGCGTGCTGCCATCCCAGGGCGCTTCCAGTGACTTTCCATCAAGATCAGGCGGTTGCATCACGCGCAACTCAACGAAGGGAACGGGCATGCCCTGTTTTGTCCGGACTTGATATTTTTCCTCCGCCGGCCAGTCTCGCATGTGAGCCTTGAGCTTGGCGACGGTCCCCAGCGGCGTCGTTTCCGTCATACCCCACAGGTGAACGATCTGAAGGCCATGCTTGTCCAGGCCTCGGAAGAGACTCTCCGGCGGCGCCGAGCCGGCACAAATAATGCGAATGGGCCAGGAGAAATTCCAGCGGCCGGGGTTTCTTTCGAGCGCGTCGAGGACGGCGAACCAGACGGTGGGCACGCCGCAGGCGAAAGTGGCTCGTTCCTGAACGATCAGGTTGAGCACGCTCTCGGCGTCCACATTGGGCCCGGGCAGAACGAGCTTTGCGCCGGCCATCGCGCAGGAATAAGGCAAGCCCCAGCCGGTCGCATGAAACATCGGGGCCAGCATGAGAACTGTGTCGTGATGACTGATGGCGAAGGAATCGACGACCATTTCGGCGAAGGAGTGAAGGACAAGCGCGCGGTGGGAATAGAGAACGCCCTTCGAATTGCCCGTGGTGCCTGATGTGTAGCACATCATTGCCCCGTCGTTTTCATCGATCGCGGGAGCCTGAAAATCCTCGCCGGCGCTTGCGAGCAAATCCCCATAATTCAGGTCGCCTTCCGGAGTGTCCCCACCGCCGAACGGAACCACGATTACTTTCTCAAATGGAGCGTCTTTCCGGAATTTTTGGAGAATCGGGAGGAGAACGTCATCGACGATCAGGTATCGATCGCCCGCGTGCCTGGCGATTGCGGCGACCTCATGCGGATGCAATCGCAGGTTGAGTGTGTGAAGAATGCCGCCGGCGCACGGCACCCCGAAGAAGGCTTCCATGTGGCCCGAGTGATTCCACATCATGGAAGCAACACGATCGCCCGGTTCGAGGCCCAGCTTAGTGAGCGCGTGGGCGAGACGTTTCGCGCGCCGGGACATTTCTCCGTAGCAGGAGCGAGCCACGGAACCGTCCGGCCGGCGGGAAATGATTTCAACGTTCGGAAAAAGTTTGCCCACCCGCTCAAGAATGACCGGAAGGGTCAAAGGAAAATCCATCATCGTGCCGCGCACTGTGCCTCGCAATTGGATCCAGGTTTGCGAAATCCTACCACTAAACGGGGTGCGCCGAGCGATCGCGCATTGTAGTTAGAGGCGCCATATCTAAAAACGGACTGCCAATCGACATCGCCCAGCACTTTATACAGGCTGCGGAAAAACTCAAAACTCTGTCATTCTGAGCGAAGCGAAGAATCCCTCTTCGATTTAAGTAACAGGAAAGAAACAAGGAGAGATTCTTCGCTTCGCTCAGAATGACAGAATAAGGCCTTTTTTCCGCAGCCACTATAGTCTGAGCAGCCGCGCCGGATTTTCACAAAGAATCAGCTGTCGCTCTTTCTCCGTAATGTTCGGAATAGCCTCGACGTACTCGACCGGCTTCCTGATGGACATGCCCTGGGGAAAATCCGTGCCGCACACGACTCGATCGGCGCCCACCAGGTCAATCAGCATGCGGGTAAGCTTCGGGTCGTGCATGGCGAGGTCGTAGTGGAAGCGGCGCAGGTAATCGCTTGCCCGTGGCAGCTTTACGTTTTTGAAAGTTTCCGTGCGCCCGCGCGGTGAATAGGCCGCCGTGCCCATCGCCCAATCGATTCGCGCCGTGGCAAATGCAAAAAAGCCTCCCGCCGTGCGGGAAATAAAACGTCGAGTTTCGGGAATTCGTCCATGACTCCGCCGAGAACCAGCGCGGTGGCCGCAATCGTGGCCTCAAACGGATTTCCGAGGACGTTGATCATGGTGTAGTCCTTTGCCACGAGCCGCTCGGAAACAGGATCGAGGTTGTGCAGGAAGATGGGAAGGTTCAGCGCCTCGACGCGTTCGTAGACTGGCCAGAAAGATTTGTCATCGAGGTTCTTCCCGAGAACATTCTCCGGCATGTTCACAGCTTTCATGCCCGGCAACTTCCGACCGCGCTCCAGTTCCTCTATCGAAGCGTTGAGGTCTTGCATCGGCAGCGTGATCGCGGCCGTAAATCGCTTCGGGTATTTCACGCATAATGCCGAACTGGAGTCGTTAATGGTTTGCGCGAGTTTCACTCCGAAGGCCGGCGACGCCCACAGGATGTGCGGATTGGTCTGCGTGAGCGTGCACATATCGACGTGGCGGTCATCCATGGCTTTCAGCATCAGGTTGACGTCGGTCATGTCGCGGCGAAACACGGCGCGCGGAGCGTAGGGATGGTCGCCCGGGACGACGCACTCGAGTTCGCCGTTTGCGTTGCGTTTGATATTCGTCACGCCGTTGGCCGCCCCTTCCCTTTCGATCAGGTCGGCAAACTCGGGCGGATACCAATGAAAGTGCGCGTCAATAATAGGCTTGTCGTAATGGAATTTTGGTTGCGGCGCGATTTCCTGCGCGCTTTCGGCGTTCGGCTGAATCAGCTGATGACGCGCCCACGGCGGCCAAGCCAGTCAAAAAATCACGCCTCTTGAGAGCCATATCCCCTCCAATTTCAAACCGTTTTAAGCTCCTGATACTTATCAACGGATTCTTCAAACGGCTCGAATGATTCTGTTTGAGAACTGAAAGTCCGCACGCTTTTTGTAGCGCCCGCCTTCAGGCGGGCATTTGCTTGATTCCAAAGTGCCCGCCTGAAGGCGGGCGCTACATAAACCGAACCCGCGCCCTTACATAGACTCGAATGCCCCGGAAGGTTTGTCACTCCTTCTGGGTTTTGTCAAAGGAAATTGAACAACAAGTCGTTCTTCAAATAAATCTGCACTCGATGCCGATTTTTTCACTACAATCACATGTCCCGCAAAGAAGATTCGAGGCTCGTTTTGGATCAATTCGGCAAACTTCTGCGATCGAAATTGGAAGAGCGGCGAGGCCTCTTGGTTCCCGGCGCCGCCGACGCGCTTTCGGCGCGCGTGATCGCCAGTCTGGGCTTCGAGGCGATCTACATCACGGGCGCCGGCGTCACGAATGCATTGCTGGGAATGCCCGATCTCGGATTCATCAGCTTGCCTGAACTTGCCCAGCAGACTTCGGCCATCCGCGAGGCCGTCGAGCTTCCCATCATCGTCGATGCGGACACCGGCTTTGGCAATGCTCTCAATGTTCGCCACACGGTTCAGGTGCTGGAGCGGGCGGGGGCAAACGCCATTCAAATCGAAGATCAAGTTTTTCCGAAGCGCTGCGGGCATTTCAGCGGCAAACAGGTAATTGCGGCGGAGGAGATGATGGCGAAAATCAGGGCCGCTGCCGACGCCCGCCGGAGCCAGGATTTCCTGATCATTGCGCGCACCGACGCTCGCGCCGAGCACGGCTTTCAGGCCGCTATCGACCGCGCGGCGAAGTGGATTGAGGCCGGCGCGGACGTGACGTTTGTCGAGGCGCCCGAAAGCCTCGAGGAAGTGAAACGCATCCCGGCTCTTTTGCGCGTTCCGCAAGCTCATCAACATGGTTCCGGGCGGGAAAACGCCGATCGTGGATGCCGCGGCGCTCGCCTCCATGGGCTTTGCCGTGGTGCTGTACGCAAATGCCGCTTTGCAGGGAGCCATTGCGGGAATGCAGGCCGCGTTGTCGGAATTGAAAGCGCGAGGCTTTCTGGACGAGAGCAGCGGCAAAATCGCGAGCTTCGCGGAGCGGCAACGTCTGGTGCAAAAGCCGCTCTTCGATGAATTGGAGCGGAAATATTCACCCAAATAACAAACCTGACGCCGCCGCTTGCACATTTGTTGTGTTCTCAGGAACAAGCATTCGTTGTCTCATCCAAGGACACCTATGCAATGGCACCACGTGAAGGTGCACGCCTCGGCGGAGAAACTTCCGAGGGAAGAACAGCTCGCCTGGAAAATCGCCGAAGTTGCCGCTGATCCCGCCGGCGTCGAGCCGGACGTGGCGGAGATGATCGCGAACCGCATCATCGACAACGCGGCTGTCGCGATTGCCGCGATCAACCGGCGACCCGTGGTCTCCGCGCGCGCCATGGCGCTTGCTCACCCGCGCAAGATGGGCGGCGCGATTTTCGGGGTCGAGTCCGAGCCAGACCTTTTCACCCGAATGGGCTGCCTGGGCCAACGGCACAGCTGTCCGCGAACTGGACATGCACGACACGTTCCTCGGCGCCGATTTCGGCCATCCCGGCGACAATATTCCGCCAATCCTTGCCGTGGCGCAGGCCGCGGAAAAATCCGGCAAGGAATTGATCCGGGGAATTGCCACGGCGTATGAAATCCAGATTAATTTGATCCGCTCCATCTGCCTTCACGAACACCATATCGATCACATCGCTCATTTGTGCCCGGCGCAGGCTGCAGGGATTGGAGCGCTGCTCGATCTTCCGGTGGAAATCATCTACCAGGCGATCCAGCAGGCGGTGCATGTGAGCTTCACCACGCGCCAGTCGCGCAAAGGCGAAATCAGCAGTTGGAAAGCGTTTGCTCCCGCGCACGCCGGCAAGCTCGCCATCGAAGCAGTCGATCGCGCCATGCGCGGGGAGAATTCTCCAAGCCCCATTTATGAAGGCGAAGAAAGCGTCATCGCGACGATGCTGGGCGGCGCGAAATCCGAATATTCGGTTCCGTTGCCGGCGCCGGGCGAACCAAAGCGCGCCATCCTCGACAGCTTCACGAAAGAACATAGCGCCGAATACCAGGCGCAGGCATTGATCGATCTGGCGTTCCGCATGCGCACGAAAATCGCCGATCTCTCGCAAATCGAAAAGGTCGTCATTCACACCAGCCACCACACTCACCAGGTGATCGGCACCGGCTCGAACGACCCTCAGAAAATGGATCCGCAGGCGAGCCGCGAAACGCTGGATCATTCGGTCATGTACATTTTCGCTGTCGCGCTGGAGGATGGCCGATGGCATCACGTGCAGAGCTATGCTCCGGAACGCGCTGGCCGGCCGAGCACGGTGCGTCTGTGGCGCAGCATCGAGACGCGAGAGGACCCGGAATGGACGCGCCGGTATCACTCCAGCGACCCTGCCGAAAAAGCTTTCGGAGGCCGAGCCGAAATTTTTCTTCGCAATGGCGCGCGCATTACGGACGAAATTCGCGTAGCCAACGCGCATCCTTTGGGGGCAAAACCGTTCGGCCGAGAAGATTACCGGCGCAAGTTTCAATCCCTGACCGACGGCATACTGTCTCCGCAGGAGTCGCGAAGATTTCTCGATGCGGTTCAGAATTTGCCCGCGTTGCGCGCCGGAGAACTCCGCGGCCTCAATCTGGCCGTCCCGGCAGAAATGCTAGTTCGAGGCAGGCCGGGCTTGTTCTGAAACAGAAAGTCATCGAGCAATGCCGGGAAAATGGAGACAGATCCCAAGCGAGCCATCACGGAACGCGAGGCATGACCACAACGGAACAACCGATGACCGGCCAAGCGGCGGCTGCGATCAGCGCGCGGCTGGACCGTCTTCCCGCGACGCGATACATCTGGCAGCTTGTTCTGCTTCTCTCGCTCGGCGGCTGCTTTGAATTCTACGATCTTTTTCTGACGGCCTACATCGGACCGGGACTCGTCCGCAGCGGGTTGTTTTCCGGCGCGTCGGTCTCCTTTCTTTGGCTTCAGCGGGCTGGCAAGTTTTGTCGCCGCGACTTTCGCCGGGCTTTTCGTCGGAACGCTCGTATTTGGGTTCGCGGCTGACAAGTTCGGACGGCGGCTGATTTTTACTTCCTCTTTGCTGTGGTACGCGATGCGCGACAGCCGTCATGGCCTTTCAAAACAGCGCCGCCGAAATTGTCCTGTGGCGGATGATCGCGGGGATCGGCATCGGCGTTGAGCTCGTGACCATCGATACCTACATTGTCGAGCTGATGCCCAAGGAACTTCGCGGCCGCGCTTTTGCGGTCAATGAAGTGATTCAGTTTTCCGCCGTGCCGGTCGTCGCCTTGGTTGCGTGGCGTCTCGTGCCGCTCCGGCCCTGGGGGTTTGACGGCTGGCGCTGGGTGGTGCTTCTCGGATCGGTCGGCGCTATTTTTGTCTGGTTCATACGGCAACGCATTCCGGAAAGCCCGCGCTGGCTGATCGCCAACGGCAAACTGGATGAGGCGGAGCGCGTGACCAGCGAGATGGAGCGGCGCGTCAGCCAAAGAGACGCGGCGCCCCGCTCCCGCCGCCGAAGGTTGAAACGACGGAGGAACAACACGGCAGTTTTCTTGAAATTTTCGGGCCGGCCTACGGCTCCGCGCACGTTCATGCTGATGGTCTTCCACTTCTTTCAAACCATCGGCTACTACGGATTCGCGTCGTGGGTGCCCACGCTGCTGATCGCCAACGGCATCGGGATCACTTCGAGCCTGCAATTTTCATTCATCATTGCGATCTCCTCTCCGTTTGGCCCGCTCCTGGCGATGAGCGTCGCGGACAAATTCGAAAGGAAATGGCAAATCGTCGTCACCGCAATTTTGATCGCCGGATTCGGTATTGCTCTTTGCCCGCCAGCGCAATCCTCTCTGGCTGATTGTGTTCGGAGTGATGCTGACCTGCGCGAACAACTGGATGTCCGCGAGCTTTCATACCTACCAGGCGGAACTTTTCCCGACGCGAATTCGCGCCCGAGCCGTGGGCTTCGTCTATTCCTGGAGCCGCCTGAGCGCCGTATTTACCAGCCTGATGATCGGCTTCTTCCTGCGCGACTTCGGAGTCGCGGGAGTTTTCACGTTCATCGGGGCGTCCATGCTGGTCGTGGTTCTCTCGATCGGGATTTTCGGACCGCGCACGCGCAACCTGGCGCTCGAAGTCATTTCGCATTAGCAATCCGCTAACGGCGAAAATTCGGAATTAATTTGCGGCGCAAAACTCCGCCGGCGAGAAGCAGCGCGGTGACGCACAGCGATGCGCCTCCAAGCAGCAGGATCAGCACAACGATGTCCCACAGCGGGCGGTGTTTGTAGAGCAGCGGGAAATCGATCGAATGCAGGCCGTGATAAAGCCAGCGGTTCCACCGCGAGTGGGAATTGTAGCTCTGCACGATGCGCGCGGTTTTCGGATCGACATAATACGTGGAATTCTCGTCGTCGTTCACGCGCACAAAAATCACAGGCAGCGGCCGCTCCTTGTGGCGGTCCCCGTAATACGCGTCGTATTCCGTCATGAGCCTTGTTTCCGCGAGAGATCGAGGCTGAACGGAATCCTTCATGACCTGAATGATTTTGCTCGTGTCAAATTCCGCCGCCGGTTCGCCGCGTACGGGAATGACTCGCGTCCGATTCAGCGCGTCAGCGGCCAGGTAATATGGCTCGCCCGCAAATGAAGTGAACGCCAATTCTTTCACGTGAAACTCGGGATCAATCTGAGCCAAGGCCTCTCGCGGCAGCTTGGCATCGAAATCGCGCAGTTGAAGCGGTCCACCCTGCAGCGCTGCAGCCATGTGAGCCCGTGCTCCTTCTTCGCCATGTTGCAACTTGGGAAAAGGATCCATGGAAAGCATTCCGCTGAAGACCCACGCGCAGGCAACCCATCCAATCATCAGGCCAAGAATGGAGTGCCAGCGCTTCTGCCCAGCATACGGGAGGCTCGATGGCGCGCCCTGATACCAGAAACGCTTTGAAGGCGAGAACATCCAAACGCCGATGATTATGCCAAGCAGCGTCACGATTGTTCCCAGTCCCGCCGCCCAGATAACGAACTTCGCCCATTCATCCGCATGTTTGCGCAGGGGAGTAAAGTAAAGCCAGTGCGGGATGGCGCCGAAGTAGGCGGCAATGCGGGATGCACGCGTGGTGTATTGCACGACCTCGCCCGTCACTGTCGAAACGTATACCACTTCCCCATCCGGCCAGGTGTACTTCAGAAACGGCCGTAAATCGGCGAATTGTCCCGAGACGGTCCACTGATCCGCCTCTCTAATCTTTTCTACTTTTACGGTTGCAGGCGATAAACCAGACCATGCCGACGCAATGCGCAGCGCCATCTCGGGCGGAAATTCTGTTTGCATTTCTCCGTTGTCCGCGTAGATCGTGAATTTCTCGCCCGTAAAATCGAAGATGTACGCCGGCCGTCCGTTAAACATCACAAGCCGCATGTCGCTCGGAGCTTCTTTACTCTCCAACAGAGCAAATGCTTCCTGTGGCGAAAGCCGGATTCGGGATGCGTCCAGCAACTGGGCGCGGCTCAATCGGTCCCCTGTGGTCACCTCGGGAAAGGTCCAGTACATCATCACCATTCCAGATAAGAACCACATGAGGAACAGCAGGCAGAGAAAGACTCCCATCCACCGATGGACAATGATAAAGACTTTTCTTGATCAGCGCACTTGCATGCGACACGCCTTGAATGGAACTTGGCATGAAACAATGCTATGACCTCTGCTCGGAGATGGCTATCCCTTTGCTAAACGGACTTTTTCTGCCGGGAGCGGAAGGGCGTGCCTGCAGATTCGACGGCCACTATGAACGGACGCACGGGAAGGAACCGCAAGTCAGTGACGCAATGCGATCGGCGAAGCCTTCCCAACCTTATAGGATAGCACTCACTATTTGCCCTGATCGTGCGGGACAATCACTGTCGCTGAGGCAAGGCTGCTATTCCCCGCGATGTCCTTGGCCTGATAGGTGACCGTGTACACACGACCAGTGCCGCTGCCCAATCGCGTCGCGGACAATTTGAACGAAAGTGTATAGGCTCCCAAAACCGCCCCCTGAATGTCGCCCGGGGCGAGCGCCTCATTCGCAGTAATGGAAACCAGGTCTACCGTCGGGTGGGGATCGCACACATCGGTCGCTTGAATGTTGGCGCTGATCGCCACGAGCTTGCCGTTCGGAGGCCAGAGTACATTCGGGGATAACGAAACGCTCAAGGTCGGTGGTTTGCTGCACTGCTGAAAGATGGTGAAGGGCGAGAGTGAGCTCACGGCGCCGCATACGATCTGATTTACCGTGTCCACGGAAACGGTTACATTTGTCCACGAGCCGCCTTCGAAATGGAATAGCTGCGGCGACGAGGAAAACGTGATGCCGGTATAGTTGATGCAAACGGTTATTGAACCGCTAAAAGTGGCCGTAGTGGTGAGCGAGGAATAAACAGCAGGGCTCCCTAAAAGAAATCCCGCAGGCGGCGCGGGTCCCGAGCCGCTCGTCGTGATATTCGTAGTCCCCGCCGAAATGACATTCGTAAATGTGGTCGATGCCCCGCCTGCGATCGTGGCTCCCCCATTTAAGGGTACTGCCACTGCCGCTCCCGCTGGCGTATTCACGCTGCTGCTGCTGACCCGCCGGATGCGGTTATTCTTGGTGTCCGCGATGAAGAGACTGCCGGAGCTGTCCACGACAACGGCAGAAGGGTTAGCTAAACTGGCGCTAGTAGCTATGCCCCCATCCCCGCTGAAGCCGAAGGTGCCGTTGCCCGCCACCGTTGCGATGATCCCCGTGCCCCGATCCATCCGCCGGATACGGTTGTTGGAGACGTCTGCAATCAGAAGATTGCCCGAACCGTCCAAGGATATACCGAGCGGGCTCATCCCGGCGCTGGTGGCTGTGCCCCCATCTCCGCTGAATCTAGAGCTGCCGTTGCCCGCTACCGTTGTGATGATCGCTGTACTTCCATCCACCCGACGGACGCGGAAGTTGCCAGGGTCCGCGATGAAAAGATTGCCCGTGCTGTCCACGGCTACACCGCTGGGGAAGTCCAAACTGGCGCTGGTGGCTGCGCCCCCATCACCACTGAATCCGGCGGTACCGTTGCCGGCCACCGTCGTGATAATCCCCGTTCCGCCATCCACCCGCCGGATGCGGCTGTTGGCATTGTCCGCGATGAAGAGATTCCCGGAGCCGTCAAGGGCTATACCGGTGGGATTCGCTATGCTGGCACTAGTAGCCACGCCTCCATCCCCGCTGAAACCGTAGGTGCCGTTGCCTGCCACCGTCGTAATGATCCCCGTCACTGCATCCACGCGCCGGATAAATTGGTTGGAGTCTGCGATAAAAAGATTGCCTGAGCCGTCAACGACTACACCCTCGGGAAAATACAGACTAGCATTTGTGGCTGCCCCGCCATCCCCGCTGAAGTCCGAGTCACCATTGCCTGCGACCGTTGTGACGATCCCCGCATTCTTGTCCATCCGCCGAACGCGGTTGTTGCCCGGGTCTGCGAAAAGAAGATTACCTGAGCCGTCCACAGCTACACTGATGGGACGAAACAAACTGGCGTTGGTAGCCGCGCCCCCATCCCCGCTGAAGCCTAGGGTACCATTCCCCGCGACCGTGATGATGATCCCCGTATTGCTGTCCACGCGCCGAATGCGGTTGTTGCCCGAGTCTGCGAAAAGAAGATTGCCTGAGCCGTCCACGGCTACACTGACAGGGGTACTTAAGTCGGCGCTGGTAGCTGGGCCCCCATCCCCGCTAAAACTGAAGTTGCCGCTGCCGTTGCCGGCCACCGTCGTGATGATACCTGTGCCTCCATCCACTCGCCGGACGTCGTCGTTGGCGACATCTGCGATGAAAAGATTGCCCGAGCCGTCTACAGCAACACCGAATGGATTAAACAAACTGGCGCTTGTGGCTGGGCCCCCATCCCCGCTGAACCCGTTAGAACCGTTGCCCGCCACCGTCGTGATAATCCCCGTTCCCCCATCCACCCGCCGGATGCGTTGGTTGCTTACATCTGCGATGAAAAGATTTCCCGAGCCGTCCACAGCAACACCGACGGGATTAAACAAACTGGCGCTTGTGGCTGGACCACCATCTCCGCTGAACCCATTAGAACCGTTGCCGGCCACTGTCGTGATAATCCCCGTTCCCCCCTCCACCCGGCGGATGCGTTGGTTGCTCGCATCTGCGATGAAAAGATTGCCCGAGCCGTCCACAGCGACACCGTAGAGACCAGATAATCCGGCGCTAGTAGCTGGGCCCCCATCTCCGCTGAACCCATTTGAACCGTTGCCGGCCACCGTCGTAATAATCCCCGTTCCCCCATCCACCCGCCGGATACGGTTGCTGCCGCTGTCTGCAATAAAAAGGTTGCCAGCCGCGTCCAAAGCTAAACCAATGGGAGAAATCAAGGATGCGCTGGTGGCTGGGCCCCCGTCCCCGCTGAAGCTGCGGATACCATTACCCGCTACTGTAGTCAATTGCCCAGATGGGTCCACCTTAAAAACCCGCCCCTGAACAGGTGCGGCTGCCACATAAATGTTCCCGCTACCATCCACAACAACTGCCTGTGGCGAATTGATATTTATAGAGGTGGCCACTCCACTATTTGGGCCCCCACCCGCATAGGTCTGAATGATCTGCGCTCCGGCGCGAAGAGCAGAAAGCAGACACAACAGCATCGTTAGGCAAAGCTTTCTCATCGTAGGCTCCTTCATTTACCGGGCTGTCGCAGCAGTTCCACCGGTTGTTCACGGTTTTGATTTGTCGAGTCTCGGAACCAGATGATGACGTTCGGTTGAGCGCCCTGCCGCCATTGTTCGTATTCGCGCTTGGGCACGGTGACTGTCTGGCTTTGTGTGACGCTCTCATTGGAGGCCATCGAGACGTTGCCAAAAGTTGCGTAGACGGAACCGGGCGGGAGTGAATCCCGCAGTGTGATTGTTGCGTTGCTGAGGTCGGTACCGCTGTAGTTGAAAACTTGCAGCTTGAAATCGAAGCGCACTTGGTCTCCCAAATCGGTGATACTGGCCAAGTCGTAGAAGCCCGCGAAATCACGACCGTCCTTCGCGCTCGCCTCAAATCCGGCAAACTGAAACACCAGCGTAAGACCGAGAAGAAAAGCCGCCATCTTTGACCTGGCCAAAGGAGTCTCGTTCCGGCCTTCCACAGACCGAAAGTGCACCAAACCGATTGCGCGTCTCATGAATTCCTCCAGTACGACACCGTGATCTGAATTATGCGGGACGGAGACCGGCAGATAATAAAAAAGGAAAGTAAACCGGCGCAAAAGATCTGAACATGGCCAGGCAATGGAAATACACCAATGAGTTGGCGCACACGGAGCATGAGCCTAGCGATCATGGGCCGGGTGACTCCTGTGCGCAAAGTCTCAGGTATTGAAGGCGTCCGCTTGCTTGCCTTGGCGGGGACTGAGATAAGCAAGTTCCCGAATAGTATTATCATGAACATGGGAGTGTCAAGATGGATTGAACAAAACACGAATGATAGCGCCAAGCTAAATCAGATTCGCTTTGCTACCTTTCGAGGATTTCTTTCATCGATTCCGCCTGCACAACGTGGCTCGATTCGAGGCTGTTTTGTCAGAATCCCACGGAAATACCACACACGAAAGTAATTTCATTCTGCAAACTAATTGTCATGGCAGCATGGGCATTTCAATGGCGTGCCTTCACTTTTTTCCGATTCCTGACGAATTTTAAGCCAGCAGCCAATGGATCCTGCCGACATCGAGGACGAATAAGAATGCAGTCGGACTCACATCGGTTCGAGAAAGCGCCCGAGGTGTGGAATCAAATTTTGAGAAAGGGGCTTGTCGTACCGGGTCCCGAGGCTTGTTGAGGTCAAGAAACTTCATTCTGAGATAGGTGCTTGGCAAAAAGCGGCAAGCGCCTAAGTTTGACATCCGGGTGTATATTCGTTTGGTCTGGATGGGACAAAAAATTATGAACAACTGGATCAGGATTTTCGCCCTCGCTTTATTGATGCCCGCGGCCGTTGCCGCGCAAATGCCGACGAAAGTTCCCAACGGCCTTCCTTCGTGGTCCTACAACATTCCGGAAAAGGACCAGCCGCCCCCCGTTGAACAGACGGGCCAGATCACTGTGCCGGGAAGCAGCAAAGCGCTGGACCACGCCCAAGTCACGAGCGCCGCAAATCCGCCTGACTGGTTTCCCGAGGAACATCCTCCCGCTCCCCGGATCGTGAAAGATGAGTCAGGAAAAGCAAAGACGGCCTGCGGCACCTGCCACCTCATGTCAGGACAAGGGCATCCGGAATCGGCGGATATTTCCGCCCTCCCCGTCGAGTATTTCATCCGTCAGATGGCCTATTTCAAGAGCGGGGTCCGGAAAGAAGAAGATCGCATGGGCCCCATTGCGAGAGCCACTTCCGATGAAGATGTGCGGCTGGCGGCGGAATATTTCGCGGCCATCAAGCCGATCCCCTGGGTGAAGGTCATCGAAACGGCAAACCCGCCAAAGACATACGTCAGCGTTCCAGCGCGCCATCGCGTTTTGGACCCGGCCGGCGGCACAGAGCCCATCGGCCATCGCATCATCGAGACAC
Organism: uncultured Acidobacteriota bacterium; assembly: GCA_963819395.1. Lineage (GTDB taxonomy): Bacteria > Acidobacteriota > Terriglobia > Acidiferrales > UBA7541 > Palsa-360. Next base: position 184,149 of record CAWFVW010000016.1, read on the forward strand.
CGGTGGATCCGGTTCTAACAGCGGATCGCGATCCACATTCCGGCTTTTTGGCTTACGTCCCTCCCGGCAGCATCGAGAGGGGAGGGACGCTCGTGAAGACCGGCGGAGCAGGCAAGACGATCCAGTGCGCGATCTGCCACGGAGACGATCTACGAGGTTTGGGCGAAGTGCCGAGGCTGGCCGGCATGCAGCCGGTCTATCTCGCCCGGCAACTCATCTTGATGCAGAACGGTGCGAGCGCCGGGACAGCCGCCGCGCTGATGAAGAAAGTGGTTGCGAACCTTTCCGAGGACGACATTATCGCGATCTCGTCGTACCTCGGGTCGCTCCCACCGCAGTGAACGCACAACCTTTTACAGGTGCGGTCCGCTGCGACCAAAATTACGAACTGACTAAAACAATCCGCTAAAGTTGGGCCTGATCATGCTCTTCCCGGCGGCTGGCCCTCATTCCGACGGGACGCCGTTTCAAGGCCGACCTTTATACCAGTTCGGACCCGCTGAAGAATTCGATGATGTTCATCAGGACGACAGTCGTAAACAACGAAAGCAATGCCCAGATCATGTAATTCATCGTTTCCTCCAAAGTTTGAAAGTGGCTGAGCCGCGTCTTTGAAATCGACTCTTGCAACTCAGCATGAAGGAATTTTCGCAGTGAAAATGGCCCGCCTCAATGGGCGGCTGGAGCTAATTTGAGTGGTGCGGCCGAGGCCAGTTTTCAAGTTACCAAGGTTCTGGTACTCAGAATCAAAATCCAGGCAAAAGCAACATCCGGAAAGACGTGCCGGGACGTGGCCCATTCCTCCCGGCGGGTTCAGATCTTTGCAATGTCTGGGTCGGATTCAGTACATCTGACGCAGATTCATGCTGCTGATTCCGCAGGACCGGTCTGATCCGTGATTTATTTGGCAGGCTATTTTCTGCCGAAAATCTTTGTTCTGATGTCGGGCCAGAACTCCTGAAAAATATGATTCAGGACAGCTGACTCCATCTGTACTCCCCAGTTCTTGGCCGTTTGCCCAACGCCACGATCGTGAGCCGGGTAGTAGGCATTCGAGACGAGCGCCTCCAGGCCATTTCCGCCAACCTCCGACCAGTTGAAGGTCGTACCATCGGAGTCTGTTTTGGTCACGAAAGAGCGCGATATGGCGTATGCCGTCCGGCGAAAAAATCCTCCTTGGCCCAACGTGTAGTACCGCGGGTCTTCATGAGTGATGGCGGGAACGATGGCTTCCGTGAAGAATGTCCCCGAAATGCCATCGACAAAATTATGCCAATAGTATCGGCCATAAGCGGCCCCGCCATGTCCAAACTCAGGATCGGAATTGAGCAGCAGGCCCTGCCCGGCGAGGATAGCCGTCCAGGTATAAGAAGAGTAGTCCGTTACGCTATCGTGAGCTGCCAAAGAAAATTTCTCGCGAGTGGAAAGCCGCGGCAGCTGCGCATTCGCGCTTACCGCCGAAAAATTAGGCACCAGCCAGAACATCCGTTTCGTCTGCTTACCTTGATCCTCCTGTTCTTGGTCCGATCCCTTTGGATTCTGCGTGGACGCCGGATTCTGCGCCTTTTCCGGCGACCCGGACTGCGGCGGCCCAGTTTGCGGCGGGATCGGTTCCCCGGAAGACTCGGGAAGACTGACCAGCGGGACATCTTGGGCCCGTCCTGTGCCAGTGAGTGTAACGAATAGAACGGCGGCGAGAATCAAATTGGCCAAGCGGGTAAGTTCCACGTGATATTCCGAATTCAGAGTACCGGACGGCCAATTGTCCTCTCCATACTTGAAACCCTTGAGATTCAGGAGTATGAAGCCGAATCGAGATGCGGGTCCTCGCACTCCTCGATCTCGCTTATGAATATAGCCGTCAAACCTCTTTTGCGGAAAAGCCGCCTCGGCGTATCATCCAGGCCGAGATTGCCAGTAGCCCTGCAGGAAGCCAAATCCAAAGCAATTCAGTCTGGATAACCGCTACGCCGCGCGCCGTAAAAAAGCGCTCGATGCCGATGGGCGAAACTCGAATGGGAGTCCAAGGAAGAAAGTAGCGGCGATTGTCAAACGGAGCGAAGAATGCCACCCCAAGACCGCCATCAGTCATGGCATCCAGCAAACCGTGACTCGCAGTGGCGAGAAAGAAATACATCCACAGGGAGAATCTGCTGATGCCCGGCAGACTGCGGCGAAACGCCAAAAGAATTAAGGCTACGACCGCCACAAGGGCGGCGAAGGCTAGCGAGTGCGTGAAACCTCGATGCCCCCAAAAGGCACCGTAAGGGATGCCGTAATGGAATCCAATGACGTCCAAGTCGGGAACCACAGAGCAAAGGGCGCCAGTGGCCCAGACTCGCTTCGGAATGCGCGGGGTGTAGAAGCAGGCTCCAATCCCAAGAGCAGCTACCGCATGCGAGAATACTGATGCCAATTCGAACCTCTCACCGTTGCGCCCCGGACTGCCCTCGTAAAGGCACTGCCGTTTAAGCAGTCTGGTGCGCCTTGAGGAAGGAATGAATCTGGCGGACCGCCAGCGGAATCCGCTCCTTGGGCTCTTTCCAGGGGAAGATGCTCACCTCAGATTTCGGCGCGAGCATTGCGCACTCCATGGCGGGGGCGTAGGGGTGCGGGGGAACGTCGTCCGGCATGATCAGCACCGGGTTTTGGCAACTGCGCACAAAATCGCGTGTCACCGTGAAGACGAAATCGGGATTGGTTTCGAACATCCGGGTCACGAATTGGTCGGCCGTCTGCAGGGTAATCTCGGGGCGCTTGGCGTTAATCAACGGACCCCAGGTGGTCCAAAAAGCGCCCGGGTACTTGCGGTCGCGCATCTCCGGCCGCCATCCAACGGGCTGCGCCACTACGGCGGCGACCACACGATTAGGGGCGCGCTTCAAGAGGCTCCAGATGAAGGGGCCTCCAATGCAGAAACCCATCACCATGAACTTGTCGATGCCCAGATGATCCATCAGGCCGAGATGGTCGTCGGCGTAGGATTCCCACGGCCGGTCGACCTCGACAGGGCCGGTGGACTGGCCGCTGGGGGCATTGCGCAGGTCCGCTGTGATGCAGCGATACTGTCCCTTGAACTCCTCAACGGCGTTGAATGGCGAGTTGCCGGCGAAAAAGGCTATGGTGGAGTTCAATCCCCCGCCCGGAAGCAGCATCAACGGGAAGCCTGCTCCGGCCTCCTCATAATAGATTCGGACGGGGCCCTTTTCGTAGAACTTGCCAGTTCCTCCAGTACTCCGTTTGCTGAGCAAATGCGCGCGGCAAGGCGGCCGATGCCGCTGCCGCGGCCCCCGCTGCCAGTATGGTTCGTCTGGTTAAACCCATAGTCGGCGTCCTCCTTGATCATTTTCATGGCCGGGTCTGTTTCATTGCCAGTCTGTGCCGCCAGAATGATCCGCGATTCGAAAGGATCCTAGCACAGGTTCCCCTGCCGCGGAGAAGCAGCAGCGGCATAACAAGCTGCGGAAAAACTCCAAAACTGTTATTCCGAGGGCGCGGATTGCCCGAGGAATCCGCTTTTGTCTTGTAATTGGCGAAAAAGCAGATCCCTCGCTTCGAGTGGGATGAAAAAAACGCGCTTTTTTCCGCAGCCCTTGAACGCAGTTGACACCCTCCCCCGCGAAGAGCAAAAATTAAATCCAGGGCAGTTTATGGTAAAGACTCGCACCAAACACGAATCCAAGAGGACACCCAAACCGGAATTGCGATCCCCGATCTCGTGGCTGAGGACCCAGTGGAGGAAGCTTCCAAGGAGTCGTTCCCCGCAAGCGATTCTCCCGCATGGAATGCAGGCCGTGAAGTTTCCCCATCTTCATTGCCAAAGAAGCCGGGCACCGTTTGAACCGCTATCGTCGATCCATCCGTTGGGGCCTCTAAGCAAGGCCACATTCCGAGACGAAGGCCTCACCGGACTAATCATGATAAAAAGGCTTGGTCTAAGCTTGGATAAATCCGAAACCATAACCGCAGGAGGCAAAGGTATATCTAGCATGGGTTCGCGAGCACCTGGGGACCTACCGCGACGCCGATCACGAGGGGACGAACGATCAGGCGGTGCCTTTCGCAGACGGTCCCGATCAAGGTTGGTGACCGTGAAACCTGCGGTGGCGATTTCCGCGACAGTGTTGCGGTTACAGTTGCAGCCCTGGGCGATGCGCTTATTGAGGAAGTTCAGCCGGTCCTGCCAGCGCGCTAGTCCAGGCTCTTCGGCGCGGACGTGCTCGATGAAGAGCAGCCGCCCGCCAGGCTTCAGCACCCGGTGGAGTTCGGCGAGCACGCTCTGTGGGTCTCCCACCGTGCATAGGACGAGCGTGGAGACCGCAACATCGAAGCTTCCGCTCTCGACAGGAAGATTCTCGGCAGGCGCACGCACCACGCGAACGGGTCGTCCGAACGAGGCGAGTTTGCGTTCGAGTCTCTGGGCCATTGGCTCCGCAGGTTCGCAGACGACCAAGTCGGAGACCGCGTCGCTGTAGAATGGAAGGTTCGCTCCCGTCCCGGCGCCAATCTCGATGACCCGTCCGGCCGCCGTGCTGAGCAACTTCTTCCGATGCGCCCCCAGCCCCGCTTTCTCGGTCCCCGCGAGAACTGTGTCGTAGATCGACGCGAAGAATCTGCTCGAGAGGCTCATGGCGCGCGATGATACCGCCTTCGTAACGTCAGCCGCAACTGGTGCGGTACGATAATTGGAGAACGGTTCTTCTATCAATCTTACCTTAAGAGTTGACTGTGCTTTCCCTTGTCCTGAAGTTGCCAAATTTCATGGTCTGAAAACGAATGTTCCAGAAATTTGGCAGTTTGCGAAGAGCCATTTGACTGACTGGAGCAACGCGCTGGGCAAAAAAACAGTTTCGAGAAGCCGGCTTCACGGGACTTGGGAACCAGATGTTCGACTTGGCAAAATATGATATAAGACCAGCAATCCTTCTGGATTGGGAAGTCGGCCCAGTCACGGCATTCAGAACCCTCGGAACATGGGAACGTTCGCAAGCGTTGAACACCAATGTGAAAAGGGGAAAAACCCAATAAGCAAGATAAGAATCGAAGAGAAGGACCGGTTGAACTCGCTGGATTTGCACTGGCCGTTCCGCCCGTTGCGCCCGGCGGCGTTGCTCCTAATGATCTGTCTCGCTTGCTCCGCCGCGAGCACAGGGACATCGCGGCTGTACCCGCCGGCCAAAGACGAAGCGGGAGCGTTGCGGCTCACGCAGGTAATGCAGCTCGCTTCCCGCGACGAGATCTTCAAGCTCAAAGAGAACCTTGAGCATTTGCTCGCGTCGGGAGTGAAAGACGCCGACCTCAAGGACGGGAGCGTAGCTGTTGGCCGGATCTACTGTTGCCACCAGGGGACCGAAGAGGGGACCGCCATTGGGTTCCACGTTCCGCCTGACGTAACGGTGGCGCTGGGCGACCTTGTGGTCGTCCGAATGGGACACGAGGCGAACAAGAAAGATCCAGGCACGGTCAATACGGCGGTCGAAGTCCGCGAGAAGAAGGACGCTCCCGATTCGAAGTGTTCATGGGACCCGCCAGATAATTCGATGTAAACGAGGGTGCTCTCTTGCACTTGGATGCCGGCGGAAGGCTGGACACTAAAGAACGGGCTCCACAAAACCTGGCTGAAGCGGCCTTCCGACGCGAAGCCTTAGAGATAAATCCAGCGCGGCTGATCCCCAAGTGCCGAACGCTTTCTACCACGAGCACTTCTGAAGGGCACCCCGTGGGGGTTGGTTGCTGCAGGTTTGATTGTGCTTGATTGAGCAGCGACAGGTTGGGGCCTTACGAAATTCTCTCCGTTAAAGGTGCGGGTTGCGTGACCCTTCACCGTATGGTTGCGGAACCGTAGCGCCGTTTTCTAGGGAGGTCAACGTTTCAGCGGAATTGCGGAGGATTTCGATGAAGAGACTGACCGGACGAACCGTGGTACCCGCAATTCTTGCCGCAGTTTTAGCTTTCCCAGTACATGCCCAGCAAACTCCCGGAGGTGCCAGCGACAAAGCGGCGCAAGCTCCCAATGCCGAGATTCAAACATTCCCGCGGTGGGAGTGGTTCTGGGGTTTCTCCTATCTCAACACAAGCATCGGTTCGCAATCCAGCGTGTTCGCTCCCACGAGCCGGAATTACTATGGGATTCGTACGGCGCTGAAACTGAACCTGCACAAGAACATCGGGGTGCTCCTGGACGCGGGTGGCGGGTACGGGCAAACCCGCCCTGCTTCCCAACTCAAGCCGGATACGGGACAGCTGTTGTTTGGCCCTGAGTTCACATTCCGCAGTCGCAAATTCAGTGCTTTTGCCCACCCCCTCGTCGGTGTCAACACTACGAACCTGCCCTTGGTGAACTCCGACGGCTCGGTGGGGGACCTCGTCTCTCGGAAGCACTTCGCGCTGGACTTCGGCGGCGGACTGGACATCAATTTGAAACCAGCCATCGCCGTTCGGCTCTTCCAAGCTGATTACATCCCTACGCGCTCTGACGGAAAATGGGAGAAGGGCTTCGGCGTTAGCACTGGCATCGTGCTCAGGTTCTGCAGCTTTTTCGGTCCTTTTTTCGACAAGTGCGGCACGAAGTAAGGAGGCGGTCATGCTTCAGATGACACTCATTTTCGGAAACGCTGCCCTCTTCTTTGTGCTGGAGAGGACGATCCCGCTTAGCAGTTTGTTGGAAAATCTTCTTTGGCTTGACTCCCTTTTTTGCATTGATTTGCGAAGGTCCCCAGAAACAGTGCCAGCTCAACCGGTCGATGCGACACCTTATAACCAGTTGATCTGACGACGGACGCCTCGGAGAATCACTCAGTACATCCGTATTCAATCAAAACTCAAACAGGACTTTTGATTAGTTTGAATTGGTACCTGTGATCGGAACCAGCTCTGGACAATCCGATTAGGAAGCCTGGCCGAAGTGTTGCATCGACCCATTGAGACCGCCGGGGTTATCGGAAACGGAGATACACCAGAACGGGCGCGATAGAGGTATTTCTATCAGCGGAATTCCACGGGCTTGGCGGTTGGCGATGTTCAAATCGGAAATGCCGGTTTATATTCGTCAGCGGCTAGCGATTCGGTGGAGCAATCGCTCGATTCAGCGAAATGCAAAGAGAATTCATACATTTGCCCGGGAACGGCACGATCATTACTCCCGCAACACTTCGATTCTTCCGCGAATTGAAGCGCAACAACAGGAAGGAGTGGATGGATGCCAACCGCGATCGATACCGCGCCGAAGTCGTTGCGCCCTTTCGCGCACTCCTTTCAGCACTGGCGCCGCATGTGCTCAAGCTCAACCCTGCCTTTGATATTGCAGGCAGGACAGGAGTCAATTTTTCGCGTATCAATCGAGATATACGGTTCGCTCAGGACAAAACTCCCTACCGCCCTCAGATGTATTTAACATTCCCGGATCCGGGTGCGGGGGAGATTGCAACAACACAGCTCTACGTTGGGATATCAGCCGAGGCTGTGACGGCGGGATTTCGCGCTTACTCCATGAAACCGGCAAAAAAATCGCCCGTTCGCCTGATGGTCCTTCCGCGTGTCGAGGCCAATCCAAACTGGATTGTGCATCAGAAGAAACGTCTCGGGCGCCGCTTCGAGTCTTATTGGTATTCAACCGAAAAGGGCGAATGGACCAAGCACAACGGCTGGCCGCTCGGGCCGGAGGATTGGAAAAAACTCCAGGGTTGGGTGGTGCGCCGGAAATTTCCGGCGAGCGCGGCCACGCTGCCCGGATTTGTAGCGGACATCGACCGATTATTTCGCGACATATATCCGCTGTTTTCGTTTGTGTCTTTGCCTGACTGGAAGGCTTGACCTTCGCGGGAATGCTCATCTACTTTCAGTGGAACAAGCTTCAGCCTGTGGGTTTTGGATCAGGTGGCCCAAACCTCACAGGCTGAAGCCTGTTCCACTAAAAGCCCTGCCACGGGAGCGGCAGACTGTTCCACCTACAATTCAGGACTATTGCGGGCGATGGAACAGGCCCATGTAGACGGCCTTGCCCAGTATGTGTCCCTGGATTGCTTTCAACACCATCGTGCGAGTTTCGAAGGGGTCTGTCCCGGGCTGAACATCGAGCTTCGTGTCCAGGGCAAAAATTTCGAATGTGTAATGGTGTCGCGGGCCGGCGTTAGGCGCGCCGGGTCCACGATAGACCGCGCCGCTGGCGCTGATCTGATAGGCGCCGTTTTGCAACTGTGCGCCCATCGGGATCCCTTCCGGAAGGCTGGTCGCGCTGGCAGGAATATTCCACACCAGCCAGTGAAGCTGATCGTCCGAAGTGCGATTGCGGCTCTGCTCCATGTCGTGCATGTGCAATACGAAACTCACGGTACCCGCAGGGACGTTGGTCCACGTGATTCCGGGCGATGTCTGGTTGCCAACCTGCGTGTACTTCGCCGGAATGTCGGTACCATCGGCGAAAGCCGTGACCGTCATTCTCATCACGGGAGCAGCCGGCGCGGCCGGCCCGCCGCCCTGCGCTCCGGGAGTTTGACGCGCGGCAGCGATGGCGAGCGCGAACATGATCACGAAGACCGATAGCAATTGACGAAATCTCATATGACCTGCCTCACAAAATTCGTTGCGGAGTGCGAGCATACATTCTCGAACAATTTTTTACAATCGCGCGAGGTCGAAGATCTTGCGCATTCACCACGAAGGATAAAAATTAATCGGGAACGCGGCAAACAGAATCCTGCGCCCTGGGCGAAACTACGAACATGTCATTCTGAGCAGTGCGAGGCAGCTCTCCCGTCATGGATCGACGGCGTCGCCAACATTAATAAATTCAATTCCGATCTCCTGGATTATGGGCGAGATGCGGCGCTGCCTCACGACCCGCGCGTCCACCCGTCTCCCTGTATCCATCCGAACGACACTCAGAACGTCGTCAATTTCGACGGCGTGTTGGCACCTCAGCCGCGCCCCGTGGAGGCTCAAATCCAGCGTTTGCGTTTCTTCCTGCCAGCAATGGCCCGGCTTCTCTGAGGCCACCCGGATGTCAACCGTGAAGGTACTTCGCGGGCTGCGCCGCACCTGCTGGCTCAATTCAGAGGCCCAGAGTGCGATGTCCAGGAGCCGGGCGCGATCCAGGTTTGAGATTTCAGACTTGTGTTGAGACAGGTCCTCCGCTCTTTCGACGCACTCTTGAAGTATGTCGCTCATGAATTCCCAGGCCGTGCCGTCGGCAATCCAGAGGGTCCTGTTTTTACTCAGCAGACCAAGTTTCTCATAGCAGGCGGCAATGAAGTGCTCAAGGCACATCCACCGCAGATTGAGGACGGTACTGGACCTCCGATCGCAACCCGGGGCCGAACAGCGAGTTCCTATTTCCAACGTGCCACCACATTCCCGGACGCGGGCTTTTCGGGACCCAGGCGTGGCTCGGTAGGCCGGGGCTCACTGCTTATCGTATTTTGCTCGTCCTGCTTTAAATCAGACGAAATCAACCCGTCAATCTCATCAATCAGAATTTTCATGCGGCGGAGTAACTGCTTCCGCTTCTTCAAGTTCGGGACTTCTTTCAGACCTTCCAGCAGCGCCTTAAACTGAACCGTCAGCCAATTAAATCTCTCCGGATCTTTGGGCATAAGCGAGAAATATAAGTAATGTCAGAGATCGATGAAAATACGGTTTACGCTGTAATTTATTCGAATCGTTCTTAACAAATAACGGGATTTGAAAAATTTCTGTGGAACGGGACTATAAGTGGCATGAAAATTGCCCCGCCGGCGATTTCCGCAGATGCGCTTTTTTCCGCATCTTAGGGACAAAACCGGCGCTCAGAGTCGCGCTTACACGTGTCGAACCTCCCAAAAGGTGGCCGGGCGCAAACCGCCGCATCCAAGAGATTCAGCTATCGGTTTCCGCGGATAGCTCCACCAGCGCGGGAGTTCGCGAGGATGGGAAGCAGCAACGTTGCAAGCAACAGGGCAAAGAAAGTGCCGTCAAACGCGGACATCACCAGCGTAAACAGCGGAAACAAGAGCGTCCCGAAAATAAAAAAGCGCCAGGCATCCGGCTGCGTAAGCCCGCCTCCACAAAAACTCGAGCTGAAAGTCAACATGGAGGGGCCGGTAATCCAGATGCCCAGAACAGAAAAAAGCGCCGGCGATAACCGATCCCCTTGCTTGAGCGAAGGCCACCAGAACACCCGAAAAAACAGGACAGTCGTCACGGGCAGGAGAATTGTCAGGCCGATCACGACGAACCCTGAAAACCGGTAGCCGATGATCCAGTGGGCCGCAACGTTGGGAGTCCAAAACACCAATCCTCCCAGCAGCGCATATGCCAGCGCTTTTGCAGTTCGGCCGAGACGCGCTCTCATGTCCGTGTTCATCCTCGAATATGCTTTCTGAGTGGAACAGGCTTCAGCCTGTGAGATATTGCACGATATGACCCAACCCTCACAGGCTGAAGCCTGTTCCACTTGAATCGTCGCGCCGGGTATTTTTGCGCCCCTCCCAATCGTAAAAAGAGCTTTCCCTTCTCATATCGCGAGATATTCCGGTTAACTGTTCGCGATCGTTTCATACAACGTCAGAATAAACGCTTACAGCGGCCTGACGATTCACTTCTAGGGAAAAGAAGGCGGAGGCACGCGCCGTCTGGTCGTGCGCTCAAAACTGTATGCGAGTTCAATCAATCTTGGTTCGCTGCACGCCGTGCCGGTAAAGGAGACACCGAGAGGGGCGGGTTTTGCGTCGAACCCTGGCGGGAACGGGACGGCAGGGGCATTCGGAACGGTTCCGAACGGGACGATCACAGTCGGATATCCTGCTTTGGCAGCTATCGCAGCCCCGCTTTGGCCAGGAAAAATAAGCGCATCCAGTTTGTATTTCTTCAGAGCAGCGTCAATTCCCTCTTCTCCGGCCAGCCTTAAATCTTTTGCCCGGTCCGCTTCGTAACGAGCGCGATCGGCTTCGAGATCCATCTCGTCGGAGGTGTCCAGCTGCGACTGGCCGAACTTGATGGCGCCGGCCTTCGCATGAGCCAGGTTGAACATGCGAAGTTCGGTGAGCGACTTCACCGGGGCAGCGGCGCCAAGCGACTCCAGCCACCTATTGAAATCCCGCTTCATTCCATACTTGAAAACAACCGAGCAGTCCGAATCCTTGCCTTTGGAGCTTTCAAGCCCGGAACAGGTGTTCCACTTCAATATATTTTTCTGAGGATCCGTGGAGACGATGCTCGGTATGTCCGCCGGATCGACGATGACAGCGCCTTGCTTTCTCATCGCGAGGATCGCGTCGTCCATCACTTTCTTCTGCTCGGAACTGCCGCCCCGAGGAGATGTCTCACCAGGCGGCGTGAAAGGATCGTAATAGAAGGCGCGGGGTATTCCAATTCGCGCGCCTTTGAGGCCGTCCGGTTTGAGAAACTTGGTGTAGTTGCGCCCAGCCGGAGGAGCGCACTTCCGCGTGGCGGGATCGTGCGGATCCGGAGCAGCGCTTTCGAGAGCGCCGAGCAGGATGGCCGCATCGGTGACGGTCCTGGCCATCGGCCCAGCAGTATCCTGGTCCGCCGTAATCGGAATAATCCCGTAGCGGCTTATTCGGCCAACGGTGGGCTTGATGCCGGCGAGCATATTCTGATTCGATGGGCTCAGAATCGAACCGGACGTTTCGCTTCCCACATTCGCGGCCCAGAAGCTCACGGCCGTGCCGACGCCGGAGCTCGATCCACCGGTTGCAAGGACTGGGCGCCCGTCAAAGGTATCGTCGCGCGGATCTCGTCGCGGGTCGTAAGGATTCATGCTGAATCCGATAAGCCCGTTGTAGCCGCCCGGCATCGGCGTCGGTCCGCCCGCTACCCAATTGGCGAGTTCGGTCATCGTTGTTTTCGCGAGGATGATCGCGCCCGCCGCCCGCAAATTTTTCGTCAGCGTGGCTTCATACGGCGGGATGAGGCCGTCAAATGCCAGCGCGCCGCCGGTCGTGGGCATATCCGTCGTTTGCATGTTGTCCTTGAGCGCGATAGGAATACCGTGCAGCGGCCCGCGCAGCTTGCCATGGGCGCGTTCTCGATCGCGCGCGTCCGCTTCATCGAGGGCTTTGGGATTTACCGTGATGACGGCGTTCAGCCTTCTGTTGTAGATCGCGATGCGCAGCAGATACTGGGTCACGAGCTCTCGCGATGTGACTCGCCCATCTTTCATTGCGGCTTGCATCTCGGGGATCGTGGCTTCGACCACACTGAAGGGTCGCGGCTTGGCATGAGTCACAGTGACACGACCACTAGCCTGCCCGTGCAAACTAGCGGAAGCAGTCAGCAGGAGAGGCCATATAAATAAACGCTTCATGGTGAGCCGATTCTATCCCAATCAATCGTGAATAGAGAATCCCAAGAGATTGTGGCTTCAGTGTCTGCGTGAGAGCCAGGTCTTTTTGTAGCGCCCGCCTTCAGGCGGGCATCTGCGCGATTCCACAATGCCCGCCTCAAGGCGGGCGCTACAAATTTGTGAAACTGGCTCTCGGAAGCGACCCGAAACTTATCCGACACGACATTGAGACGTTGTGCTCGGGGAAATTCTGTTCTACGCTGAATGGCGTCGATCCTAAAAATCCGGGAAAGCGAGATTCGCCGTGAATCGGAAATTCTTTGCGCTGCCGGCCGCCGTTATTCTCTCGTTGTGCCTTGTTCTGTTTTCCGGCCTCGCTCTCCGCGCGAAAAGCAAACCGGCGCAAGCGAGCAATGCGCGAGGGGTCACGCTCAACAGCGACACGAAAGCCAAAGTCACTTCCGAACTCGAAGGCCACTATTTCGCCCTCGTCATTGGCATCAATAACTATCAGCATCTTCCCAAGCTCACTACCGCGGCGCCGGACGCGCAGGCGCTCGCCGCTCTGCTTCACAATCAGTACGGATTTCAAACCGCTGTTCTGGTGGATGCCACCCGCGACCAGATCACGAAGGCTTTGAACGACTATCGCCATAACCTGGATGAAAACGCCAGCCTGCTCATTTACTATGCGGGCCACGGCATCTATGACAAAGAGGCCGACAAAGCCTACTGGCTGCCCGTGGACGCCGACCGCGACGACACCTCCCGCTGGATCATGGCCGACGAAATCACGACCGAAGTGAAAGTGATTCCGGCGCGGCACGTCCTGATCATTTCCGACAGCTGCTATTCCGGCGGGATGACGCGCGAAATCGCTCCCGCATTCACGCAGCAGGAGCGCGAGCGCTTCCTTGAAAAAATGGTGCTCGGAAAATCGCGCACGCTGATGTCCAGCGGAGCGCTCGAGCCCGTTTCCGACGGCGGAGGCAACGGCCATTCGGCCTTCACCGGGGCGTTGCTCCAGGCGCTTACGGCCACGGGCGATTCGGTTTTTTCGGCGGGCGGCATCTTCGATCAATACATCCAGGTTTCGGTCGCGGGCCGTTCGGATCAGACGCCGCAATATGTCCCGGTTCGCAATTCAGGCCACGATTACGGGGATTTTGTTTTTGTGCGCTCCGGAAAGGCTCCCCCGCCGGCCCTGGTTGTAAAGAATGACCGCCCGCAGCCCCCGGTCTCTCGAGTTGCTCCGACAGAGCCGACGGCCCAGCCCACAGCGCCGCTCCGCCGCGGGGACACCCCGAATCGCGCACTCTATGAATCCCTGGCAGGCGAGTACGACTTTGGCGCGATCGTGGACAGCATTTCTGTGAATGCAGACGGGGCGCTGACTTCCCTCCTCCCCGGCCAGTCCACGTACGAACTCGAACCAACCGGGAATTTGCAATTCAATGTGAAGGGCGCGCCTGGTTTTTCCGCCGAGTTTCACCGCGAGGCGAACGGTGCGGTGAACGAGTTGGTCTCGCACCAACCCACCGGGAGCATTACCGGTCAACGCCGGAGCGGTGAAAAGCTTGACCGCGCGGCAATGCAGTCACTCGCCGGGAACTACGCGAACGGCGCGCTGACAGTGAACGTCGCGATGCCTCGTGACGGCGAGATCACCTACTTTGTCCCAGGCCAGCCGCTTTACTCGCTGCGGTTCACGCACGGTTTGCACTTCGTGATGGCCGGGGTCCTGGGGGTTTCGATTGAGTTCCGCCGCGGCGCGAACGGCGAAGTGACCGGCCTCGTCGCTCACATGCCGACCGGCGATACTTTCTTTCAACGAAAACGGTAATTCCGATCGCCTCCACTTCCCCTGCGGGATTACTTGCCGGCCTTCAATTCCGAGTACACCATTGTCACAAACCGGTCCGCGCTTGTCCCCGCGCCGGCCGGCAACAGGCCGCCGGGAACCTTTGCGTCGTAGGGTGAGGTTACATGAGCCGTCAGCACATCCTGAAGGGTCTTGCCTTGAGCAATCATCTGCTGCACTTTTGCCTGCACGGCGAGGATCATATCGCGGTAGGGGACGATGTCTCCCCTGTGGATGATGGTGCCGTGGCCAGGGATGAGCCTTGTATCGGGGCCGGCCATCTCCATGGTGTTATCGAGGGCCTCGAGCGCGCCCTTCAAGGAACCACCATTATTGGTGTCAATGTAGGGATAGCCGTAATTCCGGTAGAAATCGCCGATCATGATCGCATTCGCGTTCTCGAACCGGACCATCGTGTCGCCCCCGGTGTGCGCCGCCCGAACTGGAATTAGGTCGACCACCTCCCCATTCATGTGGAATTTCAATGGCGAGCCCAGACCATACGTGACAATAGGGAGCGAGGCCGGATCGCGCGCCGGGGCCGGAGTGCCATTGGCCAGGGCAGGTGGATGCAATAGCTCTTCGCGAAGCTCTTCCCGCGCAAAAATTGTGACGCCCATCTTGGCGAAGTTCGCGTTGCCGCCGGTGTGGTCGATGTGCACATGGGTGATGGCCATGTAACGAATTGGCGCTGTGCTGATTTGCCGGATCGCCGCGAGCACCTTGTCCGTGAGCTGTCCATACTGGGAATCGACCATGAAAATGCCGTCCGGGCCAGCAAGAACGCCAATCCTTCCGCCCGCGGCATCTTGATGCCCCGGGTCGGCACCGGCCGATCCGGACAGCATGTAGAGGTTTGGCGCGATCTTCTCTGTCGAGATGTCAATTTTGCTGAAGTCCGTTCCCGGTCCCTGCGCCCTGACGCTCGCTGAGAGGACCATCGCCGTTAGCGCCACAATCTGAAGATGCCTGGCTGATTTCATTGGCCGCGCTCCTTCATTGAGTCGATCCGAAGAGACCATTTCAGCGAACTACGTTTCGCCGGAATTTTCTTTCTGGACTTCCGTTTCGCGCATCGTACGCTTCTGCCGTTTTCGACACAACTGATTTGCCGTCAGCGCAGTTGCCTTTAGAACCAGGCGGATATGCCAGGTATCGAAACACCTAAAGGCCAATACGGCACCACATCATAAGAACAGATTTTCATTGACTCGTGATCTGACAAGCTCGAGTTTCGTTGGCTATTCCTCAGCAACGAGGTTATTGATTGCGCACCAAGTACTCTTGTACCCCAAAACCGGTACCTGCCGCCTATTGGACAGGAGGCTATTCGCTGCAAGAATTAGACTTGGAAAATTAAAGAAACAAACATGAATACTAAAATCAACTGGTTGCAAGTAGCCTTTCTGGCTGGAGTTTTGGCCGCAGCGGGTTGCGGTGGCGGAAGCTCCAGTTCAGCGCCGCCACTCCCGCCACCCTCGCCGTCCTTTGCCTTGAGCAGTTCCAGCGTGGACTTTGGCGACGTAGCCGTGGGTGCTACCACGACGGAGGAAGTGACCTTCTCCAACACGGGGACGAGCTCGCTAACCCTTCAGCAGAATTCGGTATCAGGCCCTGGTTTCGCGACCACAGGAATCGGCTCGGGGGTCACTCTGGCTCCAGGGCAGTCCGTTCCTTTGGGAGTGAGTTTCGACCCCTCCGGCTCAGGGAAAGCCAGCGGGATGGCGGCGTTTACGATCACGCCCTCAAGCACCCTTGTAAATCTGCCCCTCTCCGGGAACGGCGTGGTTACCTCACATTCGGCCGATTTGAGCTGGGTCGCGAGCACATCCCCCGTGGTCGGATACAACGTTTACCGCATCTCCGGTTTGAACACATCCTGGGAGAGGCTGAATTCTTCTCCGATTGCCACCACCTCCTATACGGACTGGGACGCCCAGAGTGGGGTCGGGTATTTGTATGCGGTCACGTCGGTAAACTCCGCGAACGTTGAAAGCGGACCCTCAATCTCAATGGCGACCACCATCCCTACTCCGTAGACTTTCTTCCAAGGCAGATACAGGAACGGGTTTGTGGCAAATTCCCTTTCGGCAGGCGCCTCGCCCGCCCTCAGCGGAATCATTTCTTTGAAACGGCGACGTCAAGCACCGCGGCGTACAGAAAATCCACAAATTTTCCAAAACCATCGAGAGACACGCGCTCGTCATTTCCGTGGACCCGCGAGGAGTCATCTTCCGTCCTGGGAATGCCGATGCCGTAGGCTTGCACGCCCTTGGCCCGAATTTGGGCGGAGTCCGTTGCCGCCGGAAGCATAATCGGCAAGGTAACCGAACCTGGAAAAATCCTGGTTTGCGACCGTTCGAGCGCCTCAAACATTTCGTTGTGAATCGAGGATGGCGGACTCGCAGGACGGTCCGGCTGGAGATTGTCGGCCCGCTTCACTTCGATTTCCGGATCGGCGATGATTTTGGACAGCGTTTCCATGAATTGCTCAATGTTTTCGTCAGGAAGCGCGCGAACATCGAGAGTTGCCTGCGCGTCGGCAGGAATCACATTCAGAGCGAAATCCTCCTTTGACGATGGTTGGGACAACGGAAGTCCGCAGCATGGAATTTTGCGCGAGTCTTGTGGCGCGGATCTTTTCTTGCACGGCTGGGTCTTCAAGGTGCGTATAGAGATATGCGTCTTCGGGAGAGCTGATCTTCGCAAGGCGCGCGAAGTATTCTTTCGTCGTTTCATTCAGCCGCATCGGAGGCTGCCACGTCAGGAGTTTTCCGAGGGCCGCGCCCAGATGTTCGATGGCATTATCCGTGCGCGGAATCGAAGCGTGGCCGCTTGAGCCATGCGCGACCAAAACCATTCCGCGCGGAACTTTTTCCGTGGTGGCGACGCCCGCGTATTGCAGCTTGCCGTCCGCCATCGGAAACTCGCCGCCTTCATTCAGCATGTATTCGCAATCGATCTTGTCCCAGTGCTGGGCGACCATGTAGTTGATGCCGAACTGGCTCGTCCCCTCTTCGCCCGCTTCGGCCAGCAGAATCACGTCGCGATCCAGGGGAATTTTCCTGCGGTGCAGTTGCAGGAATATTTCCAGATTGGCGGCATCCATGCCCTTGTCATCGGAGGCACCACGGCCATAGAGATACCCGCCTTTCGTGAGCGCCGCGAAGGGATCGACGGTCCACTTGTCGCGCTCGACTCCGACTACGTCCAGATGCCCCATCAGCATCAGCGGCCTCTTCGTGCCGTTGCCCTTGAGCCGGGCCACGAGATTCGCCCTGCCGGGCGCGGACTCGAAGATTTCCGAAGGAATTCCCTCTTTGTCGAGAAGACTCTTGATGTAGTTCGCCGCTTTGATTTCATCGCCGGGAGGGTTGCTGGTATCGATCTTCACCAGCGCGGTGAGGAACGCCACCGCTTCCGCGTGCCACGCTTCCGTCGGGCCGGCGGACGCGGCGGGCGATTGTTGAGATGATGCGGGGGTCGTTAAAAAAAGAACAAGAATTAAAGCATTTATCGACAAAATCATTCTGCCCATTGGAGAGCTCCTGGAATTAGTCCGACACAGTTTTGGCCACGTACCCGCAACGCCCGTCCCCAACTTTTCAATCATTCTCATCACACCTGGTGTCCTTGCCCGCGCATCGTACGCTTCTCCGGCCTTTGACTCAACGAATTTGCCGCGACAGCGAGGTACAGCGCTAGTTCTTGCGGCACGGTGGGAGTAAACTCCCACCATCTTGCTCAGGCAGCGCTGACACTTTTTGCCTTACATGAAAAGGAGTAGATCAATGACACGAGCAGCCCTCGCTCCGACGAATAATTTGCGGCCGGATCCATCGCTCCGGATCACCTCGCTGCCGTTCAATCATCGCCGGGCAGCAGCAACGATTGCGGCCATCGCGTTCATGGCAGCACTCGTTATCCCGGTTGCCAGCCCGGGGGCTCAGCAGGCGCCGCTCCACCTCAATCCCGCCGTGGAAAAACTGGCGCGCGGAGAAGCGATCATCGGCACGCAAACCGACGACATGTCACTGCAGAATTGCCACTCCCTCGCGCGCCTCGATTTCGATTACGCGTATGTGGACATGGAGCACGGCCCGCTGAATCTCGACGGCCTGGCCTATTGCGTGGCCGCCATGGTTGACAAGGCCGCGATTCTCAAGAAAGGCAACGCGCAACCGAAGGTAGCATTGTTCGCGCGCTTCCCGCCGTACGGGCGCGACCTCGAAAGCAACGACTGGATCGTCAAGCAGGCCCTGGACATGGGGCTGATGGGCGTCATCTTCAATGGCGTGGAAAATAAAGAGCAAATGACGCGCCTCATCCGCTTCATGCGCTACCCGCAGCAGAAAACGTCGAAGTACCAGCAGCCGCCCGGTTTGCGCGGTTACGCTCCAGGAAATGCAGTTTTCGCGTGGGGCGTCTCCGCGGCGGAATACGAACAGCACGCCGACGTCTGGCCGCTCAATCCCGAAGGCGACTTGCTCGCCATTCCGATGATCGAAACCCTGGAGGGTCTGAAGAACGTGGATGAAATTGCGGCAGTTCCCGGCGTCGGCGCGATCTTCATCGGCGCGGGAGGAGATTTGCACCAGTATCTCGGCGTGGCACAAGATGCGCCCGAAGTGGAGCAGGCGCGCCAGACCATTCTGGCTGCCTGCAAAGCCCATAACGTCGCGTGCGGCATCACAGCACTCACCAAAGCCGACGTAGATAAGCGGCTCAAGGAAGGGTGGAAAATGATTCGAACGGGACGAGGGGAGTGATCGTTACAGGTTCCATCGCGATTCCGAGCGCCCCAACTGCAACCCATTAGCCGGATTGGATGTGCCCTATTTTGAGAATCGTCTTGATTTCCCCGTTGGTTAGGAGGTTGGGGCTTCAGAGTCTGTGTGAGAATTCAAAATCGGCGCCATTTTTGTAGCGCCCGCCTTCAGGCGGGCACTTTGCAATCGCGCAGATGCCCGCCTTAAGGCGGGCGCTACAGAGACCCAAAGCGAGTTCTCACACAGACTCTTCAGCCCCGACGTAAATGGGTCTTTCCTCGTGGGCCTTAGCCCCTGAAACTTCAGGGCCTAAAGCCCACGTTTGATTGACTTTTCGTCCGACCTGAAGGTCGGACCTCCTGAGCAGCAACCCCAAGATCAATAGAGGTTGGTTGCGATCAGGAAAACAACTTCGGGTTTCCAGCGCTTGACTTCAAAGCGGCGAATGACAATGATGGCTTCGAGAATTAATATGAAACGCATCTGGATCAGCCTCATATCTGCACTCATGCTGGCAGGCGGATTGCTTATTCGAACGAAAGCCTTTGCTCAGTCCACTTCCGAAACATTCCCGCCCGTAGCAACGGTCAAGCAATTGATGCTCGACCTGATCCATCCCTCGTCCAATGACATCCTGCTGGCGATTTACCGAGGCGGACCAAAAGATGAAAAGGAGTGGGCGGCGGTGCGGCGCAGCGCAGTGACGCTGGCGGAATCCGGCAACTTGCTGATGATGCAGGGGCGCGCGCGGGATCAAGGCGACTGGATGAAGGATGCGAAACTGCTCGTGGATGTCGGAAACTCCGCGTACAAGGCCGCGCAGGCCAAGGACAGCGACGCGCTCGCCGGGCTCGCCGGGGCCGTCGACGCTTCCTGCACAACCTGCCACAAGCAATACCGCCCGAACGTATTTCCGAAGGACGGAGGGTCGAAATGAGTTATTCCCGCAGAAATTTTCTCAAGGCGGCCGGATACGGCGCCGTAATGACGGCCGTCGGTGGGGACTCCCTGTTCGCGGCTTCCCTGGCTTCTCCTCCCATGTCTCCCGGGGCGGCTGCGGCCTTCTCGAGTGAAAAAGCCACCTTCCTCGTTAACGGCAAGGCTTATGCCGCCGAATACGAAGCGCGCACCACGCTGTGGGAAGTAATTGCGATGAAGCTGGGCATGACAGGCACAAACCGGAGCTGCAATCGCGCGTCCTGCGGCGCCTGCAGCGTTCTCCTGGATGGCACGCCGTTTTATTCCTGCCACACCCTGGCAACCGACGCCGTGGGCAAAAAAATTCTCACGATTGAAGGCGTGGGCGACGAGAAAAATCTGCATCCGCTGCAGAGCATCGGCCACACGCGCGTGGCCGCCGATTGCGGTTTCTGTACCGCCGGATGGGTAGTCACGGCGAAAGGGCTGCTCGACAAGAATCTGAATCCCAACGAGGATCAGGTGAAGGCGGCGCTTGCGGGACACATTTGCCGCTGCTCGGCGTACCCGAACATTATTCGAGCGGTGATGGATAGCGCGGCCGTGATGCGCGGAAGCAAGACCGCCATCGTGGCCGAATCGGAATCCGTCGTGCACATCAGGATGCCGATGGTGCGGGACTACTCGACCAGCGGCGGGCACTTGGCGGGCATTAACGTCATCGAAGGCGCGAACAAAACCGTTACGAAGAAGTGGCAGGGATATCCGCCGGAAAATCTCAACGTACTCGGCAAGGGGCGTCCACCTCTCCCAGAAGTTGCCATTCCGAGGTTCACCGGCAAAGCGCTGTACGCAAGCCGCGTATGGTTCCCCGACCTGCTGTACGCGAGGTTTCTCACGAGCCCGCACCCGCGCGCCTACATCGAAGACATCGATGCGTCGGCTGCCGAGAAAATGCCGGGCGTGAAATATATTCTTACCTATAAGAATGCGCCGAAGCTGTACCCCAACGTGAACAGGGGAAAAGTCCTGGTCGAGCCTCTGCCCCGGGAACTGAATCTTCAGGGTGAAGTTGTAGCCATAGTGGTGGCGGAAACCGAGGACCTCGCGCAGGATGCCGCCGACGCCATCAAAGTAACTTACAAAATTCTTCCCTTCGCTTCCTTGCTGAAGGACAGCATGGCCCCGGGCGCGCCCGATCTGGGACACGGGAAAGGAAACCTGGTCCGCCATTCGTTTTCGCCCGCCGATCTTCCGAATGCAACCTGGGCGGATAAACGCGGCAACCTCGAAGCCGGGTTCGCTGAAGCGGACGTCGTCAAGGAATTCACCTACCGGTTTGCCGGCGGCGTTTCCGTGCCGATGCAGCCGAGCGGCAGCGTCGCCAAATGGGACGGCGACAAACTGACACTGTGGGGCATGGGCCAGGGAATTTATCCCGTGCGGGCGTCCCTTGCGGCGGCGCTCGGCATGGACGTTTCCAAGGTCCGCCTGATCAACAAATGGAACGGCTGCACATTCGGCTCGGCGCGCCTCGCCGCGGAAAGATTTTATCCGATGATCGCCCACGCGTCGAAAGTGACGGGCCGTCCAGTGAAGGTGATGCTGCCCAAGGACCAGGAACTGGCACAGTTGCAGATCAAGCCGGAGACGATCACCAAATTCCGCGTGGGCGCCAAGAAAAACGGCCAAATCGTCGCACTCGACCACGAAGTTTACGTGAGCGTTGGAGATTTGGATTTCGGCGTGCACGCCGACGGTCCTGGGAACGCAGCCAATCAAACGGAACTGTATACGGCAAAAATTCCTAACTGGCGGTCGACATGGTGCGCCTATCGCTCGAATGCGCCGCGCCCCGGTCCGTCCCGGAGCCATATCCAGCAAGAATCGAAGTGGTCCTGGGAAAACATGATCGATGAAATGGCCGACGCCTTTGCCATCGATCCTGTGCAGTACCGCACGATGCACATGACGCAGCTGACTCCGGGTGACACGCAACATCCGTATGAAACCATGCCCACGGTGGAAGTGCTGCAGGAAGGCTCGAAAGCGTTCGGATGGGACAAACGCAATCCCGTCGCGGGCGGTGAGCCCGGAAGATTCAAACGCGGATTCGGCCTCGGCATGTCCCAGCATCATGGCGGCAACATGGGATATCACGAAGGGGAAGAGGCGTTCGCCAAGCTGGCCGCGCTGCCTGGAGCGAATATTTTCAGCAGCGACGTGGATGTGACCGCCGATGGGGATGTGACCATGAAGGTTGCGCTTCCCGACAGCGGCTCCAACGCCGCTACGGCTTTGGCGGCCATGATCGCCGAAATGCTCGGATATACGACGGTCGACAAGATTCGCCTCGTTTGGGGCGATTCGGACCTCGCGCCGGTAAGCGATGAGTGGTTCGGCGGCCGCACGATTACGCTACAGGGAGCGGCCATCTGCAACGCGACTGACAAACTCCGAAAAGACCTGCTCGCTCGGGCCTCAGATCTCCTCAAGATAGATTCCGCCAAGCTCAAGATTCGCGACGGCGTCATTTCCTCGACTGAAGATCCGAAAAAGAGCACGACATTCGCCGCGCTGGCCAAAGCCAATAACGGCCTGATCCGCCAGACGGGCCGCGGCACAACCGGTGGCGAAAGAACCGCGGCGAACAAAGGCGTGGGCGCTTGCTTCGTCGAAGTGGAAGTCGATACCTGGACCGGCAACTGGCGTTTCGTCCGTTCAGTCTATACGCACGACGCCGGGCTGGTGATCAATCCCGTCGTATCGGAAGCCGACATGGTGGGTTCACTGACGGAAAGCACGCAGGTCGCCACGGACTCGATTCCCTGGGACCGCGAATTTCCAGGCACGCGGCATTACAGCGTCGGCTACCTTTCCTACCGGCTCCCCACGATCATGGACATCCCCAGGAGCACGCAGGTGTACATCGACAGCCTGGAGCCGCGCTGGTATTACGGCGTGAAGAGCTTCAGCGAAACCACGATCGGCGCGGTGCCGGGCGCGATCTCCAACGCGATTTTCAACGCCTGCGGCGTCCGCATCCGCGAGCATCCCATCACGCGCGAAAAAATTATGGCCGGACTTACGAGTAAGCGAGCGTCGCTCGCTCCAGGGAGGCAGGCATGAAAAAAGTTTCTATCTACCGGCCGACTACCGTTGACGAAGCGATCCAGATTTTATCGCAGCACGGAACGAGCGCGTCCGTTTATGCAGGCGGCACGGACTTGCTCGTCCGCCTGAAAAATCGCCTGGAGCAGGCGCCCAGCTACCTCGTCGACATCAAGAAGATCGATCACCTCCGCTATATCAACGAAGAATGCGGATGGCGGCGTCGAAATCGGCGCGGCCACGAAGCTCGCCGAGATCGCAGATTCCAAGATCGTGCAGGAAAAATACCCGATGATCGTGGAGGCGGTCACAAAGATCTCTTCTCCCGAATTGCGCAACGCTTCGACGCTCGGCGGCGACCTGTTGCAGGAAGTATGGTGCCAGTATCTGCGCGGCGGCTATTCGTGCTGGAGAAACGGCGGCTATCTTTGCTACGGCGCCATCGGCGACAACAGTTACTATCACTCCGCGATGGGCGGCCGCTTGTGCTACGCGGTCTATCCGGGCGACGCCGCCACCGCTTTGATTCCTTTCGATGCGCGCGCGAAACTGGCGACGCCTCAAGGGGTGAAGGAACTTTCCATCGAACAGATGGTGCCCGGCGACATGCTAGTGGACGGCAAGATCCAGTCGCACGTCGTGCGCTACAACGAAATTCTGACCTCCGTTGTCATTCCTCCGCCGAAGCCCGGCGTGAAGGCCTCGTTCGAGAAACTTCGGCCCCGGGGAGTTTGGGATTTCGCGATGGCCTCACTGGGGATCAGCCTTCACTTGAACGGCAAAACGATTGAAGACTCGCGCGTCGTGTTTGGCGGCATTTCCGGCAAGCCCTATCGCGAAAAGACAGTAGAGGCTTTCCTCAAAGGCAAAACCTTAAACGAGGGGCTGGGCGAGCAAGCAGTCTCCGTCGCACTCGCCGACGCAGCGCCGCTCAAGTACAACGCCACCAAGATCGACATGGCCAAGGGACTCCTCGCCAGCGGCCTCGCAAGGTTAAACGCGTAGGTGGCATGGAGAATATTGAAACCCTGCTCCTTGAGCCGGTCGGATGCCTCGCCGAATTTCCCGCCGGTCCTTTCCATAAAATCTCCATCCGCCTGTTCGACCGAAAAGGAATTGGTGGTTCGTCCGCCAGCCGGACTTATTGGAATCTTCTGGAATTGATAGACGCCGCTCAAACGCCGTTCGATGCGGAAAAGAAAACTTTCGCGGAAGCCTTGGAAGTCGAAGCCGTGGATGCAGCGAATATCTATGAAGATGTGGCCCCAGCGCTTGCGGAACTGAAATCCATGGGCATCCGGCTGATTGTGGCCACATCGCTTTCGCGCAAAGCAGCGGCGAGGTTCATCGAGCGAAACGCCCTCGGCGACTTGCTTACCGAAGTGTGCGCGCGCGAGGAGGCAGGAGGGGTGAAGTCGGCCCCGCTTCTCAAAGCCCTCGGCAACGCTTCCCTATCAAGCGAGAAGACGATGTTTCTCACGGACACTTTGGAAGGCATCAAAGCCGCCCGTGCTGCGGGCGTGCATCCCATCCTGATGATGAACGATCCGGACGAGTCCCTGCGCCTGGCCATGCACAATCCGTCAGGCGGCGTCGTATCCCTGCACGAAATGCCCGACTTTCTCCGACTGATCGAGGCGCAAAATCATCGGGGCTGAAACATTCCACAGTTCCCCGGCCGCCTGACCGCGACGAATCTGACAAGCTGTTTCCCGAAAAGCGCCCCCGCAGAATTAAGTTAAATCCTTATAATCGAGCAGGTCTACGCCCGGCTGGAAAGGCGTTGGGACCGACGTACTACCTCATTTTGGTACCAGGTAACTATTGGGCCAGTTGGGGATTCCTGAGACCATCTCCCCGTGCGCAGGATTACTATCATTCTGTCAAAGCACAACCTATGAGCCGTATCTATGAGGCTATAAGAAAAGCGCAAGAATCGCGCATAAACAAGGTGTGTGCGTCCGGAGAGGACTTGGCAGCATTGGAACTGCCAGACCGATGGGAGCCCCCCCGGCCGGAATTCCTAGCAGCACTTCACGCATCGAGCGAAGCGCCGGTGGCAATTGAGACCTCCTCTGGCGCGACGCTTGGTCCTGCGGTGATGGACGGTTTGTTCCTTGTGCCCTCCTCTCCCAATGCCGACGAAAAGACAGAGCCCTCGCTGTCGTCCGGTGGGGACATTATCGGAGGCAACGGATTCCCGGTGAAGGAAGCTGTCAATGCACTGGAGATGGCATTCTCAAAAATCATCCATGAGTGTGTTGAAGAGACAACCATGCTCCATGCGCAGAGAGCAAAGGAACATGCGGAGGTAGCCTCCACTTCCTCCGACGACCGAGATGGGCTGAGCACAGAGGCATTCCTGGTGCCGGAAACGGATCCCGCCGCCGTACGCAGTCCTTCCCTGCTTGCAGGCGTCTATGAACAATTGCAGCCGTCTGGCCTCCTGGCATTTTATGGACTGAATCAACAGCCATTCGACGTAACCCCGGATCCCGATTACCTCTACCTCAGCGCGTCGCACCGTGAAGCGCTGACCTCCCTGTTGCAAGGGATCGAAAATCTGCGGGGATTCATCACGCTGGTCGCCAACCCCGGTTTGGGGAAGACCACTCTGCTGAACAAAATGACGGAGGAACTGGGCGAGCGGGCGCGCGTCGTGCATTTATTCCAGACGCAGTGCAATTCCAGCGAACTTCTCGGGTATCTTCTGAGCGAGTTGGGTGTGGATTACGACTCGGCGGATGTTGTCGCCATGCACAGGAAACTGAACCAGATTTTGTTCCGGGAGATGCTCGAGGGAAGAAGGTTCGTGCTGATCGTGGACGAGGCGCAAAATCTTCAGGAATCCGTGCTGGAAACGATTCGATTGCTGTCCGACTTCGAAACGACCCATTCCAAATTGATTCAGATTGTCCTGGCCGGGCAGTCGCCTTTGGTTCAGACGCTGAAGCGGCCCGGGCTTTCGCAACTGCGCCAGCGCCTCGGCATGGTAGCCAATCTGAAACCTTTGGACGCCGCGGAAGTCGCCGAATACGCCGAACACCGGCTTCGCACAGCTGGTTTTAAGAGGAATGGGTTATTTACACAGGAAGCATTGAATCGGATCGCCGAGTTGAGCGAAGGCGCCCCTCGCAGCATTAACAACTTGTGTTTCAGCGCCCTGCTTTTGGGTTATTCGTTGAAGCAGGAGATTATCGACATTGAAATTATGGAAAAAGTTGCCCAGAAGATGGACCTCGATCAATTTGCCTTGCCTTCCTGACAGGAAGAATTCCATTCGCGATACGGTCTCCCGCTGCGGCTGCGCTTCTCAAGGCACTTCACCAATCATCGCACGATACTTTCCGATTTGAGGGCTCATCAGTCACAGCCGCATTCCGGACCGTGAAATTACGATTGTGCCGTGTGACCGGCCAGCTTTACGGGCAAAGTGGGGTACTCTATTGCGCGAGAAGGGCTGAGCCGCGCTCAAGGCTCAACTGTGTTTCCTGGGGACTTCACCGGTGCGCCTGCTTCCAACCCAACTGACCGCATTTGTCCTCGCAGTCAGTTTTTCCGGCGGCCTCAACATTTATTTGACGGTTGCCCTGCTCGGATTGCTCGCCCGGGCCGATATTCTAAACCTTCCTCCGTCGCTGCACTCCGTGGCGAGTTGGTATGTGATCGTCCCCTGCGCCATTCTTTTCGTGATTGAATTTTTTGCCGACAAGATCCCGATTTTTGATCTGGTCTGGAACGCGCTGCAGACTTTTGTCCGCGTCCCTGTCGCGGCATTGTTGGCCTACGGCGCCACGACGCAACTCTCTCCGGGGATGCAATTGATCGCAACCTTTGTCGGAGCCGCCATCGCCCTGGCTGCGCACAGCGGGAAGATCGCGGCCCGCGCGGCCGTGAGTCATTCCCCCGAACCATTTTCCAATATCATCCTGAGTGTCGGCGAGGACGCTTTCGTCGTTTTCCTGACCTGGCTTGCGACCAAGCACCCTTACTGGTCCTCTATAGTTGTATTAATGGCGCTGCTCATTATTCTCTCTGTTTTGCGAACCGTAATTCGGTCAGTTCGCGCTCTATTTCGAGGCGCGGAACAAGTTCTCGTGAACTCCACCGGTCCGGACAAATGATGGACTTCCTGACTGCCAGCACGAATTATCAATCCAAATCTTGTTGACATTAAATTTGAAGCACGCCAAAACCTGGCGTGTGGGTGTACATTGTCGGCAAGCCGGTCGCAAAATGGAAATTCCGGTCAACAGGCCGACCCGGGGCCCACGCTGGCGCCCCGGCACTTCCAAGAGGAGGACATCGCCGTGGAAAAGATCGTCGCAAATCTGGTTAGCGAGTTCGAACGAGGAAAGCTCACCCGCCGGCAACTCATTCAGAACTTGACCGTGGCGGTGACGGCAGCCACGGCGGCAAGCGCCGCTCCCGCAGCCGCCGCCGAAGCCACGGTGATCCCCGCCATCTATATCAACCACGTGTCCTACCAGGTGAAGGATTACGCCAAGACGCGCGACTTCTACGCGGGCCTCTTCGGCATGAAAGTCGTCGAGGATGACGGCAAGACGCAGTGCCGACTCTTGTTCGGCGATAACATCCTGGTGGTTCGAAACGCCGGCGCTCGTCCGGGCGCTCAACTCGGCGTCGATCACATCGCCTACACTATCGCCGACTGGGACGCGGAAAAGGAAGCCTATCTCGCCGAGGTGAAGCGGCGCGGCATAAAGCTTACCGGAGCTTCCGACGTAGCCGACCCGGACGGATTTCGAGTGCAGTTCGGCGGATACAAACAGTAAGGGATTGACGGATTAATTGGGGCCGGTCAAATCTGCGGGCTTCGGATGTGCCGCAGAACAACCAGCATGCGCGTGAGAAACGCGCCGACGACTGTAAGGACCACGGCAGTGCGCAATAGGTGGGGTTGTTCCACGCGCCCCAGCCATTCCACGATCAACGACAACATGAGTCCCCAGATCAGGGCGATCTCGGCATAAAGCGAGGCGTGCAGCGCCGGATTGTCGCTGTCGGCTCGCAGCATGTCCCGCAAAATGCCGCCACCGGCAGCGCTGAGCGCCGCGCAGAGCGGCCCCCAGAGCAGCAGAGGCTCGGCCCCAAAGCGCACGGCGATCACCACGCCGGTGACCGTGAAGGCCGCGAGGCCAATCGCGTCCGTCAGGTCGAGCATGTTGCGAAGCGGCAGCGCGACGGCCTGCGCAAGTCGCGTCGCGACTCCCTGGTCGATCGACCAAAGACGCCCCTTGCTCGTCGTCGCATCGTGCGACTGCACGATCAGATAAGCCAGAATCACGGTACCAATCACAAGGCTCAGGGCCAGCGGATTGGACAGCACGCCGATCGGCGATCGGCCGACGAGCAGATCTCGCACAATCCCGCCGCCGACCGCCGGGAGCGCCGCAAGGATGAATGCGCCGAAAATCGAATAGTTCTCACGCCGCGCGATAATTACACCGGATAGAGCGAACGCGACGGTGCCTATAATGTCCAGCCAGTTAAACCACGACCCGGTAGCTGCAAGGCGAAGGAGGACCGGCGCGGTGCTGCGCTCCTGGAGCCGCGCTTCAGTTCCATCTGTGCGCAGTGAGTACAGTGCCTGGTCGAAATTCGCAATCGTTGCCGTATCGACCGTCTTGCGGCTGAACATCACGCGCAACTGTTGCACACCCACCGGCGATTCGATCGCAGTAACACGGCCATCGGAGCCGGGCTGCGCGGCCATTGCTGCCAGGCCTGAAAGCCTCGGTGCAAGAAACCCGTCGAGGCGACCCGCGAGGACCATGTCCAGGCTCGCGGCATCGCTGGCTTCTACCACCACCTGATGGACCATGCCGGGATCGGCCACGATGGCGTCCAGTTCATCGCCGTACTCATCGTCGCGAGTGACGCCGATGCGCAAGCCCTTGTGCAGTGCGCTGAGCAGCAAATCCTTGCCCCGTCCCGCCAGCGCCGGAGCGCCATTCCTCATGAACAATAAGTTCGACCGCGTCGCATAGGGCACAGAGAATAGCCCGCCCAAGTCTCGATTCGGCGTTTCGACGACCGGCAGGGCGAAATCCATCGTCCCGCCGACGACTTCCCCCTCCATGCGGCCCTTCTCCAACGGTCGTAGGGAAAAACCTAGGCCTGCTCGTTGGCCAATGGCGTCGAGGAACTTGATGTCGAAGGAATCTTCGGTTGCTTTGCTGATGCCCGAGGCTCCGAGCAAGCCTACGCCGTCCGGTTCCCATCCTCCGAGCAGCAGGCTCCGGTGAGGCGTCTGCGCCCGCAATGTGGGAAGGACCAGAAACAATACGAGAAGGATGCCGCTCCGCAGCTTCACGGCTCACCCCTGGCTTGGAACAACATTACTGGTAGCATCCCATAGGCGTCTGCGGAATGATACTCGTTTTCATTTCATCTGCCGTGAAACCGCGCAAAATATCTGCGGGCTATCCAGGGGCTACCCCTCGAATCGATGCCCCGTTCGTTACCGACAAGAAATGACTTAGCGGCGTCTTTCTGAATAGACGGTTTCGCAGAGCGTGGCCCAGATGATATTCACCACCTCTCTATTCTCCTGGGATGCAGAATTCTTGCGAGGTCATCCCTTCTTGGACGAAATTAATTGAAAGCCGCAAACGTATCAGACTAGCGAGCCTCCGCAAAATGGGCCGATCTTCCCGCGGCGAGGCACCTCGAGAAAGAAAAGAGGAAATCACATGAAGGCCGCCGTCATATCGAAACCGGGAGGGACGCCGGGGTACGCGGACTTTACCGACCCCGTGCCGCAAGCTGGTGAAGAATTAATTGACGTCACCGCTTCCGCTTTAAGCCACGTCACGAAAAGCCGCGCTTCGGGCTCGCATCATACATCTCCCGACAGCCTTCCCGCAGTCGTTGGTATCGACGGCGTCGGCCGGACTCAGGATGGCCGGCGCGTCTATTTCGTGCTGCCCGAGGAGCCGTTCGGCGGCATGGCCGAAAAGGCTGCGGTAAGAATGGAGCAATGCATTCCGCTGCCTGCGGATGTAGATGACATTACCGCTGCCGCCATCGCGATTCCGGGGATGTCTTCCTGGGCCGCATTAAAGGAGCGGGCGCATCTGATTGCCGGGGAGAACGTGCTGATCAACGGCGCCACTGGAAGTTCAGGCCGCCTGGCGGTGCAGATCGCCAGGTACCTGGGGGCGAAGAGAGTCGTCGCGACCGGTCGCAACGATTCGGCCCTGGAACAAGTGAAGGCGCTCGGCGCGGATGTAGTCATTTCTTTAAATCAATCTCCCGAAGAACTGGAAACGGCGTTCGAGGAGCAGTTTGGCGGCGAAGGCGTCGATGTCGTTCTCGACTATCTTTGGGGAAAAAGCGCCGAAACCCTGATTGTGGCGGCAGCAAGAGCGGGCAAGGATGGCGTGCCCATCCGTTTCGTTCAGATCGGAGCAGTCAGTGGCGGGACCATCTCCTTGCCAAGCGCCGCCCTGCGCTCTTCCGCGTTGATCTTAATGGGCAGCGGCATCGGAAGTATCGCACTAGAAGGCTTGATCGGCGCGATCAGTGGTGTGCTGCAAGCCGTGGTTCCGGGCAATCTGAAAATTGAAACTGAACCTGTGCCTTTGGCCAAGGTCGATGATGCGTGGAACAAAAAAAGCGGTGACTCGCGCGTCGTTTTCATTATGAAGAAGAATTCGGAGGTGTCTGCATAGCTCGAGCTCCGGCGGGATCGCCGTGGCAATGTCGTTGTCTCGCGGAACGAAACAGGTGTATCGTATCGCCATTCGTACTCCAAATCTGAAATTCGGGATGATGCCACAATGAGCGATTCGCCCGCGGAACATATGGAATGCCTGGAAGTATGCGGCGGAAGCCAGCTGACCGCTCGGGGCGTCGTTATTGGCGGGCTGGACGCCTGGGTCTACAGCAAACCGCATGGACAGGCGCCGCGCGGCGGCGACGTTTACTACGCTTCGAGTTGCGCGGCGGGCCGGATCACCCGCTTGTTGCTGGCTGACGTCTCCGGGCACGGAACGCCGGTTGCCGCCATCGCCGCCGATCTGCGCTTGCTGATGCGCCGGTTTATCAATCGCTGGGATCAGGCGGAGTTCGTGCGCCTGTTAAATCAGCAATTCTCGGCGCTGTCCAAGAAAGGGAACCTATCGCCACGGCGATCGTCAGCACGTTTTTCGCTCCCAGCCGAAAATTGATTCTGTGCAACGCGGGACATCCGCGCCCGATTCTCTACCGCGCTTCAAAAGGAGAATGGAGCCTGCTGGGCAATGAGGATCCCGTCGGCCGCCCGGACCCATGAATTTGCCTCTTGGAATTTTAGCATCACGGAGTACGAGCATTTCGAGGTGGAACTCGAGCCCGGGCGATTGCCTGGTAACCTATACCGATGCGCTGATCGAATCCACCGACGCCGATGGGGAAAAACTGGGCGAGGACGGCGTGCTGCGGCTTCTGAAATTGCTGGGCGACGTCAAGCCGGAAAAATTGATTGATGCGCTGCTGGGCGAAATCGCCGAGAGGTATCCGGAAAATTTGTCCGACGACGATGTTACGGTGCTGATCGTGCGCGCGAACGGCGGCGCGCAAGACATGACACTGGGAGTCAAAATGCGCGCGGCGATGCGAATGGCGGGCGCGGCGTTTCGTTCCCTATTCCCAGGGCGAGCAGAGCTCCGATCCTAAATCCGTTCCCAGCGAAATCGGCGATGTCATTCTCCCGGGCTTTTGGCCCGATGCCGTGGCGCCCGTCCGCCGCGGCGGTCGGGCGTTTTGGCGCAATCCTGTAGCGTCCTCCTTCAGGCGTGCATGTTGGCTTCAAGGAGATGCCAGTCTGCCACGGTAGGCGGGCCCAATTCGAACCTAAACCGAGCCCTCCAGCGGATGATCCTCGTTGTATTCACATAACAAGGAAGAATTACCAGGGACGTTTATATGCTACTCTACAGCTGTTACACACTGAATTTTGAGCGTACGAGATGTCCTCGAGCCAAAAGGCAAAGGTCGCCCTCGCGCTGGCCCTGATCCTTCTCTGCCTCAGTGGCATTGCCGCTGGAATGGTCATTTCTCGCCTCTATCAAGCCCAGGCCCTCATTCGCCATACTTACGAAGTGGAAGTTGCCATCGGAGATCTGGAATCCACTTTAACCGCCGTTGGCCGAACTCGGGTGGCCTACTTTGATTCAGCAACTCCCGAATCCCTAAGCAATTTTTTGAGCGCTGTGGGTAGTGTAGGGCCGGCGCTTGCCAGGATTCGTCGATTGACCAGCGACAATCCGCCGCAACTGGCGCTATGCGATCAATTGGAATCAAACGCAGCCGCGCGAATTGCCGGTTCCCGGCGATCCGTTGAACTCAGACAGCAAAACCAGTCCGACCCTAAAAAAGAAGTGCAGTTTACCTCGGAAATTGCCAGGGCGGCTTTCGATACTGCGATGATTTCCGGACAAATGAAGCAAAACGAACATACGCTGCTCGATCAGCGGAGCCGCCGCTCGAATCTCCTTTTTACAATCATGCTGACCGTCCTTACTGTTTCGTTCGCGCTCTCCGCCTGTATGTTCCTGCTTCACTACTACCTGCTGAATCGCGAGGTTCGCGAACGCCGGGAAGCGGAAGATCGACTGCGCCATTTGAGCGTGGAACTCATGCGAGTCCAGGATGAGGAGCACAGGAGATTTGCGCGGGAACTGCACGACGGCGTGGGCCAGACGCTGGCGGCCGCAAAAATGATTGCTACGCACTCGCCGTCCGGAATTTCGAGACCATCGCAAACCGCGGAGCTTACCGCTTTGCTCGATGATGCGATCATGCAGACCCGCACGATGTCCTATTTGTTCCACCCTCCTCTCCTCGACGAACTCGGATTTTCTTCCGCGGCCAAATGGTTGATCCAGGGGTACGCTCGACGTACGGGCCTGGATGTATCCACGGACATTCCGCAATCGGAAGATCGCTTGCCGCTAAATTTGGAACTCACTCTGTATCGCGTCCTGCAGGAAGCTCTCAATAACATCCATCGCCATTCCTCGAGTAGCCAGGCCGAAGTCAGCGTCCAGGTCGATGCGAACTATGTGACGCTTCGCGTGCGGGACTTCGGGCAAGGAATTCCGCGCGAAACGCTCGAAGCTTTTTACGCGGACGGAGCCTATGCCGGCGTCGGCCTGCTGAGCATGAAAGAACGGGTGAGAGAGCAGCACGGCGAATTCAAAATAGGATCGCATGCGAAAGGAACGGAGATAATGGTGAGAATTCCTTACGCTCCACGGGCAGCTTCCGCGAAGTCCGTTGCCGCAAGATCAGCCGTGTAACCTCCCTCACTGAGCTTAACCATTGCGTCTGGAAGTTTCCTCAAAAATGGTCTTCGTATTCCGCGGTTTCACAGGTTCTGGATAGAGAGGTTCATTTTGTCATTCCGAGCGAAGCGAGCAATCTCTCTCAAGTTTTGAGCGAATGAAAAAACGAGAGATTCCTCGCTTCGCTCGGAATGACAAAATAGTGGAGGAACCTTTTCTTCGGCCGCAAAAACTGCCACTCATAAAAATTCGTGACTGAGAATCACTTCCCCCGCCGCTCAATTGACCGAGAAGCAGTAAAACAACCCCGCGCCGCCCGTGCTCTCCAGCGCGGCTTGGCTGCAACCCGAAGTGGCATGCGAGGAGTTCCACGACGCGTTGCCATTTCCGATGCGATCGGAATGGCCCACTTGAGCGGAGCCCGCGCCGCTGCTGGTCCAATTGTTGCAGGTGTGGTCGGCCTTATCGGTATAGGCGCGCCCGTCGGTCTGCGAGCCGGTCAAGATGTCATGCTGGATCGGAGGCGCGTCGCCCACCCCGTGGATCACCTCGCCCTTCTCAGTTCGCGCGGACTGCTTGAAAAGATTGCTGCCGCGCTGCGCCTGCACGAGTGTGTCTCCGTGGAGTTCGGCGAGATCCATGGAAATGTTCGCGTTCTGTGGCGCCCCGAGCTGGCTCTTCGAAGTGTTGTACCACGGCCCGTTCCCGATGCGGTCGCGCGCATTCACCGCAGGCTGGCCCGGCCGCGCCTGCGTGCTGAGATAGGCGTGCCAGGTGTGATTGCCCTCGCCAACGGCAGTAGCCAGCGCCAAACAGTGCGCGTCGGCTCCGGCCAATCCGCCCAGATTGCCGCCTTTGCCGAGGCCCACGCTGGTGACAAAGAAGGACATAGGGTGGTGCTGCGGTTGAGGCCGACCCTGCCCTCCGCCTTCCTCTTGGGCAATCGTAAGGCAAGAAGCCAGCAGTACGAGCGCTAATCCGGCCAGCAAAAATCGTCTCTTGGGCATTCTGAGCTCCTCAGCTCCATCAATTAATCGCAAAGCAGTAAAACATGCCAACACCGTGCGTTTTGGGCAAGGATTCTTGGCTGCATCCCCGGGTTCCATGGGACGAATTCCAGGACCCGTTTCCGCCGCCATTGCGATCCGGAAAGCCGATTTGGGCGTTGGGCCTGCCATCGGAAGCGTTGAGATTTCCATTCGCCGCGCCGGGCTGGGGATCCTTGTTGCTGGTCCAGTTGTTGCAGGTGTGATCCTGGTCATCCGTGAAGGCCGTGCCGTCCGGCTGCGTACCGGTCAGCATTTCGTGGCGGTTGGAATAGGGAGTCGTCTTGACGTAGGCCCAATCGTTGTCGCGCTTATCGGCATAATCGTAAAGGCCGGGAACAGTCTCGCCCTTCTCGGTCAGCCCCGTCAGCTTGTTGAGGTTGTTGCCGAGACGCGCGAGTTCCATCGTGTCACCATGCAGGTGGGCAAGGTCCGGGGCGATCATCTCGCCCTTCACGTTGTACCAGGGCCCCTTGCCGATGCGATCGCGCGCATTGACGGCCGGCTGCCCCGGACGCGCCTGCGTGCTGAGATAAGCGTGCCAGGTGTGGCTGCCCGCGCCCACTGCCGTCGCCAGCTTCTGGCAATACGCGTCAGCGCCGGCCAACCCGCCGAGATTTCCGCCATCTCCCATGGGAGAGCTGGTCACGAAAAATGTCATGGCGTGCTGCGGCGCGGCGTTTTGCTGCGCCATCAAGAGACAGGAAGCCAATAAACAAGGA
The DNA here is from genome assembly GCA_963819395.1 of uncultured Acidobacteriota bacterium. GTDB lineage: Bacteria > Acidobacteriota > Terriglobia > Acidiferrales > UBA7541 > Palsa-360. Next base: position 219,148 of record CAWFVW010000016.1, read on the forward strand.
GCCGTAAATGCAGCAACCAGGGATCGCTTCTTAGCCATACGCTTCTCCTCGAGTGAGCACCGCGAGGGTTCCCCGCGGTCATAGGTGCCTTACTTGACCCGGACACTAGCATACGACGCAAGCGCGAGCAATCCCGTTTCGGTGCGCGCGAAACTATTTGAGAAATGCGTTCCGCCGGAATTGGCGCGCCATTCGCCGGGTGAACCTAAGGAATGAACATCTCTTTGCTGCAGGTGTGGACCGTGGCGACGTCCCGCCAGCCTTTGCTCGATAACTTCCCGGACAGGTGGGTCCTGCTCCGTTGTTCGAATACGCCGATTTGTTGCCGCCACCCTTCAATCGCAGTGGCCCTCGTCTGATTGCCGAGAAGTTCTGCGACCCCGGCCGTGAGGCTGGACTTGCCGTTCGCATCGGAAGTGAATTTTTTCAGCGTATCAGCGTGCCTTTCCCCAAAATCGACGAACCAGACTTCGTTTCGATTCTGCTCCACTTGCACGGTGGCTGGTGTGAGCTGCAAGTTCCGAAGTGCGGCAACGACCGCGCCCAGAGACTGCGGCGTTTTAATGATCCACAACCGGTCCTGGCCGCTCGGATCATCGACAAACAATAGTACGAATTCCTGCCGGGAATAGAGACCCAAGAGAGCGGCAAGATATTCAGACGGTTTGCGCTCCAGGTCTGCCTCCAGGATGAACGAATTTTCAGAGGACTTGTCGTAAATCCCTAAACTGCCGGTGATCTGAACGGAACGGGAAAGGGAGCAAGCCGCGCGGTCGGCGACAGCGGTCGCATTGATCTCTTCGAACGATTTCAAGCGTGTCTGAGCTTCTTGATCGGTGACCGATTCCTGTTGGTTGGGGCTGGCGAAAAGATAGATTCGGTTCGAAGCGGGTCCGGCCATCGACCCAGCAAGCGCAGCCGAAAACACAGCTGCAATGGCAAGCAAAATGCCGAGACGCGCCTTCACGTAATCCTCCCTGACCCAGACTATCAGCCAAGCTTCCGCAAATCATGCACTATCCCATGAAGTGCCAAGGTCTGAAAATCGCCTGATGGAGAGTTCCCCAATCATGCTTGGCAAAGAATCCGTCCTCCAAAAAGTGAACTATCCTGATAAAGGCCAATCGGGTGTATATTCGCTCGCAGTTTCCAGACCGGAATGGACATTCCCGCGGAATCGAGGAGAAATCTTATGAAACGATTTTGCTTGCCAGTTGTGCTTGCAGCAGGGATCGCGATCCTGGCGTCCTTCGGATTGGCCCAAGAGGCGCCAACCGCCGGCCCCTACAAAATAATGAAGACAGCCAAAGTGGGCGGCGATGGCGGCTTCGATTATGTGAATGCGGACACGGCCGGCCGCCGGCTTTACGTGCCGCGCAGCGGCCCCACGGGCCGTATAACCGTTTTCGATCTGGACACTCTGGAGCCGAAGGGCGAAATCCCCAGCGTCAACGGGCATGGCGCCGTTGTCGACCCGAAGACCAATCACGGCTTCGTGACCAGCAATCCCGTCGTGATGTTCGATTCCAAGACCCTTGCGGTCATCAAGACGATCGCCGTGCAGGGCAATCCCGACGGCATTCTGTTCGACCCGTTTAACCAGCATGTTTACGATCTCAGCCACTCCATGCCCCACGCCACCGTGATTGACACGAAAGATGGCTCGATCGTGGGGACAATTGACCTGGGCGGGGCTCCGGAACAGGCCGTCACCGACGGCAATGGCCACGTGTACATCGATATCGAAGATAAGGGCAATGTTGCGGTGGTCGATGCCAAGACACTGGCCGTGACCGCCCACTACGATGTTTCCAGCAAGGGGGCGACTTGCGCCGGGCTGGCCATGGATCCGAAAAATCGTATTCTCTTTGTCGCCTGCCGCACTCCGCATGTGATGGTGATTCTCAACGCCGACGACGGAAACATCATCACCACGTTGCCCCTCGCCGGTGGCACCGATGGAGCCGTGTTCAACCCGGCCACAATGGAAGCGTTCAGCTCGCACGCGGAAGGCAACCTGACGATAATCAAGGAAAACAGCCCCACCAGCTTCGAGGTGGAACAGAACCTCACCACGATGCCCAGCGCCAAGACGCTGACCCTCGACCGGAAGACGAACCGCATCCTTCTGATCGCCGCCATGTTCGATCCGCCGCCTGCCGGAGCGCCGCCGCTTTCTAACGGACGCGTTGCCCGCGGCCCGATGGTGCCGGGCTCGTTCTCCATTCTGATGGTCGGCAAGTAGAGGCCTACCGTAAGAATTCATTTTCGGCGGTGACGGCAGTGTTCTCTGTCAATCGCGGCGAACCTCCGTCACTGCCGAGTGTTTCAACTTGACCCCCTCAAATTAGACAGAACAGGCTGCGGAAAAAATGCCCCGTTCTGTCATTCTGAGCGAAGCGAAGAATCTCTCTTGGATTTAGGTAGCAGAAAAGAAACAAGGAGAGATTCTTCGCTTCGCTCAGAATGACAGAGGCTTGAGTTTTTCCGCAGCCTGAGAAGCCTGCCATTGAATAAGCAAGGCGCTCCGGTGTTTCGTGTATTTACCCCGCGTGGAACGATGGGTGTACCATTGAGCCGATGCTTGTGAACAGCGAAGTCTTGTCGCTGATTCTGGGTGGTGGCCAGGGCTCGCGCCTGTTCCCTCTCACGCAGTACCGCTCCAAGCCTGCGGTCCCGATCGGCGGCAGTTATCGCCTGATTGACATCCCCATCAGCAACTGCCTGCACGCGGACATCCGCCGCATCTTCGTCTTGACGCAATTCAATTCGGAGTCGCTGAACCGGCACATCTCGCAGACCTATCGGATGGATCCTTTCAGCCAGGGATTCGTCGAAATCATCGCCGCGGAACAAACGCCCGACAACCCGAACTGGTACCAAGGGACGGCCGATGCCGTCCGGCAGGCAGTGCGCCATTTCGCAAGATACGGCGCCGACTACTATCTGATCCTCGCCGGCGACCATCTTTACCGGATGGACTTTAACGGATTGCTCGATGCTCATATTGAAAGTAAAGCGGACATCACGATCGCAGCACAACCGGTGACGATGGATGACGCCACCGCGATGGGAATATTTCGGTTTGACCTGAGCGGGCAGATCGTCGCATTCGAGGAAAAACCAAAGACCGAACGCCTGGCCCAAATCGATCGGAGCATCCCGGCCAACGCTTCTTTCGCAACGCATATCCCGGAAAAACCCTTTGTCGCTTCGATGGGCGTTTACGTTTTCTCTCGCAGGGTTCTCCTCGATATGCTAGAAGCGGACCCCGCGACCGATTTCGGACGTGAGGCCATCCCGCGAGCGCTCGATCGCTACCGCGTCAAATCCTACCTGTTTGAAGGGTACTGGGCGGACGTCGGAACGATCGACTCCTTCTATGCCGCGAACATCATGCTCACGCAAACGGATGCGCCGTTTACGTTCCATGATTCGCGCCGCCCGATTTATACGACGCCCCATTATCTTCCGGGCGCGAGGCTGGCGGATTGCGTCGCCCGTGAAGCCATCATCGCGGAGGGATGCTCTCTCGAACGATGCGCCGTGGAAAAATCCATTGTTGGCATTCGCACCCATATCCGCGCCGGCGCGAAAATCAGCCGCTCGGTGCTGCTCGGGGCCGACTTCTACGAGGCAGACCAAGCGCCAGCGAGCCATGACCTTCCCAAACTCGGCATTGGCCGCAACGTCGTCCTTGAAGGCGTGATTGTCGACAAGAATGCTCGCGTCGGCGACGACTCGAAACTAGTAAATGAGGAAGGCCATCGGAATTTTGACGGCAAAGGCTATTCCATTCGCGATGGAATCATCATCGTCCCCAAAAATGGCGTGATCGCGCCGGGCACGACTCTGTAACTCATTCAAGGAAAGCCGCCTTCCCGCCTATTGCGTCAATTCGAAAGTGAACTTAAGAAGCACAGGCTTCAGCCTGTGGGGTTCCAAAACGAAACCCGGGCTGATCGCGTCAGCCAGGTGGTCCAAGCCCGCCTTGATCTGATGAAAGGCCACAGACTGAACAGGCCGCGGAAAAACTCAAGCCGCTGTCATTCTGAGCGGAGCGAAGAATCTCTCCTTCTTTCTTTTCTGGTACTTAGATCCGAGAGAGATTCTTCGCTCCGCTCAGAATGACAGGACGGGGCATTTTTTCCGCAGCCTGTGAAGTCTGTGCTGCAAAGAGCAACGCCGATTCGCAGGTTTTGTAGCGGCCGCCCGCTTTTAGGGCGGGCAGCCCTTCGCTGCCACTGCAATTCAAACGCCGCCAGCACAATTTAAGTTGACGGAAAAGGCCGGCAGACGTATGTTTCGCTCACCAGTAGAAATCTCCACATTTCGTTTGAGGTGAATTTATGCCAGCGCAAATTCCTAATCGTGCTTCCCGCACAGTTGCACTGTTGCTCGCCCTGACGGGCCTGCTGGTCGCAGGCGCGACGGCCCGCCTGGGCATGGCCAAAACGGCTCCGAAGCCCCCCAAGGCTGCGGCCGCTCCGGACACCTCTAACGACGACCTGCAGCGTTCCCGCCGCCTGGATACCTATACGATCCTGGCTGAGAGCGGCCCTTCGCGCGGGGAAAATATTTATTTTTATAAATGCTGGATGTGTCATAACCAGTACACCAAGAGCGCGCCATTATTGAAGGACCTTTATCAGCGGGACAGCCTGTCTTCCGGCGACGCTGTAACGGACGACAACGTCAGCGCGAAAATCAAAGAGGGCGGCCCCGGTATGCCCGCATTTCGAACCAGCCTTTCCGATGCGGACGTATCGGACCTGGTCGCGTATTTCCACTCCGGAAAATGCTGCGTGGAGGGCGAGAATCCTCCCGCGAACCCCCTGTATCGCGCCGAGACGCAGAAATGGCCGGTGCAAAACGGGCTCACGGGAGGCGCTACCGGAATCGTGAAGATCGCCAGCGGTGATTCCCCCGAGGGCGTGGGCGTCCAACTCGTCGCTCCGAACGGCATTCGAACTACCGTGTATACCAACGGGGACGGCAAATTCGAATTCCCGAAAATGCAGGCCGGCTCCTACACCTTGCGAATTCCTACCCCTGTTCCCTTCAAGCCGTATCGGCGGGACGGGGTCTCGATCAATGGCGCAACTAAGATCGACGACATCGTCCTGCAGAGAGTCGCCGACTCGGATAATCTGCCCGCGACGCCGGAATTGGAATCCCAGCTCAGCAGCGCGGAAATTCTGTGGAACTTGCCGGGCACGGCTGAAGAAAAAGCGATGCTCCAGAAGAATTGCTCCGGATGCCATTCCTGGCAACAGATTTTCAGGAATCGTTATGACCAGCGCAGCTGGGGCCTGATCGTCGATCGCATGATGCATTTCACGGGCACTGCGATTGCCGTCCGCAATAAGCCCATGTCCGCGCCGGACCCTGAATTCAACATTCTCGTCAAGTTCCTAACGCGAGTGCGAGGTCCCGAATCAAAGGATGACCCCCTGCGCGTTTTCCCGCGCCCTCGCGGAGAATCGACCAGGGTCGTCGTTACCGAATTCGAGTTGCCGCAGCAGTTGCTCGCCCTTCACGACGCCTCTTCTGACAACCAGGGCAACATCTGGTTCACCAGTCACAAGACGCGGGTCGTCGGCAAGCTCGATCCGAAGACGGGCATTGTGACGGAGTATAAAATTCCTCTGACCCCCGGCTCCATGCCGGGAACGCATCACGCCGTCATCGACAAGAACGGCATCGCCTGGATTTCCGAAAATTGGGCGCACCAGCTCAACCGGCTGGATCCGAAGACCGGCGATGTGAAGCAGGTTCTCATCGCCAGCAAGACTCCCATCAATGCTCCCAGCTTCGGAAATTTCACGCTGGACGCTGCCGGCAATGTTTGGGATGCCCGCGCGGATAGAATCGTGAAGATGGATCCCAACACCGGAAAAGTCCTGCAGGAGTGGCCGCTTCAGGCCAACAGCAGCTACGACAACACCATTTCCTACGACGGCAGGTATTGGGGCGGCAGCGGTCCGGCGAATTGGGGCAACACCGTCGAAATGCTGGACATTGAAACCGGGAAAATTCTAAACCTGAACAGCGGCACCCACATGATGACCGCGAAACGAGGCGGGTTCGATCCCTTCGGAAATACCTGGTGGGGCGGAGCGGACGGCTCACTCATCGAGCTCAATGCCAAGGCGGCCCGGATCGACGAATACACGCCGCCGATCGCCCCGCATCCCTACACCGATTTTTATGAAGCCATGCCGGACAAAAACGGCGAAGTTTGGGCCGGCGTGCTGCACGGCCGGCAAATGCTGCGGTTCGATCCCAAAACCAGCCACTGGCGCGCCTATCAAATGCCGGAGCCCTATTCCTATGACCGGCGAACCTATATCGACGCCTCCACGCATCCAGTAACTGTGTGGTATGTTGACTACAATGGTTATATAGTGCGGGTCCAACCCCTCGACTAGCCGGAATTTCTAACGATATGCGCGACAGCGTTTTCCCCCGGCTGGGAGGGACGCAAAATGCACCCGTGGCGAGGTTTTAAGCGGAACAGGCTTCAGCCTGTGAGGTTTCTGCCATCTCACCCAATACCCACAGGCTGAAGCCTGTTCCACTGGGCCCGGCGTGAGGGTTCGGCCTGTTTTTGGCAAGGTTTACCGAGAACTCCACACGTGAGTTTTTGAGAAGTCCGGGCTAGCCCATTCCAATACCGGTGCAAGGCCGTAATATCCCGTTAACATATCGCCCCAGACCGTGAATCTTGAAAACCTCTACCGCAAGTATCCCCACGTGTGCAAGCGGTCGGTATCCTCCACCCAGCGATCGCCGATGTCCGTGCGGTAGTACATATTGGGAATCAGCACGTTCTTGATTCGGCTGTAGACTTGCGTTTGCGCCTGCCGCATCGTCGGCCCCGTGCCGACCACGATCAGAATCACCCCGGAAGTCCCGGCCACAAGCCACTGGCCGTTCACTTGTTTTACGTCTTCAATATGCATTTCATCCTGCGGCGGCTTCTTGAATACGATCACGGAGTCCTTAGAGAACGAATCGAAAGTTTCATCATCGTCAAACGGAAACGGCGGCACCACGATGCGCACGCCGATCTGGAATCCGCTCCGCGTCTTCAACTTGGGGTCGTTCCCGTCCGCCAAATCGAGAAAGAATTGGCCGATCGGCGAAAGCATCCCGGCATGCTGAATGCTGATCGTCGGATACCCAAAGCGCGCGGTGAATTCCAGGGGATAGATGCCGTGATTGTTGACGATGCAATTCAAATCGATGTATCCGACATAGCCTTCCGATGCCAGCACCGGCTCCATTTTCAGCAGCGTGTGGTTGAACAGTTGGTTCGGCCCGCTCCAAAACATCGACGTTCCCATCTCTCCCGTGGACGGTCCGATATCGCCGGGAAAAAGTTTCTTGTGCTCGAAATTGACGTTGATCGGATAAATAAAATTCTTGCCGTTGAAGAATCCGCCCACCGCCACTTCGACTCCCACCACGCGTCGCTGCAGTTGAAAGACCTTGATCTCGTCCGACAGCGCCTTTTTATACGCCTCCAGCATGCGGATTACGTCTTGCCCGTCTTCTTCTTCGCCCACAAATAGCCGCCGCTTTACGTTCTGCGCCTCGCCGCTCGGCTTGATCACGTAGCGGCCCGGATTTTGCACCACGTGCTCGACCGCGTCATCGAAGGACACGAATTCCCCGTAGGGAATAATATTGACCCCGGCTTTCTTGAGTTCTTCCTGGCCGAAGGAGCGATCATCCTCCAACTTGTCGGAATAAGGCGTTCCGCCGATTACCTTCTTGCCCTGTTTGCGCAGGTCCTGCGCCTTTTCGCCCTGGCCGAGCGTGTCATCGAAGATGACGATGTCGGCCCAGTCGACGTCTTTCTCCCAATCCTTCGACTTCGCCACAAACCCATCGGCGATGTCGCGTTCCTTCTTGTCTCCGATGAAGTAGCGGACCTCATGCCCCTCTTTAGAAACCTGCCAGGCAATGTCGCTGATGAGCCCCGTGAGCGAAACGAACAGAAAATTCTTCTTTTCCATCACACTCTCCGCTGGGGTTCCGGTTCGAACGAAGCGGTGATTCTATCAGCCCCGCTGCAGCAATATGTTAACGCTGTATTACGGCGTTGGACCGGAATTGGAATAGCTTGTATCGCGACGTTCCTCGGCCCGCCAGATTTGTTCTGACCCTTCGACAGCGGTACAGGTTGCGCAAAAACTCGACTTTTTGTCATTCCGAGGCGCGCTGCGCGGCGAGGAATCTGCTTTTTCCTGCATTTTGCTGGAAAGCAGATCCCTCGCTTCGCTCGGGATGACAGCAAATATGCCTTTTTCCGTAGCTAAAGTTGCCTTTTTTACTTGCTCACCAATGGGCAGGCGAATGGCAGGGATCGCAGAGGCGAATCGTTAATGCGGGGGCTCGAGCCACAGGTTCAAGCCCCCTTCGAAATGTGAGGCCTACTTGAAAGTGATCTTCTCCACGTTCCATTCCGAGCAGGAGCCTCGAATGAGGACGTTGTCGGACACGGCGTGCAGCTCGTGGATGATGCAGCCTGTCTGGCCCTGGCCCAGTGCCGGTCTGCGCCCAGCCGAGCAGCTTTCCCTCGTGATCGAGCCGGTAGATTTTCCCCGTGCCGTCACCGCTGTAGATGTACTTGGGGGTGACTTGAACGCTCCACGGAGCGCCCACGCCGCCGAAGGATTTCTTGAGATTCAAATCGTTGTCATAGACCTGGATGCGGAAGTTGCCGCGGTCGGCGACATAAACGTTGCCCTGCGCGTCCGTGGCGATGCCGTGCGGCGTGTTGAACTGATTGTCGCCGTTGCCGTGCGTTCCCACTGCCTTCACCCAGGTGCCGTCCTTCGCAATCTTGACGAAGCGCGAATTGCCGTAGCCGTCGCTCACAAACATATTGTCTTGCGGATCCCACGCGACGTCGGTTTCCCGGTTGAATGTGCCCATCGCTCCGGCCGGATAGCGCTCCGTGACTTTCTCACCGCGTTCGAGGTAGCGCTCCAGATAATCGATCGCCTCCGGCTTTCGGCCGAGCGTCATTTTGACGATGCCCGTCCGGGTCGAACTTGACGATCATCCCGGAACCCTCGTCAACCATCCACACGTTGTCGTACTTATCGACGCGGACCGAGTGCGCGAACGACGCGGCGTAGTTATCCGGCCCCCACAGCTTGACGAATTTCATGTTCTGGTCGAACTCGAACAGCTCCGCGGCCGTCCCGCCCGCGCGAACTGCCGCCCTTGCCCGTGCGCGAGTACACAAACAGGTGGCCTTTCGAATTCATGGAAACCCCTTCCGTCTCACCGATCGTGTGATCGGGAATGGTGAGGGGAAGAATCTCCTCCGTGATCTGCAATTTCGGAGTGGCAGCCTCAAGGGCAAGCTGCTTGGCGATCGCGGCCTGCCTCTCCGGGCTGGGAGGGCCGCCCTGCGCGCGGACTCGCAACACACCCGCGCCGATGGCAGCGCCAAGCACGATGAAACTAAACAGCGCCAGGAAACGTTTCATACAATGAATCTCCTTTCGGAAATGAACGCCTAACCGGGACACGACCGCAAGGTCTGAGCCTGGATTGCAACTCTATTGAACTGAATCGCGCCATGCTACACCCAAACACGCGCATCGCTCAGGATATTTGCACGGGAGACAGTGCGGGCTTCGAATTGGCTGCGAAGACCTCCTGCACCACCCGGCAGGGAAATCCAACCTGCTCGCAGGCTTCTTTGGTGTATTGCGGACGGATTCGTTCGGGTGTAGATTACCCGCGGTTGAAAGGCCGGAAGGACAATAAATCCAGATAACGTAGTTGTACGCAAGCTCTTACGGATTGGAATCAACAGTTCGGGGTGAAGGAGACTGCCATGAAAAAATCGATTGCAATTGTGCTTTTCGGTGGATTACTGATGGGTGTTTTTGGGATGGCCCATCTTACAAGCAAACCCGCTGCCGCGGCCGACGATCCGGTCGTGCAGGCTGACCGCGCAGTTGTCCAGGCGCTTCAAAAAGGCGATCGAGCCGCCGCGGAAAAACTGCTCGACAAGGATTTTTCCTGGATCGATTCCAAAGGCGTGATGTGGGCGCCGGAAGATGCTTTTCAGGCCGGACTCAAACCGCTGATTTCCGATGCCGCCGCGGCGACGATCACAGAACATAAGTACGGCAAGGTCGTATGGCTGCAGGAGAGCATGGGCAACAAGTATGTTGCGCACTTTTGGGTCGAGCGCCCGGCGGGATGGCGGCTGCTGCACACGAACGAGATCAACGTCGATTCGTCGCTCGCCGTCCGCGATGTGAGGCCCAATTTTGCGGTGCCTTGCGTCAATCCATGCCAGATGATGCCGTACACGCCGCTTACCCCGAACGAGAAGGCCGCGCTCGATGGATGGCTCGACCAGGAATCCGGCAACGGACATCACGACGCGCACCTGGGCGAAAATCTGCGCTCAGTCCATTCGGAAAATGGAGTGCAGCCGCCTAAGGCAGAGCGCATGGCCGCGACGGCCAAAGCCATGGCCGACCCCGCGGTTCGCAACCGTCCCCCGGTGGGGGTTGCGCCGGTGCTTTGGATGCGCCAGTGGGACTTCGGCGATGCGGTCGTCTCCGTCATGCTGCAGCCCACTTATGGCGGCAAGGCGTATTGGTCGAGCAGAGTGTTCGGGAATCACAACGGCTTCTGGATGATGGAAGAGAGCTATCACACCACGGTCCAGGCGGCTCCGCTGATGACCGCGCTGCCCGCCGATGCGAAACCATCGAAGGGCGGCGCATCGCCTGAGTAGGGAGCCAATCAATGATCACCCATACGAAACTTTGGAAAAAGGTTCTCGCCTTTCCCCTCGCGATTTGCGGCGTGCTATCGCTGCCGGCTCTCGTACAAGCGCAAGCCGCGCCCCATTACAAATTCGATTCCGACTGGCCCAAATTGCCCCTGCCCAACAAGTGGTGGATGATGGGAGTCACCGGGTTGGCTGTCGATAAAGATGACAACGTCTGGGTTCTCAATCGCCCCCGAGACATCGACGGCACGCAAAACTATGCCATGCTCAATCCCCCCACCGCCGAATGTTGCGTTCCGCCCCCCGCAATGATTCACTTCGACAAGGACGGCAACGTGATCGGTTCCTTTGACCCGCCCGAAGGGCACGGCATGGCCGTCGACAGCAAAGGGTTCGTCTACATCGGGAACTCCGTCAACGGAATGAATACAGTTCGAAAATACGATCCGAAGTCCGGCAAAGTCCTGGCCGAAGTGCCTCGTGTCCCTGAGAGCCAGCCGGGCGGCGCTGGCGGCGAAGGAGGCGCTCCCGAGGGTGCAGCGAGCACTCCGGCACCGGGAGGGCCCGGTCCGGTCGCGTCGTTGCGGGGTCAAGGGGGCGGCGGGCGCGGCGGCAATCGACCCGATCCGGCGGCACGGGCGGCGGCTATGGCGGCGTTTCGCGCCAAGTATCCCCCGACAACGCCGATGATCGTGGGCCAGATCGAAGAGGTTCGGCTTGACGAACCGGCTCGCGAACTCTATTGCGCGGACAGCTACCTGGGCGGCCGCGTGATGGTGTTTGACATGGACACCTTCGCGTTCAAGCGCGGCTGGGGCGCTTACGGCCACCAACTCTCGGAAATCACCACCGATGACAAGGACCGCGAATACACCCCCGGCGGACCGGAGCCCAAGGAGTTCCGCAACCATCTCACGCTGAATATTTCGAATGATGGGCTCGTCTACGCTGCCGATCGCGGAGCGAATCGCATCGACATCACCACGAAACAAGGCAAATTCGTCAAGGAATTTACCCTGGCGACGGAGACGGGAAATCGCGGCTCCGCCGGCGGCGTGGCCTTCTCGGCCGATCCGAAACAGCGATTCCTGTTTATTTCGGATATTTCGAACAACACGATCTGGATCCTCAACCGGGAGGACGGAAAAGTGCTCGGCCGGATCGGCAGCGCGGGCGATTACGGCGGCCAATTTCACGGCCTTCACATGATCGCTTCGGATTCGAAAGGCAACATCTATACCGGAGAGGTGCAGGCCGGCGAACGCGTCCAGAAATTTGTGCCGGTGAAGTGAGGAAAGTGCGTCTGGAGGTGGTTAACGCTTTCCAGTAAAACATTGCAGTTAAGAAGAGCGGGAAAATCCGTGTTTAGCATCGGCAAGGAGACCCTGATGATCCGTAAATATTTCGCTGTGGCGGTTTTCACTCTTTTGGTTCTCGTTGGCTCGTACTTCTCGTTTGGCCGGCAGGTTCAAGCGCAAGAGCAGCAAAAGCACGCCATGACCTTCTTCGTCACTAGCGTGAATATCGGTAAGGGCGGCGACCTGGGCGGCCTGGCTGGAGCCGACGCGCACTGCCAGACTCTCGCAGCCGCGGCCGGCGCCGGCAGCCACACTTGGCACGCTTACATGAGCACGCAGGCAAAGGACGGCAAGCCCGCCATCAATGCTCGTGACCGCATCGGGACGGGGCCGTGGTACAACTTCAAGGGCGACATGATCGCCAAGGACCTTGGCGATCTTCACGGTGACACGCTTGACCAGGCGCGCCTCGGCAACAACATCACCAAACTCACGTCGCTCACCGAAAAGGGCGAAATCGTTCCCGGCCTGAACGACAATCCTGACAAGGCCGACCGGACCTGGGCCTACGCCTCCACGCATCCCAACTCCAACCGGCACGAAATGCTGACGGGCTCGCAACTGGACGGCACCGCCTATAACGATGGCAAGGACCACACCTGCAACAATTGGACGAGCAGCGCGGAGGGCGTCTCAAAGGACGTTCGGGACAACCCCGGATCGAATGCCCAGATCGGCCTTTCCGACCGCAACGGCGGCGGCAATGGATCCTGGAACTCGTCGCATGGAACGCGCGGGTGCAGCCAGGAAGACATCACGTTCTCGCACGGTGTGGGGCTGTTCTATTGCTTCGCCATCAATTGAACTTGAACTCGGGCGACAGGATTGCAACCAACGGCCTTTGTTCCCGGCGATTCAACTTAGATTGAAACGTGCCCTCTCCACCCCGAAGAATGCGGTTCACCATGAGCGTTCACTGTGAACGGGACGGAGAGGCCTCTACAAAACCGTAGCGCATAGTTGCCGTTGTTCTTGTAGAGGCCGCCCGTTTTTCGGCGGGCAGCTTTCCGCTGGATCGACCAATCGTGCTGATGCCCTGCCGCAAAAACCCAGTGGCCATCCTCTAGCTATTGATCGCCGAAGAGAAGTATAAATTAGGCTGTGTGAATGGCTTTGCCGAAGCTCGATGAACAAGAAGTGAATGCATAAAAATGAAAATTGGTTCAACGGCTGCAGAAAAATTCGTTTCATTTGTCATTCCGAGCGAAGCGAGGAATCTCTCTTCGATTTGAGCTAAATAAAAGACAGAGAGATTCCTCGCTTCGCTCGGAATGACAAAATGGCGGAAGCGCTTTTTCCGTAGCCTGTGAAATCCGCGGATATGGTGCGCATCGGAGGCTGGTCATGAATTACGAAAGTGCAAGCAGCAAAAGGCAAGTAGGGTTCGCAAGGCGTCATTCCAGATTCTTCGCGTCACTAGCTCTGGCGCTTTTTGTGTGGTTCACCGCTGCCACCGCGCGCGTCTATTCAGCGCAGGCGCGAGCCGGCGCGGCCGAATCCTCGAAACCGAGTATTGTCCTCGTGCCGGGAGCCTATGAGGACGGCTCGATCTGGACAAAAGTCGTCCGGGTGCTCCAAGCCAAAGGATTTCGCGTCACAGTCGTTCCTATTCCGTTGACATCCCTGGCGGCCGACGCTGCCATAACGAAAAGCGTAGTCGCCCGGCAGCCCGCGCCCGTGATTCTTGTTGGCCACTCCTGGGGAGGAGTGGTGATCACCGAAGCCGGCAATGATCCCAACGTCATTGGCCTGGTGTACGTCGCCGCTCTTGCGCCCGATGCCGGCGAAGGTTCCGGCGACATGCTGAAAAATTGTCCCCGGAAAACTTCGTCGCCGATTCACACCGATGAAGCAGGCCGCAAGTGGATTGACGTTGACGAATATCCTGAAGCTTGGGCGGGAGACTTGGATATCGCCGATGCTCGAGTTCTGGCCGCCACGCAACGACCCATCGCCACGCAATCGTTCACGGACAAAGTCACGCAGGCCGCCTGGCACACGAAACCTTCCTGGTTCCAGATTTCGGGAAAGGACATGGAGCAGTGCGCGGAAGTGCAGCGGACCATGGCCAAGCACATTGGAGCCACGAGCATTGAACTGCCCGCCAGCCACGCGTCTCCGCTCTCGCATCCCGACGAGGTTGCCAAATTGATCATGGATGCGGCGGAGAAAGCCGGATCAACGAAAGTTAGCGAGGCTCACTGATCTACTCTGTCGCCCGGCGCCTGCAATGCGCGGAAAACAACGTGAAGTTGGCGATTTCAGAAACGGCGTGCCCGCACCCGGAGTGGGACGTTCCACATCAAAAGTTTGAAGGAGATATTTTGCATGGTTGCCCAAACTAGCGGAAGCTCATCCCCAAAGGCGAGCGCGACTCCCGGCGCTTTTGATTTCCGCGCGTGGATCGAAAAGGTCAGAGCGATTGGCCAGCTGAGGGAAGTGGATAACGCGGACCTCCATCTGGAACTTGGCGCGATCACCGAACTGAACGCGAAAAGGCGCGGCCCCGCGCTTCTCTTCGGAGGTTTTCACGGCCATCCGCCGGGATTTCGTGTCTTAACCGGTTCGATGCTCAACGCGAGAACGCTTGGGCTCACGATGGGTATTGAAGAAAAGCTGGACACCATGGCCCTCACAAACAGAATCGGCGAAAAACTGCAAATGCTCTCCTCCGAAACCGCGAATTTCCCCGTCGAATTTGTCGATGATGGTCCGGTCATGGAAAACAAAGTTGTCGCCGGGGACCTTGACCTGAACATCTTCCCCGCCCCCGTGTGGCATGAATTGGATGGCGGCGCTTATATCGGCACCGGCTGCCTGCACATTCAAAAGGATCCGGAAACCGGCTGGGTCAATGTAGGCGCTTATCGCGTGCAAAGGCAGAGCAAAAATACCGTCGGCACTTTCATTTCTCCGGGGCACCACGGCAACATCATCCGGAAAAAATACTGGGACAAGGACGAGCCTTGCCCGGTCGTAATCGTCTTTGGCTCGCATCCGCTGTTTCTGGTGATGGGCGGGCTCGAAGTCCCCGCCGGCGTCGACGAATTTACCTGGATCGGCGCGATCGCGGGACAGCGCGTGCCTGTGATTCGCGGGCCGGTTACGGGACTGCCGATTCCCGCCGATGCCGAAATCGCCATCGAGGGTTTTGTTTCTAAAGGCGACGTCCAGGACGAAGGGCCCATTCGGCGAATTCACCGGCTATTACGCCGGCGGCAAGCATCCGGAGACTCTCGTTCGTGTGAAGGCGCTCTATTACCGCAACGATCCAATCATTCTCGGGGCCACTCCGTGCCGGCCGTTGCACGATTATTCCTATTTTTCGAGCGTCTTGCGCTCCGCCCTGTTGAAGGAATCTTTGCGCCGCGCGGGAATACCCGGAGTGAAAGGGGTGTGGGTTTCCGAAGCGGGCGCGAGCCGCATGTGGGTGGTCACCAGCATCGAGCAAAAGTATGCCGGGCACGCGGCGCAAGCGGCGACCATGGCGGTGCAGTGCCACGCGGGCGCCTTGATGAACCGGTATTCCATCGTGGTCGACGACGATATCGATCCGTCCAACAGCGACGACGTCATCTGGGCGATCAGCACGCGTTCCGATCCGGCCACCGACATCGATATTCTGCGGCAGTGCTGGAGCAATCCGCTCGACCCGATGATCTCGCCCGCCGAAAAAGACAAGAAGCGGCTGTGGAACAGCCGCGCCATCATTAACGCCTGCAGGCCCTGGGACCGAGTGCAGGCCAAGGATTTCCCGCCGGTGGCGGAAGCCACGCCCGCCTTGCTGGAAGCGACAAAGAAGAAATGGGCCTGGCTGTTCGAATGAATCGCTCGGGGCGGATAGGTTCATCATTTTCCTATTCGATTGTTGCATGCGACTTTGCTTAAAGCCTGAAGGGTCTGCGGAAAAGTAATTCATTTTGTCATTCCGAACGAAGTGAGGAATCTCTCTGTGGTTTAATCGCAGAGAAAGAGAGATTCCTCGGCGCGCGGCGCGCCTCGGAATGACAAAAAGTTTAACTTTTTCGCTGGCTTCAAGGTGCCTGGATACGGATTGTATGCTTTGCCGCGCGTGTCAGGAATCACGTCGCTTCTTATCCGTTATTTCACGCCTCGTGGCGCGCGGACGCAATTGCGCGGTCCGCGCAAAGGAAAGGCCGATAAATGCAAACCGCAAGCTCCGCCGTCCTGCCCGCCGGGCGGTGGTATCGCGCGCTCAATCGCCGCCAGTGGAATACGCTGCTCGTCGCCAATCTGGGCTGGCTTTTTGACGGCTACGAGACCTACGCACTGATCCTCACTGTCTCCCTTTCTTTTCATGAACTTCTGCCCGCCTCGCGCCAGGGGTCGATTCCCTTCTATGCGGGAGTGGTGATCGCGGCGACGCTGCTTGGGTGGGGGATTGGCGGAATCGTCGGCGGTGTCGTGGCCGATTACATCGGTCGCAAACGGATGCTGATCTACTCGATCCTCGCCTATTCGATTGTCACTGGATTCACTGCTCTCGCCTGGTCCTGGATGTCTTTCATGATTCTGCGCTTCATAGTGGGTCTTGCGCTCGGCTCGGAATGGAGCACGGGGACATCGATGGTCGCCGAGCTGTGGCCCGCGAATCATCGCGGCAAAGGCGCCGGGCTCATGCAATGCGGCCTGGGCGTTGGATTCTTCGTTGCATCAGCCGTCTGGTTCTTCGTCAGCGAATAGGGACCCTCGGCCTGGCGGTGGATGTACGTGGTTGGAATTTTCCCCGCGCTCGCTACATGGTGGATTCGCCGCGGCATAAATGAACCCGAAAAGTGGATGGCCTCCGACCAGAAGCGCCGCGAGGCGGTCGCAGCGAGGAATCGTGGAGAGACGCTCGACGAACCGTCACGTCACCTCGTCCGCTTTACTCTTTTCGATTTGTTTGCGAATTCGGCGACGCGGCGGCTAACGATTGCAGCGTTTCTGATGTCCACGACTACTACGCTTGGTTGGTGGGGGATCTCGACATGGGTGCCGGCGTACGTTTCTTCCGTCGCCGCCGAGTCAAGGACTGTCAGGAGTGCGATGGGCAAGCCTCGCAGGAATGTCTTACAACACAGGCGCGATCTGCGGATATATCGGGCTTGGTTTCATTGCGGATGCATGGGGCCGCAAGCCGTCGACAATCGCCTGGTTTGCTCTGGCTCTTCTCTTGACGCCCGTCCTGTTTTTATGGACGCACAACTTAGCGCTGCTTTTGGTCGTTTGCGGGATTAACGCGGCCTTCTCGCTCGGACAGTACACGTGGTGCTCGGCATGGCTTCCGGAAATCTATCCGACTCGAATCCGAGGGACGGCGATAGGGTTTTGCTTTAACGCGCCGACGGTTTGTGGCGTTTTTGGGTCCCCTCGTCGCGGGAACATTGATTACTTATTTCGGTGGATACGGCAAGGCTGCAGTCATCCTGAGCATGATCTACATTCTCGGCATCGTTGCGGCGCCGTTTCTTCCGGAGACGCGCGGAAAATCGCTGCCGGACTAGCGTGCCTCATTGTAGCGCCCGCCTTTAGGCGGGCTTTTTGGATTCAAACGGATGCCCACCTGAAGGTGGGCGCTGCATAATTCGACGCCAAGTTCTCACACAAATTCTTTATTGGCCGCCGTCGACCGCCCGTAATTTACTCGCCGCTTCTTTGACGGCCTCAATGATGTCCGGATAGGTGCCGCAGCGGCATAGATTTCCCGAAAGAAAATGGCGGATCTGATCGTCCGTGGGATGGGGATGTAGCTTCAGCAATTGCTCCGTCATCAGGACGAATCCCGGCGTGCAATAGCCGCATTGGAACGCGGTCTTGGAGACGAAGGCCTCCTGAATCGGGTGGAGGGTGCCGCGGTCGGCCAGACCTTCGACGGTTGTCACTTCGCCGCCGTCGACAAACGCAGCCAGGTATAGGCAGCCCGAGACAGCCGTGCCATTGACGAGCACCGTGCAGCAGCCGCAGAGTCCCTGGCCGCAGCTCTCGCGTCCTCCGAATAGATTGAATTCGCGCTGCAGAACCTCGATTACTGTTTCGTAAACAGCGATGTCGGCCGTCGCCTTGCGGCCGTTCAAAGTGAACCGTATCGTGCGCCCTCGCTCGCTCATCATTCCTTCTCCAGCGGGCGGTTTTCCGAAACGCGGATGGCCCTCAGCACGCGCTCGGGCGTGACCGGCATTTCCATCATGCGCACGCCGACCGCGTCGAACAGCGCATTGGAAATCGCGGGCGATACGCCGAACATGCCCGTTTCGCCGACTCCCTTGGCGCCGTACGGTCCATGCTCGTGAGGAACCTCCACCAGCCCCGCCGAAATGTCCGCCGGCACATCGAGCATCCCGGGAATCTTGTAGTCGGCGAAGCTCGCGTTGATCACTTGCCCCTCGTTGAATTTCATTTCTTCAAATAAGGTGAACCCGAGTTGCATGGTCCCCGCGCCGATTAATTGGCGCTTCGCGATAGCTGGATTGATCGCGCAGCCCACATCGCCCACATTTACGAGCTTCGTGACGCGGATTCGGCCTGTCTCCGTATCGACTTCGATTTCGGCCGCGGCTCCCGCCAGCATCCAGTAGGGCGTGATTTGCGAGGACTGGCCGGTGCGCAGGTCCACTTTTTTATAGGGCGGCGTGAACGTACCCATGCCAATTACGTTTCCCGCCTGCATGCTGAACCGCGCCCGCATCACCTCGCCGATGGTCATCCGTACGCCGGCGAGCGTGATGAATTCGCCGTCCCTGCATTCCAGTTCTTCAACGGTTGCCTGGAGGGCCGTGGCGGCAATTCGCAGCAATTGTTCACGCGCGTCTTCCGCGGCAAGCCGCACGGCGTTGCCCATGTGGTAAGTCGAGCGGGATCCCAGCGTGGCCATATCATACGGCGTCACGTCGGTGTCGGGATGAATCACGCGTACAGACTCGGCGGATATCCCGAGTGTCTCGGCCGCGATCTGGGCCATCGCCGTGTCCGAGCCCTGGCCCATATCCACGGTGCTGATGGAAAGGCAGCAACTTCCGTCGCCATAAATATTGACGACGGCGACCGATGTGGTTGGCGAGATGGCACGCCTTAAAGCCGATGGCGAGCCCGCGGCCCCGGCGGACCGGCCCCGAACCATGATCGAAAGGACTGCCCCAATCCATCCGCTCGGACAGTTGATCGAGCACCTCGTCAATCTCCGCGTTGGTCATGATCGTTCCGGTCGCATGGGGCCGGCCGTCGCGGAGCACGTTGCGGCGCCGGAACTCGAGAGGATCGATCCCGAGAGAGCGCGCGATGATGTCGTTCTGGCACTCGTAGGCCCACACGAGTTGCGAGATTCCGAAACCGCGCAGCGCGCCCGCGGGAGGGTCGTTCGTATATACAGCGTAATTGATCAGCGAAACATTTTCGATGTCGTACGGGCCGGCGGCGGTGAAGCCGGATTTCTGCGTGACGCGCGGTCCGATGTCCGCGTAGGCGCCCCCGTTCCACCACGTCTCGACTTCGCGCGCCACGATCCGGCCATCCTTCGACACCCCCGTTTTGATTCGAACAGTCGCGCCGTGTTTCGTGATGGTGTAGAACTGCTCTTCCATCGTCAAGCCGATGCGGACCGGTTTGCGGACCAGCAGCGTGCAGGCGGCCACCAGCGCCTCGAGCTTGATGTAGAGCTTCGCCCCAAAGCCGCCGCCCAGAAACGCCGTGCGAACCCGCACGCGATTCTCGGGCCAGCCCAGCAAGCGGCATATTTCCGCGCGAACGAACGAGGGGCTCTGGGTGGAAGAGTGAATGGTCAAGCCGTTCGAACCATTCAGCTCGGCAAGAGACACCATCGGTTCCAATGTTGCGTGAATCACTTTTCCGCTGCGAAACACATTTTCGAAGATTTCGTCAGACTCCGCGAACCCCTTCTCGACATTGCCGTGGAGAACGCGCGCCTCAAGCGCGATGTTGGAACCCGTCTTTCCCTTGAGGTGCTGTAGATCGGGAAACATCCCGGCCGGTCGCAGGATGTCGTGGATGACAGGCGCCCCGGCATGGCTGCCGCAACTTCATCGAAAACCGCATCGAGCGGCTCATATTCGACCACGACAAGATCGGCGGCTTCCTCAGCCACGTGCGCATCCGTCGCGAGTACGACGGCAACCGGTTCTCCAACGAAGCGAACTTTGTCGACGGCGAGGATCGGCTGGTCGTGAAAGGCGGGGCCATAGTAAGGGTCGGGGATCACCGTGCGAATATCTTCGGCGGTGATGACCGCATGGACTCCTTCGAGGGCCAGGGCGGCGCTGGCATCGATTCGAACAATGCGCCCGTGAGGAACCGTGCTGCGGCAAATTTTTCCATGGAGCATCCCCGGCAGGCGCAAGTGGTAAATATATTCCGCGCTGCCGGTGACTTTTGCATAGCTTTCCAGGCGCGGGAGCGAACGCCCCACTTCGCGCCGGGCAGGGGCTTTCCGTTTTTCCTTTGGCGGGGCCTCTACCGTCGTGCCCCCGGGTTCTTTGAATCGCGTGGGCATTGTTATTCAACCCCTGTAGGCCGTGTGCGCGAGGCGCGTTCCAGCGCGCGGCGCACGTGCACGCGCACCATCTCTCGCTTGTAGGCCGCGGTGCCGCGGATATCGGGGATGGGCTGTACTTCGCCGGCCGCCGCGTCCGCGGCTTTTGCAAAAATAGAAACTGAGGGAGACAAGCCCTTCAATGCCGCCTCTGCGCTCGAAACTCGCATGGGGCGCTCGGTGGCCGCGCTGACCGCGATGCGGGCCTCGGCTATTACGCCGGACTGCAGCCGGTACCAGACCGCCGTCCCAACCGCGGGCCAATCGTCGGCCGATAATGCGGTGAATTTTTCGTACCAGGCGTGAACGCTGGCGGGCTGGCGTGGGACATCCACCTCAGCGATTAATTCGTCGCGCGCAATCGCGGTCTGGTAATAGCCGAGAAACATATCGGCAACATCGATCCATCGTTCGCCGCGTGGGCTTACCGCACGGACACGCGCTCCAAGGGTCAGCAGGATGGGCGGAAGGTCCATGTGGGGATCGCCATGAGCGAGGTGGCCGCCGATCGTTGCCACGTTTCGAATTCGAACGTTTGAAAGGGTGCGCAAGGCGCGGCTCATTACGGGCGCGGCTTCCGCGATAAGTCGAGA
Source organism: uncultured Acidobacteriota bacterium (assembly GCA_963819395.1). Taxonomy (GTDB): domain Bacteria; phylum Acidobacteriota; class Terriglobia; order Acidiferrales; family UBA7541; genus Palsa-360. The sequence continues at coordinate 240,421 of CAWFVW010000016.1, forward strand.
ATGTTCCAGTTCCGTGAGGGTGGCCATCGCGCCGATGCGCAACCCTCCATTTTCACCGATGCGAACGGCGCGCAGCGCGCCATTCAGGCGGCGCAGGCTTACGAGGCGAGTCGGCTGGAAGAGACGCGTCTTCATCATCAACATGAGTGCGGTGCCGCCGGCGATCGCGCGCACGCTCATGTCTTCGGGATCGAGCAACGAGACGGCCTCGTCGATGGTAGCCGGTTCAAATAATTCGAAGTTTTTCAAGCGTGCGTCTCCCGCGACTCCTTCTCGATGGCGGCTTTCAGATTCGTGGCGAATTCTCGCGCGAGTTCAGCGCTCTTCGCGCGAAAGACGGGTTCTCCGAGTCCGCCCAGCTTTCCGGTGAGGGCAACATCGGTCGAGTAAGCGATTGCCGTGCGCCCCTCGATCGAACTTCCCAGCCGCATCGAGGCGGTCGCCACGACGCGGCCCGCGAGGCCTACGGCGTCGCCGGTGATCCTGGCCTCGATTGCATCGGGCGGCTCGATTTTCACAATTTCAACGATGACTTTGAAACTGAGCGCTATGAACGCGACCTTGCTTGTTACCACCGCTGAATAACGCCCCGGGGAAATTTCTTGCAGGTCGATGGCATCCGGGAACGCACTTCGCTAAGCGAAGCGGGTCCGAAACAAATTCAAAAGCGGATGTGCGGTCTGTTTCGACGCTGACTTCTCCTGAGGTTTGTAAGGCCATCCTGATTCAGTTCCAATCCATTAAAAGATGAAAAGTTCTCCGAGGCAATCGTGCAACCCACCCTGGTTTAGATGACACCAAACAATTCTCGGCACCGTCGCTCGTCGTGCTGGGGCCGATGTTCGGTTGGCCGTGCAACGATAACATGAATTGTTTTGGGCATCCACAAAGCGGGACCGCACTTGCGCGGGGAAACTTTCTTAGGGGTACATCGGAAAGAAGCCCCTCGACTCTGATTTAAATGGTGCTTCGACGGAAAAGTGCCCGCCCAAAAGAAGGGCGGGCGCTCCAAAAGCTGCGGCGCCTTGCAGCGTGGTTTTGTAGAGGACTCTCCGTCCCATGCATTTTGGGACGGAGAGGGCAGGTTTCAGCTCAAGGCGGGCGAGTGTCGGCGAATCATTTTGCTTGCGCCGACGAAATGACGGCTTCGGGCTGGTGTTCCCAGTAGTCGATGAAGCTGAAGACATTGGAATTGAAATCTTCAGGATATTCACGGAAGTGAAAATGGCCGCCCTTATTTACTGTCAACAGGCGCACCTTCGCATCTTTCTCGGCGAGGACGTCGTAGAGTTGCCAACCGAGCGGCCAGTTGGCCACGGGATCGTTGCGCCCCCAGTAGATCAGGACGGGCATCGTGAGGACGGCCTCATTTTTGATGTGATTAAGCTTTTCGGTTTTCCATTGCGCGATCTCGGGTCCGTCTTCCGCCAAGGGCGCTCCGGCTCCGGCCTTCATCTTTGCGGCGGTCATTTTTGACTTCGGAGTGCTTCTCAAATAATTTGCGGCCGCCCAGAATTCGTCGCCGAAGGTAGCATCGACAAAAGTTTTGTCGATCGACTGCGCATACGTAAAGGTCTGCGCATTTTCGCCGCAGCTTCCGTTGTCCTGGCCTTGCCGCGATTCCGCCGAGCAGTGCGCCAGGGCCATTGGACGGGTAAAAGTAGTAGGTGGCATGGCTGCGGAGGTGTCGCACATAACGATTGTCCGGACAGATTGCGGGTGCTCCTCCGCGAAAAAGAGAGCCAATTCGCTCCCGCGCGACTGGCCGACTACGTGCACCTTGCCCAGCTTCAGCGTTTGGATGAAGCCGTACATGTGATCGATTTCGCCCTGGATGTTGTAGTCCTTGTCGTCCTTGGGATTGTCCGTCAGGCCAGAGGCAAGTTTATCGATGGCAAAAACGTGGTAGTGAGCCGCAAGCCCCGCGATATTTTTCGACCAGGCGTTTGCACTGGAGCTACCGCTGAACCCTCCGCCGTGCAGCATGATCATGGGCTCGCCCTGTCCCATTTCGTAATAGCGCGTGCGGATGCCGTTGACATCAACAAAGCTGGCTTTCAGACCATTAATTTCGCCGTTTGGAGACGGCGCCGCCGCAGGCTGCTTCGCCGCGGTCATCGTCGGTTCCACTGGATGTTCCACCGAGTCAATGTAATGGATGACGTTATAGTTGAATTCTTCCGGATATTCCCGGAAGTTGTAGTGGCCGCCTTTGTTTACCACGAACATTTTGGCCTTGGGGTTTTGCGCGGCGATGATGTCAAAGAGCTGCCGCCCCCGTTCGATCGGAGCGGACATATCGTTGCGGCCCCAGTAGACCAGCACGGGCATAGGCAGCAAACCGGAGAGTTTCACATTGTCCTGAACCAGTTTTCTCCACTCGTTGAATTCCACATTCAACGGGAGTTTTTCGGCGGCCTTTGCCTTGGCGGCGGCTTCCGCGGATTTCGGATGGCTGGCCATGTACTTTCCGGCCTCGAAGAACTCATCGTCGAACGTGCCCGGATTCGAGAGCGCTTGCACGCGGCACTTCCAGAAATCGAATTCCGGCTGTCTCGGGCACTTGGCCAGGGGATCCGGAGTGTAGGGAGGCGTTTCCGGCGCGGCCGTGGAGGTATCCACAATGATGACCGTTCGAACGATCTCAGGGTGCTCGACAGAGAGGAAAAATGCGAAGCCGCCGCCGTGCGACTGGCCGACCAGATGAACGGGACCGAGCTTCAGGGTCTGAATGAACTGGTAAAGGTGTTCCATCTCACCCTGGAAGGTGTAGTCCGTGTCCTTTTTCGGATTGTCGGACATTCCGGAACCGACGCGATCCAGGGCGTATACGTGGAAGTGCTTGGCGAGACCGGGAATGTTTTTCGACCAGAAATTGGCGCTGGAGTGGCCTGACCAGCCTTCACCGTGGACTAGCACCATGGGTTCACCCTGGCCCATCTCGTAATAACGCGTGCGGATGCCGTTGACGTCCACATACTTGGCCTTTAGGCCGGCAACCTCGCCGTTTGGCGAGACGTCTGCCCAGGCTGGGCTACCCAACATTATCAAAAGAAAAAGGATGGCGAGGCTCGAAAGGTTCAGCCAGGCAGCCAGACCCGAGGCGCTCCGGTCGGGGCTGCAAATGAAGCGGAGTGCTCTGTGGCTCTGGTACTTTTTAAATGACATTTATAGTCCTCCGGGGAAGGGGCCCAGTTGCGCCTCAGTGTTTTTAGAGCAATGACTGCCTTATCCACTGTGGCTATAACACTTTACGGAAAGTCGTGTCAAGCACGCGGAGATTGGCGCGTTGACTCAATTTGAAATAAAACCTGCCCTCTCCGTCCCGAAGGGCGCGATTCACCAAAAGCGTTCACCGTGAACGGGACGGAGAGGGCGCTAGAAAATCGCAAAGCATCGGCGTGGTTGGTTTCGTAACGGCCGCGCGCATTTTGGGCGGGCAGGTCTTCGCCGCGAGGAGTTCGTGTATGTCCGTGGCCAGGGACCGCCGGGCGGCCATTTGGATCCAGTTGAACGATTGACATTGGCTGCGGTCGCGCATACGATTTGCCTCAGCCCTCAACTCAGGATGTGGTCACGCGTCCAAATCTCAATTGAGGGTGTTCTGGCATGGCCCCGCCTGCAAAGGAGATCCGCCGCTATGAACAAGAGAATGTCGTTTCTCGGGATCGTGGCAATTTGCCTCGCCGCAGTTTTGGGAGTCGCACGCACAAGCCAGACGGCTAGAAAACCAGCCGCGGAAATTAAAATCGTCTCCGACGATATCGGCGGCGTGGTCACCAGCGCGAAGGGGCCAGAAGCCGGCGTGTGGGTGATCGCGGAAACGAAAGATCTGCCGACGGCGTTTCGCAAGATCGTCGTCACCGATGATCAGGGGCGCTACGTGATTCCGCAGCTGCCGAAAGCGACTTATGAGATCTGGGTGCGCGGTTATGGGCTGGTCGATTCTCCCAAAGTAAAAGCGATGCCGGGAAAAATGCTTGATCTGACGGCTGTCGTCGCGCCGGATGCGCACGCGGCGGCGCAGTATTATCCCGCTGCGTACTGGTATTCCCTGCTGCACATTCCGCCGAAGAGCGATTTCCCCGGCACCGGGGAAAATGGAAATGGAATTTCAGAGCGCATCAAGAGCCAGGCGGAGTGGGTGGAGCACGTAAAGACCGACGGCTGCGAGTCGTGCCACCAATTGGGCGACAAAGCAACGCGAGAATTCCCCAAGGGGCTTGGAGCTTTCGATTCGTCCTATGCCGCGTGGGATCGGCGCATTCAATCCGGGCAAGTTGGAAGCGCGATGAATACTTCAGCAACTCAAATTGGAAGGAAGCGCCTTCTGACGGAGTATGCCGACTGGACGGATCGCATCAAAGCGGGAGAATTGCCGCAGGCTCCGCCGCGTCCCCAGGGCAAAGAGCGAAACGTGGTGATCACGATCTGGGACTGGTCCGGACAGAAGGATTATTTCCACGACGAAATTACCGTGGATCGCTGGAATCCCACGACGAATCCGAATGGCCTCGTCTACGGCGTCCACGAAGAGAGCACGGATCTCATGACGATTCTCGATCCGGTGAAGAATTCTTTTACCGAGGTACCAATTCCATCGAATCCGGGCACTCCGTTGATTGAACCGGCCGAAGTGCTCGAGCCCTCGCCTTATTGGGGATCGGAAGCCATTTCCACGGCGCGGGCGGCGGCGCACAGCCTGATGATGGATTCGCAAGGGAGAATCTGGACCGCTTCGCAAGTCCGCGACCACGATAATCCCGCTTACTGCAAGCAGGGATCAAGCCTGGAGTCGGCGATCGCGTTTCCGATCGCTCGAGGATCGCGGCAAGTGAATATGTACGATCCGAAGACAAAGCAGTGGACGCTGGTCGATATGTGCGCCAGCTCGCTGCACTTGAATTTCGCGAATGACGCGAATCATACGCTGTGGATCGGGAATCCCGGCAGCGACGTGATCGGCTGGCTGAACACGAAAATGTACGACCAGACTCACGATGCGCAGAAATCGCAGGGCTGGACTCCCCTGATTTTGGATACCAATGGAAATGGGAAGAGGGATGATTACACCGAGCCCGGACAGCCGAGCGATCCTACGAAGGACACGCGGATCAAGGGCGGATATTACGGCATCATTCCTAGTCCCGCGGATGGGTCCGTGTGGGGAACGAAGTTGGGCTTTCCCGGCGGAATTTTCCGAGTGAATCCGGGACCTGATCCGGCGAAGACGGCACTCACGGAATTCTACGAAGTGCCGTGGGATAATCCGAAGGCTGCCGTACAGGGTTTCTCCCCGCGCGGATTGGACATCGATAGCAACGGCGTCGTATGGACCGTGCTTGCCAGCGGGCATTTTGCCAGCTTCGACCGCCGCAAGTGCAAGGGGCCGCTCAACGGGCCGACTGCGACCGGACAACAGTGTCCGGAAGGCTGGACGCTCTATCGGACGCCCGGGCCAAGCTTCAAGGGCGTAAGCGAAGTGGGCAGCGCCGATACGAATTACTACAACTGGGTCGATCAATTCGATTCGCTCGGGATGGGCAAGAATGTGCCGGTGGCCACTGCCAACGACAGTGACGCGCTTGATGTACTTGATACGGCCACAGGGAAATTCATCGTGATGCGAGTTCCTTACCCGATGGGCTTCTTCGCCAAGAGCCTGGACGGGCGGATTGATAATCCCGAAACCGGCTGGAAGGGCCGCGGCTTGTGGTCCACTTATGCGACCCGGGCGCCCTGGCATATCGAGGGAGGCAAGGGCACGACCAGCAAGGCCGTTAAGTTCCAGTTGCGGCCCGATCCGCTCGCGAATTAATTCTAACCAAATAACAATATCGCGCCCGGAGGCTTCATTTGTGGCCTCCGGGCTTTTTTTCTTGACGGCCCCTTCAGATGAAGCCATCTCTTAAAAATTTTGCCGTATGAATTCAATAGGACTTCTGGGACTAATGTTTCTGTGTTAGGGCTCGGTTTCGGTTTATGTAGCGCCCGCCTTCAGGCGGGCATTTTGAAATCACGGAGATGCCCACCTGAAGGCGGGCGCTATAATGGGCGGGTGCCCCATCCTTGCGGATTTTGCAAGGGTGGGGATTTTTGGCCCGTTCCACGCCACATTCCCAGTCTGTTTGAATCTAAACCCGCACCCTTTGAAATTCGCAAAGAATGCGGCACCCGCTTTTTCCCTGCGCAAGATTATGGAATTGAACTTGAGGAATTACTTGCGGCTGGCGATGCTGTTCCAATTTTGCGCGAGATGATCTGCGGTTCGCCAGGCTAGCGCCTGGAGTGTCAGCGTGGGGTTGTGAGCGCCGCTTGTTCCCATTACCGATCCTCCCAGGATTCCCAAGTTCGGCGCTTCGTGCGAGAAACACCAGCGGTTGACCACGTTTGTTTCGGGATTGTCGCCCATACGCGTGCCGCCGTAGGCGTGCGTCGAGGGGCCCATGGTGCCGACGGGATTTCTGATTGTTGCAATGGCGCCGGCGGCTTTGTACCAACGTTCCATTTTGTCCTGGATGAAGGCGGAGAGTTTGTGTTCGTTTTCCTTGTAATCGGCGGTGATGCGGCAGACGGGAAAGCCGAGCGGATCTTTTACTGTGGGATCGAGATCAAGATAATTGTCCTCGTATGGCAGAGTGGTTTTTTGCAGGTATGCGGTATTCCAGCGGTCGGCGTTTTCCTTGATGAAGGCTTTCCAGGCCGAGCCCCACGCGGGCGCCTTACCGAAGGTGTTCATGCTGGCCGCGGAGATCGGCCTGCGGTCGGAGTAGACCCACAGGTTTCCGCCGCCGATAAAATCCAGGCGCGCGTGATCGAAATTGTCGTCGGCCCAGTTATCGACGGCCACGCCCTGGGCCGGAAGGCCGTACCAGTTGTTCAGATTCCAGGGGAAAAGCGCCGTCACACTCGCGCCCTGGTTGTGGCTGAAGTAGTGTTTGCCTACCTGGCCGTGACGGTTCGAGAAGCCGTTCGGATAGGGCTTCGACTTGGAGAGCAGGAGGAGCCGCACGTTTTCGTAAACGTAGCTCGCGAGCAGGACGGCCTTCGCGGGCTGGAAATATTCGACGCCGTCCACGAGATACGTCACGCCGCTTACGCGGCCTTCGCGGTCGGATTCTAGCTGGGTGACATGGGCGCGTGTGACCACATGAAGACGCCCCGTTTCCATGGCCTTCGGAATTGTGGTTACCGCCGTCGAGCTTTTCGCGTCCACGTGGCAGCCGCCGCGATTGCAAAATCCGTGGTACGCGCATGCCGGACGGTTCTGGTACGGCTGCGAATTGACCGCTGCCGGGCCGGGAAACGGCGACCAGCCCAGGCCACGCGCGGCGCCCGCCATCAGTTCGGTGAATCCCGTGCCGCGTAGTGGCGGCATCGGATATTCGCGCTTGCGTGGCCCCTCAAAAATATTTCCGGCGGGGTCGACCTTGCCACCGAGGTTCCCGGCCTTGCCGGAGACGCCGATCTCGTATTCTACTTTTTCGTAATAGGGCTCGAGCTCGTCGAGGCCGAACGGCCAGTCCTCAACCGTGGAGCCCTTGGGGATGCGCCCGGGGCCGTAGCGGCGCGCGGTTTCGCTGACCACGTTGAAATCCCAGGGATTGAGGCGCCAGCTTTGCGCCCAGTAGTGAAGCGTGGTGCCGCCGACGGCGTTCATCATCGGATGGACAGCGGGGCGCGGGGAGTAAGGCGCCGACGCGCTGGGCCTGTGCGTGGGAACTTCCAGATTTGCTTTTTGCACGGCCTGCGGCCAGCCGCGAAAATTGTTGCGCAGTTCGTCAGGAGCGAAGTCGCGCTTGGTGAGCCATGTGCCTGCTTCGAGGCCGTTCACTTCGAGACCGGCCTGCACTAGAGGCAACGCGGCGATGCCACCGGCCGCGCCCAGGCCAACGATCACTACATCGGTCTCTTTCAGCTTAATCGCCATCGGAAGTGCCTCTTCGTGAGATCGTCTTCGCGGAAGCTTTTAGGAACATGTCGTAATCGTAGGCCGATTTGTGATTCGGCGAAGGGGCGATATCCATGCGCTGCTGATCTGGTGTAACAAATGTGCGTACGCCAGGGTAGCCGAGCAGATCCCATCCGGCAAAATTTGCGTTTCCTCCGTAGTACGGATCGCAGAACATGCCCTGGATGGTGTGAATGCGCAGCAAGTCGAAGAAGGCGGCGGAATTCGGCGTGAAGCCGGGGGCGGCGTTGCGTTCCATTTCCGTCAAGAGCGCGTCCTGATCGGCTGGCGAAAGATTCGCAAACGGCGCTCCTTTGGAGGCGCGCGCAAAAGATTCAACTGCGGCGAGGCCAGCGGCATATGCCGGGCGCGACGTCGCCAGTGCTCCGCCTAGCGCGCGGTCTATGTAGTGCGCCGCGCCGGCTTCGGCGGCGCCTGGCCCGTTCGCATCCGCGGGGATCAGGCGCGCAACGATGGCTTCGAGAGTGTCTGCTTCCGCGGCGCTCAGCGTTTCAAGAGGCCGGCGCGTCTGCGTTAAGACGACTGCTGATGTTTGCGGTGCGAGCGATGAGGCCGATTCGGTGGAAGCAAGCGCGCTCGCAGGCGCTGTGACCGCAGCCGCTCCCGCGAGCCCGGCGCGGAGCAGATCGCGCCGCGAGAAAATCTGTTTGGCCATGACGCGTCCCCCACAAGAGCTCGCCGGCGCGCAATTTTCTGCACTATTTTGCGGGCTCAAGGATCAATCGTTCGCTGACGTGCTGTTCCACTGCCGCGCGCGAATACAGCATCGGGATGTATTTTCCCTGATCCCACAGGGGCATCAGATCCGCGTAGTGTGCGCTGCCCGGGACGCCGCTCTCACCCGGCGAGTTCACCATGACGGAATTATCCCACGCGCCCACGTCGAGAATCTGCCGCCATGTTGGGCCGCCGGTTTGGTAGAAGATGGATTCGCCGCGGCGAGCGCCTCCCGTGGCGTTGATGGTGCTCGCATCGCCCGGGCGGGGAATGGGGCCAAGGTCCACCAAGGATTTCATTTCCGGATTGGTTTCCAGAGAATGGTGGAACACGACCGAGTGAATGCGCCCCCAAGTCCATTTTGACGGGTCCGAGCCCTCGATCTGTCCGAGCCGCGAGTATGCAGCTTGCAAGGCGTTCTCCATGATTTGCTTCCGAGTTGCCTCGGGCTGATCGCCGAAAATAACAGAATCGGGATGCTCCAGGTGATGGATGATTAGGTCCGTCCCTCCATTGCCGACGATGCGCGCGACGGCACTCGGATCAGCGGCGCCGGTGGCGGCAATCATGCGGCGCATGACGGCCTCTTGCAGGTTGAAGAGCCACAATTCGTAAAGCGCGGCGGCGGCGGAATCCCGCGTGGCGGCGCCGTCCCAGTGAAGCAGCATCCGAGTAGCCGCGTCCTGGCTGTTGCCGCTGACGTCGCTCAGCAAATGCACCAGAGCGCGGGCAGGGAGCGGCGTGACGTCATTCTGCATGCGCTGCATATCCGCAAGGCCCAGCTTGTGTTTCTGGTCCGCGGCTTGCTGCAGAAGTTCCGTGATGCGATTGAACCGGTCCGGGTCTGCCCACTCGTAGCCGACTTTATAGGGATAGTTCTCCGGAATCATTTTTTGATTTGCGCTGGCGATAAATCCACTCTCGGGATTGTATTCGTGCGGCAATTCCGAAGTTGGAATCCAATTTCCCCATTCGTAGCCGCCCGCGCCGGGCTCGGGCATGAGACCAGTCCAATTCTTTCGCACCGGTTCAAGGCCGACGGAATGTTCTCCGATATTTCCGTCCACATCGGCATAGACAATGTTGTGCGTTGGCGCTTTCCAAACTTTGACGGCCTCCTCGAATTCATTCCAGTTCTTGACGCGATCCATGGTCAGGCATCCGAGATAGCCCGCCGTTCCCGGATCAGAAAGCACGGACCGCACCGCCAGCGCGCGATGAGTGGCCTCGTCTTCCCAGAGCACCGGACCATGCCGCGTGAATTTCAAGTCCACCACCTGATCGGGCCGGCCTTTGATATGGAACGTGGCCTTTTCAACTTTCATCGCGTCCCAGCCGGACTCTGTTTTGTAGCGCAGCGGATCGGACGGATCGAGCGACTCAACATACAAGTCCTGCTGATCCATGCCGAAAATCGTCCAGCCAAATCCCACGCGCTCGTTGTGCCCGCCCTGCACGCCCGGCGATCCGGCTTCCGTGGAGCCGATCACGTTCCAGCCCGGCGAGACGAGGTGAACGATGTAGCGGAGCGAGGGCACGATGTTGACGGTGCGATGCGGATCGTTCGAGAGAATTGGGCGTCCGGTTTCGGTGAGCTTTCCGGAAACGACCCAGTTATTGCTGCCCCAGTTTTCGCTGTTCCATTCGACGGGGAAATTGTCCGCGGTCTTTTGCAAGGGAGGGAAACTGATTCCTACGTCGCTGCCCACGAGATTGCTCACCAGGCTCGATGACAATCCCGAAAGGTCGAGTCCCGGCGCCGGATCAAGTTCCACGGCGGGATTGAAATCATAAAGACTCGATGCCTTTTTCGGCGCCAACCATTTTTACGAGTTCGGCGTGCGCGAGTTCGGTGACAGCATTTCGCGTCATGGGGAATGCGGCCATGCGCGTCAGTACGTCTTCCGGTTTCCAGGGTTCGGGCGCGAATCCGGCGGCCTTGAAGTCCGGCGTGAGTCCGGGCCCGCCGGGCGCTGAAATTGTTTTGATGTAAGCGTTAATGCCATCGGTGAAAGCTTCAAGGATTTGTTTCGCGTCGGGGGCGTAGCTGGCGTATTCCTTGGCCATGTCGCCGCGGTACCGCAGGAGCCTGGCGCCGATGTCGCGCTGCAGGAACGTCGGCCCTAAAATTTCAGCAAGGGTTCCTTGCCCCGCACGCTTCCAGAGCTCCATTTGAAAGAGGCGGTCTTGCGCGGTGACATAGCCTTGCGCGAAAAACATGTCGCGTTGATTCTGGGCGTAGATGTGGGGAATACCCCAGGTATCGCGGATGACAGTTACCGGCTGCTGGACTCCGGCGAGCTTTTGCGTGGATGTGGAACCGGAACCCTGGGCGGCAATCGATTTCCGAACCAGGAGAAGCGCGACACACAAAACGCTCGTTGCCACAAGCAAGGTTGCTGCTGCAAAACGTCGCATATCCATCCCCCTCACCCGCGCGCCCGTGAACGATTCCAACTCGCGGTTTTTCCTTGATTCAGAATACTCATTTTAGCGTTTCAGTTGACCGCTAACGTACACCTTAGGGAACTAAAAAACAAAGGCACATGAAAATTCGCCGGTGCGAACTTCTTGCGCTTCGGCGCGTCTTGGTTCATCGTATTCGGATGCGGAGCAGTGCCGGCCCGGCACGCCCGTTGGAACCTGTGCCCATTCTTAGGAGGAAACCGGTGATGAAGGAATTGCGGAAATCCCTGCCGATGTCCGCTGCTCGATTCGGAATTCTTGCGCTTTTGGGAGCTTTCCTTATTTTTCCAGTTGTCGCACAACAGCCGGGAGGGCAAGGCCAGCAACCGCCTCCTACCGTGACGGGCGCCGTTAAAAATTTCTATAACGGCGTCAAGAACAACATCACCCGCTCGGGGGAGAAGATGCCGGAGGAATTTTACGGCTTGCGTCCCGGCACGCAGGAGGAAGTGCGGACCTTTGGGCAGCATCTTGCGCATGTGGCCAACTACAACTATTTGTGGTGCGCCGAGGCCAAGGGGGAGAAGAATCCTAATGCCGGAATCAACCTCGAGAAAACTTTGACTGGGAAGGACGAAATCTTGAAGGCCCTGCGGGCTTCCTACGACTACTGCGACGGGGCTTATAGCGCGTTGACTGAAGCCAATGCCGGCGAAGTCCTCACGATTACGCAAGAGAGCGGGCGGCAGGTGCAGCAAACGCGGGCGGGGCTGCTCCTGCTGAATGTTGCTCATAATGAAGAAATGTATGGGAGCATTGTGACTACGCTGCGCATCAAGAATATTGTGCCGCCGGCTTCCGAGCCGCGACCGCAGCGGCAAGCGGCGCCACAGGAAAAGCCGGCGCAATAATCGATAAAGCGGCGAGACAATTCCCCTCATTTTTGCGCGCCGCCGCGAACGATGGTGGGGATTTTCGGTTCCTCTCTTCTTTTTACACTTCGGTGCATTTGAATTTAAACCCGCACCCTTTGAAATGCACAAAGGGTGCGGCACCCGCTAAGGCGCTTTGCAGATGAAATTCGCGGCTTCGTCCGTGCTGCCTGAGCCTTTGTACGAGGCGGCCTGGGGGTAGGGACACAGGGGGCGCGTCTTGTCCGCCGATCCATTTGTCAGGTGGGAAGCGATAATTTTATCCGGTGCGCTTCCTTTTGCGACCCATTCCTCAATCGCGGCCATTTTGTTGAAATTGTCGGTGCCGGGGCCGCCCTGGCAGTGGTTCATGCCGGGGACCATGTACAGCTCGATGGATTTGCCGACGACTCCGTTCCCCAATAACCTGACGACATCGTTGAAATAGTTAACGCTGCCCATGGCGGTGACTTGAGGGTCGGCCCAGCCGTGATACATCAGCAGTTTTCCGCCGCGATCGAAGAACGGTTTCAGGTTGGGCTCGGTGAAATCGAGCAAGCCATCGTCGGCCTTTAGAGCACGATCGATATCGGTCGCGGCGTTGAATTCGTGCCAATCCCAGTTTGCATCCTTATAGACAACGTACTTGTAGGTCTCAATCGAATACCGAAGCGGTTCGGGGCCTGCAAGAATCGCCCAGCCCATCTCCGACCCCGGTTGCAGCAACGCTGGAGTGACTTGAGCATCCGTCTTCGGATCTTTAATCGGCGCGTATAGGGCGCGGACTGATTCAACCTGCGCCGCCGTCAGGCAGTCGGGACCATCCGCACCTTTGCAAAGCAGGACCTTCGTGTCGAAATGACACGCCAGGGGATTTTCGATCACGCCGTCCTTCACGCCATCCAGCGAATCGCAGGCTTTGAGCACGGCTTCGTGAATCATGCCGTATTTTGCGGGCGGGATATAGCTGTCATCGCTGCGGTGCGCGAACATGTTGACGGACAAACGCGCGATCATCAGGCGCATCCAGTTGATGGCGGATGCTCCGGCCACGATGGCGTCAAAATCCGCGGGGAATTTGGCGGCCTCCGTGATTCCCTGCCGCCCGCCCGTGGAGCACCCATTCCAGAACGAAAGCACAGGCGCGCCGTCGTAGTAAGTCGCCACGATCGCCTTGCCCTTTACCGTCATCTCGTGAACCGCGCGGTACGCCATGTCGACGAGCTTTTCCGGGTGGCCAATGGCAAACGAAGCCGTGTTGCCGTCGTGGCCGGTGTTGGTGCTTACAGACGCATAGCCGGCGTTCACCGCAGCAGCCAGCGCGGGATAGCTTATGACCCCGGCCCAGCCGCCGTTGCCGACGGCTTCAAATTTTCTGTTCCAGCCCGAGGAAGGCATCCACACTTCGATCTTGATCTCGGAGTCGCTTGTGGGAGTCAATGTGGCCCTCACGCGGCAAAAGGCGGGCAACGTCTTGAAAGCAGCGAGCGCTGCGGGGTTCGGCGCGTCTCCGGGCGGAGTAAACGTTCCCGCAGGGACAGTTTGAGCCGACGTAACCGAAACACCTGAGAGCTTCAAGGCCGAGAGGCTTTCACAAGTGGCGGCGGATAGCGGTGCGGTAGTAAACAGGACCGAAACTACAAGCAGGGCAACAAATAGAACTCGTTTGATAAATTGGGGGGTCATAGGTCGCATTCTCCTTTAGCGGCAAGCAGGATTGCGATCGAACATGAAGGTCATTCCACTAGAGATTCGGCGCGTCCTTGGAGCGCGCGATCGGCGTGCCGATCGGGCCGCTCGGAATCTGGCCGGACGAGGACGGACCCGTTTCAGACTCAGCGTCGCGCTTGCGGCCGAATACGCTGCGCGCCCCACCGTTTCACGTCTTCCATGTAAATGTAGAACACGGGCGTGAGGAAAAGTGTCACGAGTTGGGAAAAAGCCAGCCCCCCGACGACCGACACTCCCAGGGGCCGGCGCGCTTCGCCGCCCGCGCCAAAACCCAATGCGATCGGAAGAGTGCCCATCAGCGCCGCCATCGTCGTCATCATGATGGGGCGGAAGCGGACCAGGCATCCCTGATAAATCGCTTCGGCCGGACTCTTTCCTTCCTTGCGCTGCGCTTCGAGCGCAAAGTCAATCATCATGATGGCATTTTTCTTGACGATGCCGATGAGCATCATGATTCCCACAAAGCCATAGATGTCCAGGTTCATATCGAGGAGCGGCGAAACCCAACCCTTCGTCGCAGCCGTATGGAAAAGGTACAGCGACAGAAGCGCTCCAAAGCCCGCGGATGGCAGTCCGGACAGAATCGTGATCGGATGCAGGAAGCTTTCATAGAGAATGCCGAGAATGATGTAGATCACGAGGATGGCCATCGCGAGCAGCATGCCAAGGCCCGCAAGCGACGATTGAAACGCTTGCGCGTTGCCCTGGAAAGTCGTCGTGGTCGTCGGCGGAAGAGCCTGCCTGCGCCAGATCGTTGATTTCGCCGACCGCGTCTCCAATCGATGTGCCGGGCTTCAGGTTAAAGGAGATTGTTACCGCGGGCAGTTGCCCCAGATGGTTGACCGAAAGCGGGCCCAGCGTCGGGCTGAGTTTCGCCACGGCGCTGATCGGCACGAGCTGCCCGGTCGCGTTTGAGAAATTCTGCGATCCTGGTGCTGAGTGAACGTAGAGAGACGCGATCTTGTTTGCGTCGCGTTGATATTCCGGCTCCAGTTCCAGGATGACCCAATACTGGTTATTCGGCGCAAAAATCGTAGAGATCTGGCGCTGCCCATAGGCGGAGTAGATCGCGTCTTCGATTTGATTCACCGTAACTCCATACGAAGACGCGGCGTCGCGGTCGATTTGGACGTTGATCTGGGGATTTCGGATCTGGAGATCGCTGCTGACGTCCGTGAGGCCCGGAAGAGCGCGCATCTTGGCCGTGAAATCCTGAGCCGAACTGTAAAGCTCGTCCGTATTCGGGCTTTGTATGGTGAACTGGTAGAGCGCCTTGCTTTGCAGACCGCCGATGCGGATCGGGGGATCATTGCGCAGGATACGTCACCATGCCGGGCACGGCAGCAAGCTTGGGGCGCAGCTCGTTGATGACCTGGTCGACCTGCGGGCGCTCCGACCGCGGCTTCAAGCGGATGTTGAGCCCGCCTTGATTCAGGGTTCGGCCGCCCGAGCCGATCGATGACAATACGTAAGCAACCGAGGGATCCTTCGCCAGGATTTCGGCGATCTGTTGCTGGTGCTCGACCATGGCGTCAAACGAAATGCCCTCGATCGCTTCCGTGGTCCCGTTGATCTGATCGATATCCTCGCTCGGCAAAAATCCCTTGGGAATGATGACCGCAAGATAGTAAGTCCCAACCGCCAGGGCCACCGAAAACATCATTGTCGCAAACTTGTGGCGAAGCGAGACCTGGAGACAACGATCGTAGATCCGCTCAAGCCCCACCTGCATGGACTCGAAGAAGTTGTAGAGCCGGCCGTGCCTGATCTCGTGGTGGGGTTTCAGGAAGCGGCTGCAAAGCATCGGCGTGAGCGTCAAGGACACGAATCCTGACACCAGGATGGCCGTCATGATGGTCACCGCGAACTCGTGCAAGAGCCGGCCGAGAACTCCCCCCATGAACAGCACCGGAATAAACACGGCCGAGAGCGACAGCGTCATGGAAAGAATCGTAAAACCGATCTCCCCCGAACCGTTGATGGCGGCTTCCATCACGCCTTCTCCCTGCTCCATGTGGCGCACGATGTTTTCGAGCATCACGATCGCGTCATCCACGACGAAGCCTACGGAGAGAGTCAGCGCCATCAGGGAAAGGTTATCGATCGAATAGCCGCACAGGTACATCACGGCGAAAGTGCCCACGAGGGAGAACGGAAGCGCAAGACTGGGAATCGTCGTTGCCGAAAGGTTCCGCAAGAACAGGAAGATGACCATGATCACGAGAAAGAGCGCCAGCTCCAGCGTGAACTTCACATCGTCCACCGAGCTGCGAATCGTGACCGAGCGGTCGAAAAGCACCCTCATCTTGACGGAAGGAGGCAGCGCCGCCTCCAAACGAGGAAGCATGGCCTTGATGCCGTCCACCACTTGCACCGCGTTGGTGCCCGGCTGCTTAAAGATGACCATCGGGATAGCGGATATGCCGCTGCGGGGAGTTCTGCGTCGTAGAAGAAATTCACGTTCTTGTCGTTTTGGACGCTATCGATGACGCGGCCTAAATCCGACAGCCGGACCGGGGAGCCATTGCGGTAGGCGACGATCAATTTGGAGTAATCGGCGGCGTTGTAAAGCTGCCCTTGGGTCTGCACGGTCGGCGCGCGCTGCGGGCCCCAGATCGTGCCCGTCGGAAGATTTACGTTGCCGTTCGTCAGGGCATTCTCGACGTCGTCAATCCCGATCCGCCGGATCGCCAGGGCCTGGGGATCCAATTGAATGTGCGGAGCATATTTGAACTGGCCGTAAATCTGCACGAGCGCGACGCCGTTGACCGTGGAGACGCTCGGCGCGATGAATGTCTCGGCGTATTCATCCACCGCGGAGAGCGGCAGCGTGTCCGAAGTGAGGGCGATGAAGAGGACCGGATAGTCGGCCGGGTTTTGCCGGTAATACGCAGGCGGTGCCGGCATGTCCGGCGGCAACTGACGGGCCGCCTGAGAAATGGCGGCTTGCACATCCTGCGCGGCGCCGTCCAGATTGCGGTCGAGGTTGAACTGCAGCACGATCGAGGTTGCGCCAACCCGGTTCGACGAAACCATCGAATCGAGGCCGGCGATATTGGAAAACTGTTTTTCCAGCGGCAAGGCAACCGCTGCGGCCATCGTATCGGGATTCGCGCCGGGCAGGTTCGCATAAACGTTGATCGTTGGATAGTCGACGTTCGGCAGATCGCTTACCGGCAAGACGCGATAACTTGCAATCCCGAACAGCAAGATGGCCATCATGACCAGCGTGGTCGCGATCGGCCGTTGAATAAATCGTTCGGGAATGCTCATGCCTTGCTCCCGTGAAACTCGGTCAGGCGCCCGTTATTGCGCCTTGGGACGATTTGGGTCGCCCGGAGGGGGATCCGCAGCCGCGCCCTTGTGCGCTGCCGAGCCCGCTACTTCGCCTGGGCGGCCTGCAGGTTCACCCATCGGTTCAGGACCGCTGTTCTTGACCTCTATTTTCGCGCCGGGCACCAGATTCACTTGGCCATCGATGACGATGACTTCGCCGGGCTGGAGGCCCTTGTCGACCACGGTGTCATTGTCAATTGTCCTGTTCGGCACAACCGTGCGCTGTTCAACAATGTTGTTCGCTTTCACGACATACACGTACGAACCCTCCTGGGTCGTGACGATCGAATGCGCCGGCACCACCGTGGCGTTCGGCTGCTGTGAGAGCGTAAGCAAAACACTGACGTACAAGCCTGGCCAGAGGCGATTCTGGGAGTTCTCGAATGTCCCTCTCAGGTGAATCGTGCCGGTCGTGGAGTCCACGATGTTGTCCACGAATGTCAGCGTGCCTTCCACGGGCCGGCCCGCATTCTGGGGTATCGTGACCGTGACGTGGAGCGCGCGCCGTTCCATGTCTTCCTTGATATCAGGCCAGTACTGTTGTGGAACAGTAAAATTCACATAAATCGGATTCACTTGATTGATCACAACGATCGGAACGTCCGCCACTTTCACCAGATTGCCGGCTTTCACCATGACGGTGCCCGTCCGCCCGTCAATCGGCGATTCGATCGTGCAGTATTCCAGATTGAGTTCCGCTGTCTTCACGGCGGCCTCGTCGGCATTCACGGTGGCATCCGAGGCGTCCGCAGCGCTGGTGAAGGAATCGACCTGCTCCGCCGGCACCACCCCCTGGTCGAAAAGCGTTTTGTAACGCTGCGCCTGCGCGCGATTGTACGTTCCGGTGGCCTTATCGCGCGCGAGCGCGGCCTTGGCCTGCGCCAGCGCCGCCTCATAGGGCCTCGGGTCGATCGTCAGCAATACTTGTCCCTTTTTGACGAAGTCACCCTCTTTAAAGTGGATGCTCTGGACCTCGCCGGCGACCTGCGCCCTGATGGAGATCGTGGAAATCGCCTCCACATTTCCGACAGCCGTCACCTCGACGGGCATCGTCTTTTGGATGACTTTGGCAACGGTTACCCTGGTTGCCGGACGCGCGGGAGGCGCCGCCTGTTGTTTTGCGCAGCCAGAGGCAAGCGCAGCCAAAAGCGAGCATGAGCGAATCGCAGAATGCATCAAGCGGGTCCGGAACCCCGGTATGGCCTCAAGTTCCCTTGGGCCCGAATCATGATTCAGGTGACCACCTATCGAATTTGGCGCATTATCCCCGACCTTGCTCATTGCGAATTCCGTGAACTGTTCGACGCCCGGGAGTCGGGCCAGGTTACAGGCAAGACTGCGCGTTTCGGAACACCCTGCAGCCATCCGATCCGTCATGACAGTTCAAGTTAAAAAAGATTCCCCGCACACCTAGATTGATAACTTGCCCACGCCCAGCCCCAGGATCATCGTGATTCTGATTTGGCTTTATTATATTACAGATTCGGCTGCCGCTAGCCGATTCGTCTCATGCCGAATCCCAGGCTGTTTCAGCGGTACTTCCTTGCCCCTCGAACAATCTGGTTTACCCCGGCTGGCCTCAGGTGTATAAGAGGCCCACTGGGATCGCCACAGAAATTTCGGCCATAAAAACCAAATCCTCGTCCCCGCTGAAGTTAGGAGGCGACATTTGAGAAGCAAAATTCTGATAGTTCTCGCTCTGGGGGCTTCGGTCTTTTCACTTCCGTCGCTCGCGCACCACGGCTATGCGGCGTATGACACGGACAAGAAGGTAACGGTCAAGGGGACAGTTACCCAGTGGTTTTGGGCCAACCCACATTGTGTGCTTCAATTCGATGCGACCGACGATCACGGCCAAGTCGTGCATTGGGGCGCGGAGACGGAAAATCCGACGACCATGACGCGCCAGGGCTGGACGAAGGAGTCCATAAAGACCGGGGATCAAGTGACGGTTACAGTTCTGCCTGTTAAGAATGGCAAACCGATCGGGCGAATCGTCGAGGTTGTTCTGTCGAATGGCACGAAATTGGCGGGTCGCGTGAATCCGGCCACGGAAGTCAAACCGGAGGATTCCGCCAAGTAGCACAGACTTCACAGGCTGCGGAAAAAATCAAGGCGCTGTCATTCTGAGCGAAGCGAAGAATCTCTCCTTGTTTCTTTTCTTATGCTTAAATCGAAGAGAGATTCTTCGCTTCGCTCAGAATGACAAAACCAGACGTTTTTCCGCGCCCTGTTCAGCCTCTGCTACTAAATGCTGTGCTACTGAATGGGCGCAATCCGGGCGAGAAATTAAAGTGGGAAAGGATTCGCACAATGCGGAAGCGCTTCGTTGCATCGGGATTTGTGCTGGCAGCGTTGCTATTCTCGTCCAGCGTCCGATCTCAGACAGATAAGCCTAAATCGCCAGACCCTACCGGCCCATCGCTTGACGGCTGGGGCCGTCCCATAATCCCGCGCGCGAAGGATCGGAACCCCGGCACCTGCTCCAAAGCATGACATTTCCGGAATTTGGGACCCGCCAGGCGTGAGCGGAATCCAGGTGCTCGGCGCCGGTGCCGTGCCGGATGACGGCAAACCGGAACATAAGTTGCCCTACACCGCGGAGGGACTGGCTGCGCTGAAGCTGACGAAGCCAAGCAACGGAGTCAGAAGCGTTCTCCCGGCGGAGACAAACGATCCCGTGTTTTCCTGCGATCCCCAGGGATTTCCTCGCGAAGATCTCTATGAACTGAGAACGACTCAGATCCTTCAGACGCCGCAGGCCGTGGTGATCCTGTACACATACGGCAGGATCTGGCGGGTGATCTGGACCGACGGGCGGGAACTTCCCAAAGATCCTGAGCCGAGGTGGTTCGGTTATTCGGTGGGCAAGTGGGTGGATGATTACACGCTTGTCGTTCAAACTTCAGGCACGGATGAAAGGACCTGGCTCGATCGAGCGGGCCGCCCTCACAGCGCCGATCTGCGCGTCGAGGAGCGGTTCCACCGCGCGGATCGCGATCACCTGGAATTGACCGTCACGATCAACGATCCGAAAATGTATACGAAGCCCTGGGTGGCCCTCGATAAGCTGAGTTTCGATCTTCAGCCGCCCACGCTCGATGTCCACGAGTTCATTTGTTCGCCGTCGGAGTTTTCGGAATACAACAAATTGCTTGGCGGCTCGATCAGCGAGAAAGATTCCCGCTAAATTCCCCAAAGCAGCGCCGAGTCCCAGCCAACTTTTGCATTCGCTGTGACGCCGGCCAATTTATCGCGAAAATGATGGAGCGAATGCTATCGCCCCGCGTATACCCGCGCGAACGCTTGAGCCAGCATGAGGCCCATGAGCAGCGCGCCGATTCCGGCAACGGCAACATCGCGCGTCTTCCGGAGATCGAAAGTCCCCACGCGGCACACGAGCAAATATCCGACCAGCAAATTAAAAAGGCCCCACAGCACGTTGATCCACGCCGGAGAAAGTCCCTGCCCCGGCGGCGAGGCGAAGGGAGACGGAAACGAACGGCCCGACACGCCGTTCGTGAAGTGCGGAACGGAATTCACCAGGAAAGCGCCACCGAAGAAATAGGAAATGTAGTGATACCACTTCATGGGTTCCTCCTTGCCTGCTGGGATGATAAAGCGGACCCGAAAGAAACCGCCCGACAGCGAACACTAAGCGTGAGCCTTGGAGACTTCCTTGAAAATCACTTCCGTCATAGTGGCCGCGGCCGGCGTGCCGTTTGCATTTGGCGGAGCCGGAGCAGTGGGCTCGCCAAACGAGGTCTTGACTTCGTCGAGCGACTTGCCTTGCGCGACCATGGCCTTGATCTTGTTGTACTTGTCCTGAATGAAGTCGAGTTTCTTCTGCACGTCGGCCTTGGTCATCATTTCGCCATGACCGGTCAGATACGTATCCGCATTGAGGCCAATCATGCCTTTGGCATTTTCGATCCATCCGGCGGCCGTGCCGTTCTTTTCCATGTGAATCGTCGTATCGGGACGGTTGGTGACCAGCAAGTCACCGCCGAAAACGATTTTCTGGTCAGGAAGATACACGATGGTGTCGCCGCTGGTATGGCCCGGCGCCCAGTGGTACAGGCGAATATGAACGCCATCGATGGTCAGCTTATCTGTTTTGTCGTAGGTTTTGGTGGGCAGGCGATCCTGGGGCGCCGGGTTGCGGCTGCTTGCGGAAGCTTCCATCTCCTTCTTGCAATTTTCCTGCGCGATGATCGTCAGCCCCGCTGGGAAAGCGGCGAGCCCGTTGACGTGGTCGCCATCGCTGTGCGTGATAATTACCGTGTCCACTGGCTTCGGCGTCACTTTGGCGATTTCGGCGATCACTCCTTTCTCCGAATCGACGGTCGGTTTTTGTATCGATGAGCACGACTCCCTTGTTGCCCACGATGAATCCGTCATTGGAACCCACGCCGCCCTGCACCCAGTAGACGTTGCCCTTCACGTTCGTCACTTTGAGCGGCTGAGGCTGCTGTTGCGCCCATGCCAGCGTGCCGAGCGATGCACATAACCGCACCGATCGCTAGACCTTGCAAACACTTTCCTAATGTTCTTCATACTTCCCTCCTTCAATTCTGTTGTCCTTTGACCTGTCGCAAACGAATCAATATTTGTATTTCACTATAAGGTGGGCGACGTTGGACGTCCCGTTGCCCCACATGCTCCTCACAAAAAAGGCATCCACCGGCTCGGGATTTTTCACCACCAGATCAAACCTCCCCGCTTCGCGCAGGGCTTCCGCATCGAGCGTGACCTGAATCTCCGTAGGGCTCACAGCACGGAACGGCACGGGCTTGCCCTTGAAATATACCGCCGATCTGCGCACGAAGTTGAATCCCGTAAGCTTAATCATGGCGGAATCGCCCTGCGTTACGTAAATCGGATCCAATTTTTCGATGGCCGGCTGCGGCGAAGCGGGTGGGTCAGGAATCGTCCCATCATCGACTCCCCTCTGCGGGCCGCCTTCCGCGCCGCGGCTCGCTTTCTTCAATTCCACAGCCCAGGGAAGCCCATCCACGCTGACCGTTACGCCGGCCACATTGGAAAACGGGCTGCTGTAAGAAGAATGGTAGCCAAGTTCCACAACCCTCCCGTCTTCTATGACGGTGCTGATCTTGTCCAGGTTTCGGATGTCCTGAAGCGGATCCGCATTGACGATGATCACGTCGGCCAGCTTGCCGGCCTCAACCGTGCCCAAGATGCTTTGCTTGCGCAGCATCTCCGCAGGATACTTGGTCGACCCCACGATAATCTGCATCGGCGTGAGGCCTGCGTCGGCCATGATTTCCATTTCCTGATGCATGTCGACTCCCGGAACCCATACATCGTTGGTGTTCCCGGAAACCACCAGATGCCCTCCCGCGTCCACGAACATTTTGTGGAAGCGCATGGCGTTCTGGAATCCCTTCAGGCGGCGCTCGCGCAACTCTCCCTGATCAATTCGGTTGTAACTTTGTATGGCGGAACGCACCGCATTGGGTGGGTAGTAAGCGAGAAGTTCCGGGTTGTTGAAAAACTGGCGGGCTTCCGCGGCGAATTGATCCCACTCTTTCGGATAGCCGGGAAAATTGATCATGAACGTGGGCACAAGAGCCACATGATGCGCCACCAGGAGCTGGATCAGTTCGCGCGCCTTGGCATCGTCCATGTCAGCGTAGTGGTCGAGTTCGTCCCTATCGTTGCGGCCCTGCTTAAATTTCGAGGGATCCTTGGCCACGGCGATGCCGATCCCGGCGGAGTGAGGCAAGTTCGCGGCGCCCAGAAGGGCGGCTTCTTTTGGAAACAGCACAGGGCCGTAGGCTCTGGCGAATACGGGAATGCCCGCCTTGTTGGCCTCGTCAAAGGCGGCCTGGTAATAATCCATGGGCAGAGCGCCATCGTACGTGAGGATGTAATCCGCTCCGGCCGCGATCCATGCTTTCACGAACTGGCGCGTTTCCTCCGCTGATTTGGGGACGCGCGTGTGCGTCAGCGGATTTTCAAGGCCCGTCGAAACCAGGGCATTGGGATTGACGCTGAGCCTGGAGATTCCGGTGAATGTTCGCGGACCTCTTACTTTGTCATGGAAGACGGCCTCGCGATAAGGCACGGCCGTTTCGCCCGTCGTGCCCACATCAATCGTCGAGGTGATGCCGTGGTTGAGCATGGCCTCGCCAAAATACCAGCTGTAGGAATTCTGCGAATCGAAGAGCCCCGGGAGGACGTATTTTCCATCCGCCTTGATGATCCATGCATTCGCGGGAAGCGCCGCTATCTGCCCTTTGCGCGATACGCTGGTGATTTTATTTCCCTGAATCACAACTATGGAATCTTTGACGGGCATCCCGCCGTTGCCGTCAATCAGCGTGCCGCCCTCTATGACCAACGCCGGAGCTTCTTGCGCCTGCGCGGACCGCAAGCCGCCAAAGAACGTGAGAAGCAAAACCAATGCAAATCGGCGCAACAGATTACAGCTGGATTTTCTCATCACTGCCTCCAAGTGGCAGGATTGTACGCCATTTCGAGGCGAATGGAAGGTGCGCTACGAATGGTTGCCGCCTGGCGCGCGCTTAGGCAGGAAAAGACCAGCCGTCATATCCGCTCACGTCCGTGCACAAACCCCTTCTGCGACGGCTAGCATCCAATTAGTTGTGAAGGTCGCTTTGGGAAGTGAATCACCACGTCAATCGGATAATCCAAGAGGAGGGTCTATGAGTTCAGCACATGCGGTCGTAGTCGAAGGAAAACAATCTATGAGTTGGTCGATCGTGCTCAGCATTCTGCTGATCGTCGCCGGATTCCTGGCGATCGCGATGCCGCAAATTGCGGGCATCGGAGTGAACATCGTGGTCGGCTGGCTGCTGATTTTTGCCGGCGCAGTTCACATCGTGTATAGCTGGCAAATGCGGAAAACGGGCGGGATCGTTTGGGGCATCCTGATCGGCCTTGTCTACGCGATCATCGGCGGCTACTTGCTGGCGAATCCCGTTCTGGGATTGGTTTCGCTAACGCTGGGCCTCGCATTTTACCTGTTCGCCGAAGGAGTGCTGGAGTTGATGATGTCTTATCTGCTCCGTGCACTGCCCGGTTCAGGCTGGTTGCTGTTCGATGGAATCATCACGCTGATCCTGGCCATAATGATCTGGAAGACATGGCCGTCAAACACGGAATGGGTGCTCGGCACGCTCGTCGGAATCAGCATGGTGTTCAGTGGAATCTCCCGCACGATGCTCACACTGGCTGCGCGGCGCGCGGGCGCACATTCCTTATAGTCGTTGCAATTTGAAACCACCCGTGGCGGTTGCCTGTATGGCAGTGCCGCGCAAAAACTGCTAGCATGCGCCTATTGGATGTCAGCCAATTAGAATTGGCATGCATCGACAAAGCGGGACTCCCGCCTGAATAAGGAGGCGCATGAATACATTCGCTCGCAGGATATTTTGGGCTTTTCTAGCGGTGTTTTGCGCCACGGCGCCTCTCGCAGCCGCCACGACGTGGAATTAAGGGCGTCGTGACAGATAGTTCCGGCAAGCCCATCCGCGGCGCGGTCGTCAGCGCCAAGTCAGGCATAAAAACGATCAGCCGCTTTTCGCAGAGAGGACGGCAAATACGAGATTGCCGTTGCCGCCGGAACCTATGACGTAACCGTCGAGGCGTACGGCTTCGACGTTAAGCGAGTATCGGTTGACACGGCAAAGTCAGGAGAAACCAATTTCACACTGGCGCCCGGCAAATCTCAGCCTGGGGCGACTTACCGGCTCAGAATTGGAAAGCCTTTTGCCCGATACTCCGGGGACGAGACTCCTGAGGTCGAGATGCATTGAATGTCACAGCTTGCCGACCATCATCCACAGACGCGGTCAAACGGCTTCCGAGTGGAAGGATTTCCTGCCGCAGATGACCAATGGCGCTACCGATGAACCCTTTGAAAATGCGACGCCGCAGGAACTCGATGCGCTGAGCGCGGCGCTGGAAAAATATCTGGGCCCGGGCGCTCCCTATTTTAATCTCGAAGCGAACGCCTCGGAGCTGAAAGCCCACGTGAAGCACGTCGAGCCTTCCGACGAAGCCCTGCGCGCGACTCTGATTGAATATGACGTGCCAACGAAAATCTCCCGCCCGCACAGTATAGAGATCGACCTCCGAACAAATGTCGCCTGGTTTGGCGAAGAATCCTTCTACGGCAACAAGGCGACGCGATTCAACATGGAGACGGAAAGCTTTCAGGAATATCCGCTGAAGACCGAAAAGGCGCGCCCTCACACAGGAGCGGTGGCAAGCGATGGCCGCTACTGGGTAGCTCTTGGCGCACACGCAATGACCCGGCCAAGCTGGCCTCCGTGGATCCTGAAACCGGCGAGGTAAAACAATATTATTGGCCGGAAAAGAAAGCCGCCGCCCACACTTTGACCCTCGATCATTCGGGCAATGTTTGGTTCTCGGGAGGAACTTCGGGAGACTTGTGGAGCTTTGATGTGAAGAAACAGCAGTTCTCTTCCCATCCGTATCCGGTTCCGGCGGCCTATCCGAAAGGCACGATGCAGGATTGGGGCGAAATTCCGGGAGAATCGCATCCCGCTCAGGGCAGATCGTATGACGTCACGGTCGACAAGGAGGGGATGGTTTGGTTCAGTGAAATCGCCCTGGGAACGCTCGTCAAATTGAATCCAGTCACCGGCGAAACCAAGGACATCCACCCGAAGGGACGGTCAGTATTCGCGGGATTACGGTTGATCCGGAGGACAATCTTTGGTTCGGTGATTTCCTGGGCCATCGCTTCGGCAAATTAAATGTGAAGACCGGAGCGGTAAAGTTTTACAAGCCCCCCACGCCGAACGCGACTGTCTATGGTGTCTCCTACAATCAGGTCGATGGAAACATGTGGTTCGCCGACATGAGCGGCAACAACATCACTCGGTTCGATCCAGAAGACCGAGCATTTCACCGAATATCCCGATCCCGCAGCGGCCGGATCGCTCCTATGCCCGATTCATCGGAGCAGACGTCAAAGGAAGGGTTTGGTTTACGGAATACTTTGGCGATCGAATCGGTTTCGTCGATCCGACCGGAGAGAGCACCGGCTCGCAGATTACTTCCAAGCGCGCTTCCGCACAATAGAGATTCTTCTTGTGACGTTTCAAAGATCAGGCGTGCTTACGCGCGCGCGAAGTCAATATATCCCTGCTGGACGTCAACGCGGATCAGCTTTACGCGCAACCGGTCTCCAACATCCGCCCCCTGCTTCCCTTGCGCTAACAAGCCTTCCACAGCAGGCGTCAAGACGCGGACGAAGGTTCCGTGCGGCGTTACTCCCGTAACGATAGCGTCGAAGGTTTCCCCGATTCGGCCGCTCATGGCGACGGCGGCGATCCGCTTCGACATTTCCCGTTCAACTTTTCGCGCCGCGTCTTCTTTCAACGTGCAATTCTGGGCGATCGCTGAGAGTTCGTCGTCGGAATAGGGAGCAGGCTGGCTCTTGAGCACGGCTTTGATGAGCCGCTGTGTGACAAGATCCGCAAAGCGGCGATTGGGAGCTGTGGAATGAGTGTAATCCTGCACCGCAAGGCCAAAATGTCCCGGTTCCGGGTCTCCGGGCCGCTCGAGCACATACTCGCCGGGGCCCAACAGTTTGATTACTGCCAGGGAAACGTCCGCAAAATGGTCGGGATCGGCAGCCTTGCGTTTGATCAGAAAATCGTTAAGAGCTTTCGAGTCGGGAATGGCCGGAAGCTGGCCTCCCTGCCTCGCGGCCAACTCTACAATCCGGGGCCAGCGCTCCGGCGTTTTCACCACGCGCCGGATCGACGAAACCTTGTTGCTTTCCAACATGCGCGCCACCACTTCGTTTGCAGCGATCATGAAATCTTCTATGAGTTCGGTCGCGCGGTTCTTTTCCTGTTTCGCAATGCCCACCACTTTTTCGTTAAGCATGACCGGGTGGACCTCGATGGTTTCGATGTTCAATGCGCCACGCCGAAAACGCGCGTCCTTGAGTGTTTGCGCAGCTTCGTCCTGTAGTTTTAGCTGCGATTGCAAGTCGGCGGAGGCGGCCACTTTGGGCGGGGCCCCGCTCTTGTTCTCAAGCCATGCCCCAACAGCGTTGTAAGTAAGCTGCGCCTTGTTGCGGGTGATGGCCCGGTACACGCTGCTGGAATCGATGGTCCCAACCTTGCCGACGACAAATTCGATCACCACGCTCAGCCTGTTTTCGGTTTCCAGCAATGAACTGGCATCCGTCGAAAGCTGCTCCGGCAGCATTGGAAAATTCCGGACACCCGAATAGACGGTGGTTGTTTCCTTCGCGGCATGCGCGTCGATTGCCGAGCTTTTGAAAACGAAAGCATCCACGTCGGCAATTGCCACCAATACTTTGATATCGCCGCTAGGCAAACGCGCAGCTACTTCGGTCTGGTCAAGATCGCGCGAGGTGTCATTGTCGATCGAAGACCACAGCAGATTGCACAGGTCTTGAATGTTCGGGCTTGGCTCGGCTTTCGGGGGGTGCGCTTTCAGCTCGTCCAGCTCCTGTTGAATCTCCGGAGGAAAATCAGGCTCGAAGCCGTTTTCAATCATTACTTTCTTCGCTACCGTCTTGAGGTCGATTTGGTTTAAAGGAGTACCGTTTGAAGTTGTCACGATAGGGATGAATTATCCTCCAGCCGAAAGGATACTCCGAACATGATCGATCGCACCAATATCCATTGCCCCCGAAACAAGGCGGAATCGAATGCACGTCCGTTTGAGGCGCCTTATTGCGAGAACGTTTCGGCGTACCGCCGGAGCGGCCCTTCGGATTAGATCTTAAATTTTCGAACGAACTGCGCGTTGTTCTCCCAGCGTGACCGCTTGGTTTGCAAGTCGGCTTCCTCCGGCTGCACGGTGCCATTCACATCGGTGGCTCGGGAAACAATCGTATGCTCGCCGGGCCCAGGATCGGCGAACACGTAAGTGAATAGCTTCCAGGAATATTTCGTATTGTCGCGATCCAACCGGGCGGCCTGCCAGGGTCCGTTGTCCACACGAATTTCGACGGAGCGCAAAGGCGTTCCATCATTGAGCACGAAACCGCTGGCCACGAGGTTCCCTTCATTGCGAATGAGCCTGGCGACC
The DNA here is from genome assembly GCA_963819395.1 of uncultured Acidobacteriota bacterium. Lineage (GTDB taxonomy): Bacteria > Acidobacteriota > Terriglobia > Acidiferrales > UBA7541 > Palsa-360. The sequence continues at coordinate 268,582 of CAWFVW010000016.1, forward strand.
ATGGTTTTCAGCTGGATGCGGCTGACGGAAGTCTCCTCCCAGATGGTCTGGTCCCCGTCCTTTTTCTGCATCAGGGTCACGTAATCGCGCGCCATGAATCGACCCATGAATCGCGTATCCTGAATCTGAATATGGTTCAGCCACTTCGCATTACAGATGCCGTACCAGCCGGGAACGAGCAGTCGAACCGGCCCGCCATGTCCCTGAGGCAAAGGAACGCCATTCATTTCCCACACCAGAAGGACGTCTGGATTCATGGCGTCTTCCAGAGAAAGGCTCCGGGCAAAGTTCTGTTCATACTCTTGCGGCTGGCCGCCGCCGTGAGCGATCTCTTCCGTTCCGTGGTCCGCGCCGAAGAAGACCACTTCCCTAGCCGTGGATTTGAGCCCGGCATCCTTAAGCAGCGCGGCCACGCTGGTTCCGGCCCAGTGGGCATTACCCACGAGCGTATTCAAACGCGCGGGATTGTTGCCGGAACACTCAAACCCGGCAATCAGTTCCTTGCGGGGACGGCGCTTTAACTCTTCGAGCGTAAGTTCGAGCGGCTTGTTGACATGTCCGCTCAAGCGCAGTTTGTAACTGGCGGGATCGACCACCGTTGGCCCGTAGTGCTGCACGACATAGAATTGGTCGGGCGGCGTGATGAACGAAGACTTCTGGATGGTCCGCGTGTCCAGGCTGTGCGGTCCCGTCCCCGCAGCGGGGTTGAAGCTGCTGGGAACGTCAGTCCACGGAACCACATCTTCCGATTGTGCGTTTGCCGGCGACATCCAGGCTGGAATCTCCAGCGCGGAAAGCCCAACGAGCGCCGCTCCGGTTTTGATCGCAGCGCGACGAGAAATGTCTTTCATCATGGGATTGTCCTCCTCCGGTGAATAGGCACGTCGTCCCCTTGCGATGCCCAGCGACCTATTCAACGCGAGTATGCCACGATCTCGATTCCCGACCCAACTCGAAAAATGGGATGCGCCCTCTCCGCCAATCGCTTATGCCGAGCCGGTTTGCTACGATGCAATCTTTCGGACTAACAAGGGCGTGGGAAAACTTCGGTTTGCAGGTGGTCGAGGAGTTATACTCGGCCAATTCATATTTGATTGGTGTTCATTGTCATTCTCCCCGAGACGGCTGGAGCTCTCGAAAATCTTTCCATGATCCGTGTGAGCGGAATTGAATCACATGTGGCGTGCGCGAAACCATGATGCAGGCTTTGCTCAATCACCCAAAGGCCGCCACACTTCATGGCATGGAATATTCCGACCTCTTTCATTCCCTTATCGCGGTGTTGATGGATGGCCAAATCAATCAAAGAGGAAGGATCTTCGATGAAACATTTGCGGTTTTCCATTCGCGTTTTGTCTTGCGTTTGTTTCTCTATGATCTTTTTGTCGGAAATTCCAGCCCTCGCCGCACCCCAAACCGCCCCCGCTTCTGGTGCCGAGGTGTATCAGAAACGCTGCGCGTCGTGCCATGACCAGGGAGGATCCCGCGGCCCGGCACGTGAGACTTTGCAGAAAATGCCGGCGAAACGAATCCTGCGTGTCTTGGATTTCGGCGTGATGATGGGCGTGGCCGGTCCGATGAAACGCGAGGAGCGCGAGGCTGTGTCCAGCTTCCTTGGAACCGGTGCGGAAGAGGCAGGGCCTCCTGCCAGCGCATTCTGCGCCGCCGGATCGCACGTAATGTCCGGCCCCGCGAAAGCAAGCTGGAACGGCTGGAGCCCGGATAGTTCGAACACGAGATACCAAACTGGCCAGCAGGCAGGACTGACCACCGATCAGGTCCGCCACCTGAAGCTGAAATGGGCCTATGGCTTTTCAGGCGATATCACCTCCTTCGCGGCGCCCACCGTCCTCGAAGGAACCCTTTTCATGGGGAGCGCTGGTGGGAGGGTCCAGGCCATGAACGCAAAGACCGGCTGCGTGTACTGGACTTTTGATGCGAATGGTCCTGTTCGCTCCGCCATTCGCGCCGTTCGAAGCGGTGCGTCTTACTCGCTGATCTTCACTGACCTCAACGGCGGGGTCTACTCACTCGAAGCAAAAACCGGGCAGCTGCTTTGGAAAAAGAGAGTGGAGGAGCATGAGGCGACGCGTCTGACTGGTGCGGTGGCCGCGCTCAACGGCGTCGTGTACATCCCGGCCGCGTCGTGGGAGGAAACTCGCTCGACGGATCCGAAATATGAGTGCTGCACGTTTCGCGGAAGTTTAACGGCTCTTCGAGTGCGCGACGGCTCGGTGGTTTGGAAGTCCTTCATGATCGATCCGCCCAAGAAAACGGGCGTCAACAATTCAGGGACGCCCCAATGGGCGCCTTCCGGGGCTGGAATCTGGTCGGCTCCGACTTTGGACACCAAGCGCGGATTGATTTATGTGACTACGGGTGACAACTATTCGCTTCCAGCCAGTTCGACCAGCGATGCGGTCGCCGCGCTCGATATTAAGACGGGACACATCGAGTGGTCCCGCCAAATGCTCCCCGGTGATGCCTGGACGGCTGCCTGCATAAGTGGGGGCCCCAATTGTCCAGCGGACAGCGGGCCGGACTACGATTTCGGATCATCCGCGCTGTTGCTCCACTTGGCCAACGGCAAAGACATCCTGACCGCGGGACAGAAATCCGGCGTCGTCTACGGTTTGGACCCGGATCAAAAGGGCAAAATCCTTTGGCAGACCCGCGTCGGAAAAGGTGGCGTCAACGGAGGGATCGAGTGGGGAATGGCCAGTGACGGCCAGCAAGTTTATGCGGCCGTATCTGATTTGCCTGCGGCTACGGCCGGGCCCGCTGGGCCGCTAGGCAATGCCATGTTTGACCCAGCTGTCGGCGGCGGTTTGGCGGCGTTGCGCGCCGAAGACGGAAAACAAGTCTGGTTCGTGCCTGGCCATCCATGCGATCCGCCTCGGCGCGGTTGCAGCCCCGCTCAGCCCGGCGCGGTCACGGTAATTCCAGGCGTGGTTTTTTCAGGCTCGATCGACGGGCACATGCGGGCGTTTTCCAGCGAAGACGGCGAAATTCTCTGGGACTTCGACACGGCAAAGGAGTATGCCACTGTAAACGGAGTGCAGGCGAAAGGCGGGTCAGTGGATGGAGCGGGCCCCGTGGTAGTGGATGGCATGGTCTACCTCAACTCCGGCTACCCGCGATTCGGCGGGATGCCCGGAAATGTTCTGTTGGCGTTTGGGCCGGAAAATTAGCAGGCGGAATCTAGGCTGCTCCCCAAGAGTGAACAGCTCGGTCGAATCCTCAATGGATTCGTTCAAAGGCTCCCGCTGTAACAACGTCTGGATCGAATTGAATTTCTGTTATAGGCTCCACTCTGAACGCCGGACCAATACAGGTATTTGCCCTACTGCTGAGACTGAAATAATATCGAGCAGAACGTGGACGAAACCGGCCGACTCGGCTGCATGAGGAGAAAGTCATGAATCGTAATCTCTGTCTTGGCTTGGTAATACTCTCGCTGGTCGTTGCCCTTGGGACCGGGTCTTACGTCCTCGATAAGAAAGCTGCTGTCCAGGCTGCGGGAGTGCAGGCCCCGATGTTTGAAGTCGATCCGATGTGGCCAAAGCCATTGCCGAATCACTGGGTGATCGGAATGGCCATCGGAGTATCGGCGGATGCGCAGGACAACATCTGGATCATTCATCGCGGCGGCTCGCTCGAAGCGAAAGAGTCCTACGGCAACACGAATCCCCCGGGCGCGGATTGCTGCGTCACTGCGCCGCCCGTTCTTGAATTCGACAAGGCCGGCAACCTCATCGGACACTGGGGCGGACCCGGCAAGGGCTACAATTGGCCCAACTCCAACCATGGAATCACGGTCGACTACAAAGGCAACGTGTGGATCGGCGGGAACGGCCGCACGATCGATCCCAAAATGCAGGAAAACGGGGCCAGCACCGCGCCGGAGGCAAGCCAGCCGGGCGCCTTTGCGGACAATCAGATCCTGAAATTCACGCAGGACGGAAAATTCCTGATGCAAATCGGGCATCCGTTCAAGAGCAAAGGCAGCAACGACGTCGAAAACCTGAAAGGTCCGGCGAAAATGTTCGTCGATCCGAAGACCAATGAACTGTATGTCGCGGATGGATACGGCAACAAGCGCGTCATCGTGTTCGATGCCGATACCGGAAAGTACAAGCGGCACTGGGGCGCCTATGGCCACAAACCGGACGACACGGATATGGGCAACTACAATCCGGACGCGCCCATCGACCAGCAGTTCCGCAGCCCCGTGCATTGCGCCCAATTGTCGGACGACAATCTGCTCTACGTGTGCGACCGCGTGAACGACCGCATCCAGGTTTTCAAACCGGACGGCACGTTCGTCAAGGAACAAATCATCGAAAAGAGAACGTTGGGAGATGGTTCGGTCTGGGACATCGCGTTCTCGAAAGACCGCGAACAGAAATATATTTATCTCTGCGATGGAGCCAACGAGAAGATCCACATCCTCTTGCGCGACACGCTTCAGGAAGTTGCCAATTTCGGCGACGGTGGACGCCAGCCGGGCCAGTTCTACGCGGTCCACAGCATCGCCACGGACTCGAAAGGAAACATTTACACGACAGAAACCTATCGCGGCCAGCGACTGCAGAAATTTGTTTATAAAGGCATGGGCCCGGTGACCAAAGTGGATGAGGGAGTTCTCTGGCCGAAGAAATAAGAAAGCAACCCTGCCCTCTCCGTCCCGAAGTGCATGGGACGGAGAGTCCTCTACAAACCCGCACCGCCCATACGCCTTTGGTTTTGTAGCGGCCGCCCGTTTTTGGGGCGGGCAGCTCTCCACTGCAACTGCAATTCAAACTGAAGGACTACCCTGCATTGAGGTGATCAACCCAAACCTTTGGGATTACTATTCCCACCCTGCCGGTTGTGCGGTAAATTGTGTGTATTCTTGAGGAGACTCCTCTTGATTTTTCCGGGAAGGTTTTATGAGCAAACGTAAGCGCGATATTTCCCGCAGACAATTTCTGGAGGGCACCGGCGCCGTTCTCGCCGCGGCAACCGCGACACCAGCGCTCAAGGTGACGCTGCCTGCCGCAAACCCGCTTGCGGCCGATGATGTTTCATCCGGCGTGCCCAGCACAACAATTCGGATCGTAGTGAACGGCACCGAGCACCGGCTGGATGTAGAAGACCGTTGGACCCTCGCCGAACTCCTCCGCGATCACATCGGCCTGACGGGTACGAAGATCGGTTGCGACCGCGGCGAATGTGGAGCCTGCACGGTGCTGCTGGACGGCAAACCCGTCTACTCCTGCAGCAATCTGGCGGTGTGGGCCGACGGAAGAGACGTCCAGACCGTCGAGGGCCTTGCCTACGGAGACCAGCTCGATCCGCTCCAGCAGGCGTTCGTGGAGCATGACGGACCGCAGTGCGGCTTTTGCACGTCGGGGCAGCTGATGAGCGCCAAGGGACTGCTCACACACAATCCTCATCCGACCGCTCACGAAATCCAGGCGGCCATGACCGGAAATATCTGCCGCTGCTCCAACTACAACCGCTATGTGGAAGCTGTGCTTGCGGCCTCCTCCAAGAACGCAGCTACGTCCAAAATCAATTCGGGCCACTCGACCGTATCGGCCAAGTCGGTTGCGGGAGGCGAGCGATGAGCCCACAGCGCACTCTCGCTTCTCTGAAGACGATCGGCCACGCCACCCCGCGCATTGACGCCGTCGAACGCGTCACCGGGAGGGCCACCTATAGCAACGACGTCCATCTCGAAGGAATGTTGTATGCGCGCGTGCTGCGCAGCCCACATGCTCACGCCAATATTCGCAAGATGGATGTTTCCAAGGCCCTGGCGCTCCCAGGCGTCAAGTTTGTCCTGACGCACGAGAACTGCACTGTCATTTGGGGAGCGGGCTCGATTTCAGGCGGAAGGCAATACGTTGACGAAATCAAGAAAATCACGCGGCACAAACGCTATGCCTTCAACAATCCCGTGCGCTTTTTCGGAGAACCTGTAGCAGCCGTCGCCGCGACCAATCGGCACATCGCGGAAGAGGCCCTGCGGCTCATCACCGTCGAATACGAGCCGCTTCCCTTCGTGCTCGATCAAGAAGAAGCGCTTCGCCCGGAAAGCGTCAAGATCTGGCCAGATGGGAATGTTTCGCTCGATGCCAAAAACGAGGCGAAACCGGAAGTCTATCAGCGTGGAAACGTCGAAGAAGGCTTCCGCACAGCAGATCATGTCTTCGAGGATCGCTACACTACAACTTACGTGCACAACGCGCAGATGGAACCGCGCGTTTGCGTGGCAAGCTGGGAAGGCGACAAGCTGACCCTATATACGCCGACCCAGGGCACCTCGAATTGCCGCCATGACATGGCCAGAGACTTGGGAATCCCCGACGAAAAAGTGCGCGTCATCTGCAAATACATGGGCGGCGGATTCGGCAACAAAAATCAGAATCAGGATGCGGATCTGATTGCCGCGGTGCTGGCGAAGGAAACCGGCGCACCGGTGAAACTCGAGCTTTCGCGCAAGGAAGATTTTATCGGCGTTCACGGCCGCTGGCCGACGACTCAATATTACAAGGTCGGCGTGAGCAACGACGGCACGCTGCAGTCGCTCCAATTCCGAGGCTATAGCGGCATGGGCCCGTACCGCAAGAATTCGGGCGGCATCACTGGCGTTGAACTCTATCAATGCCCCAATGTGGAGAGCACGGTTTATCCCGTCTATACCAACCGGGCGGTTTCCGGAAATTACCGGGCGCCTGAGTTTCCGCAAGGCTTCTTCGGCATCCAGTCGATGATGGACGACGTCGCTTACAAGATGAAAATGGATCCCGTCGAATTCGTTCTGAAAAACATGACGCGGAAGTCGAATGACGAAGTTCCCTATTCGAACTACACACTCGAGGAGTGCATCCGCCGCGGCGCGGAAGCGTTCGAATGGAAAAAGCGCTGGCATGCGCCAGGGGCGGACTCAGGCCCGATCAAACGCGGCGCGGGAATGGCCTTCATGACCATTCGTTCGCCTCTGGGGCAGAGCAGCGCGGTGATTCGCCTCGATTCGAATGGCAGGTACACCTTATTCGCCGGGGTTACCGACATAGGAGCCGGCGCCAAAACCACGATGAGCATGATCGCGGCCGAGGAACTGGGCGTTCCCCTGTCGCAAGTTGACCTCGTGTGGGGTGACACGGACCGTTGTCCCTACTCGGTGGGCGAATCCGGCAGCCGCACGACGGACATGACCGGGTATGCCGTCGTCGAGGCCGCGCGCGATCTGAAGCGCCAGATTGCGGACAAGGGTCTGCCAAAGGGAGAAAACGCGCTGATCGCTTCCGCTTCGCCTAATCCGAAATCCGATGGGAAGGTGCGCAAATCGTTTGGAGCGCACTTTGTAGAGGTGGAAGTCGATACGGAACTCGGGCGGGTGCGGGTTCTCAAATACATTGCCGTCCATGATTCCGGCCGCATCATGAATCCATTGACTGCAACCAGCCAAATCAAGGGCGGCGCGACGCAGGGCATCGGCATGGCGTTGCACGAGGATCTTGTCTACGACCGAAGCAGTGGACAGCCTCTTACCGCCGGATATTACGGTGACCGCGTTATGACTCATCTCGACGCTCCCGACATCGAAGTGATTTTCATCGAGAGCGACGACGGATACGGGCCCTTTGGCGCTAAGTGCATCGGTGAGGCCGGGATCGTTCACGCCGTGGCGGCCGTTGGCAACGCCATCTTCAACGCCATCGGACACCGCATGAAAGACTTGCCGATCACGCGCGACAAGATTCTGGGGGTGCTGGCATGAAAACCTTCGCCAACAAGAACCCACAAACCCTAGAGCAGGCAGTTTCAATCCTGCAGCAGGCGCGCAAGGATGGACAGACGCCGTCCGTGGCCGGCGGCGGCAGCGATCTTTTGGGCATGGTGAAGGAATTTCTTGTTAAGCCGGATGTGCTTGTCAACCTGAAAACAATCAAGGGGATGGATCAGGTGGCGCCATCAGCTGGCGGCGTGAACATCGGCGGGCTCATCACCCTCGATACTCTCGGCCGCCATCCTTTGATTCGAAGCCAATACTCGGTGCTGGCCGAAGCGGCCGAAACAGTCGCGACGCCGCAGATTCGAAATGTCGGCACCCTGGCCGGTAATGTTTGCCAGCGTCCGTGGTGCTGGTATTTCCGCAATGGTTTTCCGTGCCTGAAGAATGGCGGCGACACCTGTTTTTCCATTGTGGGCGATAACCGGTTCCATGCGATTTTTGGAGGCGGGCCCAGCTATATCGTGCACCCATCGGACACCGCTCCGGCGCTGGTTGCGCTTGACGCGAAATTCCGGATCGTAGGCCCCTCGGGTGAACGTGTCGTGCCCGCGGCTGATTTCTTTGTGTTGCCGCAGAAGGACGCCACGAAAGAGAATGTCCTGGCCGCCGATGAAGTGCTCGCTGGAGTGCAATTGGCGCCCGCGCCATCCCGGCAGGCGGAGCACCTATAACAAGGTGCTCGACCGCGAAGCATGGACACACGCTGTCGTCAGCGCGGCTGTTGTGCTCGACATGGAAAAAGATATCTGCCGGAGAGCGCGCCTCGTCCTGGGCGGCGTCGCGCCGATTCCGTGGCGTCTGCCTGAGGTTGAACGCCTGCTCACCGGCCAGCGCATTACACCGGAACTGGCGGCAAAAGCCGGCGAAGCGGCGATCGTGGGAGCTCAGAAGCTCTCCAAGAACGCATACAAGCTGCCCATGACGAAAGCGTTGGTCCGGCGCACGGTGCTTGCGCTCGCCACGCGCGCATAGTGACAGTCAATTTCTTTCCTCCTGGTGAAGATCTTGAATCGACGCGACTTGCTCTTGCTCGGAATTGATCGAAGGAGCCGCTCGGTCGATATTTCCTGCGAACGGCTGTACATGAAGTTCTGCGACTCTCTGCTGGACAACTCCACTACACGAACTGTTCGAACGTCTCGAGACGGAACTGCGCGGCGTCGACGATCTTACGGCTGGTGGATACGGCTTGGCTAGCGCGCCAGGATTTTCGAGACCGGCTCGAGCCGGTCCTGATTTCCGTCCGCGCCCGCGGCGGGAGAGTCATACATTCCAGTGAGCAGGCGGGAAACTCAAACTCAGCGTGATATGGGGCTGGCCCGGAGTTCTCACAAACTCTCGCGTGAAGCTCTTGGGTAATTCTTGCGAGAGACGGGGCGAACTCCCTCGCAAGGCCCTGTGGAACAGGTTTCGCAGGCTGCAGAAAAACTGAAAGCGCTGTCATTCTGAGCGAAGCGAAGAATCTCTCCTTGTTTTTTTCTTATCCTTAAATCGACGAGAGATTCTTCGCTTCGCTCAGAATGACAAAGCAAGACGTTTTTTCCGCAGCCTGTTCAGCGTGTGGGTTTTGGGCGAGACGGCCCAAACCTCACAGGCTGAAGCATGTTCCACTTAAAACCTTGTCACCGGATATTTTTGCGTCCCTACCTGTAAGAAAAAGAGCCTGCTTCCACCATATCGTGAGAAAGCGGGACTAAAGCTTCTGCTCCGCCATTTCTCAAGGGGAAGATACTTAACGCCCGCGCGGGAACGGAGCGGCTGATTCCCTGCCCTCAGGATCAGAAAATTCTTCTAAATTTTCCAGTCGGGCGTGGCCACGTATGCGCGGTTGATGTCCGACACCTTCTGGGTGCCGCAATTGCCCATCGCCAGTTTCAGTTCGCCCTGCAGGATTTCGAGCACGCGATCGACGCCGGCCTGGCCGAACGCTCCCAATCCCCATAGATAGGGACGCCCGATCCCCACGGCCTTTGCGCCCAGCGCGAGCGCCTTGAAAGACGTCGGTGCCGCGGCGAATGCCTCCATCGACGAACACTGGAATGCGGTTGCCGACTTCCGCCACCACTTCGGGCAGCGCCTCAATCGTTGCGCGCAAGGTTTCCGTGGACCGTCCGCCGTGGTTCGACACCAGTATCCCATCGAGGCCGTGCTCAACGGCGAGCCGCGCGTCTTCGCGCGTGTCAATTCCCTTGATGAAGAACTTCCCTTTCCAGAATTTGCGCATGCGATCGGCGAAGGCCCAGTCCATGGCGGGGTTCAGGATCGTCACGCCGTTCATGTTGATGCCGTCGTACATGGGGAGTTCGTGCATATCCGTGAACGGCTCGCCATCGTGGCAGGCCGCGCATTGCGTCAGGTCCTTGGGGCGAGTGCGCAGGTAGGTTTCGCTGTTGCGGCCGGTGGTGTTATCCACGGTGAGGGCGATCACCGGGCATCCGGCCGCTTCCACTCGCTGCAGGAGTTGTTCGCATGCTTCCCAGGTGCTCGGCGCGTAGACCTGATACCACACCGGCCGGCCCAGAGCCTTGTTGACGTCTTCCACTCCGGTGGAGGAAGCCGAAGACAGAAACTGTAAAGTGCCGCGCGCCTTGGCTGCTCGTGCGACCGCCTCTTCACCCGTCAGGCCAAAACGCTTTGTGACCGGATGTCGGGCACAGGAAGATCGGGCTGTCGTAGACGGTGCCGAACAGCTCGACATGCATGTCTACTTTGGTGGCGTCGCGCAGGCGGCGCGGACGCAACTGCACGTGCTGGTATCCTTCGCGATTGGCGCGCAGCGTGCCGTCGTCGTCCACGCCGCTCACCATGTACGCCCAATGGCTGTCCCGAACTTTGCGGTGAGCGGCCTCCTCGAAATCGAAAACGTCGAGGGCTTCACCGGGGCTCGTGATGACGGCCGATGGTTCCTGGGCATTCTGCGCAAATCCCCTTTGTTCGAGGAAGGCCGCGACTCCGCCGAGCGCCGCAACATACGGGCTGGCGGCCAGAAATTTCAGAAATTCACGACGGGCCGTGGTCCTGGATAATTGTCGTCTCATGATTACTGCGCATCCTACCTTCAGTCCCGCTTTTTGACCAGCAACTATCTACGATGATAATTCTCGAAGACCACATAAAAAAGTGCATCACTTCACGGTCTGCGGCATCAGAGTGGAGGATGCCATGAATTCGTGGATCGCTTCGAATGGATTACACCCGAGGGATCGGTTCTGATCTCGTCCACCGTTTGAATGGCCACCTGACAAACGAAAGGAATAACGCCATGTCCCACCACCTCGACTCCCCGATCGCTCGTCAAGATATCCGTCTCGACATCACGGACCTCTACGTTTTCCGGGGCGAAACTGGCACCGTCTTCGCTATCAATGTTTGCCACTCTATTTTCGGCCCGATCCCTGCGCCTGGCTACCATCCCGAGGGAATGTACGAATTCAAAATGGATCTGAACGGCGATGCCATCGAAGACCTCACCTACCGCTTTACATTCAAAGACCGTGACAAGGATGGAAGGCAGTCCTACACCGTGCAGCGTCTCACGGGTGCGGATGCTCTGAATCCGTCTGCGGAGGGCGTGGTGGTCGCGCAGGGCACAACGGGCGAAATCATCAGCACGCCAACTGGCCTGCGCGTCTGGGCCGGCAAGGCCGGCGACCCCTTTTGGATCGAGCCGGATGTATTGCATGCAGTGGGTCACGCATTTCAGGACGGTACGACCATAGATCTTTCCGGCTGGGATCCGAAGCGCGCTAAAAATCTGTTCGCGGGTCACACGGTGTATTCCATCGTGCTGGAAATCCCGGACAAAGAACTGCTCGCTGACACGCGGGAGAACCGTCGAATCGGCGCATGGGCCGTGTCAACTCTGGCCACGGATGCGGGCGGTTGGCGTTCGATCAACCGCGTGGGCCTTCCGATGATCCATCCGCTGTTCACGCAATTCAACGAAGACCTCGGCAATCGTCTCAATGCCGGGAGCCCCGGCGATGACTTCGCGACCCACGGAGCGACAGTCAGCAAAGCAGTTGCCGGCGTCGTCGCCGCATATGGAACGGCCGAGGATCCCCGTGCTTACGGGGAAAAAGTCGCGCACCGTTTTTGCCCCAATGTGCTCCCTTACCAGGTGGGCACACCCGCCTCGTTCGGGTTCCTCGAGTGGAACGGCCGCTCGCTCACCGATAACGCGCCCGATGTCATGTTTTCCATAGCTTCCAATACCCCCGTTCGTCTCGGGATCGGAAAAGAATCGGTCACCTCGAAGCCATCGAAAACATTTCCGTACGTTCCGGCTGCCCGTGAGAGCAGGCAAGCAAGGGCGTGAACTCTTTTCAAACTGGGAGAATCGAGGATGGGCCGACGATTTGTCGGCCCGTCTCCGGTTCTGCACGCTGCAGACCAGGAACGTATCCGTGATGCGTGAGAAAGTAAAAACGATTAGGGCGGTGGCGGCTCCGATGGGGATTGGGAGAAGCGTTCGCGGAACAAATCGCCGAAAGAAAAGGAAAACGATAACAGACGAACATGATGTGTTATGGGGCGGGGTTCGCTGCTTTTAGTTGTTCGAGATATTCGGGGGCAATCCACTTCTTCGACTGCTGCGCAATTTTCGCTAGGTCTCGCGCCTTGTCATATTGCTGTGTCCGTAGATAGATCGCCAGCAACGGATTGTAAGGCTCGCACTCGCAAGCATCAGACGTGCCGCGAATCTGGATCGCCTGGTTCAAATCCGAAATGGCCAGATCGTACTTCTCTCTGGGGTAACGGGAGCCGCGATTGCAGTAGGCGTCGGAAACACGGAAGCGCATGTCCGGCTTCAGCGTGGCTTCCTGTTCGAAATCAGCGAGGGCCAGGGTCCAATCCCCCATCGAACCATCGGTCAAGCCGAGCATGTCGAGCGCCATGGCATCTTTGGGATTCTTTTCCACTGCCTGGGAAAAATCAGCTTTGGCCGGAGCGAGAAAAACAGATTTATCCGGCGAGTAAATCATGTCCAGGCCGGCGCGGGAATAGTAAGCATTGCCCCGGCGGTAATACATCTCCGCGTTGTCCGGTTCCAGCGCAATCGCCTGGTTGTAATCCTGAAGGGCCAGATCGAAGAGTTTGCTGTATTCCTCGATCTGCGATGATTTTCATGAGTCGCGAGTACTCCGCCTTTTCGGAATAGGCGTCAGCCCGGTCCGCGTACGCTGCGGAGCGTTGTGCAGCGTTCGTGGAGGCTGCGATAGCTTGCCCGGCGCGGCGAATTTCACCGTCATAGCGGCTCGCCTGCCAGCTTTCAAACAAGCGAATCGTGCGCGCGCAGCCACCCAGGAGAACGATGCCGGCGAACAGAATGGCAGTGCTCCAACGCTTCACGCTTGAAAGGCTCGTGATCATTAGTGTCAGTATGCTGGAGCGCTTATGCAACCGAGTAGAATTTCTGCGCGCGTTTGCCTACTTGAATACAATGGGAAAGCGCAAAATCCCGCCGAAAGCGCGCGGGAACCCACCGGCAGCTTCATTGCGAGGCGCCGGCGAAATGGCGATTCTTTTCGCTTCATCCTGTAAGCCTTCAGTATTAGCCGAAATTTCAGGTGGTTTGGGCGAGTAGATTACGTATCGTTGGAAATACACAATTAATCTTCGTGGAGGCCTGTTTTGTTAAGGTTTCGGCATAACTTTCGTGTTGCACGTATTTCGGGAGTTGAGAAATTCGGGCCGAGCAGGATTGGAAGTTGGGATCGGCAAGCATAACCATCAAAGACCCAAAACACTCCTGCCGCATGGCGCATGGGCCAGCCGATGAATGTCAGTTAATTGCGAAGCAGTAGAAAAGGCCTGCGCCGCCTCTGCTTTCCAGGGTTGCCTGGCTGCATCCTTTTGTGGCGTTCGATGAATTCCAGGATGAGCCATTGCCGATTCGGTCTGAATGGCCCACCTGCGCAGAACCCGTCGTGCTGCTGGTCCAGTTGTTGCACGTGTGGTCGGCGCCATCCGTGTAAGCGCGGCCGTCCCACTTGGATCCCGTAAGAATCTCATGCTGAATCGGTGGCGTATCGCCGATGCCGTGAATGACCTCTCCATGCTCGTTGCGTGTGGATTGCTTGAATAGATTGCTGCCGCGTTGCGCCTGAACCAGAGTATCACCGTGAAGTTCGCCCAGGTCCGCCGAGATAATGGCGTTTTGCGGTTCCCCCAGTTGCGCGAACGACCAGTTGAACCAAGGCCCGGTGCCGATACGGTCACGCGCGTTGACGGCAGGCTTTCCGGGACGAGCCTGGGTGCTGAGATAGGCGTGCCAGGTGTGGCCGCCCGCGCCGACAGCCGCCGCAAGCGCCTGGCAGTGCGCATCGGCGCCCGCAAGTCCGCCAAGGTCTCCGCCTTTACCGATACCGACGCTGGTGACGAAAAAGGTCATTCGAGCCGGAGTCGGCGTCGGGCTACCGGGGGGCGGCGCGATGCCCTGAGTATTCGGCGCGTTCTGTTGAGCCAGCATCAGGCAAGAGGCCAGCATCACAGTGCACAACACGACAACGTAAAAATGCGGCCTGGTCATGGGCTTCTCCGCCATCCTAATTAATCGCGAAACAGTAAAACAGGCCTTGGCCGTGGGTTTTCGGCAAATCCGTCTGCGCACAGCCGCGCGTTCCGTGAGCGGAGTTCCAGGAACCGCTGCCGCCGCCATTGCGGTCGGGAAAACCGATCTGGGCGTTGGGTCTGCCATCGGCAGCATTCAGATTTCCGTTCGACGCTCCAGGAGCTGGACTCTTGTTACTGGTCCAGTTATCGCAGGTGTGATCCTGACTATCGGTGAACGCGGTGCCATCGGTCTGAGTACCGGTGAGCATTTCGTGCCGAGTGGAAAACCGGGTGGTTTTGGCGTAATTCCAGTCATTGTCGCGCGGATCGGAATAGTCATACAAACCCGGGACGATCTGTCCTTTTTCCGTCAACCCGGTGAGCTTATTCAGATTATTTCCCTGCTGGGCCAACTCCATCGTATCGCCGTGCAGGTGCGCGAGATCCTGCGCGATCATTTCGCCATTGAAGTTGTACCAGGGGCCTTTGCCAATGCGGTCGCGCGCGTTCACTGCCGGCTGGCCGGGCCGCGCCTGCGTGCTCAAGTACGCGTGCCAGGTGCGATTGCCAGCGGCAACAGCCATTGCGAGCGTTTGGCAATGTGCGTCGGCGCCGGCCAGTCCGCCGAGATTGCCACCGTCGCCGATGGGTTCGCTCGTCACGAAAAAATTCATCATGGGAGAAGGCTTCTCGCCCCGCGGGTACTCCCCGGGCCTTTGGACCTGCGCCAGTAACAGGCAGGAGGCCAGCAAAAGCGTGCAAGATAACATCAGAGCTGAATATTTAACGTTGGTCATGTATCGCTCCAAATGTGAACGCAGGGTAACACAGGGAGCGTCACGCGGCCAACCCTTGCCCGCTTGTTTTATAGTTAGCAGGGACATTCCTGCGGAAGCAGCAGATGAATCATGGAGCTCGTTGACTTGCTCGAAGTTGCTGGGTTGAAGTCGATTGATCCCGAAGCCGTTACAAATCCCGCATCTCTGAAATTCCTGGTTTCCAGGGCATTGATCGGTTCGATTACGGGTCAACTTTCGGATTGCCCGTCAACCGGGAGTTGGCCCGCATTTCGTTACTTTTGGGTCTTTAATCGAGTAAACTCAGCCGACTCGCGCAGGCACCAAACTCGGCACCTACGATGTCCGTCGCCGCACCGCGACGCAACCGAAATGATCGGCAAAACCATTTCGCACTATCGCATTCTCTCGCAGCTCGGTGGCGGCGGGATGGGTGTGGTGTACGAAGCCGAAGACCTCAAGCTGCATCGCCATGTCGCGCTGAAGTTCCTGCCTCCCGAGATGGAGAACGATCCCGCTGCGCGTGAACGATTCCAGCGGGAAGCCTTTGCTGCCTCGGCGCTCAATCATCCGAACATCTGCACGATTTACGAGATTGACGAAGCGAACGGCCAGCACTTCATCGCCATGGAGTTGCTGCAAGGACAAACGCTCAAGCACCGGATTAGCGGTAAGCCTTTCGCTTTCGAGCAGTTGCTGGAGTTGGGAGCCGAAATTGTGGATGCGCTGGACGCTGCACACGCCAAGGGGATCGTGCACCGGGACATCAAGCCCGCGAACATCTTCGTCACCGACCGCGGCCACGCCAAGATTCTCGATTTTGGGTTGGCGAAACTCACGTCTCAGCCGAAGCCTCTTCCGCCAGGAATTGGACAATCAATGTCTACAGGAACGACAGAAGTTCCTGAGGAGCAACTGACCAGTCCGGGCACGACGCTGGGGACGGTGGCGTACATGTCGCCGGAGCAAGCGAGAGGAGAAGAGCTGGATGCACGCACTGACCTCTTCTCGTTTGGCTTGGTGCTGTATGAGATGGCAACGGGCGGATGGCGTTCTCGGGCAACACCTCAGGAGTAATTTTTCAGCGCGATTCTGAGCAAAGCGCCCACGCCGCCGACTCGTCTGAATCCTGAACTCCCGCCCAAGTTGGAAGACGTCATCACTAAAGCGATCGAGAAGGACCGGGACGTGCGGTATCAGCACGCATCGGAGATGAGAGCTGATCTCAAGCGGCTTGAAACGCGATACGGATTCGAGTCGTTCCGTCGCTGGGGCACCCAATCGCCGAAGTACCAATTCAGCCTTGGTGGCGCAGTAGAGTTGATGTCAGGAATTGTCGCGGTTGTGCTGATCGTTGTGCTGGCGGCTGCGGCTGGTTCTACCGATCGCGCATGGGCGGAGGCGAGACGATTGATTCGCTGGCGGTGCTGCCCTTCGTGAATGGCAGCGGCGATCCCAACACGGAATACCTGAGCGACGGAATCACCGAGAGCCTGATCAACAGCTTGTCGCAGTTGCCAAAGTTGGAAGTGAAGTCACGCGATTCTGCATTTCACTACAAAGGGAAGGACCCGGACGCGGAGACAGTCGGGCGCGAGCTGGGGGTGCGAGCTGTCTTCAAGGGCCGAGTCACGCAAGTCGGCGACAACCTGGCCATCAGCGCGGAGCTGATCGACGCCCGAAACAACGACCACATCTGGGGCGAACAATACAGCCGGAAGGCGTCGGATATTTTCGCTTTGCAAGGAGACATCGCCAAGGAGATCACGACCGCGCTGCGGATGCGCCTGACCGGCGAAGACGAGAAGCGCATGGCCAAAAGCTACACCGCGAATCCCGAAGCCTATCAGGACTATCTGAAGGGCCGCTATTGGTGGAACAAGAGAAGCGAGGAGGGATTCAACAAGGGCATCGAATACTTTCAGCAGGCGATCGCAAAAGATCCCACCTACGCCCTGGCTTATTCCGGATTGGCCGATAGCTACAGTCTACTTTCGGAGTACGGTTTTGTTCCTCCGAAGGAGGGTTATCCGAGAGCCAAGGAGGCTGCGCTGAAGGCACTGGAAATAGATGACACGCTCGCCGAAGCTCATGCCTCGCTGGCATGTATCAAAGCAATCTATGACTGGGACTGGTCAGGCGGCGAAAAAGAATTCCAACGAGCCATTGCAGCTCAATCCGGCACGATGCCTCAGCTCGTGTTATGGCATGCCTTTGCTCTAGTGAGCATGGGACGTTCTGAAGAAGCCATCGCGGAGCAGAAACGAGCCCTGGAACTTGATCCACTCTCGCTTATCATCAATAGGGTTCTGGGACTCGAATTCTACTTTGCGCGGCACTATGACCAAGCGATCGAGCAAGAGCGGAAGACACTGGAGTTGGACCCAAACTTCTTTTGGCGCACAATGACCTGGGCTAGGCCTATCGTCCAAAAATCCATGTACAAGGAAGGCATAGCGGAGTTTGAAAAGGAGCTGGTGGCTTTCTCCTCGTAACCCCGTATGCATTATCGGGACTCGGATACGCCTATGCGGTGGCGGGTAGAAGCGCCGAGGCGCAGAAGGTGCTCGACCAATTGAACGCGATCTCGAAGCAAGAGTATGTTCCAGCGGTGTCCAGAGTTGGAATCTATGTCGGGCCTCGGGGAGAAGGAAAAGGCATTCGAGTGGCTGGAAAAGGCTTATGAGGATCGCTCTATAGGAAGTACATTTGCCAGGATTAAAGTGGACCCGATCTACGATCCGCTGCGCTCCGACCCGCGCTTCGCCGACCTGCTCCGCCGCATGAACTTGCAGCCCTGAAAATCATGAGCGATTCTGCACCATTCAACCAGTCTTGCATTAGCAGTCACAAAGCCATGGCATCTTCCTCGAAAACTTCTCCGACGAACTACGGCGCAAGGTTCCACGGGCAAATAACTGCAATCACGCCTAGCCTTATAAATCTCCAATAAAAACAAGCCTTTTGAGCTGGTTTGGACGGATAGAGTATGTATGGTCGGCAATCCGGAAGTAATGCTGATTGCGACGTAGTAGCCAAAGTCAACTTAAGGGATTCTCGTAAACCAGCACAAAACGGTTTCAATCCCTGTTAGGTGGTTGTAGTATCGCATCCAATCTGAGAGAGCAAGCCGGAGCGCTCACAGGAGGCTACAAATGCCGGGATCGGGATCCGTGCCGAAGCCGCTCGGAGCTTCCTTCCCAAGTTCTGCCTCGGCTGCGCCAGCCTCGACAGTTACTCCGCGGCACTCCGCCCTTGTCCGCGCTACTCACTGGATCACTACTCTGTGCTTTCTTGCCCTGCTCGTTACCGGAGTTGAAATTGTGATCTCTCACCCACGCTTCTATTGGGGCGAAACCGGCAACGATTTAACCACACCCCTGTTTAAACTGCCGATCCCTTCCTCGAGGGCTTTCGTGCCGACCGGCTACGGTTACGTGCTGCCAGACCAGAACGGCTGGAGCCGGTATCTTCATTTTCAAGCAGCCTGGATTGTGGTATTGACCGGGTTGCTGTATGCAATATCCGGTTTGCTCACAGGACATTTTCAGAAAAACCTGCTCCCGGATAAGGCCGATCTTTCATGGCGGGAGTTTTCGAAAGGGATCACAAAGCATTTACGGTTCGAACGACCAAACGAAGCGGAAGCCTGGTCGTATAACGTGCTCCAACGGCTTACTTACCTGTTGGTGATCTTCGTTCTGTTCCCCCTGGTAATCTGGACGGGCCTGGCGATGTCCCCCGCCTTTGTTTCCGCGGTTCCGGCAACGGTCACTTTGCTGGGCGGCCAGCAATCCGCGCGCACGATTCACTTTTTCGTCTCCATAGCTCTCGTGCTCTTCCTGCTTGTCCACGTCATGATGGTTTTTCTTGCCGGATTCAGGAATCGCATGCGAGCGATGGTCACGGGCCGAACCCGCGCACCACTGGAGCGCACATGAGCGGTATCTCACGCCGAAAAATGATTATGACCGGACTCGCGACCGCAGCGGGCATTTCGACCCTGGGCGTGGCTGCGCGCATTGCGCAAAAATATGGATTGATCCCGCCCGATCACGGCGGAGTCTACGGCCTTGGCGAAACGCTGACCTATGCGGCCCAGCGGGTGCTGACAAAGCATTCGATGGCACGTGAATTTTCTCGAAGCCAGATTTCAAACCCTCCGTTCGCGAACGAGATGCCGCCGCTGACGGAAGCATTCAAGCGGCTTCAGGCAGGAGGATTCGCGGACTGGCGGCTCACCATCGAAGGCATGGTCGACCGGCCTACCGCGTTTTCACTTGCCGACCTGAAAAGCTATCCGTCTCGCAGCCAGATCACGCACCTGGCGTGTGAAGAGGGCTGGTCGTATATCGCCGAGTGGATCGGCGTGCCGCTTTCCCACATTCTGGATGCCGTGGGAATCCATCCGGAGGCCAGATACATTGTCTACTTCTCGATCGATCCCGACTGGTGGGACAGCGTCGACATGGCCGACGCGATGCATCCGCAAACTTTGCTTGCCTATGGGTTGAATGGCGATGAGCTTCCGGTGGGGAACGGCGGGCCGCTCCGCATGCGGGTCCCCCGCCAACTTGGCTACAAGAACGTGAAATTCATCACGCACCTGACGGTCACCGACAGCATGAAAGGGTTCGGCGCGGGTCTGGGCTCGGCGTCTCCGGAAGGAGGCTATGCCTGGTACGCCGGAATCTGACGGGGCGCATCACTTATGCAACGGGCGTCGCGTCGATGGCGGGGCTGCAGAAACGCATCAATCTCCTTAACAAACTGGTCAAGAAGGAGTTGGCATGTCTTTGTATGAAAAAGGTCCTGTTCGAATCCGCTATGAGGAGGCCGGTTCCGGCTTCCCGCTGTTGCTCATTGCCGGCGGAGGATTGAATTCGACAATATCGGGCTTGGCGGGCGCAGGCGGTCCCTTTAACCCGATCGAGGAATTCAAGGGAGAATACCGCTGCATCGCATCGGACCTGCGCAACGCTTATGACGGCCAGTCCTCCGGGCCTCTTGAGATCGACCGGTCTTGGGATTCTTATACCGATGACCATCTCGGGTTGATGGATCATCTGGGCATCGGGAAATTCATGGTGCTGGGCTTTTGTATTGGCGGGCCCTTCATCTGGAACCTCTTGCGGCGGGCGCCTGATCGAATTGTCGCAGGCGTGCTGGCGCAGCCGAGCGGGTCGCGGCCGGAGATGCGCGATCTTTTCTACGAAACGAACATGAAGGGGTGGGGACCGGAACTGATCAAGCGCCGGCCCGACATCAAGATGGAAATGGTGGATAAATTTTTGACTAAGATGTATCGCACCAACCCCGACTTTGTCTTCACCGTGACGCGCGATTTCGTGCGACATTGCCAGACGCCCGTCCTGATCCTGCCCGACGATATCCCGCCGCATCCGTACGCCGTCGCCATGGAGGCCGCGATGCTCGCGCCCAATGCCGAAGTGAGCATCTTCCCTTGGAAGGAGCCCAAGGAGCGGATTCCCCTGGCGGTGCGCCAGATCCGTTCCTTTCTTCGCGCCCATCGCCCTGTTTCTGCCTAGGCTTGGGTGTCCACGCCACAGCTTCGCAGGTGCCGGGTCCGGCAAGCCCCAGTGGAACAGGCTTCAGCCTGTGGGGTTTGGGGCGAAACGTCCTAAACCTCACAGGCTGAGGCCCGTTCCACTTAAAATCTTTGAGGTGAGACCATTCTGGAAATTGCGCTCCTTACCGCATGGCATGGATCGTGTCTTCGGGAATCCATTCCAGACCGTTTAAATACGCATTGACATGGAAGATTCAATATCAATAGAGTCTCGCTAAAGACCGGGAAAAACGCAGCCAGAATGCCTGCACGACCGTGCGTACCGGATTCGAGGAGGGTTGCCGTGAAGAAAATGCTTATCATCTCGGGAATAGTCGCAGGGCTGCTGCTTTCGCTGCCCGCGCCTTCCAGCGCTCAGCAGCAGGCACGCTCCATGCCGGCGAAGCAAACGGCAGGTGATCTCAAGGCGACCAGGGATATCAAAATTATATCGAGCGCCGGAGCGCGCGCACTGGCGGATGCCTGTACCGCCTGGGCCGAGCAGAACAAGAAAATCGTGGCGATGGCGATTCTGGATTGGGGCGGCAACCTTGTCGAATCCCACGCCATGGAAGGCGCGCCGATGAATGCGATTGACACCGCGCTGTTGAAGGCAAAGTCGGCCCTGCGCTGGCGGCGACCCACTTCGGAGACCAACAAAATGGTTCGAAACGGCGAGAATTTGGCGCCGACCTTCATGCACGATTTTCCTCAGCCCGGCGCGCTTCCTATTGTAATCAACGGCGAAGTCATTGGCGCGATGGGCGTATCCAGCGGAGACGGAGAGAAATGTGCCCAGGCGGCGATCGACTCGGTGTTCAAGGGGCAAGCGACAACTTCCGCGCAGTAATTTGGGTTTCTCGCGATGGGGTGGACGCAAGCTCTGTTTCCTGCCGGGAAGATGGCAAAAATACCCTGTGGCAAGGTTTAAGTGGAACAGGCTTCAGCCTGTGAGGTTTCTGCCATCTCACCCAAAACCCACAGGCTGAAGCCTGTTCCACTGGGGCCCGGCGCGAGGGTTCGGCCTGTTTTTGGCAAGGTTTACCGAGAACTCCACGCGAGAGTTTGTGAGAAGCCCGGGCTAAACCTGCACTGAGTCCGCCCCGTGCTATTCTCTATCGGCCCCAAACCCGCGACTTTCTTAACGAAGCGCCGTTTGCCCAACCGATGAACGAGTAGACTGAAGCGGCTGTGATCGGTCCTACCATTCAAAATAGAAAGGAGAATACATGAAGTATATAATCAGCTGGTTCGAGCGTCCGCAAGGTTCGCCTATGGAGTATGAAAATGCCCAGAAGCGAATCCTCGAGGTGTTTGGCCAGTGGAAGGCGCCATCCAATTTCAAGATCGAGTTTTTCGTAATTCGTGTGGGCGAGTGGGGTGGGCATATGTTGCTGGAATGCGACGATCCACTCACGATTCACAAGTTTTGCTCGATGCTCCCTGCATTTGTATTCCAAGTGCACCCCGTGGTCCGCGTCGAGGACGCAGTTCGGGGCGAACTCGAAGTGATCGCCTGGCGCGATGGCCTGAAAGGCAAGTAACATCTTCGCTGACATAGCAGTTGATCTTGGCCGCATCCGGGGGGTGACTTCCAACTTCCGGATGCGCGGCACTTCATTACTTATTCAGTCCTGGATCGAGTAAACTCGGCCGGCTCGCCCCTATGCTATAGCCGCAGGCACAGAACGATGAGCCTGTTGCGCCAGGTTGGAGAGATAATCCACTTCTAGAACCAAGTCCGGGCGCGATACTGGCGATAAGCCTCGCCGAATTTGGCCTCGAGGACGCGCGCTTCACGGCGCGCCCGGATGATCTGCATCGGAATTAGCAGGACTAGGATCAGGGCGAGAACAGGGTTCCGAAAAATGAATACGAGTCCCAACACGTATACCATCCCGAAGACATAAATAGGATTACGAATTCGAGAGTAGATACCCGTGGTTACGAGTTCAGTGGCTTTGGCCTTTATCGAGAAAGACAGGCCCAGCGTATAGCGCGCAAGGATTACCCCGCCGAGCCCGGCGAGACTCAGGGCGATCCCGATCCAGAAAGTCATTTCGTGAGGCCCCTGCCTCCTCACGAAAAACATGTAAAGAAAACAAAGACCCAGCAGCAATGGGAGCCAGACCCGAAGTGTGCTTCCCCAATTCACCGCAGTACTTTTGCACGAACGCAGGGGCGTAACCAAGCATTTGCGCCGAGCGGTATTGTCCTAATCTGGAGAACTGGTGCTGGAAGAAGTGGGTTCGGAGGTCCGACCTTCAGGTCGGACAGCCAGCTCCGGATAAGGATGGCCTTTAGGCCGTGAAGCCTCAGGGTCTGAAGCCCAATTTCGCCCCACGTTAATTCTCCAACCTGAAGGTCGGATCTCCTATGGATCCGATTCATGGCCAGGGATTCGAAATTAGGACAGTGGCAGCCGGGCCGCGGATTATCGCATTGTCAGTTCCGGACGTATTCGGGCGCCGGTCATTGATTCTTTGAAACAGCGGCTCGCCGTGTGGATTTACTTTTTGCCGATGGTTCGTTACCTTGGGTTTGCCCACCTGCTACTCCCCAGCCGTGTAATTCAATCCAGGCTTCACAAGGAGCTTCCCATGGCCACGAAAGCACGCAGGAAAAAATCGCCGGACACACGGCAACATCCGATCCGCATTGTTCCATTGCATCGGCCCGAAGCGCCGGCGGCTCACGCCGCAGCCGCTCCGCACCTCACCTACCGGAATGGGCCGCTTCTCACCGCAGTCCAGGTTTTTACCGTTTTCTGGGGATCTGCCTGGGAGCAAGCGCCGAGCAATTTCATTGGCCAAATCAACGAGTTTTTCGACTACATCCTTACCAGTCAGCTCATCGATCAGCTCGGTGAATACAGCGTATCGGGGCAGACGATTGGCCACGGCTCGCGCATCGGCACGACTGTTCTTACTTCACCGGCCCCTGGCACGTCCGTTCAAGACAGCGCCATCCAGCAAATGCTTCAGAGCGAGATCAACTCCGGCACCTTGCCAGCCACCAACCCTAACACTCTCTATTTCCTCTTTCTGCCCGAAGGCGTGCAAGTCGTCCAGGGAGGGAGCGCTTCGTGCCAGGCATTCTGCGGCTATCACGATTCATTCGGTAAAGGGGTCTACTACGCCGTGATGCCGTATCCCGGCTGCACCGGTTGCACTGGCGGCCTGGCGGCCTTTGATGCGCTCACGTCAACCACTTCGCATGAGCTTTGCGAATCGATCACCGACCCGGTTCCCGGGGAGGGATGGTATGACGACACAAATGGTGAAATCGGGGACATCTGCGCTTGGAAAACTCGTACTCTCGGCAACTACACGATCCAACTCGAATGGTCCAATCAAGCCGGCGCTTGCAAGTAGTCCTGGAGAAGGGAAGATCGGCAACCCGGATGCGTCAGAACTTGTCGCGTTTCACTTTGCGTCGGTCTTCTTGTCACTTTTGCTGTTGTTGGGCGCTTGGCCGTGGCCCCAGGATGAGTCGATGATGGATTTTTTGAATGCGGTGTTGTCATCCTGAATGCAGAAGGCTTCCACCAGCTCCCAATCCGGATGCCAGGCCAGCTTTACCGGGCCCGCCGTCCAGGGTTTGGTGTACGCCTTGGAATCCGTGGCCGTCAGATTCAGCTCCAGGGTGTCGAGATCAGGGCGCGTGTAGCGCTCCACTAAATGCACGGCGTCGCTATGGGGCATGCCGTCGATTACGGTCTGATCGTTGAATCCGACGGTCTCGACGACGAGGGTGTCGCCTTCCCAGCGGCCCACGGAAGTCCCGAAGTAGGAAGGATCCGGGTCTTCCGGAAGCGCTCGCCCATCCATCCAGATTTCACGGAAAGTGTGCGAATATTCGAAGAACATGAAAATTCTTTGCGGGAGTTTGCACAATCTCAATGGGCTTTTGCTTGATGATGAAATCGGTCAGGCTGATTTGGCTGCAGCTGATGTCCTCATCTTTGCCCAGCGCCGTGGTGCCGCCGGCATGGCCCGCGGGCAAATCCTTTCGAAGGGACATGGGTTCGGCATTCAGTTTCGCCAGTGCCCAGGGCTGAAGGAAACTGTTCGGGCGGTTCGTGAATGGGCGAAAACCTGAAATTTTCACTCACCATCCACACGCCGGAGAGATCGTGGGGCGGTACCGAACCCTCGTGGTGTTTCCCTGAATAGATGGCTTCATTGGCGCTCTTCGCGTTTGGACGGAGCAGAAGCCTGCGCGAAAACAGCGAGCGAGCAGCAGAGCATGGCGACCGCCGCAAGGATTGAAACCAGGAATCGATGACGCATTCGGAAGCTCCTTACCGCTTTCGTGGAACTCGCCCACAGCAAAAAACCATGCTCTGCTATGGCGCCCGAGGATCGATCAGGTCCGGCCGGCCGTCGGCGAATACCACCCTCTGGAAAAGACCGAATTTCGTGCCGTTTTTGGAGGGGTGAAAGTAAACCGTCACCTCGTCTCCCTCTTTCAGTGAGTCATGATGCCAGCCGGATCGGGTGAGCATCCCGGGGCTGGTCAGTTCGACGACCCAGTGTTCGACTCCGCCATTTTCAGTCTTGGCGTCCCATTCGAGCGATGCGTGCGGATTCACCCAGTCAAATCTCGTTACCGTTCCCTTCAGTGTCAGCGTCTTGGCGAAGTCATATGCCGTCGTGCCATGGTGCGCCAGCATCGGATCGGGACGAAACAGAAGAGCGGCTGAAATGGCGAGTGCGAATATCAGCAAAGCTTTCATTCGGCGCCTCGCGAGTGAGAATTGCGCTTTAAGTGCGAAATATTAAGCGGAGAATATTCGTTCAATTCTTTGGTGTCAATTCAATTCGTGGAAAGGTTTGCTCCATTTCACGTGCGACCAGGGCGCTTTGCAGACGAAATTGGACGGCGACCGGCTGGTTTCTTGCTGGTGCGTTTGCTGTTCGCCATGCACTCGATGACTTTGCACACCGCAGCTGTGTCCTCAGCTCCCAGGCCCATCGCCATGGCTGCGGTGTAGATGGGCGCGCTGGCCGCGAAGAGCGGAGTCGGACATTCTAGCTTCTTCGCGAACTCTCCAATGATGGACATGTCTTTCTGCCAGATCTGTACCTTCATCGTCGCTTCGGAATAGTTGTCCTTCACCATCATCGGGGCGCGGAGCTGGAACATGCGGGAACTTCCCGCTCCATCTCCGATCACTTTTACCACCATCTCAGGATCGAGCCCTGACTTCATCGCGAGGACCATGGCCTCGGCCGCGGCTACGTTATGGATTGCTACGAGGAGATTGGCGATGAACTTCATTTTTGAGCCCGCGCCAAAAGTGCCGACGAAATAGTGGGCGCGCGCGAAACCGTCCATAACATGCGTGGTGCGGCGGTAAGTTTTCTCGTCGCCGCTTACGTAGACGATCAAATCCTTTGCGCGCGCCTGGGCGCCGGTGCCGCTCAAGGGGCAGTCCAGTAACGTCACGCCGCCGGCTGCGAGGCGCGTCCGCGCTTCTTCTTTCACGGAAATCGGCAGCGTGCTGGTCTCGATCACAATCTTTCGATCGCGCGGCGAGTCCGCGAACTGCGTTGCCGTATCTAGAAGCGCCTCGGACGATGGCAGCGAAGTCACGATTATCTCGCAATTCTGGGCAACTTCCCGGCAAGTCTTGACGGGCGTGCCGCCGGCCTTTCGCAGGGCGTCCCGGCGCGGCGCGAGCACGTCAAAGCCGACGACTTTGAAGCCGGTGCGAATCAAATTCGCCGACATCGCCGAGCCCATAATTCCAAGGCCGATCATACCGACACTCTCTGCCGCCATAATGCTCCTTTGCTCCGGCTAAATTTGAGAATGCGCCGACTCTTGCTCCGTCCTATTTCATTCAAACGCCCGTGCGATTGGGTGGGGGAATTGCTTCACAGAGGGTCCAATTCCGTGCCGTCAGCCAAAATAACCTTCGTCAGGCGAAGATCAGGGTTGCCGCTTTTCACCTGATTTCCCTCCATGGTGATCACGTCGCCGGGCTTCAGAGTATTCCTGCCCCATCCGCGGCGCACCAGGCGGCCGGGATTATTGGTTTCCGCGATCCAGTTTACTTTGTGGCCGCTACTGTCCGTCACATCAACTCGAATCTCGGCATGCGGATTGACGAAGTCGTAGCTCGTCACGACCCCCTTGAGGGTGATGGTTTTTGTCATGTCGTACGCGGCGCTCCCGTGATGCGCGAACAGTGATCCCTGAAAGAACAACAACACCAGAGCCGCAACGACCGGCCTTAACAGATTCCCTTTCAAGCTTCCTCCCTGCAAACTTTTGATTGCGTTTGTTCCAACCAAGCTGAACCCCAGGACAGCGTAATGCGATTATTTTCCTTGTCCCTGCATTTTAAGGTTCTCGTCGAAATTCGCGTTATCGGCGCACGAATACTCTAGGAGTTCCCAACCCGGACGCAAAGCAAAAATAACATGGGTATTCCACGGCTTCGTGAACGCCTTCGGATCTTCGACGGTGATATCGTCCCGCAACGTGTCGTGGTCCACCCGGTGGAAGCGCTCGATCACGTGCAGGTCCTCGCTGTGGCGATGGCCGACGCGGTCGAGCCATGTCTTATCGTTGAACCCGGTCGTATCCACGACGAGCGTTTCGCCGTCCCACTTGCCGGTGGAATGGCCCATGTAGGAAGGCGGCAAATCTGCAGGGTGGCTGCGTCCGTCCATCCAGATTTCACGCAGAATGTGATCGAACTCAAAGCGCAGGAAAATGCGCCCGGGAATCTGAATGATCTCCATCAGCATCGGGTGCAGGTAGATGCGCGGCACGCCCGGCGGAAAACATCCTCGCGCTCCAAGCTTTGTAGGATTTACAGGATCGGTTGAATCCGGAACCGCGCGCGGCCCATACGCCGGCCTTGTTGCTCCAATTGCGCTTGTCCCCAGGGGGTGAGCGGCGGCACCTCGCCCGGAAAGGTTGCAGTGGCCGGCTGAAATCCTTGCGGATTCTGCGTGTCCCAAACACCAGTGAGGTCAGGAATCCCTTCGGGAGATTGCGGCTTTGCGGTGGCCGACTGTCCACCCTCATTCGAATTCGTCTGGGCCCTTGCCGCAGGCGACGAAATAAGCACACTTGCAATCAATAAGATCCAAGTCCCGACGCGTTCCCGCACGATAGAAGACCTCCCACGGTTTGAACTTGGATTTCAATCATGATTTCCCCGCTGTCATCATTATCATACATGTGAGCCCACCTCCAACCCCTCCTAATCCGCGTCTGGCCTGCAAACAAAGATTGTTCAAATCGAAGGGCGCCGCCAAGACTTATGTATGATCGTTGGCCGCGCTCGAGACACGGCAGAATGACCCTCAGAGTCGATCTACAATTTATTGACTTACACTCCATGGCGCTTCTAACATCGCACTCCAAGGTCAGGCACATTGAAGATCGGTAAGACGGTCTCGGCTCCATCGCCATGTGGCGCTGTAGCTTCTTGCGGAATTATTTGTCGCGGTTCCGTGGGTACCACCCCTTGATTCGGGTATTCTAAGTACTTTGAAGCCAGGGAGGTTCTGTGATGCCGAATGTAGGTCGAGTGAGCTTCAGATTCGCGACAGCCATGATCGCGGTGATCGCAATGTCCCCAGCGAGGGCGCAGACCCAGGCCGATCCGCAACCCGTCAATTCCCTGCCGAATCCATATCGGACCGTCGAGAACTGGGCGAAGCTTCCCGAGGGGCGGACGTGGGGATCGACGGCCGGGGTTGCGGTCGATCGCAACGGTAACATCTGGGTGGCTGAGAGATGTGGCGCAAACACCTGCGCCGGTTCAAACCTTGCGCCCATTCTGGAGTTTGATGCGTCCGGCAAGCTCCTGACGAGCTTTGGCGCGGGGATGTTCGTATTCCCTCACGGCATCACCGTGGACAAGGACGGAAACGTGTGGGTGACCGACGGCCAAGGGAAGGACGGAAAGGGCCACCAGGTTTTCAAGTTCAGTCCCAAGGGAAAAGTGT
The DNA here is from genome assembly GCA_963819395.1 of uncultured Acidobacteriota bacterium. GTDB lineage: Bacteria > Acidobacteriota > Terriglobia > Acidiferrales > UBA7541 > Palsa-360. The sequence goes on from CAWFVW010000016.1 coordinate 297,262, forward strand.
TAATGACGCTCGGCAAGGCAGGAGTGGCCGGAGACGGTGAGGACACCTTCAATCAGCCGTCGGCTGTCGCGATTGCTGCGAACGGAGACATTTTCGTCGCGGACGGACATGGCGGGAACAGCAACGCGCGTATCGTGAAGTTCTCAAAGGATGGGAGGTTCCTCATGACGTGGGGGAAGAAAGGTTCGGCCCCCGGGGAGCTCAACATACCGCACGCTCTCGCATTCGATTCCAAGGGACGGCTGTTCGTTGCGGACCGCGGGAATAATCGGATTCAGATCTTCGACCAGGAAGGGAAATATATCGACCAATGGAAGCAATTCAGCCGGCCTAGCGGAATTTTCATCAGCAAGAACGATGTCATCTACGTCGCCGACTCCGAATCGGGCTCGGTGGCTCGGGACCATTCCGCATGGAAGAGGGGCATTCGAGTCGGAAGCGCCAAGGATGGTTCGGTCACGGCGTTCATTCCGGACCCTGCGGAAAATGCTACCGGGACGAGCGCGGCAGAAGGCGTCGCGGCGGATGCGAAGGGCGTCATTTACGGGGCGGAGGTCGGCCCGAAAGATGTGAAGAAATACGTCAAGAACTAGCACGGATTTCTCTCAAACTCTCGCTGCGGAGTTCTCAGTAGACCTTGCAAAAAAACAGGCCGAACCCGCGCGTGGAGCCCCAGTGGAACAGGCTTCAGAGCCTGTGTGGCAGCATGAATTTCAGATGCTTTTTGCAGCGGCCGCGCTTCAGGCGGGCACTTTGGAATCAAGCAGATGCCCGCCTGAAGGCGGGCGCTACAGTGCCTTGCCGTTAGTTGTCGCACAGGGTCCTCAGCCTGTGGGGTTTAGGGCGACGTGGCCCAAACCTCACAGGCTGAAGCCTGTTCTACTTAAAACTTGCCAAGCGGTGAATTGCGGCTATTTGGGTGCGGCTGGCGCCGCTTCGGGCTCCATGACCTGCTTTTGAACTTTTTGTTCGTCCTCGGGATCGCACATGTATTCTTCAAGCTCCCAGCTGGCGGGTTCTAATTTGAAGCTTTTAGGCCCACCCCACGGTTTGGTGTAGGCGATCGGGTCGTCTACGGTAATATCCAGGTGCAAGTGGTCATGATCAACGCGCGTAAAACGCTCAACCACATGCAACTTTTCGCTGTGGGGATGGCCTGACCTGTCCAGCCACGTCTTGTCGTTGAAATCAACCGTGTCAATGACCAGCGTATTTCCATCCCACTTGCCAATCGAATCCCCATACCAAAGCGAATCAGGATGTAAAGGATGCTTTCGGTTCATATAGACAATGCGATAGATCCGATCCGCCTCGTACAGGATGACAATCTTTTCATTTGTTTGCAGGAAGGTCATGGGATGTGCAAACCCATTGTAGATCCGCGGCACGCCTGCCGGTTCACAACGCAGAACCGGGTCATTGTCTTCGGCGCCTAGGACGGGAGGGTTCGACCAGTTCGTCTTGGCAGTCTTGTATTTTGCGACCGCCCAGGGCGTCATGGGAGGCTCATCCTTCGTCATGTTATCGGTGCTTTGTCCTCCCCACACTCCGGACAGGTCATGGGGGTCGAACGGCTGGGGACTGGAGGCTTTCTGTTGTTTGGGGGCCTGAGCGTGCGCGCACGGCAAGGAAATGAATAGTCGGGCTAGAACTACGATGAAACACTTTGACAAATTGCGCATCGCGAATTTTCCTCCCTCGGCCGTGACTTCCAATGATGCCGGGGAATCTACTCAGACGCCGCCTGAATGTGTTTGCCATTCAAAATGATGTTGCCCGATCCCGCAATCTTTCCCACGTCCGAGCCGTTTTTTGCGATGTGCAAGTCGACCGAGATGTGGTCTCCCGCCTTCATCATATCCCTGTACCAGCCGGCGCTATGTTTCATCATGCTTGGGGGCGGAGTTTCCACTGTCCACTTCTGCACGTTTCCGCTGCTATCCTTCACGTCAACACTGACGATACAGTGGGGATTAATGTACTGAAAGCTTGTCACCGTGCCGGAGATCGTGACTACTTTGGAGTCGTCGTAGGCGATTGCGCCGTGGTGGGCGAATAACGGAACCGCATTCACAAGAAGAGCCACGAAGGAGATGGAGACGACTTGCAACAATTTATTTTTCACGGCGGCCCTCGCAAATTAAGCCCTGTCCTGCAACATTGGCGCTAAGACTATCGCAAGTTAACGCTGCAAGCTACTCTTGATCGGTCCAGTCCGGGCTGGCAGGGAGGAATGCGTGGATTAGCCGGGGATCGAGCCATTCAGAGTCATAAAGAATGCGATTGCCCGGCCCGCGAGGGCAACGCTCAGCCAGGATATTAATGAAAGGCATGCGACGACTTTTCCGAATAGAACGCCATCTTTCATGTCCGGACGGATGGCCCGTCTACGAATTGTGAAATGAATCAGAAGTGCAAAAACAAGAAGGATCATCTTAAACAAAAATGGCCCGTTCAGGCCCATTCTTACGGCTTCCGAAAGGAACATCGGAACTCCGGTTGCAATTGTGAATCCGAGCGCCACCCGGCTCCATGGTTCCAGTTCCTCGGAAAGTTGCTGCGTCGATAATTTCCGGCTGCCGAGTCCAAGAATACGCAGGTCCACAACCAAGGTAGAGCCGATAAGCAGGGTAATCCCGATGATGTGAAATGTTTCAAGAATTGCGAAATCCCACCGCGAGTATTTAATCCAGTGCCCGATAAACGAGGCTTCGCACCACTGGAAAAACGATGGCGGTAGCAGGAGATTCTGAAGATTCATTCAAGCTCCAAAAACACGCAGGCTGGCTTCCGGTGCGTTGGCTCAGAAATAGGCCATCCACCTGCCGCAGAAAATGATGCCCAGCCACAACACCATCGAGACGTATCCCACCGCCCGCGCCCGCAAAGGCAGAATCACATCCTGGCCGCATTCTCGAAGCGTGCTTCGCACCCGTTTATTGAAGTAGAGAATATTTATTCCCGCGAGTATCAGCATGAGTACTTTCAGGCGGAATGACGTTCGCGTATAGCATTTCTCAGGCTCGGCGAGGAGCAGCAGCGTTCCGCTGACGAACATTACTATGAAGCCCTTAATCGCCCATGGCTCGATCTGGTTGATGACCTCGGTTGCCCTGTAGCGAGTCATCGTAAGTCCCACCAGGCGAAGGTCGACCCAGAGGATCGTTCCAACGGATAAACCGAGTCCTAGTATGTGAACCGTTTCGATCAGAGCGAAGGCCCAGTCGTTCTCGCGAAGAAACACGCTCAGGGGCGTTTCATTGAGCCATTGAGCGAAATGAAGTAGGTCCATGTCGGTTGGGTTAAGTCGTCGGAATCCGCATAGGTGCAATACAAAAAGAAAACTCAGACGCAAATCGTTTAGTCGAATTATTCAATTTGGATTGAAGTGTGTCAGTTGAACGCCCCTAATTCTCCGCTTCACACTCGGTTTTCCGATCACCAGTATAGCGCGATATGCGCCGCCAGAATTTGAGGTTCGAGCGTATTTAATGGTTCGCTGGTCCAAGTATTGAACTCACCTTTCCTATTTTCAGTCAGAACGATGGATTACCCTGTGGGAGCACCCCAGTCTTATGTTGGTATCCGTCTCCCTTAGAAATATGGAATGGAGACGGCCGCCGTGGCCACACCCAACCACAATAACAACTCAATGGAACTACTAATTTAGCCGCTAACGGCGGCTCCGGCGACTGGCTCCACGTATGCGACTTTCGCTGCACGACGATGTGTGACACGAGGGCCAGCGGCAAGAGGATTCCCAATTTGATGACGGAAGGCGGGGTTCAGGACATAAGTCTGAGCCGAAATAGAGAACAGGAGGGCGCCCCCGATAATGGCGATTCCGAATCCAGTCCAGTTCAAAACGAACAGTCTGTCAGACAACTGGGGTGGCTTTTGTTTTTCCTTAATCAAGCCGAGGAAGCGAAGGTCAACGGCAACGCTTGTTCCAAGCCACAAGGACAAACCCGTAAAATGAGTAAGCTGGATATAAGGGTAGGCCCAGTCCGACCCTCCTATCGACAGGGCCAGCGGCGTGTTTTGAAGCCATCCCGCAAAGGCTATCAACAGACGATACATTTAAGGTGCCTCGACAAGGAACGCGTTTATGCCTGCCGCAGACTCCTCTACGGCACGTAGGTGAGATGCGGAATTTCCACCGCCGCAAGAATCGCCGCCACCCACAACAATAAGGATATGAGGGCAATGCATTTTGCCCCCACCGGCACGGATGGCAGGCGATTCCACTTCGGCAAGTTCGTTTGGACCACAACTCCAAACAGGATGGCCAACAGAATCACCGCGAGTTTCGCGCGAAAGACGGGATTTGGATAAAACAGGGTCGCCTGGCCCGCGAACATGACAAATCCCGATACGATCGCCAAAGCCAGGCCTGTCCACATCAAGGGAAAAAGCTGCTTCCCGAGCTGAGCATCCTCGTCCCGGCGCCCCAGGAGGCCGAGAACGCGCAAATCCACCGCTGCGATTGTGCCGACCAGGAGAAAGAAACCGAAATAATGCGCCAACTCGACCAATACGGAGGAGACCACCCAATTATTGACCGCGGTTATCCAGGAAACATGTTCGAGCCTCTCGCAAAAGCGGCATAAATCGGCGTTTCCTTCGATTTGCCAATTCATCTGTTTCTCGCTTGACAATGCCCTGCCGTCATGCAGAATCGCGCAATTAGGATTCCCCCGGGGAGAAGGGAAACATGAAATTAAACTGGACTACTTTCAACCTTCGTTCCGCCCGCGTCCTTGGGGTTGGTGCGCTGTCCATTCTGCTGCTTGGCGGTGTAATTTTTGCAGTGGCCGCGCAATCTCCCCAGGGTTCGAAGAGTCTTGCAATCACGACCAAGTCTCTTCCCAATGCGGTTGTCGGCGTCGAATACTATGCCGTGATTGCCGCGACAGGCGGAGAGGCGCCCTACGATTGCTCCGGGAAAGGCCTGCCGCCTGGCATCGCATTCCACTACGCCTCCGATACCCTCGGAGGAAAGCCGGCCACTCCTGGAAAATATGTGGTGGTTATCACGGTGAAGGATTCCGCCGATCCGGCTCACACGGTGTCCGCCAAGTTTGAGCTTACAGTCTCCGCGGGGAAATGACGCCTGAAGCGCAAAATGTGATCAATGTCTTCGGCCATTCGCTAAGTACGCGAATTCAAGCAGCACGGGCGAAACCCTGCTAGTGATGCTCCGGCGTCATGATGTGGTCCGAATCCCTTTCCATGCAGGGCGGCTCTTCCTGATCGATCCTGGAGTCCTTGTGATTCAGGCGGAGCGTGCGGGCAGGCATCACCCAGGGCTTGGTCAGAGAGTCCGGGTCCTCGACGGTAGCTTGATAATGGAGGACATCTCCCTCGCGTCGCAGGCGTTCGGTCACGTGGAGCTTTGGAGATGTGAGCCATCCGTCTATTCCAAGCCAGATGTCGCCGTTGAAATCGATGGTGTCGACAACCAGAGTGTCTCCCTCCCAAGTGCCAATCGAATCTCCCATGTAGGAAGGACTTAAGCCGTTGCTCATTTCCGCCGTTCGATGGGCGTGACCGTCTGTAGGAATGATACGGAAGGCGTCATACGATGCATCTGGAGAATCGTAGAGGAATACCACCACGCCCGGGCCTTGAACAATTTGCTGCGGAGGGCCTGAACGGATAATGCCCGGCAACTTGCAATGCATGGCGGGATCCACTTTCGCTTCCAGGCGATCAAGTCTTTCCACTTTTGGAAGCAAATCCGGTTTGTAAGCAGGCTTGTTCGGATCGGCCCTTCGCGCGGCAACGGTGTCATAAATGCGGGTATTCACCGACAAATTATTTTCCGGGTCATCCGCCTCAGAAGCGCGCGAAGTGGGTTGCAGGTTAATCGTCGTATTCCCGACCTGCTTGACGTCCAGGTTCACGCCCCGATAGGCCCACCAGAGCCCTGTCAGATCAGGATGTCCGTCAATTGACATCGGCGTCGCTGGCGAAGGCGCAGGGCTTGAGGGCGCATTGTTCCTGGCCTCCGTTGCCATAGTCTGCCCGGTGGCGGGGCTGGGAATCACCAAGAAAGTAGCTGCGAGTGCGGCAAGCAGCACAGTCAATCTGTATTTGTAACCGAAGAGCCGGTACTTCATACGGAAGCTCCGTTCTACGGGATCACGAGGAATAATCCCGCGGGTGACCTTTCTAACTATTGCGGCTGGCCTGGTTCTCTGCCGCCAAACCATGTCTCAATCGCATGGCCGTCCGCCCAGGTATATTTACGAATGTAGGCGAGGTTCGTTCCATCCTTGGCCCGATAGGCAAGAATGGTAAGAGGTGTTCCCTCTTTTAGCATTTCCTTGGTGATCCCGCACTTGTGCAAAATCCCTGTGGGCCAACTTTCGAGTGACCAGGTGGTAGACTTTCCATTGCTGTCTTTCACATCCAGGTGGACATAGGCGTGAGGGTTTATCCACTCGATCTTGGAAACGACTCCGCTCAACGTCACTGGCTTGTCCACATCAAACTCAGCCGGAAACGCGTGATGGGCCAGCGCGGGGATCGACAAGATGGCGAAAACAAGAACAGTAAACACTATGTGCCGGAGATTGAGTTTCACCTTACCCCCCGCTGAGAATTGAAAATGGCCCAAGTCCGTCTTCCGAATTTTAAACTTCATTTCGAGATTTTTCGCCAGGTCCCGTTAAAGTTGCGACCCGGCAACTATGATTATGCCCTGCTTGTCTCCGGCCAGATTACCTCAGTCAAGCGTGGAGTTCATCTCAATTTTCTTCAGCTTCGCCGGATGAATTAGCGACTCTCCGCCGGCAATATCCTAGTTTCCGGAATTTAATTTCGCTGATACTGTAGGCACTATCTTGCCGGCCTGCCAGACTGCGGACAGTCTCTCCGTGTTGTGAATATCCTCCAACGGGTTCGCGTCCAGCACGAGGAAATCGGCGCGCCTTCCAGCTTGTAAAGTTCCGAACGTCTTTGCCCCTCCTAGAATTTCCGCATTCGTTCCTGTCGCGGCAACGATGGCTTTCATGGGCGTAAGGCCCGCTTCGACCATCAGCTGCAATTCGCGATGTTCCAGGTAACCGGGAAAACGAGTGGGGATTCCAGAATCCGTGCCGAACGCGATTTTCACGCCGGCGTCGGAGAGCGTTTTCAGATTTTTCTTGCCCATTACGAGTCCCGCCCGGTATTTGGCGATATCCGGGTCGCTGCGTGTTTTTTGAACATTTTCCGGACCTCGAACCATCGCGATCGCCGCCGGGTCATACCCTGCTTTGAAAAAAGGATCGTCCAGCCATTTCAAATTGTCGGCGTAGGCGAACAGGACTTCGTCGCGCACCAGTGTCGGGATCAGGAAAACGCCGCGCGCTTTCATCTTTTGTATTAAATCCTGATCGACGGGCTGGTCGCGAATGCTGTGGGCGAAGCCGTCAATGCCGGCGGCGAGCAGCGCCTTTGCGTCATCCAGGTAGAATTCGTGGGCAAATACGCGGATGTGCTGCTTATGAGCTTCGTCGATGATGGCTTGATAGACGGTGGGCTTTATTTTCACGCCGTGACCCAGCCCATCGTCCACCCACATCTTCACGTAGTCGGGGTGATTCGCCGCAAGTTCGCGGACGTCGGCGCGGGCTTCCTCCGGAGTTTGGGGGCGGTAGCGGTGATCCGCGGGATTCGATTTCCCGGTGTATTCCAGAAATCCGCGGCCCGCGGTATAGAAGCGCGCGCCGGTCAATGTCCCCGCGCGTTGCGCATCGCGTATCTTGAAAATCAAGTCTTCGTCCTGCCCGAAGGATGCAACCGTCGCCACCCCGTAAGAGAGATATCTGTTGAGCTGCTTGACGACGTTTTCCTGCGTATAGTTTCCGGCCGCGGAATCGGCGCCATTTGACGACAATCCGAGGTGGCCATGGAGGTTGATCAGCGCGGGCATAATCGTTTTTCCGCTGACGTCTTTCACATCGGCGCCTGCCGGGATGGAAACCTTCGCCTCGCTTCCTGCGGCAACGAGATGATCGCCTTCGATGACGACGACGGAGCGCTCGATTGCGGGCCCGCCTGTCCCATCAATCAGGCGCGCCCCTTTCAGGACGATCTGCCGCGGTTTCGCTTGACCACTGGCGCGAGGGCAAGCACAAAGCGCTGACAAGAAAATCCCTAGTATTGCCAAAACTTTCAGTCGAGCGGCAGGTTTCATTTCTTATCTCCTCACTGACAAAGGGATGCTACTACTGTTGATCATCTTCGTCGCGCCTGGGCCACCATGTCGATCAAGACGCTTCTCGCATCCGCCGAGTTGTTCACTTCCCGTAAAAATGCGATGCGGGCGCCTCGCGGGCCGTTTGAGGTTTTTAACCGCACGTGAAATCCGAGCCGATCCACAGAAGTCATTTCTGCTTCCTGAGACTCGATCCCAGCGAATGTCCGGGCAAGCAGGATGAGCGATTCGCCATGGTCGGTATTCATGTGCCGGATAATCCCGGATGCATCGTCTGCCAACGGATCGGGCCTCCATAGATCGTACTCCGAGGCGGAGACCCAGCCCATCACACCGAAGCCGCCGACATAATAAACGTCCATCACTTCCATGCGGTAAAATGAAAAGTCCTCAAAGTCGACCCAGTTTTTGCTGTTGGGATAACGCGCCAGGTAAAGTTTCCGTACTCCTGCCACATCTGACGCAGGTAAAGGTTGGGTATTTCCTATCAACGTGACCCTGGACGCCCCCAAGGGATCGCCGCCGGCCTCAGGCTGAGTCACCAAAAGGCTGCAGCGGGGGTCCGCCTGGAGATTTTGAGTATGCATGGCCATCGTGCTGATGAGGAAGACCGGGCGCCCGTTTTCGTCCAGTCCATAGGGCATCACGGATCCAAAAGGAAATCCCGGCTGCTTGCGTGAAAGGGTCGAGAGAGTGCCGATTCGAGCAAGGTATAAGAGTGTTTGCGCTCGTTCGGCAAAAGTAGGCTCGGCGACCGCAGGCTGGTTGCCCGATGCTCCTGAGCCTGCGTGTTTTCCCATTGGTACCGAAGACATTTCTGATCTCCCTACGTTCGCTAGACCGGTTTCGATTCTATAACAACTCTCGCCATCGATTTGTCCGGGGATACTGTCGCCTGCGCACCGACGTGCTTGCTCTCGACGCTTTGGCGATTCTGCGCGAATGGGTGCGGATGGGGAAGCAATTCCCTGCCATACCTAAACGGGATAACGCATCGCGAATGTATTGCGTCCAACTGTTGAAACCCCTTTTTCTACGCACTCCCGCTGAGAGCCTGACGGGAATGCCCTATTCCCCGGCCCCACACTTCGTCTGCAATCTCGACGACCAACCGCAGCTTGGCGAACTGCTCGTCTTCGGTCAGACGGTTGCCCTCGGTCGAGCTTGCGAAGCCGCACTGCGGGCTAAGGCACAACTGGTCGAAGTCAATATATTTGGTGGCCTCGTCGATGCGGCGCTTTAGCAGGTCCTTTGATTCGAGCTGGGGAAGTTTGCTTGATACCAAGCCGAGAACCACCGTCTTGTTTTTCGGCACCAGGCGCAACGGCTCGAAACCGCCTGCGCGCTCCGTTTCGTATTCAAGAAAATAGGAATCGACGTTGATCTTGTTGAAGAGCACATCCGCGATGGGATCGTATCCACCCTCTCCGAACCAGCCGCTCTGGTTGTTTCCGCGGCACAGGTGCATCGCCAGGTGAAGCCCAGGAGGGCGATTGGCAAAAGCCCGATTTATCATTTCCGGATACAGCTGGTTTAAAGAATGCTGCGGGTCATCGCCCCGGGCCTTCATCATTCCCTGAAACCTTGGGTCGCAGAGCGTGGCCATGGGCGGGTCGTCCACTTGTAAATACCGGCAGCCCGCATCGTACAGAGACATCATCTCCTTCTGGTATGCGTCAATGATGTCAGCCCAGAAAAGGTCCATATCCGGATAGGCGCTTTTGCAAATTGCAGCGCTTCCGCAGGTGAAGTGCAGAATGATCGGCGAGGGAACGGTTACCTTTGGTGTTCGATTCGTGATGGATCGCAGAAACTTGAAGTGCCCGGCATAAATCGGTTCGCGCCATTTCATTCGCGAAACTACCTGCGTCCAGGGGACGGGTATCTTGCGCCCTTCATGATCCACGAAGTAGGCGGCGGTGCTTTCCATCCGCACTTCCACGCCACCGAGTCCCCGCACGAAAAAATCGGTGTAGAAATCTTCGCGACGAAATTCGCCGTCGGTGATGGATTGCAGGCCAACTTCCTCCTGTCGCGCGACAATCTTGCGAATGGCTGCATCCTCGAGAGAGTGGAGATCGAGAGCCGAGATTTTTCCTGCCGCGCAGTCCTGGCGAGCCTTCTTGAGCGCGGCAGGGCGCAATAAGCTGCCAACCTGGTCAGCGCGAAACGGGGGATCATGCGGGGCGGCTGCAGTCATGGAAGCCTCCACTATATAAGGGTAGGACGGAAAGTATCACGGAAACAATCCCGCGGGAATGTGCACATGAGATTTAAGCTCACGTCCATGGACGCTCGCCGGGCGTGGGCCTCGCTCTGCAAAGATGTTTGCGCCCTGACGGTATTTTTGTGCATACTCCCGCTAACCTGAATCGCGGGTAACCCGCCTATGGATTGCTCGCTGCCGGCGAAGCGGATGACCCTTCTATGTGGACGGCAGACATCGACGTTGGCGGAACGCTGACCGACGGGTTGTTCACCAGCGGAGACAAAGTTGTGTGCGTGAAGGTTGACACGACCCCGCATGACTTAACCGTGTGCCTCGTAGACTGCCTCAATCAAGCTGCGGAACATTCGGGTTTCTCCGATGCGGTTGCATTCCTCGAAAATGTCGATCTGATTCGGTGGTCCACCACGATTACGTCAAACGTTCTCGCCGAGCTTCGCGGGCCGCGGATTGGATTGCTCGTCACAGAAGGGCACGAGCAAAATCTTTACGGCAAGAACGGCCGGAGCGCCATTCTCGGCCGGCTGGTGAAGGACAGCGACGTCATCGGGATCAGCGGGTCCGCGAGTGACATCGACATCATGAATGCCGCGCGCGTCGCTCCTGGAAAGCGGCGTCCGCAGGATCTGCATCAGCCTGAGCGATTCCCACCGCGATCCCGGACGCGAGATTGATTTCAAACGCATCATCGACCAGCAGTATCCTGACCATTTTCTCGGATCCGTCCCCGTGCTTGCCGGAAGCGACATCTCGAAGAGCGCCGATGACCGGACGCGCACTTATTGCGCAGCAATCAACGCCTACACGCACGGCGCGCTCGCGGCAACTTTGTTCAAAGCGGAGGACGACCTTCGCGAAACTTCGAAGTACGCGGGAACGTTCCTCGTCAGCCACATCAACGGCGGCTTCGCCGGAATTGCGAAAACCAAAGCGATTGACACGATCGAATCCGGGCCGGTTCTAGGAATTCTGGGGAGCGCGCATCTGGCGAAACTCTACGGTTTGAGCGATGTGATTGCGATGGATATCGGCGGGACGACGGCAAAGATCAGTGTTCTCTCCGGAGGCGAGCCGGTCTATCGCAAGCCCTCGGACCTGTTCGGCACTCCGCTCGAACTCGCGCTGCCGTATTTGCGCTCGATCGCGCTCGGTGGCGGCAGCGTCGTCAAACCGCTCGATGGCGCGAAAGCCGCGGACGTGCAACTCGGCCCCGAAAGCATGGGCTCGTTCCCCGGGCCCGCATGCTACGGCCTGGGCGGCGACCAGGCAACCCTCACGGACGCATTCGTCGCCGCGGGACTGATCAATCCGGAATATTTTCTGGGCGGGGCGAAGCCAATTGATCGCGACCTCGCGCTGAAGACGGTCGAGTCTCTCATTGCGCAGCCGCTGCATATCTCGGCGGATGCAGCGTGCAGGATAATTATCGACCGGGCGTATGAATCCGTCGCGAATCTGATTGCCAGCGCGCAGGCGGAACTGGGGCAGGATTTATCGCGCTACACGCTCTTTGCCTACGGCGGGAACGGCGGACTTTTCGCAGCCGGCGTGGCGGAAAAGGCGGGTCTGCAATCCGTCATGGTCTTCTCGCTCGGCGCATTATTCAGCGCTTTCGGTTCGTCTGTTTCGGATATTTGCCACGTGTACGAGCGCTCGATTCCGGAGCCCGATATTTCCGAGGCCAGCGCCGGCAGGCTTCGACAATCGTTCGAGGAGATCAAATCGGAATGTGCGAAGGATCTGCTCGGCGAAGGAATTCGCCCCGACGGACTGGCTTATGCGATCGAATTTGAGGTGGCAAACGGCAGCGGACATTCCGTTGCGGTTTCATGCCCGGAGCCCGCTCTGCGAAATGCGTCAGAATTGACAACTGCGCTCACCGCCGCACTGCGAGCGAGCAGCAAAGCGCTCGGGGGAAATATCTCTCTCGAATTGCTGCGCGTCCGCGTGAAGAAAGCGATGCCCAAGACGCGGCTGGTTGAGCGCGCGCTTCAGAGCGCCGATGCCGCGCACGCGTTGATCGGGAATCGAAATGTTTTGTGGGGCAGCAGTACCGGCGAAGCGCACGTGTATCGCTGGGAGTCACTGCATCCCGGAAATCGAGTCGAGGGTTGCGCGGTGCTCGAGGGTGCGAATACGACTTATTTCCTTCCCGACGGCTGGGCGATGACCATCGATCATTACGGAAACGGAAAAGTGACGCGGGCCTGAATTCCGCACGCGCTTCATCACGCGGCGCAAAGGGGAGCTGACTATGTCGCCTGACACACAAGCCCGGCTTCGAGTGACTGAATATCTCGACCTGAACCTCGACCTGGAACAGTGGTTGTGCAATCGCTGTGGACACTCGCTCGGCCCGGCAAGGGAAAATTACAAGAAGGGCTGCCTCGTTCACGACCGCGATCCGCGCGAAATCCATCCGGCGATCGTTCCGGGCGCGTTCAATTTCTCTCCCGACCCGCTGTGGGTCCGCATCGTGGAGTTTTATTGTCCGGGTTGCGGCACCCAGATCGAGACGGAATACCTGCCGCCGGGCCACCCGATCACTCACGACATTGAGATTGACGTCGAAAAGCTCAAGGAACGATTGCGGGCCGGAGAATTCATCATTCGCGGCCAGCGTCTCGAGGTCGCGGAATGAACTCCATCGATATCGACGTCGGCGGAACATTTACCGACCTCGTCCTCAACTTCGAGGGCAAGGCGCTGATCAAGAAAGTACCGACTACACCCTACGATCTCTCCGTTTGTTTCTCCCGCGTGATCGAAGAGGGAGCAAGCGCGGTCGGCAAAAGAATGGAAGAGCTTCTTCCTGCCATTGAAATGATCCGCTATTCGACGACGATCGCGATGAACCGGCTGATCGAGCGAAAAGGGCCGCGCCTCGCATTGATTACCACGGAAGGCCACGAAGACGTCGTTCTGATCGGACGAGGAGCACAATGGATTGACGGCACGCGCGTAGCCGAGCGCCGAAATCTCGCCATTCAAAAGAAGCCGGACCCGCTGATTCCCCGCGACATGATCGTAGGCATCAAAGAACGGATAGATTCGCGGGGCACGGTGATTCGCCCGGTCGATGAAAATGACGTCCGGGAAAAAGTCCGCCATCTTGTCAATCGCGGCGCGCGTGGATTCGTCGTGTCGCTGCTCTGGGGGTTCTTGAACCCGGTGCACGAGCGGCGCGTGAAGGAAATTATCCGCGATGAATACAAGGAATTTCACATCGGCTATCTCCCCGTCGTTCTCGCAGGGCAGGTGAACGGTAAGCTCGGCGAATACGAACGCACCCTCGCCGCGATCCTTGACGCGTATCTCCAGCGCTCGATGCAGATTGAGCTCTCCGCGATGTGGGACAAGCTGCGCGAGCGTGGCTACAAGAAACCTTTGCTGATGATTCAGAGTTCCGGCGGGGTCGCCGAAGTATTTCGCACCACCGCCAGCCGGACGTTCAATAGCGGACCTGTGTCCGGCCTGATGGGCGCGCACCACGTCGCAAAGTCTCTCGGCTACCAAAACGTCGTGATGACGGACATGGGCGGCACGAGCTTCGACGTGGGATTGGTCGTGAAGGACAGCGTTCGCAGCTATGATTTCCGCCCGATCATCGACCGCTGGATGGTGGGAATCACGATGATCAAGACGCTTTCGATCGGCGCGGGCGGCGGGTCGATTGCGTCCATCAACAGGCTGCTTCAGAATCGCGTGCAAGTAGGTCCGAGAAGCGCGGGTTCGATGCCGGGCCCGGCGTGCTTCAGCCTTGGCGGAACCGAGCCGACCGTCACGGACGCCGACGTGGTGCTCGGCTATATCAATCCCGATTACTACTACGGGGGCCGGATGCGCCTCGACAAAAATCGCTCGATTCAAGCCATCCGCGAAAAAATCGCGAAGCCGCTCGGCGTGAGTGTCGAAGAAGGCGCCGAACTGATCCGGAAAATCGTCAATGGCAACATGGCCTCGGCGATTATGAAGGAAGTTCATCTTCGCGGTTACAGCCCGGAAGATTTCATTCTTTTCATTGGCGGGGGCGCCGGCGCCACGCATGCCGAGGGCTTCAAGGGCGACATCCGCAAGGCCGTGACGTTTCCATTTTCGCCGGTGTTTTGCGCCTACGGCTCGTCCACGATGGACATCATGCACGTCTATGAGACTTCGAAGAAGCTCACGCTGATGACTCCCGGGAGCCAGCAACTCACTCAGGAATACGACATATTCAATAGCACGGTCGCGAGCTTGCTCGAACAAGCCAAGAACGATCTCCTTGGCGATGGCCTCGATCCGGAGAAAGCTTCATATGTTCTCGAGCTCGATATGCTCTACGGCGGCCAGTTCCACGTGAAGCGCGCGCTATCGCCCCGAATGTCCCTGCACTCTCAGGAGGACATCCGGGCGGTCTGCGACGCGTTCAACAAGGAATTCAGCGAGGCCTTCAGTCCGTTCGTTGTAAACCCGGAGGGCGGCATTTTCATCGAGAGTTTTATATTGAAAGCCATTGTGGCAACGCCGAAAGTGCATCTGCCGAAAATGCCGCTTGAGAAAAGCGACCCATCTTCGGCGCGGAAAGGCGAGCGGCCGGTTTGTTGGCCGCAGGCGCGCGATTTTCTGGCCACGCCGATTTTCGCCTATGAATCGTTGCGACCCGGCAACTTGGTCGAAGGGCCGGCGGTCATCGAAGGTGAATACACGACGATCGTCGTTCCCCCGGCGATGCGTTTTTCGATTGACGCGCGGGGGCTTGGAATTCTGGAAGGATCAAGTCGCGATTGAGAGCGAGGGAACAAAATGCCCATCCCGACACTGGCTGAAAAACTGGAATGGCTGAAGCCCGCGCCTACCACGGCTTATGAGAAAGAATGCGCCGCGAAAGTTCGCCAAGGCGATTACGAGATCGGCGTCCAGATCACGAACGACATTCTCGACGAAGCAATGGAGGTCTTCATTCGCTCCTCGCGGAGTTATTTCGGCGTGTCCGGCGATTCGATGGTCGCAATCTTCACCGCGAATGGCGACTTGATCAACGCTTCCTGCGGCACTTATCTTCACGCCATCATCCAGCCGATCGTGATCAAGTTCATTCAGAAGTATTACAAGGACAATCCCGGCATTCGCGATGGCGACATCTGGTACACGAACGACGCTCTCTACGGAGGTATCCACAATCCGGACCAGGTCGCGCTAATGCCCGTCTTCCACAAAGGACAATTGATCGCGTGGGCTTCGGCGGCTCTGCACACCACCGAAACCGGCGCGATTGAGCCCGGCGGCATGCCCGTGAGCGCAAAATCGCGCTTCGAGGAAGGGCTCAATTTGCCCCCGATCAAGATCGGCGAAAACTTCGAGCTGCGGAACGATTTCCTCGAGTTTTACTCCGTGTACGGCCTTCGCGCTCCCGCGATGTTCATTTCGGATTTACGCGCTCGCTGCACAACCGCGGACCGTGTTCGCGTGCGGTTGCTGGAGCTCGCCGATAAGCGTGGGCAGGATTTCGTCGTCGGGCTGCTGCGCCGGATGTGCGAAACGGCGGAAGAAGGAGCGCGCAAGAAAATCCGGGCGCTGCCGGACGGAAAATTCCGCGCGGTCGTTTTTAACGACGCGATTGGATGGACGCCGGCACTCGTCCGCGCCTGTCACCTCACGCTGACGAAGCAGGGCGACCGCCTAGTGTTCGACTTCCACGGCACCTCGCCGGAGAATCCTTCTTCTTACAACGTTCATCCGCAGGCCGTAGTTGGACACATCGCCAATTTCTTCTACGAGTATCTGTTCCACGACCTGCCAATTTGCAGCACTACGTTCGCGCCAATCGATTTTGTGTTTCCGGAAGGAATCATTCTGAATCCGGACAAGATGGCCGCGACGAGTTGCTGCGTATTCATCGGCATGCAGACGCGCTGCGCGACGCACAATGCGTTCGCGAAGATGGCATTTTCAAGCGGGAGCCTGTGGCAGCAAATCGCCGCGGCTCCCGGCAGCCAGCACACATCGCAAATTTGCGCCGGTCTTTCGCAATGGAAACTTGCGGTTGCCGACGTGCTTTCTTTCTCGCTCAACACAATGGGCCAGGGCGGGCGCGCGGCTTCCGATGGCATGGACGCCTACGGGTTTGCGTGGTGCGCTTTTGGCCGCGCTCCCGATTCCGAGCAAGTCGAAAGCGAACTGCCCATTACGGTCACGCTTTCGCAGCATTGGAAGGATTCCTGCGGCCACGGGCTGCATCGCGGGGGCTCGGGCGGCGTGCAGCAATGGATGATTCACAAGATGCCCGAACTCGTCTCGATGTGCATGGGCAATGGCACGAAGGTTCCGCTCGGGCAGCCGCTCTTTGGCGGCTATGCGTCCGCTCCCGTCCCGGGCATCAGCGTGCGAAAGTCGGACCTGCTTGAATCCATGCGCAATGGCGATTCGAGCGTGACGCTCGATCTCCGTACGATCCTCGAAAAGGGTGCGATCCACGGCGAGTGGAATTATGAACTCGTCGCACGAACGCCCAAGGTCTATGACGAGGGCGACTTGCTTTTCGGTTTCAGCGGCGGCGGCCCGGGCTACGGCGATCCCCTCGAACGCGACGCCAACGAAATTCTTGACGATCTTCGCAAGAACATCATTTCGGACTGGACGGCGCAGAATATCTATCGAATCGCATACGATCCCGAGCGGCGGAAGCTCGACCCCGAGAAAACCAGGGAGCAGCGCGATGCGGAACGCAAGGCGCGGCTCGCGCGGGGAAAGTCGTACGAAGAATTTGAACGAGAATGGAATAAGCTGAGCCCGCCGAAGGAAATTCTGCAGTGGTATGGTTCCTGGCCTGACGCGAAGCCGACCGGGCCGATTTTCCGCGGCTGAACGAATGATGGCGGAGACATTCAATCCCCGGCAGACGGTCAAAGGGCTATTGGAAGGGGTTGCGCCGCCGCGCCCGCTCTTCCTCCCGATCGTGTTTTCGCTCGGGGCGCGCATTGAAAACCTTTCGCTCCGCAATTTCCTTTCGAATCCCACGAAGATTTCGAACGCCTTGCGGCAGATCCGCGCGCACTTGCGTTTAGATGGCGTGACTTGTTATTTCGATCCGTTGCTCGAAGCCGAAGCGTTGGGTGGTGTGCTCGATTGGGACCTTCAGGGACAGCGGGCCTCATTGCACTTCCCGCATCGTTGCGAGGCCGGCGATTTGCCGGGAAGGCTTTGCTCGCCTGATGAGGCGGCAAAAGGCGGGCGCGTTCCCGTCGCCGTTGAAGTCATCTCGCGGATGAAGCCGCTCATCCGAGGCCAATCCTTGTTGATGGCTGGCGTGACAGGGCCGTCTACGTTGGCCGCGCTTCTTACACAAACGTGTGATTCGAGTGGAAATCTTGATCGGAACCCGGAAGCTGCCGCGATGGATTTTGCCGGCGAGGTAACCGCGGCCGTCGCCCGAGCGTTTGTCGAAGCTGGAGCCGACGTAATTTTGATTCACGAGCAGGTCCTGCCGTCACTCACGGCGGAAACTGCTTCGGAGTGGGCCACGCGCCTCGCGACGACGATCAATATCATTCGTTTTTATGAAGCTCTTCCTGTCCTTCTCCTGACTTGCCAGGACCAAATGGCCACGAACGGCAAACACATCGCTGGACTGACTTGGGATTGCGTTCTGTGCCCCGAGTTGCGCTCAATTGCCCCGAGCGGGTTCGAATCATTCGCTGCGCTCGGGCCTACGAGATTGGGCGTCGCACTCCCCCCAGCTATATTCGAATCTGACGCCGCGAGTGTGGAGGGTGGGGCGGCATCGGTCGCGCACGCGATTCATGGCTCGCATCCGGCGGTCGTTACAACTGCCTGTGACATGCCCGCGAACATTGACTTGAAGCGGTTGAACAAACTTTGGGAGCAAATGCGTAGTTGATGCCTCCAAGTCCCGCGTACAACAGCGGAAGTGCCCCACTGGTTCGGATTCGCATGTCCTGGACAAGCTGCCCGGAGTAGCTGATTCTCTGCCCTCCGAGTAAGAAGTCCCTATTCTCTTATGCCGAGTTTGGTGCCAGGACAAAAAAAGGGACGCCTGAAATGGCGTTCCTTCCTCCCAATAAAAACAATTCCCTGCAGAAAACGCTTTAACGGGAATGCCTGCTGCACTCGTGGCTTGGTTACATGGCGCCAAGGCCCACAGTCTAAAGTTTTGTCGTTTCTCTAAACTTATTTTTGCAGCCAAGGGCAGCGATTTGAAGCTTGCTAACTTCTGCTGGACTCAAGATTCGGCCTTGCAAGGCCAGCATGAAACGATTCGGGCATCTCACTCCCATTTCGCCTCATCAGGCAGTCGTACTCAAGGACGTCCCCTTCAACCGTTCTGTTATTCAGCCAAAGGTCGATTAAAACGAAGCCGAGACTCTCATAAAAGCTCAAAGCTTCCAGATACCTCGTCATTCCCTCATAGAGCGATTGCACTGCGATCTCAGATTGCAGTCCGTAAACCTGCGCTAGCGCACCTTCGGCCCCTTTCACGACCTCAAGGTCGAACCCTTGTGTGTCACACTTCAAAAATATGCGTTTCTTGCCCCATTCAGGCAGGATTTGCGGCAGAAAGACGTCCAATCTGCGGACGGGGACCTTTACCGTTCGAACAAGCCTGGAATGGACGCGCTCACCTCCGGGCAGAAAGGAACTAATCTGCGATTGTTCGAAGACATGAAAGTCCAGTTCTCCCTCCGAACTCCCCAGGGCGCAGTTAAATCCCCGCCAGGCATGATCCATGACAAATGCTTGCTGCATCACGCGGAACACTTCGACATTGGGTTCAAACGATAGGATTTGGCCGGTGAATCCCAGTCTCCTGAGAAGGCGTGCATATTGGCCTTCGTTCGCGCCCACATCAATCACACAGTTTACTTGGAGTTTCGAAAGTAGTTCACGAAGGGCTTGGCGTTCAGAGACTGACTTCAGGCGCTCCGCGATTTGTGCTCCGGCTGACGAAGCGACGGCGGCATACACGGCTCGAACCAGTTTCTCACGAAGGGTCATAATTTATTGCTCACCATAGGGGGACTTAGCCCGCCAAAATCCACCGACGCCACGCTGCCACCCTGCGATTTGGGATTGCTTCGTAGCCAGTCGCTTCGCCTAAACGATGATCGGCCTCCACGCTTTCTTTTATTGGATGCGGGGAATCGTGATCAGTCGAACTGGCTAGCGAGTTCAGATGCCGTATTATATCGTGTGTGGAATATGGCTGTAGATCATCACCGTTGCGAAATCGGACAGCCTGCTTTAATTCGACGGGCTTCACCGACTGCAGACGGGGACCAAATGGCAGTTGATCCAGTAATTCGAACTCACAATATCCGGTGCAGAATGCCGGCGAAAGGTAGTTCAAACCAAGAGATACTCAAATGCTGATGAAGCACTACAATCGGCCAATGTTTAGGTTTCATTTTTTAGCTCTCCTTACGCTGCTCGAGGCTGTCTCGGCATACGCACAGGTCATGATTACCCCATCCACGGCCCCAGTATTGAGGGCCGGAGAAACGACTACCTTCAAAGCAAGAGTAGTGGAAGGGGGTGGAGTCGCCTGGTCGTGTCCAGGTTGTACAGGAAGCATCAACTCCCGCACCGGAGTTTACACAGCTCCGTCAACGATTCATTCGAATCAGTCCTGGGGGGGGTATCAGGTTCTCCCGAACGACCACATCTATAACGAACGGGTTGATTCACTACCAGTGAACTCAAACTCGGCGCAGTGGATCGCGGGAGCAGGGACCGTTCCGTTCAGTATAGGAAACGAACCATCCTTTCCCATCAACTATGTGAACGACTCGACTCCGGAATCCAGGGAGATCTTCGAGTATTCAACCATGAATAACGGCGCTTTTCAGATTCCGCCATTGTCCATCAGGCGAGTGGAGTGCGGAACTCTCATGCTGGAAGGTTGCGACAGGCACATGATCGCTATCGATACAACGACCGGAACATTCCAGGAAATCTATGATTTGACGAGGCCAGGGGCGATTTCGAGCTGCCCGGCTTGCACGGCGGTTAGCGGCGTGCGCTATCCAAACTCGACTTACAATTTGCCGAAGCCTCACGGAGGAGGAGTGGATGCAGCGGGGCTATACCTGATGCCTCTTACGCTGCGGCTTCAGGAAATGGAGCAAGCCGCAGCCACTGGCGGCACGATCAAGCACGCGCTCAGGATGACGCTGCAGAATGAATATATACAGTACAACAAATTCATCTGGCCGGCGACGGCCACGACCTCAGTGGGAAAAGGAGTTGTGCCGTACGGGGCGCGGTTCCGGTTGAAATCCAACTTTAAAATTTCGGGTTTTTCTCCGATTGCGCAAATTATCCTCACGCAACTCAAACAGTATGGATTGATCCTGGCGGACGGTGGAACAGGATGGGCGTCGCAAATCGAATACACGCGATGGCCTGATGCTTACCTGGCGGCTTTCAGCGAGATATACCGGGCAAACATATTGCCGTCGAATTTCGAGGCGGTGGTCGAATCGGGGCTGGAGATTTCGGCGAATTCAGGAGCCACGACGAATTCTGAGACGATAGTCGCAACGGGGATCAAGAATCCGGGTCACACGGCGAGGCAGCACGTGGTACTCACCGGAGTAACCCTTAATCTGCCGCGCGACTATATCTATATTCAGGCGGGCACGCCGGCGCAGCACCTGAAAGCTTTGGTCAACGGCTCAACAAACAAAGGGATCACTTGGACGATGAGTCCCGCAGTGGGAACCCTTGCAAGCGGAGGTCTTTACACTCCTCCGGCGACCACTGTGAATACTGCCGTAACCACCGTCACTGCAAAAAGCGATTCGGATTCGAGCGTGTTTGCGACGATGTCTCTGTCCGTCCTGCCGCCAGGGCCAATCCGCGTGATCTTGGGCCAGGATGCGAGTTACAAAGACTCGCACGGCAATCTATGGCAGGGGCGCACTCTTGATGACCGGTCTCTTCAACATAGCCCGGATAGCGGGTCTTGGCCGAGGAGGCCGGACATCCAGCTCTATGAAGTGCCTGATTTCGGCGACAACGACATGCGATTTGACATCAACGTGCCGAACGGAACTTACAGCGTCCGCGGCCTTTTCGCTGAGACGAGGAATATCGGCGCCGGCAATCGCCTAATGGATATCGAAGTGCAAGGCGCCGTCGTGCGCTCGAATATGGATGTTCAATCCGCGGCCGGCGGTCGATTCCTGCCGGTGGACATCACGGTTCCGGCCATAGTCACGAATGGGACTCTTTCTTATGTCCTGCGGCGTAAAAAGGGAGACTTCACAATGATCTCGTCGATTGAGATTCTTCCAATATCCGGAAACGGCGCCGGGACGGCGGCTCCTTCTACAAATGGGAGAGCAATAGACATCAAGTAGAAACAGACAGTTCCTCCGAACGCCCGGTTATGTTTTTCTTCTCAGCCAAAGCGCTTGCGAACGATTTTCAAAATGCCCGCGGCAGCGTCGGATCAAACAAGATACTGAGCCATAGCCGAACTTGAAGAGAGTTGCGCCGCATTGCTGACGACTACCTGGAAATAGCGTGCCGGTTCAAAAATAGCGTCCTCGAAAGCCGAATGAGATGTGCCGTGGTGAAGGATGTGGATACATTCCTTTAGCCAATACACAATCAAAACCTGCGAAGCCACGCTTTCTGGTGCGCCAATTATTGCGGCATAGGCCCGGATGATTTTCGTTTCAGGAGTTTCCGCGCAAAGAGCTTTGTGCAATTTAATCACGCATTGGGCCCAATCCGTCTTTTTCTCCCACACCTCATGCTGCGTGAGCAGGTGGCACAGATCCAAATAAGGCAGCGATTCAGCCTCGGAACGGTCCCAGTCCAGAATTCCGGTGAGGCGGAGTACTTTACCGGCAACCAAGATGTTGCCGTGCCAGAAGTCTCCGTGAATTGCGCAGGAAAAGCCCTCATCCGCCGGAGCCACGAGCGCCAGATAATCGCCGAGACTCAGCATCGTCTGTTCGAATTGGCTCTCTGAAATTCCCTTCTGACGGCAGGATTGAATGAGTTGGATTGCATATTCCCGCGCGCTCGCGGCCAAAATCTCGCGCCACGGCCTGCCAGGCTTCCGGGTCGCATTGCACAAAAGCGCCAGGTAGTTGAAAAGGTCTGGAAATAGTTTTCTTACTTCGGCCACCGGCAAAGTCTCCAGGTCCTGCCCGGGAAATTCAGGCTCCAAAGAAAAATTCTGGCCAAGGTATCTCCCCCAAACCACCGGGTGCGGAATGAGGGATTTCTCCGCGAAACTTCCCGAACAGGCTTCGAGCTGTTCGACGTTTCGAACCGCAGCTTCCAGCCGTCTTTCCGCCCGAGCAGAAAGAGGCAGCTTTACAAAGTATTTCGCATCGGGAGTCGAGAGGTGCACCTGGACCGCTCCCCATCCCCTGACCCCATATTGCGAAACCCAGGATTTCTGTCCGTTTAAATAAGTCTCCGAAATATAGGTCGCAAGTCCCGAGACATAAGGCTCCGCCATTTCCCTCCCGGCCAATATGCCGAATGAACCTACAATCGAAGGAAACAGGGGACGCAGCGCCAAATTCCTGATCCGCTTGCGCAAAGTCTGGTCGTTGAAAGACTCCCGAGTCATAGTTTTGTCGGATAGCCGCACGGCTTTCTCAATCTGTCGATGGTTCGGGACGAGCCCCCAGAAATCAGATGCGGGAAAGCCGGCGGATTTGAGAAGTGAACTATGGCCGGACCGCAGATACGGATAGGACGGAAGCCTCTGTTTGTGAGCGAATCGGGAATACAGGTCCGCACCTTTTCGGGGGAGGCGCGAAAAAAAGCGAAAGGGGGAGTTCTCCGATTTCTGGCCGACCCAATAACCATATCCAAGCCGGTTTTCAATTCCCAGATACAAAATTCCGTCCTTTGCCAGGACTCGGCGTAATTCCCCCAGAAACTCCAGCTGAGCGGACCTGGATTCGGCGAGAGGATGTTCCGGAAGGAGCGCCGATTTATTGTTTACAACAATCACATCCATCGACCCATCGGCCAGCGGGATGCGAGGCGAATCGCCGGAGCGAAACACGGTTACATTGCGGAGATTTTCCTGATTGGCGCGAATCAACGTGAACTGCGCGTGTTCTGCCGTGAGGTCCGTGGCATAGACTTCGCTAAAATTCCGGGCCAGACTTGTTGTGATCGCACCCAGGCCGCAGCCGTAATCAAGGACAGTGCCCTTGTCGAGGCGGTCCAGCAGGAATTTGAAGGCCGCCCGCGATTCGGAAACAGAATCGAGGAAGCTTGTGTCGCCAGTCGAGCGAGCATATTCACAGACGGCTCCATGCCAGCCTGCCGAGGAAATTCTATCTAGAATTTTCCCCATCGATTGCCTGGGGATTTCCCCGCCATAGAAATCCATGTCGCGAGCCAAAACGGGCATTCCATCAATGATAGGGTATCGACTCTTGCATGCAGAACATCGAAACTCGCGGGAAGCTTCGAACAACAATCCCAGACATTCTGGGCATCTAAATGCTTTTTGAGTGTTCGACATGCTTGATCGAATCGTGAGATAACGCCAAATTTCGTTCGAGTTAAAATTAGGTCAGCTTTGACTACCGAACATCCGACAATTGATCCGGTTCAGAAGGTGCCGGCTCCTGCAGGCTCCAAAGCTGCTCAAGGACGCAGACTCCTTCTTTGGGAACTCTGCCATTTCCATAGAAGTCCGACCCGACGACGGTCAGCCGGGCAGCATCTTCAACCGAGTCCACTTTCGAGCCGCCCACGGATAAAGTGGCCCGAATGCGATATTCGCCGGGCATCAGGCTGAAACTGGGGATTTCACATACGTACAGCCGCTCGCCGAAGTGAGTTTCGTCGATATTGTCAGGGTGGCAATTACTGCTGGCGACAAAAACGCACTGTCCGATCTGATTATCGAACGCCAGAGAAACGTCAAAAAGGCGAGTCGGCTGTTCCAAGTCGAAAAGGACTCGGGCCTTCAAAGCCGCTCCCATCGGAAGCCCCTGGCACAGCGGTTGGTCCTCTTCATTGCTCAGTTCCAGGCGCTTGAGCAAGGGACGATATCGAGACGGTCGACTCGGGGCATCCGTCAAATCGATCCCGCTGGATACGCCATCGGGCGATAGCCCGGTGGAGCTTCCGAGGTAGTATTTTATCGCCTCGCCGACGCTGCCACTGAAAACGAGTTCTCCTCGTTGGAGAACGATGCCCTTTCGACAAAGATTTTCCAACGCTGCCAAGCCGTGAGAAACAAACAGAACGGTACGCCCACTCTGGCCGAACTCTTTCATTTTCGCGAGGCACTTCTTCTGGAAGGCCATGTCGCCGACGGCCAGGGCTTCATCGACGATCAGGATTTCCGATTCGAGGTGTGCGGCCACGGCAAACGCCAGGCGCAAATACATGCCACTCGAGAAATGCTTCACTGGCGTATCCAAAAACCTTTCAATCTCCGCGAAAGCCACCATTTCATCAAACTTGGCCGTAATCTCCGATTTCGACATCCCCAGGATGGCCCCATTCAGGAAAACATTCTCACGACCCGTGAGTTCGGGGTGAAAACCGCTGCCCACTTCCAGCAAGCTTCCCGTACGGCCGCGCAGGTGGGCGGTGCCTTCGGTTGGATCCGTGATTCTGGCAAGGATCTTAAGCAGCGTGCTCTTCCCTGCTCCATTCGAACCAATGATTCCGACCGTGTCGCCCGGATAGATTTCAAAGTTGATATCGCGGAGCGCCCAGATTGATGAAGAGCGGGACGGAAGACCATTTAGGCGTGGTTTGCTACGCAATAGATCCAGAGGTTTGCGTACCCCTTTAACCAGCAGTTCCCGCAGGGATTCGTCGCCCTGGCCCAGTACGCCCAGACGGTATTTCTTCGAAAGATGCTCGACCTTGATTATGGCTTCCATGAGTTTGATATGGCGGGGAGCAATGCCGAATCGAACTCCTTCCCTAGGAAACATCCTGCGTTTTATGCGCTGCAGCCAAACGATCGCGATTCAAATTAAAGCGTCTTTGCGGCAAATCTGTTAACAAGAAAATCCAGTTCCCTTCGGCGAAGATCATCTTCGGTACCGCAGGATTCAGCATACGCGTAGCCGGACTTCGCGACCCGCTCGCGGAGTTCGCGATCGTTCCAGACGCGGTCAATCGTTTCTGCAAGCTGTTGCGCGTCGCAGGGAGGGACAAACAGGGCCTGATCCATAAGCACATCGCTTGTGCCCGGGCCCTCGGTAAGGATCACGCATTTTCCCAGCACCATTGCCGTGAGATACGTCGAAATGCCGGATGCGCAACTGCGGTCCGGAATCATGGAAAGGACGACTAGTTTTGCGTTTCCGATGATTCGAATGGAATTCTCGAGGCTTCCGTCGTCTTCTAGAAACTGCAGGTTGGGCGGCAGTTCGCCTAAGGGGATTGTAAACTTGGCGCTGTGGGCGCGGAGAAGGGAAAAATCCGGACGGGGAATTGCCGCTGGATAAGGCAATTTATCCACGGCCCTGATAAAGGTGTCGAAATCACGCTCGGAGCGTCCGAAACACAAAACGTACTCGCCGTCATTGCTGGGCGTGTAGGCGAATCGGCCCTTTATGTTCGATTTAAACGGTACGTAAGAACTGCGATCCGGCCCAATGCCGAAATATTTTTCATAGTTATCGAGCTGGCGAAAATAATGAATGAAATGATCCACTCGTGAAAACAATAGCTTCTTGAATATTCCGGCCACTCTGGACATCCACGTCGTTGGCGGCCGCAGCACAAGATCAACGGCGACGATGGGTTTCCGCCGGAACCACAAGGGAATGAACAGGGCGCATAATTTCAAAGTGAGCCACGGGTCGCAATCAATCAGAATGACGTCAAAGGCAGGAGCGCGCGCAACAATCTCCCAGGCGGTGCATGCAGTTTCCGCGCTGGCCACAATTCCGCCGGAAGATTGCCACCTTTCCGGAAAACTCTTCATGTTGGTCAGAATCCGCATTTGCTTTTGCCGCCTAGCGGGAATTTCCGTTGCGACGGACCGACCGGGCGAGAACATTTAGGGCCTCTTCTCCGGCGTGATCGTTCGGAGGCAAAAGTTCAACAGGGCCGAACCTCGGTGAATGCCCATTCGGCATGCGAGTGAAGTAGCGGGGCCGCTCGTAATGATTCTCTGAAGTAAACGGCCGCAGGAAATGATCTCCGACGCAATCAGCCCGAACGAAGAAGGAAGTTACGCCCGTATAATTGCAGCCGACCAGGCAGTAGCCCTTCTCCGCGCCAAGTTGCTCGAGGGCCCTCAGGCTGCACCCGGAATAGTTTGAATATCCGTCCCAGATCGCATTCGGATCGTACGGCACGGTGCACGCCACGGTGGCCTTGAAGCTTGCGTTGTACTCAATTGCGACGACGCGCGGACGGTAATGTTCGATCGCGCGCCAGATCCAGAAATCGTTGCGGTCAATGTCAATGCTCAACAAATCGAATTCGGCGGGAACTTCCATCTCTTTAAACAGCGTTTCAATGTTCTCTGCGGTTATGAAAGAGTAGCGAGCCCGCAGCCGTTTGCCGGATATCAGGAAGTCCATATTTTTCAAAATGGAGTCAACGCAGGCTGCGCTGCCGTCAATCCACACGCCGTTCCAACCTTTCAACAGGCAGTACGTCGTGCAATTTTCCGTTCCGTCGCCGACGCCAAATTCCACAAAGAACCTGTCGGTGACACCAATGCGATTAAAAATTTCCTCGATGATCCCGTCTTCATCGTGCTGGGAATAAACCTTGAATCCATGCGAGAGAAGGCGGCGCTCATTTTGAAAGCGCGGCGTAGAGAAGGCCTGCTCATACATCATGGCCGCGAGCAGGTCATTGGCTTGTGAGGCCTGCCGGATCAAGCGGTCGATCTTTGACGGTCGCGTCGCGCGATCCACTATTGCGCGCATCTTACTCTTCACTGAGGGCGGCATGGCCTCTGCCAGGCTAGAGAGGCCTGGCAATTTCTTCGCGCGATTCAGGAAACTATTTAGTGACATAGAGGAATGTAACCTGTCAGGGGCACGACAGACCTTTTTCGCCCTCGAGACAACCGTCGACTTGATCTTTCAATTCCAAAGTTCATTTTGGAGGACTGAGATTCAAACCCAAGACTAAATAATGTCCGCAAATTGTGTTTCCGTCCTCCGAAAGACAAAGAGCCCCGCAATGAAGAGAATCAGACTGATGACAAACGACAGGAGAACCAGATTCCACTCGACTTCGCCGCCGAGGAAGGCGTAACGCGCAGCGATGACGACGCCGGTCATGGGGTTAAGAGCCATCGCCGGACGAAGCCGTTCAGGGACGTAACTGAGCGGATAGACCACCGGGGTTACGAACAATCCCATTTGAACAAAAAATGGAACCGCATATTTAACGTCCCGAAACCGCACGTTCAATGCCGAGCAAATCAGGCCGACTCCGGCGGCGGCAAAACAGCAACTCAGAACTGGCAGCGGCAGCCAGAGAATGGTATGAGAAAGGGGCCAGCGGTAATACACCATTAGTCCCAGCATCAGCAGCAAGCTGACGATTAAATCGAGGAGAAGCCCGCCAATCGAGCCCAATGGGATGAAGAGCCTGGGGAAATATACTTTTGAAATCAACACTTGGCTTCCCAATAAGCTATTGCTGGCCATGCTTACGGCATTGGCAAAGAACATCCAGAAGGCCAAACCCGCGTAGGAAAAGAGCTGATAGGGCGGTCCGTCGCTCGAGATACCGGTGAGGCCATGAAAGAAAAACGCGCAAATCAGCATGGCCATTAGCGGCTGAAGAAACGCCCAAAGCCCTCCGAGGAAAGTCTGTCGATAGCGGATCTTGATATCGCGCAAGACAAAGAAACCGAGGAGTTGCCGGTTGTGCCAGATTTCCTGCCAATCAATCGGCTGCCAGCCCTTGCGGGCCTTTACCATAACGTTATAGGTAGTTGCCACTGGTCCCTCGATTAAAGGAAGCTAGCAAATCCGGATCAGAAATTTCAGCCATCGCTTTTCCGCGCAGCGCTCGTTCGTAAATCTCCGCCATGCGTGCCGCGGCGATTTCAATGGTGAGTTTCTCCCTGGCAAATTGCGCGGCGCGAGATCCGAATTCCTGGCGCAGATGTTCATTCTCTACAAGCAAGGACAATTGTTCGGCGAGATCTTCAACGTCGCCTATTTCAAAGAGGAGACCCCGTTCGTCGTTTCCGATCAGCTCCGGAGTTCCCCCGACTCGAGAGCCAACCACGGCACAGCCACAGGCCATCGCTTCCAGGATCGTGTTCGAGAACGCCTCAGAGTTTGACGAAGAAACGAAGATATCGAAGCTGCGGAGATATTGCGGGACCGAGGTTGTTGCGGCCACAAACAGGCAGTCATCGTGGAGTCCGAGCCGCTGACTATTGGCGATCAATCTGGGCAGTTCCGGGCCGTCTCCCACGATTACGAGTTTCATTCCTCGCTTAATATGGCGGACGCGGGCAAACGCTTCCTGGAGCAGATCGAGCGCCTTTTCCGGGCGAAGGACGCACACCGCTCCAATCACAAGTGAAGCGTCCCCGACCTGGTCGGGCTTGCGGGCGGCTGCTGGATGAAATTGAGTGGTATCAACACCGTTGTAGCAGAGCTTGATTCGTTCGCTCGCGACGTGTTCGTCCTCAATCATATGACGCCGCATGGCCTCGCAATTGACAACGATGGCGTCCACGATCTTGTCCGTCCACCGAACCTGGCGGCGGGTGCGCGCGTCGAACAGATTGCGGTTGCCCAGCGTGCTGGAAAGAACCGCGGGCACACCAAGCGCTCGCGCAATCGTGGTTACAAATACGGCGCTTGAATCGTAAGCATGCACAAGTCGAATCCCATGTTCTCGGATATACCGCCGGATCCGCATCGCCGCCGAGAGCGCAGAGGCCGACTTGAGCGAAGTCAACGGCACATGAAGGAACGGCACCCCGGCGTGCCTGAGCTCTTCAAATCTCATCCCTTCGGCCTGGTAGCTGGCGACATGGGGCTCAAATCGGGACCGGTCGATTTTGAGAGCGATTTTCGTTACGTCCCTCTCAATGCCTCCGTGGTGAAGTTCCCTGACGGTCAGCAGGATTGGAATTGGTTTTCCCGGCCCTGCGCTGCCGTTTTCTGTTGCAGTATGCTGTTGAATTTTAGTTGTCATTGGAGCAAGCCTGGCTGAAAACGGTTGCGATCGACCTGAAATACGCTTCCGAAGACTTTCGCGCGACAATCTCGCGGGCGGATAAGACCAAACGGTCGCGACAATCCCGGTCTTTCAGGAGCTGAACGGTCGCTGATGCCAACGCTTCCGCATCTCGCTTTTTCACCAGGAGCGCGTCCCTTCCGCTGGTGACCACTTCAGGGATTCCGCCAACGGCTGTCGCTACCACAGGAACGCCGGCAGCCATGGATTCGAGCAGGACGTTTGGACATCCTTCACTGTGTGAAGGCAATACGAACACATCGGCAATGCCGTAGTACGGGTTAATGTTGTCCTGGTGGCCGGCAAGGACTACCGAATCGGCCAGATTCAGATCGCGGCAGAGACGCTCAATTCGCGGCCGCTCCGGGCCTTCCCCTACCAGCACAAGGCGCACCGGTGTATCGCCCGCTAGTTTCCGTATTTTCAGAAATGCGTGGATAAGGTCCGCGTGCCCCTTTTCGCGGGACAGGCGCCCAACGCTCAGTATGACGCGCGTCCGATCGCCGAGACGGTGTTGCCTCCGTAGCTCCGCCTTTTGCTTCTCTGAGACCGGAGTAAACGGACGGATCGGCATGTGTTGCACGTGAATATGATCGGGCCGGACATTTCTCTGCATAAGTTCGCTGA
This sequence comes from uncultured Acidobacteriota bacterium, assembly GCA_963819395.1. Lineage (GTDB taxonomy): Bacteria > Acidobacteriota > Terriglobia > Acidiferrales > UBA7541 > Palsa-360. Next base: position 327,507 of record CAWFVW010000016.1, read on the forward strand.
CAAATGCCGCGGAGCTTGTGAAAACTCGATTGGCGGTCCGGAGCGACCACCAGTCAAGCTGATTGTAAATCCGCATCTTGGCGTCATCGGCCGTATAGCCGTGGTGAAATGCGACCCAGCCGCGCGACTGGTTCAGACCGGCCCAGCGCACCAGGAAGTGCGACTTAACGCTGTTGGACCAGATCACGTCGACGCGCCTCTTGGCGACGACTGAACGCAATTGCGGGATGACATGGGTATCGAATCGTCGACGTTCCACCACAATATCAAGAGGTGTCCCCGTATCCCTTATCGCCTTAGTAAGGCTGTTTTCACCTTGCCCGCGGTCGAACGTCAAAATAGATAAGTCGATTTTCGGCAATCCAGGGTATCCGCGAGCTGCTTCTTTGGCGAATTCCAACACGGCCTTCGCGGATCCGGAGACAGTGGATGCTTCGAGCATCGCCAGAACGCGGATGCGGTTCATGTGTTAGGAAACTTTCTGTAAAACATTCGGTGCACGAGATTCGGCGAGGTCCGCGTGGATTCCACTCAAGCGTTTACCGATAACGGACCAATCATAAGCGCCGCACACAAGCGCCCGGGCAGCCCGCGAGAGGCGAGAGCGTGTATCAGAAGACGAAGCGAGCGTGTGAATCGCGGCGGCAATTTCAGGACCGCTATCAGCCAGGAGGATATGAATATTGTGCTTTGCGTCGATGCCTTCCGCCCCCAATCGAGTCGATACCACTGGAACGCCTGCCGCCATGGCTTCAAGGATCTTGATCCGCGTGCCGCTACCGCAGCGAAGCGGCACAACTGCTGCCACGGCGGATGAGTAGAATGGGCGAACATCTTCCACTGTGCCCGTCACGCGGATACGATCTGACGCCAGTGCCAGGACTTCCGGCGCCGGATCGCGCCCGACGATCGTCAATTCCAAGTCAGGATGATTTTGGGCAATGCTCGGCCACGCCGTTCGTGAAAACCAGATCACCGCATCGATGTTGGCGTGGTAATTCATTGATCCCACGAACAGGACTGATGGCTTCGCATGATATTGACCATTGGCGTGAGAAGCTTCCGCGATTTTCTTTGTTGAATAGAAGCTTGCGTCGACGCCGTTCGGTATCACCTGGATATTCGCACCCGGGCGCCTCTCGATCAGCTTCTGCCGTTCGCGTTCGCTAGTTACTGTGTGCATAGCACATGCGCCAAGCAACCGGTCTTCTGCGCCTTCAATCAGTTTTGCCGTCCGCCTCGCCACCGCTCGCTTTATCAGGTTCCCGGTCGTTTTGGCATAACGCCACATCAACTCGGATTCAATGTTATGCCAGTCGACAACGATTGCCGGCGAACCAGGGGCATTCTGGATGATCGGCAGATATTCCATCAGATGGACGCCACCAATCTGGACGGTGTCAAACTGGTGCGACCGGAGGACGTCCGTCAGTTGGGAAGCCGATCGCGGCGACCAGCAATTCAAAACGGTTAGTGGTGTAGACCCGGCCAGGCCGCGCAGGACTTTCGTTGGCGTGAAGGGCCGGCCCTTTTCCAGCGTGATGACAGTTGGTAAATCCGGGTCGGCCGGACTGACATCATCTCCCTCTCCCGGACGTCGCATTTCGACAATGGTGACTGTGAAACGCGCGGCCAGCCACCGCGCCAACTGATAGTTGCGCAAACGCGCGCCGGTGTTGACGGGCCGAAACTGATGCGGAGTGAAATAGAGTGATCTCAAGGGACTCAACGGACGACAATTAAATGGCACAGAATCAATGTTTCGTGCGAATTTGTGAGCATCTGAGTCGTTGTTCGAAAGGATTTCGGTGGACGGACAGGCCCGTACTCTGATTTCGAAATTCGAATAGCTTATTCAATTTCGAACGGCAGCCTCGACGGGACGAAAGCGATAGTCGCGGCATTCGCCAGGATTGTTCGCGCGCCCGTCGCAGGCTGCTAACACTATGTTGACCATCTCTCGCATGGTGACGAAGTGCAGGCGGTATGCGGTTCCGTTCCCCGGCCCGTCCACCAATTCCCGAAGGAAATTTTGGATGGAAGACCCAAACATCGCGGGTTCGTCCATAGGAGTCATGCCGTGGCAGTGCAGCTTGATGAACAGCCAATCGGGGCGCCCTTGTACGGTGATGGCCGCCTCTTGCCAGAGTCGCAGGCGCTGCATTGTCGGCGGGTTGGCGCGGGACAGTTCACCGTTCTCGATGCCGGGATACAGCCAGCCGCGCTTCCGGCGGCGAAAGTTGATCATGAGCGGTCCCTGAACGATTAGTGGAAAAGTCTTGGGTGGCCGGCCAGCCTCAAGATCAATTCCCCGCCCGTGCGGCGCACGTTGATTGAGGGGGAGAGCACACTCGTAGAGCGAGTTGATCTTGCTGACTTGCGGCGATGGCGCCGCCGGGAGCGTAAAGTCCGCATAGCACCCTGTATCGGCCAGAATTTGCATCTCCTCGTCCACACCGCAAAAACGCCCGTGGTTTGAATTCGCCAGGGCCCAGTTGCCATGCACGAATCCGTATCGCGCGGGACCCACCCCATTCTCCCGGGAAAGGCAGCCACGGGAAGCGAGAGCATCTCTAAATTCGACGAGAGTGCGGACGGTATTTTCCTTCGTGTCTGGAGCTTCAATGCCATGATGCAGATGGATCTCAATCTCGCCCCAACCCGAGTGACAGAATTCGGTCAGCCGGTCAATCAAGCTCACGCTGTAATCCTCTGCCGGATAAAAATATGTGTGCCGCAGGGGCTGCCCCTCTTCGTCTCTCCAGTCATGAACTGCGAGGGGGTATTCGCGGCACCATTTTTTCAGGCGCTGTTCCTGTTCACCTAGATTGACGCGATTTGCAAACGGTTCGGCCAGGCACATGGGTTCGAAGTGATCCGCCACGCCGATGATCAGATGCAATGGATGGATTTTTGACGTTTTGCGCAAACAGCGTTGCCACACGTAGCTAGGGACGAGGGGTAGGAGAGACTTGATTTTCTCGAAAGATGTCATCTTCTTGAAGGGCATTCCGCGTTAGGCACTTAATGTGAAGAGTAGAGGTACATTACGACCGCGTATTCCACCTGAATGTAGGCGAAGAGGGCTATGGCAAGCGTCGTCGCGATTCGCTTTCCCCCGTGACCAAGGATTGTGCGATCCAGCCTGGTTCGACCGTCCAGGATGTCGCACCACAAGGCCGCCGCTAACAGGCCCAGCAGCGGCACAATCGGAAAATGATAAATCGGGTGTGCCACTGAGAAGAAATACGGACCCGCATAAATCAAGATCATTCCCGCAATAGTGAGGGTTGGCCGGAATCGCTCGGAGCCGCTGGAAACTGTGAACAGGAACAGAAGCGCACACAGCGCCAACAAAATGTACAACGTTCCGTCCAACACGATGGCCGCGAACGCGAGCTTTCGGCCGGTGTAGTAACGATTCAAGAGCAATGAACCCGTGTAGGAGTCGAATGCAAAATACGCGCGCATTCGGTTGAAAGTGCGGATGGCGAATAGGTCCGGCCGGGAAACAATCGATTCGAATGCCATGCGGCGATACAAATCGTTTTGTTGATACCAGGGCAGGTGTGCAATCTCGCTATTCATTGCCCGATAGCCTTCGGGCAGTTGCGATTCATCCTCGCCATGCGTGGCAAACCACCACGTTCTGTAAAGCGGCGTGTAAGCGTTATTTCCCAGGAACACATTTTGCGTGCTTGAGAAATTGATCATCACGAAATGGCCGGTTGAGTTGTAGATAGTCAAACACCAAATCATAATCATGAGCGCGGGGATCGCGGCTACGAGCGCCGAAGCCATCCATTTTCGAAACCTAAAGGCAAAGTATATCGGCAGGAAGACAAGCACCAGCAGGGCGCTTGGCCGGGTAAGAATGAGCAGCCCCAACGTAATTGCAAGCAGCAGGAAATCCCAAATTCCTGAGCCGGCGCAAATGCCCAACACGATTGAAATTGTAATCAAGAGCAAGAGGGAAGCTGGGAGCTCCGTCAATGGCTCCGCCGAAAGCAGAATATGGAGCGGGTAAATGGCAAAAGCGATCGCCAGGAGATTTGCTGCCTTCCTATCCGCAAATCTATTGGCCACTGCATACAGGGTGTACATAAATCCGACGGCTAGCGGCAGCATGCACGCTCGAGCCACTAGTGGCGAAACTCCAAACAGGCGGTAAAAAGCCGCCAGGTAATAACCCACGGCCGGGGGAACGAGGGGATAGATGGGTTTCCGCTGCAGAAGACTCACGGCGAAATCGTGGTAAAGCGTGTCATCGCCGGCCAATGGCAGACGAGCAAGGAAAGCGAGCGCAGCCACTCGAAGCAGGGTGGCGAAGGCGACGATGAAGTGGATTGCCGATCGTGAATCAAGCCACTCCGCAAACTTGCTTGGGAAAAACTCCGTGCAGATTCCTGCGTCCGCAGGCTGGCCCTTCCAGGCCGCGGATGCCCGCACAGATTGCCCCCCGTCAGAGGTCACAGGATCTGCCTCCGACGCGAGGGCTAGACTCCGATAAATGCTTCAATACTGTCGCCAACTTTTCCTGGCCTCATCTCGCCGCGTGAATCGCAAGCGCGCCTCAACAGCAGTAATATTTTGTCTCGTCCTACGCACAACGCATCGGGTCTGAGCAAATTCGGTGCAGAAAATAATTCACAACGGATGGAAAGAAACTTCGGACTCGGGTAAGGACTGCGACAATTCTTTCTCCACATCCGCCCCCTGGGATGGATCCTGTTTTCGGGATTGAGCGGGGGATTTTTGCGCGATCAAATAAAGAGCTGTCGTGTAAGCCACCAAGATGTACGTGGAAAACTGGTAGGCTACGCTTAGAAACAAGGAACCAACCAGGTATCCTGCCAGGCTGGCGAAGAGGGCGCGAGCCAATACTCTTAAATCCGGCTGCTCCCGCACCAGTCGTTTTGTCGCGTTCAAATTCCTGAGTGCGCTCCACAAAATCAAGAGGTACAAAATTAATGCCGGGACGCCTCCCTCTGAACTCACCTGAGTCAGAGAATTGTGCGTCGTGTGCCATTGGCCGGACACGGCGTCGAAGTTACCGGGGCCAACGCCGAAATAGGGATGCTGCTTCGTAATTTCGATGCTCCGCCAGAACAACTGCTGGCGCGTCTGTCCGGAATCGAACGCGGAGGCCGTATCATTGTTGACGTCGAAAGTCCCCATGAACCGCCCCACGAGCATGCCCCCGTAGAAATGCCAGAAGATCACGCCGACCAAAGCGGCAAGCACCAGGAGATAGCCACGCCGCCCTCGGATGGCAAACTCCCACAAGCAAACGGCGGTCACGACGAGGAGAGCAAGGAAGCCTCCTCTCGACCCTGTTAGAAAAATTGCCCGGAGCAACACGAGTATGGCGACGGACCAAAAAGCTTTCCAGGCCTTCTTCCTGGTCAGGAACAGCAGCGCCAGGCAAAGCGGAAGTGAAATGATAAAGGCCAGTGCCATGTCATTGGGATCGGCATAATTCCCACGCAGGATTCCGTCCAGGCGTCCAAGAAACATGTGCCCATTCCAAATCGCTACGGCCGCGATCGCGGAGACGGATATGGCCTGTGCGAATATCAGCAAGCGCATCCGCTGCAGTGTGGATACGGATGCCATGATCGCCAGGAAAACCATTAACATTTTCGAAAAATCGACCGTCTGCTGCAACGCTGCATCACGAGATACAGGAGACAGGATCGATGCAATGAACAATTGCACAATCAACAAAGCCAGCAAAATGAATTCCGGATGCATGCGGATGCGGATATGCCTAACGGAAAACGCCAAAGCGAGCATGGCCAGGATGACAGTGATTTTTGCCAGGGGTACTTGAGACAGGCCGGGGATCCAGTCCTCGGGCCGGGCATAATAGACAACCATGAACATCAGCAGCGCATAGAATGCTCCGAGAAGGGGTTTTCTGCGCGATGCTTGTCGCTTCAGGGAGGGAGAATCCGCGGCAGCGACATCAATCACTTGCCCCATTCTGTTTTGACTTAAATGGTTTAACGCACCCATTCTGCCTTCCTACCCGTAATGAAATAAAAAAATGCGACGGCGGCCGCGGTATTCAACAAAACAAATGCCAGCGAAATGTTTGACAACCGCGAAAGCAGACCAGCCTTCGGGCGCCTGCCTGACAGCATTGCCGAGGCATAGAGAGCCATTTGAAGGATCAATGCGAGCTCATACATACCCTGTCGAATCATGAACGTCGAAAAAAAAGCGCTCACGAGTGCAAACGGCACAATGAGGCGAAGCAGTTTGTGACAAACAAATTGAAACCGCAGCGGATTGGCGCTTGTTAGCACCCAGGGAGCCAGTAACAACAATTGGTAGTTGCCTGCCAGGGTCCTTACTTTTCGTCGAAATTCCTGTTTAGGGTTCGGGGCAAAATCATCCCATGCCACTGCTTTCGGATCGAAGATCACGCGGCTGCCTTGCCGGGCAACCTGAAGAGGGATGTAGACGTCGTCCAGAATGGAGCCCTCGGGTAGTGGGGAAAGGAGGTTTCGCCGGACTGCATAAAACGCGCCTGTAACGCCAACCGTTGAACCGGCCAGACCCTCCCAATTTCGAATATTTTTTTCCAATCGCCAATACAATCCCACGCCATCGGAAGACGCTGTCTGGCGGTCTCCAATCAGGATCAGCGCGCCACTCGCGCAGCCAACGGAAGGGTCTGCAAAATCTGCGACTAGATTCTTCAACCCATCCGGCGCAATCTCCTGCCTCGCGTCTGTAAAACAGATGATTTCCCCTTCCGCCTCGAACGATGCCGAGGTTTATGGAGTTGGCCTTGCCCCGATGATCGGGCAAAATCACGGCTCGACGGCGGGAACCCTGCCAGGCTTTCAGAATTTCGTTGGTCTCGTCCGTGGAACCGTCGGAAACAACGATCACTTCGAGGCGGTCGGCCGGATAGTCCAGTCCAGCCAAGTTGATTAATTTCCTTGGCAGGGTCTTCTGTTCGTTGCGGACGGCCAAGACGATCGTAACTTTTGGAAAGATGCTTGCACGTTGAACGGGCCGAGGCCAGAACCTCGCCCGAATATACATACAGATGGGGTAGCCTACATAAGTAAGCAGGACCAACCACGCGGAGGACCAGAAAAGTAGCTTCATTTCGAGCGCTTTGCCCGCAATGCGACTTTGAATGTCTTGGGAAAAATGCCCGGACCAATATTAGGCCCGGGAAATCTTACGGAGGCGAAGTAGGCCAAGGGAATAAGCATTTAGCGGGACAGCTTCACTTTGCGCCCCGTCCCAGCAATATGATCTTGATGGTTTCGAAAAAGACGAGCAGATCAAGCCCAGCCGACATGTTCTTGATGTAGAACAGGTCGTATCGAAGCTTTTCCTTGGCGTCCTCGACCGAACTCCCGTACTTATACCGAATCTGAGCCCACCCGGTAATTCCAGGCCGAATCGTATGCCTCAGATGATAGTAGGGAATTTCTTTACTGAGCATTTCAACAAACTCAGGCCGCTCGGGCCGTGGACCAACCAAGGCTCATGTCACCCTTCAACACATTCCACAATTGTGGAATTTCGTCCAAACGCGATAGCCGGAGAAATTTTCCAACTGATGTAATCCGCGGGTCATCATCGTCGGCCCAGGTGGGCCCGCTATCCGCCTCCGCGTCGGCACGCATCGTTCGAAACTTGTAGCAATAGTATTCAACACCGTCGCGCCCAACGCGTTTTTGGCGGTAAAAGACCGGGCCCGGCGACGTCAGCTTAATTGCCAGAATGATGAAAGGAAGCAAGGGCAGGCACAGTGGCAGGCCAATGATAGAAACCAGGACGGATGCGGCTCGCTTGTAGAACAGATGGAACCGGGAAGCGTGACAGCCGGGCGAAAAAAGCAGCCAACCCGAGCGAACGGATTCGATCGGAACTTTTCCAGTGATTGCTTCGTAGACTTCAACTCCATCCTGGACTTGCAAGCCGCGACACTTGAGCGAAAGCAAGGCATCGACGGGAAGTTTGCCGCGCCGGTCGCCCATGGCGACGACAACACGATTCGCTCGAAGAAGTTTGACGGTGTTTGCAAATTCATCACTCAAGTCTGCCTGAGAGTGGCCGCCCATAAATTCCGCGGGCTCGTCACCGCCATGATGAATTCCGTTTCCATTGGCGCCCGGCAAAAATCGGCCGACGACTCGAATTCCGAGCTCAGGGCGTGTTTCAAATTCAGTTTCAAGGAGTTCAGCGAGCGGCCCCTCACCCAGGATGAGCGCGCGAGTGGAAAATTCCGGCACGCTGTTAATTTTTGTGAACAACTCCCGCCAGACCAAAAGCAGCATCGCGGTAAATATCAGGCCTATGACGGAAATTCCCCTGCCCAATTCCAGGGGGGGATACAGATAGTAGAGAAGAACCGAGAGACTGTACACAGTAAGCAAGGTCTGGGTAATACGGATGAGGACTTCCCGATGATTGCCAAGAATGGAAGTCTCGTATAAATCGAAGTAATACATACAAACGATGATGACCATCGACATAAGCAGGATCTTCAAGGAACCGTGTTGGGAATTAAACACAAGACCTGCGCCGCCCGCGCCCAACCGCGCAAATGTGGCTCCCAAAAAAGCAAAAGAGACCAGGCACGCTTCCGAAATTCCCAGGAAAAGGGTGCGTACGGGAAAATAGGCGTGTAAGAGTCGGATCAACGAAAGCCCTTTGATTCTGCGCTTATTCTTGTGATCGCCAAGGGTATCTAAGCAACGTCGAGGTGGCAGGCAATTCTTGATCGAGTGCTAAATCGCAAAACATGCATTCGAGCTATGGCAGAAATTGTGATGGACGAATCCCGGCCCTCAGCAGTATTGCTCTGGCGCGGACCATCAGTAACTTTTGCCCCAGTAGCTGGAACTATAATTGTCCGTCTTCCGCGGGTCCCATTGATTCAGAATAGTCCCAAGTATTCGAGTTCCGTCGCCCGCCAGCCGCTGCTTGGCAGCGACCGCAGCGTGCCTCATGGTCTCCGTCGAACGCACCACCAGAATGACGCCATCCGCCAATCGACCCAGGATCCGAGCCTCAGGCATGTGCAACATCGGCGGCGTGTCAATAATTACCGTATGGAATTCCTCTCGCATGCGAATCAAGTGCGCGAGCACCCGTGGTGAATAAAGCAGGCCTGAAATGTTGGTAGTCATTGACCCTGAAGGCAGCAGGCACAGGTTCTTGAAGGCCGTTTTGTAAACCATGCCCTCACATCCGATTGGTGGTGTTTTGCCTGCGAGCAAGTCGGCAAGACCCCAGTCGTTGGACACTCCGAAGATTTCATGGATTCGCGGCCTGCGCAGGTCGGCATCAATCAATAGGACGGGCTGCGATGGGAAGGACTGATCAATCTCTGACAACGCCAGCGCCAGATTACTTGCGACCGTGGTCTTCCCTTCTCCAGGGCTGGCGCTGGTGATCACAATGACGCGCGGTCTGTCTTGATTCTCCCCGGAGTACAGAATCGATGCAATCGTTGCCCGGAAGGAGTCTGCCAGGAAGGACGCATCGCTATCCGAGGTGATCAGCTCTACTCGGGACGGCGTGGTGTTTTCCGATTTCAATTTCTTGGCTTCGAGGGTCTTCCCGTTCTGGTAGTAAGCGAAGAGCTGGCTCTTTGCCGCAGCAGCGGAAGGGATCGCACCCAACTCCGGCACATCAAGGTAAACCGTGGCGTCACCCGGGCCTTTAATTGTTCCGTCGATACGATCCTGTACGACGACGAAGGCAATGCCGAAGAAAGCTCCAGCCAGAAGGCCAATCGCCGAATTAAAAAGGAAGCTCGGCTTGTAGGGGGCGGTGGGCGGTTCAGCGGTGTCAACTATGCGGATGTTGCTCGCGCGCAAAGTGGAAGTCATGCGGGCTTCCTGAACGTTGTTCAGCATGGTCTCGTAAAGCTGGCGATTCGTGTCCACTTCGTGCTTGAGCGTGTTGTAGTGCGACACGTTGACTGCCTGCCCGGACATCAAGCGGGCCTGGGTCGCATAGTTTCCAGTGAGCAGGTGCTCGCGGAGTTGGGCGGCCTCATATTCGTTTCGAATTCGTTGAATGACGTTGGCGCGTTCCCGTTCCAGGGCCGATTCCAGCGCAGTTACCTGAGCCTGGACCTTTTTCACTTCAGGGTGAGCCGGGGTCAGAGTAGACGTGATCTCGGCAAGCTGGCGGCGCAAATCGGTGAGCTTCACCTGATAGTCGTTCAAAGTCGCGTCATCGAGAACTTCGGGAAGGGATTCAGGAGCCACTGTCGATGCCAGCTCATATTTCGACTGCTTGGCGACGCGATCCGCCTGCGCCTTGGAGAGTTCCTCCTGAAGCTGGCGGAGCTTCTCCTCAGCGACGTTGTCCTTCTCACCGGTAATTAATAGACCGGACTCCTGGGCATAGCTCTGAAGCTTGTCTTCGGATTGTTCGAGTTTCGTCCGGATGTCATCGAGCTGTTGCGTAAGCCACTCGCCCGTTTGTTGAGTGGGTTTCCAATGGGCATCAATGTTTTGCTGAACGAATTCCGAGGCCAGTGTATTCACGAAGTCGGCCGCAAACTTCGGGTCGGCGGAATCAAAACGGATTTCAATGAGCCGTGTGTTGGCTTCGGTGCTGATTTTCAGATTACTGGAAACCATGCCCAGGATTTTTTCGCGGGTTGTAGGCTGCTTGGCTTCCTTCAAGCCCAGGGCTTTGCGCAAGCCCGCCAGCCGGCTGCTTTTCTTGTTTTCTGGAAAAAGTTTATTTCCGAGATCCATCTTCGCCGCCACCCGATCGATTAAGGAATCACTCTGGAGAATCCTGGCCTGCGTCTGAAGATCGGATCCGGCCGCGCGGCGCTCCCATCCTGCGCGGTAGGGCTCACGTTGTTCATATTCATGAAATTATCGTTCAGGTTTTGGATCTCGATGGAAGCGCGCGCTTGATACACGGGGGTCTGAAGAAGCGTATACAGCAGGGAGGCCAACAGGCACAGCGGAGCCAATTAGAATCAGAATATTTTTGCGACGGAGAAGGATTTGCAGGTATTCGGCCATGCTGGGGCCGAGGTCCTCGATCTCTTCAGGAGTCGGCTTATCCCGGAACTGCCGCCGCGGCGCGAGAACGGTAGTGGTGGCACTCCTCCGCGTCAATGCGGTATTGCTAGAATGGCCTAAGAGTGGTTCGTATCCCATGGTGACCTCAGTAATGATAGATCGCGGCGCCGACGACGGAGGAGAAGGCGCTCGGAAGAAAATCGGTCGTAAATATTTTGCGACTGCTCGTGGGCACAACGAGGACGTCATCGGGTCCTAATTTGATGTCTTCCTCTTTTCCAGAAAGGATTCGCGGAATATTGACGGCGACCTCTCTGAGTTTTGGTTCCCCGGCCACCGCCGCGAATGATTCTTGCCTTATCCGACTTCGCCGTCTTTCCCAGCCCGCCGGCTAACGATACTGCTCTGAGGACGGAAACATTCCGTTGTCCACCCAATGTGAATGCTCCTGCTTTTTGAACGTCGCCGACGACGTACACCATATTGGAGCTGCCCTCGGAAACGGAGATGATGTCATTCGGCTTGATCTCGATGTTCGCCGCCGCGTTCTTTCCCTCAAGAATCTCCTGGACGTTCAGTTCGACGCTGCTGAACTGCCCCGTGGGATCCACTTTTGCTCCAGGCAGGGGGATTTCGCCGCTCTGTCGAGGGCGCGTTACCGTGAGGATGGAGCCCGCATTTTCGCGAGGTCCGCCAGCCATGGACAAGACTTCGTAAAGGGTTTGCCTGCCGCGGAGCTGGACTACACCCGGTTTTGTAACAGCACCGAATACTGAAACCGGCTGGCTCCGGAACTCCGTCACCGTCACGGAAATTTGCGGTTCCTGAATGAACTGCTTAAATCGGGTGGTCAACTCCGCTTCGAGTTGTTCGACGGTCAGGCCGCCCGCTTTGACGTGCCCAACTAACGGCACGGTGATGTCTCCGTTCGTTCCGATGAGGAACGGCGTGTCGGGCTTGTCGGAAGTCACGGAGACTTCAATTCCACGGATTAAAATCTCGTCATCTGGTCCCAGCACATAGCCCGATACGGTTTGCGCGGGGATATCCGCCGGAGTCTGAGCCGCAGCGTAGCCAGCGGCAAGGATTAGAATGACGACCATATAGAGTGAAGTGCGTATTATGCTTTTCATGATTATTCTCCCCAGAAACGATCCGGTATTCAGGCTCAAAAATCTCTCCCAGAGAGTGGATCCGCAAAACTGATTCAAGGATTGGAAGTGGAAGACCTCGAAAGGAATCGCGGCTAAACCAATTCGATTTCGAAGCCTTCAACCCGAATTGAAACCGATCGCTGAAGCAGTTCCACTGATATGATTACGCTCTGCGCTCCAGACTGACGCTCGAGGATTCCCTCGACGCCGTTCAGTGAACCGCCGCGAATGCGCACTCGCTGCCCCGCGCAGATGAAGGGGTGCACAGCGCAAGGAATCTTTTCCCTAATTGCCGTTTGGAGATTTTCGATCTGCTCATCGGGAATCGCAGTGCCTTGTCTTTCGCTGCCCACGAAGGCAAGCACGCCTGGGGTTCGCAGTACCCGCAGCCGCTCCCCGACCGTCTGTGAGATCCGCACGAAGGCATAGCAAGTAAACATGGGAACGTCCACCTTGCGCTGCCGGTCGCTCCACCGGTGTACTTGTTGAAGCAAGGGGACGAAAGGCATGGACTCTTTTTTCCGTGAGCTGTCCCGCAATGCGCTTCTCATGCCGAGGCATGGTGTGGATAGCAAACCACCTGGGACCCTCGAGCACCTGCACGGGTGCAGGAAGTTGTAAGTTGGATTCCGAATGGACATACAAACCGAGCATAGCTTCGCCCTCTCAGTCCCAATACCGAATTGTTATAAAAACGGGAAGTAATACCACAAGGACACTTCCCGAAGCCCTTTCAGGCACGATACTTACGTCCTGATCACTGGTGAGGGCTTTTTCTCAGAGTCAGCCCCCCCCACCCGAATTCTGTACGTGATGCTGGACAGCCGAGCTCACGCTCCTTCGCCATATCCGCCGACCGTTCAACCCACCGCCATTCACTGTTCGGTTTCGGATTTTCGGGAGGTCGTATCGAGCTCCCAACGTCCGCTTGTCCCGGGACCAAGGCAGTAACCGGTAATTTTCACGGCCAGCCCCGGCAATCGGTGTTTTTCGACCGGCGGGTCCAATCGCACGACCTCGCCCTTACAAGCCACCTCCAGCCCTTCACGGTCGCTCATGGATTTCAACAGCAGGAAGTTCATTTCCACTTGGGCCCCACATTCCACGTAGTCCTCAGATCGAAACAAGACGCCCGTAGAGCTAATATTCTCCGTCCTAGCGGTACGCCAACCGGCCTCGCTGGAAACCCTGTATCGGAGGGGAGCGGAGATCGGGAAGCGCCGTGAGCTCCTTAGGTCATGCTCATGGTGAATCATTAATTGACTTCGCATTCAAGCGTCCGTAACAAAGGAGCGTTATTTAAGGTTTGTCTGTTGAGTGTACGGCCCCGAACGTACTTTGCATCGCTCGCCTTCCTTTAACGCGGATCACATAATCGAGGCTAAGTCCCGTGCGGTCAATGGCCCAAAGGGTAGTGGCACGGTGGGTGGCACTTCGGTGCCATATGCATTTCGCCGCGATCGGTCCCGAGACGACGAGCCGTCTGCTTCGCGTTTATCGCTGGGAATCGTAAAAACTATCTAAAAGTATCCAAAATAATATTCTCACGGACGCGATTGTGCGGAATGGAGCGGTGCGGAGTCTGGCACGTTTCATGCCAACTGCTCTTGTTGTACTTAGGTTTGGCAGCAGGAGAAAAGGTGCTGAAAGATCTTGCCGGCCCTTCAAAGGTGAGCTGCGAAATCACGCCGCCAGAGGCGTTTCCATGCGTTGCATTTCAAGCTGAACTTGTTCCTGAAATTTTAATTTCTACTATTCCTAGAAATCGGCGCGAGAATGCAGATCTTCGCGGGTACGACAAAGCTTTCGCGTCCCTGAATTAAACCATCCCAAATATTCAGCGCGGTTCCGCCATCAAAAAGAGCCAGGGTAAAGGCAGGGAATACGCACGATTCGCGAAGAGTACAATCATCGGCATGCAAAACGGGCAGGTGAAAATTTGCCTTTCCATCCGCCCTGCCAGCGGAGCACCCTACCACAAATGAAATCAGAATCTAAAGTGTCTTCCCCTTGTAACCAAATCCAACTCTTATTATACTTCCATTGTTCTTCCCTGTGATTGCAGGGGAGACAGGGGGGGGCTCGCGTCCCCGGGTCCCGCATTAATTCTTAGATCTCAATTCTGTGGCAGTGCGTCTCGGCGCGAGTGCCCGGACTTATTCGCCCGATCACCACCGGGAGAATGAGTCCTGTACTCGAATTGAATTTATCGCCCCGCCGGACTCGCTTGCTCGAGGGGTCGTTCGTCAATGGATCTGGCTCCCAGCCTGGGATCCAATGTTCCACGCCACCGATACAGTGTTCGCTTCGGACCGGGGCCGGAGCGAGCACTGGGCTTGGCGCGCGTCTGGACAGCGGTAGGGATCTTCCTCCTGGCGTGGCTGCACCCGCCCTCTGCCGATTTTCCGCTCAATCAGGCTGCGCTGTGTGCCTCCGCCTTTGTGCTTTATAGTTTCGTTGTCTTCTTGCTGCTCCGGGACCCTCGCAATTGGTCCAACCGAACCCGACTCTGGCTCCATGCTGGCGACGTGATGTGGGCCGTCGTCTTCCCTCTGCTCATTCCCGAACCGCGAGCCTTTCTGCTGGCATTTCTGTTTGTGCTGACCGCGGCAGCGCTGCGCTGGAGCCCCAGTCGCCTCTTGGAGACGAGCGGGGCGATCGCTGCTGCTCGTGAGCGCTGGGTTGCTGATCGAATACGCTCTGCCGGGCGCGGATCCTCGGAATGCATTTCAGCCCTCGAACGCCTCCTACATCTTCTGGGGCATCTTCGCTTTCTTTGCCGGGGGCCTGATCTGGTTTTTGGCCAGGAGGGAAGCCGCGCAGCGATGGGAAGCCGCTGCCGACGCGGCCCAGCGGGCTCACTCCCGCGTCTCCGTCGAACTTCACGACAGCATCGTCCAGAGTCTGTTTACCGTCGAGTGCTACATCGAGCGAATTCGTTCGAAGACGGACGATTTTTCCTTCGCCGCCTCAGAGGACCTCACGAGTCTCCAAGACCTTGTGCACAAGACCTCGGTGAAATTGCGGGATATCGTCTGGCAGGAGCGGCCCCTCGACCTCGGATCGAAATCCTTCGTCGAATATGTCAACACTTTGGTGGCCGAGTTTGAGCAGGACACCGGCATCGCCGTCCGTTTTACCTGGGATTGCGGCAAGATCTCTCCGCCTCCCTCCGGCGCCAGTGAACTGGTACGAATTATTCAAGAGGCCTTGCTGAACATCCGCAAGCATAGCGGCGCGCGCAACGTCTCTATCAACTGCGGCGTGACGCGAAACAGCTTGCGGTTCTGGATCGACGATGACGGCCAGGGTTTCGATTTCTCCGGCCGCCTCGGGATGGTCGAGCTCGAAAGTACCGCGCAGGGACCGTTCGTCATCCGCGAACGCGTCTCCGCACTCGGTGGCGAACTCGCCGTGGAGTCCAAGCCTGGGCGCGGCGCGCGCCTGGAAATCGCGCTCCCAAAGGATGCCTTTGTATAACCGAGCGCATACCGTCCGCGTGCTGATCGCCGATGATCATCCGGTGTTTCGGGAAGGTCTGCGCTTGCTCCTTGAATTGGACCGCAAGATCCGCGTGGTCGGCGAGGCTCGTGACGGCCAGGAAGCCGCGGAGATGACGCGCAAATTAAAGCCGGACTTGGTCCTTCTAGACTTACGAATGCCCCGCTGCTCGGGGATCGAAGCGCTCAAGCTGATTCAGAAGATTGCCCTTTCCGGTGCGCGTATTGATCCTCGCCACCGAAGTGGAAAGGCACGACATCGTGGAGGTCCTCAAGCGCGGCGCTGCGGGAATCATCCTGAAAGAATCGACCACGCAGCTTATTGCGCAAGAGTATCCACGCGGTGGTTGCAGGTGAGTACTGGGTCGAACGGCAGAATATTTCGGATCTTGTGCGGGAATTGACGCGGCGGCCCGGTCGGCCTCATCGGATGTGCCCCGCAAGGGCCCTGGCGTTTGACGCCTCGCGAACGTCAGATTGTCGCGGAGGTGGTTGCGGGCAGGACAAATAAGGAAATCGCGCAGGAACTCTCCGTGAGCTTGCAGACGGTCAAACATCACCTCACCAACATCTTTGACAAGGTCGGCGTGCATAACCGCCTGGAATTGGCGCTCTTCTCGATTCACAATTCGTCCGGACGGCGAAGGACAGATTCAAGGATTCAGGATGCCGGATGCTTCCACTCAAAATGGGGTCCAATATTCTCCCGCACCGCGCGTGCATGCGAAACGAGCCGCAGGGTAGCGTCTAGAATTGGGGGACATTTACGGACGCAGGCCGGTTCAGGAGCCTGTCGTTCTCACGGCTCATCATCGAGAGGAAGACTCGCGAGAGCTCGCGATGGCTTACGTAAAGTACGTTACGCAAATAAAATTACTGCGATCTAATCAAAGCACACCTTCGCCTGGATCGTAAGGGGGATTGTGCCGGGAACATTTATTCCGAATTTTGCCAAAGGCATGGAAGTAAAAAATGCGATCTCCGCTACCGCCACGGGCTACTCCTGGTCACATCGCATGGTGACGATCATCACGGCGCGACTGGCGTCAAACGGAAGTTTATCTTATTAGACAAGATTAGTTGGAGAAGCTGCTCACTGCGTCCGCCTCGGATTTAGAAACTTCAAAAATGGTTACGAGTCTGGTCAGCTGCAGCAATTCGTTGGCGCCCGATCCAAGATTGCAGAGACGCAGTGTTGCTCCGCTCGATTTCGCACTCATATGGGCAGCGACGAGTGCGCCGAGCCCCGAGCTGTCAATGAACGTGACTTTTTTCAAATCCAGAACCAGCTTCTTTTTGCCCTCGCCCAGCAGCCCTTTCACTTTTTCTCGAAGGACGATAGTTTCTTCCCCGAGTACGATCCGACCATCCAGCCACACGACGGCCACCCCTTTCACCTCCCCACTTGTAATATTTAAGGCCATGGTGGTTTCCTCCTGTTCAAACGGGGATCGTGCTGGCAATTCGGCCAGACCCGCAAGTTCAAGTCCGCCGTTCCAGTAATCCAGAACATATCATCCGACATTTGCGCCATCAACTCGATTATCGCGAAAAGTCATGCGAGCACGGAGAATGCGAAGAGTCCGGAGATGAGTTGCGCTTTTCTCCAAGTTTATCCCGGCGCGCCAATGTGCTAAGGTGACCTCGGTTCAGCCATGCGAGATGAAGAGTTCAAGATCACTGCGCGGGCCATTCCGTACCTCCGCATCATTGCATCGGGAATTGTGTTCGCCTTCCTTTACTTTGCTTCGAGCGTTGTGATGACGCTGCTGCTAGCCGCTCTGCTCGCGTATTTTCTTGATCCAGTCGTCGAATTCCTCGAACGAATGCGCATGCCTCGAGCGCTCGGATCGCTGATGGTGCTGCTGGCAGTTGTGTTGCTGGTCGGCGGACTGGGCTTACTGGTGGCCGAGCGCACCGATCAATTCGTTGCGGATTGGCCACGCTATAGTGCAGTCCTGAGCCACGCTACAAGAGCGGTTGACCGCAAGTTGGCCACGGTGGAGAACCAGGTTGAGGCGATTGCCTCAGAGGAAGCGAAAGACCGCCAGCCCGTGCGCGTTGCCGAAGGAAGGCCTGTCAGGGACTTGGTGTTTCTCGGCGTAGGCTCGCTTTATTCCTTTTTACTTGTCGCCGCGTTTCTTCCGTTTCTGGTGTTTTTCATGCTCGCTGCCAAGCCGCAGATTTGGAAAGCCACAATGGAATTATTTCCTGCCGGGAAACGGACACGCGTCAAGGAAGCTCTCGATCAAGTCAGCACCATGCTTCGCAGCTACCTTGCCGGAAACGCAGTGGTGGCGCTGATCCTGATGCTTGCTAGCTGGGGCTTTTTCCTGATGATGCACCTGGACTACCCTTTTCTGACGGGTTGTGTCTCCGGCTTGCTAAATCTAGTGCCGTACCTGGGCGTGGTCCTTGCGTGGTTGCCTCCTTTTCTGATTGGTATGGTGAAGTGGAGCACCATCGGTCCTTATCTTGGCATTGCGGCGACCTTGCTTTTGCTCCATATCATTGGCCTTAACGTACTGATGCCCGCGATTGTCGGGCGTCGCGTCCATTTGAATCCGCTTGCCGTCACCGTTGCGTTGATGCTCTGGGGATGGCTTTGGGGCGCCCTGGGGCTCGTCCTGGCGATCCCGATTACTGCAACAATAAAAGTGATCTGCGACCATGTCGAGGGCTGGGAACCCGCGGGGCGCTGGCTCGGTGCCTGAGCCCTCCTCGCACAGCAAGGAGCATTTCCTCTCGAATTCCACGGGCTCGCATCAAGAAATTTCACTGTAATCTTTGGTGGCTTTGCGAATTTATTATGGAGCAATTGCAAGACTTTCATCCTCCGTCCTGCATACCGCCGCACGATTTTCACGAAACCAGAATTGCGACAAACGCCGCCATCGCGCCGCCAAGAACACAACGGACTTCGTTCCATCGGGATAACCCGGCGAAATCCATCCCCGTTGTAATTTTACAGATGTTCCTAACGACCAACATTTTCGCTGAAATCCAAATCTGATTCAGATTTTTTCATGATTGATATTCGCTGAGGAAATCCCCCGCGACGACGAAATCATCGGTAAACGACGCAGTTAAATTACAGCCTTGACCCGATCGTTTGCCGCAACCCCGGGTGTTACCAATGAAGACGCAGGGGTGGAGCGCAAACCGCGTTCCGAAAGAAAACCCGGAGGCAGCTTTGACGAATACTGAGCTCTGGAATCGGATGATTTTCACCAGCGCGTTGGCCGGCGGTCTTCTATTTGCCTTCGGCGGAACCGCTCGAGCCGACAAGGATTGGGGCAATGATTGCCATCGCCGGCTGGAATCGGATCGTGCCAGGATCGACCGCGATGTGAGCCGCCACGGCGAACATAGCCGGCAAGTGGATAGCGATGTCGCCAAAATGGATTCGGACCGGCAATGGTGCCGGGACCATAAAGCGGACTGGGATCATGACCGGTTTGACATAGGCGTTTATTTTCACAAATAAAAAGGCTGGAGAATGACACGCGGGAGAAACGGAAGGATGATTGCATTCGAGTTGTCCTTCCTTTTTTCGTTGAGATAAACTCCAGGATTTTCTGTCAACGATCGCAGGATTGGTGTTCCTGCGGTCTGGATTTCCATTCTGATCATTTTCACAGTCGAGGGCCGGCTGTGGAATCTGTGACGGCAGATTCGCAAGGGATTAGAAACGGAACCGCCCGCCGGGAGATTTGCGCTCCCGGAGATCAGTTCGGCGGAAGCCACGATGATTGGAGAAGGAATTTATGTTGCGGACTATTCTTATAATTATTCTGGTCCTGGCACTGTTGGGGAGCTTGCCGGCGTGGCCGTACAGCGCGAGTTGGGGCTATTACCCGAGCGGAGGGTTGGGACTCCTTCTCCTGATCATTATAGTGTTGGCACTCGTGGACAGGCGATCCGTCGTTTGACAAGTTTGCAAGGGCGGATTGCCGGGTGATCTTTGGTGACGCCCGCGTCACGCCCGCAGTTATTTGGCCTCCACGCTACGCCAGACCAACGGCGCGAAAAACACCCGGCATTACTGCCTTAGAATTCTTCCATCGAATTCAGCGCGAGAAAAGCGCTCTTGGTCTGGCTCTTCCTGTAAAGTGCTATCACATTTTGGAAATGACTGCGGCCTTGGCCGACCCTGCGGAGATCACCTCAAAAATAAATCGCAGCTTGTTCACTATGGGAGGCGAAAGCACAAACGGATACGTGTCAGGAAGGCCGATGGAGCGGTTGATGCTGTTGAGCGCGATTGTCAGTTCCGCCCAGGCTTCGATAATCCCTTCAAAAGTGACTTGTTGCGAGGAAAGCCAGGATTTGCGGCTCGCGTCTTTGGGATCGAGTCGAATGGACTTGCCGACCAAGCCGAAGTCGTTGGCGACTTCCAAGGCGTCCTGGATATGCATGAAATGGGCCCAGCTTTCCGCCCAATCCTCCCAGGGATGCGCTGTCGCGTACGCGCTGATGTAGCTGTTCTCCCAGTTTTTGGGGGCCCCGCTTGAATAGTATCGCTGGAGCGCTTCCTCGTAGTCTGCCTTTTCGTTTCCGAAAAGCACGCGGAAGTTTTCTATAAATTTACTGCCCCGAATCAGCCGATCCCAATAATAGTGGCCAATTTCATGCCGGAAGTGTCCAAGAAGGGTGCGAAGCGGCTCTTTCATCGCGAGGCGAATTCTCTCGCGAACGGAGTCGTCTGCCTCGGCGAGATTCAAAGTGATGAGTCCATTGTCATGCCCGGTCATGACTGTCGAGGCCCCGCCGTCGGGCTTCAATTGATCTTCGAGGAAAGCGAAAGCGAGGCCTTTCTCCGGATCGTCGGCCTTATTGGCGAGGGGCAGTTTGAAATTGAGGAGAGTATAAACGAGACGCCGCTTTGCAATTTCCATTCGCCGCCAGAGCGCATGATTTTGATCGCGGCTCAAGTCGGGAATCGTTTGATTGAGGCGGCAGGAAACGCAAAATAGATCGTCACTTTGCGCGGAACTTGGTCCGGCCGGGATCATCCAATTACAAACGGATTGCTTCGCATAATTCTGGCATTTCTTGTATAGCTTCTCGCCGTGCATGCCCGTTTTCGCTTTGAACATGCCGTTCTCTGCTGGTTCCAGACTGCCTAGAGATAGGATATCCGGAAGGAAGCCTAATTCACGCCCGCAAACCAGACAGGTGACATTCTCGAAAAAAACCAATTCACCGCACTCGCAGTTAAATGTTTTCATGTGGAAGATTTCCCAATAAGAAAGGCGGATCTGAACTCACACTGTCCCCTGATCAGCAATCTACTCATCGAGTTAAGTTTGTGCAATACGGCGATTCATTTGGAATGGGCGGCCAAGTCCAGGCAGGAGGCAATAAAAACCGGAAAAAAGGAGTTGCCCAAAATTCGACTGCGAATATGCGACTCCCCGAGGCCTGATTTACATTGTTTCAAGTATTGTTCCCTTGCTTCCTGTATGGTCGCATGAAGGTGTCAAATCTATGTCTCTTCGGGCCCTCATCGAGGAGATCGAGGGGGTTCTGCGGTGCCTCGATGGGTGCTGGGTTGTCCCGAATGCGGTGAAGAATTTACCCACAGCGAGATAGGCAAGGAGTATCGATCCGCGCTTTATGATTCGTTTGCCTGGATTGGCGAGAAACCGGAAATACCACGGGAGGGGGTGAGTCTGGAATGCCCCAACTGTTCGAACGTTTCGGTCTATAAGCGCCACCAACTCACTTATAAGGCGACCTAAAGACTATCAGCCATTTTGGCGGAAATGATTTCCCAAGGGAGTGGACGCCGCCACGGACGAATTAGCGGGTGTTTTTCGGGATCGTGTCATTGGGATCGGCCTCGACGGTGATGTCCACTTGCGCTCCCTTTACAAGCTTTACCTCGTTGCCCTTTTCGTCCGTCAAAGTATTCTCAATGCGAATCTCGCGATACAGGTGATCCGCGCCCTCCACCGAGATTTCTGCTTTTTCGGGCTCCTGCGGGAAAGGAGATTTAATGATTTTTTCGACAGTTCCAGGCTTGGTGGTACTGGGCTTTTTCTTCTTCACGTTCGTTTCTCCGTGAGAGAGGGTAAGATGCCGGCAACCCAGTCTAGCAGTTCTGTTAAACTTAATGTAGGCGCACGCCTTATTTGCCTGCCGGGGAGATTTTCATCAGCGCGAATACGCTTGAGAATGGTGCAATGCTCAGTATTCTGTGGCGGCACAGGAATTTAAGGGAGCTCGGAACCGAAAGAACGCGAGAGAGATAAAGTTTGCGGCGATCAGGCGAGCCTCATTTGACCGGCGCTATCAACTTCAGGGATCAGGGGAGCGTTTCTAATCCCCTGCCGGTTCAGGCATGCCCGGCTCGCACATGGCCATTCAGAAGCGAACGCACTTCGTGGACGAGGTGTTGGCCAGCGGTCGCTTTCGAAAGGTAACTGTGGGCGCCGGCGGCCAGGATTTCTTCTACGATCTGCTTGGAATCGTGGACGGAAAACGCCAGAACCTTGGTTTGCGGGCTGTGGCGAACGATTTGGCGCAAGACATCCAGTCCGTTCATGATCGGCATGTTGATATCGAGAATGACGAGGTCTGGCGCCTGGGCGAGTGTTTTCTCCAGCGCATCCTGGCCGTCGACTGCCTCCCCGCAGACTTCCAGATCCGGGTCGCTCTCGAGCATCGTCCGTATTCCACGGCGAAGGACGTCGTGATCATCTGCAATCAAGATGCGCTTTCGCCAACCATTGCTTGCAGCGCCCCCTCCATCGGGACACAACTGCACCTCTTGTATTTTGGGATCCTCATAGGACTCGGAGATTTCAGTGCGCCGGGCTGCTGACGGGAAAAATCGCCGTCACCAGGGTTCCCTTGCCGGGCCTGGAGGTGATTTCCAATGTCCCCGAAAGCTGCCGGACCCGTTCTCTCATCCCTTGAATTCCCGACTCCCAAAGGTGCGACCGGTGTCACGGTCCGGTGTTTTCGATTCCTTGCCAATGCCTTTGCCGAAATCTCCGATTTCCAAGCATAACATTGCCGCGTCGTCGGAACGCGCCCGAACAAACGCAGTGGCGCTTCCGGAATAGCGATGAACATTGGCGAGGCTTTCCTGGACGATTCGGAACAGCGCCACCTCGGCATCCGGCGTCAGCCTCACAAAACTGGAAGGGATGTCCACATTCACATGAATCCCCGTTCGGCTCTCAAAACCTTGCGTAAACCATTCCACTGCGGACGGCAACCCAAGTTCATCAAGCAGGGGTGGGTGCAGGAGGTAGGAAAGCGTGCGGATTTCCTTATTCACATCATTGGAGAGAGTGATCGATTCCAGTAAAAGGCGATTGATCTCCTTCATCCTTGGAAATGTTCTTATTCTTCAGAATGCCGGATAGATCCATGGATAAGAGCGCCAGCTTCTGTCCCGTCACATCGTGCAGATCGCGGGAAATGCGGCGGCGCTCTTCGTCCTGAAGCCGCAAGCAGCCGTCCGGAAAGGTTTCTCAGCGTGTCTTCGCTGGCTTTCAACGCCTCATTTGCCCCAGAGATCTCCGTCAGATCCGTGGCAATGACGCAAATTGTGCGGATGCCAAATTGATGGACGGGGCTCAACGACAAACGCACGAGCTTCAGCTGGCCGCCTGAACTCACAAGACTGATTTCGCCGCGGGACTCGCTTCGCAGGCCATTGTCAATCAGTGTTTTAAGTTTCTCGCGTTCCTGCAGGCTGAAATGCATCTGCAACGGAGTTCCAATAATATCCGCGACGGGCACTCCCAGGATTCCTGCAAAACTGGCATTTCCGTAAAGAACCGTGCCATCCTTATCCAGGGTCGCCGCTCCCTCATTCATGGTTTCCACCAGCACTCTGTAGGGATGCTCGGCACCTTGCAGGGTAAAGACCTGATCGCCCTCAGCACCGTTTACGACGACGGCATCGACCCGGCCGCCCTGGATGGCGAGAAACGTCTCTTCCAGCTCGCAAATGCGCGCGCGCAATCTCTTTATTGTTTGCGCGACCGATTTTCTGACTTTAGGTGATCGTCTTTCACGCATTGCTACTCCTTCAAATCCAGACCCGAGAAGGACTTCATTTTTATTCGAAAGGTCGCCGACCAGCCTCCGCAATGGCAGCGGAAGCTTCTTGATCAGCGTGGGTGCGGCGACCACTTGTGCTTCCTTTGCCAGCTCGGGGCGCTGGTACAGATCAATGACTTGCAGTTCAAATCTGCCCTCGAGAAATTCGTCGCACACTTCGCGAAGGTTCCGGATCGACGCCGCCGAGCGCGGCGTTTGGCCGGTAATGTACAGGCGAAGCGAATACATTTTGCGTGCGCGACCGCGGTTTTTCGGGGCGCACGCGCGAGTTTCCTGCGAATGGGCCTCTTCAAAGCTTTGCTCCAATTTGGCTTTCAGGTGGCGGCGAGACTCTGCTATGCGCTTCCCGCGGCGCTCCTCGGAGGTCCAGACCCACCAGCACGCGGTCCACATTGGAAAGATCGCCGATGATTTTCCGGATGGGTTCGGGCAAATTCCGCACCAGCGTGGGAATGGCAAGAATTTGGTCTCCCTGTGCCAGCTGGGGATTTTTCATCAAGTCGATCACTTCCAATTCATATTTCCCATCCAAATGCTCGGCGCAAATTTGCTTAAGATTAGATAGGGCCGCCAGCGATTTGGGGGTTTGGCCCGCCACGTATAGCCTCAACTTCATGGCGGGTTCATGATTCCCAGCGGATTTTCCGTTCGCTTTTGCTTTTTTCATCGCTTTGCATCTCCCGCGGCCGTTACCGCCGCCACAGGCATGGTTTGTTCCGACTCACCGAGCCGAATGCGATTCATGGCATCTCTTTCCAGTTCCAGCTGTTTCTCACGTGACTGTTCCTGATGGATTATCCGCTCCAGTTCCAACTCTTCCGCGGCGAAATCCATTTTCAATACGTTGATCTGTGCCTCCAGGGCGCTTCGCTTGCGTTCCAGAGCTGCTTGTCTCTGTTCAATTTCCTGGGACCGGACCAGCGCATCAGCCATTTCCTTGGCCTCCTGGGCCTTGCGCGAAGATCCGGTGAGGACAACGCCCGAACCGATATAAGGGCGGGACCAACCGAATTCCGTCGCGACTCATAAGGAATTCCCGGACTTGGTTGGAATGCGCCATGCCTCGAGATTTCAAGATGTAAATGCAGCGATTTCGTTCTCCGTTTAATTCCTGGTCCCGGCACAATAACCAGGTATCGGTGAGCGACGATATTCCAATATCCGTCTGTTCCAACTGGTCGCTGTTTACAGTGAGGCTCGTAAACATCGCGGTGATTTCCTGCCCCTTCAAATGATCCATCAGGCGCATCAGCATCGAGTAGACATCCTTTTGCGCGCTGCCAGATATGAGGTTCGTGATGGGATCGATGATGACGTGCCGGGGCTTAACCATTTCGACGAGTTTATGAATGCGGAGCAGATGCATCTCGATGCCGTATTGGCTGGGCCGCCAGGTCTCGTGAACCAACAAATCCCTTTCCACCCACTGGTCGAGGTCGAATCCCCACTGAGTCCATGTTTCGCGCAACCTGGTTAGCGGATTCTTCAAAACCGACAAACAGGCAGCGCTCGCCCCGGCGGCACGCGGCATCCGCGAAAGAAGCCGCCATGGTCGTTTTGCCGCTTCCCGCGGTTCCGCTGATCAAAATACTGGAGCCTCGATAAAAACCCTTACCGCCGAGCATTTCATCCAAATCGGCAATTCCCGTGGGGACCCGCTCGCTGGAAACCTTGTGTTGCATCTCCAGAGAGGTGACGGGCAGGACCGAAATGCCGTGGCTATCGATGAGGAAGGGATATTCATCGGCTCCATGGCTCGTCCCCCGGTACTTCACGATTCGCAAGCGGCGCGTCGAAATCTGCTCCCGGATGCGGTGATCGAGCAAGATGACGCAATCGGAGACGTATTCCTCCAGTCCGTGGCGCGTGAGTGTGTTTTCGCCCTTCTCCGCCGTGATCACGGTCGTCAGATGTTCGCTCCTTCAACCAGCGAAACAGGCGGCGCAATTCCGCGCGGAGAACGCGTTCATTGGAGAAACCCGAAAACAGCGCCTCGAGAGTGTCCAGGCAAATGCGCTTGGCCCCGACTGATTCAACCGCATGTTGCAGCCGGATGAATAAACCCTCGAGATCGTAATCCCCCGTCTCCTGAATCTCGCTCGGTTCGACATAGACGTAATCAAGGAATAGTTTCTTGCGGTCGACCAGGTCTTGTAGATCGAACCCAAGAGAGGTCGACATTTCGCTCCATTTCCTGAGGGGTTTCCTCAAATGCCACTAGAACTCCGGGCTCGTCGAACTCCCGAGCGCCGCGGATGAGGAATTCCATGCCGAGCATGGTTTTTCCGCAACCCGGTCCTCCGCAAACGATGGTCGTGCGCGCGCGGGGCAAACCACCTCCGCTGATTTCGTCGAGTCCCTTAATTCCAGTCGGGGCCTTGGGCAGCGAGGAATCGTGAGGCTCGCCGTTCAGGGAGATCCTGAAGTCAGCAGTCTTCGCACGTTTTGGCAAGGATTCTCCTTTACTCAAGCCGCATGGGTCGGGCAATTTCGGGACGGATTCGAAATAGCGCCGTTCCCGTCTGAGATTACCGCGGTAACGCAAAATCAAAAGGCGAACAGTGCTAAACGGTCTCGGCTTTATAGCTTGGGAGGGTAAACTTTTATATGAGGTGTTTCTGGTATATCCGGCCAAGGGAAAATTGTATGTTGACCATAATATTACTAGCGGGGAGAAAACGGCATCGGGGAACACGACAGTCATCTTAACGCGAACGAAGATAGGGAACGATCGCCCCTTGCCTGCAGCCGGGATGCTTCAGGCTTTGGAAAGAAAAGATAAAAGTGACGGAAACAATCGTTGCACCAAAATGAATTGACCCTCATCAGCCGCAAAACAATGGACTCGATAATTCCCTGCAATTTCGTCGATTGTATCTTCCGGCTTCTGCAAGCGGGGCAAGTGGGCTCTAAAGCGGATAGGAAATGGGTCATGATTTATCTCCACCTGTTCCATTGCGATGAGGCTACTCGGGCAACCGGAGGACCCCGCGCACCATTTCACTTTGACTGACTTTTTTACTTAAGAGAATCGGGTAAAAAGATCAGAAAATAGCTTGAAAGACTCGATGGTGGGATCAGCGGCTTTTCGAAGGCACAGAGCTGAGCAAGTCGGCCGATTCAACCAATCCGACACAGGTGTAAAGACGCTAGCTGGATGGACTCGAATCTTCGTCGATCGCTTTCGTTCCTTCGATCTTTTCCAGTAACGGGAAAAAAGGTAGGAGAGGCCATTTATCCCGGGGGCGGGTGGTGAAATGGCCTCTTAAGGTGAGAATTGCGCATGAGGGACGATCGGAGATGGAACGAAGCCTTGAGGATCAAGAATCAGGTCTTAAATTTGAAACATCCACGCCGAGCGCTGTAGCCAGGTCGATTTGGTGTTCCTGTTCCTGCATCAAAATTTCCCGTATGTGTTCTGCCAGGGCAAATTCGCCCAGGGCCTCGCATTGTCGAACCCGCTCACGATAATTACGGATCGTCTCCGTTTCATTTTCCAGATCGAAACGCAGCATTTCCTCGGCATTTTCCGAAGTGCGGATCTGTTTTGGCTGAATCGCAGGCATTCCTCCAAGGTAATCGATCTGCCTGGCAATGATCAGGGCGTGACTCAATTCTTCCTGTGCATGATTTTCAAGTTCAGCGGCAATATTCATGTATGCCGCTCCTTTGAGGACCTGTGAGTAGACAACGTAGGAAATGATTGCCTGATATTCGCGGGCGAGATCCTCGTTCAGCGAGGCAATGAGGCCTTCTCTTGATGGCACAGTGTCCGTTTTCGGTCGCGCACCTGATTGAGCCATGATTCTCCTTATTTTGTGCGGGCGGAGGGGCGAAACGCTCTCGCCTCGGCCAGGCGCCCCGCCCCCAACCACAATGTGAAACCACAATTAACGGCGGCCAACCCGATGAGCTTTTTCCTCTTCGCGGTCGTCAGCGGTTAAGGCCTTCACAAATTCATCCGCCTGTTTTTCCGCAACATCTTTGGCAATTCCGTAGCGCTCCTGAATCCTTCCAACCAACTGCTGGCGCTTCCCGTCGATTACGTCCAAATCATCATCGGTGAGCTTTCCCCATTCTTCCTTCGCCTGGCCCTTGATTTGCTTCCATTTGCCTTCGACCTGATCCCAATTCATGATTCTTCTCCTTGGTTATGGTTTGATCCGGATGAATCTCAATCGCCCTACCAGCGCGTTCGCATCTCGCATTCACATCGGCTAATAGAAGACACGATTTGCGCGAAGAAACAAATACTGTGGACCATTGACTGTGAACGGGAGATTCGCGTAGCGGACAAGAAGACACCGTGCGAAGGGATTCCAATTGGGCAGGACTTTTCCGGCGATATAAATCCCGAACCGTTATTATCTCTCGACTGCGCGCAATCAAATCGAATCGCGAAGTGACTTTAGCGAGTAGGCTTTCTTGAGCTGGATCGCTCAGTCACTGTCCGTGTCCTCTCACCAGGCCTGCGTTCGGGACTCCTCGGTAAGATATTCGCCCCAAGTACATGGACTCCTCGATTGCCACTCACACTAGTGAAGTAGAAGAATCCCGATCCGGATGCGATGAATTGTACCGGGAATGCGAGAGCTCACGGCAGCAAAGGTGGAAGACTCATATGACCGAAGCCGCGATGAAACCGGGAACATACGACCGCAGTTGCAAGGCCATATCCTTCCTTGCTCTATTCATTCTGAGCGCACTTAGCCACGTGTGGTGCATTCTTATAGCCGTCTGCGCCGGAGTCATTTTGTGGCGCGCGATCGTTTTGGTCGGGCGAGGGCTTCTTCCTGCGATAACCAGAACTCGTATGATATTTGGAAAATAGTGTAACGGCGGGGCCGGCCCCCTCGTCCGCTCAAATCAGATCCAATTAATTCGGCATCTCAGGTGTTAAAGCTGTCCAAAATACGCCGGACTTTGGATTGTTCGATGCGCGGACCAGCGCAAAAATAGGTTCGTCCTGAAACCGTCGCGGACATTAAACAGGTTTGGGACACGGAGGTCAAACATGTTGCGATGGACAGTCATCTTTCTTCTGGTGGCGCTCGTGGCAGCTGTTTTCGGTTTTGGGGGAATCGCCGCGGCCTCGGCCGGGATCGCCAGGATTTTATTTTTTATTTTCTTGATTCTCTTCGTGGCCTCTCTCTTGGGCGGTCTCATTCGGAGAGTTTGAAGAAGAGGTATACAGCATGGAACAAGCCTGACTGCGAGTTCAGTCACTTCAGAGCACGCACCTCAAGTCGCCTCCCTCCCGTCGCGGGAAGGGCTTTGATTCCCTTCCCGCCCCTACCTTCCGCGCTGGAACAAATAACCTATAGCAGTGGTACAGCGACAGGGTCACTTTGTCTGCCTTTGACCGCAGCAGTAACGCTGCGTAACCGCTTGCCGAGTGCAAATGTGAAGTAACTACTTCTACCATATTCCCATCATTCTATTACTCCCTTCCCTCGATGGTGAAATGAAAGCTGCCATCCTATTTTCAACCTAGGATTGCTCGTAGACTTTTTCGGAGGTGATGACCATGCGAATCCTGAAATCGGTTTTGTTCCTACTGACGCTGCAGATCATCTTTGGAAACACGGGGACGGTTGCCAGACAGGATGCGCCCGGCAATAAGGGGGCCCGAAACAGCACCGGGTACATTAAAAGAGAAGTAGGGCACGAACTTGCAATGGTGCCCTGGTACAGCGTCTTTGACATCATGAAATACAGCGTGAGCGGGGACGATGTGACGTTGATGGGAGCGGTTACAAATCCAACGGTGAAAACCGACGCGGAGAATGCGGTCAAGAAGATTGAAGGAGTTGAAAAGGTGAATGACCAGATCGAAGTGCTGCCGCCCTCGCCGATGGATGATCAAATCCGGCTGGCGGAGTACAGGGCGATTTACTCGCAAGGCACACTTTCACGTTATGGGTTGGGAGCCCTGCAGTCGATTCACATCATCGTCAAAGGCGGGCATGTGACCCTCGAAGGCAACGTGGATAATGAAGCAGACAAGAATGTTGCGAATGTCTACGCGAAGGGAGTTCCGAACGTTTTTTCAGTCACAAACAACTTGGTCGTAAACGGAGAGAAGTAGCGGACCGTTTCACTCGAACAGCGCCGCGGCAAAAGCCCTTGGGATTTTCTACCGTTGTTTTGAAAAGGCTGGATGAATGCGGAATAATATCCCAGACTTGGGTCATGAGGTGGGGATGCGTGGATCCGCGTTGAGGACTTGTTTCCTGGCCTTGGAATTCGAGTTTGCACCCTTTGCGACAGATGCGGCCCAAAGGTGCCATCTAAGAGGGCCAACGGCAGCGCGAGTGATGCAGAGATTCCGCGTAAACATTACCCCCTAATACCTGCTTTTCGCTTGTCAACCACGGCGGATAGACTTGTGAACGCCGTAGATGCACTGGGTTGAGCATCGGGAGCAATCCGCAGCCTGTGACATTGCCTTTAGTTCATTATTGATGGCATTAGATGAACGCTCTTACGAGCTTACAAGTAATGAAGCGAACAAGAGTTGTCCCGATGAGGCTTGCCGTCACGCGCTGCGTCTGTTTCGAGGTTTCCCCGTTTTTGTTGACCTGGTCTTCTTCATGCGCACAGCACGGGAAGGATGCTTCACCGCGGGGTCAGCTTTAGCGGCCAAAGTTCCCAGCGTCGATCCGATCGTTCGGGCCACGTCCAAGAGAAGACCTTGTTTTGCTGTTGCGGATTTACTGCAGCGCTTTGATTTCATTTCAGTATTTCTCCTTTGCCCCAACGCGTTCACCGGATCAACTCGAATTGTTCACTCGATGCCCGGGAATAGGATGAACTCAACCTATTAAACCTGCTAGGAAGCGTTCGACTTCGCGTTTCGGTAGGCTTGCTCTCCCACCTCGGCTGCTTCTTCCAGACGGTCCCTCGCGTCATCGAGGACCCTTTGTAGGTTGCGGGTCACATCCTGTCCCTTTGCGATCGCCGCATCGAGGCCGTCCTTCACCGTATCCAGGATTTGTTCGCGGCTCTCTTTTCCCGCCTTTGGCGCCAGCAGAATTCCAATGCCAATGCCAACCCCGATCCCGAACAGCATTCCCGACGCCGTTCCCTCCCATTTTCTCCCTATCATTGCGATCCTCCATTGCCTTCTCGAAGTTGACATTCCGGCCATTTCGATCCCCGGCGACCTCAGGGGGGTGGAGAAAAAAGAGGGAGGCCGTCCCGGGCCTCCCTCTGCCTGGCATTAATCGTTTCGGCCCGAAGCAGTGCGACGCGCTTTTTGGTCAGGCGTCACGTTTCCCGTGGAAGATTCCCCCGTGGAAGAAATATCCTGCCCGCCCGTGCGCTCAAGAATTTCTTTGGCGCGGCTGATTTCCTCCGAGGTATCGCAGTGTACGGAAAGAAGAATTCCCCCTTTTTGCAGATGACCTTCATAGCGCTTGGCCTCATATTCAGGAATACCCGCACCGATCAGTGCGCCCGTGAATCCTCCCACTGCCCCACCGACTCCTACTCCCGCGAGCGTAGCCACAATCGGTCCGGCGGCGATCAGCGGACCGACCCCGGGAATCGCGAGAGCGCCGATTCCTGCAAGCAAGCCAAGGGTTCCGCCGAGAACCGCGCCTGAGCCGGCTCCCGCCGCAGCGCCTTCCGGGGCCTTTGTAGCTTTTTCGGTGGCCAAATCCTTGCCACCCAGGCTTTCCGGAAGAAGTACGGATAAGTCCGTAACTGGATATCCGGATCGAGCCAATAAATCTGCGGCAGTTTCTACCTGGCCGCGTGTCGAGTAAATTCCGAATACCGCGGTTTTTTTGCTAGACATAATCATTTCTCCTTTTTGGATGGAATTCGCTGAGCCTCTTGGATCAGGATTTTGGAGGCACAACTTCGATCTGGCTGATAACGTTGCCTTCTCCGGCCACCGCGGCTGCCTTTCTTTCGAGTGTCGCCTTTTCCTCCGCATTGCGGACGGGCCCCTTCAGCGTGACTTTTCCGTCCTGCGTAATGATCTTGACGTTGTGGGCATAGGTGGAGAGCGATTTATCTTTCATAATTTCCGTCCGGATTTTTTGAGTAGTGGCCCGGTCGGCGGGATTCATTTTTTGCCGGTCGGCCGTGCTCGCATCTTTGTCCGCGTCGCCCTTATTCGTTCTGGTGTTGTCGGGTTGTTCCTGAAAAGGCTTGGATGAACTCGGCCGCGGGCTGATCAAGAACCCAGCCGTAATCAGCAGCGGCATCCCAAACCATGTCAGGAAATAACTGATCCTTCGCGCTCGGTTCATGAGTGATCCCTCCGCAACTATTTGTGACCGCCGGCATTTTTAAATACTTAAATACTCCGATGAATTGCACCGGCGGAATGACGCTAACGCACGATGCTCTAGCGAACCATCGAATGAAGGATGTAGTTTGAGAAGCGGCTTTCGGTAGATTAAACGGAGATTGTGAGAAATGAATAGGGAAGGAAGGCAGTGGAATCGAGAGTGAAGCCCGTTGAATTCAACCTTGTTTGTCGAGGTCTATTTTGGATCGTTCAGTCAAGAACGTTCTGGTGCACAGGAATGCGGGTATGCCTGCCAAAAATAAGAATCGCGATCATGATCCTTTTTCCTGCTCTACCAGAGTGCACGAACTGCACATACCAATTGGCATGTATTGTCACCTGATTCGGATAATTTTAAGCTCCGGAGTGGGAGAGGAAATTGGGAAGCTAAAATGAGGGCTGGGCTGGCATTCCGATTCCTCTCCCATTTTTTCTGGCAACGTTCACTAAGCGGTGGGCTTTCTCTTCCTGTCGGCTCTTTGGTTATTCAGCGATGAGCTAAACCGCGATGGCCAGCTTCAAAAGAATGGGAGGCGCTGCAATCATGCCGCTAATCCAAGTTCTGATCCTTCTGATCATCGTTGGCGTCGTGCTTTACTTGATTAATCAATACGTGCCGATGGCCGCGTCGATTAAATCCATCCTGAACGCGGTGGTGGTCATTGCCGTGATCATCTGGCTCTTGAATGTTTTCGGTCTTCTCTCCTCGCACCCCAGCTTGCATATCGGATAGGTAATGGACTTGGCCCGACTTCTCAGATGCCTTTCCGATGAAAGTATCGCTGCAAATGCTGTGGAATATCTAAAAATGCGGAAAGTGGTGTTAAAAGATTTGCTCCGGCATGTCCTGTCGCGAGCCTAATCGCCGCGGGATTATCAACTCTCGTGACGCAACGTTGTCATTTGCTCCTGCCTCATACTCGAAACAGATTCGCCGGGGACAGTGTCAGCGATGCGTTGAGGGCTCCACATTAGCAGCACGATAAGGCTATAAATTCCCAGGGTTGTGCCGAGCGGAATGCTCGAAAGAGAAAGAAATGCCGCAACAATAGCGATGGTTTTTGCAGACCGACTCCCGGCGATAAGACCCAATCCAGCCACGATCCCAAGAATTCCAGTTGCACCCTTCCATGCGATCTGAAGGATATAAATGAAATGAAATATGTTCATCATGCTGAATGGATCGGGGACCCGGTTTAGTAGCGCGCCGAACATCAACGTGGCAGTGTTCGTAAACGAAATCAGCCAGACTGCCGTGACTAGACAAAGAATCCCGTACACTACCCAGCAGACCCCTAAAATTCGGAAATGACGGATCAGCTTTCCAGCGATTCGATCGTCCGAAATCATGATGAACCTTCCTTTCTTCCGCAAAGAGGGGCGGCGGTAATTCCAACTTTTCTCTGGCCTGCGATCAATCTGGTTGCCTAGTTGGACGTCGGGTCAACTTTTCCCAGGAGCGTTAGAAACGCCGCGTCCTCATTTTCGGCATCAATGTGGACGCAATCTTCTTGATCCGAGGGTGCTTCCATCGGATTATTCGTCGCGCATGGAATGTATATTTCGGGCAGAAAGGAAAGTGCCGCCTGAATTTCATCCATGGTTGACAAGCGGTCCGGCCCCGCCTTGGCGTTAAGAGGATCTGTTCTGATATAGCCTCCTGAGCATCTGTGCCGGGACTCCCATTCAGCGGGGAGTCCGAAGCCCACTCCTATGCTCGGTAATTCAAGAGGATTCGAACATCCACGGATACCTTCAAATAGAAAGCTGAATCACTGGACAACCGGCGATTGATTTCGCGGCAGAAGCTTGTCGTTGGCGGCGACAAATCAGGGATGGAGGGCATGGAGGCCATTCTAGATTCGAATTTCGGAGGTTATATCTCAGTCCAATCCCGCGCGGAAGGAACATCGATGTAGGGGAGATTGGTTTTGACACTATATGCCCGGGCCAGCGCGCCGTGTGCAAGCACGAATTCCAAAAACGAAATTAAGGCGGAATGGAATTTATTTTTTACTTCCTCACGCCTCAATAATCCGATTTCGAACGGCGTACCGGACAAGCTGGCTGACTGAGTGAATCTCAAGCTTTCGCATGACGTTGGCGCGATGCGTTTCCGAGGTCTTCACACTGATCCCGAGCATGACGGCAACTTCCTTGCTGCTCTTCCCTTCGGAAAGCAATTGAATGATTTCCCTTTCCCGCGGGGTAAGCCGGTTGCGAACGGACTGCTGGAAATTGGAAACAGATCTCCTGGAGCGAATGCTTTCCTGCACGATCTCCATCGCGCACGGCGTAAAAAATAGTTTATGCATCGCCAAAGCCTCGACTGCGGCAACCAGTTGTCCGTCGGAATCGGACTTGATGATGTACCCCTTTGCCCCCGCGCCAATAATTTCCCGGACGAGCTGGTCCGTATGATGCATCGACAATATGAGCATCTCGGTATTCGGCGAGAGCTTCTTTATTTTTCGAGCGGCCTCGATTCCATTCAATTCGGGCATGCTGATATCCATGATCGCGATATCCGGCCGAAATTGTTCGGCCATTGAAACAGCCTCGCGCCCGCATTGCGCCTCGGCGCAAACGTTCCACCCGGGATGAGATTCCAGGATTGTCTTTAGCCCTCGGCGCACGAGGTCATGATCATCCGCTATCATGATTCGCAATGTTCCCATTTGTTTTGACCTTTTACTTCCGTTTTGGATTTTTGATCTCCCGGATCTGCCAATCCGGCACTCCTAAGCTCCCGAACAATTTGGCTCCATTGTCTCTTTTAAACTGGCTCACCAAGTACCCGCATGTTTTAGCTTTGCGCCCATGGCGCTTGACATCCAGTATTCACTGTATTTCCAGGAATATTTACGATGTCATCTCCATTTTTGATGGTTGCCGGCATGTTCGGTCAATTCGGCTCAGGATCCCAAGTAGATCCTACTCGAATTCATCGCGTGTTCGGCGCACCGCGTTCACAAGGTAGAACTGCAGCAGGTGGGCTGGGCGAAGGCGACCGAACTAGCAAAAGTAGCGAGAAGGGATGGTCAAAGGTCCGATCGCGCAGCCTAGTTGCACAAAGCTTGCAAGCTCCCCCGAGGAGGAATTCAAACGAGAGGTATCAAAGCATTTGACCGGGAAGGAAACGGAGCTGTGGGAGATTCTCTATTTCAAGGCGTACAAGAGCCAAATTCCTGTCATCGAGCGGACGGAGTAGCGGCGCCTGTTATTCTTTACGTTGCAGGCTCAAGGAACAAACCCGGCTGATGTGCTGCGCGAGGGCAGCGTGAATTGGGAAATTGCGCTGGATTAATGCGCGAATTTGTCAGTCGCGGCGACGAGGGCGCGACTGTTCGGTGGATCGAAGGCGCTATGGCCGCTATCGGGTGTAATGATGAGGTCGGCCTCCGGCCACGCACGATGAAGCGCCCATGCACTCTCCATGGGGCAGACGACATCGTAACGGCCCTGCACGATCACGCCCGGAATGTGGCGAATCCGCGAAGTATCTTCGAGTAGCTGGGCATCGGTCTTCATGAAACCCTTGTTGACGAAATAATGGGCCTCGATGCGCGCGAATGCCAGCGCGAACTCGTCCTCTTCGTAGTGCGCAGTGAAAGCAGCGTCCGGCAGAAGCTTCGAAGTCGCACCCTCCCATCCGCTCCAGATCTTTGCAGCGGCGAGTCGCACCGCTGGGTCCTCGCTGGTGAGCCGGCGATAGTAGGCCGAGAGTAGATCGCCGCGTTCAGCCTCGGGGATGTGAGAGATGTAGGGTTCCCAGGCGTCCGGGTAAAGGACCGACGCGCCGCGCTGGTAGAACCAATCGATCTCCTGCTTGCGCAGCAGAAAGATGCCGCGGAGAACGAGTTCTGTGACGCGATCAGGGATGCGTTTCGGAATAGGCGAGTGCAAGGGTCGAACCCCAGGACCCACCGAACACCTGCCAACGCTCGATGCCCAGGTGCTCGCGGATTTTCTCGATGTCGCCGACCAGATCCCAGGTGGTGTTGGCCTCCAAGGATGCGTAAGGCGTGCTCTTTCCGCAGCCGCGCTGGTCGAAGTTGACGATGCGGTACTTCTCGGGGTGAAAGAAGCGGCGCTGTTTGGGTTCGGAGCCGCCGCCGGGACCGCCGTGCAGAAACACGACCGGCTTGCCAGAGGGATTACCGCTTTCCTCGAAGTAGATCTCGTGGACGGGCGAGACCCGCAGCCGGCCCGTGTTATACGGTTCGAGGGGAGGATAGAGCCAACTGACTGGATCCTTCATCACGGATTCGCGAACGCGGTCGTTGGACATGTTGGGGATTAGTACCACGTGAATGATTCACTTTTCCGCCAGCCTCAAGCAAGGTCGTAGCGATCAAGGTTCATCACCTTGTTCCACGCAGCCACGAAGTCCTTCACAAACGCCTCCTTCGAGTCGTCACATGCGTAGACTTCCGCGATTGCCCGCAGCTGCGAGTTCGAACCGAACACAAGGTCGACACGCGTGCCGGTCCACTTGATTTTGCCCGTCGCGCGATCGCGCCCCTCATACACGCCTTCGGATGTAGAGGAGGGCTCCCACTTCGTATTCATGTCGAGCAGGTTGACGAAGAAATCATTCGTCAGCGTCTCGGGCCGCTTGGTGAAGACGCCGTGTTTGGAATGCCCGAAGTTAGCATTCAGGGCGCGCAGGCCACCGATGAGTACTGTCATCTCGGGGGCAGTCAGCGTCAGCAACTGCGCCCGATCCACCAGCAGCTCCTCCGCCGGCATTTGGTGTCCGTTCCGGAGGTAGTTGCGGAACCCGTCCGCGGTCGGCTCCATTACGGCGAATGAGTGCACGTCGGTCTGCTCCTGCGAAGCATCCGTGCGCCCCGGCGAGAAAGGAATCTTCACCTCGTGCCCGGCCCTTTTCGCAGCTTCCTCGACGGCTGCGCAGCCGCCCAGAACGATCAGGTCAGCAAGCGAGACCTTCTTCCCGCCCGACTTCGAGCTATTGAAATCCTTTTGGATCGCCTCCAGCGTCTGCAGAACCTTCGCCAGTTCGGCCGGCTGGTTCACTTCCCAATCCTTTTGTGGCGCGAGGCGAATGCGCGCCCCGTTCGCCCCACCGCGCTTGTCGGAGCCGCGGAACGACGCCGCCGACGCCCAGGCAGTCGTGACCAGTTGGGAGATCGACAGTCCGGATTTGAGGATCTTCGCCTTCAGAGCAGCAATGTCCTTCTCCCCGATCAATTCATGATCCACGGCGGGAACAGGGTCTTGCCACAGCTGGGGCTCCTTCGGAACGAGCGGGCCAAGGTACCGCGAGATCGGCCCCATGTCGCGGTGCGTCAGCTTAAACCACGCCCGCGCAAACGCGTCTGCGAACTGATCCGGATGCTCGTAGAAGCGCCGTGAAATCTTTTCGTAAGCAGGGTCGAGCCGCAAGGAGAGGTCAGTGGTCAGCATGGATGGCGCGTGACGCTTTGACGGATCGTGCGCATCCGGCACCGTACCGGCGCCTGCGCCGTTCTTCGGTGTCCACTGATGCGCACCGGCCGGGCTCTTGGTCAGTTCCCATTCGTAGCCGAACAGGTTCGCGAAGAAGTTGTTGCTCCACTTCGTCGGCGTCGTGGTCCAAATGACTTCCAGGCCGCTGCCGATCGCGTCATCCCCTTTGCCCGTGCCAAATTTGCTCTTCCAGCCGAGGCCCTGCTCCTCGATGCTGGCGGCTTCCGGCTCTGGGCCGACAGTGGCGGCATCGCCAGCGCCGTGGGTTTTGCCGAAAGTGTGACCGCCGGCAATGAGCGCAACGGTCTCCTCGTCATTCATCGCCATGCGGGCGAAAGTCTCTCGGATATCCCGCGCCGCGGCAATCGGATCCGGTTTTCCATTCGGCCCTTCCGGATTCACATAAATCAGACCCATTTGCACGGCAGCGAGCGGATTCTGAAGATCACGATCGCCGCTGTAGCGCTCGTCCGCCAGCCACTTGCCTTCAGGGCCCCAGTAAATGTCCTCTTCGGGCTCCCAGACGTCCTCGCGCCCGCCGCCAAAACCGAACGTCTTAAAGCCCATCGACTCGAGGGCGACGTTGCCCGCGAGAATCATGAGGTCGGCCCAGGAGATTTTCCGCCCATACTTCTGCTTGATCGGCCACAGCAGCCGGCGCGCCTTGTCGAGGTTCACGTTGTCCGGCCAGCTATTGAGCGGCGCGAAGCGCTGCTGGCCGGCTCCGGCCCCGCCGCGGCCGTCGCCGATGCGGTACGTACCCGCGCTGTGCCACGCCATGCGAATGAAGAGCGGCCCGTAGTGGCCAAAGTCGGCCGGCCACCAATCCTGCGAGTCCGTCATCAAGGCATGCAGGTCCTTGATCACGGCATTCAGGTCGAGGCTCTTGAATTCTTCCGCGTAGTTGAACTCCTTGTCCATAGGATCGGACAGGGGGGAGTGCTGGTGCAGGATTTTCAGGTTCAGCTGATTCGGCCACCAGTCCGCATTCGTCGCGGCCTGTACGTGTATGCGAGCGTCGCCCATTACCGGGCACTTGGATTCGGTTGACATGTTTTGCTCCTGTTTGGCGAGTTCTTTTTCCATGAGTTCATCTTCCTTCGTAGTAGCCCAAAAAGAATCCGTTAAAATACAAAACCATCCTGGCTTTCCCATTCGCGCAATCGCCGGCCGCGCTTTGCCAATGCGCGCCATTCATCACGTATCCATGTGCCTGCGACACTTAACCGGAAGCGTGCCGCGGAGCGCACTTCGTGCAAAGGCCCCGGAAAATGAGCTCGCATTCGCGAAGAATCCGCTTACCGAGAGAGCGCGAGGCAGGCCTGGGCACGTCGTACCACTCGATGTCCTCAACATTGCCGCAGCGGTCGCAGATGAAGTGGTGATGCCGCATGCCTTTCGCATCGAATCGCGCGGCGCGGCCCTCGACGGCCACTTCACGCACCAAACCCGCTTGCACCAGGTCCCGCAGATTGTTATAAGTCGTGGCCCTTGAAGAGCGCGGATCCACGCGATTCACGGCTTCGAAGATTTCCGCAGCCGTGGGATGCCTGTTGTGCTCCATCAAGAATGCCATCACGGCGTAGCGCTGAGGAGTGCACCGCAATCCGCTGCCTTCGAAGGACCGTTTAATCGCCTCGGCGTCCATGAGCAAGTTAGACTATATCTAATGTTAGATTTGGTCAAGACTTATGCTTTTGTTTGCCGCCGCGAGCAGAAAACTGGGGAGTCCCTTATTGGGTATCCTCTCCGTGGGGCGGCCCTGTCACTCTTCCCACATTGAACGGTCCCGACGTTGCCCTCAGGGAGCTTTGCCGTTTCTTATTCCTCCCAAAGCTCGCTACGCTCACACTAATTGAACTGCCAGATTTTCCACACACTTTGATGGCACATTGTGCGCGGCGCCGGTCAGGCGTATATTTTGAGGCATCCTCAAACAAAGACGAATTGGGAGCGTACCTGTGACAAAGCGATTCATGTTGATCCTGGCTGCACTGTTTTTCATTTTTCTACTCCAAGCGGATTCCGGGCTTGCACAAACTGGAGCGGGGACACAGGCGTTTGAGCAATACTGCGCAACTTGTCATGGGAATCCGAGCGGATCGGTGGCGGCTCCTGAAGAGTTGAAACTGCGGCGATTGACGGGGGATGAGATCTACGCCGCGCTCTCGAAAGGGCCGCACATAAGCTTGCAAGGTATAACGGACGATGAGAAACGCGAGATCGCGTTGACCATGGGCGGCAGAAAGCCCGGCGTCGCACAGATCGCGGACGCAAAGTTGATGACGAACCACTGCCCGAGCAATCCTCCGCTTGGTGATGTTTCCGCAAAACCTTCCTGGAACGGTTGGGGGAACGACCCTACAACGAATGCCCGCTTTCAACCCGCCAAGGCCGCTGGATTAACCGCCAACCAGGTGCCCCAACTAAAGCTCAAATGGGCCTTTGGGTTTCCCGGAGTCGAGCAGACCAATGGTCAGCCTACGATCGCGGGCGGACGGGTCTTTATTGGAGTCGATACAGGCGCTGTCTATTCGCTCGACGCGGCGACCGGCTGCGTTTACTGGTCATTTCAAGCGGACGCAAGCGTGCGCACTGCGATAAACATTGGGCCAGTGAAAGGACATGGCTCCGCCAAAGACGGCATCTCGTTTGGCGATGTAAGAGCAAATGTTTATATGCTGGATGCCGCCACAGGTAAACCCTTGTGGAAAGTTAAAGTGGAGGACAACACGGTGGCGCGTATCACCGGCGCTCCGACACTTTACGAGGGCCGGCTCTATGTTCCGGTTTCCTCCTCCGAGGAACGGTCGGGCGGACTCAGCTCCGTTTATCCCTGCTGCACGTTTCGTGGAAGCGTGGTGGCTCTGGATGCCAGTACGGGCCGACAGATCTGGAAAACGTACACCGTGCAAGAGGCGCCCAAGCCCGTTGGAAAAACCTCCAAGGGCGTAACAATTTGGGCGCCCAATGGAGGCGCGGTCTGGAATTCACCCACCATTGACGTCAAACGCCACGCCCTTTACATCGGAACGGGTGATGCTTACAACCGTCCGGCCGCGGCCACGACCGATGCCATCATGGCTTTGGACATGGGAACGGGCAAGATTCTTTGGGCACATCAAGACACCGAGGGAGATGCCTGGCTCGTCGGCTGCGGCTCACAAAATTCCTCGGAGAACTGCCCGAAGGATTTGGGACCCGATTATGACTTCGGGGCATCGCCGATCTTACGGACGCTCCCAGACGGGCACAGGATCCTCGTTGCGGGGCAGAAGAGCGGGATGGTCTGGGGCCATGATCCCGATCAGGAAGGGACTGTAGTTTGGAAATCGCAGCTAGTCCCTAAGCTGGCGCTTGGGATGATCACTTTCGGCGGGG
This sequence comes from uncultured Acidobacteriota bacterium, assembly GCA_963819395.1. Taxonomy (GTDB): domain Bacteria; phylum Acidobacteriota; class Terriglobia; order Acidiferrales; family UBA7541; genus Palsa-360. Next base: position 368,428 of record CAWFVW010000016.1, read on the forward strand.
CGGCAGACGAGCAGAGTGCCTACTTTGGATTGAGGACAGGCGCAGTTGCCGCTGTTCAATTGACTAACGGTGAGAAGCGATGGCTTACGCCTATAGAGGCACCGACGGGTTCCGGACCACGGGGCGAGACGGCGGCTTTAACCGCAATTCCAGGCGTGATTTTTTCGGGTAGCTGGGAGGGAGTGGTCCGTGCGTTTTCAAGCGACGATGGTCACCTTCTCTGGCAATACGACACTATGCGCGATTTTCAGACGGTTAATGGAGTCAAAGCAAAAGGCGGGTCGATGGCTGCCCCTGGCCCGACAGTCGTCGATGGCATGGTTTTCGTAGGATCTGGATACACCTTCACCACTGGAATACCAGGCAACGTCCTGCTCGCTTTTTCACCGCAATAATTTGAATCATGCACTGCATACTACGACCGAATTATGCTGGCCCCGCCAGCCTCGTTTGGCGAACCGATCGACTCGAGTGAAATAGACACAGAGCCAGCACGGCAACGGAGTAGCTGATTCCTTGCCATCGGGATCAGAAAACACAGGGTCCAACTGGACCGGCCGGGGTTTCTCTTTACACATCGCCTAAAGGTGTCATCAGTCACATCGATGCATGACGTCGATCACTGCTTTTGCCTGAGAACCGTCGCATATTAGTAAGCCAAGAGAAGGAGAGGCTCCACGGATACGGACCATGGTTAGAGAAACGGTCCGGAGGGCTCCAGCCCTGAAGATTTCCGCATGACCATCCATTCTCGGGAGCAGCGGTCAGAAGCGCGAAGCCGTTAGGGGTTACCTCGACTTTCGACGCACCGACCACAAGGGTCGGACTGGCTCGGCAGAGGCCGCTGCTCCTTTCTTTTTTGCTTTGATCCATCGAGTCGTCAGCCACGCCAAATCGTTCCACAATCCACCGCGCACTCGCACTCTGGTTGTCTATTCTTCCTTAACGCTAGAATGAGGGAACACATGAAATCGATTCGATCGTATTGCTTCTTGCCTTCTGCCCAACGATCAACTTAATTCGGAAGACTCGAAGATGGATCTTGCTCATACGATTCCCGATCCCACTCACGAGAATGCCGAAACAAGAACATCGTTGAGATTGAGGAAGGCATACTTCTAATTTCCAATTTGATGCGCAATTGCGCTTCGAGCGAGCCCATGTCGCGCGGAGTCGCACGGAGCCGTCGGGGTAGGTTGACCCGCTCTAAGGAACTGGCCAACTTTCATTGTTCAATTTAACATGCCCTATATCCTCGAAATCGGCTCTGTGGAATTCGAAGCTATTCGAATCCAGCACGCCTTTGGTCTATTTGAAACCTTTTCTGAAAAGGGCTCTAGCGATTATCGAATCGCGGTGACTTGACAATCTCCTGGTCTATCTCCCGCCAAGTCGGTTTTCAGCCAGGCGCTCCGCTCCCGGCCAGTGACCTGGGTCACGAACATCCGTGACCCTTGGCACTGCGCAAATTTATCGATTCGTTCATTTTGGCGACACACCTGAAGGAGGACACTCCGATGAGTACAACGATGATCCACCCACCCTCCCCGTCGATTGCGCTCGACCACATCTTCTTTCCAAAGGCTTCTCGCTTGCGTCTTGATTTGCCCGCGCAAGAGTTCTCCTTTGGCAGGCGAATCGATCTGAATCAAAGTTTTCTTACCTCGCACCGGATGCCATCGACTTCTCATCGGAGGACCTTGACGATTTCCATTTTGCTGCACGTAGTGCTACTCGCTATTCCGATCCTGGTCTCGATGTGGTTTATCGACGCGCTAGACTTCCGCACCTATACGAAGACTCTTCTCGTGGGGCCTCCGCCACCGCCGCCCGTCCGTCCACCGACCGGAGCGACGGCAATGGTGCACCCGACCGCGCACCGCGTCTTGATCGTGAACGGGAAGCTGCTGGCTCCTCGCGTTATTCCTTCTCAAATCGCAATGCTCCGTGAGGAACCGTTGCCGCCGGAACCTGTTACCACGGGCGGCGTGTCGGGAGGAGTTTGGGGCGGGCTCCCGGCCGCTTCATTCAACGCAATATCGCCGGTGGCCAAGAGCGCGCCCGCCCCCCCTACGGAAAAGCCGATAGAGCCTGTCCGCGTAGGTGGAAATGTTCTTCCACCTCAACCTCTCTACGCACCGCCGCCCGTCTATCCAGTGCTTGCCCGCCAGGCGCGCGTGGAGGGACTCGTGGTGCTCGATGCCACGTTCGACGCGCAAGGGTCCGTGACCAATCTGACCATTATATCCGGGCCGCAGTTACTCTATGCGACAGCACTGCAAACAGTAAAAACATGGAAATACGAACCGGTGCACCTCAATGGCGTGCCCGTGCCCTTCAGGATGGAGGTGACCGTAAATTTCCATTTGAATTAGTCAGTTGAGTCCAGTGACGTCGCAAACCGAATCAAGATCGGCAGAAGGAGAGAGGTTTTCATCTCACGGTCAAATCGGCGAGGCAGTGGTTCGGGATGGGGATTTTGGAAGACAGTTCGGTCTCCGATTCCTCGCCATCAATGATAAATGTGGCCGTAAATCAAGAGGTGGAGTGGTGTTGGTCATAAAGCGGAGCGATATGAGTCACAGAATCGCTTTGGGACTTGTCGAATATTTCAAGCTAAATCTAAGTATTTCGAGGAGGCCATATGAACATACTCGTTGCAGCGTTTGACGTCTCGCTCTTCCTCGTCGCTGTTGTCGTGCTCGCCCTGGAGCTGCCCTATTGGGCGTACAGGACGATTCATGGATTTCGTATCTACCACAAGTTCCGCGGGACCAGGCTGGTGACTTGCCCTGAAACGCACAAGCCCGCAGTCGTTGGAGTTGCTGCCAGGTCGATGGGTTTACAGGCAATTCTGAACGACCCTTGCTTGCACCTGAGTGAATGCTCGCGCTGGCCGATGCGCCAAGACTGCGGACAGACTTGCTTGAGGCAAATTGAAACTCAGTTGATTGCAGGGATCACTCCTGGACTAGATCGCAAGGTTCTGGCCTCGGGAACAAGAGCCTAACGGAGTAGCTGATTCCCTGCCCTCGGGATCAGAAAATCTTGACGTCCACCTGATCCTTGTCCCATTAGAAGAAGGCAATACAGCGACCCATCACCACCCTCCAAGTTACTTATTGATCTTCTCAATCAGCCAGTCGGCCATTTGTGGGATCATGACTGGCCAGTACTCCACCGCGCAATGCTCGCCGCGGCCGAGCAGCCATAGATCACCCTCCCTCGTCGCCTGGTAGGTCGACATCAGGTCCGCGACGGGGTTGCCAGCATCGCGAGTGCCGTTGACTACAAGCATAGGCCCGTTGATCAGCTTGTCTCCGGGTTTTGCATCAGGCGCCAGCGAGGTCTTCTCGCCCAAATGTAGACCAGCACACATGGCCACGATTGCCTTAACGCGCGGATCGTTTCGCAGGGCCGCACGCAACGTGGCGCCCCCGCCATAGCTTTGCCCGAAGAAACTGATGCGCTTGGTATCGATATCCTCTCGCTTCAGGTACGTCTCCAGGACGGCAAAATTGGCGTCCGCCTTGAGATCTCTGTCCCACTTCCTGCTCTCGCCGAAGCCGGGCAGGTCGAGGGTGGCGACGGCAAATCCCTTGGCGAGCATGTCTTGGATGGGGCGCCAGTGGTTCGCCTTGTACTGGTCGACGCCCCCGCACCAAATGACGAGCGGCGGATTCGCGACGCCAAACGGCTTGTGCAGATAAGTGGTGATCTGGCCGTTCTCGTATGGCGCCTTCACCACCTCGAGCGGCACGTCGAACAGCTTGCCGCCTTTCTGGTACACCCTCAGCTGCGCGTCATAGGCTTTGGACTCCTGTTCCGAGGCAATATTCGGGAACCAGGCGAGCGCGTAGTAGACGCTTGAGGTCATGTAGGCGTCGAGGGCCGCGCGCCGCGGCCCGGTCTTGACGAGCGCGTCGCCGCGGTCCTCGTAGTACTTTCCGAGGACGCTCCACTCGTAGTCCCACCCGCCGGGCGCATCGCCTTCCTGCCTCACGATCCGGTGGACCGTTTGCCGGATGATGTTTTCATCGCCCCCGAGGTACGCGTACGCCCGGATGCGGCGCTCCTCGAGAATCACTTTCCCGTCTTTGAAGTTCGGGCTCTTGGCTGTCGCCTGGACTGCGGGCAGGGCCGGGGCCTGGGCGAAGCTGGCCGAGACAGCTAGGAGTGAGGACAATGGCACGGCCAGACCGATCGCCACTGATCCCCAGAGTGCTTGCGCAAGGGTCTTCCTGAGATGAAGCATAAACATAAACATTGATCCTTTCTAGCGCCAGATGAGCCGATGGGCGGACTATAGCACTCGGCGTGGCTGCGCGGCACGCTATGTTCACCACGTTGGAAAAAAATCCCGCTGCCGCGGAAAATGTCGCAAAAAAGGATAAAGTCTCTTGTAGCGTTCAGTGAGCCAGCGGATTGGGTCGCACCTGAACCTTGTAAAGTTTGGGGCGCTGCGCCGTTCCGCCTTCGTTGTGGAATACGGCACGCGTACCCGTCGTGGTCCACAAACCTTTGCCTTTCCACCCGGCGTCCGGATTGTCGATTCGGCCATCCACGTTCTTGCTGAAGAAACCCATCGGGTACGGGATGTGAATATTCACAAATTTGCTGTTCACGAGAGCCAAGAGAGCCTCGTTGCCGTTGGATTCCGCGATGGGCACGTTCGCACCAAGACCCAGCGTGTTATAGCGATCCACCCAGACGAAATAGGCGTGGTCCGCGCTGCCCGGATCCGTAACGCCTTTGAACTGCGGCCCTGGAAATTGATACAGCGTCCAACCTTCGGGACACAGCTTGCCGGTTATCGCGCCAGGCCCGTTAAGCGGACCTTTGCACTTGCGACGGTCGAAGCTGGCAAGATGGCCGCTCGCAAGCGCCGTCCAAACGACGCCGTTCGTATCGAGGTCGATGCCGCGGGGCCCGAACCCGATGTCTGGCGGCAGGTAGATCTCCGCGAGAGCGGTTTCAACGGGATTGGAACCCGGCACGAGTCGGATGATGTAGCCCGGCTGATTCATGTGCGAAAACCCGACATCCATGGATTGCCCCCAGACAGAATCATCCACCGGGCTAGGCTGAACGCCGTAAAATGCGGCCATGATCCGCTTGTCCTTTTTAGGATCGAGCTGCTGATTCGCTTCCACGTAATCGTCGCGTTTCCCGTTGCCATTGGTATCGATAATGAGTGGAGTCCAGCCCTGCGACTTCTTCTCGTCGCCAGTCTCCAGATACATCTTCGTGTTCAGCCAACCGACTACACCGCTTTCCGGCCCTCCTGCGCTGGTCCAGAGCGTATTATTCGCGTCATGGCCGAAGTAGAGATGCTGCGTGCTAAAGCATGTGTCGATCAGCGAAAACTTTCCGGTTTTCGGATTGTACATGGAAAGTTGGCGCACCGACTGTTCCAGCGGCGCCACCTTGGCTGACGGAAGCTCAGACCCCGCTTTGCAATAGGCCGGGTTCTCCGCGGCACGGATGCGCGCAGTGAACCAAACGCGCCCCTGATCGTCGAAGTTCGGATTGTGGATGGTCGTGTGACCGTCCCAAATGGGCTCGTCGCCCCAGTACACAGAATGGCCGTGGGAATAATCGAGAGATGAAGGCGTGTTCGGGTCGCGGTAGGGATGCTTGATCTGCCAGGTTTCGTTCGTCATCGGATTGAGCACGGGAACCATTTCCGTGCTTTCTTCCGGCGAACCGTAGATCAAACCATTGGCGTTTAGGCGAGGATTACGCTTGTCGGTTGAGATCTCATCGTGCAGGTAGGCCTTGGGCGTTGACCATTCCCACATACTGATCACAATATTTCGCTCGACACCCTGGGGCCGCTGCGGCTTCGCGGACGGCAACTCTCCGGCGGCGATGCGATCGGTCCAGTCCGCGAACAATGCGATGGCTTCCTTGCGGCCCAGCTGGCCGAGAGTGGTCGCCATGTTCGCCTGTGCCTGGCCGGCCTGCGTACGCTTCGTCCAGGCGTCGATGGAATTGTCGAAATGCCCCCAGGCTGCGGGAATCCTGCGCACGCCCTGCGAACCCAGCGCATGGCAGGACTGGCAGGAATTCTTGATCGAATCGATCCAATCCTGCTGCGTTTTCATGATCGTCGAAATGCCATTCCCGTTCGGACCGGTCCCCGGGAATTGACTTTTATCCGGGATTCGAAGCATCGAATACCAATACACGCCTGGATAATATTCGGCGGCTGCAGCAGCGCTCGGCGCAGGCACCGCAGCTAAATTGAGATGCCGGCCCGGAGTCGTATTCAATTTTTGCGAATCGACGAGCCCATAGCCGCGCACCCAAACCTTGTAGTTCGCCTTCGGAAGTTCCGGGATGACATAACGCCCCCGCTCATCCGTGACGACCATCTTGGCAAACTTTGTGGGCAGGTCAGTTGTTTCCGCGATCACCCATACGCCGGCTTCCGGGCCGTTCCTGCTGGTAACCGTGCCGCCGACATCGGAGCTGCCGATGGCAACGTCCGCTGCAGGACGTTCCTGGGCCTTAACCAGTGCAAAAGCTCCCGCTAGACATGAAGCAAGCGCGATCACCGCGATCTTTGAGTGTCTGCTGATTCCTGTCTTCATCGTTATTTGCCCCATTGACGGTGGTTGCCGATTCCACCCTATTGGCAACGAGCTAGAGCTCAGCGAAGAGATTGCTGGCCCATTCTGCCCCCATGACGAAAGAGAGCAACAAGGCCGCGCTCAAAGGGTAAGGTTCCAATATCAGAGTGGTCAAGGCCCATCTAGCCCTACACGTGAGGCAGAACAAGCAATTCCAGCGATATTTTCTTCAAAATTGACCGTTTTTGAGCACATGAAAAATCGATAACATTCATAGTTTGTTTATGATTAGCTAAGTTCGTTTTTTCAAAAATGCTTTTCAGATGCTCGCCGATAGACTTAACGTTCACATGGTAACGAATTGGCTCGCACCGCGAGTTTCAGATTCTTGCGGCCACCGTCGGCGGAGCCACCGGCTCGGGTATAGCATGGACACAGAACGAGCACGGGAACGCAGTAGCTGATTCCCTGCCCTCGGGATCAGGAGATCTTGACGTCCACCCGGGGCGGAATCGGTTGCCCCTCGCGAAGGCGCTGCGCATGCTTCCGCCGCATCAACTTCCGGTGAAAGGCTCTTTCCAACTCGGCTTCAAAACGGAGTGAACGATCTAGCACTCAAGTGTTAGGAACACTCTGCCGATGGCCCTGACAAAGCTAATTGACCAGGTGAAATCATTTTCGCGATTCAGCCTTTCGGATTTCTTCAAGCGCTTCGCGCTCGTCAGCTTCAAATTTCGGCATCTCCAAACCGTAAATTTCCTTCCGCTCCTTCATCATTTTCAACATGTCAAGCATTACTCGATCGCGGAGACTCATTTCTTCCACGCCTGACTGTTTTTCCTCTAATTCCTGCTCGACGGGTTCACACACTCGCGGTCCCTCACGACCTTCTGTCGTCTTCCTAATTTCGCTAAGACCGTCAACCTTGAAACCATTAAAAAACGGAGCGCACATCTCCCCGAATGCCAAACCTTCGGCAAACGTCATGGTCTCAGGCAATTGTTGGCCTCCGATATTTCTCTCGAGTTTTGTGCGAAGGAACTCTGGCAAGCGCATTGACATTAGTGCAAGGACATGGTCGCTGAGTGGTAACTTCCTTGGGCGGCTCCCTGAATTATCAGCCCTGTGCGTCTTCCAGCGGTAATGCTTGCGCCAGTCGCGGCCGCAACCTTTCGCATGATCGGATCGCATTGTTTTTGTACCTCGACCTACTTGCCCTTCATCAATTGTTTTTCCGTTTTCGTCCATGACTTAGTCCTCCTATTTCTAGGCCGCCTGGCTCGGCGCGTGAACCCTTGAGCCCAGAACCCGGCATTGACCTGACCGCGAATCATTCGATGCCTTAATCCGCAATACGGCCATTGGATTCTCCTGGCCGGAAGGTGCGCAACCATATCTGGACCAGTCCTGAAATCACCTGACCATTGGTGCCCCCTATCTCATAGCGGGAAGATTGCGCACCAAAGTGGAAATATAATGGCTGATTCCCTGCCTTTCGTATCACATGACATTAAGCTCCAACCGAGGTGGCAGAGGCTGCCCCATCCGTAAACGCTGCGCACGCTCGTACTGCGTCAGCATGCGGTCGAGGGATCGCTCCAAGTTATTCAAGTACCGAAGCAATCGATCCAATCCAGGAGAATCTGGAACTTGTTGCCGGAGGATTTCCAGTTCCTTCTTTTCGGTTTCGATCGACTCGCGTTTCTCATTGCGCTGATATCGCTTTTTAAGTTTGGCAACTTCGACTTCAATCTGACATAAAACAACCGCCCTACAATATTCGGGTGGTGGGTATTCTTCGTGCGCCCGCTCTTCTTCTGTGACTCTTGCCGTTTCGAGGAGAATCAAGTACTTGTCATATAAAGTGTTTCGAAAATACGGTCCCGTTGGATCACCGTAAATTTCCCTTAGTAGAGCACGGTCTTGCTTTTCATCGAACCCATTCGCCTGTATTCTTTCCCGCAGCTCAGCAAGTATTTCTAAACAGTGTTTAAGTCCCTCCGGGGAGAGGACTCTTGATATCAAATCTTCCGATTCACAAATCGACATGATCTCTCTTGTCGACTCCCGATTAACAATTTCGAGCGTCCTTATTTGAATCTCTGCACTTTCTGCAACGAGTGCCCGACGCTGGCGCCAGTAGTTGCTTGCAATCTTGTCCACGAGAAGCTCCTCAACCTCGTCCCCTGGCCGCATCGAATGCATTAGACTTTTTCGCAGCGATTCGAACTCTGCGCGAGATTCGCCGCGAATGAGAGTGACCTTGGAAAATATTCCGAATTTAATTGCGTTTCGGCTCGATTTTCCCTTTCCATGCTTGCTACGAGCGCCATTGGGGCCCGGGCGAGATGGGTGATCAACCTCTTGCGGATTTGTCAGGGTATAAGGTACATGAACGTTGCTACCGATTATTTCCGTCCCGGACGGTTTAATTGAGGACGGGGCAGTCGCAGAGCTTTCCGAATTGCGCTCGTCCTTGGCGTCTTCGTCGATCAAATTATCAATATGATGGTTTTCGTTTCCAGTTGATTCAGACATGTCGAAGCCCTCCTTGGTGACTTGTAACCCTCTTCCAACTCAGGATGGCGTGATGGGCCAAAGTCATGAAATGGATTTCCAAACTCGATTAAATGATTCAGAGGGGGAAAAAGCGAACGGCTTAGCAGAAAATATCGTTAACGGATTGAGCACATGGCCCAACAAATCCGTCCAAACAACAAAGTTTTACGCAATTAGCTTCGTCATAGTCGGAATTACTCTCCATCAAGTGGGTGGCGCAATGGCCCACATACATGCCACGTCTTTTCTTGCATTGTGGAAAAATTCGCTTCTTTCCCTCATGCCGCGAGTCTAGGTTTGCGCGGCGCGGGAATTGGTGTGGAAGGCATCTTTCCAAGAGTGGCACTCAGCCAATCTAATTCTCAACCACCATTTCTTGTGGATCGCAATGAACTGTCCTGAGTCTGAACAAAGTTCCAGAAGGAAGCGCATTTTATGAACAACTGATGGTTTCCGAAGAATCTTGCCTAAACCAGTAATATTTTTGTGACGTCATATTGCCTTCACCGTTACAGCCAGTGAGTTGGTTCGGTATTCGAATGAGCCTGAACTACTCGGAGGGCTCTTTCTTCTTGCGGGAGAGAAGAACCAGGAGCAATCCTCTGTAAGCCACTAACCTTTCGGGCACGAAAATCCTACAAACTTGCAACTGAGCCCTAATCGCCGCCTTTCGCTCGACTCCGCTTCGACTCATGCTCAGCAAGCCTTTCCTTTAGAATATTGACAATCAAATTGGAGAGGCTCCTATTTTCTTCCTTCGCGAGGGCGTACAACTTAAGTTTCAGGGAGCGCTCAATCTTGAATGAAATTGTGGTGTCCTTCATCATGGTTTTTAATATTACGACTCTTGAGCGACGGTTCGCAACAAAACCCCAACCACGATTCGTCGCTTGACAGAAGAAGTAATACGTAGTAATACTTAGTAGCTGTTCGTATTACTTCTACTACGAACGTTGGCTAAGGAGACTTGCCATGGCTTTCATACGACATGCAACGACCCGCGGAAGAGTCCGGGCACCAAAGTCTACTGACCACGACGATCGGAACAGGTTGGTTAGGGCCAACCTAAGTGCTGCCACTTCTGCGTGGGGCCGCATTGAAAAATCATCCCGAGAGAGGCTCAAAACGCTGTCTCGGATGTACTTGCTAAATGTGGCTGCGGGAGAATTATGCCTTCTCGACGGCCGCTGGTATGTTACCAATACTGGCCTGCTACGGCTCGCGGAACGACGCCACTGTTCCGGGATTAGGTCGGTCGTTGAAAAGAGCCTTTGCGATCCCTCTGGATCCCGATGGGTCTTTAAGGCGACGGTTTTCAAATCATCCCGCTCACGCGGCTTTGTCGGCTACGGCGACGCCGATCCCTCCAACGTCTCTTCCCTGGTCCATGGCGCCGAGATGCGCGTCGCCGAAACTCGCGCCGTCAACCGCGCCCTCCGCAAGGCCTACGGCATCGGCCTCTGTTCGGTCGAGGAACTTGGCTGGGCCCCTAGATCTAACGCGCCGGCACCGCCCGTTCAGCGCAAGGCTTCCTCGAACGGAAATAACGGCCACCAGAACGGCACGCCTCGCCTCCGCGACCGCCTCTGCCTTCTGATTCGCCAACACCACCTCGATGCGGGCCTCGTTAAGGCCTATGCCGCCGACTACTGCGGAACCCCCACCCTACGAGAGGCCAGCAGAGAGCAGGTCGAAGCCTTCATCAACGATCTGGCCGAGCGCGCCGCCAAAGATCGCGACGGGCTGATCTGCCAGCTCAACAGCTACGCGAAGCAACCGGAGGTGAATTCATGAAACGTCATATCCCAGGTTTGCATGTTGGAAGTCACAACTCCGAGGCCATCTTGGAGGGCGTTTTCCTGGTCCGCGTCGATCGGGTCTTCTACCGCTGGCATCCCGAGCGGCCGTTCTACGTTCTGCGGCTTATCATCCTCGAACCTAGAGAACATCGAGACCGCTCCCTCAACGGTCGTCTCTACTGCACTCCAAAGGCACTCTGGAAACTCCGCTGGTTCCTCCGGGACTTCGGTTATGACCCTGATCTCATGGGCCGAGACGAAGTGGACGAAAAGGCTCTCCTCGGCCTTCGAGGAATCGTGCGGATTTCCCGCACGACACTGAACGGCCGCTCCTTCCTCAATCTTGGCGGATTTGCTCCGGTCAGTGAATGGGACGAACTCTCCATGTCTGCGACGAATCGCCAGGAGGTGGCCCGTGACATTTAGCTACTCGCAAGTTTCGCAGTACCTACGCTGCCCGAGGAGCTACCGCTTTCGGTACTTGGACGGCTGGAGGGAGAAAGATTCTCGGGCGGCGCTGTGTTTTGGTCGGTGTTTTGAGAAGGCGATTGCGGCACTCTTCGAGCGCGAGGATGCTGGAGCCGCGCTGTTCAAGGAGTGGGGAACGTACCGCGAGGTTCCGCTCGAGTACTCTCACGGAGATGACTGGGAGCGCCTGCTTCGCCAGGGGATTGGGCTCTTGGAACAGTTTGCCCGAGACAACCGCATCCGCATTCGCCAACCCGAACGAAACATGCAGAAGAAAATCATCCGTTCGCTCTCCAACGGCAACGAGTTTGTGGCCTATGTCGATGCCATTGGCCACCTGGACGGGACGCGGCGCTTGCTCGAATGGAAGACCACCAGTGCTCGTTACCCAGACCAGCCCGAAGGATTGACTTCGCTTGATCTTCAGCTTGTCTGCTACTCGTGGATCACGGGCATCTCCGATGTCGCCATTGTTGCGTTTGTGAGGAAACGCGTTCCGGAGATTCAATACCTACTGGCTTCGATCACGGAGGAGCAGCGTCGGGAGTTTGGTGAGCTGGTCGAAGCGACCGCTCGTCAAATCGAAACGGCCCAGTTTCCTTCCCACCCAGGAATCCGATTCCCGCAGAACGGGTGCGTCAGCTGCGCTCACCTCGGCCTGTGCCTCGGGAACGAGGCGCTGGCCGGGACCAAACTCATTCGTCAACCAGGAGCCGCCGAACTTGATTGGCTTGACTCTATTGACGACTAGTGGAAGGCCTCTCGTGGCTCCGAAGCTCAATCGCCGCCGTGCCGTGTTTGTGCTCTCAAAGATCGAAGAGATCTTGTCGTGGGAGAAGGCAATGGACCGCGAACGGGATTCGAAGTTTGTTGAGCTGGGTCGCTATCTTTGCGAGGTTCGGGCAGGACAATACTGGAGGGTAGACAACGTCCGTTCGTTTGATGAGTTCCTGGAGAGGAAGTTCCCGGAATCCAGACGCAAGGCCTACTACCTGATGGCCATCCACGAGCAACTTCCTCGCATTCACAAGGTAGAGCTGCAGCAGGTGGGCTGGTCGAAGGCGACGGAACTAGCGAAGGTGGCGAGAAGGGATGGTCAGAGGTTCGATTGTGCAACCTGGTTGCACAAAGCGCGAGAACTACCGAAGGAGGAATTCAAACGGGAGGTGTCGAAGCACCTGACCGGGAAGGAAACGGAGCCGTGGGAGATTCTTTATTTCAAGGCGTACAAGAGCCAATTACCTGTAATCGAGCAGGCGCTTGAAACAGCGGGATTAATGCTAGGAAGCGACAAGTCGCGAGGCTACTGCCTGGAGATGATCTGTGCGGATTTTCTGGCGGGAGTGAGCTTCGAAACGGGTAATGGGGATGCCCTACTCCCTTGCCTGACTCGGCTGGTCATTGGACTTCCGAAGCCGCAGAGGAAACAACTCCTTGAAGAAGTGCAGGTGACGCTTTGACAGGAATCCGAGCAAAGCGACCCCGCCTGCGGCTTGACCCGGAATCTTATCGCCGGCTTTGTTGGGAGGTTCTGGAGCGAGATAGCTGGCGATGCCAATCGTGCGGAAGCATGGAGAATCTTCAAGTCCATCACATTCAGTGGCGGAGCCACTTGGGGGATGACACGGCAGAGAATCTCATCGCCCTTTGCGCCAAGTGCCACCAAGACGCCCACCAAAATCCGACCGCCTCGAAAATCTCACGCACAGGGCTTATCGGTTTGTAACAACTGGGCCCAAGGCTGATATTTATCCCCAACGGCCGACATTTGAATATTATAAAGTATAAGTTTATAATACTCATATGCGTTACATCTCTCGAAAGTTGGGGAATATCGTTCAAGATGCCTCACGACATTTTCCGGCCGTCGTGGTAACGGGACCTCGCCGAGCTGGAAAAACGACCCTCCTGCGCCAATTGTTCCCCAAGGCCCAGTACGTGCTGCTTGAAGATCCAGACATTCAAGGAAGAATTCGCAATGACCCGCGCACCTTCCTCGAAGACATGCGACCGCCCGTTGTGTTTGATGAAATTCAGAATGCTCCTGAGCTCCTCAGTTACGTCCGCACGCTGGTCGATGCGGCACCTCGCCGGATGGGGCGGTGGCTGTTCACTGGTTCGCAGGAAGCGCCGCTCATGCAAGGGATCACCGAGTCGATGGCCGGACGAGCTGCCATTCTGCAGCTTCTGCCCTTCAGCGTATCTGAGACGCCGAAGGTAAATATGCTTCACGGCGGCTTTCCGGAGGTGCTTGCCCGTCCGAAGTCTCGTGGACTGTGGTTCGCTTCTTACCTCCAAACCTACTTGGAGCGTGATGTCCGAGCAATCACGAATGTGCGCGATCTTGTGACATTTCGCCGATTTTTAGCGCTCCTTGCCAGTCGACACGGCCAAATCCTCAACAAAACCGATCTTGCCGCTCCCCTTGGAGTTTCTGTCCCGACCATCAGCGAATGGCTGCATATTCTTGAAGTTACCGGCCAGATTATGGTTATCCCTCCCTATTTCGAGAATCTGGGGAAAAGGCTCATCAAATCGCCGAAGGTCTACTGGGGCGACTCGGGACTGGCGTGCTATCTTCTGGGAATTACGTCGGAAGCTGAGCTTCAGCGCTCGCCCTTCTTGGGGCAGCTCTTTGAAGGCTTCGTCGCTGCGGAAATACTGAAGATTCAGGCGAACCAGGGAGCGAGGAAAGAGCTCTACTATTTTCGCGATCAGCAGGGCTTGGAGGTAGATTTTCTAATACCACAGCCGAATGCCGGGCTATGGTTGATCGAATGCAAGGCTGGGAAAACCGTCCGGCCCTCAATGGCCGCTCCACTTCTTTCTTTGCGCCGGACATTGGGAAAACGGTCAAAGCGCCTGATTATTGTGCACGGAAAGTCCAGCTCGACCCTGGCCACTAAAGCCGTCACCGGCGGAGTAGAAGCTCTTGATTTTGAACAATTCGTCGCTAACCTAAATCGTGGCCGTTAACGGGAACTGTATGAAGCGAATGGTCTAGGCGGCTTGGGCCATCGCTGCTGTTGCCTCGGGTTGGCTAGCGACAAATCGAACTTCGCAACTGGAGGGTATCCTGAGGTTCAGGCCATGAACAATTCACCTTGACTGAATTAGCGGCCTTCTATGCACTTAACCCAATGAATCCACAATACTTACATACTTTATTTTGGGAGACGAACCTTGAGAATTTCGATCCCCTCGCCTTCCCTGTTTACACCATCGGTCGTATCCTCGAATACCGTAACCAAGACGCGATTGCTTGGTTGAAGTGTAAGCGTCATGTCTGAACCGTGTATACGAAGTGTCAATGAATAAGGATACTGCCGGTTGTGGGCACATGGCTAAGTGTCCACGAGGAATAAGTGGACACATCCGAGCAGATGACCGTTGAGGCCGCCAGCCAGGTAAAAAAGAGACAGAAAAGATCGGTTGAAGAAAAGCGACAAATCGTCGAAGAGACGTTAGCAGCGGGGGCGTCGGTAGCACGCGTGGCGCGGCGGCATGCCGTGAACGCCAATCAGGTTTTTTACTGGCGCAAGAAGTATCGCGAAGGACGGCTGGGTTAGGATCCGTCCAGTAAGCTCCTGCCTGTAACTTTCTCTTTGTCAGAAAGCACGTGCGGAAAACCTCCGTCATGGTCATCCGCGGTGGGGTCGCTGGAGATCAAGCTCAGCAAAGGGACGATTCGCGTAGCAGGGAACGTGGACGTGGTGGGGGTGAAAGAGCAACGGACCAAAGCATCATCAAGCGGACAGCAAAGCGGTTTGAGAAATTGGGAGGGCATGACTCCTGAAGGCAATCTAAAAATTGGGATGCAAAGCTTAACTAGCCTCGGAGTTGATAACGTGCAAGTTAAACCATCTTAGTTAGTTACAGCTTCCCACATAGCACTTTCCTTTGAGGCTACAGTTTATACATTAGGTGAGCTTTCCTTTTCTTATACCGGAATTACCGTATTCACAGTTCTTTCAGATTGTTGAAAATCAGCCAATGCATGAATAACCGCGGGGTTATAAGTTTGGCGGTGTGGGCTTTACGCGATCACAGAATAGCGAGGTGCTTCCCATGCGGCGCGATTTCGATATACTCGAGAAATTCCCGGATGGTTCCACCCTCTGGCGAGCCTGTGTAAACGGACGATTCGAAGCCCAGCGAAAAATGCATGAATTGGCGGAGCATTCAGGGAATGAATTTTTCTTAATCGATATTCGAGCGGCGGCCATTCTGCCCCTCATTTCGACTCGAAGAAACTCGCGGCCAGTGATTGAGAGCGCGGCGGCGGGATAAGCAAGTCTGCCCGGCCTCATCGTACTAAGAATGCTGCAGAACAAAATATCCCGTTAATCCCACGTCGTTCTGCTCTGCCAACACACGCCTTTTATTAAAAGGCGCTCCGCTTAGAGCAGGGCCCCCCCGAGCGCGACACTGAATGCTTTATCACGTGTAGACAGAATTGTCGCGGAAGGCTGGTGTCCAATAGCGCCTCGATGAGGAGCCCGCGGACGGTGCATGAGATGGATTACGATGAATGTGAACATGATCGCAGCGATCACTCCGATGATCCGCACATTCCAGACGTAACCTCTCCTCTGCACTTTCTCTAGTTGTTCATCCATTCCGTCGGGTTCTCGATAGACTGGCCTTAGGGCATGTTCATAGAACCTCTCCGGCCATAGGAGGCAGGCAGCAGCTACTATAAGAAAAAATATCCCTGTCAGGGTTTCGACCAGTGCGCGAGAAGTAGTAAACATCTCTGCATCTCCGAATCAGCTTGGATTTTCTTCCTACCGTGCTTCCAAAAGTCAAGACGGCGTATTGGCCGGTCATCGAGTATCTCGCTTAAGTTTTTCAGCAATTGCGAGTGTGGGCAATGGATCTGGGTCAGGATCAGGTTCAGGAAATCCTGGATCCGGAGGGCCGTTGGGTGGTAACTCCGGTTGAGGCGGCTGTGGCACCGGCTCATTCGGCCCAGGAGGGATTGGAGGTGGCTGCCCGGGCCGTTCCCGATCCGGGGTCTGAAGACGGTGGTAATCGGAGTAGGCTACCTGTCGTTCCAACTGAACTCCATTCCTTTTTTATCCCTGGATTTTATCCTCTGGAGCAGCTTCAAAACACCATCTCCTCAATTGTCAGTTTCACATTTACCTGTTCTGACGAAATCCGTCTCCCCTTAAAAGATTCTGTTTCTTCACATGGGATTGAAATGCTGGAATATGTGTAATTACCAGAAAGATTAAATGTACCGAGCAGATCGTAAAAGTATCTGAAAAAGCCAGATGTTATGAAATAAGTTCGGCGCGTGGGAGGTTCGACTTGCATCCAACTTATGAATGACCTGTTTCAAACTATTGAAAGGAAGAGATAAGTTCTACGAAATCTATTTTTGATCACTACATGAGGACTGCGATTGGGTTTTCCTGAATCCACTAATACATTCGTTTGCTAAGCTGGAGGGCCATAATGGCTTCGTCGGAATGGAAAGAATTCATTTCCTTCGGTCTCGTTTCAATTCCCGTTAAACTTTACGCGGCTGCACGCTCGAAAAGAATTCAACTCCATCAATTGCATAGTGTTTGCAAGACCAGGTTGCGGCAACCTTTGTTTTGTCCTACTTGCAGACGAGTGGTCGAGCGGTCCGAAGTGGTCAAAGGCTACGATTTTCCAGAGGAGCGAAAAAACTTCGAGTTATGTCTTACAATCGGAATCACGAATTACCGTAGTTCGTCCTTCTATCCAATTGGATTCATTGGATTAATAATTCCTCTTCATTTTGGCGATGTAAATGCCCGAATTTAAGATATGGCCATTTCCGCAGCCACGGATCTCAATGACGTTCGGAAAATCAATTTCAGCGTCATTCCTACTTCCCTAGTCCGCTTCTTTGAGTGGTTTGGGGAAATGGGCTTCTTTTGCTTTCAGCTGGGCCGTGCGATTTTTCTCCCCCCATACGAAGGAAAGGAGCTGGTGCATCAACTGGATGAGCTGGGCTCGAAATCGCTCCCGCTCGTGGCCTTGGCAGGCGCAGCAACTGGGGTAGTTCTTTCTCTCGAAACGCGTGAAAGTCTTGTCCACTTCGGGGCCAAATCATTGCTCCCGGCGCTGCTCGTCGTTTCCATTATCAAGGAGAGCGGGCCGATCATCACTGGTTTGATCGTCAGCGGCCGCGTAGCGGCAGGCATCGGCGCGGAACTTGGAGCCATGAAAGTGACCGAACAAATCGATGCCATGGAGGCTTCAGCCGTCGATCCCTACAAGTTCCTGGTGGCTACGCGCGTTGTAGCCTGCCTGCTGATTTTGCCGATGCTGACTCTTGTGGCGGATTTCTGCGGCATCTTCCTGGGCTGGGTGACGAACACGTTGACCGATCACATCTCATTCCGGCTCTTCATCGAAGACGGATTTAAGAACGTCACCTTCAATGATTTTTTGCCATCCACGTTTAAGACCGCATTTTTCGGCTTGATCATTGGATTGGTGGCCTGTTTGCAGGGGATGCGCGCGCGGGGAGGCACGGAAGGCGTGGAACGCGCGGCGACCAGTTCCGTGGTGCTCTCCTCGCTGTTCATCATTCTCGCCGACGTAATTTTGGTCCGGCTGATCCAGGTGTTCTTCCCATGACGGAAATAATGGAAACCAAACGGACCCCGCCGCCAATTCGAGTGAGAGCACTGCGCAAATCGTTCGGCAATCAGAAAGTCCTGGACGGAATCGATCTTGAGGTCGCGCCCGGCGAAACGGTATCGATCCTCGGGCAGAGCGGCACTGGCAAGAGCGTATTGCTAAAGATTATGATCGGACTGCAGCAGCCAGACTCGGGCTCCATCCAAATTCATGGCCGTGATATCGCCGGTCTATCACGCAAGGAATTGAATGAAATAAGGAAAAAGATTGGTTTCCTCTTTCAAAACTCGGCGCTTTACGATTCCTTGACGGTGGAAGAAAACGTTGCTTTTCCTCTGGAACACATTTGTAAAATGACCGCCGCCGAAAGAATGAAGCGTGTCGGCGAACTTTTATCAACTGTCGGAATGAAAGAAGATTTGGATAAGTTGCCCAGTCAAATATCCGGAGGGATGCAAAAGCGGGTGGGCCTGGCTCGAGCCTTAGCTTTGTCACCTGACATTCTGCTCTTTGACGAGCCCACCGCAGGACTCGACCCCATTACGGCTTCGGAAATAGACGATTTGATCCTGAAAATGCAAAAAGAGAGAAATGTCGCCTCGATTGTCGTCACGCACGATCTGCCAAGCGCACGTGCAGTCTCCGATCGGCTCGCGGTAATGCGCAAGGGGAAGATATTGGTCCAAGGCTCGTTTGAGGATCTGCAAGAGAGCAAAGACGAGTTCGTGATTCAATTTCTGAACAGGGGTGAGTAGGCGGTGATCTATGTCGCGCGCTTTTCGAGTGGGTTTTTCAATAGTGATATCACTTCTTATTTTGGCGGCCGGTGTTTTTATTATTGGCAGTAAGAAGCTCCTTTTCCGGCGAACCTATAAACTCAGCGCTGAGTTCCAAAATGTGGCCGGCCTTAATAACGGCGCCGACGTGCAAGTCGGCGGGATCCACATGGGAACGGTCAAGTACATATCCCTTCCTGATGGCCCCGGCGGGAAGCTCACAGTCGTCATGGATGTGGCCGATTCGACGAGGAATATTATCCGCCGGGATTCCGTCGCGGCGATCAAAACGGAAGGGTTGCTGGGCGACAAGTACGTGGAGATTTCCTTCGGATCGGAAAAAGCGCCGGATGTCCAGAATGGCGATAAGATCAAGGGTGAGACTCCAGTGGACTTTTCCGACGCCGCACTGGCCGCCACGAACCAGGCTAAGGCCGCGGCTACCTCCTTCGAGGAAGACGCCAATGCCCTGAAGGACAATTTTTTGCTGCGAGGCTTCTTCAAACAGCGCGGTTACGAGGATGCGAGCGCACTTCAAGAAAACAAAATCGCAAAACTTCCGTCACGGCAGAGCGATAAAACATTTGTGTATGACGCAAAAGGAATTTTCGATAGGCGTGAGAGCGCAAAATTGAAGAACGAAAAGAAACTGGATGAGGCGGGACAATTCCTGGAACAGAACAAATTCAATCTGGCTGTTGTTGCTGCTTCCGAGGAAATGGGCGACACCAACAAGGATCGCGTGTTGACGCAGGCTCGGGCGAAGGTAGTTCGTGACTATTTAGTTCAGAATTTCAAACTGGATGACACGCGACTAAAAATTATCGGCCTGGGGAAATCTTCTAAGGGAAGTGAAGGCAGCAAGATTGAAATCCTTGTCTATGACTAAAGACAGCGCGCCATGTTATGGCGCACAGAACGAGTCGCGAAAAGGAGACCGTTCTTATTACCATATTAAGAAATGCATCAAATCAAATGAGGCAATCAGGAGGAACAATGATCAGGAAAGTAAAAGATGGGTACAAGGTTGTCTCGGAAAAGGGAAGAAACCTCGGCGGGCCCTACAAAACTAAGGATGAGGCCAAAAAACGTCTCCGTCAGGTTGAATTTTTTAAGCGCCATCGGCATTAGCGCGAAAACAGCGGCTGGTTGCAGACGAGGGAATGATAATTAAGGACGGATCACAAATCCAGCCGCGTTTTTTGGCGTACCTTGCTGAGTTTCGGCGATAGCTTCGGAGGTCTCCGTCCATGACGAACAGCGCCGCGAACGGGAATGTACTCCAACTGCTCGCCGCTGGAGCAACAGCGCAAGAGCAATCCGCCACGACTCATGTCGCCGCGTCCCACAAATGCTTTTGGGAAGAGGAGTCGTTCGCCGAATGCTTCCAACAAAGGGTCCACATATTTTGATGTAGCAATGCTGCCGAGCAAAACGACCTCCGTTTCAGGCCCCAGCTGATTGAGGAGGCAACACAAGGCGTGAGCGAGGGGCTGACGGTAATTGTGATTGCCCGGGTCTATCGCTGTGCCTGACATGGTCTTCAAAACATCAATCGTTACGCGAAAATCGGGAACGATTAGCCCCGCTCCCGCCGTGATGATATGGATGCCGCCGACTCCCGAGGAGGGATTTGCAAAGCGCTCCGCGTATGCAAGTTTGCCCCGAAAATACAGGCCACTCACGAAACTGTAGACTTCTCCTAGAGTCGCCCCTCCCGGGTTTCTCAAACGTTGCGCGAGATCGAATTGAGTGCCGGGGCTAAAAAGCAATTTGCCCCGGACGCCGGAAATATTCGCGGGCGATAGTAAGAAGATACGCTTCGCCTGGGACTCGCTCAGACAAGAATCTGCCCCCAAAGCTTCTGCCATCTGCTCAATTTGATCTCGTTCCCCAGCCATGATGGCCCAGCCCGCCAGCACCCTTCCGCCTTAGTGAACGGAACTTATTTTTTAGAATACATCATTCTACGGATGGCGAAAATCCCTGCATCGGCTATTTAATGAAATCGAGTGCCGCAGCATGAAAAAGACGACGGACACCGTGCCCTTCAGAGTTTCACCGATGCTGGCAACACTGGTGGATGCGCCGTTCTCCAAACCGAATTGGGTCTTTGAAGAAAAATACGATGGCGTACGGATTCTGGCTTATAAGGAAAGTTCAAAAGTTTCGCTGATTTCGAGGAACGCGGTGAATCGCACGCCTCACTATCTCGAGATTGCATCTGCCATCGTTAAAATAAAGTCGCGAACATTGTTACTGGACGGCGAAGTCGTTGTTTTCGACTCGAAGAATGTCTCCCGCTTCCAACTCCTGCAACAAGGTAAGGGCCGGATGCAATATGCGGTGTTCGATTGTCTATATGCGAATGGTCAAGATTATAGGAAAGAGGCATTGAGCACGAGGCGCTCCGTCCTGGAACAAATGGTTAAGAACATTGATCCTATTTTATTGTCGTCGAGACTCTCTTCCGATGGCGTGAAGGCGTTTCAGCTCGCGAAACGGCGGGGGTTTGAAGGTGTGATTGGGAAGGATCTCTCCTCCCCTTACATCGAGAAAAGATCGACAGAATGGCTCAAGGTGAAAGTCCATCGTGAGAGTGAATTTGTAGTGGGAGGATTCACCGAACCTACTGGATCGCGCCAACATTTCGGCGCATTGCTTTTAGGCGTCTATTTCGGCAAGAAACTGCGTTATGCCGGAAAAGTTGGAACGGGTTTCGATGAAAATATTCTCGCGTCGCTGCACCGGAAATTTCAGCCCCTCATTCGGAACAAGTCTCCGTTTGACTCGGAAGTGGGCGAGCGCGCGACGTTTTTGTCTCCTCAGTTAGTCGCTCAGATTTCGTTCACCGAGTGGACCAGGGACGGCAAGCTCCGTCATCCAGTTTATCTGGGACTCCGGGATGACAAAGCGGCGAGGGAAGTAATTCGGCAGGAGGGTTAAGTGAAAGCGGCGCCGGCGAGATTGCAAACCAAGGTATCGAATCCCGACAAAGTTTTTTGGCCGGACGAAGGGTACACGAAGCTGGACCTTGTCAATTTCTATCGCGACGTTTTTGAAGTGCTGCGACCTTATGTTGACGATCGCATTCTGACGTTAGAGCGCTGCCCGGACGGAATGCTAGGCTCATGTTTCTATCAAAAAGAGAAACCAGAAAGTATGCCTGCGGGGACTCCCACAAAACGCATTGCCAACACGAGCGGTTCACGAAAGGCGACCAACTATATTGTAGGCGGTGCGCTCGCGACACAACTTGCCTTGGCCAATCTGGGATGCATCCCGGTGCACATTTGCGGAAGTAGAGCAAAGACTTTCCCGAAGCCTGATTGGGTTTGCCTGGATCTGGATCCTACCTCCGGAAAATTTGAGGATGCGGCCAGAGCAGGTCTCTTCGCAAAGGAAGCATTGGATGCGCTGGGGTTAATTTCATATCCCAAGACATCCGGTAGCCGGGGGCTGCACATCTTTGTACCTATCCGGGTTGGACCTGCCGCGGATGAAGTGTTGGAATTTGCAGAACGGTTCGTTGCACGACTAGCCTCCGCGCACCCGAAGGAGTTGACGGTTGCGCATTCGATTGCGGATCGCGGGGAGCGCGTTTATTTGGACGCGTTCCGGAACGGCGCGGTGCAAACCGTCGTGAGCCCGTACTCCGTGCGTCGGAAAGCGCACGCTCCTATCTCCACTCCGCTGGCTTGGCCCGAAGTGAAACCATCGCTGGACCCATCCTCTTTCAACTTGGGCAATTTCCGCGCCCGGCTGAAAAGAAAAGATCCTTGGACAGACTTTTTCCATACCCGCCAAATATTGCAAAATCCGATAAGGCGTTTGAAGCAATTGTGATTGCCGACCAGCATCAAATTTCGCAAATCAACATGTATGAAGGATAGGGATATGTCTCTCGAAAAGTATAGAAAAAAGAGAAACTTCCACGTTACTCCGGAACCGCCAGGAAAGAGTCGCAGTACCATTGTCCCCAAGCAGCAGCTTCTTTTTGTTGTGCAGAAACATCGGGCAACGCAGCTTCACTACGATTTCCGGCTGGAATTTGGCGGCGTGCTGCTTTCGTGGGCGGTTCCCAAAGGACCCTCGCTTGATCCGTCTGTGAAACGGCTGGCGATGCAAGTGGAGGATCATCCTCGAAGTACGGCGGTTTTGAAGGCGTCATCCCCGAAGGGGAATATGGAGCTGGGACTGTGATGGTATGGGACAGCGGGGAATGGTCGCCGGAAAATGGTGATGTTGAGAACGCCCTTCGGAAAGGTGACCTGAAATTTAAATTGTATGGGAAAAAGCTGCGTGGCTCGTGGGTGCTGGTGCGAACCCATGGCTATGGCGGAAAATCGGACAATGCCTGGTTATTGATAAAGCATCGAGACCGCTATGCCTCGAAGAAGGACATCGCTGCAGAAAGGCCTCGATCCGTGCTAAGTAGACGATTGCTCGCGGATATCGCTCGCACGCATGGTGGTGATATTGAAAAAGCGGCGACTGGTGACCCCCAGAAAGTCCGGCGAACACGGGCGGCTCCAGCCACAATTTGTTGAGAAGGTGCGATTCGCCTGCGAGGATTAATTCGAGGCATTGAGAAATCGAGAATGATCAAGTCTGGCTTCAGTTTCCCGAATGAGCGACCGCATCAACTCAACTCTTATTAGCGTCTCTCGCGGTCAGCGGACGGCTGACGCAGAAGATGGATCTACTTGTATATTGTTATTGACCCGCACCACGCCTGGCACAGCGGCTGTGACCTTTTCCGCGCTGCGCTTTACTTCCGCGCTTTCAACCTGACCGGCGAGCGTAACTATACCGTTGGTCGTATTCACCTGGATATTTGTTACACTAGACGCGCCAACATCCGAAGCAAGCTTCGTCTTTACTTGTGTTGTGATTTGCACGTCGCTGAGTTGGCGATTGGGTGACTGGCTGGTGTTGCATCCCTGTCCAAACACGGCAATGGAGGCCATTGCTGCCATAGCCAGTACGATCGAGCAAATGGTTCGGAGCCGTCTTTTTTGATTCATTGGTCTCCCTCCCCCTCAAGCCTTCTGCAAACCGATGCATGAATCAATCGGGTAACCAGGGTATGGCAGGATGTCTTTTCATTTGTCTTCGGAATTCTGGGACTTCTCGAAGTGGCCGCACTCGGATGATCCCATTTGTTGCAAGACTTATCTGCATTGATTTCCGAGGGCTAATCTGCATTGATTTCCGATGCTGACTAATGACTCTTCCAGCTTACAGAAATAAATTCTTTTCCGCAGCGGAGGAACCGCAGCATGAATCGTTTTTGAAGCTGAAAAAATTACATGTCCTAGTACTCGGGTTAACAGATTCGGGAAGAATCCCTATGTGTCTGAACCCATTCTGTTTTGCTGGCCGCTTGTGCATTTGGCAGGATCGGTGCATGTATCAACCAGGGTGCAACTTTTCGGAGACCAATCCGAGAGAGGAGGATGTGATGATTTCTAAGGGTTTTCCCTCAAAGGTATCGCCACGGTTAAACCGACCCGAAGCCGGCATCATGACCGAAACAGAGGTGATTCGACGGGCTCAAAAAGGCGACGCTGCAGCTTTTGAACAGATATTTCGGTTCCACTTCCGAAGAGTTTACGCACTATGCTTGCGCATGGTCAGGAACACGAGCGAAGCCGAAGATTTGGCGCAAGAAACCTTCCTGCAATTGTTCCGGAAGATTCAGACTTTTCGGGGTGAATCGGCCTTTTCGACATGGTTGCATCGGGTGTCCGTCAACGTTGTGCTGATGCACTTGCGCAGGAAGACTTTGATGGAAACTCCTATGGAGTACGCTAATGATGAGGAGAACTCCAACGATCTGGTGGAAGAAATTGGCGGCCCTGACCCGGCGCTAAGCGGATCGATTGACAGAATAAATCTAGACCGCGCCATTGGCGGCCTGGCGCCGGGTTACAGAAATGCATTCGTGCTCCACGATGTCCATGGGTACGAACACCGCGAGATCGCCCAAATCCTGGGTTACTCGGTCGGGAATTCGAAATCGCAATTGCACAAAGCTCGCAGACAGCTTCGCAATCTGCTGCATGCCCGAGCCAACGGCGCTCTCCAGGTGGCCAGTTGATTTTTCCGGGCTAACGGCGGCGACGTTCTGCAATCCCAGAGTCACTAGTGCACGGCATTTTTGATTTGGCGGGAGGTTTTTGTGAACATCCTATTTGCTCTGCTCCAAACGATTTCTGCATTTGTCATATTTGTTCTCGGATACCTCGTTCTGATGCTTTTCGTTGTCGTCTGCTTTGCAATCGCGGCTTGCGTTTATAAAGGTGGTTGTTTGGCACGGGCCTATACAGTGAGGTCCGCCTCGCTCGATCATGGTGCTGTTATTTCTCAGGTCGACAACGAAACAGACCCGACCTCGCGCGTGAGAACGGTTCTTCGCTGAATGCCTTCCGTTTACTGTAATCATTAATTATAATGAAGATAAATCTAATGGGAGCAGCCCCGAATCAATAGCGCTTCTGTATGGGCATGTTTCTTAATCAAGCTGCAATGTCCGAAAAATCGTTTATCGGCAGTGGTCTTAGCTGCGCTATGGCGCTCGGGCCCTTTCGGTGGTCCGATGTATTTATTGGAGGCGGCAACGAAGAACGTCCACACCCGTATAGCAAGTAATGTGTGGAAGAGCATGCCCAAGCAGATTACGTCATGGGACTTATCGCAAGCCAGCCAGTGGATCGCCAAGATATTTGACGCCGATGGCCAACATTTCTCCGTAAAGGATTCACCGGATATACTTGGGTGCATGTGTCTGGCACAATATGTGACTGGAATGACGTATTCTGGAAATTATGCCTCGAGGAAAGCAATGGCCGCTCGCCTTCTAATTGTCGATGACCATCCAGGTATTCGATTAGGGGTGCGGAGACTGTTCGGCAATATCGATTCCATCGAGGTCTGCGGCGAAGCGCAAAATGGGTCGGAGGCAATTCGCATGGTGTCGGACCTATCACCTGATGTTGTGATTCTTGATGTGACCATGCCCGGCATGAATGGGTTCGAGGCGGCTGCCAAGATTACAACTATCTCACCCGCGATCGGAATTGTGCTGTTTAGTGCCCACGAGGTTCCTGCCGCTGGTCAGTGGGTGGGCGCAGATGCTTTTGTCTCGAAATCCTCTCCTCTGTCAGAACTCATACTCGCGGTCAATCGTGTGCTTCAATCGGCCAAAAAATCTAAGACCAAACAGAAAAGCAAGTCCGCGACTGGCTGATGGTCTTCGTACTTCGATATGGCCAGCACAGCTCCATTTGGGCGGACGTCTAACGCCGCAAGGAAAAGTGAGACGTCCTCGAGAAAATGAACATTGGGCACTGCGCGGTTCCCCCCGTGAATGCCTGCTTCGAATCCCCATTGTTATTGTGCCCAGTGAGTCCAATAACCCTCCCCTACAGAACTTTTGCGCTGTACAGCGTGATACGTGCAATGACCAAAAATAGTGCAAAGATCCAGTAAAACGCTGAAATTACGCGATGGGTGGAATTACTGGAAAACTTGCGAAAGAAGGGACTCGAACAGTGTCGCACTGGGAAGGCGCGGCCACCACGATCCACATGCCCGATGTAAAACTGGGATTGGCCTTAGTGTGTTGTCTGTATTGTTAGCATTTGAGAGTTTTGGTAAGAAGAAGTGTGAGCGTGCGAACGCTTCGACGACGAGGTGAGAAGATGGATAGAAAACTCAAAGTTTTGTTTCTGTCCACTGGGAACTCGACGCGAAGTCAGATGGCCGAAAGATTCCTTCGAAGCTTAGCAGGAGATCGTTTCGAGGCGATAAGCGCAGGGGTCGAACCGGGCGATCTGAACCCAGGTGCCGTAGAAGCAATGCGGGAAGTAGGGATCGATATCTCCAATCAAAAACCCAAAAATGTTATCGAGTGTTTGAAAGAGCATTTCGCCTATGTGATCACTGTTTCTGACATGGCCCGGGAACGTACGCCAATATTTCCCTCTACGCCAAATCTTGTTCATTGGAGTCTCGAAGATCCGTCCGTCGTGGAAGGGTCCTCCGAGGAAAGGCAAACTGCATTTTCCCGTGTAAGAGATGAGATTCGGGAAAAGATGCAGAAATTTCTTGACGAAATTGGCACGCATCATCCGAAAGAGGCTGAAGCAATGACTCACTAGCAATTTGTAATGCTTCCACTGCCTTCAGGACAGCAAGCACTCTGAATTGCCTGGACACGATACGTATTCGTTTTTTGTTCACCCCGAATTTAGAGGGATCACTGCCCCTTAGCGGCCGACGTCTTCCAGGCAGGCTCCGCGCGTTGCTCGAAGTCCTTAAAAGCTTTCTCCAATCCACTGAGGACTTCCGCCGTGGTCTCGAACAGGGCCTGAGCCTTAGGATCACTGACTTTGCCTACATCTTGTCTGGCATGCTCGATTATCTCCGACAGCATCTGCTTTAGTTTCGCTGTGTGATGCCGGGGATCGCCTTCTGGGAATTGCATTTGGTCAATCATAGCTACTTGCCTCCTTATTCACCGCGGTCATGTAAGCTATGTTAGTGATGGAATGTTGGGATGAGCAAAACTTCGCGATGTTTGAAGTATCCTACCTGGCGCAAACGCTTTTGCGCCGCCGTCTTAATCTTGTAGGGCCCGCCTAGGTTTTTGCCTTTCCCGGAAGCCACTTTGTACCCGGTCTTCAGCTTCTTGATCTGGTTTCTCTTCTCAACGCATTATTGAACAAACGGAATGGATGTCAATCCGTGAAATCCCTTACAAACCGGGTCGAAGCATTACGACAATTCGTAAATTAGGGTTCGGCGGGGCAACATCTTACAAAATCGTTTGAACATTTGGACGATGTGCGACGAAGACCTTGGGGCTATCTGAAATTGAAGAAGGCTGACAATTTGTCGAGCGACTCTACGAGAAGTGGCATTCGTGGTTCCCGGTTCGCATGATGATGGCTTGTTTTTTCCGATTTTGACTATTCTATTCTTTTACGCTAACCCGAGTAATCAAATGTTGCCTGTTCGTAGTCCTCTACTAGAACTCTCGTATTGCGGTTTGCTTCATGCGAAGCGAATACTCAATTGTCTGCCGCGCCCGGCCCTAAAAGAGGAACACAGCACCTTAGGAGGGCCCCATGTCTGCCGCGAATAATTTCGAGTCGGAAAGTCATCGCCAAACACACAAGCCGGGTTGGGCCTTTCGAGCGGAGAATCCTCACGTCCTGACGAATTCGTCGTCCCCGTCCTCAGCGCCTGAGAAGTTTTATCGGAATGTGGCCCGGGGCGTCATGACAGCCCGTGTCAAGCCAGCCAGAAGGCGCAACAGAATGTCCGTTCTGTTGTATTCAGCAGAAGGCGTCCGCTGATCTTTCAAGGTTTACACAGGTGAATTCAAGAGCCAGACCACGACGTAATGTTGTATTTCACCCAGAAATTAGGCGCTGGTGCCCAGATCCATGTGTTTATGGGCAAGCGGAATTGAGAATTCGCGGCATGCCAAATGATGGACTTACCGGGCATGTAGAATTTAGGTTTCTGGGCAAGCTGCACCACCTAGTGAGGATTCAGGCGAACTGCATCCAGCGAATTTCCCACATTCCGATAAGAGGATCCTCACTCGCCGATGACTGCCATGCCTTGAATGTCGATAAGAATCCCAGGCTGTGCGAGGTTAGCGAGGTGATCGACACAGGTTCTTCTTTGCTGAGCAACTTATTACGCGACCGACCGCCGCTTCGGCGGATATGAGACGTTCGTGAAACGCGGTATGACGACTTGCGACGGGCGATTCCCGTGCGCAGAGAGTTGGTCGAACATATAGCCAGCCACGCAGTTGGAGACCAGTTGGCGCGGATCCTCGAGCACCATCCGCAATCTTGTGACTAGTGCAAACCGGTCGTCCGGTGATTGCACACCGGGCAGCTCACTTACAATTCTGGTATTCGGGTTAACCATCGGTGCCGTATCGTCCGCCCGGCGGAACTCGGGGTACCCTTCGAACATCACAGGGGCGAGCTCCACATTCGACCGCGTGCTGAACCAGATGGCTCGGAATTGCTCCTCGAGTGACCGCAATTCATCGCGGCTCAGGGCCTCCGAGAAGACAAAGGAAGGTGCGTGCGGTGCGATGTACAGCCGTTCCGCCGGAAATCGCCCTTCCGATGCGAGCAAAATCAACTGACAGATGTTGTTGGTCGACCAGGTCAACCCGGCCGTCGGCCGCCCCGTCTTTCCGCTCACCACGACCATTAGGCGTTCCCAGTCGAGGCTCTGGCCGCGCAACCAACCCATGATGCGATAGCCGATGTCTAGTGTGGTCAAAGAAAACGTCGCGATCATCACATCATTGATCGGAATTGGCACGTCTGCGGAGTCGCGAGGATCCAAGTATTCACGGCGCATGACCTCCGACGTAAATCGCGCTTCGTCAGCTAATACGGACTCCAGGAACTCGCAAGTCGCTTTGCACGAATAATCTACGAGATCAACAATCTTGGATTCAAGTCCAGCCCAGGCCTCGACCGCTATTTTCTCGCGCCACAGCTCGAGGGTATTCGTGCGTTGCACTATCTCCATCTGCTCGATAAGCCGCCGCGCATCGGCTCTCCATGTGTCACTGCCCGGCTCGAGCTCCCGCATGCGCGCCAGCCACGCAACTGCCGTGCCAAGATGCGAGATTGCTGCCAGCTCAAAGAAGCCCCGTGTCGTTCGCCGAAAACTTTCGACGATGGGCGCGCGACCTCTGCCGGGGAAAATGGCGACATCGGCCCCGGTTGATACCAGAAGTGGATCGTTGGCACCGGCGCGTTGCAGCATCTGGTTCAGATGCATTCCGATGCTGTTCGGGTCGGAGGTATAGACCAAGTACAGCTTCTGAAGTTCAGGGTTCGGCGTATAAGCCATATTCATTCCTTTGCTTTCAAATCACTCTTCGGACCGCTACAGTGGTCTCACGACAATGTGCGAAATCGCTTAATCTGTAAAGCGATAGACCACCGTGTCGACGCGAAACCTCACGTCTTTACTTAGACTGTTCGAAATGGCGATGAAGGTTTGCTCGCCACAACGAAACGCAGCAGCGTCCGTGCCGCCGAATGTTGGGAATTCCTCGACGAGCGCCAGTTTGCCTTTTTCCCAACGATGGATCTGGGACTGCAAAGCGGTCTGCGGCTCGCTCCGTGTTCCGGTGATGAAGTTAACCCGCAGCAAATATCGCCCATTTTTACCCTCAAAAAACGCAAACTCTCGAGCACCAGGCCCCTCCAGCGTTTGGTGTGGAGAAAATTGCGCTCCGTCCCAGCGGTAAAGGGTCGATCTGCCCATCAGATTGGCGAACGCCAGATACGGGCCGCCCTCCGCCTGAAAAAAGCAGAACGCGCGCCCACCGCCTCCCGTAATTTCCTGGAATGGTTTGAACGCCATGCCGGACCATTTATAGATCGTCGATTTCTCGAGATGATCCGCAAATCCAAGGAATTGCTCGCCTTCGAAGCTAAAGAACTTCCAGTTGTAGCCCCACTTCGAGGGGATCACTTGGAATTCGACGAACCGAGCTCCGTCCCATTCGTAAATGCGTGAGTCCGCGGAATTTGTCGCGACAATCCCAGGCATTGCAACGCCCTGTGCCAGCGCGAGAAAATGCCGGTCACTAATGCAGAAGTGATGCCACTGTTTCGCGGCAAAAGTTGGGAACGATTGAAACTCATTCAATCCGCTGCCCGACCACTCATACACTGCGGACGAAGTGCTGAAGTCGTAGGGACCACCGCCAGAGCGCAAGTTCGCGATCGCCAGAAAATCTCTATTCCCGATGCGAAAAAACTCAGCATCTTCTCCTCCCGCCGACGGAATCCTGCGATATTCGGCGAACGAGCCATTGGTCCATTTATAGAGGAGGGTGTCCACATCGCTGTTTCCCAAAGTCATATCCGCTGCTTGGCCGGGAATATCCTCGGCTAGCTGCGGCACGGCGAGGTACAACGCGCCTTCGTGGGTGATGGGCTCGACGGCACGGGCTCCTGAGGTAGCAAGCCTCTGCACCGGCTGGAGGTATGAACCGCGCATTCTCTGGTTTCCTTGAGGCACCCGCCGCCGCAGGTACGGATTTGTCATACGGCCGGGTTCCTTTATTTCCCGAGATTGTACTTGATAATGCCGTCTTCTAACTTCATAATTCGGCGCAGCGCGTCGGGCCTCGTATCCCTCCAGGTGAGGTCGCGAGTCTGTATCGCTTTGTGACGATGACTCTGATCGCAACGAACCAAAAATGACGGCAGCTGAGCAGCAGGCTCCTCTCGATCTAACCCGTGGTAACCCTGTCAAGAATCGTCTCGCACGCGGACTGCCTGTCGTGAATCTCATAATTCGCAGCTCGCGCTCGACCGAGATCCTCCGCATAGCTCGTGCCTCAGGCCATCACGCCGTAATGATCGACCTCGAGCACAGCACGATGTCGCTCGATCTTGCTGGGCAGATATGCTCTACTGCCGTCGAACTCGGCGTAGTCCCCCTGGTCCGAGTTCCCGAGCGCGATTATGGCAGCATCGGGCGTTTGCTTGATGCCGGTGCGATGGGTATCATCGCGCCGCGCATCGAGAGCGTCGCCGAAGCAACCACCGTGGCGCGTGCCTGCCGTTTCTCACCGCATGGGCAGCGATCCCAACTCAACACAGTTGCGCATCTCGGGTTCCGCACGATGCCGGCTGCGGTGCTCAACCGAACACTGGATCAGGCAACCGTCGTGCTGATTCTGATCGAGACGCCGATCGGAATTGAGAAGGCTGAAGAAATCGCTCAGATCCATGGCGTCGACATCGTTGCGATCGGGGTCAACGATTTGACCGCCGAATTAGGTTGCGCAGGACACCATCGCGATCCGCGAGTTCATAGCGCAATCCTGTCAACGATCGCGGCCACTCGGAAGCATGGCAAGCTTCTGATCGTCGGAGGGATCGGCGATGTCGCCTATCTGAAGGAGCTTTTCAAGCTCGGCGTCGCTCCATTTATTTTTTCCGGCACCGATACCGACCTCTTATTGGCCGGGGCGAAAGCGCGGGTCCAGCAGTTCGCGGATCTATTTAGCGAACCGGATCTTAAGGTTCCCTCATGAGCCGATCGCTGTCAACGCATGGGTTTCCCCCCCAACCCCATTCACGCGAGATGGAATAACGAACTATGCATACTGGCAAGCTCACCAGCACGCCCATGCGTCCGATTGAAACGAACACGCGACCCGCTTTTGCTGTGCCGCCGCACAGTTGCGACGCGCATCTCCACATTTTCAGCGCCGACTCGAAATACCCAAGTGTTGCCTCTCCGCTCTACACGCTGCCGTATGGCCGGCTTGATCACTACTTGCGCCTCGCGGATTTCTTGGGAATAGGTCGCTTCGTCCTGGTGCAGCCCAGTTATTACGGCACCGACAACTCGTGTCTTGTTGACGCCCTGCGCTTGGTCGGATCGCGCGGACGTGGCGTCGTGATGCTTGATGAAGTCGCGTCGAATGCAGAATTGGACCGGCTCGGCGAAGCGGGTGTCTGCGCCATCCGGCTCGATCTGTTCTCCCGCTCCTCAATCCCACGCGAGGACCTCATCCTTTATATCAATCGCGCGGTCGAACGCGCGAAAGCGCGGGGCTGGCACATCCAGTTCTACACGCCTGGGTGGGTTGTGCGAGATCTCGTCGCTTTCTTCGCGACCCTGACAATCGATTTCGTGATCGATCACATGGGCTACATGCTCGAAGAAGATGGTTTGACCGATCGCGATTTCGATCGCCTGCTCACACTATTTCGCGGCGGCCACTGCTGGCTCAAGCTGAGCGGCCCATACCGTTTGGCGAAGCACAAGGGTTACCAAGCCGTTGCTCCCGTCGCTAAGGCGATTGTGGCGGCCCGGCCCGATCGGGTCTTGTGGGGCAGTGACTGGCCGCATATACCAGACGGCAGCCGCGATACCGGGGAACTGCTGAATCTGCTTCTTGATTGGGCGCCTGAAGCCGCGACGCGGCAGATGATCCTTGTCGACAATCCGGCTCGCCTATTTGGTTTCGACAAAGCCTAGTAACATTCCTGGCCGAGCGAGCCTTGCGCCCAGGCCCCCGCGCCCGTGCTACGGGTCTGGAAGCTGGCAGTGGGGTTGTACTGGATTCTGCGCTTGCAGGTGAATTACGCGCAGCTGATCCAGGGTTCGCATGCAAGACAGCCCGTCACATTCTATGGTCGCGGTTAAGACCGGCTTATTGGTTTGGCATCCTGCTTTCCCAAAGCGTTAGGGAATTTGAAGAGAGAATCATGGTCCTGACGCGGGTCGGGATGGAATAGATGGCTGGTGGAACCTCGGCGGCAACATCGAACGATTCGGGCATGAACCTTGGTCGCAGAAAAAGATTTCGGGTTAAAGAAAAACACTTGCAAGCAAGTGCGCGGGGAAGTGTTTCTTGACAGAGCCGACGTCCTTATAGACGGTATGTGGAATTTCTGCTGGTTGCGGGTTCCTTGAATCTTCTCCGCGTGTCGAAGCTAGCCCAGAAACTTTAATTCTAACTCCCCGGTAAGTCCTTGATTTGGCGTGCTCCAAATTCACAGTTCTGCTTGCCCATAAACAGATGTTTGTGGGCTTGGCCGCATCCCCACAATTATCCACAATAAGGTGTGATCGAGGATAACTTCCGTATTGCCGACAAACCATAAACTATCCGGTCAAACC
The DNA here is from genome assembly GCA_963819395.1 of uncultured Acidobacteriota bacterium. Classification (GTDB taxonomy): domain Bacteria; phylum Acidobacteriota; class Terriglobia; order Acidiferrales; family UBA7541; genus Palsa-360. The sequence continues at coordinate 401,935 of CAWFVW010000016.1, forward strand.
ACCTCAAAATGCTGGTTTTTATTGACGATTTGGAGGGTTAAGCGCGATTGCAGTTACTTGCCGACCGAAACCTTGCGTCGCAGTTCGCCAAAGAGGTTTTCAAGGAAGATGCCATATCTTTGCGACTGCCAATACAAAACAGCTTGAAGAATGCAAGATCGTTTATGTTTTTCAGGGCTGCAGATTCATGCGGCGGAGCAGGTCGGCGAAGCGCGGGTCAGAGCGCAGCGGATCACTGCAACTTCGCGTACTCTACCTTGGCTTGCTTCAAGATGGGGATGTCGGGGTCGGCACTTTTCCAGAGGGCGAAGAAATCCTGGTAAGAAGTTTTGGCTTTTGTGGTATCGCCGGACAGCGCAGAAGCACGTGCCAGTCCGAGGCGCGCCAGCGCACCGATTGGCTGATTTCCTACTACGCCTGAATGATCAAGAATTTTTTGAAATTCGCTCGCAGCCGCAGCGCCCTGTTTCGCAGAGAGATACGCTTCTCCGCGTATGTAAACGGGATACAGGGAAAAAGTGAAAGTAGTATTGCACTGTCCCATTTCATAAGGTGCGGACGCAACGAGCGCCTCAATAGCTTTTGCGCCTTCACCGCTTCGCAACGCGACAGCCGCATGAATCATCGGCAGGTATTCGAACTGAACGGTCGTATCTTGTGGAAAGCGTTTGGCGAGGACCCCTGCCAACTGCAGTGCCTTCGCGGACTCGCCAGCGAGCCCGAGTGCAATCGCAGCGAATCCTAGTACCTGCCTGCCATTTGCCTGTGAAAGAGCAGACTGTGCCTCTTGCTTTGCCATGGCTTCGTCGCCAGCCAGCGCCTCGCGGACAGCGGTGTGCGCCTGATATTCCGCCGCCGTTTCTTTTTGATTGGCTCTTTGCGCAGAGTCGGCGGCGCGGCGGGTCAACTCCCTGCTCTTGGCAAACTCTCCGCCAGAAGCGGCTGTTTCGGACTCGAGGAAGAACATTTGATCCTCAACTCCTGTTTTCCCGGTCATGCTGGCCGCCTGCCTCTCCATCCCGGCGATGTCGTGTTCAAGGAAATTCACGGTGTAAAGAATCAAAGGAAGCCAAGGTGAATCGAGTTTATGCGCACGCGACTCTTCAACTGCGGCCTTGGCTTGATCGAGTTGGTTAAGCCACTGGTAACTGTAAGTCACACTCACATAGTTATTGCCGCTGCCGGGGTTGAGCTTCACAGACTGCAGCGCCGCAGCCTGAGCTTTCTCGTAATCACCCATGAAGGTGTACGTAGTCCATAGGTTAACCTGTGGCTCCTCGTCGCGAGGGTAAGTTTGCGCCCATAACTGATATGAGGTGCGAGCTGCCTCAAGATTTCCGGTTACGACAAGCTCGTAGAACGAGGAAATGGCCAGCTTTTCGCTCTCGCTGGTTCGCTCACGCAATTCGTAAGCCTTGCGGGCATTTTCTGCTGCGAGGTCGTTTTCACTCAACGGTTGATAGCTCTGTGCCAACCGCAAATAAGCCATCGCGAAATTTGGATCGAGGGAGACGGCCCTCTCGAAGAGGGGGATCCCGGCTGGATAGTCGTTTGCAACGTCTATTGTCTGATTGCCAAGTGTGTAAGCCTGCAGAGCTTCGAGCGACGGCGTGGTCACATTCTCCGGCAGAGCATCGTACTTCTGAACCGACGCAAGCGACTCACCCAGCTTGGCACGCAGTCTGGTTGCCGCTTCACCAAGCGCTTTCAGAACCTGCTCTTTTCCATTGGCAGTCACTTGCTCATCGGAGATCACGTCGCCCGTGCCGCAGTTCACCGCCTTCAATCCCAATACATATTGGCTGCCCAAACTGGAAATGGATCCTTCAATGCTGGCCGACCCGCCCGTACGTTGGCAAACCTCGCGCGTCAGTTGATGCGTGAGCTTTGCCTGTGCCGGTTGATTCATCAGCGTTAGTGTCTGCGCGATGCGTTGATCCGAAATCAAACTCAGAAACGGAGACTGTTCCAGTTGCGCCGAAAGTCCTTGCCGTAATGTTCCGTCGAATACCGGATCGCCCGTCGTGTTCGTGAAGTCGGTGAGAACGATCGTATCTTTGGCCGTGAGTTCCGCCGCTGGCTTATGCAAAAACAAATAGCCAGCGCCTGCTGCCGCAAGCAACGCTGCGGCTGCCCCAGCTATCCACGGCCAATGTTTGACTTGTTTAATCCGCGACGACCGTGTTGCCCCGGATATTGTTCCCGATTGGCTGTCGCGTTTCAATCGAGCCAAGTCGGTACGCAAATCGGCCGCATTCTGATAACGCAGCCTCCGGTCCTTCTCTAATGCCTTGTTGATGATCTCTTCCAGCTTCGGAGGTAGTTCTGGATTCAAGCGTGTCGGCGGTATCGGTGCTTGGCCGAGAATCGCATGGAAAATAGTTGCTGAGGTATTTCCTGAAAACGGTAGTCTTCCAGTCGCCATCTCGTACAGCACCACGCCAAATGAAAACAGGTCCGTTCGAGCGTCCAATGCTTCGCCTCGCGCCTGTTCGGGAGACATGTAGGCGACCGTACCTAGCGTTGTGCCCGGACTGGTCAGTTGTTCTTCAGGAACTTCCGTCGTTCCTGTAGACATTGTTTGTCCAATTGCTCGTGAAACAGACTTCAGCTGGGCCGTCAGCTTCGCCAATCCAAAGTCCAGCACTTTGGCGTGCCCGCGATCGGTAACGAAAATGTTCGCAGGTTTGATGTCGCGGTGAACGATCCCCTTAGCGTGTGCGGCGTCCAGTGCATCAACAATCTCTGCTCCCAACTCCAGCAACTGTTCGATGGCGAAAGGCTTCCCGCTGATCCGATGCTTGAGCGTTTGTCCTCGCAGCAACTCCATGGCGATGAAGTGCTGGCCGTTCGCTTCGTCAATCTCGTAAATCGTGCAGATGTTCGGGTGATTGAGCGCGGACGCAGCGAAGGCTTCCCGCTGAAACCGTTCGCGGGCAGCAGGATCGTTCTCCATCTCGGGAGGCAGGAACTTCAGGGCGACATGGCGATGCAGCTTGAGGTCCTCGGCTTCGTACACCACACCCATCCCGCCGCCACCGAGCTGCGAGAGAATGCGATAGTGCGAAATGGTCGTGCCGATCATTTCGGTTGCGTCGCGGTGCGGCGACGGACATCGTAGGTGCCGAGTTTGGTGCCTGCGCGAGTCGGCTGAGTTTACTCCATCAAAAACAGATAAGGTAAAGGAATACGGGCAATACTGCAAGTAATCCCGGGACCGACCCCAAAACGAGCCTTCGCCAGGATTACTTGCGGTTTGCCGACAATCCATAAACTATTCGCTCAAACCACCTCAAAATGCTCGTTTTTATTGAAGATTTGCAGGGTTAAGCGCGATTGCAGTTATTTGCCGACTGGAATCTTTCGTCGCAGTTCGCGCAGACTTCGTAGGAGCTCAGTTTTGTGCCAGCCGTGATGGTCATTTCTTCAAACCCGCGGCCCAATTGAGGACCAACGTGATGGGCGGCGCTTGTATCCCCTCACCCCCCGACTGGACGTTTACCAAGAATCGCTCCCCATTCGCTGTAGGCAGATACGGGCTGGTCGCGGTAGAATTCGCGGTGAAAGGCTCGATCCGAAAAAGCGGCAGTGGTGCTCCGGGCTCAAAGGCGCCCGAGGAACCGCTTCCTGCTTTGACGGGCACTGCCATTAGCTGTTGATCCGCGGCGATGTAATAAAGCTCCTTTCCATCGCGCCTCCATTTGGGGAAATCGCCGCCCGCACTTGAGATTTGCCATTTCGGCCCGGTTACTGGAACTGTCTGCACGTACACCTCGAACCGTCCGGATTCATCCGAGGAATATGCCACCCAACGCCCGTCGGGCGAAAACTGCGCGCGAAGCTCATTAAACGGGGTCTGCAGGTAAGGAACCGGTTTGCGGTCGCCTTCGAGTGGAAGCAGCCACAAGTCGTACTTGGTCTTATCCTGGTAATCTGAATATAAGATGAACTTGCCGTCCGGCGACCAGTCCAAAGTACTTGTGTTCACATCTGTGTGCAGGACAAGCAGGGCGTTGCCGTTGCCTGTCACGGCTCTCTGATAAATCTCATATTCCGCCGCACCAGCGTCCCGATGTGTAAAGGCCACGCGGTTGCCGTCCGGGGACCAAACGGGAGAGTAGGTGGCCCCTGTCTCGAACGTGAACCGAGAAATCACTCCTCGGTCGATATCCTGCAGCCAAAGGTCATCGAGGTCGCCCTCCTCATCGCCGATTCCGAAGACAAACCGCTTTCCGTCCCGCGATAGCGCTCCCGACCTGGTCAAAGCCGGCTTGGTGACTGTGCCGAGCCGTTTGCCCGCGCGATCTGTCCATGTGAATTCGCGAGTCCCGACTGCGCCGCCACTCCTATACGCGAGCACACCATTCTCAGAAGCGGAAAAGGCTCCCATGCCAACGTTCTCCGATATGCCCACCTGCTCAGCTACAGGAAATATCGCGCCAACAAGCCGCATCTGGCCGGGGTCGAAGGGCTGAGCCATTAAGGAGCCCTCTCTTCGGAAGAGCAGATAACCGTTTGATCGCGAAGCTGTCGGCGGAACATAAATGGCGCTCGACTGGTCGGGCAAGAGGCGGATTGCAGGGCTCCCATCCAACGACCCGGCATAAATTCCTGCTGCTTCCCTTCGGGTGTCCATGTATAAGAAGTGGCTACCGTCCGGCAAGAATTCAGGGTAACGCTGCGTGTCCGTGGGGTCAGTGTCTGTGAATTTAGTCGCCGGCTCGGGGACGCCGCCAACCGCTGAGACCTTGTACAGCCCACCTGTAAGATTTGGCGCGAAGAGAACTACTCCTGATGAACTCCAAGTCCCTCCGCGGCCCTGGGGGGCATCGCAGAGGGTCTGCGGTGGTCCGCCCGTAACCGCGATTTTCTTCAGCTTTCCCTGGGCGAAAAATCCAATGTACATGCTATCTGGGGACCAGAACGGATAGCTCGCATCATCGGTGCCTTGCAAGACTTGCGCCTGAAGCGAATCGAGGGGGCGAATCCACAACCGGTTTCGACCTTCTGATAGAGCGGCAATCGCGACAAATCTGCCGTCGGGAGAAAGCGTGAATATCGAAATAACCGATTGCTCCGGTGGCGGAACCTGAAAACGCGTGCTTGGTTGCGACGCAGGCGTCCCGCGGAGGTGGACAACAGACAACGCAACGAGTGCAAGGAGTAGCACTGCCGTGGCCGTCATCCAGGCGAATGTAGTCTGAGATTGAGGCGGGGCGGGCTCGGTCACGTATGGGGCAGTCTGAGCCTCTTGAATCTCAATTCGCGCATCGCCGGCGTCCCGAAGGCGCTGGTTCTTGTCCTTTCGCAGACAACGACGCAGCAAATCGCGAATCTTCACTGGAGTCGCGGGTGGCAATGCTTGCCAGTCCGGTTCAGCCCTGACGACGGCAGCCAAAATGTCAGTTACGTCCTCGCCGTGAAACGCCTGCTTTCCTGTGAGCAATTCATACACCACGCATCCATAGGCCCAAATGTCGGTGCGTTTGTCGACCGCTTTGCCCTTGGCCTGTTCGGGACTCATGTAAGCTGCCGTCCCGAGGATCACTCCCTGCATGGTCGCGGCGCGGCTCAGCGTTGGCGAATTGCTCATGTCTTCGTTAGCCGCGTCACCCTCGAACGCCTTCGCCAAGCCGAAATCCAGGACCTTCACTTTGCCTTCGGGCGTCACTTTTACATTCGCGGGTTTCAAATCGCGGTGAATAATTTGTTTCTCGTGCGCGGCTTCGAGCGCTTCAGCAACTTGCACGGCGATCTTCAGCGCTTCCTCTATCGCCAGCGGTCCGGCCCTCACTCGTTCGGCCAGCGTCTCGCCGGGAACGAGTTCCATCACGAGGCAGGTCACGCTTCCGGATTGCTCAAGGCCGAAGATTGTTGCAATGTTCGGGTGGTTCAACGCCGCCAGCATGCGCGCTTCGCGCTGGAAGCGGGACAGACGCTCCGGATCATTAACAAAATTAGCGGGAAGGACTTTGATGGCTACATCGCGCATGAGCTTCGAGTCATGCGCGCGATACACTTCGCCCATGCCACCGGCGCCAATTTGCGCGACAACTTCATACGTGCCGAGTTTTGCGCCTGCGTGTAGTGGCATGGGAGCGAGTCGGCTGAGTTTACTCGATTAAAGGCCCCAAAAGTAACGAAATAAGGGCCAACTCCCGTATCAC